>CAWHWH010000041.1:0-505264 GCA_963832865.1 uncultured Pseudomonadota bacterium
CTATCCTCGCGCAGGTTTGCGTTCAGCAGTGCCGTGCCCATTTCCTCAAGGTTGAAAGAGGTGCCGCCGACGGAGGGCCGCGACACACCGGCGATGGCGAGCGGTTCCGGTGATATTGTAATTGTGCTACCCATGCCCATTGCGATGTTCGCCAGATAGTAGTTGGGGAACGGCGAATGGAAGACGACGCCCTCAGTCCGTCCCTGACTTAGGAATGGGCGGCTGAAGGCGAAGGCTGACATGTTAAACCCGAAATTTCGCCGCAGGGTTAGCGAACCCGCGACCGCCCTTTGGGCCGCCTCTGGGTTCAAGAGGAAAGGTTCCGAGCAATTCTGGAAGAAGAAGGCGTTCCTCAACTCAACGACGTAGCCTGCACGCTCCCGGGGTGCCACGGCCGGACGAAGAAACTGGTAGACCGAGGAGTAGACCACGTTTGGATGGTCGAACCTTGCGACGAGGTCACCGAGCTTCTCGAAGTAGTTTGGCACGAGGCCGTCATCGTCGCCGATAAGCGTAATATAATCGCCCCTGGCCAGATCGATAGCGCGGTTCCAGCTCGAGGTCTTGGGAAGAAATTCGTCTGACCGCTCGTAGCGGATCCGACAGTCGCTGAGCGACGAAACATATTCCGCGACAGGTGCTTCAGACGCGTTGTCAAATATCACGCATTCCCAATTCTCTCCGGACTGCCCTGAGATTGAGCTGAGTGCATCGCGGAGCAGCTCAAGCCGGTTGTGGGTGGGAATGACGACAGAGAAGAACAAGTCAGTCCGGCTTGATGCAACGGGCCGAGGTTCCGCGAAAGACGGTGTGAGATCGAGGCTGCCGCGGGGAAATTTCACGCCAAAATCGATAATTTTAGGCTCTTCTTCTGGCAAAAAGTCACCCCAGGTCATGCGCTCATGCAATGCCCTCTGCCATTTCGACATCGCCGCGAAGCCACGCGTCTGGTTGTCGGTCACCAGCACATTGGCCTGGTCGCCCAGGCGGAAGGTAACGCTTCCCGGCCAGTCTGCGACTTCATAGCCGACGCCGTTGGCACCGACGAGAACGGAGGACAGGCCTCGCTGCGCCAGACCTGCCGGCAATCCGTCCGGACCACTCTCGAACCGATTGGCGGCGACCTTTGTATTGTCCAGCTTGAAGTCGAGATCGATCAACAGTTGACGCGATATCATGAAAGCGTTGCTGCGAAGATGCGGGTTCGGGAACGGCTTGAAGTCCCGAAATGGAAACAGCGGCGCTCCGGGTCGCGTAAGCGTTTCCCACTGCACACCAAATCCTGCTTCTATCTCATCGGTATTGAAGGGACGCCCGAATATTGGACGCGCTAGTTCACGCTTGATCTGCATCCAGATGCTGCCGCGCTTGCCGAGCCAATTCTGCGCGTGTCCGCTCAGTATTTCACGGAACTGCTCTGCAATCTTCGGAGAGTACTGAATGCTTTGGACGGAAGTCAGCCAAACTACCTTGTAGAGGAAGAATAGCGTCGTGAAAAGGCTCTCGTAGGACCCGGTCGCTCCAGACATGCCGACATCGCCGCGGTCAAGCGGGGCGTTGAGGCTGCTGAGCCAGTTGCCGGCTGCGATTTGCGAGAAAGTGTTCAGAAAGCAGACGCGGTCGTGCCGCAGATAGGGCGTCACCTTGAGATACGCCTGGATGTCGAAGCCGTCATCCAAAACATCCACCGCTCGATGCGGAATGCCGTTCAGCATTTCGGTCAGCGCAGCCTGTGAGCCAGACAGCTGATGGAGACCCTTTCGGACGATGATCAGGTCGTGAGGCATCCCCGCATCATGCTGCCGGTATGACTCAACGAAGGGCTCGAAATCGCTCACAGACCCGTCCGCTGATCGCGCCAGATAAACAACGGCGATCGCTTTACCGTCTGTCGTAGTCATGAGCGGATCAAGAATTGGAAGTGGAAGGCTTATGACTGCCTCTTGCTTCCCGCTGTCGAGCTTTTCATCATGCAACGCGACCGCCTCTTGCTGCTCGCTGTCCAGTTCCTCATTACGCTGCGTGACCGGCGTCAAGGCGTCCCCACGTGACGCATTGTCGGCGATGACAATTCCAGATCGGCGTCTTGGCCCAGCTCTCGACTGCGTGGCGCAGCAATTGAAGCCGGTTGCGACTGGGAAGCAGGATGGAAAACAAGGCGCGCGTCATGATCGGGGCATGCTCGAAATTGGCGTCGACCCCACAGGGCTGGCCGAACAGCGGAAAATAGCCGTGACGTTAAATGCTTCGCAATCCCGGCTTCCGCAATACCTGTGATCCGGGGTGGCCCAGGCACGCGTCGGCCACACAATCCGCAGCGGGGGAAGCGAGTAGCACGCACGTCAAATTCCTGCCTCAAAGCCTGAACACCTCGTCGACATATCCACGACGCAGCCAGTAGGGCATCCGAGACTCGGCGTGCATGCTCAGTCCGGCACAGATTTCTCGCACCGTCAGGGCGTTGTATTCGTGATTGATCGAAAGGAATATATCAGCCCGCGCCTTGATCGCCTGGCAATAGGCCGTCGCGGTCTCGGCCGCCATTTCGGGCAGCGCGTCCACATTTACCACCAGGTCGTAGCGATCTGCTGCGTCGAGGAACGCTGCCGGCGGCGCGATACGTATGCCGGGGCGATCCTCCCCGAAAAGGCTGATCGCGTCGGGGCCAAGGGCACGCCCAAGAAAATAGGCCTGCGCAACGTTCGTCATAGGCAGATCGATGAGCGTGTAGTCGCGAAGCCCAAATTGCTGGGCGTAGAACGCGGTGCGGCCCAGCCCTCCGCCAATCTCGACCACCCGGGCGGCGGGACGATCGCGGACCAGTTCGGCGACGCGATATGCCTGATAGAGCCCCTGCACGGCGCGATAACTCGCGACGCCACGCGAGGTTTTAAGACCGACCTCGTCAGGGTATGGATTTGGGAAATGGATGGCGAAGCCGAATGCGCTATCAAGGTCACGAAGGATAACTTCGGGATCGGGCGCGGGCTGTGTTTCAGGCCCTTCGGGATATTCCAGTCGCTGTACGCCGACGGCCTCACTGAGGCGCAACAAGTCGTCGTAGACACGAATATGGTGTGTGTTGTCCCATATCGCGTTGGTATCTTTGGTGCCGGACGAGAGGTTATCGAATCCGTAGAACAACATATTACTACCCGGGTCGCGCAGCATCGGGGCTACAACGGTCTCCGCTTCCTTGCTCATCAGCGCATCATGAATGGGGTACTTTATTGACGACGGCCATACCGGGCCTTGATCGCCAAGGGCCGTGGCACGCGCTGCCCGGTACGCCGCGATGATACGCGCAACAAGTAACGCATCGTCGGCCGTCGACGGGCCCGTAACGCCGCTTGCGCCGGCGGTTCGTTTGCCGCTTCGGTGCCGCCACCAAAGAGTACGATCCGTCGTTTCGAGGGTTTTGCGTTCGGCCCGGAGCGCGTCCAACTCCGCGATCGCACGATCCCGCTCTGCGATGGCCTTATCCCGCTGATAAAACGGACGGCGCAACAGCGGAACGCGGCGAAAAATCTGGAACGGAATTACGGCGATCTCCAGGCGGAAGTTCCAACGCTATTCAAGGGCTCAAGTGCGTTCAATGCCAGAACGGACATCCACCTCACGACCGCATCGCGTGTCCCACGATTAGGGCAGGGGTCATTGCGTCCGCACGCACGATCCGTGCGAGCCGATCTCAGGGGCAGATACGACAGCCGCTTTGCTACGGTCGCATGGCGCGCATGCAGGCTGTTCTCGGCGTCTGTCATGAGCGGGCACGCCACCAAGCTATCGTTTCCATAAGACCTTCATCCAGACTGCGCTCCGGACGGAAACCGACCTCATCTTGCAGTCGGTGGATCACGGCGGCCAGGCGCGGCGGCTCGGACACTGAATTCTGGCGGGCGCCCAGGCGAACCAGCTCCGGGCGCCCGATTTCCTTGGCTATTCGACCGATGACGTCGCGCAAAGGCAGGCAGCAACCGGATGCGATATTGATCGGACCTGTCACGTCACTCTCCAGCACGGCAATCAGGGCAGCCGCGACGTCGGCGACATGCATGAAATCGCGCTCGACAAGCCCCTCGCTGCACAGTGACTTCGCGCCCTGCCAGGAGAGATGTGATGACGTCCGGCACCAGTCGAGCAGGTGCCTCGTGCGGCCCGTAGAGGAAGAAGACCCGTCCCCACGAGAGCCCTACACCCTCCGGGGAGGCTTGCAGCAAACGCCGCAGCAAATCCTTCGCAACACCATAGACGGTCGATGGATTGCACAAAGTCGCGGCCTCATCCAACACGCCATGCGACCAATCGTATTCGGCGCAGGTGCCCGCGAACACCGCGCGCTCACCGCCCGCAGCGGCAAACGCACGATGCAATGCCAGACTTGCGGCCACCCAGTCGAGGTTGTCAGGCGCCGCCCAGAAGCGTCCCGGCGTCGCATTCCAGGCCAAGTGGAGCAGATGAGTCGGCTTGATCTGATTGACAAGGGCGGCGGGGATACCTGGCGTCAGGAGATCTGCTTGGTCGCGGCCGATAGCATGCACTTCAAAGCCCCGGCTTCGCAGAAGCGGTACGGCATGACGGCCAATAAAGCCGCTTGCGCCGGTGACCAGAACGCGACGCAGACGGGTCACGCCACGTAATCGGGGTAGGCGGCGTCCCGCGGCGACAGAATTGGATTGGGGATTGGCCAGTCGATGCCAAACGCGGGATCGTCCCAACGTCCCCCGCGCGATAGGTCGCCCCGGTAGGCTGCACTCATTTGGTAGAAGACTTCCGTCTCGTCGGCCAAGGTCTGGAACCCGTGCGCGAAACCCGGCGGAATATAGAGGGCGCGTCCATTCTCGGCGCTGAGTTCGACGCCGAACCAGCGGCGGCAGGTCGGACTTTCGGGCCGCAGGTCTACCGCCACGTCCAGGATCATGCCTCGCGTGCAGCGGACGAGCTTGCCTTCGGGATATGGATCCGCCTGCCAATGCAGGCCACGAAGTGTGCCTCGTACCAGGTTGAACGATGTGTTGCATTGCGGAAAGACGGTCGGCAGGCTCGCTGCAGCGAACTCTTCAGCGCAAAAGGTCCGAGCGAAATAGCCCCGATCGTCCCTGATGACCGCAATGTCCACGATAACCAGACCGGGCAGCGCAGCTGCCGTAAATCGCATCAGATAGGCCTCACAGTCGGTATCGCCTCAACGAATCGTTTGTCAGTCCCGAATAGCAGACATCCTCATAGGTGGCCACCTCGGCCCATTCACAACAGCGGTTCTCATTTTCAGCGGACGCACCCCTCTTGAGCACCGGGACGGCATTTTGTACGGAACGCCCCTGGTCCTAAGGGGTGAGCGAAGGCTAAGGGCTCGTCACGTATCAATCGCTCCGTCTGAGCGATTGGACGGCTTAATGGTTCCATTCGCCGCGCAAATCGCTCGGACAGTGTTTACCGGGGCGAGTGCCTTGTCGGCGACAACGACACCTTTGCGAAAAGATTTTCATCAAGCTCGCGCGGCAGCTTCGCTGGCATCCATCAGGATGCCGCTGCGATCGCCACCGGTTGCGGCAGGTGCGGGCGCACGGTCATGGCAATCAACGCCCCGGCGATGCCGATCGTGGACGATGCGACGTAAAGCCATCCGTATCCGCCGAAGTGATCGAACAGCCAGCCACCCACCGGCGGTCCGAGTGCCATGCCCAACGTCGAGACCATCGCGACGACCCCAAAAACGCTGCCCATGATCTTCGCCGGGAAATACGCCCGCACCAGGATCGCATACAGTGGCATCGCGCCGCCGTAGGAAAATCCAAACAGCATTGACACGGCGTAGAGCGTGTTAAGATCGCGGGCCGGCAAATAGAGTGCGATCGCCAGGGCCTGCAGCGCGAGGCAGGCCACAAGCGTGCGTTTCGCGCCGGCGCGGTCAGCCAGCAACCCGCATATGATGCGGCCCGACAGCGCCGCGAGCCCGGCCACGCCGAGCACCGTGGCCGCTGTCAGCGGCGCCACCCCGCAGTCCGCGGCATAGGAAACCATATGGAAGATCGGTCCGGAGTGGGCGGCGCAGCAGGCGAAATTCGCCAACGCCAGGCTCCAGAACACCGGCGTTTTCAGCGCCTGCGCCAAAGTCATGTCGTCCCGGTACGTGTTGGTGGCGGATCGGACGGTGGCGGACCCACCATCGGTTGCAGGCGCTGGGCGCAACAGCAGTGCGGCCGGCAGGATGACAGCCCAGGCGATAAGGCCGAGCACGAGCATGGCAAAGCGCCAGTCATGGGTGACGATCAGCCACCGAGCGAGCGGCGCCACCAGCGTCGTGCCCAGCGCCAGACCGGCCGAGACCAGGGAGACGGCGAGGCTGCGGTGGCGCGTGAACCAGCTTGCAGTGGCAGCGGTCAACGGGACGTAAAACGCACCGACGGCGAGCCCCACGACCGCTCCGTAGGCCGCCAGAAACATCGGGAGGCTTTGCGCCTGGCTCGCCACGACAAGACCGAGACCTTGCAGCAGCCCGCCGAGCATGACGACCACCCGCACTCCATAGCGGTCAAACAGCCGGCCCCAAAAAAACCCGCCGACGCCCATCGAGAGAAAGGCCAGGGTCGAACCGGTTGAAATCCCCGCGCGAGACCAACCGAGGGAGTCGGCCATCGGCTGCAGGAACACGCCGAACGACATCAGGCCACCCATCCCGATGCAGCCCACGACGATGCCGACGGCGACAATCACCCAGCCGTAAAACAGTTTCATCCTGGACTTCCCATACTCCCTAGGGAGAGACTAGCGCACGTCGGCAATTAACACGATGGCGCACGCACGCGGAGGCAGCCGCCACGCCACGGGGGCCGCTGCCGCACATAGCCCCGCTATCCCCAATTCTGAAGCCAGACTTAGGGATCAACCGTCAGCGCATCGTGATGGTGAGGCACAGCTCCGCAGATTCGGGACCTGAGCACTGTTCGTCAGGCCGCGACGGAGGTTCAGTGCGTGTTATATCGTGACATGGCTCGGCCGTCTTTGAGAGCCGCCATCGCAGCGCGACGTTACCCCGGCAGTACGTTAGCCCGTCCCTTAGGAAATTTCGCGACGATCGCGGCATCTAGGTTGAACGTCGCAGCCACCATTTCGGGTGGCGTTCCCGCCAGCCAGTCGGAGAATGACACTTCCTCGTAGTGTGGTGCCCGGAACAGCGCGAGGAAAACGAGGTCAGTCGTCCCCGTATTCTCGACGTAATGACCCAGACCCTTCTTCACATAGCCGATGTCCCCGGGATGGAAATTGGCGGTGTTGGCGGCCGGCCCGGCATTGAATACCGTCATCCGCGCCGAACCCCTCATGTAATACTGCCACTCGTCGGCATTCGGATGCCAGTGCATCGTCCGCAGACCGCCCGGCTTCACCGTAACCAGACCGGCTGCGACCGTCTTCGAAACCTTGAAATTGGAGCTATCGGCGATCTGTATGTAGCCGCCCTCGGTTTCGCCGGCCTTCGGCGCTTCGTACAACGAGAACACGAACGGATACTCCGGTGAACCGGCCCTGCTCGCGACCGCCGCCTGCGCCTCGGCTAACGGTCCCGGTACCTTGCCCTGGAAGATCCACCGGTTATGCAGCGGAATATTTTTAAACGCGTCGGCCGGGACACCAAAGTTCTTGGCGAGGACTTCCGGCGGCGTGTGCGCCATCCAGTCGGTCGCTGGTAACGTGTTGAACTCCGACGATGCGCCGTTGTCGAACGCCAACACAAACTCCGCCCCGTCTGGCCCCAGTCCCTGCAGCGAGTGTGGCAGCCCCGCTGGGAAATACCAGAGATCGCCTTCCTTTACGTCCTGAACATACGGGCGCCCCTGAACGTCGAGCACCGTGATTCGGCAGTTGCCGTACGTCATGATCGCCCACTCGGCCTGTTGGTGCCAATGGAGTTCCCGGGTACCACCCGCCGACAGCCGCATATTCACCCCGGAGATTTCGCTCGATATCGCGAAATCGGCCTGCGTGACCTGCCGGCCCCAACCGCCGTCCTGAACGCGCCTGGGAGCCAGGTTAAACGAGGCCCAGAACTGCGGCATGCTGCCGACATCGGTCGCGGGAGGGTCGAGGAATGCAGGCATCTCGTCGGCCAGAGCTGGATCGTTCGGACCGGGGATTTTCAGCGTGCTTGGATTGGTGACGTTAACCGCACCTTGCGGTGGGAGATCGGGATTGCCGAATGTCGCGGCCTGAGCGACTCCCGCGGCAGCGGCCGCTGACGTGGCCGCAACCACGTTCCGCCGTGATATGAGTTTCAATCAATCCTCCCGCAGCAAAGTGTATACGCCCAAGTCATTGCAAGGTTTGCGTTTTACCGCTCATCGGAGGTGTACGATAAGCGGTTTCGCTACACGAAGTCTTTGGTGCCAATGGCATACATCCCGCGCCACCGTCATACATCTCAATCTGACGTCGGAGTGAGGCCGTCCCGCTGTTCCGCCGGCTTGGGTCGCGAAGCTTCCGGCCGAAACGGGAGGCTTGTGCGTGCAGTGTGGCGGCGCGTCAAAACGGAGCCCTGGACATGTCAAACAATCTCGTCAGCCTGACCGCAACCCAAGCGGTGCGCATGATCCACGGCGGCAAGCTGCGCCCCGAGACGCTGATGGATGCCTATCTCGATCACATCACGCACCGCGATCCCCGCCGTTCGAGCCTTCACCCAATTCGACCCCGCCAGGCCCGCGCCGCCGTCGTCATCTGCAAAACCGTCACCACCGAGTTCTTCTAAGACCACCAACTCAGCCCATTATGACCCCTGCGATAACTGACAAAAGTGATCGTCTTTACCGAAGCCGGGGATAGGGGAGAAGGTCCTGCGTCCAACCTCCACCTGTTCCTTGCGTCAAAACGTGCTACGCACTGGGGAAGTGGCTAGAGGTCGTCAGATGGCCGATGCGGTCGAGCAAACAACTGAACTTTACGAGGCGGACGAGCATGCATGGATCGAGCGCCAGATCGCGTCTCTCCGAGACGGCGACCTCAACCGGCTCGATCGAGCGAATCTTATCGCGTTTCTGACCGACATGGCCGCACGTGATCGCCGCGAACTGGGATCACGGCTGATCATCCTCTACGCCCACATTTTGAAATCGAACATACAACCGGAAAAGGCGACAGAAAGCTGGCGCCTGACCATCCGCGAGCAGCAGCGGGCGATTCGGCGCCTGCTGAAAAGTCTGCCTAGCCTCAACCACCGAGCCGACGACATTCTGCGTGAGATATATCCGGATGCCGTTGAGACGGCCTTTGACGAGATGGGGAAGCTGTCTGGTTCAGATCCGGCAGCATGGTCCGAGCCTGATCTCGATGTAGCAGGTCTGCTGAGTTTCGACGCGAGCTAAATTAGCTGCTATCTCAATCCCACGGGGGCTGAACGCCGATCAGACCGCGAGCGGGCGCTGGTAAGGTCTTCCGGCAGCGGCCGTATGACCTTCAGAGGAGGATTGCGCGATGCCCGGAGATTTAATCGGTCTAACTGCAACACAAGCGGTACGCCTGATCCGCGACGGCAAACTGCGCCCTGAGGCGCTGATCGCCGCCTATCTTGATCACATCGCGCACCGTGATCCCACCGTCCAAGCCTTCACCCATTTCGACCCCGCCCAGGCCCGTGCCGCCGCGGCCAAGGCCAAGCCCGGCCCGCTGCAAGGCATCCCCATCGGCGTAAAGGATGTGCTCGACACCGCCGACATGCCCAGCCAATACGGCTCCCCCATCTGGGCCAACCACCAACCCAAGGCCGATGCCGCCCCCGTCGCCTGGGCCCGCGCCGCCGGCGCCGTCGTTATCGGCAAAACCGTCACCACCGAGTTCGCCACCCGCAAGCCCGGCCCGACCATGAACCCTGCCAACCCGGCCCACACCCCCGGCGGATCGTCCTCCGGGTCCGCCGCCGGGGTCGCCGCTGGCCTGTTTCCCCTCGCCTACGGCACCCAAACCGCCGGCAGCGTCATTCGCCCGGCCGCCTACTGCGGCATAGTCGGCTACAAACCGACCTACGGCATGATCAGCCGTATCGGCATGAAGATCATGTCCGACAGCCTCGACACGATCGGCACCATGGCCCGCACCGTCGCGGACTGCGCGCTGCTCGCCGCAGCCGTCTCTGGCCGAGACCTCGGCGATCCCGACAACAAGTCCGGCCACGCCCCACGCCTCGGCATCTGCCGCTCGCCAACCTGGGATGCCGCCGCCCCGGAAACCCAAGCCTTCCTCGCCCGCGTAACCGACGCCCTCGCTCGCGCCGGAGCATCGGTTACCGCGCGCGAACTGCCGCCCAACTTCAACGCCCTGATCGACGCCCATCCCGTCATCATGAACAGCGAGAGCGGCCGCGCTCTGGGCTGGGAACTCACCCACCACGCAGACCAGATCAGCGAAGGCCTGCGCGAACGCCTGGCCTGGGGCTTGAACCAACCCCAGTCCGCCCTGGAAGACGCCTACGCAATCTTCGCGTCAACCCAACGCGCGTTCCCCGACGCCATGGACGGCCTCGACGTGCTGGTCACGCCGTCCGCCCCCGGCGAGGCACCAAAAGGCCTGGAATGGACCGGCGACCCTGCCTTCAATTTCATCTGGACATCGCTTCGCGTCCCCTGCGTCACCGTCCCGGCGGGCACCGGCCCGAACGGCTTGCCGCTCGGTATCCAGATCGTCGGCCGCCAAGGCGACGACCGAGCGGTCCTGGCCTGGGCCCGCTGGGTACAAGCCGCGATTGAGTGACGCCTCAAAAATCCTCTTCGCCGGCGACCCGCACCGGAATTTCGCCCCTATCCTCCGCGCCTGCGCGGCCTGCCCGCCCAGCACGCTGATCCTGCTCGGCGACTGCGACCTGCCCGCACCGCTGCATCAGGTTTTTGCCGCGCCGATCAGGCAGGGCTGGGATCTTCATTGGATCCTTGGCAACCACGACACGGAAACCGAGGCCTCCTACGACAATCTCACCACCGCCCCCGGGGATCTCGGTCTGCGCGTAACCAACATCGGCGGACGCTGCATCGCGGGATTACCAGGCGTCTTCAAGCCGAGGGTCTGGGACCCCGGCGACCGGACCGCGCCATCCTTCCACACCCGCGCCGAATTCCAAGCGGCCCTGCGACCCGGCGAGGCCTGGCGCGGCGGCCTGCCGCTGTTCCATCGTGATACGATTTTCCCGGAAGATTTCGACCGCTTGGCCGCTTCCCGCTTTGACGTTCTGGTCTCACATGAAGCGCCATCCAGCCATCCGCACGGCTTCGCGGTGATCGATGCCCTCGCCCAGGCCTGCGGAGCCAGCCTGATCGTCCACGGCCATCACCACCAAGCCTACGAAGCACTGCTTCCGAATGGCACCAAGGTCCGAGGCTTGGGTCTCGCCGAACCTTGGCTCCTGGATTGTCCGCCGCCGCTCCGCTCGTAGTCTGATCGGCAGAACCTGGCCCGCCCTTTACGGCGCGACGCCGCCACCATCGGCGGATTCGAGGATGAAGGAGCGGTCAATCTCGCTCTCGTCCTTGCTGGCGGTCACCCGGAAGGACCGCCAATGCTCGGTGCCCGCTGGGCTGCTAAAGCCTGCTCAGCCTCCGCCCAGGTGCCGGTCGCCGCCAGCTCGCGGGCATAGTCGACATCCGGCTCTGCTCGGAATGGAAGCGCTCCCGGCAAGCGGATCACCTCGGTCAGGTGAAACCGCACCAGCCGTTGGGCGGCTGCAAACGCCTCTACCTCGGGGCCGTCCCAGATGATTTCGGCCCGCGCCGCCGCGAACAGCAGATCACCCGTGTTGAAGTCGGCGAATAGCAGGCCGGCGCGCGGCTCGACCATCAAATTGCCGAGGGTGTTGAACATGAAGTTGCCGACGAAGTCCGGAATGGTGATGGTCTTGTTGTCGTCGACCCGCACAAAGCCGGGACGGCCACCGCGGTGCGACACGTCGGCGCCGCTGGCAACGCCGTCCGCCGGATTGGGGTTGACGCTGGCGATGTAGAGCGTGTCCGCTCGTTCCAGCAACGCCCGATCGGCTTGGTTCAGACGGTCCGCGCGGATGATCTCATGGGGTAATGGTGCCAATCTTAAGAAATAGAGCGCCCGGGATTGAATATATTGCGGGCAGTTGCCGTAGCTTTGCACGACTTCCACAGTCCATCCGTGCTCGTCGACCGTAGAGACGCGGCCCGAGATCCGGTTGCGCCGCCGCGTTGAAGGCTCGAGGCCGAGAACGCCCACGGGCGCACCAAGCGCCAACCCATCCTTGACCGGATCGCCCTCGATCGGAGCCATGTCAAAGCGCAAATGCTTTGAGTCCGGCGAAGATACGAAGCCAGGGTGCCCTGCCAGCATAGAGGCCCAGGGTTGCCCCGTCGCATCGACGGTGCCCACAAGAATGAACGGCAGCTGCGCGTAGAACTGTCGGTGCTGCTCGATGAGCAAGCCCCGAACAGTCCGCCGGGCTCGGACGTCGAGCGTCTCGCGATGCCCGAAGCGTTCCTGCAGTGCAAGCTCCGCCGGATGAAACGGAGACCGTTCACGCGGCCAGCCTGAAGGGGGCGTTGGCGTGCTCATTGGAGGCGACCCAGACCTGCTTAGAAGCTCCGTATCATCGGAACGAAGCCGGGCCAGGCTTCGACCCGACTGATTTGGGACATTCACATGCATATAGGAAGCCAAAGCCGTAACGATCAGGCCGATGTGCCCGCGTCATGGCCGCGCTGGCCGCATGCATGGCGACCTGTTCCAGCCGCGCGTTGGCATAGTGCGCTATATGGCTCCGATACGTGCGCTGTAGCGGCAGCTTCCGCGGCTTCTGCCAGATTTCGGTAGTAGCAGAGATCAGAGATATCGCGGCTTGGCGCGTCCGAAAGGCACCACGACATGCGATGGTCGCCCTGGGAGTCTAGGAAGGGCGCGCTAACGACCATCGGCGTGCGTTCCACAACACGCCCCTCCTGTCCACTCCCGGTCGACCTTCGCTTGCCAGGTTCACATCAGTCCCGTCGCCCACGCCCGGCCGCGTCTGGCGCGGCGACCGGGGTCGCGACGCCGGACGCAATACCCTCTTACAGGCACACGACGATCTTGCCGTTCGCCGCGCCCGCTTCCATCAGGCGATGGGCCTCGCGGATCTCCTCGAAGCGGAAGGCCCGAGCCGGCTTGGCCTTGTAAGTGCCGTCTTCAACCCTCTCGACGATCGTTTGCATGGGAATCTCGGATGTCGGAAACGCCGGCGCGCCGAACATGAAGCTGCCGAAGAAGCTAAAATGCACGCCGCTCGGCAGTTGCATCGCCGGCATGAAGGCCTCGATCGGATCCAGCCCACCGAGGAAGCCGGCCAGGCAGAGTCGGCCGTGGCGGCGGACCATGGTGAGCGAGCCGACCACCGTGCTATTGCCGACCAGTTCCAGCACTGCATCGACGCCTTGCGGGTGCCGTTCGCGCACGCGCTGCGGCAGATCCGACGCTTCCAGCACCACTTCCTTCGCGCCCAGCATCTCGAGCGTCTCAGCGCGCTTCGGGTTGCGCGTCGTGGCGATGACCCGAGCGCCGGCATGGGCGGCGATATTCACCGCCGCCTGACCCAGCGCCGATGTAGCGCCGTGGATGACGATGGTCTGGCCGGCCGTGAGGTCCAGATTGCCATAAAGTGCGGCCCAGGCGGTGGCGTAGGATTCCGGGATCGCCGCCAGCGCCTCCCAAGCAAGCTCGGTCTTTACCGGCAGCACATTGCCGGCGGGCACGCTGGTCAGTTCAGCGTAGCTGCCGTTGATGCTGCGCCCCATGCCGCCCATGAAGGCGACGACCTTCTGGCCCGCAACGAAGCCCCCGTCCGGATCGGCCTTGACCAGGCCGGCGCACTCGATGCCGCTGATCTCGGTCGCCTCCGGCCATTTTCCTTCGCGCATATGGGTCTCGGCGTGGTTCACGCCGAAGGCCTTGACCTCGATGAGCACATGGCCCGGTTGCGGTTTGGGATCGGGGCGCTCCTCGATGCTCAGCACGTCCGGGTCGCCGTAGCGCTTGATGACGATGGCACGCATGACAGAATTCTCCAGGTTGGTTGGCGCCTCCTTGATGGGCGATTGAAGATTTGATAAAAAGAATGAAATTTCGATCATCTTAATAGGATTTATCGATGATTGAAGACCTCACCCTGCACCAGCTACAGTGCTTCGACGCGGTAGTGGCGGAGGGTGGCTTCCAACCCGCGGCCGAAAAACTCCGGCGCACGCAGCCGACAGTTTTTGCCGCGGTGAAGAACCTCGAATTACAGCTCGGTCTGACCTTGCTCGACCGCAGCGGCTATCGCGTGGCCCTGACCGAGGCCGGCCGCTCCTTCCACGACCAGGCCCGCGTGTTCCTGCTGGAGCTCCGTGGCTTGCAGAACCACGCCCGGCAACTAGCCATGGGCGAGGAGAGCGACCTCAATGTCGTGATCGGCGATCTCTGCCCTGTGCGCGAGGTGCTCGCCCTGCTCCGCGCCTTCTTCGATCACCATCCGGGAACCCGGCTGCATCTGCACGTGGAGGCCCTCGCCGGCCCCTGGGAGCGGCTCTTCGACGGCGAGGCCGACCTGATCATCCACCATATCGACAAGGCCGATCCGCGGCTCGAGTTCATTGATCTCTGTGCCGTCAAGCTCATCCCGGTGGTGGCGCCCGGATTTCTGCGCATGCCCATCTCGGAGGAAATTACCCCCGAACAGATGCGCGGCTACGTCCAGTGTGTCATTCGCGACACGGCGCGCCACAGCGTCCGGCCGAACTTCTACGTCATCGAAGGCGCGCAGAGCTGGACGGTGGGCGACCAGCTGATGAAGAAGGAGATCGTCGTGCAGGGCGCGGCTTGGGGCCATTTGCACGACTTCCTGATCGAGCGGGAGTTGCGCGACGGGCGCCTCCTCTCCATCGCCGGCCGGCATCTCCGGGGCGGCCGGATCGAGCTCACGGCGGCGCGACGGCGCGACCTACCGCACGGACCCATCGCAACCCGGCTCTGGCAGCATATCGGAGAGCGGGCCACGAATTTCACTGTCGCGAGACAGGAATGAGGCAAACTCTCAAGCGATAGCCACCGGGTCTCGTTGCGATAAAGGCCCCAGCCCGGGTACGTCGGAAGATCAACGGCATGCCCGATGCCCACAACCTGCAATGGCCTTCGCTGTCACGGTATCGTAGTGTCCACCTCCGAGACGTCCCATTCAGACAACGAGACACCAGTGAACCATATCGCGATCACCCGGACCGCCGCGCCGAGACCCACCCCCGCCGATGAGACGCTGGCGTTCGGAAGGGTATTCTCAGACCACATGTTTCTGATGAACTACGAGGACGGGAAAGGCTGGCACAACCCCCGCATTGAGCCCTACGCGCCCTTCACAATGGACCCCGCGTGCTGCGTCCTGCACTACGGTCAGTCGATCTTCGACGGCCTGAAAGCATTTCGCGGCCCAGACGGAACGGTCCGCCTCTTCCGCCTGCCCGACCACGCCCGCCGCGTCAACCGCTCGGCGCATTACCTGTGCATCCCGGAACTCGATCCTGCCATGGTCGAGGAATCGATCCGCGCGCTGGTAAAGATCGACCAGCGATGGGTGCCCTCGATGCCGGGGACTTCGCTATATATCCGCCCCACCGTCATCGCCACCGAGACCTTCCTCGGCGTGCATCCATCGAACAGCTACCTGTACTACGTGATCGTCGGCCCTGTGGGAGCTTATTACAAGGAAGGCATGAACCCGGTCCGCATCCTGGCCTCCGACACCTACGTCCGCGCCGTCCAAGGCGGGCTCGGCGCCGCCAAAACAGCCGGCAACTATGCCGCGTCCTTGTTCGGCGCCGAGGTCGCGGCGAAAGCCGGCTACACCCAGGTGCTCTGGCTCGACGGCGTCGAGCACAAATACCTCGACGAGGTCGGCACCATGAACATCATGCTGAAAATCGGCGACGAGGTGATCACGCCGCCCCTGAATGGCGCCATCCTCGCCGGCATCACCCGCGATTCCGTGCTGACTCTGCTGCACGACTGGGGCCTGCGCGTCTCGGAACGCCCGATCGCCATCGACGACGTCCTCGCCGCCGCCCGCGCCGGCACGCTGGAGATGTGGGGCACCGGAACCGCCGCCGTGATCTCCCCGGTCGGCGAACTCGGCTACAAAGGCGAGCGCTACGTGATCAACGGTGGCAAAACCGGAGCCCTCACCCAGAAGCTCTACGACACCATCGTCGGCATCCAGTACGGCACCGCCCCAGACCCGCACGGCTGGGCGCGCCCGCTGGAAAACCGCTAGCCCCCCTCGCGTCATTGCCAGCGTCTGGTATAAAACCGACCGGAATGCACGCGGTCGAATTTGCCCCCATCACGTATCGACACCAACGATGACCACGAATAGAGTGTCTAACCTCAGTTGTAATGGATCAGCATGTAATTGCTCCCCGGCAGATTCGGCAGATTGGGCGTGGTGCCGTAGCTGATGGAGAGAGCGCCGTTCGACAGGGCGGCACTGGTGAGACCGGCCAGGGTCAGTGATGCGGTCGGCTTACCGGGGGCAGTGGCATGCAGGGTCAGACCGGTGTACCCGGCGGCACCCTGTCCATCGACCCAAGATAGAGTGAAATCACTTGGCGTCACACCCCAGACCGTCGCACTATCGCCGGAATGGAAACCCGCGACGGTGCTCCAGATGCTGCTACCAGCGGGCGCATTGCGATCATCGACGAAGAAGGTGTCGTTGCCGGTGCCACCGTAGAGGAAGCTGCTGCCAGTTGAACCGTTGAGGACGTTGTTGCCGTTCACCTGACTCACAGAGATCGCGTCTTCGCCGCTGCCGCCATCCAGACTGATGAAGACGTTCGGCGTCGCGGCGGTGATGTTGAGATTATCCGGGGTGATGGCGATTAACTCGCTGGTCAGCCCGGCGATCGGACCGGAATAGGCGGTGCCTTGTGAGTGCCACGAGCCTCCGGCATACGCGCCGGTAGTTGACTGATCGCTGACCGAAAAATTATTTGGTGCCCCAAGTGCCGATAACCATGGAGGTGTTTGTGTAAGCGGAGGTGTGGGAGTCGGTGTAGCCGGAAGCATGGGAGTTGGTCCGACTCCGGTTACCGACTGAACCGAAACTGATGTGAAGTCTGCAACGGAAACGGATTCATTAGGCAGGCTATCGAGACTTCCAGGTGATACGGTCATCGTTGCAACTCCGATTCTCATTGATAGCCGTGGCACCATCTCCATGTCCGGCGAAGTGTCCGAATGCCCTTGCCGAAACCTGAATTAGCAAAATTTGACCGACAGACTTTGATTCTGAGATCGAATATATTGGCGATCCATCATTTTCGATGTGCGCCGTTGATGACCAATTACAGCTCCGTCATCCCGCCCAGGAGGAATACTGTAGCTGTCGTGGTTCGAACGATCATCCGCGAACAACCTCACAGTTCTACGGTTTAACTCGGTCCTTTCAAAAAGTGTAGTCTCTTAGATCATCTTAAGGCGCGGTCACGCTCTGTCAAGGAGCTGGCCAAGGAGAACGCTGAGCATTCGATGCAGTGAATCATCCGCTTACTATCGTTATAGTGCCACCGATAAAAGCAGTCGAAAGCGTGTCCACGGCAACGATAAAACTGCTGACTTGGAACGTAATCCGAACCGACATCGTGTGGTCACCGACATCGTGTGGTCCTTGTCCTCTCCCCTCATTTCAAGTTGGTAGCACGATTCATGCGTGGTGCAACTGACCTTCAGTGCCCTACCCATTCATTTGATCGAAATTCCTCAGAACGTGACTTCCCGGGCGGGACAAGAACATACTGCAGGCTGACCGCATGGTGGGCGTGGCTTGGTATCAATGATCGGGTCGGTTCCTGGTCGGGTTCGTCCATCCTGATTGTCGTGTTACAGAACCCCCTCGTCATCGTGCTGAGCTTCGCCGGCGACGGGCAGAAGGCGGCTTTTCGACGACGCTCGACAGCGCCGAGCCGAAGGATGCGGCATCTCGCCGGAAAGCAACCGGCATGTGGGCAGTGCGAGCAGAAGTGGAATATAGTCCACGCCTATTATTCCTTTGATCGGCCTATAGTCCATGCCTACAATATTAACTCGCCGCCAACCGAGCCCCGCCCGGACACACGGCGGTATCCCCATGCTCCGCCTGACCGAACTCAAACTGCCCCTGGACCACCCGCGCGACGCCCTCCGCGACGCGGTGCTGACCCGTCTTGCCATCCCCGCCGACGACCTCCTCAGCCTCACCATCGCCCGCCGAGCCTACGACGCCCGCCGCCGCTCGGCGATCCACCTCGTCTACGCCGTCGACGTCACCCTCCGCGACGAGCCCGCAGTGCGTGCGCGCTTCCCCAACCTCCGCCCCACCCCCGACACCCGCTACCGCTTCCCCGTCCACGTCACCGCCCCGCGCAGCCGGCCCGTCATCATCGGCACCGGCCCCTGTGGCCTGATGGCCGCCCTCACCCTCGCCCAAATGGGTTTTCGGCCGCTCATCCTCGAGCGCGGCCAACCCGTCCGGCAACGCACCAAGGACACCTGGGCCCTGTGGCGCCGCGGCATCCTCAACCCCGAATCCAACGTCCAGTTCGGCGAGGGCGGCGCCGGCACCTTCTCCGACGGCAAGCTCTACTCCGGCATCAAAGACCCCCGCCACCTCACCCGCAAACTCCTCACCGAGTTCGTCGAAGCCGGCGCCCCGGAGGAAATCCTCACCGCCAGCAAACCCCACATCGGCACCTTCCGACTTGTCACCGTCGTCGAGTCCATCCGCGCCAAAATCGAAGCCCTCGGCGGCGAATACCGTTTTTCGGCTCGCGTCGAGGACATCGAACTCGACGCCAACCGCCGCATCCGAGGCCTGACTCTCGCCAACGGAGACCAGATCGACGCCGACGCCGTCATCCTCGCCATCGGCCACAGCGCCCGCGACACCTTCGCCATGCTGCACCGCCGCGGCGTCTACATCGAAGCAAAACCGTTCTCCATCGGCGCCCGCATCGAGCACCCCCAGTCCCTCATCGACCGCGCCCGCTTCGGCGCCTTCGCCGGCCACCCCATGCTCGGTCCCGCCGACTACAAGCTGGTGCACCACGCCAGTAACGGCCGCTCGGTTTACAGCTTCTGCATGTGCCCCGGCGGCCGAGTCGTCGCCGCAACGTCGGAAATCGGCTGCGTCGCCACCAACGGCATGAGCCAGTATTCCCGCGCCGAGTTCAACGCCAACGCCGGCATCGTCGTGGGCGTGAGCCCCGCGGACTATGCGATCGGCATCACCCCAGCCGACTACCCCGGCGGCCCCCTCGCCGGGATCGCCTACCAGCAGGAATGGGAACGCCGAGCCTACCGCGCCGGCGGCAGCACCTACGCCGCCCCGGCCCAACTGGTCGGCGACCTTCTCGAAAGCCGAGCGTCGCGGGCGCTGGGCGGGGTGATGCCGTCCTACAAGCCGGCCGTGCAGCCCGCCGACCTGGCCGCCTGCCTGCCCGCCTTCGCCATCGAGGCCATCCGCGAGGCCCTGGAGAAATTCGCCCGCGACATCCCCGGCTTTGCGATGCACGACGCGGTGCTGACGGGTGTGGAGACGCGCACGTCCTCCCCCATCCGCATTTCTCGAAATGCCGACGGCCACAGCCTGAACACGAAAGGGCTTTTCCCGGCAGGGGAGGGGGCCGGATACGCCGGCGGGATCATGTCGGCCGGCGTGGACGGGATCAGGGTGGCGGAGGCGGTGGCTTCCAGTCTGACCGGGACCCCGCTGGTGGAGCGGATGACGCGCGGGGAGGGGGCTGGGGTCTATGGGTAGAGGCTACGTCCCGCCAGGGCCAAGAGGTTTGGATCGAGTGCCGTTGGTACGAACTGACAATATCAGTGGCCCGGGCAGTTCCTCAGATGCACCCGAGATCGGTGAGCGCGGCCACAACGTCCTTTTCGAAAGCGGCAAATGATTTAGCCCGGCGAAGGTCTGGTAGCGATTGCCGCTGTGCGATTGCCGGAAATATCTGATTGGCATCAAATGGGCGACGCCTTCCCCGAACATCAGTGACCGCGGCAGCCAAAGTCTGCTTCGGATCCCTGAGACGCTCAGCCTGGTTCGCGTCGCTGGGTAAGCCGATAGAATTGGGGGAACCTCGATATCCGAGCGCCGCAGTAACGGCACTGGGATCAGCAAGTACCCAAGCCTCGGTCTCGTGGCGGGGAGCAATTGTGATACATCGAATTAGGGGCCAGCGACACAGTTCGTACATAGCCTGACAATATCGTATCGATCGTTCGTCCAGACCAATTGCAAGGCCGCGGCCGCCGGTGTCGGCATGGATGAAGATAAGGTGGAATGTATCCTGCGCAGAGCATGCCTCTTTTGCGACCTTATCAACCGAGCCCCGCTGCAGTCTAATTGCGGGAGCTGAAGGGATTGTGATGTTTCTGGTTCCACGCACCATAACGATATCCTCGATCAGCCGAGGAATGAGCAAGTCAAAATAGGCTTGATCCGACGTTCCCTCGTAGAAGGCGCCCCAACTCAGATAGGTCATGCGGCGTCAGTTTGATTTTGAAGTAAGTGCTCGACTTCAAACCTTGACAGGTGTTTTTCTGGATCGAACATGTCGCCGGTCGACTGGATGTCCGGACGCATGCGGGTCTTGGTCGAACGAACATGGCTTTTAGGATTGATGGAAACTACGCTGTCCGCCGCCACGATCTCACGGTTCTTCAACGCCGCCATAACTTTAGGGGAATGTGTATTGAGCAGAATTTGAAAAGACTCGATTTCGGGATCGACAGAAACATTCGCTGCCCCTCGAAGGAATTCCACCAACATAGGGACCCTACCTTCGTGGACGCCATTTTCAGGTTCCTCGAAACACAGTGTGCCTCGCTTGCCGGGGTCATTGAGCACCGTTAAAAGGGCCAACAATCTTAGCGTACCATCAGAGATCACGCGCGAGCTGAAATTCAGGTCACCATTGAACTCCAAGCTAAAAGAATATTGGCGTTCGTTCATATCATTTCGAATTTTGAGACCACGAACCGACGGAATCAATGAAGCAAGGTCTGCAGCAATATCTGACAAAACGCCATCGGGTCGTATTTCGTCGGCTGTCTCTTCCTTTAGGTGTGCCAAAACAGCCGCCAGGTTCGAAGCATCGGGCTTCAGGATGCGGTCCTCAAATCGATCGTTTGCGCTCCTCGCGGCTCGCGGATTGATTTCCAAAAACCGGATGCTTAGAAGCGCCTCTCGGAGGGCATATAGGTGAGGAAATTCCGAAGTCGTTATGGATGAAAGAACTGTTCGAGGGGCCTCCTTCAGGGGAAATCGCATCGGACGACCGTGTTTTTGGCGGCCATCCTGGCGTACTTCTATAGCGTCGCCGCTATCATCACGCCTGATGAATGGAGCCACACGATAGTTGTACGTTAACTTGAGTTTAGGATCACGTAGATAGGCGGCTCGCTCTTCTCGTCTTGCGATTGGACGGCAACTTTCGTCACGCACAAATATACCTTTGGGTACACCGTCCGAGTCCTTGTTCAATGCTAGTCTAAGCTCGTAGCGTAAGCGTCGTGCTGGTATCTCGTAGCTGGTCCCAAAAGCATCCACGCCCGTTCGTCCGAGCAGCACTTCCACCGAGAATGACATGCACTCGGAAATTCCACTGGCCGTTTGCCGGAAGAGCTCTTCCGGTTCTCCCCGCAGACCCTGCATGGCAGTTCGAATGTCGTATTGGGCGAGCAGGGAGAGAAATCGAAGCGCGTCGAACAGGTTGGACTTACCGCTCGCATTCGGCCCAACTACCGCTGTAAGCGGCCCCAAATCAAGGCTGAAGCCTTCGAATGTCTTGAAGCCGTCGATTTCGATTCGTGCGAGCATGGGCAATTGCTAGCCATGCGGGGCCCCTTTGACAATCATCGAAGATAAGTGGGATTCCGCGCACGGGCTTGCGCTGCGCCGTTTCGCGCGCACGACGTAGTGCCGGCAATCGGCATTGGAGGCCAGAATGCAGAAGAAAATCACGGCCACGGATGCCGTCTGCGAGGAGCTTTCCGCCGAATATGTAGCAATGGCGGCCGATGAGGCTCGCGAAGCGGAAGCCTCCGATTTTACGGAAGCTCTCCTCAGCGACGTGGCTGACGAACCCAAAGGTGACGACTGGCTCCCGGCTGCGCTGCGGAAAGGTACGTGTTGGTCGGCGACCAGATCGGGGCAACAGCACAAACAAAGCCGGACCGGGCCGGTGTCACAATAGCCAGCCCCACCTCCCGTCTTCGTGACCCCCACGCCCCCACCCAAAAGCGCACCCTCCCGCCGCTGGCCTCCGGGCCACCCCGGAGCGCCCGCAGGGAGCGCAAAACCACACAACGAACCGGGAGAACAAAGCATGATCACCCGCCGGACCATCCTAACCGCAGCCGCCACCGCCGCCTTCGCCTCAACAACAAAAGCCCAAACCCCAGGCGTCACCCCCACATCCATAAAAATCGGCAACACCATGCCCTACAGCGGGCCAGCCTCCTCCTACAGCGTCATCGGCCACACCGAGGCCGCCTTCTTCAACATGATCAACGACCAGGGCGGCGTCGATGGCCATAAGATCGAGTTCATCTCCTACGACGACGGCTACAGCCCGCCCAAGACCGTCGAACAGATCCGCCGCCTCGTCGAGGAAGACCAAGTCGACTTCACCTTCCAGACGCTCGGCACCCCCACCAACTCCGCCATCGCCGAATACATGAACCACAAGCACGTGCCGCAACTATTCGTCGGCTCTGGCGCCAGTAAATGGAGCGACTACAAGAAATATCCCTGGACCATGGGCTTTCAGCCGAACTACCGCACCGAGGCCCAGATCTACGCCAAATACATCCTCGCCAACCTCAAGAACCCCAAGCTCGGTATTCTCTACCAGAACGACGACTTCGGTAAGGACTATCCCATCGGGGTCAAAGATATACTGGGCGATGACTGGAACAAGATTGTAGTAAAATCGGTCAGCTACGAAACCACCGACGCCACCATCGAGTCCCAGATCGCCGAACTCCAGGGCTCCGGCGCCAACGTGCTCCTCGTCGCGGCCATTCCCAAATTTGCTGCCCAGGCCATCCGCACGGTCTACGACCTGCAATGGAAGCCAACCTTCTTCATGACCAATGTCGCGATCTCGGTCGGCACGGTGATGCAGCCCGCCGGACCCGAAAAGGCCATCGGCCTCTTGAGCACGAACTACCTTAAGGATCCCACCGACCCATCATGGCGAGACGATCCCGACATGAAAGTGTGGCGCGCCTTCATGGCAAAATACTTGCCGGACGGCGACACCACCGATGCGGCCACGGTCTTCGCCTACGGCGTCAGCACGACCATGCTGGGCGTGCTCCAGCAGTGCAAAGGCGACTTCTCCCGAACCAACGTCATGCGTCAGGCCGAGAACCTGCACAACATGGAGAACCCGATCTTACTACCCGGCATCAAGATCAACACCAGCCCAACAGAGCACCGCCCGATCAAGGCGCTCCAGTTCCAAAGATGGGACGGCAAGACCTGGGTGCGCTTCGGCGACCTGATCGAAGGCGCCAGCGCCTAAAGCGAACGACCAGCAAGAGGCCCCTACCTCACCCGTGCTGGCCGCAGCAGCACCATTCGAGTAAACACACGCCGGCCGAAGCCAACAAAACAAGAAAGGAAACAGTCCCGTGCCACCTCGCGAATCCAACAAGCGTCGAGGATTTCACCTCGACGTTCCAAAGTGATGCCGCCCCTCGGCCGGGACATGATCACGCCGCCCCCCGCAACGCGCGCCGTGCTGGGCTTCGTTGCAGCGGCGATTTCGGTTCTGACCTTCCACCAGGCCATGTGGGGAGCCTTGCACGTCCTCGACATTCCAGGCCTTGGAATGCCGCCGCCGTATCCCACAACGTCGATCCCCCCATGGGGCGTGCCTCAGATACTCAACCTATGCTTCTGGGGAGGCCTCTACGGTCTCGCCTTCGGTCTGCTGCTGCCAAGGTTGACCGCGCCCCTCTGGCTATGCGGCCTCGTGCTCGGGATCATCGCTGCTCTCGTCGGGATCTTGGTCGTGCCCGCCATCAAGGGGAACCCAATCGGCTACGGCTGGGTGCCGTTGAATTGGGTCCGTTCCCTCCTGATCAACGGCTTTTGGGGCATCGGCGTCGGAATCATTCTACCAATTCTGGTGTCCCGAACCGCCCGTCGTGCCTGACAGCAGGACGCCATGCGTCAGGTCACCGTGCAACTCCGCGCCGACGCGGTGATCGCCCGCACCGATCCCCGCCTGTTCGGCGCTTTCGTCGAGCATCTCGGCCGCTGCGTCTACGGCGGCATTTTCGAGCCCGGCCATCCCACCGCCGACGCCAACGGCTTTCGCCAGGACGTCCTGGAACTGGTGCGCGAACTGGGACCAACCATCATCCGCTACCCGGGCGGCAACTTCGTCAGCGGCTACAACTGGGAAGATGGTGTCGGCCCGGTCGAGCAACGGCCTCGCCGGCTGGAACTGGCCTGGCTCTCGACCGAGACTAACCAGTTCGGCACCAACGAATTCATCGATTGGTGCCGCGTCGCGGCGGTCGAACCGATGCTCGCGGTCAATCTCGGCACCCGCGGCGGCGATGCTGCCCGCAATCTGCTGGAATACTGCAACCATCCCGGCGGCACGACGCTGTCCGACCTCCGCCGCACCCATGGCTGGGACCAGCCGCACAACATCAGATTTTGGTGCCTCGGCAACGAGATGGACGGCCCATGGCAAATCGAGGCAAAAACCGCCACCGAATACGGCCGCCTCGCCGCCGAGGCCGCCAAAATGATGAAGCTGGTCGACAACTCGATCGAACTCGCTGCCTGCGGCTCTTCCGGCCGCAACATGCCGACATTCGGGGCCTGGGAAGATACCGTCCTGGAGCATTGTTTCGACCACGTCGAATACATATCGCTGCACACCTATCTGAACAATTACGCCGGCGACACCGGGGCATTTCTTGCCAGCCCCGATCTCATCGACAACTTCATCGAGGAAGTCACAGCCATCGCCGACGCCGTCGCGGCTCGGCGGCGCTCCTCGAAGCGCATCATGCTGAGCTTCGACGAATGGAACGTCTGGTACCGAACGCGCCGCAATCAGGCTGATCGGGTAAAGCCCGGTTGGCCCGTCGCGCCGGAGATCCTGGAGGAAGTCTACACCATGGCCGATGCGCTGGCCTTCGGCGGGGCCTGCATCGCGCTGCTGAACCACGCCGACCGCGTCACGACAGCCTGCCTCGCGCAATTGGTGAATGTCATCGCCCCGATCATGACGCGGTCCGGCGGACCGGCCTGGCGCCAAACCATCTTTTGGCCCTTCGCGCAATGGAGCCGCCACGGCCGCGGCCAGGTGCTGCGCGCCACGATCGACTCACCATGCTACGACGCCCGCTACTTCGACCCACGCGGCGATATCGATCAATACTACCCGGTCACCGCCCCCTATCTGAAGCTCGGCGCGGTGCGGACGGACGACGGCCAGGTTACCCTGTTTACAATCAATCGCAGCCTGGACGAAGCGATGCCACTGGAGGTCGCGCTCTCCGGCTTCGGCCTGCTCACCCTGACCGAGGCACAGGTCCTGCGGCACGACGACCTGGCCGTGGTCAATACCGCCGAAGACCCAAACCGAGTGATTCCCACACCTCTCAATGGCATCACGATGGTTGGCGATCGAGTCAAGGCGACGCTGCCCGCGGCGTCGTGGAGCATGATTCGACTTGGCGAGCTCGCCCGACAGTAGGATCCCGACTAATCGCGATCGAGCCTCGTAAATCACGCGTTCGTACCACCATCCACGGTCAGGTTCGCCCCCGTTATGTACGCCGCTTCCGGACCTGCGACGAATGCCACCATCGCGGCGATTTCCTCAACGTGGCCATAACGGTTGAGCGCCGTGAGGGCTATTTGTGGTGTCGCCCATTCGCCTGCGGCTGGGTTCAAGTCCGTGTCGATGGGACCCGGTTGGATATTGTTGACAGTGATGCCACGGCCCCCAACCTCTCGGGCCAATCCTTGCGTGAACATCTTTATCGCGCCTTTCGTGGCCGCGTAAGCAACCAGGCCGGGCGTCATCATGCGCTCACCCACGCACGACCCGATCATGATGATGCGACCCCCGTCCTCCATCTGCCGCAGCGCCGCCTGCGTCGCGATCAAGGCACCGCGGAAATTGAGCTCGATCATGCGATCCAGTTCCTCCAGCGTCGTCTCCAGGAATGGTTTCGGAATCGCCGTGCCGGCATTGTTGACGAACACGTCAAGCCGACCATAGGTCGCGACGGTCTTCTCGACCGCGCCCACAACGGCTTTGGCATCGGTGGCATCTGCCTGAATCGCGACGGCCTTCCCGCCGTCGCGTTCGATCTCTTTCACCACCGAGGCCGCCGCTTCCGCGCCTCTGGTGTAGGTGATCGCCACGCTCGCGCCGTCAGCCGCCAGCCGCTTGGCAATTCCCGCGCCAATGCCTCGTGAACCGCCGGTGACAAGCGCTACCCTGTCAGTCAAATTTCCCATTGTTCAATTTCCTCAATCTAGCAGTGTGCGACAGGCGAAACGAATGCCTGCCGCCTCGATGCATCGGGCTGGCGAGCCCGGATCTCGATAGAGTTTTAAGCCACGCTGGCCGCGGTGGATAAGGCTTTGTAAGGTGAAGGGTATGCTCAGGAGGCATAGAGGCGACCATGGAGCTCCGACATCTTCGTTATTTCATTGCCGTCGCCGAAGAAGGGAGCCTCAATCTGGCGGCCGAGAAAAGGCTGCACACTTCGCAGCCCTCGCTCAGCCGACAGATCCGCGATCTGGAAAACGAAGTCGGCACTCAGCTTTTGCAACGCAGCGTGCGGGGGATCGAGCTCACCGCGGCCGGTCGGGCCTTTCTCGATCACGCGCGGCTGTCACTTGCGCAGGCGGAAGCAGCGGCCGCCTCCGCCCGGCGCATCGCACAACCCAAAAAGCCGGTCTTTGCCGTGGGCTTCCTGACCGGGCATGAGGTCGACTGCATCCCGCCCACGACGAACACACTCCGCGACGAGTTGCCTAACCTGGAAGTCCGGGTTTTCAGCGGGTTTTCCGCCGACCTCGCCGACGATCTCCTGCGCGGGAAACTCGATATGGCATTCCTCCGGCGCGAGCCGAACCCCGATCTCGAATACCGGTTGATTGTCAGAGAGCCATTGGTTGCGATCCTGCCGCGTGATCACCGGCTGGCGGTGCGCGAGCCCGTCGATCCACGCGACCTGATTGGCGAAACCTTCATCGGGATCTCATCCGTAGCGCGCATGCTGCGCAGTGTCGTTGGCGAATATCTTGATCGATCGGCTATGCGCATCACGCCACATCTCGAGATTGACAATTTCGCCATGGCGATTTCTCTGGTCGGATCGACGGGAGGCGTCGCGCTGTTACCGGCTTCTATCGACAGCTACCTGCCGCCATCCATCGTCAGCCGTTCTCTAGCCGGAGAACAGCCGACGATTGATCTGGTGCTAGGATTCCACAAGGCAAACAAGTCGCCCATTCTCGAGAAGTTTCTCTTGCGGCTTGACGACCTCTGCACTCAAGTCGGAGCAACGCTCGGCAGACCGCTGAACCCGCGACCCGTAGCGCTCTCCTGAAACAGTCGATTGTGAGGCCTCCATTGATCATCCGATCGTCATCAGACTCGCATTGCCGCCCGCGGCCGCCGTGTTGATACTGACACAGCACTCCCGCACCAGGAACTCCAGCGGGTAGCGCCCGTCGGAATTGGCGAGATGGATCGGCACGATAGGGCCCTCCCGCCCCGCCAGTCTCTGCACGACTGCCAGCAGATCAACACGGCTCCCGGCAAACAGCACGGCATCGCAACCCGCTTCCAGCACATCCGGCACCTCTAGGACATCGGCCAATGAGGGCAGCCCACCAAGCGCCCCCACGGCAATCAGCGCCCGGTTGCCCGTCGCCAGCGCCGCACCCACCTGGACCAAAAGCTGTTCCCGACCCGGAGCAATGCAAACCACCGCACCACGCGGAATCGTGGCGTATTCGTTGCGTTCTCCAACCGGACCCCTCAGGTCCATCGCCACCCCGGCAGGCGTTCCCGCCAAGACCGACGGACCAAACTCCCTCCACGCCTCAGAGCGGTCGCTGAGAGCCAGCCACGCACGCGCCGCCGCGGGCGCCCGGCCCTTCGGCAGAGGCATGGCAGCCGGTCGGCGCCGCATCAGCCGGCGGAGGTAGAGCGGCCCTCCCGCCTTAGGCCCGGTCCCCGACAGGCCATGCCCGCCAAAAGGCTGCACCCCGACCACCGCACCGATCAGATTGCGGTTGACGTAGATATTGCCCGCGGCGCTGCGAGCGGTCACCCGGCCGATCGTCTCATCGATCCGGCTATGCACCCCGAAGGTCAGCCCATAGCCGGTGGCATTCACCGCCTCGACCGCCGCTTCCAGCCTGTCCCTGGGCACCCTAACCACGTGCAGCACCGGCCCGAACACCTCGCCCTCAAGCTCCGACAGGCTTTCGATCTCGATAACCGTCGGCGGCACGAACGTCCCATGCATAGCCTCGGGCGACAACGCGCACTGATGCACCGCGTGGCCCCTGCCCCGCATCGCCTCGACATGCCCGAGAATCCGATCGCGCGCCCCAGCCGAAATAACCGGCCCCACATCGGTCGCCAGCCTGTCCGGGTTGCCCACCCTGAGTTCCTCCAGCGCGCCCTTCAGCATCGCCAGGACCCGATCCGCCACGTCCTCCTGCAGGCACAGCACACGAAGCGCCGAGCAGCGCTGCCCGGCACTGTCGAACGCGGACGTAACCACGTCGGTCACCACCTGCTCAGCCAGCGCTGAGGAATCAACGACAAGGGCGTTCTGTCCCCCCGTCTCCGCGATGAAAGGCACCGGCGACCCATCTGCCGAAAGCCGCTCGGCAAGCTGTCGCTGGATCAGCCGAGCAACATCCGTCGAGCCGGTGAATATCACCCCCTGAACCCGTGGATCCGCGACCAGCCGAGCACCCACCTCACCATCGCCAGGAAGCAGCTGAACCGCACCGGCTGGTACCCCCGCTTCGCGAAGGATCGCCATCGCCTGTGCCGCGATCAGCGGCGTCTCCTCGGCAGGCTTGGCAAGCACGGCGTTGCCAGCCGCCAGCGCCGCGGCGACCTGCCCGGTGAAGATCGACAGAGGAAAGTTCCACGGCGAGATACACGCAACGATACCAAGCGGCGTGTGGCTGCCCGCCGGGTAATGGTCACGCACCTGCGCCCCATAATAACGCAAGAAATCCACCGCCTCCCGCACCTCGGCAACTGCGCTCGAAAACGTTTTGCCGGCCTCGCGCACGATCAGCCCGATCAATCCCGCCATCCGTGTTTCCAGCAGATCGGCGCCTCGAAACAAGCACGCGGCGCGATCGTTCGGCGCCCTGGCGTCCCAAGCCCGGGCGGCGGCAACTGCTTGGTCCACCTGCTCCGCGACGGCCTCCGTAACATAGCCGACGAGGTCGCGGTGATCCGCCGGGTTACGAACCTCCTTGCGCGGCCCCGAAGCCTCACCGGCGGCCAGCATGGGCGCCGCGCTCCAAGTCTGAGGGGCCGTCACGGCCCGCGCGAGAGCCGCCAGGCATTGTTCGTTCGCAAGGTCAACGCCCGCGGAGTTCGCCCGCTCCGCCCCAAACAAAGCGCGCGGCAGCGCGATGCGGGGATGCGGCGCGCCAATCGGCAATCCCGAAGCGACCCACGCGACCGGATCGGCCACCAGCTCCTCGATCGAAACCGATGGATCTTGGATACGGTTGACAAATGACGAGTTGGCCCCGTTCTCCAGCAGCCGGCGCACCAGATACGCCAGCAACGTCTCGTGCGAGCCGACAGGGGCATAGATCCGGCAGGGCCGGTCGAGCTTGTCAGGTCCCACAACCTCCTCATACAGCGGCTCGCCCATGCCGTGCAGGCATTGGAATTCGTATTGTCCAACCTCGAAATCGCCGCCAGCCATGCTGTATATAGCGGCGGTTGTATAGGCGTTATGCGTCGCGAACTGCGGAAACACCTCCGCCGGAGCGGCCAGAAGCTTGCGGGCGCACGCCAGATAGCAAACATCGGTATGTGCCTTCCGGGTGAACACCGGAAACCCCTCAAGCCCATCGACCTGCGCGCGCTTGATCTCGCTGTCCCAATATGCGCCTTTCACCAGACGTACCATCAGCCGGTGACCCGACCGGCGCGCGAGGTCGATCAGAAAGTCGATCACGAACGGCGCACGCTTCTGATAGGCCTGAACTACAAAGCCCACGCCATCCCAGCCGCTAAGCCCCCCGTCGAAACACAGCGCTTCCAGCAAGTCGAGAGAGAGCTCCAGCCGGTCCGCCTCCTCGGCGTCGACATTAAGCCCGATGTCGTAACGGCGCGCCAGCACCGCCAGCGTCTGCAGACGCGGCAGCAGTTCAGCCATCACCCGGTCCCGCTGCGCTCGGCAGTAGCGAGGGTGCAAAGCCGAAAGCTTGATCGAGATCCCCGGTCCCCGATAGAGACCACGGCCGTCGGCCGACGCGCCGATCGCATGGATCGCCCGCTCATAATCGTTATAGTAACGAGAAGCATCAGCCGCCGTCAGCGCTGCTTCACCGAGCATGTCGTAGGAATAGCGGAAGCCCCGAGCCTCGAGGCGGCGGCTGTTCGCCAGCGCCTCGGCAATTGTTCGCCCGGATACGAATTGTTCGCCCAGCATCCGCATCGCGATATCGACCCCCTTGCGGACCACCGGCTCGCCGCCACGCGCGATCAGCCGGGCCAGTGCCCCCGCAAGCCCAACCTCGCTGTTTGTGGCGACCAATTTGCCGGTCACGAGAAGCCCCCAGGTGGCGGCGTTGACAAACATCGACGGGGAGTGGCCAACGTGACTTTGCCAATCCCCCTTGATTGTCTTGTCGCGGATCAAGGCGTCGCGCGTGGCCCGGTCGGGAATGCGGAGCAGAGCCTCGGCCAAACACATGAGCGCGACCCCCTCGTCACTCGACAAGGCGTATTCCCGCATCAGCCCCTCAACTGCCCCATGACTACCTTTCGCTCGGAGGGCAGTCACCAGACGGCGCGCCAATACTTCTGCCTGCACGACCGTAGGGTTCGGCAGCGTTGCCGTCACAAGCAACCGCGCAACGCACGCGGCTTCGTCAGCCCGGGTTTGGGCCGTGATGGCCGCGCGTAGTGGAGACTGCGTCATGATCGATGCCGCGAAGGCGGCGAAAGGTCCAGGAAAAGCAGCTGCCTCGGTGGTCATCGTTGCGAAGGGTCCGCGGAAAAAGATGTGATACTGTAGCACGTGCGGGTGCTACCGTGCAGCAACCTCCAGCATATCAGGACCGCTTTGTTGCGCCCGGTTTGGTGGGCGAGACGCCGTTCATCTCGGCTCGGCGTGGATCTACCGTTTCGCCGCACCCTCGATAACAAGGTAATATTTCTTGACACTGCTATCTCGTTGCGATGACAGTGAAAATATCACCCATGCCGGATTTACCTTATAACATGCGGATATATTTAAGTTACTTCGCCTGTTTTATGGCCCTGTGCTTATCCGCACGAGCGGAACAGTACATCACAGCGCCCTTGAAGATGGCGCCTCCCGAAGACTGGCAAGTGTTCGCTCAGGCTCAAGACGCCGCACCACAACCGGCACCGTCGGCCCAACCGGCCGATGCACCGATGCTGTGGAATTCGCCCTTCTTCGCCAACTGGACCGACCGGGTCAGGCAGGCGCAAGCCAGCCAGCCGCATTGGATTTCGCCTCTGGTCACCGTGACGCCTATGCTGATCCAGCAAGTGCGGTACGACCAATACTGGGAACATACCGGCACCGGCGCTAATGTGGATACATACTTCAGCGGCCAAGGCCTGGAACTAATTCCGACCACCGACAACGAAGTCCTTCTAAAGCCACCTTCCTATATCGAACGAACTGTCAAAAGTCCCGCGACCGGTTGGTCGGACGATCCGTTTCTGACCATTAAGCAACGCCTGTTGAGCGCTAACGAGCAAGACGGTAATTACATTGTCACCGCGTATTTTGGCGCGACGGCGCCAACGGGCAGTCCAGCCTTTACCAATGATACGTGGATACTCACACCTACCCTTGGCGCCGGTAAAGGCTGGGGCGATTTCGACGTTCAAGCCACCATAGGCGCTCCGGTGCCTTTGGCACACCAAAACATTGTCGGCACTGCGATCGTCACCAACGTAGCATTGCAATACCACATCAGCCAATACTTGTGGCCGGAGTTTGAGTTTAATAACAGCTACTGGGCCAATGGCCTCCGAGGTGGCAAGGATCAGCTTTTTCTGATCCCCGGCATAGTCTTCGGGAGGTTCGTGATTTACGACCGCAACACTCTGACCCTCGGGACCGGGTACCAATTTGCCGTCTCGCCACCTTTGACCAAAAAACCAGTCCTAACACCGACTTACGATCATGCCTGGATTTTGTCGGCACGGCTAACCTTCTGAGATCACGATGTCCGCCCGATTTCGAACGCACCCTCTATCTTATCGCAGGCCGATACAGTTCCTCGGTAAAATCGGCCGGAACATCTCCGACCATCCGATGACGCAATGTGTCGAGGTCATCGCGGAACAGATCAGCACTGATCCGACTGACAATAACCGGAATATCACGTTTCATGCTCGGAACATCGCCGATCGGCAATCCGAAGCTCATGAACCCCGCCGGGTTCTGCACATGAATATGCGCGAGAAGAGGCGAAGTACCCGGGATCTTTTCCAGTAATTCATGCCCCGCGCCCAAATAAGGATAGCAACCGAGCATTTCATCCTGCTCGTCCCGAGACGGCGTATATCGATCGCGCCAGAGCAGGATCTGCTCGGCAAAATCACGCAACTCCGGTCGTGATACCAGATCTGGCGAATAGCCCGTGCCGGCGATCACGAAATCCATACGATAGGTCGTGCCATTGATGGTGGTCTCGATTTTGTCGCCGCGCTTCGCCACATTGGACCACGGAGCGGAAAGATGCAGATAAAAATTGGGGTATTTGACGGCGCGTTCGATCGCATCGGTCGTCGGGGTTGAACCAAAGCGGAAATACCGGATCGCCTGATGCCATTTGTCCGCGTCCGGAAGCTGATAGTAATTATCATAGGCCCCAGGAAACGCCCGCGCTCGGGTCACCGGGATTGAGGCAATCGTGCCGCGCCGCGCGAACAGGTGAACCTCTGCAGCGCCATGCTCCAGCGCCACGCCGGCCGCGTCAAACGCAGCCGCTGCCGCGCCGACCACCCCCACAGCCTTGCCACGCAGGGCGCCGAAGTCGATCACGTCCTCGGTGTGCGCGTATGAGTCAGGGCTCAGGTTGCTCGTTACTACACCCGGAATGAACTTGCCGCCACCGCCAAAGAACCCCGTCGCCAAAACGATCTTTCTGGTTGTTTCAGTCCTTGCCCGGCCACCCGTGTCCAGATGCAGCCGAAAATAATCACCCATCGGTTCGATCCGCGTCAGACGCGTCGCGTAGCGCGGGTCGATCCCGAGAAATCGCCTGTACCAGCTAATATAATCCGCCCAATCAAGCCGTTCGATACGATCGATCGCGGTATACGCCGCCTGCCCATGGCGCGCTTCGAACCACCCCTGGAAACTCAACGCCGGAATCCCAAGCTCCGGCCCAGGCAGCGCCTTCGGTGTGCGCAAAAGATTCATCCGCGCGGCATTCAGCCAGATGCCCGCGGCTTTCTCGTCCGGTGCCGCTTCCAATATCGAGACCTTGCCGACGCCGGCGCGCCGCAGTGCGAACGCCAGCGCGCATCCGGTTTGCCCGCCGCCGACGATCGTCACGTTATGGTCAATGCCGGGACGATCCGGAACCCAGTTCGCGGGATCGGGGCCCATCAGGCGGAGCGCCGCCCGTGCTTCGGCGTCCCAAGCGTCGGCGTCAGGGTCGGATGGCGGGTTCATCGGCGGTTCCTGTTCCTGAATTACTCACCCCCAGCCGCGGCAACACCTGGTCCGTCAGCATCACGAAACTCTCGTGGCTGAGCGGGGCGCACAGCAGGTAATCCAGCCCGGCCTCTTCCCGGAGTGCCAGCACCTGGTCGACTACCCGATCGGGCGTGCCACGCAGGATCACCTGATCGGTGTAATGTTCGACCATATCCCTGCCGTGATAAACCGGTGCCTCCTGCACCACCGCGTTATGCCGCAGCCCGACATAGGACGCCGTCAGCCAGCCGACACCACGCCGAGCCACCGCCTCGGCCTTGGCGTCAGTGTCGGCCAGGGCAACGAAACGCGCCATCGGAATGTCCCGGCCGGCGGGCGAGAACCCACCCGCCACCAGCCCCTGCTCGTAATAGCGCCGCTTTTCGGCAAGTTCCCTAAAGGTGGAATGCGGGTCCATCAGGATGGAGAAGCCGCGGCCCGCCGCCCAAAGGATCGCCGGCCTGGAACTCGCGGCCATCCACACCGGCAGCGGAGTCTGGGCCGGTTTCGGCAGAACCTCGACATCCTCGAACCGGAAATACTCCCCCGCGTAGTTCAGCCGCTCCTCGCTCCACGCCCGCAGCACGATCTCCACGATTTCGCGGAATCGAGACGTACTTTCTTCCGGCGCCACCCCGAACGCGGTGAACTCCCCGCGCGAAAACCCTCGGCCGGCACCCCAGTTCACCCGCCCGCCCGACAACACGTCCAGAAGAGCTACTTCCTCGGCAAGCCGAAGCGGATGGTAGAACGCGGCCGGCGACACCGCGGTGCCGATCCGCAATCGCCGGGTCCGAGCCGCGGCAAGGGTCCCCATCATGTGGACCGACGGACACACGCTAAAGCTGGAGAAATGATGCTCTGCCAGCCAAACCGCGTCATAGCCGGATCGATCCATGATCTCGATACGCTGAATTGCCCGATTGTAAACCGTGGCCAGATCGACCCGCCGCCCCGGCCAACTGAAGAACTGCAGCACGCCGAGCTTCATCGATCCGCAACTCCGACGCGGGGATCGAACAACTTCGGCCGGCTCCGGGCGCCGTCCTTCTGCTCAGGCCGCCAAACGCACCGGGAGTTCCCTTATCCCACGCAGGAAGTTCGAATACGCATAGACCGGCTTCCCAAGCACCTCGATCTCCAGGTTGCGCCGGATGATCTCCTCCCACAAAATCTTCAGCTGCAATTCCGCGAGCCGATTGCCCAGGCAGCGATGGATGCCGAACCCAAACGACAGATGCTCACGCGGCCGGCGGCGGTCGACGATGAACTCGTTGGCCCGCTCGATGACCGTGTCGTCGCGGTTTCCCGAAATATACCAAACGACGACCTTGTCACCCTTCTTGATCACCTTGCCGCCGAAATCCACGTCCTCCAGCGCAGTCCGCCGCATGTGAATCACCGGGGTCTGCCAGCGAACGATCTCTGGCACCGTGTCGGTCACCAGCGCCGGGTTGGCGCGCAGTTTCCGCATCTGATCGGGGAACTGGCTCAATCCCCACAGCCCTCCAGACATCGAATTGCGCGTCGTGTCGTTGCCGCCGACCAGGAACAACGTCAGGATTCCCATCCGTTCCCGCAACGACAACTTGTTCATGGTATCGCTGTGCGCAAGAATCGAGATGATGTCGAAGCTCGGCGGCAACTTCGCCCGCTCCTCCCAAAGCTCGTTCAGACGCTCGGTGTATTGCAGCTGGATCGCAAACCGCTCCGCTTCCGACTTCACCAGTGCGCCCGGCGCGTTGATGTCGGTAATCACCACCTCCGACCAGTAAACCAGCTGCCGCCGGTCCTCGACGGGATAATCGAACAGCGTGCAAAGCATCATGGAGGTGAGTTCGATCGAGACGCGGTCGACCCAGTTGAACGCCTCGCCGCGCGGAAGCGCTTCCAGAACATGACCGGTCCGCTCCCGGATCAAGCTCTCCATCTTCGCCAGATTGATCGGATTGACCGTCGGACTGACGACCAGCCGATGCTCATCGTGAACCGGTGGATCAAGCAAAATGAAGTTCGGCCGTTCGTAACCCGACGGGATGTCCTCGATCCTGATCCCGCCAAGCTCCCAACTGGACGAGAAAGCCTTATGATTCACCTCAAGGCGGATGATGTCTTTGTACTTGGTGATGGCCCAATACGGCCCATACGGGCTGTCCGCTACGTAGTGAACCGGATCATCGCGACGGAGCCGTTCGAAATACGGTTCCCAGACATCGTCGAAATAAAGTTGCGGATCACTGACGTCGATCTGTTCGAGCGGCACGGTTGCGGCATGCAGACGGTGATCGAAGCTGACTGGAGCATCCACTATTTTTCTCCCTGATGGTGTTTTCGCACGACGGCAGTCGGATTTTTGGCGCTTTGGCCGACCATTGATCAGCTTTGGCGCAGGATCGTTCAGGACTTCATAAGATGGTCCGGCCCAATGTCAAACAAACCGGCCGATCAACGCGTCCCCAAGAACCAGCGTGGCCATGCGGATTTCCGCGCTAGACGCATAGATCCAATGTCCCGGCGCTCGATTATCCTGTGACGTTAGCAATACTACTTGTTGCCCCACTTGATGGACGGACAGGAGAGGGCGCCTATGAGTCAGGCAACGACGGTCGAGCGGATGGAGGGCGGCTCCGCGGGCATTGGCATCCGCGCGGGTAACCCGTCCCGCCGCAAGGGCCTGCTGAAGCAGACCGCGCTCGGCACACTCGCGGTGCTTGGCTTGGCCGCCGGCGCCTATTACGGCACGGAATACTGGCAGACTGGCCGATTCCAGGTGTCGACTGACGACGCGTACGTCCAGGCGGACAATACTCTAATCGCACCGCGGGTTTCCGGCTACATCAGCCAGGTGCTGGTCACCGACAACCAGCCCGTCAAGGCGGGGCAAGTACTCGCGCGGATCGACGACCAAGACTTCCAGACCGCACTGCATCAGGCAATCGCCGATCGCGAAAGCGCGGAAAGCGAGATCCGCTCGATCGACGCTCAGTTGATCCTGCAGAATTCCATGATCGAACAGGCGAACCAGGAGGTCACCTCAGCCGAGGCTTCGCTGAAGTTCGCGCAGCAGGATCACACCCGGTATGACCTGCTCTCGCGGACCGGTGCCGGGACTACTCAGTCCGCCCAGCAGACCGAGTCCACGCTGATACAGCGCACGGCTGGCCTGCAGCAGGCGCGCGCCGCCTTGGCCGCCGCCAAACAGCAGGTGGATGTGCTTCAGGCCGCCCGGCTTAAAGCGGCCGCCCAGCTCGAGCATTATCGCGCCGCCGAACAGCAGGCTCGGTTGAACCTCGGCTATACCACCATAACTGCCCCGATCGAAGGCACGGTCGGCGCGCGCTCGCTGCGGGTCGGCCAATACGTCCAAGCAGGAACTCAGCTCATGGCCGTAGTGCCGCTGGACGCGGTCTACATCGTGGCGAACTTCAAAGAGACCCAGCTCACCGACGTCCATCCCGGTCAGCCGGTCGAGATCTCCGTCGACACGTTTCCGGATGCGAGGATCCACGGCCGGGTCGATAGCGTAGCCCCGGCGACCGGCCTGCAATTCGCTCTGCTGCCGCCGGATAACGCGACCGGCAACTTCACCAAAATCGTGCAGCGCCTGCCTGTCAAGATCGTGCTGGATCGCGATCCCTCGGGCCATGCCGTGGCATCCGGCCTGCTGCGTCCGGGCATGTCAGTGGAACCGACGATCGATACCAAGGCGGGTGACGCCAACGCCGGTGGGCCGACCTCGGTCTCTTCGCACTGATCCATGACCCGGGAGACCCACCGTGAGCAATCCCCGCGTTCCCACCGATAGCGAACCAAAAACCGATTTGAAGACCTGGATGGCGGTGGGCGGTTCCATCATCGGCGCCTTCATCGCTGTGCTCAACATCCAGATTACCAACGCCTCTCTACCCAATATCCAGGGTGCGATCGGTGCGGGCATCGACGATGGCGGCTGGATCTCGACCGCCTACCTTGTCGCGGAGATCGTCGTCATCCCGCTTACCGGATTTCTGACCCCGGTATTTTCGCTGCGCCGCTATCTCCTGGGAAACACTATCATGTTCCTGGTGATGTCGGTGGCCTGTGCCTACGCGCAGAACCTGAACCAGATGATCGCTCTTCGCGCGTTGCAGGGCTTTTTCGGTGGCGTGCTGATCCCGATGGCCTTTACCATCACCTTGACTATGCTGCCGCGGTCCAAGCAACCGGTCGGCCTCGCGATGTTCGCGGTGTCCGCCACTTTCGCGCCGGCAATCGGGCCGACGATCGGCGGCTACCTTACCGAAAACTACGGCTGGCAGTATATCTTCTACGTCAACCTGATCCCCGGCGCGATCATGCTGGCGACACTTTGGCCGTCGCTGCTGCCCTCGCCGATGAAGCTGGGGCTGCTGCGGGACGGCGACTGGCCCGGCATCGCGACGCTCGCGATCGGCCTCGCGTCGTTGCAGACAGTGCTGGAGGAAGGCAACAAGGACGACTGGTTCGGCTCACCGTTCATCGTGCGGTTGTCGATCGTTGCTGTGGCGTCGCTGGCGCTATTCTTCTGGATCGAGCTGACCAGCCACAACCCGCTGTTAAATTTGCGCCTGCTGCTGCGCCGGAATTTTGGGCTCGGCAGTTTGGCGAACGTCATTCTCGGCATGGCGCTCTATGGGTCGGTCTACTTGCTGCCCGTCTATCTGTCGCAGACGCAGGGCTATAATTCCGAGCAGGTGGGGATGGTGCTGGCTTGGACTGGTCTGCCGCAACTGGTGTTGATCCCGTTCGTGCCGCTCCTGATGCGCCATATCGATACGCGCCTGCTGGTCGCCGTCGGGTTTGGACTGTTCGCACTGAGCTGCTTTATGAACCTCGAGATTACGCCCGACTATGCCGGCGACCAGCTCTTCGTGCCGAACCTTGTGCGTGCCCTGGGTCAGGCGCTCGTTCTCACGCCGCTTTCAGCGCTTGCGACCGGTGGCATCGAACGGGAAAATGCCGGTTCGGCATCGGCGATGTTCAACATGATGCGCAACCTCGGCGGGTCTGTCGGCATCGCGGTGTTGCAAACGTTCGTGACCAAGAGGGAGCAGTTCCACTCCAGCATCATCACCGCGCGCGCTTCCCTGTTCGACCCGGCGACCCGAGATCGCATCGCATCCTTGCAAGAACGTTTCCTCGCAACAGGAGCAAGCGATCCCGCCACCGCATGGCACGACGCGGTGGTGCAGATCGGACGGATCGTTCGCGCGCAATCCTACCTGTTGGCCTACAGCGACGCTTTCTACCTGATGGGAGCGGCTTTACTGCTCGCCCTGATAACTTCACTGGCGATGCGCAAGACAAGCGGCGGCGGAGCAGGCGCACATTAGGAGAAGACCCCGGCAAATCTCGATCCGGCGAAGATCTACCCGCAGTGGCCCGGTCGCAAGCTGAGTGGGAGTCCGCACTCAGCTTGAGCCGCGCCTAGGCCTTCGATAACGGCGTTGCGCCCAATGAGATGGTATGAGATCGTCTCGGCAATGGCAGCAGCAGCTTTCGGAACTGCTATGGATCAGTACCCCAATTCGGTCCTCTCACTCAGCACGAGACCCAGCGCCTTTTTGCCGCTGGCGATGTCGCTCACCGCTTTGGCGGGTTCTCGTCAGCATCTCCATGTTCGGTGTTGTTCACGAGGCCGACGAAGGCGCCAGCACCCACATCTGGCAGCTGCTCATGGCTGGTCAGGTGCCGATAATCGGCCTACTTCCTGGTCAGATGGCTCCCGCGCGCACCACTGCAAACACTATCTGTAACGGCGCTGCAGGTCGCTGCGGCGCTGGGCGCCTTGGCTCCCGTCTTTTTTCTCGGACTTTAGACCTAACAGTCTTCGACTTTCAGCGGATCGTCGGGTGATCCATGCCCGCGCCGACGTCGGGGTGCGTCGGCAGAAGATCGGTGATGCGCACCTGAACGGCCTTGGCACCAATCCAACGACAAGCCTCCGTGTGGGGTCAAAATCTGGGCGCTGTCGGCGTCCTGCCCAAGGCGACCTGGCCGATTTCCTTGAGCACGTCCGCGCTGAAGAAGATGTGCTGTGACGCGGCATGCAGGTCACGCGAGCACCGCTGGAGCGGGTTATCGGCGTATACAGCACTCGCGCCAGCGAGCGGCAATACTGCGTCGACGGCCGCGACGGCCGTGCGATGCAATACCTGGTTGGCCGACATCACCCGGGCTCTCTGCTGCAGGCTGCAAGGATCACCGCGTGTCACCTTTTTCCAGGCCTCGCCGATCGCGTCGATGAAGAAGGCCCGCGCCGCTTGAAGGTCGCCATCGACGACGGCGAAGCGGTGCTGTACCAGCGGGTCATCAGCGACCGAAGTCGGCGATGCTCGGCGATGCTTGCCTTCGGCGGCCACCACGAACTCGTTGAGCGCCCGCCGGCCCACTCCTGCCGAGAAGCCTGCCAGGTGAGCGGAGATCAGGTTCCAGAACGACAGCCGGTACAGCGGACCGCCGTGGCGTGGTGGATCGAAGATAGGGGAGCAGGTCAGTTCCTCTGGCACGGTGATCCCATGCGCAGTGACATCATGGCTGCCGGTCCCCTTGAGGCCGGCGGCATGCCAGTTGTCGATGATCTCCCCGTCAGCGCACGGGAACCAGGCGAACCGCCAGTCCGGCCGCGCGGGCGGGACGACCCGAGGGCGATCCCCGTCCATGACGAATAGCCCGACTACGAACCACTCGCTGTGAGGACAGCCGCTGTTGCAAGGCCAGCGCCCATCCACCGTGAACGAGCCGTTGCCGTTCGGCACGGCCCGGCCAAGCGGCGAGAATACCCCGGTGGTGCAGATGTCAGGATTCCCGCCCAGCAGCCCGGCCGCGACGCTGGGGTCCAGCCAGGCCATTAACACGGGGCTACAGCCGATCAGCGTTGTCCATCCAGCCGATCCGTCAGCGTAGGAAAGCTTCTCGCCCAACTTTCCCACTGGTTTCGAAAATATTGTGGTAGAACAAGGCAATAGTGGCCCTGTTGTGATTTAGGCACCACAGTTTCGGGGCGTATCAGGACGCTGCTTCAGCGTGCGGGAGTTCCTGAAACACTGGCGGTAGGGTGATCCCGACGGCTCGGCAAAGCGCGTCAATTGTCGATCCAGGCGCGGTGCGCAACAGTGCGCGCCGTCCGTCCTGCTCAACCACGATCTCGCTGAGGTCGGCAAGATCATCCACGACCTGGTGCCATTCCGGTATGGCGAGATGGCGGGCTACCAGCCGGTCCATCAGTTCCTTGCGCAGCACCAGGGCGAGAAAGGTGCAGAAGATGTGGCCGCGGATGGCCGCATCGGTTCGATGAAAGATCGGCCTTGTGGCCAGCAGCGTCTTAGCCGCAAGGAAACCCTGCTCCACGGCCAGCAAGTTCCGGTAGCGCAGCACCACTTGCAAGGCAGTCAGCTTGGTATTGGTGCGCAACACAAACAGACCGTCATAACGAGCTTCAGCCTCGACCTTCGCAGCATCGATGGTAAAGCCCTCACCCGCTGGCTCGGCAAGGAAGCGGCGGTATCCAGCGTTGCCGACCAGCGCTTTGTCGCCCTGTGTCAGCTTGCGTTCGAGACCGGCCAGCAGGGCGGTTCGCGTCTCGGCGTCCTTGCGAGCCTGTTCCGGGTTGCGGGCCAGCACATAGCGACGCCCACAGAGGACGACGTCCTTGATGGCAAGGTCAGTTTCACCCTTCTGGCGCGGGATGGTCAGCGGCACCGCCACGCCGTCGTCATCGATCACCGTGGTTCGGACCTCGACGGTCGAGCGCTCGCGCCGCCTCCCACCCCCGAGAGACGCGGGAAGCGACAGCCGGAACAGGCCTGCCTTCTTGACTTTGGCCGCTAGGTCCGCCGGCATTGTTCGATTGGTCTCTCCCTCCGCTGCGCGTGCCCGGAACTCGGGTGCAAGAGCGTCAGCTCGCGCGAGCAACTCCTCGCGCCAATCACTCCGGCCAGTGCCACTCACAAGATCACCCTTTCCGTACCATAGCCTGAGAGCCCACTCCGAACGATTTCAGCCAGGTGGTGCCGGCTTCGGCTGGCACTTCAAAAGACCCCGCCGTGGAACTGAGCCAGTCGCCGCACCTTGACAAGCCGGCGTAGCGCCTGCTCCGCCTGCTTCTCCGGTCGATGACACGCTGCTACGAAAGCATGGCCTCGCATTGCGCGCCAAAAACTGTCTGATCCCATCAGCTATGTCGTTTCTTCGTAGATAAACTACAACAGCGGACACACAAAAACCGTGCTCACCGCCGAGCTGGCCATCACCGGCAATTGAGTTGGTCTGCCTGAGCTTGAGCCGCCGTCCGGTCCATCAAAAACCGCCGCGTCAGAACGATGACAGGAACGTCCGATCGAAGACGCTCCACGCGCTGCCACCACCTGGCACACGCGTGAAGCTTGTCCTTCGAAGACCTATTCGGCGGCCTGACGCTGCTCTTTCGGAGCCTCCCAGGTCCGCGCCACCGGCAACACCTCGGCGGCGAACAGGCGCATGCTGCGCTCGCTGACCTCGAACGGGCTGGTGCCAAAGCGGAACGCGCACAGGCAACCGACGTCGCCCATCGCCGCGCGGCGCCCCTCGAGCTTGCGCAGGATCTGATCCGGCGTGCCCCACAACTGCTGATCCACATAGCCGCGGACCATATCGTCGAGCCCGGCCGCCCGCATCGCCTCGGCGCCGACACCATATTCCGCGTACCCCTTCGTCGCGGCGAAATGTTCACTCATCATTTCGTAATGGTGCATCACGGAATGGAAGTACATCGCGCAATACTTCTCGGCATTCTCGCGAGCGCGCGCGGCATCGCTGTCGCAGACCGTCATCAGCGCCAGCAACGGCGGCTTCGGCATCTTCCCGTGCTGCTGCTGGAACGCCGCCCGATAGGTGTTGAATTCGGCCGCGTGCACCTCGTCGGGCTTATACAGGAATGACATCATCTGCACGCCCAGCCGGGCCGCCACCTGCACCGAATCGCTGCTCATCGCCACTTGCGCCGTGCGGTCGCGGAAGCTCTTGAACGGCTTTGGCCGCAGCACCGCCCTGGGTTGGTTGAAGTAGCGCCCGTGGTGCTCCTCCATCACGCCGGTTTCCAGCGCATCGAGAATCATCGGCGCCATCTCGTCGAACCGGTCGCGCGATTCATCCATGGCGACGCCAAACTGATTGAACTCACGCCGCGACAATCCGCGTCCGAGACCGAGAATAAGGCGCCCGTTGGATAGCGTGTCGAGCAGAGCGGCCTTTTCCGCGACCCGCAGCGGCTGAATATTCCACGGCAGGATGACCGCGCCCGTTGCGAGACGGATGCGCTCGGTCTTCGCCGCTATATGCGCGAGATAGACGAAATTGTCAGGGCAGAACGAGTAGTCCTCGAAGTGGTGCTCGACGACCCAAACATGATCGTAATCAAGCGTATCGGCTAGAACAGCCTGCCTGATCTCCTCGTCATAAACCTGCCGGTCGCTAACGTCCTGCAGGCCAAAGCCGGCCATGATCTGCACAATTCCGATTTCCATCGTATCCTCCTGATTTTTGAGCTCCCGGACGTTGTTATGGCAGGGCGTATACCTCCAAAGGCATAGAGCAAACACCGCGTCCGCCCACGAGCCGGGTCGCCCGACATGCCTAGCACGAATTGCGCCCGCGCGCGAACACCCAAGCGTCGGGAATACGGTGTGCGGTAGCACTGGCCTCAGAACTTCCCCGTCGCTTAAGTAACAAACCGACGGTATTTAGGGCTTGCCGCGAAATAACCAAATCGTTGCTGAAGACGTCATGGTCCGCGCGGGCCGACCATCCATGGCTCCCGGTGTGAAACTCACGAAATCCGTGGATGGTAGCATTCGCCTACCATGACGGCCTGGGGCTATGGTGCCTCGACTGCAGCACTTGTTTTACGGCAGGACCTTACCCCACCGTCAGGTTGCCATCAAATGCGGCCCAAACTTTGTCTTGTCCGTTCCGCAGTCCGGGCATTGCCAGGCGGCCGGCAGATCTCGGAACCGGGTACCGGCGGCTATGCCAATCTGCGGCACACCGCGCGCCTCGTCGTAAACATAATAGCAGCCTCGGCAAATAAACGCGCTTCGATCTGAGCTCTCAGCAACGGCCGTCGCCGGCGCACGCGATCCAGCCCCAGTCGGAAGCTGCACCGCATCTCCCACAGCCAGCTCGGCGGAAGTGCGTGCAACCAGATATATCCCCAGATCCTTGTGTCCGAACATCTTGCGCAACGAACCCGGAATGTCGAGGTCACGCCGCCCCGTCACCGGATCGACATTGGTCGCGCCACAGCGGCCATTCCTCCGGTCAACCCGGAACACCGCATCTCCCACGCGGATATCGCCACCGACCCAGTTGAATTCATCCCATGGTGCGGCGCCATCAACGTAAATATTGGCGCGGAAGCGCAGTGGATCGATCCTGTAGCCCCATTGCTGCTCCAGGCTGCGCACCGTCGCCAGATTGATCAGCGATATGACATTATCAGGCTTATCCATGAAATGCCCGTCGCCCGCCCAAACCAACACCGGCGCGGACCGGAGTGTCGGCGCCAGCCGATGGAAGAACGCCTCGACGTCACGGCGCCCGCCCTCGTCATCAAGATGTGCAGACAGTAACGGCTTGGCTCCCGATCGGTCCCCAGGCCGACCGCCATCCCGTACCGTAAGAACGTGTGTCGCTTCATCGAGGTGGGTCTGCACCGAGGCCAGCCCCTCATCCAGCATCAGCATAACGAACAGGCCCTTCTTGGCCCATTTCGGCTCCTCCGCTGTCACCGCCACCCCAGGCCGAGCCAGCGCAAACACGCGGTCGAACGGAAACGGCTTGCCGGCCTCCACCCGAACCGTCGCGACCGGCTGCGGGCTCAAACCCTTGATCGGATATCGGTACAGTCCTGTAACTACGGTCATCAGCTTGCCCGGCCCCGGCTTCACTCCATCGCCCGAGGCTGCCCGATACGGCGCCGGCGCGGAGAGAGCCGGTTGCTGGCGATTGCGTGGAACCGGTTTACGCCGAAGCAGGCTCGACGCCGAACCGGACCGAGACAGCGATGACCGATGAACCAGCAGGTCGTCCAAACCGACCGTGTGCCCATCCAGAGCATCGTCCACCGCATCCGAAAGCCGAGCGATGCCCTGATCGATCTGTTTCGGCGCCAACGCCGCATAGCCAAGCATCAGCCCGCGCCGCGTCAGCGCGTTCGGTCCGGTATGATGAACCGTTCCCGAATCCAGCGAATACACACCGACCCGCGCGCGCCGACCGAGTGCCTCGACCGTCGCCGCGTCAGGGACCCCGGGCGGTAGTTGCCAGAACACATGCAGCCCGCTGGCTTCTCCACTGATCTCGACGTCGCCGAAGTTACGCCGCAACGCTTCGATCAGGTGGTCGCGCCGTTCCCGATACTCCGCGCGCATCCGCATGATGTGGGACGCATAACTGCCGCCGCCGATCATCGCCGCCAGCGCCGCCTGCTCCAGCCAGGGACTGCCGCCGTTCAACAGCGTCTTGGCGCCCCGCACAGCGTCCACCAGAGCCGCCGGCACGACCATGTACCCAAGACGCAGCCCCGCCCCAACCGACTGCGAGAACGTGCCCACGTGAATGGTGTGATCAGGCGCATACGCTGCGATGGCCTGCGGCGTACCGCCCTCATAGCGGAAGTCGCCCCCATGATCGTTTTCGAGAATGATGCAGTCCCAGCGGCGAGACCAGGCCGCGATCTGCTCGCGCCGCGGCGGCGACAGGGTGTGCCCGGTGGGGTATTGATGCGATGGAGTCACATACAGCAATGCAGCCGGACGTGTCGGCAGCTCGTCGGTAACGATCCCGGCGTCGTCCACGGGGACAGAACAAAGCTCGGCACCAGACGCCTCGAACGCGGCGGCGGCGCGGCGATGACAAGGTGTCTCTACGCAGACCAGCGCACCCGGCGAGACCAACAAGCGCGTGGCGAGGGCAATCGCCTCGGCGGTTCCATTGACAATGACGATCTGTCCGGGTTCCGCGACGATGCCGCGCGCCGCGGCCAGATGATTGCCGATCGCCGAGCGCAAGGAGGCCAGGCCGAACAGGTCACCCTGCTGCGTCAAACCCAGAGCGCCCCCCTGCGACAGACAGGTTTGCAGCGCCCGTCGCCAGGTCTTCAGCGGGAATAGCCCAGCATTCGGACGGCTGGGTGCAAAGTCGTACGAAAGCCGCCCCCGCGCTGCTCCCGAGGTGGCCTGTGCCATCGGAGCGCGCGCTTTCGGCACCGCCGCCGCCATTCTCAAAGTGTCGGAAGGACGATGCACCGCACGCGCGTCGAACGGCGGCACCGTGGCAAACATGCCGGAGGCGGGCCGCGATTCGACGTAGCATTCCATCTCCAGCGTCTCATACGCGCGCACCACCGTGTTCCGGCCGATGCCGAGTTGCTCCGACAGCCGGCGGGAAGACGGCAGCCGGACGCCCGTGGCAATCCGGCCAACCCGAATGGCGTCGCGCAATTGGCTGACAAGCTGTGAAGTCAGCGTGTCCGCGCGAGACCGGTCGAGCAGCAGACTAATTTGGATTTGCAAGATATTGCTTCTTTCGCGGGCATTGCCGCGTTTCGGTGCATTTGTGGGTCCAGTTGCTGAATACTACCGACGGAACCACCTGACGCAAGGTATTCAGCGCCATTTCGATCAAAATCTGGACCCATCAAGCCGCTGACAACTGGCTCCGTGTCTCAACAGCAAACCAGCGTATTGCCGCAAATTTGCCCACATCCTGCATCGGCACCGGAGCTAACGACCGGTTTTTAGGCAAACCAGACTGATCCTGCCTGCTCTCCTCGCCATGGCGAGACGTGGTGCTGGACCCACTGCTTTTCCGCCCGATGGCTCTCGGGCATCGGCGCCGGGACCGGCAAGCTGACCGCGATAACCCCGGCAACTCGCGCAACTCTTTTTGCAAGGAGACCACTGATGCAGCTCACGCGTCGTTCCTGGCTGAACACCATGGCTTCGATTCCGCTCGCCGCAACCGTCGCCGCCCCATTCGGCAGCCCCCGGGCGCGCGCCGCCGACACCATCAAGGTTGGCATCCTTCACTCGCTGTCCGGCACCATGGCAATCAGCGAGACGATCCTGAAAAACGTCATGCTGATGCAGATCGCCGACCTGAATGCCCATGGCGGTTTGTTGGGCAAACAGATTGAGCCCGTCGTCGTCGATCCCGCCTCCAATTGGCCCCTCTTCGCCGAGAAGGCCCGCGAACTGATCAGCCGCGATCACGTCGCCGCGGTGTTCGGCTGCTGGACCTCGGTTTCCCGCAAATCCGTGCTGCCAGTATTCGAGGAACTCAACGGCCTGCTGTTTTATCCGCTGGAATACGAAGGCGAAGAACAGTCGCCCAACGTGTTCTACGGCAGTTCCGTGCCCGACAACAAAGCGATCCCGGTTCTGCAGTACTTGATGAGCAAGGAAGGCGGATCAGTAAAGCGATTCGTGTTGGAGGGCACCGACTACGTCTATCCACGCACCAGCAACACGATCATGCATGCCTTCCTCAACGCGCAAGGAGTGTCCGACGACGACATCTTGGAGAACTACACGCCGTTCGGTTTCTCCGACTGGCAGACCGAGGTAGCCAAAATCAAGAAATTCGGCTCGGCCGGCAAGAAGACCGCCGTCGTATCGACAATCAACGGCGATGCTAACGTTCCTTTCTACAAGGAACTAGGAAACCAGAACGTTAAAGCAACGGATATCCCGGTCATCGCGTTCTCGGTCGGCGAGGAGGAACTGGCAGGCGTAGACACCAAACCGCTGGTCGGCCACATGGCTGCCTGGAGCTACTTCGAGTCCGTCCCCGGTTCCGACAACGCCGCATTCATCAAGGAGTGGCGGTCCTATATCAAGGACCCGAAGGCGGTCACCAACGATCCAATGGAATCCGCCTACATCCTGTTCCACATGTGGGCGCAGGCGGTCACCCAGGCCGGCACCACCGACGTCGCGGCCGTCAGCAAGGCAATGATCGGCCAGAAGGTTCGCTCGCCATCCGGGTTCGACGTCGTAATGGGCGCCAACCACCACATGGCCAAGCCGGTGATGATCGGCGAGATCCAATCCAACGGCCAGTTCGATATTGTCTACAAAAGCGGTTTGATGCAACCAAACCCCTGGAGCCCCTACATCAAAGCTAACAAGGGTTAGTTCGGCACCGAAGTTGACCCTCCCCGACGTTGCAACGTGTGGGGAGGCCGGCGTGCTCCTACGCGGTCCGGTCGGAAGCCGTCCCCAACGCCGCCTGTGCCGCGGCCAACCGGGCCACCGGCACGCGGAACGGGCTGCAGGACACGTAATCAAGCCCGGCGTGCTCACAGAAGGCGATGGAGGCGGGATCGCCCCCGTGCTCCCCGCAAATCCCCAGCTTGAGGTGGTTCTTCGTCGCGCGGCCTTTTTCGGCGGCCATGCGGACCATCGCACCGACACCCTCGATATCGATCGAGACGAACGGGTCCTTAGGCAGAATTCCAGCCTCGACATATTTCGGCAGGAATTTGCCGGCGTCGTCGCGGGACAGGCCGAACACGGTCTGGGTCAGGTCGTTGGTGCCGAAGCTGAAGAAATCGGCGTCCTCCGCGATCTTGTCCGCCAATATCGCGGCGCGCGGCAGTTCGATCATGGTGCCGACGCTGTATTCAATCTTGGTGCCGGTCTCGGCGAACACTTCCGCGGCTACCTTGTCCACCTGAGCCCGGGTGATTTCGAGCTCCTTCTTCATGCCGACCAGCGGGATCATGATCTCCGGATGCGGGGCGTTGCCGGTCTCCTTGGCAACCGCGATCGCGCCTTCAAAGATCGCGCGCGACTGCATCTCGTAGATCTCGGGGTACGCGATCCCGAGACGGCAGCCGCGATGCCCAAGCATCGGGTTGGCTTCGGCGAGTTCGGCGGCGCGCTGGCGGATGGTGTTGAGGTCGGTGCCCAGGCTGTCCGCCACGTCCTGCAGTTCGTGGTCGGAATGCGGCAGGAATTCATGCAGCGGCGGATCGAGCAGGCGGATCGTCACCGGCAGCCCGACCATGATGGTGAAGAGTTGCCGGAAATCCTCCCGCTGGAACGGCAACAGACGCGCGAGCGCGGTGCGGCGCCCGGTTTCGTTGTTGGAGATGATCATCTGCCGGACCGCGAGGATGCGCTCGGGGTCGAAGAACATATGTTCGGTGCGGCAGAGCCCGATGCCCTCCGCGCCAAACTTGCGTGCGGTCTCGGCGTCCACCGGCGTTTCGGCATTGGCCCGCACACCTAGCCGGCGGTGCTTGTCGGCCCATCCCATCAGAGTGCCGAAATCGCCGGACATCGCCGGCTCGATCATCGCGACGGAGCCGACGAAGACCTCGCCGGTAGCGCCGTCGAGGGTGATCGTCTCACCCGCACGGATGAATTTGCCGCCGGCGGCGAGGACCTGGCTGTTATAGTCGACGCTGATCCCGCCCGCACCAGCAACGCACGGGCGACCCATGCCGCGGGCGACCACGGCGGCGTGGCTGGTCATGCCGCCGCGCGTCGTGAGGATGCCCTGGGCGGCATGCATGCCGTGGATGTCTTCCGGGCTGGTCTCGATCCGAACCAGAATAACCGCCTCGCCCTTGGCGGCTCGGGACTCGGCTTCGTCGGCAGTGAACACCACGATGCCGCTCGCCGCGCCGGGACTGGCGGGCAGCCCTTTGCCCAGCAGAGTGCGCGGAGCTTTCGGGTCGAGCATCGGGTGCAAGAGTTGGTCCAGCGACGACGGGTTGACCCGCATCACCGCCTCCGCTTCGTCGATCAGACCCTCGTGGGCCATATCCACCGCCATCCGCAGCGACGCCGCGGCGGTGCGCTTGCCGTTACGCGTCTGCAGCATATACAGCTTGTGTTGCTGGACCGTGAACTCGAGGTCCTGCATGTCCTTATAGTGCGCTTCCAGCTTGGCGCGGACTTCCATCAGTTCGCGGTAAGCATCGGGCATCGCCGCCTCCAGCGGGATCTCGCCCGGCTTGGCGACCGCTTTCGACAGCGGCTGCGGGGTGCGGATGCCGGCGACCACGTCCTCGCCCTGAGCGTTCACCAGATACTCGCCGTAGAACATGTTCTCCCCGGTCGAGGGATCGCGGGTGAAGCAGACGCCAGTGGCGCAGTCATCCCCCATGTTGCCGTAGACCATGGCCTGGATGTTGACCGCGGTGCCCCACTCGGCCGGGATATCGTGCAGGCGGCGATAGGTGATCGCGCGTGGGTTCATCCAGGAGCCGAACACGGCGCCAATCGCGCCCCACAGTTGGTCGTGTGGTTCCTGAGGGAACGGCTTGCCGGTTTCCTGGTGGACCAGGTCCTTGTAGCCCTCGGCCACCTGGCGCCAGCTGTCGGCGGTCAGGGCGGTATCCTCGATCACGTTGGCATCAAGCTTGGCGTGTTCGATGATCTCCTCAAACCGGTGGTGATCGACGCCCAGCACGACTGAGGCATACATCTGGATGAAGCGGCGGTAGGAGTCCCAGGCGAAGCGGGGATCACTGGCGGCTTTCGCCAGGCCCTCGACGGTGATGTCGTTCAGGCCGAGGTTCAGCACGGTGTCCATCATGCCAGGCATCGAGACGCGCGCGCCGGAGCGTACGGATACGAGCAGCGGATGCGCCTTGTCGCCGAAGCGCAGCCCGACCGCTTTTTCCATCAGGGCCAGCGCGGCATCGACCTGGTCCTTCAAATCGTCGGGGTATTTGCCGCTGTCGTGAAACGCCGTGCACACCTCGGTGGTGAGCGTGAAACCCGGCGGGACAGGGAGCCCGATCGAGGCCATTTCAGCCAGATTGGCTCCCTTTCCGCCGAGCAAATTTTTCATGTCCGACCGGCCTTCGTTGTGGCCGGCACCGAAGCTGTAAACCCACTTGCTCATGGCGAACCCCTTCTAGCCTTCGATTCGGGAGAAATCGGCGATTTGATCCATCATGGACCGGACCTGGTTCAACAAACGCAGACGATTGCGACGCAAAGTTGGCTCCGTGGCGTTTACGGTCACCTTTTCGAAGAACGCATCCAGCGGGGCGCGTAACCCCGCCATGGTGCTCATCGCGAGACCGTAGGCTTCCTCATTGAGAAGACGGACTACGACATGACAGGCTGCGAGCGCATGATCCAGATCAATCTCGGCTGCTTCCCGATAAAGCTCCGGATCGGGCGAGGCTTTGAACGGGCCATCCTTGCGCTCCTCGATGCGCAGGATGTTGGCCGCGCGACGGTAAGCGGTCAAAAGGTTGGCGCCGTCCGGCGTTTGCAGCAGGCTGGCGACGGCATCGCTGCGAGCAAGCAAAGCGACAAGGTCGTCTTCCTGGTCGAGACCTCTGGCCGCGAATACGGCGTTGAGCACGTCGTAGCGCGCGCCGTCGGTGCGGAGTTGCACGACCAGACGCTCGACGATGAATTCGAACACCGCCTGGATGGTTGCGGCGTCAGCGGAAGCGGCGGCCAGCACATGGCGCAGGTGCAATCGAAGACCATTCTCCCGAATGATCCGGATCACCCCCAGCGCCGCCCGCCGCAGCGCATAGGGGTCACCCGAGCCGGTCGGCTTCTCGCCGATCGCGAAAAACCTGGTCAGTTGATCAAGTTTGTCGGCCAGGGCGACGGCGATCGAGACCGGGGCGGACGGAGCGGGTTCGGCCGGGCCGCGTGGCGCGTAGTGGTCGCGGATGGCGTCGGCAATTTCGGAAAATTCGCCGTCGTGCAGGGCGTAATAGCGCCCCATCACCCCCTGCAGTTCGGGGAATTCGCCGACCATACCGGATACCAGGTCGGCCTTCGCCAGCGTGGCGGCGCGGGCGGATTGGGCGGAACTGGCGCCGACCAGGGGGGCAATCGTTTCCGCCAGGCCGGCCAGGCGGCGAACGCGATCACCTTGGGTGCCCAGTTTGGCGTGGAAAGTGACGCTGTCCAAAGCGGGAACACGGGTTTCCAGGCGAGCCTTACGGTCGAGGTCCCAGAAGTGCCGAGCATCTGCGAAGCGGGCGCGGAGCACGCGTTCGTTGCCCGCGATGATGACCGCGCCGTTGTCATCCGCTTGGATGTTGGCGACGAAGGCGAACCACGGTGCGGCAGCCCCGTCCGCCGTTCGCAGCGCAAAATAGCGCTGGTTGACGCGCATCGAGACCTGCATGACCTCGGGCGGCAGGTCCATGTGCTCATCCGCGATGCGGCCGAGGTGGGGGACGGGCCATTCCACCAGGCCCGCGACTTCCTCGAGCAACCCCGGATCATCCACGACCGCTAGGGATTTCTCGGCGGCGAGTCCCGCAATTCGGTCGGCGATGACGCGCTTGCGGTCGTCCGCATCAACCAGCACTTTGTGCGCGAGAAGTTGCTGTCGCCAATTGGCGGCGTTGGTGACTGCGAAGGCGCCGGGGGCATGGAAGCGGTGGCCCTCTGTGAGGTCGCCGCTGACCAGGCCGTGCCCATCGTCTGAACCGTCGCGGAGGTCGAACGGGACGATGGCCCCGTCAAGAAGGCAGATGATGCGGCGCAGCGGACGCACCCAGACGAAGTTGGACGTGCCGCCCCAGCGCATGGATTTGCGCCAAGGGAAGTCTCTCAGCGCCTTCGGCATTTCCGACGCGATGAGCTGAGCCGCCGGTACCGCGTCAGTCACTATATCCAGCACAAAATGGTCACCGTCGGCGCGGAGGTCATCGCGTGTCGCGGCATAGCGGCGAAGAAAACCTGACAGCGCCTGCTCTGGAGCGTTGACGCGCGGACCCCGAACCGAGGTAGTGGCCGCCGGCACGGCATCGAAAACATCGACCGAAGCCGCGAGTCTTCGGGGGCCAAAGTATGTGCTGATGGAGGGAAGTGGCGGAAGCAGCTTCTCGAGAAAGGAGTCGATCAAACCTTGTAGATCATCTGCCGCCTGGCGTTGCATGCGGGCGGGGATTTCCTCGCTGAACAATTCCAGAAAGAATTCGGGCATGTTCAGTCTTTCAGCGCCGGCTCGATGTCGGTTTGGGCAAAATCGTTGCCGATGAAAAGCAACGGCTCCCTAGTAATTTTGGCAAGCGCATAGGCGAAGCAATCGCCAAAGTTCAGCTTGGCCGGATGATTGCCGCGCCCGAACTCCGCGTGGGCGACCCGGGAGCGATAAGCTGCCTCCACCGTGACCGGCATCAGTTCCAGGCCAAGCTCCTGAATCAAATCCTCGAGCCGTGCCTGAGCACGCAGACTCTTCCGCGAGTCGACCACCATCGCAACCTCAAGCCAATTCGCCGCCGACATTCGCAGGTTGGGTGCGTCCACCAAGGCGGCGGCAACACGAGGCTCATCGGGTTCGTTGAGAATGACCGCGAGAAGCGCCGAACTATCGACGATCATCTAGGGAGACCGGTCTGGTCGTCGTAGAGCCAGCCATGATCCGAAATCGGCAGGTCATCTCCCATCGCGGCGCGAATGTCCGCTGTGATTGCGCGCAGCCGCCTGAGACGTTCACCGCGGCTGCGGACCTGCAGTTGCCGCTCTAGGCGCTCACGCAAAGCTTCTGTCACGACCGTTGTAAGACTTTCGCCCGTCAGTTCGGACAGGTGGGAGGCGAGCCGGTAGGCATCTTCGCTCTTGATGTTCAACTGCGCTCCCAATTCCCACCTCCTGGTAGATCGCGAGGACAATATGGTAGAAGGCGTCCGGGACGCCACACAAGTGCGATAGCAACGGGCTGTCAGGACGTGGTCTTTGCGCCTCCTCCAGAAGATTCCGAGATAGGGTTGCATCTGGCCTTCGAGTGCGATGCCACCGCTTTTCAACAAATTCCCTCTCGCGCAGCGGCTGCTGCCGCGTCGACCGGAGTTGTTCCGTTGGAATACCCTCACGCCGCTTCCCCCTGAACCCAGGCTTCGCAGCAGCCTTTGGCCAACGCGCGCACGCGGCCGATGTAGCTGGCCCGTTCGGTCACGCTGATCACGCCTCTGGCGTCGAGCAGGTTGAACAGATGGCTGGCCTTGATGCACTGGTCATAGGCGGGCAGCGCAAGCTTCCGCTCCAGCAAGGCGGCGCATTCGCCTTCAGCATCGGTGAAGTGCCGGGACAGCATCGCGGTATCCGCGTGTTCAAAATTGTACGCGCTATATTCACGCTCGGCCCGCAGGAAGACATCGCCGTAAGTCACGCGCTGATCCCCTTCGGCGCCGTTGAAGTCGATATCGAAGACGTTGTCTCGATCCTGGACGTACATCGTCAGGCGTTCCAGGCCATAGGTCATTTCGAAGCTTGGATAGGTCACCGGGATGCCGCCCACCTGCTGAAAATAGGTGAACTGACCCACCTCCATTCCGTCACACCAGACTTCCCATCCCAGTCCCCAGGCGCCCAGGGTCGGGCTCTCCCAGTCGTCCTCAACGAAGCGAAAGTCGTGACGCAGAGGGTCCAGGCCAATTTCGCGATAGGACGCCAGCAGCAGATCCTGAGCATCCGCCGGGCTGGGCTTGATGATCACCTGGTACTGGTAATAGTGCTGCAACCTGTTGGGGTTTTCGCCATAGCGGCCGTCGGTCGGGCGGCGGCTGGGCTGCACGTAAGCGGCGCGCCACGGCTTAGGGCCGAGCGCCCGCAGGGTGGTAGCGGGGTGGAAGGTGCCGGCGCCCATCTCGACGTCATAGGGTTGCAAAATGACGCAGCCCTGACGCGCCCAGAACCCGTGCAGGCGCAGGATAAGATCCTGGAAGCTGGGTATGGGGCGGGTCATCTTTCGGCCTATCACTCTGGCGCTTGTGGCGGGCGGGGCTTACGCACTCGTTGGGTCAGTGGCAAGCGGAGCGGCCCGCTCGCGCAGGCGGGGCGGTGTTATGTCCGGATCACCCAATTCTCGATCTTCAAAGCGGGTATGTCCTGAAAATCGGCGGCATTATCGGTGACGAGTACCGACGAGGTCGCAATTGCATGAGCCGCGATCATGCGGTCAAAATCGCGCCCCTTCGCCCAGCCGCATTGAGCGATGATGCGACCATAGGCGAGCGCCGCGGTCAAATCGAAGGGCAGGACGGTCAGGCTGGGCAGCAACACTGACAGCCTGGCTTGCCGGAGGGCCATGTGGGCTGGGTTCTTGTAAATCCCTCGCTGCAGTTCGGCGGCGCTCAGGGCTGATAGAAGAACACCTCCCTCGGTTTCCTCGAGACGATCAAGAACTGAACTCGGTGCCGTCACGGGCGTGGATCGCGATATTGGTGTCGATCAGGTAGGCCACGAATCAATCGCGTTCGGGCAGTTCGATCGGTTCGTAGATTTCGACGTCAGGAGGCTTGGCCATCGCTCGAAGCGCGGCAACGGCGTCCTTCAGGCTCTTTCGCACGGGAAATATCGTAATCACGTCGCCGAGGCGGGTGATCTGTAAATCCGTTCCTATTTCGGAATAGGCCAACTCAGCGGGAATGCGGACCGCTTGGCTGTCGCCGGATTTGAATACACGGGTGACATGCATCGAGCGCCCCTTGGTTGCCGCCTGGCGATGTAAATCCGCGTATATACCTCGCGAGAGCTCGCCGACAAGGGCGAGTTTGGAGGCAATGTCGTCTGTCGCGGACGGCTCTGATTCAGTGGCCAGGCATCTCCGCAGAGGCCATCAGGCAGACCGGCTGAACGTCGAATTGGCCGATGCAAATCGCGGTCTCACATTCGCCAAGCACGGTCCCGTTGATCAGACCTACTCCGACACGTGTTGATCCTGAAATTATCGAGTACAACTGGGGGTTGCCACCTCTGTCGGCGCGCAGCCGGGACAATCTGCCTAACCCGTGACCACCTCGGCCACGAGGTAATTGGCAATGCAATTGCCGCATATGTTCAACGACAGATCCGGCTTCAATGCCGAACCGGGCGAGTGGCCACCCCTAGCGAGCACAGGCTGCTGATCCAGCCGCGAGGTATCCTCGTAGCAGCCCCCATGACCCCACGTACACGAACCGCCACGGCCGTTTTGACGAGCCTGTTGGGCCTCTGCGTATTGGCTGCCTGTTCGTCCGAATCCCCGCCGCTGACGTTGGCTCCGAACGTCGATCTGAGCCGCTATGCCGGCCGCTGGTATGTCATCGCCAACATCCCGTATTTTGCCGAAAAGGGGAATGTCGGAAGTTACTTCGACATCACCTTTGGCCCCGCCGACAAGCTCACCGACGTCTACAATGCCCATCCCAAGACGTTCGATGCCCCCCTCAAAAGCTTTACCCTCAAGGGGTATGTCGTGCCCGGCACGGGCAACGCGCGCTGGCGGGAGAGCCCGTTCTGGCCGCTCTACCTGTCCTACCTGATCCTCTACGTGGATCCGGACTATCAGACCGCGCTGGTCGGATACCCGGGCCGCGGCTATGGGTGGGTGTTCGCGCGCAAGCCGGTCATCGATGACGCGACCTATCAGTCCCTGCTGAGCCGCATGAAGGACCAGGGCTATAACATCGGCCAATTCCGCAGAGTCCCGCAGACCGCGGATCAAATCGGGGCTCCCGGCTTCCAATAGCAGCCTAAGGCGGTCTATGCCCATCGAACGAGGACGCGATTCGGTCGACCGGTCGCGGCCCGCAGGTCATAGATAAAGGCTAAACCATGATTGATTACCGGCGTCCCAACCATCCGGGCGCGACACGCTCCTTCGCGTGGCTTGCTCTTCTGCTCACCAGCACGCTGCTTCAGGCCTGCGGACCGAATACAGCGCCGGCGGGTTCGCGACTGCGTGTTTTCGCGGCAGACGTGACGGGCGCCGCCCAATCCTGCGAGGCGCACGAGATCGCCCCCGCCGCCGGACAGACCATCGAGGCGTCGATGAAGTTAGCCAACGATGGCGGCTGGTGCGGCCTGCCAGCGCATCAGGAGGGTCCAAAGCCGTTCGAGGCCGGCCTGCTGGCAGTTCGGCCCACGCACGGCAGCGTGCTGATTCATGAGGTCGGGGACAACACGCGCATCGACTATACCCCCGATCGCGGGTTCACCGGGACCGACAGCTTCGCCGTGAAGCTGATTCCGGGCGACGCCAAGGTCAACGTCGCGGTAATGGTGACGGCCCACGCAAAGTAGCGGCTGGTTAGCCGCCGAGTTGGGCTTGATTGTGCCAGCGCCGTGGCGCAGCCGGTCGAAAAGCGTGGATTTCGATCCATTGCATCTCGAGCGCGCGCGCCGACATCCTCCGCTATCGCATAAGCGGGCGCCGATCGCGCGCCGTGCACGGGGGACGCCGATGTCGCAGCTTGATCCGGTTTTACTCGCACGTTTCCAGTTCGGCTTTACAATCTCCTTCCATATCGTCTTCCCCGCGATCACCATCGGGCTCGGCAGCTACCTCGCGGTGCTCGAGGGTTTGTGGCTGCTCAAGAAGGACGAGGTCTACCTCGATCTATACCACTTCTGGTCCAAAGCCTTCGCGGTAAACTTCGCCATGGGCGTGGTCTCCGGCCTCGTCATGGCATACCAATTCGGCACCAACTGGAGCGCGTTCTCCGCGTTCGCCGGCGGCGTCACCGGGCCGCTGCTGGCCTATGAGGTCCTGACGGCGTTCTTCCTCGAGGCCGGGTTTTTGGGCGTGATGCTGTTCGGCTGGCGCAAGGTCGGGCCGGGGTTGCATTTCTTCGCCACGCTCATGGTCGCGGCCGGAACACTGGTCTCGATGACCTGGATACTGGCGTCGAACAGTTGGATGCAGACCCCGCAAGGCTACGAAATAATCGACGGCCGCATCGTGCCTACCGACTGGCTGGCTGTGATCTTCAACCCGTCGTTCCCCTATCGCCTGGTTCACATGGCGCTCGCGGCCTACCTGTCGACGGCACTGTTCGTAGGGGCCGCGGGTGCTTGGCACCTGCTAAAATACCGCGACAACCCGCGCGTCAAGACGATGTTCTCCATGGCGATGTGGATGCTGCTGATCACCGCACCGATCCAGATCCTGGCCGGTGACCAGCACGGACTCAACACGCTGGAACACCAGCCGGCGAAGATCGCAGCGATGGAAGGCGACTGGTCGTCCAAGCCCGGCGAAGGCGAGCCGCTGATCCTGTTCGGCCTGCCCGACATGGCGCAGCAGAAGACCCTGTACGCGATCGAGATCCCACGTGTGGGCAGCCTGATATTGACCCACACCTGGGACGGCCAGATCAAGGGACTCGACGACTTTCCCGCTCAGGATCGGCCGAATTCGACAGTCATCTTCTGGACCTTTCGCGTCATGGTCGGATTGGGCATGCTGATGTTGCTGCTGGGCGTTGGCGGCGCATGGTTTCGCTGGCGCGGGAAACTCTACGAACAGCGCCTGTTCCTGCGCTTCGCGGTGGCGATGGGTCCCGCGGGCATCATCGCCATGCTCGCCGGCTGGATGACTACCGAGATCGGGCGGCAGCCATGGGTGGTCTATGGCGTCATGCGCACCGCCGACGCGGCATCGCATCACTCGGCATTGGTGCTCAGCGCCAGCCTGCTGATGTTCATCCTGGTGTATTTCGCGGTATTTGGAACCGGCATTATCTATTTGCTGAAGGTGGTCGCGGTCGGCCCTGACCGCAGCCCGCCCATATTCGACGCCGATCGCCCGCGGCATCGCCCGGCTCGGCCGTTATCGGCGGCGCCAGGGATCGATCCGTTGAGTGCGGGAGAATAGACGTCATGGGCATCGACCTGTCGCTGATCTGGGTGCTGATCATCGCCTTCGGATTAATGATGTATGCCATCATGGACGGCTTCGACCTGGGCATCGGCATCCTGTTCCCGTTTGTGCCGGCCACAGCCGACCGGGACATCATGGTCAACACGGTCGCGCCGGTTTGGGACGGCAACGAGACCTGGCTGGTGCTCGGCGGCGCCGGATTGCTGGCAGCGTTTCCGCTCGCCTACGCAGTTCTGTTGAGCGCGCTGTATATCCCGATCTTGCTGATGCTGATGGGACTGATCCTGCGCGGCGTGGCGTTCGAGTTCCGCTTCAAGGCGGACTCGGGCCACCGGCGGTTCTGGGATGTCGCGTTCGCCGGAGGGTCATATCTGGCGGCATTCTGCCAGGGTGCGGCGTTGGGCGCGTTCATCGGTGGGTTCCGAGTGACCGGAGCCACCTACGACGGCGGCGCACTCGATTGGCTGACGCCGTTCACCGTCTTCACCGGAATAGGCGTGATCGTCGCCTACGCATTGTTGGGCGGCACCTGGCTGACGCTGAAGACCGAGGGTGCACTGCAGGGGCGGATGATCGCCGTGTCCCGTCGGATCGTGCCCGTTCTATTGGTGGGGATCGGCTTAGTCAGCCTGTGGACTCCGCTGGCCCATCATGACATCGCCGCGCGGTGGTTCTCGGTGCCGGAGATCTTTTACTTCGCGCCGGTGCCGATCCTGGTGCTGGCGACATGCTGGCAACTCATGCGCTTGCTGACCGGCGGGGCGGAGGGCGAGGTTCCTCGGGGGGCGCCGTTCCTGCTTTCGCTGTTCCTGTTGTTCCTGGGATACAGCGGTCTGGCGATCAGCCTGTGGCCGAACATCATTCCCCCGAGTATTTCATTCCGCGATGCCGCGGGGCCGCCTCAGAGCCAAGGCTTCGCACTGGTCGGCGCGCTGCTGATCATCCCGTTCATCCTCACTTACACGGCCTGGGCCTACTACGTGTTCCGCGGCAAGGTGACGGAGAGCGAGGGCTACCACTGATGTGGATCCGGCGGCTCTTGTGGCTGTTTGCGATCTGGTCAGCAAGCGTGCTGGCTCTGGGCGTGGTGGCGTTGGCAATGCGTGGCCTGATGGGCCTGGCGGGGCTTACGGGTTGAAACTTGCCTATCCCCCGCTGCTGCGCCTGCTGTCAGCCGACACTTTCGATGCCACGAAGCCGCATCGCCGAGCAATGCCGCGTAGTCGCAGCAATGGCAGCCCGATCATGTCGCCTTTCGAGCGACAAACCGTGCTGTCGCTAATTCCGACGAGGTCTACCCGTGACCGCTCCATTGCGGCGAGGGTCGCTCCGCTTCAGGCGGGAAGCGCTTTCGTGCTTTGAGCGGTGACCCTCAGCCCGAGCCGACACAATGGCTTACTGCAGCAACCAGCGTCGGCTTACTGCAGCAACCAGCGTCCGGCCCTTTACCGCAACCAGCCTTCGCCGTACTGTCCGCCGTTGGAACGAATAACATTTAGCCGCGATATAGAACCGGTGTCTCGGCAAGGGGAGATCTCATGAAACCCAGCAACATCGCGTTTCTTGCTGGCTTGTTGGCCAGTGCAGCCATCAGCATGTCCGTGGCAGGCACGACAGTCGCTTGGGCAGCCACGCCGCCAAAGCCGGCAATCACTGAGGATGCAAGTTCCGCAATTGCTCGCATGGGTGCGACGCTGCGGGCGAAGGAGTTCTCCTTCCAGGTGCGAACGATCAGGGTTTCCGCGAACAATAACGGGGAACTGCAGCATATCGAGCACGCGTTCAAAGTTACGGTGGTTCGGCCGGACCGCCTGCTCATCGACGGCACAGGTGACGACGGACCCAGAAAACTGGTCTATGACGGCAAGGCGGCCGCTGTCGTCCTGGAAAACGGCAAGAAGTACGCGAGCCTTCCCGTGCCGAACACGATAGACGGCATGATGCACGTCCTTATAGGCCATTTTGGCGTCGACTTTCCGCTCGCGGATTTCCTCACGGAAGCTCCCGATAAGGCGTTCCTGACAGGCGTTACCGCTGGCCGCGAGGTTGGCTCCGCGACGATTGATGGCGTTCTATGCCGCCACCTGGTTTTTTCGCAACCGCCAGGGATCGAGCTGGAGCTTTGGCTCGAAGCAAATGACCAGTCGTTGCCACGCCGCTTGATCGTGATCTATCGCTCGCTTCCCGGTGAGCCAAACTTTGTCGCGGAATTCTCCGACTGGAATTTCACGGTCCATCCGCCGGATGCGGAATTCCAGTTCGAGCCGCCGGAAGGGGCGGAGCAACTGCAACTTGGTGCTGCGCAGTCGACGGGAGCAAAGCAATGAACCGGCTGGCCGCCTTCGTTATCGTCGCTGCGTCCCTCGGACTGGCAGCCGCACCGGATGCCTTCGGATGGGGAGCGGTGGGTGGTCCTGCCGGCGGAGCCGCGTATCGTGGTCCTTATGGCGGAGCCGCGGTTCGTGGCCCTGCCGGTGGAGCCGCGGTTCGAGGTCCCTATGGCGGAGCGGCGGTTCGTGGCCCTGCCGGCGGAGCCGCGGTTCGCGCTCCCTATGGCGCGGCCGCCGTGCGCGCTCCTTATGGCGGCGGAGCAGTCTATGTGCGCGGTGTCAGGCCGTGGACCCCCGCTCCCTATTACGGCGCTGTCGTAGCCGGTGTCGCGATCGGCGCGATCATCGCCACGACAGCAGTGCCGCCGGCGCCTTCGCCTCAGCTGTGCTGGTTCTGGTCCAGCCCGGCCCAAAACCAAGGTTATTGGGACTACTGTTCCTAACCGGGGATGTCGGTCCGTTAGACGCCTGCTCGCCTTAGCTTATCGCAATCGGTCGGAAACATCTGTTGACCACGTAAGCACGGTGGGGTGCGCTTGGCGGGCCCGGTTCAACTCCCCGGGATCCCCTACGGAATGCACAATGCGGCTGATTGTCGCAAGCACTATCTGACCGCTGCTGGCTCATCCCGGGAAGGAGGTCGCTGCCATGCGTTTTGCACTTCTGTCGCTTTCCGTCCTAACTGCGTTTGCAGCAGCACCAGCCTCGGCACTGACAGTTTACTCCGGTGCGGGGAAGGTCGTCACCGGTCCCCCCGTCCTGCCGAGCGTCGAGCCCTTGTCGGCTCGGGCGAGCAACATCACCGCGTCGGATACGCGGACGGTGATCGCGCCGGCGCTGCCCTCGGTGGATCTAGGCCCGAACGCTACCGGGACCGAGTATCTGCTCGCCGCGCAAAGCGCACTTGCCGCCAATCAGACCGGTCTGGGCTCAGTCGGCGCTCGAACATGCCGAAACGCTGCTGCTGACTCGCCCCGTGCCGATCGGCACAACCGGTGATCCCCGATCAGAGCCCGGCGGTGCTTAACACCAGCGCTGCGCTGCAGTCGCTCGCCGCAGGCGACACCCAGAAAGCCATGGCACTGGTGCAGCAAACCATCCCGATGACGCAGCGAGATCGGGCGGCCAATCAAACGGAAGCAGAGCCAACGGGCTGGTCGCCGCCGCCTGGGTAGCTCGTTCAGTGGTAACGTCAGGCCGGCCTCTCGCGGTAAGTGTCAGAGGTTCGCGTGCGGTTGGACCCGGCCGATATAGATTATCCTATACGCCTGCTGAAAGAGGCAATTCGCGCGACACACGCCGCGCCCTATGTGATCCGGCGGCGCTCTAGCGTTTGGCTGCCCGGCCGGCTGCTCCGCGCATTCGTCGGGGGCGACTGTACCCATCGCGACTTGTTCATCCGCGATCGACCAAGAAAATGGCTTTAAGGATTGTCAGGGAAGTTCAATTCCAAGCCTGATACGACCATCCGGATGCCCTAGTGGTCCGATCTCGACAGAAGCATCCCATGCGGTCGGGTAAATCGGCCTGCAAAATCAAGGGCTAGTGGGTGAGACGCGTCGACGGCGAGCTACCGCGGGCGCATTTGCGGGATGCGATGGTCTACTTGCAACGACCGCATGCCGGTGGTGAATGTAACGGCAAGAACCCCCGGTGAATCTTTTGCATTACTTACCACTGACGCCGCACTTCTTTTTGATCCTGGTGGGGATATTCCTCGCGCTGGTCGCGCTGATGGAGTTCGGCGTCCTGAACTACGTCTATGCCAACATCGGGCTGCGGCCCCGCACGGCGCTACTTCTGCTGTTTGCCTCGTTGATCGGAGCTACTTCAACATTGAGGTCGCCACATTGCCCGGAGAGCAAATCCTCGCCCAGCAGGAGGTCATGTTCTTCGGCGTAGGCTATGCGGTACCAGTCGTGGTCGACTGGCCAGGCACAATAGTTGCCGTGAATGTCGGTGGAGCGCTCATCCCAAGCCTCGTGTCGCTCTACTTGCTCATCAGACACGACCTGTGGATGCGTGGCGTATTGGCTACGGCCTGCGTCACGGCGGTGTGCCACGCTGTGGCCCGCCCGGTTCCTGGCCTCGGAATCGCGCTGCCAACGATCGTTCCCACGCTCACGGCCGCGATCGTGGCGCTGCTGCTGTCACGTAGCCGCCCTGCACCGCTGGCATACATCGGCGGCAGCCTTGGAACGCTCATCGGGGCCGATTTGCTCAATCTTGGGTTGGTACGGGGACTGGGTGCGCCTGTGGCTTCGATCGGGGACGCCGGCACGTTCGACGGGTTTTTCTCGTCGGCGTCATCGCGGTCGTCCTCACAAGTCTCTACCCGCAGGCGCGGGGCAGATCGATTTAGCAGGTAAAGTAACATTGGTCGGCGCACGGATTGTCCTCGAGCAAATCACAAAATCGGGAAGCAGGTCAACTCAACAACCTCCACTTTGACGCCTCCATAACAGGGATCTAGCGCCAATCCTGGACTTCATTGCCACCATCTCGCGGTTTTCCCCATCGGGCCGTGACTTCACCGCCGTCGTGACGAAGGACGGCAAAACAATGCAGGTGTTGATCAAGCCGGCTTCCAGGCAAATCGTGCCGATGAGCCAGACCGGCTAACGGGGGTTTCGACAACCGGGCCAATCGGCCAGGCGCCAAAGCGGTAATCGATCTGGCGCCGGGCGCCTTGGGGAAAGCCTGGGGGCAAACATCAGTTTTTCACAAAATAACTGAATGTTTGCCCGTTGCCCGGATTTCACCATCCGGGCTCGCCGCGCGATGGCCAGTTGCGGCTTCCACGCGCTGGTGCGTTGCAAGACTTGGTTCATGTGTCCTCGAGTTTTCGCGACGACGCCCGGCATTCCTGCTGTTGGGTGCTGATCAAACGCAAGACATCAGGTAGTTAACGTCAAGGAAATCTGCTTGTCATTACAATCTGCACCTCAATGGATCGTGCTTTTAACGGGGAAAACTTCGAACCATAACATCACTTAACACGACGCGGCGCACTCGATGCAGGCCGCATTTGCAAAAGGAGGACTCCATGTTCCGTAAGATAGCGACTTTGACTGGTGTAGCGCTCTGCCTTTCCCTGCCGGCAATGGCGCAGCAGACAACGCAGTCTTCATCCTCTAACACCACGCCGGCGATCGGCACCCCCACGCCCGGGATGAGCGCGAGCTCGATCCGCCATCACCTCATGCAGGACCTTGAGAAGGCCGGATACACCGACGTGAAGATTCTGCCAGCTTCGTTTGTCGCGGAGGCCAAGGACAAGCAGGGCCATCCTGTGACGATGTTGATAAGCCCTGATGCGGTCACCACCATTACCATGGTGCCAGAATCCAATACAAGCATGGGCAGTGGTTCGACGTCGGCAAGCAATGCGAATGGGAGCGGAACTTCTTCGACGGCGAGCAATAAAAAAGCAGACTGAAAAGCCTGCCGCCGGCTAGCGACCCCTTTGTGGGAGGCGCTGGCCGGTTCGGCCCGTCGTATCCCGTCACGACCCAATCCGGGGTTCTCTCGGATCGATCCGACGCAGACTACCTGCCTGGATCCGGCGAGTGGGGACACCGAGCCGCCTGCTGTATCGCGCGCTCTCGGCCAATGGGTCGCGGAATCGCTACGAAGTCAACTGCTGGCGCAGTGCGACGAGCAGCGCGTCTATGCTGTCGTTATGGCCCGTGAGAAAGGAGTTGTAGTCGCTACGCACTGTTAGCCGCATGCTGACACCTTCAGCGAGCATATCGACGATCTTGCACCCTGAGCCATCATCGCGCAGCACCCAGGTCACATGCGCCGGCGGATGACCGGTCCGCTCCAAGGTGCTCGGGACATCTATATTGCCATAGTCCTCCTCGGGGTGGCCAACAATGAGATGGACTTGCTCCTGCTGATAGTCGCCCAGACGAACGACCACCTCCCTCACCAGAACGGAATGGAATAATTGCTCATACTCATGCTGCTGCTTTAGCGTAGCCAGCCGCCAGAACCGGCCGAGGCAGAAGCGTGCAGTCCCATCGACGTCTACGTCGCGATCGATCAAAGACCCTAGTTTCTGCTGCTTCTCGGCCGTAGAAGTATTGCCGCCAACGATCGCGGCAAGTTCATCGCCAGCTTTTCTTATGAAGGCGACGGCGGCTGCCGGATCGCCTTGAGTTCCGTGCGCTGGCGCTCGCCGCCCTACCGCCTAGAGCCAAGACTAACGGCGCAGCGACCAGTGCAGCAAGTGTTCGGCGCCTGTCCAGCTCGACCTCCCCGGTGAAAAGGGTCGAGTGGCCGCGGCAAATTCGGCGTCCGACCGGCTTATTCAGAAGTGAGAACATACCCCGCGTCTCCTTGAACGGTTCCAGCCGTCGCGCGTACCCCAGAACCGAAGCATAGCGCGCCTGTGGCAAACTATTGATCATCTGGTCTTGCTGTGACGAACGGTTTCGATGAATCGGGACAGGCCTTTAGTGGTCATACGTCGGATGCGACTTGAGAGCCGCTCGGGACTGTCGGAGGTAACCCAAATGTAATCCCGGTCGCTGAATGCAACCACGTCGGGTCCGTTCTCAATCAGCAGTAAATCAAATTCTCGTTTTGAATAGCCCTGCTCGCAGATGGCGGGATTGCTCGTCATGCAGTTTCCAGCGGCGCTAAATCGATAGCATATATAACGATGGACTCGACGGAGGGTTCGGGAAAACCTATGGCACTCAATAGTTAACGTGATTTCACGCTCAGGGATCACCGGCGGGTCCATATATAGGTAGGGCAGAAGCTTTCCGAGGATCCGAATGTGCGCGGTCTGAAGTATTGCCTAAGGACAGCAAGACACGCTGTTTTGCGGGATGTCAGCGCACGACATACCGCTTTCTTCCGCGCGGGGTGGTGTTACCGCTGTGCTCGCGATGCTAGGCAACAAGCTCGCCGCGGGAGCCACAAACCGCGACGCTGATCAGGGAGTGACACGAATGACCAAGTCATCGATTTCGTTCAGTCGCCGGAATGTGATCCGTCTGGGGTTGGCGGCAGGCGCCTTGCCGCTGGTGCACATCCGCGGGGCCAAGGCGGCTGGCTCGTTAAAACTTGGTTTCTGGGATCATTGGGTTCCGGGTGGCAACGTTATCATGAAAAAGCAGATCGATGCCTGGGCCGCGAAGAATCATGTAGCGGTCGAAGTCGATTTCATAGGTGGGACCGCCAATCAACTGCAGACTGTCGCCGCCGCGGAAGCTGAGGCCAAGTTCGGTCATGATATCATGACGTTCATCACATGGGACGTGCATAACCACGCCGCCACACTGGAACCAATTGACGATGTCATGACGGAGTTGACAGCGAAGAACGGCGCCGTCAACGACGTTTGCACCTACCTCGCGAAAGTGCAAGGACATTGGGCCGCGGTACCCACCAGCACCGGCACTCAGACCAAACCTGCCTGCGCGCGCATCAGCGTCTTCAAGAAGGAAATCGGCCTCGATCTGCAGGCAATGTATCCGGTTAAGCCGGAGCATACTGCACTATCCGATACGTGGACCTATCAGACAGCATTCCTGAAAGCCGCCGAGGCATGCCACAAAGCAGGAATGACCTTCGGTCTGGGTCTCGGCAACACGACGGATTCAGTCGATTGGGCGGGCGCACTGTTCGCTTCGTTCGGGGCGGATTTCGTTGACCGGGAAGGCACCAGCCAAGTGAATTCCGATGCCATGCGGGAGGTACTGGAGTATGCTGGGCGACTGGTCCCGTTCCTGCCCGACGATACCGTCAGCTACGACGATGCTTCAAACAACCGTGCGCTGATCTCTGGCAAAAGCGCCCTGATCTTCAATCCTCCATCGGCCTGGGCGGTGGCGAAACGGGATGCCCCACAAGTCGCGGCTGATTGCTGGACGTTCCCTAGTCCGGCGGGGCCAAAAGGCCGGATGATTCCCACCCTGAGCTTCTTCTGGGGGGTTTGGCAGTTCAGCCCCAACAAAACGGCGGCCAAGGAACTAATCTCATACTTGATGCAGCGCGAGCAGGTGGAGGCGCGATGCGATGCCGTTGATGGCTACGACATTCCACCCTACGCCGGCCTGACCGATTTCAAGATCTGGGAAGAGGTCGGTCCACCGAAAGGTACTGTCTACAACTACCCGATTCGGCCGTGGCACCATTCCAAACCCAGCATCGCGTTCTCCTCCGCCGCGCCCGAGGTCGCAGTGCAATTGTACAATGCCGGCGTCAACACGAACATGCTGGCGCGCCTCAAAGAAGGACAGTCGGTCAAGCAGGTGATGGATTGGGCCCAGGACCAAGTCGAAGGCGTCATGCGCTAAGCGCCGGACGATCTGGATGGAGATTTAGCGTGCCCGGCTCGCTCGCGTCGTCGACGAGCATGAGCACGCTGAATTGTTGGGTCGGCCGGTACCGGGTAAAAGCGCCTATGCCAGGACCATTGGCAGACCTTACATCGCGGGAGAGGTCGTTACCCGTGTCCACTTTCCCGGGGAAGAGCAAATGTCAACGCAGGGTGCTCATCATGCCTATCAGGCCGGTCCGGAACCTAAACGCCGTGACCTGCTGAGCCTGATCGCAACCGCCGGCGCGGCCATAGGACTGGGCGCTATCGCTTGGCCGTTGATCGACTTCATGAACCCCTCTGCCGACGTCGTTGCCGGCGGCGCGCCGATTGATATCGATTTGTCGAAGATTGAGCCCGGCCAGCAGATCGTCGTGCTGTGGCGCGGCGCCCCGATCCTCATCGTCAACCGCACGCCGGCCGCGCTAAAGACGTTGCAAGAGCCAACTCTGATTTCACTGCTGTCAGATCCAACTTCCAGCGCGCATCAGCAGCCACCCTATGCCGACAATTGGCACCGCTCGATCAAGCCGACATACGCGGTGTTGGTCGGGATCTGTACCCATCTTGGATGCCTGCCGGAATATAAGCCAACCCCCGACCCCGCCACTCCGGCTCCGAACTGGCCCGGCGGCTATTTCTGCCCGTGCCACGGGTCAAAGTACGATCTCGCCGGACGCGTTTACAAAAGCGTGCCCGCGCCGTTGAACTTGCCTGTCCCACCTTACAATTTCGTCAACGACAAAACGTTGCGCCTTGGTGAAAACCCACCCGGACAAACGTTCGAGTTATCGTCTGTCATTCAAATGTAGTAAGTCCTGCGTTTGCTCCAAGGTCAGATCCATCGGAGCAAATTTGGCTCGCGGCGCCCGATCGAGTTTGCCATTGAAGTCCATTTTGTGGGTGATAGGGAACACCTGGACGAGGTGCTCATTGCGCGGAGCGCCATGATCTATCCCACCTTCCCGCCCCATTTGGCTTCGAAGCTGTGGACCGCCGGAAAACCCATCATCGTGTTCATCTCCGAGAATAAAATTTGCGCCGGTCCCCCCGTGCTGGTGCCGTTACTTTGCAAATACGCATATCCCTCGCGCAGCGCTTTCGCCGCGGTCAGAAAGCCGGTTCCGGGAAACAGCGCCACCTTATAGCCGAGATCCTGCAACTCCCTGGCTGACAAGAACGGAGTCCGGCCGCCCTCAACCATGTTCGCGAGCAGCGCCGCACCCCGCAGTTTCTCGCCGATGCGGCGAAGTTCCTCGGGCGATTCCGGGCTTTCGACGAACAGGATATCAGCCCCGGCTTCCAGGAACGCTTCGGCGCGACGCAGCGCCTCATCCAGCCCCTCGGAATAGCGTGCGTCAGTCCGGGCAACAATTAGGAAATCAGCATCAGGGCGCGCCTGCACCGCCACGCGAATTTTCTGCACCGCGTCGGCAAACGGGACGACACGGCGATACTCGGTGTGACCGCATTTCTTCGGGATCTCCTGGTCCTCAAGCTGAATCCCCGCCGCGCCGGCCGCGGCATAGGCGCGCACCGTGCGATCCACGTTCAGCAGTCCGCCATACCCCGTGTCGCCATCGGCGATGAACGGCACGTCGATCGCCGCCGCGATGCAGCGCACCCGGTCCAGCATCTCGGTCACACTCGCCAGCCCTGCGTCCGGCACCCCGAGCGCCGAAGCAACCGCGCCGTACCCGGTCATGTAAAGCGCGGGGAAGCCGAGGCTGTTGGCGACCCGCGCGGAAATGCCGTCATACACACCCGGCAAAGTCAGGATGCCGGGCCGGCTAAGAATGTCTCGGAGCGAACTCATGGCCTGTCCTCGTCACGTCGCTGTCTATTCGTTCTCACCAACAAAGCTCGCATAGGTTTTCGCCAATTCCGGTATGGCTGCCTCGTAAAATCGCTGGCCCTTCTCCGGCGTGGCCAGCCCGGGATTCGAACCGATCCGCCCGTCCGGGAAACGTCTTCGATAATCTGCCGGCCCATGGAATCGCCCTGTGGGTGCCCGAGGCGGATCGAGCGGCGCCTCCTTGATTGTCTCTGGCAATACATACTGGGTAACCGCCACCTCGCTAGCCGTGGCATGGCTGCCTTCGTCGTCGCCGAACACCTCCTTGCCCAGCTCGTGCATAACCTTCCCATCCCACCAGTTCGCCAGCCGGCAGCGCAACTCGTCGTCCCGCCGAACCCCGACCGCCCCCTCGAAGGCGGCGTAGATCTCGGAGAAAGCCGCCTGCACCGTGGCGATATTGCCGCCATGCCCGTTGATGAAGAAAAACCGGCGAAAGCCATGGCGCGCCAGCGACAGCACGTAATCGTGGATGATCGCGATCAGCGTCGACGGCCGCACCGTCATCGACCCGGCAAACCCCATGTGGTGCACCGCGATGCCGACCCCGATCGTCGGCCCCACCATCGCGCCCGCCGCCTCGCCGACCCCCTTGGCAATGACCTCGGCGCAAATCGCATCCGTCCCGATCAAGCCGTTGGGACCATGCTGCTCGGTGGACCCGATCGGCAGGATAATGGCCTTGGACCGACCAAGGTAGGCCTCGACTTCCTGCCATGTCTGATGTTGCAAAAGCATGCGGTATCCTCCTGAGCCCGGAGCGTAGCGCACCGGTCGCATTGACGATACCGTCGCGCCCTCATCATGCTGCGTTAAACGAGACATCGGCAAAGGGAATGGAAATGGCTGCTACCGGCGATGCCAAGGGCGAATATCGAGGTCTGATCTATCGAAACGATGCCGACCTGAAGGCATGGCTGGCCAGGCGCCCCACCGAGGCGCCGCTCGAGCCCGACCTGCCAATCATCGATCCGCATCATCACTTCTGGGACGCGCCGCACCGCGGACAGTACTTCCTGCCAGACTTGCTCGCCGACATCGGCGGCGGCCACAAGATCGTCGCCACGGTCTTCATCGAATGCCAGGCCATGCACCGCAAAGCCGGCCCCGCCGAGATGGCGCCGGTCGGCGAAGTGGAGTTCGTCAACGGCATCGCCGCCATGAGTGCATCCGGCAACTACGGTCCCTGCCGCGTCGCCGAAGCCATCATCGGATACGTTGATCTTCGCCTCGGCGCCCGCGTGCGTGACGTGCTGGAAGCCGAGATCGCCGCCGGCAACGGCCGCTTCCGTGGCATCCGCCAGGGCGCTTCATGGGACGGCGACGAAGCGATCGGCAAGTTCGCCTCCCGCGCCGTGCCGCCGCACCTGGTGCGCGATCCCACCTTCCGCCAGGGCTTCGCTCAGCTCGCCAAGCTAGGCCTCAGCTTCGAGTTCCTGGCAGTATCATCCGCAACTGTCGGACGCGATTGATCTGGCCCGCGCCTTCCCCGACACCACCATCATCCTCGACCATGTCGGTGGTGTGCTCGGTGTCGGATCATACTCCGGCCGCCGCCCGGAAATCTTGGCAAGTTGGCGAAACGATATCAAAGAACTGGCCAAATGCCCGAACGTGAACGTCAAGCTCGGGGGCATCGGCATGACGTCGTTCGGCTTCGAGTTCCACGAACGCGATATCCCGCCGTCGTCGGAGGAGCTCGCCGCCGCATGGCGTCAATATATCGAACCATGCATCGAAGCGTTCGGCGTCAACCGCTGTATGTTCGAAAGTAACTTCCCACCGGACAAACAATCGGGCGGCTATACCGAACTGTGGAACGCGTTCAAGCGGATAACTTCCGGCACCTCCGCGGCAGAGAAGACCGCGCTGTACAGCGGCACCGCCGCGCAGGTCTACCGCTTGATAACGCCCTGACCCATCGGGCGTCGACGTTCTGCTGCCCCCGGTCTTGATTTTGCTCGATTTACCTGTGCCTATCGACAGCGTCCTCGAAACGCGTCGCTACCCACGATCCGCTCGGGAACACCGCGGAGCCAGTAGAATGAGCAATCCGGATCGGGCCAGTGCGTAATCTCGCGGTCATCGTCCCTCTCGTGCTCGCCGGCTGTACGGTGGGACCGGACTTCAAAACTCCCAACCCGCCGGTCGGGAAAGGCTACACCGCCCGCCCGTTGCCGCCGTCCACCGCGTCCGCGCGGGTCGCCGGTGGAGCCGCGCAGCAGTTCGTCTCAGGCGAGGACATTGCCGCCGATTGGTGGCACGTCTTCCACTCCAAGGCGTTGAACACCCTGGTCGAGCAGGCCCTCGCCGCTAATCCCAATCTTCCCGCCGCTCAGGCGGCCTTGCGGCAGGCGCAGGAGAACGTGGCCGCGCAGCGCGGTTCCTACTACCCGTCGGTGTCGGCCGGCATCGATGCCAGTCGTAACCTGACGCCGGAGGCTGCGGTTTCGCCTGCGTCAGCCTCGGGCAGCCCCTATTACAGCCTGATCACCCCGCAATTGAACGTGTCATTCGTTCCGGACGTGTTTGGCGCGAACCGGCGCGCCGTCGAATTGCTGCAAGCGCAGGCCGCCAATCAGAGGTTCATGCTGGAGGCGACCTGGCTCACCCTCACCTCCAACGTCGTGGCCGGCGCGATCCAGGAAGCATCGCTGCGCGGCCAGATCAAGGCCACCGAGGAGACCATCCGCGTCGAAATCGACCTGCTGAAAATCCTCAAGATGCAAGAGAAGCTCGGACAGGTGACCGGGGCCGACGTCGCGGCGCAGGAAGCCTCTTTGGCGCAGGCACGGTTGAACCTTCCACCGCTGCAGAAGCAGTTGGCCCAGCAACGCGACGCCCTGACCACTCTGGCCGGCAAATTCCCCAGTGAGGAAATCGCCCAGACCTTCGATCTGGACACCTTGCATTTGCCTGTCCGGCTGCCCCTGAGTTTGCCGTCCAGCCTGGTGAGGCAACGTCCCGACGTCCGCCAGGCCGAGGAAAACCTGCACGCCGCCAGCGCCAACATCGGCCAAGCCGTCGCGGCGCGTTTGCCGCAGATCACCTTGACCGCGCAGGTCGGCAACAGCGCGAACAGCGCGACCGAACTGTTCAAGCCAGGCACCAATTTCTGGACCTTGGCGGGCGGCCTGACCCAGCCGGTGTTCGAGGGCTTCGCGCTGCAGCACAAACAGCGCGCGGCACAGGCCGCATTTGACCAGGCGGCGGCGCAATATCGTGGCACCGTACTGACCGCCTTCCAGAACGTCGCCGATTCAATGCGCGCCCTGCATTCGGATGCCGACGCCCTGGCCGACGCCGCCGCGTCCGAGCGTGCCGCCGCCCGGAGCCTCGACATCACCCGCAAGCAACTGCAACTCGGCCAGATCGCCTATTTGTCAGTGCTCAATGCGCAAAATACTTACGCCCAGGCGAGGCTGGCACTGGTGCAGGCTCAGGCCAACCGCCTCGCCGACACCGCGGCGCTGTTCCAGGCGCTTGGCGGCGGCTGGTGGCATCGGCCGGCGGACACCACGAAAACCTCGATTGCGGCGAACTAGTCTAGAGCGCGATCGCCCGAGACTGAGACAGTCACGGCGTGAATCATGGGGTCAAACAGAAGTTTAGACCATGATCGAACCCCGAAGTGAGAGGTGGCCGGCTTCGTCGAAACAGCGTTTCGGTTCCGCTAGGTGGATCCTCTGCCGTTGGGTTCATCTTGTGCCGTTGCTGGGGTCTCACGTACGAAGGACGGAGCCCGACTTTCCGAATTTGCCCGGCCACTTATCGCCGAGCTAGACCAGCTGCGAGCACATGTTTCTACTCTGATGCCGTAACACGTCGCCGCGGGCTTTCTGGAGCACCTCCGGCCGGTCGAGATCAAAAAGCGCCCAGAGGCTTTGCGAGGCCATACGGCTAGGATCGGCGAGCAACTGCGCGGCGCCGCCAGAGCCCCATCGAGTTGACATTCCACCGCTTGCACAGCGAATAGTGTCATCGACAGTAGCGACTCCGCCTTCGATGCGTATTCACCCTCGGACTTATCTGGGCACGCCGCTTGGCACTCGCATCAGCACGTTGGCTCCGCCATGTCGAGATGCCTGATATTTGTAGGAAAACGAATATTGCACTGGCAAGCCAGAACTTGCCAGTGATGCGAATTCGGCTTACTGGGAAAGTGCTATTAATCAGAGTGGGGCTGGTGTCATGGCATACACGTTCACCACGATCGCATTCCCAAGCGACACATTCACCCAAGCCCTCGGCATCAACAGTACCGATACCATCGTCGGCTTCCATGGGGCGACGACAAACCTCGCCTATTCTCTGGTCCTGCCTGCCACCTTTACCCCGGTGACAACACCGGCCAATCTGCTGACGATTCCGCCGCCTTCAATACCGCTGGTCCCTACCCAGACCGACGCAGTAGGCATCAACGATGCCCAGCAAATCGTCGGCTTCGTAACCGACAATCAAACGCCTGCGGTCACACGCGGCTTTATCGATAATGGCGGCGTGTTCACCCTTGTTGTTGCGCCGGGCACAGCGTTTAACCAGTTGCTCGGCGATAACAACGTTGGTCAGGATGTGGGTTACTCGTCGCTCGATGTTACCGGGGCGACGCTGCAACTCGCATACATCTATCAGCAGACGACCGGCACGTTCACCTACCTCGACAATGCCACCCACACGGCAGACCTACCGACCAACGTCAACAGTCAGGCGACCGGGATCGACAATGCCGGCGATGTCGTCGGCTTCTATCTGCCGACAGCCACGACGTCGGATGGCTTCCTGATCAAGAGCGGGACAACCACTCCAATAACTTTGCAATTTCCAGGTTCGACCTTCACTCAGGCGCTCGGCATCAACAATGAGGGGCAGGTTGTTGGCTTCTACAACGATACAGCGGGCGTAACCCATGGCTTTATCTGGTCAAATGGCAATTGGACCAGCGTGGATGCACCGGGGGCGTCGGCAACCACGATCAACGGCATCAATGATGCGGGCCACATGGTCGGCTTTGATACCGTCGGCATGGCGACTGATGGATTCGAAGTCAACTTGCCGCTTGCTCAGGTCACTGACACTTCGACCATGACAAAATGGCAGCAGGCACTGACACCCTATACGGGGCCGGTGTCCTATCTGACCAACGAGTTCATCGACATTACGTCACACAATCTTAACATCCTCTCGACAACCGCGAATGTGTTCTTGCACAGCGGCCCCGGCGAGGACGCGTTGCAGGTCACCTCTGGGCAGAATGTTCTGGATGGGGGGACCGGTTCGAATTTTCTCACCGATGGCTCGGGCGCGGACACCGATTTCGTCGATGCCCGTGGCGCGACGGCTAGCATCTGGTCCACGATGAACAATTTCCACGGTGGTGATTTGGCGACAATGTGGGGGGTCACTGCCCAAGATTTCACATCCTGGGTCAATGGACAGGGCGCGGCTGGGTTTTCTGGATTGACGACCCACATACCGGTGGCCGGGGGTGTCACAGCGTCGCTGACCCTGACGGGTTATTCCACAGCCGACCTCACCAATGGTCGATTGGGCGTCAGCTTTGGCACCGACCCTGCCAGCGGCAGTCCTTATATGTATATCCATGCCAATAGCTGATATTCGGCAAACCAGCCGGATACACAGCACAACGAACCTGAAGCGGCAGATCGGCGAGAAGACGCGAAAACTTGCGACAGTCCCCCGTCCACCAATGAGCCCCTTTTCCGACGAAGCGTCAAACGCTGGCTACCCGTATCAAGAAGAGTCTTCTCGGTAAGCTCGCATGATCGTGCGGCAGTTTGCGCAATAGAATTCGACGATCGCTTGGTTGTAATTCTGGATTCGCTTGATGAGCTTGGTCAAATAGATGTTCTTGTCCTCGCCCCACGCCGTGCGGTTTCGGATGGAAACGTAGTGCGGTAGCCACCGCAGCCCCGGCATGCGGTCGTCCCATCAATTGGGTGAGTGCCGCGTTGATAGCTAGGTAGTCTTTTTCCGGCATCGTCTCGAATGCCCAATGGTAGCCGTGAGCTTTCGTGAACACATAATCTTTGCAACGGCTGTTCGCGCGCTTCGTGTTCTCCGTTTGATTATTGGCTTACCCCCATTGTTCCGCGCCACCCCTTGCGCAATGGCTTTGAAGGCGGTGACTAGGCCATCATCGGTAAACTTCTTTACCTGCGTCCGCGAAAAGTAAATTGTGGTAACTATGAACTCATAGTCGAGAGAACCGTCGGATCCGCCTCGCGCTAAGCCATGACCGACGAAAAAGCATTCGCGTACTAGGTTTCCCCGCGGACGGGGAAACAAATAGGCGTTGCCCCCAATGGCAACCGCTCCGGCAGGCAGCGTCATCGACATGGCTCGCTCCAAATCAGGGCCGATGCAAGCCTGAGACGAATACCCTACGTTGTCTAGGTTTACGCCGCTGCCGCGATAAGGTCGCGCGCGACCCTTGCTCTCCTCCTCCATCTCCGTGCACTCGGCATGCGCTTTGGCGCGAAGCCCGTCGACGCGGCGGCTGGTCGTGACCATTACCTTCGGGACCGTGGTATATGATTATGAATCGCGTTCGATCATGCCGTCTTCGTCGCCAGTGCTCGAAGAGAGCGCATGTTCAGCCACCAGTAGTGTAGACGACGGCAGGCATTATGGATACGGCTCGGGTTGAGCATCCCTACGGATGCCCCTCCTATCCACCGGTTGCAGAAACTGTTGAATGGAACACCAGGGCGGAACGGCGTGCCGAAAGCATCGAACGCCGAGGTGTAGATCAGTCGCCAAACGTCATGGCCTGTATCAAGGTCCGCTATGCTGATCCCGCCAATGCAGGAAATCGTGGAACAGCGACTCCCGTCGCTCATTGTCCATACCGGCGGTCGTCTGTCCCGACTGGTTCAAATAGGCATCGAAGGACGTGCGCAGGGCCGGATCCACAGGGCTGTGGAGTAGGCCAAGCGCCTCTGGATAGCGTACCCAACCCTGAACCTGGGCCGACAGGTTCACCTCTCGCCACTTCGGATGAAACCCCGGACGGCGAAACTGCTCGAACCGGTCAAACAGCGCGTCAACGAAACGATTTACCCGCTTCGCACGCGCGCTGTCCGAGGGCGTGGACAGCGTGATCAGCACCGACCCGACGGCTACGGTATCGACCGGCGGACCAGGTGGCACGAGATCGGGATAGGACTGATGATCGAGGCTCGTCGGAAGATAGCTGTCCACCAACTGCGCGTTCAGCGGAATTGACAGGAAATGCAGCTGGCTGCCCGCTTCTATGCCCTGCAGCATCGGCACGGGCATGCCGCCGACGACGAACATAGCCACGATTTCGCCGTGGCGCAGATGATCCAGCGCAGCCGCTGGGTCCTCATGAATGAGGTTCGGAGTGATATGACACATATCAAGCAGGTTGGTGGCGGTAGCTTCAGTTCCACTGCCAACTGCACCTATCGCGACCGGCTTGCCGGTCAAGTCGTTCAGGCTCGTGATTTCCTTGCGAGCAAGGATGTGGACCTCCTCGGGGAACAACTTGGCGATGTATTGAACCGTGCCTTCTCGCGGGATCGTTCCGCTCTGCATCGTCTGTGTCAGGACATCAGCATCAACAATCGCGACATCCACGCCTTTCAGGTAGATCAGGTCAGCAATATTCTGCACCGAACCGCGACCAAGCATGGGAAGTACGCGCAGTTTGTCGCTGTCGTCGAGCGCCCGAGCGATGTCCGCGGCAATACGGGTATTGGTACTGCCGGCTCCATCGGCGATCAGCCCGATCGTCGCGTTCTGTCCGACTGAGACACGAACAGGATCAAAAGCCGTTGGCGCCTGATCGGCCATTGCCGGCCGGCCTACACACCCGATCATCAGACACTCGATCACCAGGCATGCAATCATAAGTAGTATGCCCAAGCGATTACTGAGCATTTATTAAGCTCCCGGAATTGTTATGCAGTAACGATCATATTCTTCCTGCTCCTAAGGCAGTATCACCCGGCGCGACGCTGCTCCAACCCTTTTCGATTCGGCAAGCCACGCTATAGTCCGGAGAAACTACCTAATCCGTCGAGCTCAAGGAAAAGTGTATGACTGACTCCGCGCTGCACCCCGCCCTGTTCCGCCAGAGTGCGGTAGCGGAGGACACAACTAGGCTGAACAACGCCCTCGTCGACCTGATGACCGGTCTGCCGGATTGGTGGAACGTCGGCGCCGAAGCCACCCGAGAGGCCCGGAGGCAGGGCCGTGGTCCCTTCCCGCCCGCGATCAAATCGCCCCGCGCTCGCACCATCTTCATCCAAGGCCGCGACGGCAATGAGATCCCGCTGCGGCTGATCGCGCCCGCTCAGCCGCGCGGCGTCTATTTGCATATCCACGGCGGCGGCTGGGTACTTGGTTCAGCCGACCTGCAGGACCCGATGCTGGAGCATATCGCCGACAATACCGGCCTCGCCGTCGTCAGTGTCGAATACCGCTTGGCGCCGGAGAATCCCTATCCCGCGGGACCTGACGACTGTGAATCCGCCGCCGCATGGCTGACCTCCAATGCCAAGGCCGAATTCGGCTCCAGCGTGCTGACCATCGGCGGCGAGTCGGCCGGCGGCCACCTGGCAGCAGTAACGGTATTACGCATGCGCGACCGATACGGCTACACCGGCTTCCGCGGCGCGAACTTTGTTTACGGCGCCTTCGACCTCAGTATGACACCTAGCCAACGCGCCTTCGGCGATCGGCGCCTCGTGCTGCGGACGATCGACATGCAGCAGTTCTACAACGCCTTCCTGCCGACCGTCGCGAATCGCCGAGTGCCCGATATCTCCCCCCTCTATGCGGACCTGAAGGGGCTGTGCCCCGCCCTGTTCACCGTCGGCACGTCCGATGCGCTGCTTGACGATACGTTGTTTATGCACGCCCGATGGGTAGCCGCTGGGAACGAGACCGAACTGGCGATCTACCCGGGCGGAGCGCACGGATTCACGCTGTTCCCCAACCGCCAGGCGGACGAGGCGGCGATCCGATCCGAGGAATTCCTGCGGAAGGTATCGTCATAACGTTCCGGTGCCCCAGCCAAGAAGGCGTCCCTCAAGCGCGGCCTACACGAGAACCTGGTAGTACGATACGCATTCGTCATGTACACTCGAGGCCGTTGCTATCGGAGACGAACATGGCAGACGGAACAATCTGGGTGGGTGACGACCGTCTGATCGGACGGCAAGAAATCATTCGTGGCGATTGCTTGGAGGTAATGGAATCTCGGGTCACCGCGGCATCTGTCGATGTCGTAGTTACATCCCCGCCCTACAATTTAAATCTCGCCTACAGTTTGTACGATGATGCACGAACGGAAGAGGATTATCTGACGTGGCTCACAAGGATTGCGATCCGTATTAAGAATGTCCTGAAGTCGGATGGCTCCTTTTTTCTCAATATATCTGGGTCAAATAGCCAACCATGGGTGCCATTCGAGGTTGTCGTAAGACTTAGGAAGGTCGGGTTTAGTCTCCAAAATCATGTCACCTGGATAAAATCAATTACCGTGAATGACGAATCTTCTGGACATTTTAAGCCGATCTCTGGAAAGCGGTTTATGCATCATAATCACGAGCACGTTTTTCATCTGACCCTCAGCAACTTGGTAGAGCTTGACCGCTTATCCATTGGTATCCCCTTCCAGGATAAGTCCAACATCGCCCGAAGAGGTCACGCCCGCGATCTTCGGTGCAGGGGCAACACCTGGTTCATTCCCTATCCAACCGTTAAAACCAAGGCACAGAAATTTTGGCATCCGGGCACTTTTCCTGTCGAGTTGCCGCTGTGGTGCATATACCTCCATGGTCGAGGAAATGCGCTCGTGTTAGACCCATTTATGGGCACCGGAAGTACCCTTCTCGCTGCCCATTTTGCTGGGGCCAGGGGAATTGGAATCGACATTGATCCATCATATATAGAGACGGCGCATCAGCGAATAACCGACGCGGTGGAGACCTCCTTGCGTGTGACTCTGAACCAAGACGAAGCTGCTGAATTATTTAAGCAGGACGAAGCCAAGCGCGGGGGAGGCTGGCAGCGGCGAATTATCTCGTTCCAGCAGAGATTGAATAAGACAACAGGCGAGCTACCCCTAACGGATGACGATGTAGAGTGGATCAAGAAGTACGGATCTCATCCGGAGGACGGAAGTTGGGAGCGATGGATTCACGCGGCGTTCCAACGGCACATTGATCTGAGTGTGCCGTCATAGCCGATGAGCCAAACCCTTGTTGTTCGTCGGGCTCCGCGAGGGAATCCGATTTAGAACGAGCCGTAAGACTTTCCGAACCGATCCTTAAGTCCTGCGCGAATAAGCGGGAGTCGCATCAGTAGGTCGCCGCTACTAAAACCACACTATCAGCTTACGTCAACGGCCGCGCCACAACAAAACCGCCCCGCGTTCCGATCAGTCGTCGCGGTGGACCCGCTCCATCTTCTCGTGGCGCTCCTGTGCCTCGATCGACATCGTGGCAATGGGACGCGCTTCAAGCCGCCTGATGCCAATCGGTTCGTCGGTTTCCTCGCAGTAGCCGTAGCTGCCAACCTCGATCCGCACCAACGCCTGGTCGATCTTGGAGATCAGCTTGCGCGCCCGGTCCCGGGTTCGCAGTTCCAGTGCCCGGTCGGTCTCGACACTGGCCCGATCGGTGATATCGGCCTCGTGGATACCGCCCTCCGACAGACTGGCGAGCGTGCCGTCGGCCTCCCGCAGCAGATCCGCCCGCCAACGCAACAGCTTTTGGCGGAAATACTCAATCTGCAGCGGATTCATGAACTCCTCGTCCTCGGAGGGGCGATAATCAGGCGGCAAACTCACCATCATGCGCTTCAATCCTGGTTATCCATACGCTCGCCGCCCAGCCGAAACCGAAAAAGCTCCGGAACCGAGAATTTGAGGCCCCCGGCTAATTCCGGGCCGGGAATGCGCGGACGTATAGCGGCCTGTCAACCGCACGCCAAGGGCGCACACGAAAACGTCAGCAAATTGCAACAAAACCGGTGCTGATTCACATCAAGCACCGGCGTTTTCTGCCGACCGGCAGGATCTGCCTGCCTTGATCCGACGCCTAGCCGTCAAATACGGCACCTCACGCCCTGGCACAGGAGTTGCTGTAACGAAAGGGTACCGTCATCAGGATAACCCTTGCGCGATATGCGCGTGATCACCGCCCTGCTCCTTGCCCTGATCCTGCAATGCGGGTCGGTGGAAGCCGAGGTGCGTATCAAGGACATCGCCGACGTTGAGGGCGTCCGCCAGAACCAGTTGATCGGCTACGGCCTGGTCGTGGGGCTGAACGGCACCGGCGATAAGCTGAACAATAACGTCTTCACCCGTGAATCACTGATCGGCATGCTTGAGCGCCTGGGCGTGAACACCCGCGACCAGGTCACCGCCCTGTCCACCAAGAACCTCGCCGCCGTCATGGTGACCGCGGAATTGCCCGCATTCGCCCGCGGCGGCAGCCGCGTCGACATCACGGTCTCCGCCCTCGGTGACGCAACCAACCTGACCGGCGGCACCTTGCTGGTCACCCCGCTGCTCGCCGCCGACGGGGAAGTCTACGCGGTAGGACAGGGCACCCTTTCGACAGGCGCCATCGCCGCCCGCGGCGCCGCCGCCTCGGTGACACGCGGCGTGCCGACATCGGCGCGGATCGCCAACGGCGCGACCGTCGAAAAGGAGGTCCCCTTCAACCTCGACAAAACCAACGGTCTCTGGCTCGGTCTCCGCAACCCGGACCTCACCACCGCCGAACGTATCGCGGCCATTATCAACAAAACCGCCGGCAAGATCGCAAGGGTGAGCGACCCGCGCACGGTGCTGCTCGACCTCAGCAACCGCGACCCCATCGAGACGCTGGCGATGATCGAGGACCTTCGGGTCGAACCGGACAACGCCGCGATTGTGATCATCGATGAGGCGAGCGGCACCATAGTGATGGGCGCCAACGTGCGCATCAGCACCGTGGCTATCGCCCAGGGCAACCTGACCATCCGGGTGACCGAGACCCCCGAGGTCAGCCAGCCGGAACCGTTCTCAAAGAACGGGACGACCGTCGTGGTTCCCCGAACCAAGATCGAGATCGACGACCAGCATGACAAAAAGCTCGGAATCCTGTCGTCCGGCGTCACCCTCCGAGATCTGGTCGCCAGCCTGAACGCGCTGGGCGTCGGCCCGCGCGACATGATCAGTATCCTGCAATCGATCAAGGCCGCCGGCGCGTTGCAAGCGGACCTGGAGGTGCGCTGATGGCCAAAACTTCCCCGCTGCCGCCCGCGGCACTTCCCCCCGCCCCTCCGCCGGCCATCGCGCGTCCCCAGCAATCCGCCGATCCAGCAAAGGTCGCAAAGTCGGCGCACGATTTTGAGGCAATGGCGATCGGTCAGCTTCTCCAACCGATGTTCGACACCGTTGACACCTCGCATGGCACCTTCGGCGGGGGCGCCGGTGAGGAAGCCTGGAAGCCAATGCTGGTGCAGGAATTCGCCAAGCAGATCGCCAACCATGGCGGGCTGGGACTGGCCAAGCCGGTCTACGACGCGATGATGCGGATGCAGGAGGCCAAGCCCAAATGATCGATGAGCACCAGCGGCCCGCGCAACATTTGGCGGATCTACTGGCGCAGGAGAACGCGGCTCTGAAGCGCCTTGATTTCCTCGCGGCGGTCGCGCTCGTTCCCGCCAAGGAAGCGGCCCTGGCAGAGTTGGAGAAAGCACCACGGGGGTCCACGGTCCAGACCGGACTGGGGCAGCGGTTGAGTGCGCTCGCGATGGAGAACCAGGCGCTGCTGGAACGTGCCATTGCGGTGCAGACGCGGATCGTCCGGATTGTCGCCCGCGCCTCCGCGCCGGTGGCGGCGACAACGCGATACAACGGTTATGGCGGCCGGGCGCCCCATACCCGCGCTGCCGCCCTGGCCGTATCTACCCGAGCTTGATCGTCCCGCCGTGCCCTGCCACCCGGGTCGCCGTCACGGCCTGGGTTTATGATCATGGCTCTGCACTCGGCCGGATCGCGCTGATCGAACCACCTCCGGCGTGTGAATCGTGCAAGCCCGGTCACACACCGCTCCACATCCAGATCATCCCCCGCTATTAACTGGATAGTAAGCTTTAACCCCTACGCATGTCGTCCGAACCTTCCGGCGGTACGATTACTCTTCCGGCGGTACGATTACTAAGGTGTCCATGCAAAATGGCTAAGGCGGCGCGCAGCCTGTCGGACGGGGAGATGTCCGGCCTTCATAAGGCATCGATCCTGATGCTCGCGCTCGGCGAGGAGCATACCGGCAAGCTGTTCGGCATGATGCATGAGGACGAGATCAGGGCGATCTCCGCCACCATGGCCCAGCTTGGCGCCGTCCCCGCCGATGCCGTCGAGAATCTCTGCGTCGACTTCGTAAAGAATTTCGGCGCCGCCGGCGGCATCCTCGGCAGCTTCGAGAGCACCGAGGGCCTGCTGCTGAAGGCCCTGCCCAGGGACCGCGTCTCCCAGATCATGGAGGAAATCCGCGGCCCGGCCGGCCGCACCATGTGGGACAAGCTCGGAAATGTCAGCGAGCAGATTCTCTCCAGCTACCTGAAGAACGAATATCCCCAAACCGTCGCCGTCGTGCTGTCGATGATCAAGCCGGACCATTCCGCCCGGGTGCTGATGCTGCTGCCGGACTCCTTCGCCATGGAGGTCGTCATGCGCATGCTGCGAATGGAATCGATCCAGAAAGACGTCCTCGACCGGGTGGAGCGCATCCTGCGCACCGAGTTCATGTCCAACCTCGCGCGCGCGTCGCGCCGCGATTCCCACCAGTTGGTCGCGGAGATCTTCAACAACTTCGATCGCAAGGCGGAAACCCGCTTCCTCGGCGGCCTGGAAGAGCGCAGCCGCGAATCGGCGGAGAAGGTCAGGTCGCAGATGTTCACCTTCATGGACCTGGTGCGACTGGCCCCGGTGGGCCTGCAAGTCCTGCTGCGGGCGATCGACAAGGAAAAGCTGCCGCTGGCGCTCAAAGGCGCACCCGAGGCCATCCGCAACCTGTTCCTCTCGCAGCTATCCGAGCGCGCGGCGAAAATGCTGCGCGAGGACATCGCGGCCCTCGGCGCGGTCAAGCTGAAGGCCGTGGAGGAGGCACAGGCGGCGATCGCGAACACCGCAAAGGAACTGGCAGCCAGCGGTGAAATCGAAATCAACACCAGCAACGACGACAGGATAATCGAATGAGCATGATCGCGGCGGCGCGGAACGCCGAAACCACGTGAACCGCATGCCCGGGTTCCCAGGCAAGGTTGGCACTATGACGACCGATGCGCTGTTCGCTGTCTTCGCGAACTTCAACGACGAAATTGACGAACCGCCCGCAGCGCCGGTGGAGGAGGCGCCAGTGGCTTTCGACGAGACCGGCAAGATCCGTCAGGAAGCCTGGACCGAAGGCTATCTGGCCGGACGCCAGGAACCGAGTCACAAGTCCGGCGACGGAAGGCTGACCGCGAAGCTGCTGACGTCGTTGGACGACCTGACTGCCAGAACCGCCCAGGAGGTTGACGCGGCGTCTCTGGCGGTCGCCGACCTGCTGATCAGCACCGTCATCTCCGTGGTCTCCGACGACTGGCCGGCAAAGCTGCTTGGCCGGGTGCGGATGATCGCCGATCGCATCAAGCCCGCCCTGACCGTGGCCCCGGAATTCATCCTCACGGACGACGGCGGAGCCGAGCGGCGCTTCGCCGACATCGACAGCCTGTCACGCGCGCTCGACGAAGGTGTCCTCGGTGAGGATGTCACGATCAGGTGGCAGCGTGGAGAGGCCACGATCAGCCGTGCAGCCTTACTGGAAGACCTCCGGGAAGCGGCAATCCCGCTGTCGGCAGGTCTGGTAAACGAGCAAATCCTCAGGCATCCGTAATGAGCACCACCACCACGCCACCGCCACCGCCGCCGGACTTCCGCGAAACGACGGACAGCGGCTCGGCGAAGGACCTCGAAGCGGTCTACGACATCTCGGTGACGGTCAGTGCCGTTCTGGGCAAGGCGACCATGCAGGTGTCGCAACTTCTCAAGCTCGGCCGCGGCGCCGTGGTCGAACTCGATCGCCGTCTGGGTGAGGCGATCGACATCTACGTCAACAATCGCCTGATCGCTCGCGGCGAAGTCGTGATGGTCGATAATACCAGGCTCGGTGTGACGATGACCGAAATCGTCAAGTCGGATCGCTGAGCGTGACCGCCTACTCCGCCCCGGACCTTCTGGTTCCAGACGACCTGGAAAGCAGCTTGCTGAAGGCCGAGGCTCACGCCGGGACCTTGACGTCCGCCCGCCCGGCCGCGCCGGCGGGTGACGGTCTGGTCTATCGTGATCCCACGATGGCTGCCGTGGTGCAGCGCACGCAACGTATCGCCCGGTCCGACGCCTCCGTCCTTGTGCACGGCGAATCCGGCACCGGGAAGGAAGTGATCGCCCGCTTTATCCACCGCACATCCCAGCGGGCTAATGGTCCGTTCATTCCGGTCAATTGCGCCGCGATCCCGGAACAGCTGCTCGAATCCGAATTATTCGGCCACGAACGCGGCGCCTTCTCCGGCGCGCTCGGACAACGGATCGGCAAGCTGGAGGCTGCCCAGAACGGCACGATCCTGCTTGATGAAATCAGCGAGATGGACCGGCGGCTGCAGGCCAAATTGCTGCGCGCGATTCAGGAGCGTGAAGTCGATCGGGTCGGCGGCCGGGCGCCCGTGCGGCTGAACGTACGGATCATCGCGACGACCAACAAGGACCTGGAACAGGAGGTCGCCCGCCAAACCTTTCGCGAAGATCTGTACTTCAGGCTAAATGTCGTCGCCATCCGCCTACCCAGCCTGCGGGAGCGGCCAATGGATATTCCGGCGCTGGTCGAACATTTCCTGGAGAAATATCGCTGGGAATGCGGGCGCACCCGCCGTCAGGTATCGTCTGCCGCGCTAGCTGTCCTGATGGCCCACGATTGGCCAGGCAACGTGCGTGAGCTGGAAAACACCATCCACCGCGCGCTGGTCCTGACGGCGGACGCTGTGATCGACAGCCATGCGCTCGAACTCGGGCAGCGAATGGAACCTCGTTCAACGGCGGGCACCGTACGGCCGTTCGGGGATTTCGTTGGCCGGCCACTGCACCTGATGGAGCGCGATGTCATCATTGGCACACTCCAGATGACTGGCGGCAACCGGACCCGTACCGCAACAATGCTGGGTCTCTCGATCCGGGCCCTACGGAATAAAATTAGCTTGTATCTGTCTCAGGGTATCGCGGTGCCACCGAGCCAGGCCGCCAGGACTCCATGAACGCACTGCTGGGTGGTCCGGGTGTGGACGCCCTGCTCAAGACACTGGGCCCGCTCAGGCGGATGGTTCCCGGCGGCGACGTCGGACTTGCCCTGTGCGTGCTGTTCCAGCTTTCCATCCTGATCCTCCCGATTCCGACGTTCCTGTTGGACATGGCGCTGGCGCTGTCGTTCATCGCATCGATCCTGATCCTGCTGATCTCGATATCGCTGGAACGGCCACTCGATTTCTCCAGCTTGCCGACGTTGTTGCTGCTGACAACCATCCTGCGGCTGTCGCTGAACGTCGCCACCGCGCGGCTGATCCTGTCGCACGGCAACGAGGGTCCGAACGCTGCCGGCCATGTCGTCGCGGCCTTCGGCACCTTCCTGATGGGCGGGGATCTGGTGGTCGGGGCGATCATTTTCTCCATGCTGCTGATGGTTAATTTCGTCGTCATCACCAAAGGATCCAGCCGCATCGCGGAAGTCGCCGCCCGTTTCTACCTCGACGCGATGCCAGGCAAGCAAATGGCGATCGACGCGGACCTTTCGTCCGGCACCATCGATGAACCCACCGCACGTAAACGCCGCTCCGAACTGTCCGAGGAAAGCGGCTTCTACGGCGCGATGGACGGCGCCAGCAAGTTCGTCCGCGGCGACGCCATCAGCGCCTTGATCATCACGTTGATCAACATTTTCGGCGGTTTGGCGATGGGCCTGCTCAGGTCGCACATGTCCCTCGAAAGCGCGCTCTCGACCTACACGACCCTGACGGTCGGCGACGGGCTGGTGTCGCAGATCCCCGCGCTGCTGGTCTCCACCGCGGCCGGTATCGTCGTGTCCAAGGGCGCCATCGAAGGTCAGATGCACGGCAAGCTGGCCTCGCAACTAGGATCCAGCCCGAACCCCTTGATGATCGCTTCCGCCGCGGCTGGCGTTCTGGCGCTGCTGCCCGGCTTGCCCACCTTGCCGTTCCTGTTGGTTTCGACGCTCTCCGGCGCGGCGGCATGGCATCGCTTCAACGCGCGCAATGCCAAACTTCAAGCGGCAGTGCCGGTCACTCCGCCGCCGGACAACTCACCGCCCGTGTTGTCCGCCCTGGACGTCGTGCGGGTGGAATTGGGCTACGGGTTGCTGGAACTCGCCAGCGGCGGCCACCAGCAGCTTCCGGAACAGATCAAGCGGTTGCGGCGTGCGCTGGCGGCCGAACTCGGTTTCGTCCTGCCTTCGGTGCGCATTCAAGACAACGTCGAGCTCGAGCCCAACAACTATGTTTTCGCGCTGAAGGAAATCGCCGCCGGAAAGGGCGAACTTCGCCCGCTGATGATGCTGGCGATCAGCCCGGGCGACGACACATCAGTGCTTCCCGGCGAAATCACAGTGGAGCCAACGTTCGGGCTTCCCGCTCGTTGGATCGCTCCAGCGCTGGCGGATCAGGCTCGTCTGGCGAACTGGACCGTGGTCGATCCCGCCACCGTGCTGACGACCCACCTCGCCGAGGTGGTGAAGGAAAACATCTCAGAGTTTTTGTCGTACACCGAGGCGCAGAAAATCCTCGCCGGACTGCCGCAGGAGCAGCAGAAGCTGGTCGCCGATCTGGTGCCCGCTACCATCACCGTCGGCGGCCTTCAGCGCGTGCTGCAGGTGCTGCTCGCCGAGCGGATTTCGATCCGCGACATGCCGACGATCCTGGAGGCCGTGCAGGAGGCTTGTGCCAACAGCGCAAAGTCTGTCGGAACGATCGTCGCGCATGTGCGGACACGGCTGTCTCGCCAGATCACTGACAGCCTGATCGGAGCGGGCGGGTATGTCGCGGTTATCGTGCTTTCACCGGAATGGGAGGAGACGTTGGGCAGCTCGCTCATCGGGCCTCAAGAAGATAGGCAGCTTGCGCTGGGTCAGGAAAAGCTGCGCGAATTCCTGGACCGGATCCGAACCGTGGTTGATTCCGCCGTTCAGCGCGGAGAAAAGCCGGCGTTGCTGACGAGCATGCAGGTCCGCGTCCATGTGCATTCGATCGTCGATCGGATCAGGCTGAATGTCCCGGTGATCGCCCAAGCCGAGATCCACCGCCGCGCCCAAGTGAAAGTCGTAGGCGCGATTTAGAGCGTTTCCACTCTGACCAGAAATCATGCCGAATGAAATGATTGCACACCTCGGGCGACACGTCGTCGGTGATGCCCCATCCGCGCTCGCCCCTTGGCCGCGGGCAGGACATTGTGGAACGAGCTAGAAAAGTCTTTCCCAGACAGTCACTTTACCGTAACATGACCCGTTAGAACTGTCTATACACAATCTCAGGCGCCGAAAGCTGCAGCACAAGTGCCGCCATCGTTATCGCCAGGAGCATTGCCGAGGCGAAAGCCGTGCGAGCATAGCGCGACCCCAAGGCCTTCCCGATGCTGCCCCCAGCATCGCCAAGCACATCCGGTATCGCGAGCACCAGGCTCGCTGCGCACACGATGGCCAGCAGCGCCAGCACCGATGCTGCCAAGCCCAACCACTCCACCAGCGCACCGATTTGGCTCCAGCTTGCCCAAAACCAAAGCAGAGTGAAGGCGAACCAAGTGAAAGTCAGGCCCCGTGTCGCCACGCGATAGATAGGGTTGGCGCACAGGCGCCCGTACCCAGCCGGTGTAAGCAACTTTGTCATTGTCACTTGGTACACCCGGTTGCCCGCCACGCCGCCGCCCTGCAATAGGCCGAAGAAAAGGAACTCGGACGTCTGGCCGTGCCATGCGCCAACCAGGAAGAACGTAACGAAGAAGGCCACCACACTGGGATATTGCTTCGATCGCGCCGAGCGATACCGGCGCAACCACGTCATAAGCAGGGGGTTGAACACATAGCTGCGTAGCCATTGCGATAGCGAGATATGCCATCGGCCCCAGAACTCGATGAAATTTGGGGCGGCGAAAGGTTGATCAAAATTCTCGGGCAAACGTAAGCGGTATAGCCGCGCGATGCCGATGACGAAATCGGTGTAACCAGAAAAGTTCGCGTATAAGAACAGCGGATAGATCACGACGATCAGCGCACCGCTCAGCAGCCGCGGTCCCATCGCCAGTTCCGGTGTTAACGACGCAAGCAAGTCTAACTGCCAAGCGTGCAGGGCGGCGGACAGGATCAGAACCTTGAAGGCTCCCAGTACCATCCGCCACGCCGCCCAGCCGATGTCGGGCAATCCCAGCGGCAGTGAGTTATTCGCCTGATAGTCTTGCAACCTCTGGATCGGACCGGAAATGAACGCCGGAAAGTTCGTCGTGAAATTCACATACTCGAGCACATCGATGCGCTCCTGTGCACCTTGGCCGGTATCGATGACCAAATGCATTACACGAAAGAAGATGTAGGATAGGCCAATCGTCATGTAGCCCGGCGGAAGCAACAGCGCCTGCGGAATGAACGCGTATCGCTTTAACCAGATGAACACGGCCAACACCAGGATGATTGAGACCGGTGCCGTCCAGCCACGCCTTACGCGGGTGGCTTCCATCGAGATGTAGCCTAGCGCGAGGAAACCGCCGAGCGGCAGCAATGGGCCAATGGCGCCGACGAAACTCCAGACGAAGGTGAGGTTCAGGACCAGCCACACCATGTTGCGCCACCAATTCGCCGACGAGATATTGAACGCTGCCGCGCCGGCCAACGCGAAGACGAGAAATTGCCACGATGGAACGGTCAAGGGCGAGATACCGTACACGGCTCGGCATGGCTGGCCGGCCTCGGATGGCCGTCGGTCAGGTGGTACAGCGATTGGAAATCCGGGGCATCGGCAAACGCGCGAGTGGTGTTAAAGAAACGCACGCTATGTTTCACCGCCTCGGCCCCGAGCGCCTCGCCCAACGCCAGCGGATCGAATTCGTCTCGGCAAATGCCATGTTCCTTCCGCGAGCTCTTCGCTGGCATTGGGCATGTCAGCGATGGCAGGTTCTGCACGGGTCATCTTAGGGCGGGGCAATTCTGAAGTCAGCGCTATGAAAACGATCTTCGAAGCCTATCTCATTTATCTGCGCCACGGATGATGTTCTCTAATTTGTGACCATAACAAGAATTCTAGTTCTCGCCGATTACTGGAGCATTTTCACCGGATTGGAAATAACCAGTGTGCCGAATGAAATTCCGCACTTCTCGGGAGAAACGCCTTCGGCGTAAAGCCGAGCGCGCTCCAGAGCGCATCGACCGTATGCGAGCCACCCTACTTTTTGTCCCCCTAATGCAACTCCGCGCTACATTCCGCCCGGATAGTTCGGTCCGCCACCACCTTCCGGTGGCACCCAAGTGATGTTCTGCGAGGGGTCCTTGATGTCGCAGGTCTTGCAGTGCACGCAGTTCTGCGCGTTGATCTGCAGCTTCGGTGCGCCTTCCTCCACCCCGACGAACTCGTAGACCCCCGCCGGACAATACCGAGCCTCCGGACCTCGATAGTGGTTCCAGTTCAGCTCGACCGCCTTCGCCGGGTCCGCCAGGATGAGGTGTGCCGGTTGATGTTCGTCATGGTTGGTGTTGCTGATGAACACCGAGGACAGCTTGTCGAACGTCAGCACCCCGTCGGGCTTGGGGTAAACGATCCGCGGCGCCGAATCAGCTTCAACCATCGTCTCGTTGTCGGCGTGCGGATGATGCAAGGTCCAAGGCGCCTTGCCACGGAGCACGTAGGTGTCCAATCCGGCATAGGCCAGCCCGCCCCACATCCCCCATTTGGCGAACGCCGGGCGCACGTTGCGGACCGACGACAGTTCGTCCCAGAGCCAGCTCGACTGGAGCCGGTCGAAATACCCCGTCACCTCGGCCGGGTGATCGCCGGCCAGCGCCTCGGCCACCGCCTCCGCAGCCAGCATGCCGGATTTCATCGCGGTGTGGGTGCCCTTGATCTTCGGGACGTTCAGGAAGCCCGCCGCATCGCCGATCAGCAGCCCGCCAGGGAAACTGAGCTTCGGGATCGACTGCAATCCGCCCTCGTTCACCGCCCGAGCGCCATAGGAAATCCGCCGTCCACCCTCGAAATGTGGACGCATCGCCGGGTGGGTCTTGTAGCGCTGCGTCTCGTCGAACGGCGACAGCCACGGGTTGCTGTAGTCCAGCCCGATCACGACGCCGAAGGACACCAGATTGACCCCGAAATGATACAGGAACGACCCACCGTAGACCGACCGCCCGAGCGGCCAGCCTAGGCTGTGGATGATCAGCCCGGGCTTGTGATTGGCGGCCGGGATTTCCCACAGCTCCTTAATCCCGATCCCGTAGGTCTGCGGGTCGCGGCCGTCGCGCAGATTGAAGCGTTGCATCAATTGCTTGGACAACGAGCCACGGCACCCCTCGGCGAACAGCGTGTAGCGCGCCCGCAATTCCATGCCGCGCTGGAAATTGCCCGTTGGCTGACCATCCTTGCCGACACCCATATCGCCGGTGGCGATGCCGGCAATGCGGCCGTCTTCCTCCAGCAATTCCGAGGCGGCGAAACCGGGGTAGATCTCGACGCCCAATGCCTCGGCTTGCTGACCCAGCCAGCGGACAAAGTTGCCGAGCGAGACGATGTAGTTGCCGTGATTGTGCATCTGCGGCGGGGTCGGCATCTTGAACGACCGGGTGGCCGTCAGGAACAGGAACCGATCTTCGCCCGCCGGGGTATCGAGCGGCGCACCCTTTTCCTTCCAATCTGGAATCAGTTCGTTCAGCGCTCGCGGCTCCAGCACGGCCCCGGACAGGATGTGGGCGCCGATCTCGCCGCCTTTTTCCACCAGGCAGACCGCCATGTCGGGGTTGAGTTGCTTCAACCGGATCGCCGCCGCCAAGCCCGATGGCCCGCCACCCACGATCACGACGTCGAATTCCATCGCCTCCCTTGGGGCTAGTTCCTCCGCCATCCTCGCCTCCTTGCCGCTTATCAACATGTCCAATACAGACTTTATCTGCGCCAGATGACCTTCGGGGGCAAACCGGGGAACCCTCTCGAACATTTAACAATGAATTGTGGAGGGTCGGGTTTGTCTTCGCACGAAGCCTTGTTGCTGGTCGGGCACGGATCGGCGCGCTATATGGATGCTGGCATAGCGATGCATCGGCACGCCGAGTCGCTCCGCGCCGGGGGACAATTTGGTCAGGTGGAGGTGGCGGTGCTGAACGGCGCCCCGTCGGTGAGCGACGCGTTGGCCGCGATCAGCCAGCCAATCATCCGCGTTGTGCCGTTCTTCATGGAGGAAGGCTATTTCAGCCAGGTCGCGGTGCCGCGGGCGATTGGCGCCGCGACGTCCAGCGATACCGAACAATCGCGCCGGGTCATTCGGTGTCCTCCGGTCGGGGTCCACGACGGCATGGCCGGGATCATCGAGCGCCGGGCGCTGGCCGCCTGCGGCGATTGCGCCATTCCCTCGCGCACCGCCGCGATTCTGGTCGCCGGCCATGGGTCTGCCAGTGAGCCCGGCCGAGCTCTGGCACTGCACCGGCACGCCGCCCGTGTCGCCTCCACCACCCTCTTCGCTCGGGTGGAAAGCGCCTGCCTGGAGGAAGCCCCGTTCGTAGCGGATGCCTTACACGGGCTGCGCGCTCATCCGGTGGTGGTGATCGGCTTCTTCGCCAACCAGGGCGGCCATGTCCGCGACGACATGCCGGCCCTCATCGCGGCGGAGCAGGCCGGCCGGGGCGACGCGGGACTTCCGGTGCAATTTGACGGATCCGCCATCGACGATCCGGCGATCGTGCTGATCATTCTGGCTCAGGCGACCTGCGTGGGAGACTAAGATGTTCGCCTATGTCGGCAGTTACACCACGCCGGACCGGAACGGCCGCGGCAACGGCATCAACGTTTATCGGGTCAACCCGATCAGCGGCGGTTGGAGCCCCATCCAGACTGTAGGCTACCTGGAAAACCCCTCATTCTTGACAACAAACCGCGATGGCTCCCGTCTTTACTGCGCACACGGCGGCCGTCACTTGATCAGCGCTTTCGCCATCGACCGGCAAACCGGGATACTGACGTTGCTCAACCAAGCCGACTGTCAGGGCAATAACCCGGTCCATCTTGCCCTCGATCCCACCGAACGCTTCCTGGTGATCGCGAACTACAGAACCGGTGTCGTCGCGGTGGTACCGCTCAACGAGGACGGACGTTTGCGATCGGTCAGCCAACTGGTCCCGTTGCATGGAACGCCCGGCCCGGACCCGAGGGAGCAGACCTCGTCGCATCCACACGCGGTGATTTTTGATCCCACCGGAGCGTTCGTGATCGTCCCGGACAAAGGCTTCGACCGTACCTTCTTCTTCGGCTTCCGCGACGGCCGGCTGACAGCGGCCCCGGAAGGTTTTGTAGATTCGGCGCCCGGAGCCGGGCCTCGACACGCGACGTTCCATCCCACGTTACCGGTGCTGTACGTGAATAACGAGCTTCACTCGACGGTGACGGTATTCGCCTGGTCCGCGGGAAGGGCAACCGAGCGGCAGGTGATCTCGACGCTGGCGCGGGGTCATACGGGGCATAATACGACCGCTGAAATCGCGGCGTCGCCCTGCGGGCGCCGTCTATACGTCTCGAACCGCGGCCAGGACAGTATCGTGCAGTTCGACATTACTCCGGGCAGCGGGTCGCTGACGTATGTGCGCACGGTTTCCACCGGCGGTCTGACGCCGCGGTTTTTTGCCCTCGGTCCGGATGCGAAGCACCTTTACGTGGCCAACCAGGACAGCCACGAAATAACTGTCTTCCATATCGATGAGGCAGCCGGCACCCTGATCGCCACCGGCGTGCGGATTGGCGTTGGCAGCCCCTCGGCACTCAGTTTCGTAAGGCCTCTTGAAATACAGGGGTCATCCCGTTGATACTGAATGCAACCAAGAAGTAACACGAGGAAGACGCCATGGCCAAGGCCGGCACCGGGCGCGTAGCCCCAGCAAAGGTGAAAGCAGCACCTCCCGCCGCCGCGCGCAAGACGGGGAAGGTAGAGGCGGTCGTGCCGAAGAAAAAGGCGGCCGGCAAGAAGAGCAGAGGCGCCGCGCCAAAGATGGCGGCCGCGCCGAAGAAGGCCGCCTCGGCCAAGCCACCCCGAAGGGCTGCCGCGAAAGGCAAGGCTTCAGCCTCGAAAAAGGCGGTTCCCGTTCAAAAGGCGGCGGCGGCCAAAAGGGCGGCCTCATCGAAGAAGGCCGCCACCGCCAAAGCCGCCGCCCCGGCCAGGAGCGCCGCGAAGACCGTGGCGGTGAAAAAGGCCGCGCCCCGCCGCCCCGCCACCCGCATTGCTGTTCCTACCCCAGTCGCTCGGCGGGGACGTGCGCCCGCGGCGACTCGAAAGGCACCCCCCCGCAAATTGACCGTCACTGCGACGGCCCAGGCCTTCACCGTCAGCCATCTGAACGAAGCCGACTTCAAAGCGGACGGCCTGCGCGCCTATGCGCAATACCGAGATCTCGGGATCGCCGCAGCCACCGGAGGGCTGTGCCAGGCGCATGTGATCCGGCTGATTCCACCTTGCACCGACGAGGTCCGGAAGCGGCATCGGCACAAGACCGAACTACAGCTTGTCTACGTGCTGAAGGGCTGGATGAAGAACGAGTTCGAGGGCCACGGCGAGCAGATGATGTCGGCCGGAAGCTGCTGGCTGCAACCGTCGGGCATCGAGCACACCGTGCTGGACTATTCGCCAGACTGCGAAGTTCTGGAAGTCATCGTTCCGGCCGATTTCAGCACCGAGGAGGTTCTCTGATACCAGCCGGCGTCACGCCGACCGGCATCAGATGCTCGGTTCCCACGCCGCCGACTCGCCAACCCGGTGGCCGTTGCGGGCCTTGCCCCCGCTCGCGGCCAGTTGCAGAACGCCCGCCATGGCCTCGCATGAGCGTTTAGATTGCCTGAAATGTCCGGCGCTGTGCTGCCGGATGGCGGGCTACGTGCGGGTCAGCCGCGATGACATCAGGCGGTTGGCCAAGCATCTGGATATCACCGTCTCTGAATTCGAGAAGCGCCACATTGTCGAGGTCACCAAGAAGGGCGAGAAACGGATCAAGGAAGGCTTCAAGACCTGCCAGTTCCTCGACGACGACCACATGTGCAGCGTCTACGAGGCTCGGCCGCACGATTGCCGCGGCTACGTGTGCTGGAACCAGCCGGACGAGACCGTTTATGGATACGCGGTGTTCCTGCAGACCGGCGTTGCACGGTTACGGAGGCAGGAGGGTTAAGCGCGGTCGACTTGTCCCGCCAATTCGCGCCGCACGGTTGCCGCGCCCTCGGTTAGCCCCTGCAGTTTGCCAAAAGCCGTAGCCCGCGCCAAGTATTTCATTCCGCAATCGGGCGCCGGAACAAGTTTGTCGGCGGCGACAAAGCGTAAACCTTCCCTGATGCGGGCCGCGACGATCGCCGAAGTCTCCACCGTCGGGTCCCCCAGATCCAGCACACCCAGCATGATCGTCTTGCCTGCCAGCTCGCGCAGCACGCCCAGGTCCAATCGGGGCTGCGCCGCCTCGATGGATATCTGTTGCGCTACCGTATCCCCCAGCTCGGCCAGAAATCCATATCCGCTGGGCTTTTCCGAAACCACGGCGGCATAGCCGAAACAAACATGCACAACGGTCGGTCCCTCGATCCCCTCCAGTGCCCGGTTGATCGCCCGGACCCCGTAACGAATTGCTTTGTCGGGCGCGGTGCGCACCCAGGGTTCGTCCAGTTGCACCACGTCGACGCCGGTCGCCTTGAGCGCACGCAGCTCTTCGTTCACCGCGATGGCATAATCCATCGCGAGTTCTTCCTCGTCCTGGTAGAAATCGTTCTGTGCCTGACGAGACAGCGTAAACGGTCCGGGCAATGTGATCTTAGTGGCCCGCGTCGCATTGTCCCTCAGGAACAGGGCGTCGCGGGTTTCCACCCCGGCGACCCGGCGGATCTTGCCGACCACACGCGGGACCTTCGTCACCCGGCCGGCCTGGGTCCGCAACTCGCCGGGGGTTTCGGCATCCACGCCCTCCAACGCCAGGGCAAAGCGATTGGAGTAGCTTTCGCGCCGGATTTCGCCGTCGGTGACGATGTCGATCCCGGCGCGCTCCATCTCGCGGATCGCCAGGATGGTGGCGTCGTCCTGCGCCTGTTCGAGCAGCGCCTCCGGCACCCGCCACATGTCGTGCGCATGGGCGCGCGGTACGCCATGATGGCGAAGCGTCGCGCGATCGACCAGCCAATCCGGTTGCGGATAGCTGCCTACGACGGTGGTGGGCAGCAGATGGGTGGGATAGGGCATGGAACGGAACCTCCGCGTGCAGGATTGCACCCTAAGTCGCGTCCCCGCAAACTCGGGGCTGAACCGTCCAAGGAGACATGTGGCATGTGGCCCATCCGTTCCGCGCTGTTCGTGCCCGCGCATCGCCGCGACTGGGTGGCGAAGGCCATCCGCGTCTCCCCCGGCGCCGTCGTGCTGGACATCGAGGATTCTGTTCCGCCGCAGTTCAAGCCTGAGGCGATGGCGCATCTGAAGAGCGAGATCCATGAACTGCGCGCGGCCGGCGTCGGCGCCTTCGTCCGTATTCAGCCGCTGTTCGAGGGTACGCTGGCCGAACTCGAAGCAGCGGTCACCGAGGGTCTTACAGCGATTGTGCCGCCGAAGGTCGCCACGCCGGACGAAGTTCGACGGCTGCACGATCTGCTGAGTTATGCCGAGGGGCGTGCCGGCATCCCCCATGGCAGCGTCGGCCTGCTGCCGCTGCCGGAGACAGCGCAGGGGATGTACGACGCCTACCACCTCGCGAAGGCCAGTCCGCGGGTGCGCGGCATCCACGGCGCTGTCAGCGGTCCAGTCGCTGGCGATTTCGCCCGGGCGTTCGGCTTCCGGGCGACATCGGGGGGCGAGGAGCAACTCTACCTCGCGTCGAAGTTGGTGCTGGACAGTCGAGCCGCGGGGGCGATGCATCCGATGGCGGGCATTTTCGGGACCGCGCAGGATGATTTGACGGCGGTCGAACGGCTGATCCGCAAGGCGCGCGACATCGGCTATTCCGGCGTCTCGGTGATGCACCCCACCCATGTCGCAATCGCCAACGCCGTGTATCGCCCGACGGCCGAGGAAGTCGCCTACTTCAAAGGCTTGCTGGAAGCATTCGAGGCCGCCGAAAAAGCCGGATTGGGCGCGGTCAGTTATCAGGGCGCGATGGTCGATTATGCGATGCTGCCTCTCGCGCGGGAGGTACTCGCCGACGCCGCGCGGAACAGCTAGGTTGCCGGCAAAGCCAACGCCGGAGAAGACATGCCCGCCGATGCCATAAGCACCAATTCGACGCCCCAGGAAATCAAGCTGGCGGATTATGCCCCGCCCGCCTTCCTGATCGATACCGTAAACCTGAGTTTTGAACTGGATGAGAGCGCGACGAAGGTCGTCTCCCGGTTGGCGCTGCGGCGCAATCCGGCGGCGCCGGCCGGGGCGCCATTGCATCTGGATGGCGAGGCGCTGACCCTGGTTCGCCTGACGCGTGACGGGGCCGCGCTGGAGCCTGGCGAATACCACGAAACCGGTCATGGACTGACAATTTCGGATATGCCGGATAATTGCGTGCTGGAGATCGAGACGCGGATTTTGCCCAAGGACAACACCGATTTCACCGGGTTGTATGTTTCGGGCGGGAACTACTTCACCCAATGCGAGGCCCAGGGTTTCCGGCGGATCACCTTCTTCCCCGACCGCCCGGACGTGATGTCGCGCTATACCACGACGATCACCAGTTCCTGCCCGGTGATGCTGTCGAACGGCAATCCTGGGCCGGTGAAAGATCTTGGTGACGGCCGACGCTCGGTCACCTGGACCGATCCGCATCCAAAACCCTGCTATCTGTTCGCTCTGGTGGCCGGTGATCTTGTTTCGGTCAAGGACAGTTTCGTCACGCGGTCCGGCCGGAAAGTTGATCTTGGGATCTATGTCCGGCGCGGCGACGAGGACCGCTGCCAGCATGCGATGCGGTCGCTGAAGACCTCGATGACTTGGGACGAGCAAGTCTTCGGCCTGGAATACGATCTGGACGTGTTCAACATCGCCGCCGTGTCGGACTTCAACATGGGGGCGATGGAGAACAAGGGGCTGAACGTTTTCAACACGAAATACGTTCTGGCGCGTCCGGAGACCGCGACGGACGGTGATTACCAGGGCATCGAGACGGTGATCGCGCACGAGTATTTCCACAACTGGACCGGGAATCGCGTGACCTGCCGCGACTGGTTCCAGTTGTCGCTGAAGGAAGGGCTGACGGTCTATCGCGACCAGGAATTCTCCGCCGACCAGGGCAGCCGAGCGGTGAAGCGGATCGGGGATGTGCGGGGGTTGCGGGCGGCGCAATTTCGGGAAGATGCCGGCCCGCTCGCGCATCCCGTGCAACCCGCCAGCTACATGGCGATCGATAATTTCTATACCGCAACGGTGTACAACAAGGGCGCCGAGGTCATCCGCATGATGGCGACGATCATCGGCCGGACCGCGTTCCGTCGCGGCATGGACCTGTATTTTGAGCGGCATGACAACCATGCAGTCACCATCGATGATTTCGTGCAGGCGATGGCGGATGCGTCCGGCGTCGATCTGACTGACTTCAAGCTGTGGTATCATCAGGCCGGCACCCCGGAAGTATCCATCGAGGATGCCTATGATGCGGCTACAAAACGTTATTCTCTGACCATTCGCCAGAGCACCAAACCGACGCCGGGACAGCCAGACAAGTATCCGCTGGTCATACCGGTTGCCATGGGTCTGCTGGACGGCAATGGCCAGGAACTCGCGACGCGGCTGGACGGAGATCCTGACCCGGTCGAGGGCACTCGCGTTCTGCTGGCGACGCAGGCGGAGAATCGTTTTGAGTTCGTTGATGTCGCCAGTCCGCCGGTGCCGTCGCTGCTGCGCGAGTTCTCGGCGCCGGTGAAACTGTCGGGGCTGTCGCCGGAGCGGTTGCGCTTCCTGGCGGCGCATGACACCGATCCGTTCGTGCGCTGGGAATCCGGCCAGCAATTCGCCGCCTCGGCACTGCTGGACATGGTCGCCGTGATCCAGGCTGGTGGCGAACCCGCGGTGGACCCGGCGCTGATCGAAGCCGCCGCGTCCGCGCTCGATCAGGAGCCGGCGTTCGCGGCCGAGGCGCTGGCGCTGCCGGGCGAGGCGACGCTGGCGGACAAGATGGATGTCGTCGATGTCGACGCGATCCATACCGCGCGCGACAAGGCTCGGGCGGCGATCGGGCAAGCGTTGAGTGACAGACTGCGGGTAACCTACGACCGGCTGACGGATCGCGCGGGATACAGCATCGATGGCCCCGCGATCGGCCGGCGGTCCTTGCGCAACACCTGCCTGAGCTATCTTGTCGTGGCCGGCGACGCGTCGGCGGTAGGGCTTGCCAAGGCACAGTTCGATGCCGCCGAGAACATGACGGATGTATTGGCGGCGCTGGGTATCCTGTCGAGCGTGGACTGTCCGGAGCGGCTGGACGCCCTGGCAGCGTTCTATCAGTCTTGGCGTCATGATCCCCTCGTGCTGGACAAGTGGTTTGCGATTCAGGCGTTGTCATCGTTGCCGGGTACACCGAGCGCGGTCGAGGCCTTGAAGACCCATCCTGACTTCGATCTGCGCAACCCGAACCGGATCCGTGCGCTGGTCAGTAGTTTCGCCGGCAACCAGGTCCGCTTCCATGATGCCTCCGGCATGGGTTACCGGCTTTATGCCGACACCATTATCCAACTCGATCCAACCAATGGTCAGGTGGCGGCTCGGATGGTCTCGCCGCTCGGGCAATGGCGGCGGTTCGATGCCGGGCGGCAAGACCTGATGAAGCGGCAATTGCAGCGGATCCTGGATCTGCCGGGCTTGTCGCGGAACACGTTCGAAATGGCATCAAAGAGTATCGCATGACCGGCTTTTGCGACGCGGCTTGGCAGCGCACGACCGGTCTTCGGGCGGCGATACACAGCCTGCCGTTCAACCGAGAGCTGGCGGCCGGGACGCTGGATAAGGCGCGGTTTCAGTTCTACATCGAGCAGGATGCGCAGTATCTGGAGCAGTATTCGCGTATCCTGGCGATGGCGGGTGTGCGTGGACCCGACGGGGCTACGCTACGCCTGTTCGCCGAGTCCGCGCTGGAGGCGGTTGCGGTGGAGCAGGCGCTGCATGCGCAGTACCTCAGCGAGTTCGGCTCAGAGGCAGCGGAGCCATCGCCCGATTGCCTGGGTTATACCAGCTTCCTGCTGGCCACGGCGTACCACGAGCCGTGGGAAGTGTTGATGGCGGCGGTGCTCCCCTGCTTCTGGATTTACTGGGATGTCGGCAACGCCATTGCCCGCGAGGCCGCCGCCGAGAACCGGTATCGAGCCTGGATCGACACGTATTCCGACGAAGGCTTTGGCAATGCCGTGCGCGCGGTGATCGCCGCGACGGATACCGCCGCCGCGGGAGCATCGGCCGCGCTGCGCGATCGGATGATGACCGCGTTCATCCGGTCCACGCAGTACGAATACCTCTTCTGGGAGGGTGCCTATCAGCTTCGACGTTGGCCGGTGGTGTGATACCACCCTTTTGACACCCACTGCGACCTATTCGCAGTGACTTGGCACGGGGAGTTAGTCGACCCAAAAACACACTACTCCTCTTTGTACCCAACCTCTGGAATCCCCTGCTCATTTCCGTAGTACTTATAGGGCAGGAACTTGCCCGACATGGTGATCTTCACTCGGTCACCCTTCGGGTTCGCCTCCCGGTCAATCTGCATATCGAAGTCGATCGCCGACATGATGCCGTCGCCGAACTCTTCCTCGATCAGCGCCTTCCAGGCCGGCCCGTTCACCATCACCAACTCGTAAAACCGGTACAACAGCGGGTCGGTCGGGGGCATCGGGGCGCCACGATACGGCACCTCATTCAACATCCGCTCTTCGGCCGCTGTCAGACTAAACAGCACCGCGGCTTTCTTTGCCAGCGGCTTGACGAGCTTCATCTGGCCGAGCAGCGCTCCGATGATCAGAACTTCGGAGATGCCGCCGATCTGGTCGCAGATATAGGCCCAGCTCCAATCGTTCGAACGTTTGGTGTCGAGGATCTTCTCCGTCAGATCGGCCCGCTTCATTGTCAACTCCGTCACCGTTGTCGTCACGGCAAGCAGCGTAGCAACGCAGGTGGCCCGGACAACCCCACTCGCCCGGCTAGACCTTATCCAACCTGACTGCGCAGGCCGAAGATAGTCTGTCTCTTATTTGGTCGCATGATCCAGGCGCGGGGACGTTCCTCGGCGCGATCATGCTCTGAGGACGATGACTGAGCGATCGCCGCCAATCCTATGGCAGCATCGTATGCGATCCGTCGCAACGAGGCTTATTGCCGCTGGTCTTGCAGCCGCAGAACGACACGATCCCTGCCTTCTCGGCGTCGAACTTCAGCGGCGAAAATGCTGAACCTTTGTGCGATCCGTCGCAGAACGGCTGTTTGCCGCTTTTGCCGCAGGCGCACCACCAATAGGATTTCCCCGCCTCAACCTCGATTTTGTAGGACCCCTTTTGGGCAACGACCGCGACCGATTCAGACATGACATACCCCTTGTATTACGCGAGCTCAGACCTCGCGTGCTGCGCTGGCCTAGGATAGTCGCCGCGCAGGTCTTCGGAAAGTGCGATTAGGCTTCGGAGCAATGCGGTAGCCCCGGTTGACCGGTTCGCCGGCGGTGACGGCTTCGATATCGCCGGTACCGCAACTCTCGTGATCAACGGCGCCGCATCCGCCACCTACCGCCCGAAGTTTGACCGATCGCGAGGCGTGTTTAGCACATTTGACCCGCAGAACGAAACGAATTCTTCACGATCGCCCAGCTTCAGCGAAGATTAGCTGCGCCGGTGAGACCTGTGGGTGGTTTTGCGGTTGGAGAGCGAGAGCGAGAGGCCAATGCAGACGAGCCCGGCGGATGCGGGGATCAGCCAGGCCGGGCGTTCCAGCATTGGCTGGATGACGGTTAGCCACATCCAGTTGCCCAATGTCCGGCTGGACCACAGGGGCAGCTTGTCCAGGACATCGTGATCGAGAAGGTAGATCGCCTGCCCCAAGGTTATGCTTTCGGACCCGAACGTCGCGATGGCGACGGCGGCGACCAACAGGATGGCGGCGATCACGGCGAGGGCGCGTTGGGCAATCACATGAACAGCTTCTCGGATTTCCGGTCAGTATATAAGCTAGCGACCTGCTCAGCATAACCATTAAAAATGCGTGTGGGCACTCTTTCGTCACTACCTAGCAGCCGCTCCGACGCCTGGCTCCAGCGCGGGTGAGGAAAGGCCGGGTTGACGTTGGCCCAAAAGCCATATTCTGACGGCCCGATCGATTCCCAGAAGGTCGAGGGCCGCTTTTCGACGAAGCTTATCTTGATCGGCGCTTTCGCGGATTTGAAGCCGTATTTCCACGGCAGGGTCAGCCGAATCGGGCCGCCATTCTGCGGCGGCAGGGGCTTGCCGTACAGACCGGTGGAGATGAAGGCCAGATCGTTCGCTGCTTCGTCGATTGTCACACCCTCAATGTAGGGAAAGGGGTAGAACGGTGCATTCAGGCCGTCCATCACTTTGTCCTGCGCGGTCTCGAACACGACGTATTTTGCGGACGCCATCGGTTCGGCGATCTTCAAGAGTTGAGACAGCGGGAAGCCGGTCCAGGGGACCGTCATGGCCCAGGCTTCCACGCAGCGGTGGCGATAGATCCGCTCCTCCAGGGCCACTTGCTTCAGCAGGTCGTCGATATCGAGGGTGCGCGGCTTCGCCATCAGCCCGTCCAGCTTGATGGTCCAGGGCCGCTGCTTGAGCGCCTGGGCGCTGCGCCAGATGTTCTTGCTTTCGCCGAATTCGTAGTAGTTGTTGTAGGTGGTGGCATATTTCTCGTCGGTCACGGCACGGTCCGGCTTGAACGCGGGATTAGCCGTGACGTCGGCTGCGGCCAGTGACGGCAGGATGCTCATGGCCGTAACGCCGGCGAGCACGCTTCGCCGGTTAAACACCGCGTGCTCCGGTGCGACCTGCCGCTCCGCGATTTCCCAGCCGCGCCGCCGGACGATATGCATTTTCAAGCTCCCTGCTGTTGTTCTCGTATCCCCCGGCGAGGCCGACGGATCGAAGCTACATTGCCGTATGTCAAGGAATGAACGTAATTAAAGCTTCTACATGAGTGCTAAAAGAAAGGATCGGTCTGATGTTGACCAGCGAGACCCGGATCCTGACGACGCATACCGGCAGCTTGCCTCGACCCGCGGCGCTGACCGAATTATATGCGCGCCGGGCTGCGGGGGAGGCGATCGATGAAGCCGAACTCGACACCGCGGGCAAGGTCGCGACACGGCATGTTGTTCGGCAGCAGATCGCCTGCGGGATTGATGTCGGCAACAACGGCGAGCAGCAGCGAGAGGCGTTCTTTCTCTATGTGCGGCGGCGGATGAGCGGCTTTGGTGGAAGCTGGACCCGCAAGACGATGGCGGACGCTCTGAAATATCCCGGGTACCGGGCCTGGTCCGCCGAGCATGAGGGAACGCGGCGATCGGTAAGCAATCGGGACGCGGTGCCGAAAGCGATAGGTGCGGTATCCTATTTGGATCCGGCGCTCGTCAAAGCGGAATGCGACGAGTTCGCGGCCACCTTGAACGAGGTCGAGGGCGGCTTCGCGGAACCCTTCATGACCGCGCCCTCGCCCGGCATCATCGCGGCCGCGTTGCTGAACGAATACTATAGTACCGAGGATGCCTATCTCCGTGCCTTGGGCCGGGCGCTCCAGGTGGAGTACGAGGCGATCGTCGCGGCCGGCTTCCTGTTGCAAATCGACGCGCCGGATCTGGCGTTGGAGCGGCATGTCTCGTATCAGGACCGGCCGCTGGGGGATTTCATCGATTTCGCCGAACGGGTGGTGGGGACGATCAACGACGCGCTGGTCAATGTGCCTCGGGATCGGGTGCGCATCCACGCCTGCTGGGGAAATTATGAGGGGCCGCATGATTGCGACGTGGACCTGCATGATATCCTGCCGACGATCGCCCAAGCGAAGGTTGGCGGGTGGGTGCTGCCGTTCGCCAATCCTCGGCATGCGCATGAGTACCGATGCCTGAAGGATTTGCCGTTGGGCGATGGTCAGGTGGTGGTTGCCGGGGTGATCGACCCGCTGACCAATTTCGTCGAACATCCGGAGGTCGTGGCGGATCGGCTGGAGCGCGTGGCGCAGGTTGTGGGCGATCCGACGCGGGTGCTGGCGGGGACTGATTGCGGGTTCGACACCTCGGCCGGACGAGGACGCGTAGCTGAGGACGTGGTGTGGGCGAAGTTGCGCGCGATGGCGGATGGCGCCCGGATTGCGTCGCGGCGGTTGGGGATGGCGGGGTAGTTCGGTCTATCCGGCGGGGGGTGATCGAACCGGTAACCCCATTTGCTTCAGGGTATCGATCATCGCGCCGGCCCAAGGCTGGTCGTTTTTTGGCTCCGGACGGTTGGCCGACACGCGGTCGCGATGAGCGTCGATGGCGGCGCGAGCGTGCGCCATGGCGGTTTCTAGGTCGGCGTCTGGGACGTCGTTGACTGGTTCCGGTATCGTTTCGGGGATTGTGGGGGGGTCGTAAGCGAGGCGCTCGTCGAGGGCTTTTTCGGTCCGGAGCGTCGATCGGTTGAGGCCGTTGGCGCAGCCGCGGTAACGGAGGCGCATGGATGGGGACATGTCCGCGGTTTTGGCCTCGGCCAGCACGTCCAGCGTGGTCATGCCGAGTGCGATGATATGGGCGGCTTGCAGCATTTCGGCGCGGGTGCGGGTGGCGTAGGACTCGAGGGTTTCGATGATCTCGTTGCGGGCGTCGCGCGCGTCCTTCGCCACCGTGATGACGTAGGGCAGGAGGAAGGCGATGATGCTTTCGAGGAAGGCGCTGGAGTGTGACACGGAGGCTGACCCGGGTGATGTTGCTAGTTTGTTCTATCGGAGGTTGTGGGCGGTGTCAAGAACATAGCACGAATATCGTTGGTTTCGGATAAGTTTCGGGATTGAGCAACGTTTTGCCCTGGCTGCCGCGACGCGCTACCATTAGTTGTGAACAGAAAGAAGCCCGTCGCCGGTTCACCTACGAAACGGGTGGATCCTAACAGCGCAGGCGGATGGAGACAAAGGTCCGGTGAAACCTCACTCACGCACAATGCCCGCCATCGCAATCCTGCTTGCTCTGGCGGCATGTTCTTCGCCGCCGCCGCCTGTGGCGCCGACACCAAAGGTAGCGTTCGTTTCGTTCGACGGCACCTATCGAGGCAGGATCCGGGTTAGCTCACACACCTTGGGGGGACCGAACAGCAACTGGTGTGACACGCCCCAGACAATCTCCCTATCGATCCAGCACAACGCGTTCAAATACCTTCTGGCGCACCCAAACCTGCCGCCCGACCCAGACCTTTCCCCGACTATCCAAGTTACTGAGATTTCTCCCGACGGGTCCTTTAGTGGGTTTCCCATAGATGGCGGACCAGAAATGGTCGGCAGCATTACCGGGTCGCATATGGAAGGCGAGATTCACGGATTGGGATGCGCTTACACATTCGCGGCCGAAAGGTCTTGAGCACCGGGAACTCTCCAACGAGGTCATTGCCGCCACCCGTGCGGCTCTGGCGCGCCGAAGTATCAAATCGTAGCGGAAACGAGTATCGCCGGCTTTGGACCTGCTGCGAAATAACCGCATCGTTGCTGAGGACGCATCTGCTGCACGACGTCATGGTCGACGCAGTCCGACCATCCATGGCTTGCGGCGCTGAACTCACGAAATCCGTGGATGGTAGGCCTTCGCCTACCATGGCGGCCTGGGGCGACGGTGCCTCGACTGCAGCACTTGTTTTGCGGCAGGTCCCTACGGGATTACGAACGCCTGCCGCAAGGTCGGCTTATGCACCTTCCCTGTTGCGTTGCGAGGGAGCGCGTCGGTGAACACCACGGAGTGCGGCAGTTTGTAACGGGCCAGATTGACGGCGCAGTGCGCGACGATGTCATCTTCGGTTAGTTGATGTCCGTTCTTCAAGACAACGATCGCTCGGCCGACCTGACCCCATCTTGTATCCGGGATGCCGATCACCGCTGCCTCGGCGATCGATTCGTTCTGATAGAGGACGTTTTCAATCTCGGCCGGATAGACGTTCTCGCCGCCTGAGATATACATGTCCTTCCAGCGATCGACGATGAAGTAGTAGCCCTCGTCATCGACCAGCGCGGCGTCGCCGGTGCGCAGCCAGCCATCGGTGAACGATGCGGCGGTGACCTCGGGTTGTCGCCAGTAGCCTTTGGTGATGTTCGGGCCTTTGACCCACACCTCGCCGATCGTGCCGGGCGGTGCATCGATGCCGTCGTCGGCGACCACGCGCATTTCCACGTTCAGCACTGGCTTGCCGGCCGAACCGGCTTTGCGAACCGCGTCTTCCCTGTCAAGGATCAGCACCAGAGGACTGGTCTCGGTCATGCCGTAAGCTTGCTGCAGCACCGCGCCGCGCTGTTGCCATATTCCGAGGATGGCGTCCGGGGTAGGGGCGCCACCGACCCCGGCGTAAACCAAGCTGCTGAGGTTGGTTTCCGCGAAGCTTGGATGCTGAGCCATGAACTGGTAGTTTGCCGGCACGCCAAAAATGTGGGTGATGCCTATCGCTGGATCGCCGATCAGCCGCAGCGCCTCGCCCGGATCGAACGCGCGGGTGATCATTACGGTTCCACCGGCCTGAAACATCGGATAGGAGAACACGTTGAGCCCGCCGCTATGGAACAGCGGGAGCATCCCGAGGAACACCGTCGAGCGCTGGATGCCGATCGAAGCCATGCAATGCACGGTGTTCCAGAAATTCATACCATGCGAAATGATCGCGCCCTTGGGCAGCCCTGTTGTGCCGGAGGTGTAAAGAATGGTCGAAGTATCGTCCAGGGTCACCGCCGCCGGCTGGTCCAGCCGGGGTCCGTCGAGGGCGATCCGTTCGAACGTCAGGCCGAGTGAAACCAAGTGGCCGATACCGCGGGCCTGAGCGAGGTGCCCGGCGCGTTCGGCAAATTCCGGATCGTAGATCAGCATCGCCGGGGTGCAGTCAGCGAGGATAGCGAGCAATTCCGGGTTTGCCAGGCGCCAGTTTAACGGAACGAAAATCGCGCCGAGGCGACCGCAGGCAAATTGCACGTCGAACGTGTCGGTGGTGTTCGGTGCCAGGATCGCGACCCGGTCGCCGGCGGCGATTCCGTGATTTCGCCGTAACGATCCGGCCAGCCGAGCAATTCGCTCGTTGAAGGCTTGGTAGGTGTGGTGGCGTCCGGTAGCCAGGTCCACCGCGGCCAGCGAATCCGGCCGACGCATCGCGTGATGGGCGATGCAGTCGTAATAGGGGATCGACATGCCGGCGCTCGGTCAGGCGGATGGAATACGGACTGGCATAGAAACAATCGTGCGGAGGACATTGGAGTATCCGCGGGTGGGCGGCCCGACGACCTCAATCGGCGGCAGCTTCCGCTTGAGGATTTCCTCCCACAGGATGGTCAGTTGCATTTCCGCCAGACGGTTGCCGACGCAGCGATGGATGCCGAAACCAAACGACAGATGCTGGCGCGGACGAGGGCGGTCGATGACCAACGCATCGGGGTTGTCGATGGCGGTCTCGTCGCGGTTGCCGGACAAATACCACATGGCGACCTTGTCACCCTTGCGAATTGTCTTCCCGGCGACCTCGGTATCTGCCAGCGCGGTGCGCCGCATGTGGATCACCGGTGACTGCCAGCGGATGATTTCGGGCACCATGCCGGTCACCAGCGAGGGGTCGTCGCGCAGTTTGCGGTATTGGTCGGGGTACTGGTTCAGCGCCAGCACACCGCCGGAAATCGAGTTGCGCGTGGTGTCGTTGCCGCCGACGACCAGCAACATCAGGTTGCCCATGAACTCGTGTGGACGGGAGGGAAGATCGCGGGTTGCTTCGCCGTGCGCCAGCATCGAGATCAGGTCGGGGCGCGGCGGTTGCTTCGCGCGGAGGTGCCAGAGGTCGGTGAAGTAGGCGACGGCCTGGTCGAGCACGGCATTGCGCTTGACTTCGGAGTCGATCTCGGTGCCGGCGCGGGTGTTTACGGACGCGACGTTGGACCAGTAGGTGAGTTTGTTGCGTTCATCAAATGGGAAGTCGAACAAGGTGGCGAGCATCTGGGTGGTCAGTTCGATGGAGACGCGCTCTACCCAGTCAAACGTTTCGTTGCGCGGTAGATTGTCCAGGATGCGACCGGCGCGGTCGCGGATGGTATCCGACAGCTTGGCCAGATTGCCGGGGGCGACGATGGGGGCGACGATCTTGCGCTGCTCGTCGTGTTTCGGCGGGTCCATCGAGATGAAGCTCGGCCGGCGGAAGTCCACCGGCAGGTCGCGCAGCACGATGCCGCCCATCAGCGCGTCGGATGAGAAGGCTTTGTGGTTGGTATCGACCGCCATGATGTCGCGGTAGCGGGTGACCGACCAGAAGGCTCCGTAGATGCCGTTTTCGCACCAGTGCACCGGGTCTTCGTGGCGCAGGCGTTCGAAGTACGGGCGCCAGGTATCGTCCTGGTATAAATGGGGATTGCTGACGTCGATCCGCTCGAGCGGCGTGGCATAGGCGTCTTCACGCGGGTCAACAATGACTGGTGCATCCATCGTCAGCCTCCCTGCTTCCGGGCGTCGCGTGCCTGGAGTGTGCGGGATTGTTTGGTTTGGTCCCGCTGGCGGATCATAGCGCGGATTTGCCCGAATATTGAAAGTCGAATGTCTACGACCGGCCTCGCTTATGGCCGAGGGAGCAGGGTATGGCCGCGCAGTACCGCGATGGTTCGTAGCACGCGGCCGTGGAATCGAACGGAAGAGGGGGCCAAGGTGTCGATCGTTTCGAACCACGCTTTGGCTTGCTCTGTTGCTCGCTCGGCTGGGTCGACCAGCAGCAGCAAAACGTCTTGTCCGGCGTGGTCGCGGGGCGGATCGGCGATGCCGAACTGGCGTGGGTCGGAACTCAGGCACAGCATGGTCGAGTCCGGCCCGAGGCCGTAGCCGATCTTGCCGGCGTCGCGCCAGTTGAGTGCAGCAACGAGGGCTCCGGGCGGCAGCAGGCCGCGCGAACGCAGGTCATGCTGGAGGGAGGTCCAGTCCAGGCCCTCGGCTGTTGGGTCGTTGCGCGTCACGGCGGCGAGGGAGCTGCCGAGCCAGTCGAACTGGAGTTGGCAGGCGATCGCCAGCATTGCCAGCAGAACCAGGGTTCCCGAAGCGGCCAACATGCGGCGCATCCAGGCGCGGTCCAGCAGGCGCGCGATCGTATCACCGAGCAGCGGGAACAGCATGAGGTAGCCGGGGGCGGCCCAGTGATAGAGGATGCGCTGACTTGACCAGGCCGAAATGACGGCAAAGGCGACTAGGGGTGGCGCGGCGAGGCAGGCGAGCAGACGGTGAGGCCAGACGGCGCCTCGGCGGAGCGCCGCCACGAAGGCGATCATCATCGGCACCCAGAACCATGGCAGAACGAACAGGGCCTCGCCGGCCAGGGTTTGGAGCGGCATCAAGGGGTGGAACCGGAAGCCCATCGCGCGATCGCCCTGGAACGCGAAGGATGCCCAGCCGTGGGTGGCGTTCCAGATCAAGACCGGCGAAAACACTAGGAGCGTGAGCGCGGCTGCTAGGTAGGGTTGCGGGCGGCGCAGCCAGGGCCGGTGGGCGGGGGTGACAGCGAGATAAAGGAACGCTCCGCTTATGGTCAGTATGGCAGAGTATTTGGAACACAGTGCAAGACCGGCGCAGACTCCAGCGGCGGCCCACCACGTTGTGGCGCGGCGTCCGTGCGCGGGCAGCGCGTGAAGCAGGCAGAGCGCGGCGCCGAGCAGGGCGGTGTCTAGAGGGCCGTCCGGCAGGACCCAGATCGCGGTGGTTACGCCGAAGACCGGCGAGATGTTGAGGGCTACGGCGGCCCAGAACCCGGCTTGCGGGTTGGCCACTATGCAGCCGATCCGCCAGACCAGGAATTGCGACCAGGCGAACAACAGGATGAAGGGGAGGCGGACCGCGATGGGCGCCTCGGTTCCCAGTAGATGGGCGGCGGCCCAGGAGAGCCACCAACTGGCAGGCGGATGGTCGAAATAGCCGAGACTCAATGCGCGTCCGGCTGTCACCATATAGCTTTCGTCGACCCCGAGACCGGTTGTCGCGGCGAAGGCCAGCCGGATTAGGGTTGTCGTGGCGATCAATTGGAAGATTGGGAGCCGGAAAATTGGGGAAAGCCTCATGGAGTGCGGCTGCTTCTGTTGCCTGCAGACCTTCCCGGCGGTGGACGTGATCGACTGGATCGATGACGGCGACACGCCTTTGTGCCCGTACTGCGGTATTGCCGCGGTGCTGCCGGGGGTGACCGATCTGGTGGAGCTGCTTCGTCTGCAGGAGCGACGGTTTGGCCCGGCCGAGGGGCTGACATCGCCGGACGAGGAGGTGTAGCGCGGGGCATCGGTCTGTGCGGTGGTATAGGCGTGAGGCCGATGGCGGGATAGGCGATGAAGCGGCAGGGGGAGTCATGGCGGGCGCCGGTCCCCTTCTGCGGTGCCCTTCTCTCCTCGACAGACCAATCAGCCGACGCGAGACATGCGACTCTATGTCTCATGGACCAGCGGGGGCTGGCGCAGTTGACCGATTCCGGCCAAAAATTTCTCCAACACACGTTGGAGGCGTACGACAATGGAAATGATCCCGCGCCGCGATATGGTGGTCGCTTCTTTGCTCGCAACGGCAGCGGCATCGTTGCGCGGCCAGTCGGTTGAGGCAGCAGGCGTTGACCCATCTATGACGCAGGTGGTGCAGGCCGGCGCGATCCCGTGGAAGCAGCTCTACAACTTCCCGGATGGTACAGCCGAGCAGGCGCCGATGCACGGCGAGGTGGGCGAGCCCGGACAGTATTTCGTGCTGATCCGCTGGCATCCCGGCTATATGAGTGCGCCACATTTCTACGAGACCGATCGGCTCTGTGTCGTGCTGTCGGGGACCTGGTGGGTCGCAAGCGGCGAGGACTTCGCACCGGAGAGCACCGTGCCTGTCGCGGCCGGGGGCTTTGTCCGTCGTGTCGCAATGACGCCACATTACGACGGGGTAAGGAGGGATGCAATCGAACCAGCCATCATTGCCATCTCCGGCATCGGACCAATTCATTATCATCTCACCGATACGAGCCGGCCAGGCTGGCGCAAGGTCTGAGATCCCTTTTGCTGGAGACCGTCCGGACATTGGGGATTGGCTTGGGCAGAGGTCGCGCCGGCGCCATGGCCTGGAACCCGGATCTGGCGAGAACCAGACCAGGGGTGGTGCATGACGGACGGCAAGTTTTGACGAGTGCCCTGACGTGGCGTCCGTCGAAATATCAGCGCGCCTCGGTCCAGCTCTCGGAGAAAGCCAGGGCGCAGGTGCTAAACGGTCTGCCTTCGCGCTGGGTTGGATACGGGCGGCCCTTCGCCTGCACGCCATTGACCGCCACGCGTGCCCCGAGCGCCGGGATCAGCACCGTGCAGACACCGTATTTGCGTGCTGGAGGAGGGCCTGTTGGGTGTGGATCAGCAGCGGCTTGCCGATGTCATACCAGGTAAGCGCGACCTCCTCATCGTGCGACACCGCCCTCTCGGTCCAGAAATCGCGCGCATCGCCCGTCTTGTCGAACACGGCGTCAGTCACCGGAATCGATGTGTCTGAAAGTTCGTCGTTGAGCATTCCTTGGACGGTCGTCTGCAGCCAGCGCGCCATGGCGATGTTGTCGGCGTAGATCTTCCATCGGTCCTCGGTCAGATCGCTCTTCAGGTAAAGCACGTGGCCGGGGCCGGCGGGCGAGATCAGGATGCGCCAGAAACTCGCGTTGGTGGTGATCGCGCCACCGTCGGCGTCGCTCAAGCGGATGAAGGGGTTTTCGCCGGTCAGGATTAGTCGGTTCGGATCGAGGGACATTGGATTTCCTGAGATAGCCACCCCCAGGGTGCACTCTCCCGTTGCTGCTGTTTACATTTAACATTTCCTTAACGAATCGCTTCTATGATGCCAGATCGCCCGCTAGCCTTACCTTTGTCACAGTGCGGGCTGACATTTCGTACTACAGGAGAAATGGTGTCACCATCGTCCCGCCGCCGGGTTTTGCGCGCCGCCATCGGCGGAGGTGCGCTGCTTGCGGTCTCGCATATCGCACGCGCCTCAATCCGCACGTTACGAATCACGCACAATAACCCACAAGGCTCGCATTACGACCTGGCGGCCAAGGCTTTTGCCAGTGCGGTCAACACCCATCCCGTCCTGTCGGAGGCGTTCCACCTGGATGTCAAAACCGGCGGTAATGCTGGCGATGAGTTGAGTTTGCTGGAGGATTGCGCCGACGGCACGCTGGACTTCGTCTTGGTGGCCGGCGCCGTTGCCTCGAACAGTGTGAAGGCAATCGGGCTGATCAATGCCCCGTTCCTTTTCCGCGATCCGCAACGGGCGCGGGACGTGCTGGACGGCCCGCTCGGGGCAGAGATCGCGGGTATGGCCAAGCCGGCCAGCATGTATGTCATGGCCTGGGGGGAGAATGGCCTGCGTCACATCACGTCGAACCGCCCAATCCATTCGGCCGCGGACCTGAAAGAACTTCGCATCCGCATGCCGCAAAGCGACCTCATGGTTCAGGCGTTCAAGTCGTTCGGCTGTGCCGCTGCACCGCTGCCATTCCCGCAAGTGCGCGAGGCATTGCGCACAGGCCAATTCGAGGCGCAGGAAAACCCAGTCGCGGTGATCGAGGCATTCAAGCTCTATGAGGTGCAAAAATACCTCTGTCTGACCGGACATACCTATGATCCCGCCGTTATTCTCGGTTCGGTTGAATTGATCGATGACCTGAAGCCGCCGCAACGGGATGCGATGTTCGCCTGCGCAGTCATCGGCGGCAATACGCAGCGAACCGCATCGTTCAACCAGCAAACGGCGTGCATTGAAAGGCTTGTCGGCGATGGTATGACTGTCATCAAGGATGTCGACACAGCCAGTTTGCATTCCGCTGCCGGGCCGTATCTGCAGACCTTGGCGACAGGCGAATATGGTCCCCTGATGCAGCGGCTTATCAAAGCAGGTGCCTAAAATCTGAGGAAACCTTGTTGAAGGGCGTGTGATGATCGCTATCCTGTGGTCGATCCGCGCACGCATTCTCGCGGGCTTCCTCTTCATCCTGGCTTTGCAGATTGGCGTTGCCGTCGTTGTCCGGCTTGCGGACAACGCGGTCGAAAGCTCCTCCCGCGCCGAGGCGGCGGCACGAAGGGTTGCTGAACTGGTAGCCCGCGACGCAGAAGTGTTACGGGCGATGCAGGTCCAACTGTCGGTTTATTTACGGACTGCCGCGCCAAACGACCTGGATGCCGTTCAAGGCAGCCTAAGGCTGTTGACTACTGACGCCAAAGGCACCGGCGCGTCAGTTGGTGAAATATCCAGTGCGCTGAACGCGGTCATCAATGCAGCGCGCGGCCAGCGGGATCGGATCGGTGTGTTACTAGCGGACGCGGCGCGCGCCACGAATGCCATAGCGGCTTTCGCAAAGACCGCAGCGCAGTTGGAAGACCCGCAGCGCATGGACACCGCCGCTGGCTTCGCCGCGGATGCGGAAGGGCCAACCATCCGCGCCGCGAGCTTTGCCGTGACACTGGATCCGGAGGAAGCGGCGGGAACCCATACAGGCATCAACGAAGCCAAGGCGGCACTACAGGCTTTGGTCGATGACGTCGCCAGCGCAATTAAATCTGCAGGAGAGCAATCAGATCCATCATCTGCTCCGGCAGGCATGCTTACTGCCGGGCCCAGGCTTATCAAGCATGCGCGTATCCTGAACCTTCGACTCGACACGATATCATCCAGCATTGACGATCTGCGCCGAGCGGCGGATGCACGCTCGTCCGCGCTTGCCGCGCTTGACGCCGCTGTCGGCAAAGCACGTGACGTTATGGAGACCGTGGTCCGCCGCACCGACGATGAGCGAGCAATGCGGGCTGGGGAGATCGCGCAAGCCCGTAACCGGGTTGACCGGACGCTGCTGTGGGCGACCGGCCTTGCTTGCATTTTTGGCCTGGCGCTTGCCCTCGTTGTCGGTCTTTCGATCACCCGCCCAATCGGCCGCCTTGCTCACGCCATGCGCGTCGTTTCTGATGGGACGCTCGACTACGATGTCCCAGACACACGGCGGCGTGATGAAATAGGCGCGATGGCCCGCGCATTGCGGATCTTTCGCGACAACATGCTGCGTGGCCGGGAACTCGCCGCAGCGCACGAGCGGCGGGAAGCGGAAATTGAGGCCGCGCGTCAACGGGCGCAGGCCGAGGCGGCACTGAGCGGGGTGCGCGAGCGTGCGAACCGGGAGCTGCGGGTCCAGGCCGTCCGTTTCGACGCCGCGCTCAATAACATGTCGCAAGTCCTGTGTATGTTCGATTCTGAGGATCACCTGATCGTCGGCAAGGAGAGACTCGCCTGTGCGTTCGGCCTGGACGCTGATCTCATCGCGCCGGACATGACGCTGGCCAGTATGCAAGTTTTGTTGCAGAGCGCATCGAAACTGCAAGCCGAGGATGCGCGGAAAATCCACGACCTGATTCAGCGCCTGCGGTCACAAGGCAAACGCGGCACGCAGGTTTTAGATCTCGCGGACAACCGGTCGCTGGCGGTGCATTACGCCTCCACGGAGGAGGAAGGCTGGCTCGTCATGCTCGACGACATCACCGAACAGCGGCTCGTAGAAGCCAAGATTGCGCATATGGCGAAGCATGACGCGCTGACCGGGCTGGCAAACCGTGTCCTGTTCCACGAACGCATGTCCGAGGCGGTCGTCCGGTCCCGCCGCGGCGAACGCTCGGCGATCCTCTGTCTCGACCTCGACAATTTCAAGGCCGTCAATGACACGTTCGGCCACCCCCTCGGCGATGGCCTTCTGCGCATTGTTACGAAGCGGCTTCTTGCCTCGGTGCGGGAGGGGGATACCGTCGCCCGTCTGGGCGGCGACGAATTCGCCATCGTACAATGTGGCGTTGCGGATGCCGAAGGCAGCACTGCGCTGGCGGTCCGGCTGATCGAAACAGTCAGCGCGCCATACGACATTGGCGGCAACCGCTGCATAATCGGCATCAGCATCGGCATTGCGATGATCCCGGACGATGGGGACGAACCAGACCTGTTGATGAAGAACGCCGACCTGGCGTTGTACCAGTCGAAAGCCGAAGGGCGCGGCTGCTTCCGCTACTTTGAAGCGCGTATGGACGTGCGGATGAAGGAAAAGCGCGCGCTTGATCTGGATCTGCGCAAGGCACTCGAGGAAGGGCAGTTCCAGGTATACTATCAGCCGCAGGTTCACATCGCGACACGGACTGTCTGCGGCTTCGAAGCGCTGGTGCGCTGGATCCACCCGGAACGGGGCGTGGTGGCACCATCGCATTTCATTCCAATCGCGGAGGAGAACGGACTTATCGTTCCGCTGGGCGACTGGGTCCTGCGGCAGGCCTTGGCGGATGCGGCATCTTGGCCCCCGAACATCCGCGTCGCCGTCAACCTTTCGCCACTTCAGTTTGGTAGCGACTCACTGGTTGAAGACGTGTCCGAGGCGCTGGCTCATTCCGGCCTCGATCCCGGCAGACTCGAGCTGGAGATTACGGAGACGGCGATGCTGGCTGACACCGAGACCGTTTTGGCGACCTTGCAGCAGATCCATGACCTGGGGGTGGGTATCGCCCTGGATGATTTCGGCACCGGATATTCTTCGTTGAGCTATCTTCGCCGCTTTCCATTCAACAAGGTCAAGATCGACCGATCCTTTGTCATGGACCTTGGGCAGCAATCGGGCGCCGATACCATCACTGCCGCGATTATCGATCTTTGCGTCCGCCTCGGCCTGAGGACCACAGCAGAGGGTGTCGAGACGGAAGATCAGCTCGAAAGACTGGCCAACCTGCACTGCACCGAGGCGCAGGGTTATCTGTTCAATCGTCCAAGGCCCGCCAGCGATGTGCCGGACATGCTAAACCGGCCCGCGGCGCCGCCACTCGAACCGATCGGCACAATCGTTCACGCAACGTCGTGATCCGACGGACAAACAATGTCAGCTTAGGAACTCCCGATCTGGCCTTGATGGGAAATTCATACGTTCAAACTAACCCACCCCGGCGTTGGATCTCTCGGGAAATGGCCTTGAAACCTCTCTTCGAACAGAATATCCTCACGGGATATCCAGGACGCACCCACGTGCCCCTATATATCAAGGACGACGAGACCGCTGCACTGGTTGCTCGGCTGGCCCAATTGCACGGCCTCTCGAAGCAGGGCGCTGTGAGGATGGCCGTCGAGGCAGCACTGGACAAGGCCGCCGAGCATATTCCGGTCGAAGCTCAACTCCGGAAATTGTGGTCTGAGAACCCGTTGCCTCCTCCTACGGGAAAACGCGCGAACAAGGCGTTCTTCGACGCCTTGTCAGGTGGGCTTTGACGCTTTTCGCGGATGCATCGGCGCTAATATCGATCCTGACCCAGGAGAGCGACGCGCTCGCTCTCGCCGCCTGCCTCGAACACGACCGGGATCGCCTCTACTCCGCGATTTCAGCCTGGGAGACTGTGGCGGGCCTTTGCCACGCGTACCAATTTTCGGCCGAACAGGCGCGGGATCGCCTGCGGCTGTTTGTGAGAGAACTCGGTTTTCGCCTCGTTTCTATCGGCGAAATCGAATTCGCCATCGCGTTAGATGCCTACGCGCGCTTCGGCAAAGGTCGACACCCCGCGAAGCTGAACATGGGCGATTGTTACGCATACGCCTGCGCGAGAGCCAACCACGCAAGTCTGCTTTTCAAAGGCGGAGACTTCATGAAAACCGACATCGAGGCGGCCCGTCCGTTGTGACCACCGCCCGCTCACCTGCTATACTGGTCAGCGAACGGAAAGGACGACCATGCCCAGCCATTACGACCTGCTGATCCGCAACGGCACCTGTGTCCTGCCGTGGGGTTCGGAGGAAACCGATGTCGGTGTCCAACACGGCCGCATAGTCGCCATTGGAGTCTCCGTCCATGCCACCGCCGACAAGACCTTCGATGCCACCGGCCTGCATGTCCTGCCCGGACTGATCGACCCTCATGTGCACCTGCGTGACCCCGGTGACAAAGCAGTCGAGACCATCCCCACCGGCACGAAAGGCGCGGTGCTCGGCGGCCTGACGGCGGTGTTCGACATGCCCAACACTGCGCCCTCGATCACCGACCACGAGCGTCTGGCCTGGAAGCAGGATTACGTTGAAAGCGTCGCGTGGTGCGACATGGGCCTCTACATCGGCGGCACTAAAACCAATATTCCGGCCCTCGCCGACCTGGAACTCGACCGCGGCGTCTGCGCGGTAAAAATTTTCGCCGGCAGTTCCACCGGCGACCTCATGATCGAGGACGACGACCATCTGGAAAAAGCCATGCGCTCCGGCCGCCGCCGCATCGCTTTCCACAGCGAGGACGAATATCGCCTCCAAGCCCGCAAGCCGCTGTTCAAGACCGGCGATCCCTATTCCAACCACATGGTCTGGCGCGACGAGGAATGCGCATTCCTCGGGACGCGCCGCCTGATGGCACTGGCTCGCAAGACCGGGCGGCCGGCACACATCCTGCACGTCTCGACCGCCCAGGAGCTGGATTACCTAAAGGAATTTCGCAACATCGCCACCTGCGAGGTTCTGCTGAATCACCTGACCCAGGTCGCCCCCGACTGCTACGAACGCTTGGAAGGCTTCGGCGTCATGAACCCTCCAATTCGCGGCGAGGAGCACAGGGCGGCCGCCTGGAAGGCAATCAACGACGGCACGGTCGATACCGTCGGCTCGGACCACGCCCCGCATCCCCGCGACAAGAAGCTGCTCCCTTGGCCTGATTGCCCCGCCGGCCTGACCGGCGTGCAGACACTGGTGCCGATCATGCTGGATCATGTGAACGCTGGCCGTCTTTCACTCGCCCGGATGGTCGATCTGATGTGCGCCGGCCCCGCCCGGGTCTATGGCGTCGTCGGCAAGGGGCGCCTCGCAGCCGGTTACGACGCGGACTTTACACTGGTGGACCTTGCGCGCCAGCGGCGCATCGAGGAATCCTGGATTGCCGCCCCGTGCGGATGGACGCCCTTTGCGGGCATGCAGGTGACCGGCTGGCCGATCGCCACCATCGTGCGAGGACAAATTGTCATGCGCGACGACGAAGTGCTCGGCGAACCCTCAGGCAAACTGGTGAACTTCAGAGGGTAAGCCTCGGCTTTCTCCCCGACCAAGTCATCGTCGGCGCCGGATCCGCTATTGTTACTTTCATGAACTAAATCGGCGCCGCTGCTTTCGTGAAGCTCCTGAACCCAGTCCTCGCGACCCTCTTGGCATACGCCGCTCGGCGGGAAAGAATGCCCAGCCAAGAAAGGAAACGCCTGCATGAGTACCACCACTGCGCCCAGCCCCTACATTCCCGTGCGCGACGACTGGCTCGCGCGCCGCACAGAGGCGATCCTGGAGCCGAACCTGCCGATCGTCGATCCGCACCACCATCTCTGGGATCGCCCGCACTGGGTCTACATGCTCGACGACCTGCTGGCCGACATCAACAGCGGCCACAACATCGTCGCCACCGTTTTCCTTCAGTGCCGCTCCATGCACCGAGCCGAGGGTCCGGAGGCTTTCCGCCCGGTCGGCGAGACCGAATTCGTCAACGGCGTCGCCGCGATGAGCGCCTCCGGCGGCTACGGTCCGGCGAAAATCTGTGCCGGCATCGTCGGCCACGTCGATCTGCGCAACGGCGAGAAATCCCGCGACGTTCTGGAGGCTCATATCCGCGCCGGCGGTGACCGGTTCCGCGGCATCCGCCACATCACAGCCTACGATCCCGACCCGAGCCTGATGAACCCCGCCTACTCGCCGCCGCCCCGCCTGATGTACGACGAAACATTCCGCAAGGGCTTCGCCTGCCTCGCGCCGCTGAACCTCTCTTTCGATGCGTGGCTGTATCATCCCCAAATCGCCGATCTGACGGCTCTGGCGCAGGCATTCCCCGGCACGCAAATCTGCTTGAACCACATCGGAGGCCCGCTGGCCATCGGACCCTACGAAGGCAAGCGAGCCGAAGTCTTCACCGACTGGTCGAAGTCGATCCGCGCGCTCGCCGCCTGCCCGAACGTCGTGGTAAAGCTCGGCGGTATGGCGATGAAGATCAACGGCTGGGATTTCCATACCAAAGCCGAACCGCCGTCCTCCGAAGAGCTTGCCACCGCTTGGAAACCCTATGTGGAAACCTGCATCGAAGCGTTCGGTGCCTCTCGTTGCATGTTCGAGAGTAACTTCCCGGTGGACAAAGGCTCCTACGGTTACGCCGCATTTTGGAATGCGTGCAAGATCTTGGCGAAAAACGCATCGGTATCGGAAAAGACGGACCTGTTCAGCGGCACGGCATCGCGCTTCTACCGGATTGAGATCTAACGAAAAGAGCACGCTCAGGCGTTGGTAATGCCGCCATCAATTGTGATCGTCTGACCGGTGATATAGGAAGCATCAGGCGAGCAAAGAAACCGGATCACCGAGGCGACCTCAGAGGGTTTCCCGAACCGCTTCAATGGGATCTGGTGGCGGTAGTCATCGCCGCGCTCTGCGATGATCGAGGCTGACATCTTTGTTTCGATCACTCCCGGTGCGACCGCATTGACCAGGACATCGGGCGCCAGCTTCCGCGACAGAGCGCGCGTCAGCCCGACCACGCCGCCCTTCGCCGCGGCATACGGCACCCGATCCGCGCTGCCGCGCCGGTAGGCAATCGAACTGGTCAGCACGATCCGCGCCGGCTCCCGCCTGTCGAACCGCTTCGAAAACGCGACCGCGATGTCGTAGGCATTCGTCAGGTTCGCCGCGATCGCCCGGTTCCACACCCCGTGGTCGTCGGGGTCGAGGTCATCCCGTTCGAACAACCCCGCCAGATGCACGAGTGCATAAACCGGCGCCCCCGCGGCCTCGATCACTCGGGCACATTCCGCTGGCGTGTCCAGCGATGAGGCGATCGTGCCCAGCCGAACCCGTCCGAGGACCGACTGCGCGCGCTCCAGCGCGGCATCGTCGATGTCGGCCATTATCACGTGGCCGCCCTGGTCCATGAACGCGCGCACCGTTTCGATGCCAATGCCACCCGCCCCGCCGGTGACGACGATGCGCTTGCCGGTAAATGACGCGGTCATGTCAGGCGATCAGCGCAAAATAGTTTAACGTCGCCATGGCTTGATCGCGGGGCATACTCCGCAGGTTAGACAGCATATAGCCCGGACCAAGTTGTGCGCACCGTGCTGGTATTGTCCCGCATCAGACGCTCGCGCTCATGACGATAACTGATCCTTCATTAGGTTTGCGCGGCGATTTGCGCCTCGCTTTGCCGATGTTCACCCAGCAGGTAACTATCGGATTAATCCCTTCAATCGAAGCCCAGACACCTACAGGCGTCACTTTGCTTCGCCGTTTCCTCGGCTCAAACCCCGCGTTCCCGCATGCTGGGGGCAAATCTCAAATATAAAAGTCAATGCCGCGGAACTCGGTCGCGAATGCGGTCGAAGCCCTGCTTGATAGCCGCAAAACGCGCTTCGATCTGGGGTTCGAATTCAAGATCGGTAAAAATATACGGCCAATCGTTTTCGATGCCCTCACAGACAAGTTCACCGACATAAACCGGATCGATGCCTTGAGCCACACGGTCGCGGATTTGATTGTAGACCGTTTTTAGCTGGTCCAGGCGCTCTTCCGACCACGCAGGCAGATTGCCACCAACCGCGCGATCGAAGCGCTCCGGCAAGTTACGACGTGAGTCCATGATGTTGGTATGGATGAAGCCGGGACACAGCACCGACACCCCAATACCACGCGGCGCCAACGCAACCCGAAGTCCCTCTGACAGTCCGACGACGCCATATTTGGTGACGTTGTATTGGCTGGAACTAAGAGAAAGGAGTCCAGCAATCGAAGCGGTGGACACAATCTGTCCGCCTTCGCCGTGCTGTTCGATCAATGGTCCAAAAATCTCAATTCCCCAGGCCACCGCCACTCAGGTTTACGCCGATTGTCCAGTCCCACGCTGCATCGGTCCAAGCACCGTAAATCCCGCCGCCACCAACGCCTGCGTTATTTACGAGAATGTGCACCTTGCCATACCGAGCGATCGTAGCCTCCGCCGCCGCTTTTAGCTCAGCCTTGAGCGAAACATCTGCCCTTACGCCATCAACATCCGCATTGGTGAGCCTCAATGCCTCAATCGCTGCTGCCAGCGGCGCTTCTTCAATGTCGCAAAGCATGACCTTCACACCAGCCCGAGCAAGCGCCGTGGCTATGCCGAGGCCGATACCTGATGCCGCTCCGGTCACGAACGCTGTCTTCCCAGCTAGGTCTTTCATCGGCATTTTTTCGACCTCCCTTACCAACTATATACACCATCGGCGGCGACTGGATCAGGAATTGAACGCCATCATAATGCTGGCGTCCCATCCGCGCGGCAAGGGCTGCGAAAGCGTTACGGCAAAATGCAAAACAGTTTGTTCGCCCTTCCCGGAGCATTCCCGAGGCATCGTCGGACAACGGCAGCGAGGGGAGTTGCGACCTACAGCCACGTATCGCAATGTCACAGGGTGGGTTCAAGACTGCAGATCTGCCGTTCGATCGGTCATCGCTCGGCAGCACGACCCGGGCTCGCTGGCGCCGGGGCTGACGCCCCGATCGGTGCTGGACAAGATGGCGGCGATCCAGATGGTCGATGTGCATCTGCCGACGACCGACGGCCGCACCGTTATTCTGTCGCGCTACACCGGACCCGAGCCGGATCAGGCGCTCCTGCTTCAGCGACTCAAGATCAGTTTGCCCGACCAACCACCGCCCAGAATTACCTCAGACGGCGTTCCGGCATTACAATGACAACCCAATCCGTGGTGCCGACCTTGTGACGCCACACCCCAGAAAACCGCCAACTCGAGAGGGTTGGCGACTACGAGTTGCGAAAGTCGGGCTAGGTTAACGCTTCCGACGCATTCATGCGGCGGGACATGCCGACCACGGAGAGAACCATGATCCGACAAGGGGCACCGATCGGCGGGAACAAATTTAGCGAAGGGGTTGACGTTTGATCCCGCCATAAGAGATCGGCCTGCGGAATTGCTGCCGCGAGCGAAGATCGTGACTGCATCCCGGTCCTCGATGGCTTCGAGGCTCTCGTCAGAGCCCGTTCAACATGCGTCCATGACGTGCTGCCACCGTTGCCTGACATGGATCAAAGCGCGGCGCGATCTGGTGTGCAGTCTTTGGCGGTAACAGGGGTCGCATAGTCAGATATGAGTTCATCCCAATCCCACGAAGCCTTTGCGCCATGAAACGTCTGGCCATTGCCCTTGGCATGTTTGCCGTACTGGCCAGTGTCGGTTGGCTGGTCATGCAACGCCTCGCCACCGAACCGCCTGATGGCACATTGTATGGCAACGTTGAAATCCGCCAGGTGGATCTCGCATTCAACAGTGAAGGCACGGTGACCACATTGCAGAAGCAGGAAGGCGACACGGTCAAGGTCGGCGAGGTCATCGCCACGCTCGACGATGCCACTTACCAAAGCGCCAAGGCCTTGGCCGAGGGTCGGTTGGCCGGCGCCCAAGCGCAGCTCGATAAACTGGTCCATGGCACACGGCCCGAAGACATCGACCAGGCGCGTGCGAACGTGGCCAATTCGAAGGCCGTGCTCGCGAATGCGCAGGTGTCGTTCAGTCGGCAGCAGGGCTTGGCGGTTACCAACGCGACGACGCGCCAACTGGTCGACGATGCGCGACGCGGACTAGACTCAGCAGAGGCGCAACTGGCGCAAACGCACGCGGCGCTGGCCGAGGCGGTCAATGGGCCACGGGTCGAGGATATCGACGCCGCTCGCGCCCTAGTGCATCAATCCGAAGCGTCGCTGGATCTGGCGAACACCCAGTTGGCCCGGACGATGCTGAAGTCGCCCTGCGACGGGATTGTCATGACCCGTGTCATTGAGCCCGGTACCGTCGTGCTGCCCGCGTCCGCGGTTTATTCGGTCGCCATCACCGGAGAAGTCTGGGTCCGCGCCTTTGTCCCGGAAGCGATGCTGGCGCGGGCTCGGCCCGACACCGAACCACAAATCATCACAGATGGTCGTCCCGACCGCCCCTATCATGGTCGTATCGGCTACGTATCACCGGCCGCCGAGTTCACCCCAAAGACCGTGGAAACGCCGGAACTGCGGACTCAACTGGTTTATCGCATCCGCATCAGGGTAACCGATCCTGACGCTGGCATCCGCCAGGGTCAGCCTGTGACGATACAGCTTCCGGCCCAGCACGGATCATGACCGAGGCGCTGGCGAGAATCGAGGACCTGCATCACAGTTTCGGCGGCGTTCCGGCCCTGCGTGGGTTCTCCACCACGATCGCACCCGGCATCATCACCGGACTGATCGGGCCCGACGCTGCCGGCAAGACCACGTTGCTGCGTCTGCTGGCCGGTTTGCTCCGCCCGGAGCACGGCCGGATCACTGTCCTTGGGCACGACATGAGTACGGATGCCACCCGCGCGCACGCCTCCATCGGCTATATGCCCCAGCGCTTCGGCCTTTATGAAGACCTGAGCGTCGCCGAGAACCTGGATCTGTTCGCCGACCTGCACAGCCTGCCAAGGACGATTAGAACCGAACGCAGTGTTCGATTGCTACGCTTCACCGGGCTTGCGCGCTTCGCCACCCGCCTCGCCGGCCGACTGTCGGGCGGCATGAAGCAGAAACTGGGCCTGGCTTGTGCATTGCTGGCACGGCCGCGATTGCTGCTTTTGGACGAACCCTCGGTGGGCGTCGATCCCGCTTCGCGTCGTGAACTGTGGGCGATCGTGGCGACGATGCTGGAAGAAGGCCGCGCCGAGGGCATGGCGGTGATCTGGGCCACCACCTACTTGGACGAGGCCGCACGCTGCGGACGGGTGCTGCTCCTGCACGAGGGCTCACTGCTGGCCGATCTGCCACCAGCTTCGCTCCTGGCACCGTTGCAGGGCCGGGTGTTTCGTCTCACGGTCCCGGACGGAACCCGCCGCATGGTTGCCACCCGGGCCGCGGCGGATCCTGACGTGCTGGACGCAGTGATGGAAGGCGACGCCGTGCGGCTGGTTCTGCGCAAGACTGCGTCGCCGCCGGACCCGTCGAAGTTCGGTGGCCTGACCCTGTCGCCTCTGCCGCCTCGCTTCGAAGACGGCTTCGTCGATCGACTGGGCGGACAGCCGCACGCCGCGCCCCCGGTGCTGCCGGTCCGTCCAAAGACAACCCCTGGCCCGGCGATCGACGTGCATGATCTGGTCCGCAAGTTCGGAGATTTCACCGCCGTTGATCGTGTCAGCTTTCAGGTGTCCCGGGGCGAAATCTTCGGTCTTTTGGGCCCGAATGGTGCGGGCAAATCCACCACTTTTCGCATGCTGTGCGGCTTGCTGCGGCCAAGCGGCGGCCGTGCCCATGTTGCCGGCCAGGATTTGACGCGCGCCTCCGCCGCCGCCCGCGCCCGGATCGGCTACATGGCACAACGATTCGCGTTGTACGCCGAACTGTCGGTGCTGGAGAACCTCCGGTTTTTCGCTCGGGTTTACGGACTTAACCGAAAAGCCCAGGCCGCTGCCATCGACCATGCGCTGGACCGCTTCGAACTCCGCGCCATGGTCCACAACGTGGCAGGTGAATTGCCTCTGGGCGTCAAACAGCGCCTCGCCCTGGCCACCGCATTGCTGCACGACCCGGACATTCTGTTTCTGGACGAACCAACCTCCGGCGTCGATCCGGTATCGCGGCGAGCCTTCTGGGCGCGGATCGGCGCCCTTGCCGATTCCGGCGTGGCCGTATTGGTGACCAGCCATTTCATGGACGAGGCTGAATACTGCGACAGGCTGGGAATCGTCAGTGAGGGAAAGCTGATCGCCACAGGCACGCCGGCTGACCTGCGTGCCCAGGTGCGCACCTCGGCCCTGCCCGACCCGACGCTGGAGGACGCCTTCATCGCTCTGGTGCAGGGCGCCAGCCCGCGGGACCAAGCGGCATGAGCGTCGCCATGCGCATGCACGGTTTGATTCTTAAAGAGATCAAACAGATCATCCGCGATCCCTCGGCGATCCTGATCGCCTTTCTGATGCCGGTGGTGCTGCTAATCGTTAACGGCTTTGGCATCAGCTTCGACGCCAACCACATGAAAGTCGCCGTCGTCATCGCCGCCCCCGAGGAAAGCGTGCGCGGCATGCTCCAAGCCCTCAAGGCCTCGCCGTATCTGGACCCGATCGCTATGGCGGATACACATGCCGCCGAAGCGGCGGTGGTCCAAGGTGACGTGCGCGGCATGCTCGTGGTCCGGGAAGATTTCAGTCAGCGCATGGCTCGTTCCAGTCGCTGGCCGGCGCCCGCCGAACTTGCGGTGAACGCTACCGACCCCAACACCGCCCGAATCCTGGAAGGCTACATATCGGGCGCACTCGGCACCTGGATGGGAGGCCAGTCCATCGAACGGCGATTGGCCGTATCCGGCGACATCGAGTTGCAACACCGCTATTGGTTCAACCCCGAACTTCGGTCCGCCGACGCCATCGTGCCCGGCATCATCGCCATGATAATGACCATGACCGGCACGCTTCTAACCGCCCTGATCGTTGCTCGGGAGTGGGAACGTGGGACGATGGAGAGCATGCTGGCCTCGCCCGCCGGCATGGCGGAACTGACCTTCGCCAAACTGGGCTGCTATTTCGTGCTTGGCATGGGCAGCATGGCGATGTCCGTGTTGATGGCGATCGGGCTGTTTGGCCTGCCGTTCCGCGGTGGCATTCCGGCGCTGATGGCGGCCTCGGCGCTGTTTCTGGTGTTCGCGCTGGGGTTGGGATTATTCATTTCGACACTTGCGCGCAACCAGTTCGTCGCGGCACAGGTCGCATTCCTCGCCACGATGTTGCCGGCGATGATGCTGTCCGGGATGCTGTTTGATATTGCATCCATGCCGCGCTGGTTGCAAATCGTTACCTACGCTGTACCGGCGCGGTATCTAGTGTCCATTCTGCAAACCTTGTTCTTGGCCGGCGATGTGTGGGCGGTCGTGATGCCCAACCTGCTTGGCCTCGCAGCAGCTGCGACACTCGCGGTCGGCGCCACACTGCTGATTACACGTCGAAGGCTCGACTGAGATGCTGCGACGGATCCTGGCACTGCTGGCCAAGGAACTGGCGGGACTTTGGAAGGACCGCAAGACCCGGTTCGTCATCCTGGTTCCGCCGCTGGTGCAGGTCATGGTGTTTGCCTATGCCGCGACCTATGACGTCAAGGACGTGGCGCTGGGAATCTGGAACGAGGATGCCGGGACCCAGGGGGCGGAACTGGTCAGGCGGTTCGCCGGTTCGCCGGCGTTTCATCCGGCTGCGACGCCGGCAACTCCGGCACAGGCCGCCGAGGCGATCGACGCCAAGCAGGTCGCCGCTGTACTGCATGTGCCGCAGAATTTTTCCGCCGATATTCTTGCCGGCCGCCATCCGCAGGCTCAGTTCCTAATTGACGCGCGCCGGTCGAACACCGCGCTGATGGTCCAAGGATATGCGGCGGCCATTGTCGCGGACTACGCAGCCGATCTGGCACCCGGTCACAACCCCCCGATGACGGTGCTGACCCGCGACTGGTTCAACCCCAATCTTGAAAGCCAGTGGTTCATCCTGCCAGGGCTCGTTTCGGTGTTGTCGATGATGATGGCGATGCTGGTCAGCGCGCTGTCACTTGCCCGAGAACGGGAGCTTGGCACCTTCGAGCAGCTTCTGGTCACGCCGCTGCGTCCCGCCGAAATTCTTGCCGGCAAGGCATTGCCCGGCATGATCGTGGGCTGGATCGATGCCAACATCGTCATCGCCGCCGCGCTGGTGTGGTTTCGCGTGCCGTTCCTGGGCAACATGGCGCTGCTGCAAGGCATGCTGGCGGTCTACATGGTGGCTGGGGTTGCGATCGGCCTGGTGATCTCATCAATCGCTCGCACGCAGCAACAGGCAATGCTCGGAGTGTTCGTCATTGCCTCACCAATGGTGGTACTGTCGGGATACGCCGCACCGGTCGAAAACATGCCGGCCATCGTGGCGTTCCTCGGTCAGGCGGACCCGATCCGATGGATGCTGAACATCACGCGGGGGCTGTTCTTGCAAAACATGCCAGCATCTTTGGTATTCGCCAACGCTTGGCCTTTGGTGATCATCGGCTTGGTGGCCTTCAGTACGGCCTGGCTCGCCGTCCGGCGGGTCGTGAGTTAACCGAACCGACCGCAGCAGCGGGCCTGGCTGAGCGCCGGCGCTATCGTTCGATCGGCACCCATACGTCGCCGTCTTTCCGGTAGCGGCGCTTTACGGCGGACCAGGCGATGCGGTGGACGGTTGCCTCCACGTCCGCATCCCGCGCGTGCTGCCGCCAGGCATTGTTGAACGCGGCGAGGTAGATGGCCTGTGCATGCGCGGGCAGGTGGCCACGTACGGAATCAGGCAGGTCGTCGGTGGTCAGGTATGGCATGGCGTTTAAGGTATGATCGCGACTTTCAGAACACCATCCGCTGGTTGGAAAAAGGTCTAACGCCGCTTCGATATCGCCCAGTTTGTATCGATGGGTGACCATTGCCGCGAGGTCCACTTGGCGGGCCTGAATCACGCCGATCAGCCGCCCTATCAGTTCGTTGATACCGGCAGGACCGAGAGCCTTGGAACGTAGCAGACGGTTTCTACCCAATAGTTAGGCCGGTGGCTTTGTCGTGCTGGGCCTTGCGTTCGCGGCCTTTCCGTTCGGCACCTAACGCGGGCGGTGCCTTGGCTACGATCGTCGGAACCTTTGCCAGTGGCCCCCTCCTACACATGTGTTGCTACGCCATCTTACCGATGATCGCCATTGGCGGCCTCGCGGTCGCAGGTCTACTCATGCTCAAGGCGTATGATTGCACGGTCGGCGTCGGGGCCGTATCGGCGCGAGCGGCGGAAGTCAAATCGAATCTGAGCGCTTCATGAATTTCAAAACGTTCTCGTCGATCTTGATGGTTTAGACAGGTGCGAGATTATCATGGCGGTGGCCGCGGGTTCGTAAAAGCGTCACAATGATGGGCTGAGCGGCCTCCATGTGATCGGCTTTCCGTTATCGACCCAGACGGGTTACGGCCCAAGTCGTAGATCCTATCGCACTCACTTGCTAGTGGTGATCCGACAGTCCGCCCCCGCGACAGCAGATCGCGCGGAACAGATTTTCATGGGTCAACTGGAGCGTGCGGATTCGAGGCTGACTGGCACCTCCTGGAAGGGATGATTACCTATACGACAGGCGTGCACGCACGAGACTTCGGCATAACGATACTTGGACAAACCGATCCAGCGGATCCGCCGCTGGGAATTCACCGGCTTGTATTGGAGGCGTTGCTTTCTGAGTTCAGCCGTTACCTTGCCGATTCCACCTTGGGTTGGAGAGTTCGATGCGATAGGCGAGAACGTGCTGGTCGGATGGGATGGCAGCTGCGAGGCAGCGCGCGCGGTCAATGACGCCGGCCGCTGCGTAGCACTGCGACCGGGTCAGACGGTTGCGCTGGCCGCGCGGGTTCGACGGGTACGCTTTGTGCGGGCACCGTCAGATAGTGCTCGAACCAAGCGGAGGCGAGCTCCGTCACGGTTTCCAGCGTCCCCGGCTCCTCGAACAAATGCCCGGCGCGGCACGATCCTCAACGGCCGACGCGAAGATCATAGGCACGCTGCAGAAGGATCTATACCCCGCTCAGGTCAGAACCCGAAAATTCTCGGGCGAGATGATACGGAAGTTATCCGTTACCTGATCACAATAGATACTCCATTTTCTGGGAATCTCCTCGCGCAAGAACGTGAGGATCGCCGCTTTGAAGTCAGCGAATGTCGCATGACATCGATTGTGGGTGACATGCTTGTGCATCAACCCCCATAGCCGCTCAGCGGGATCCAGATGCGGGCAACAAGTCGGGAAGAAGTGGAGCTTGATCCGGCAGCCCGGCCGGGCCAGCCAAGCCTGCACCAGTTTGGCGTGGTAGTAGCGGGCGTTGTCCACAAACAGATGGATCAACCGCTTGCCCGGATACATCGCCTCGATCGCCCGCAGCAACATGATCATGTCGGCCGTGGATGCACGATGCGCGGGCGTGGCAGGTATCGCCTGATGCAGGGTTTCATCTTCTCCCACGAGATGCGCCGTCGCTGGCCACGTCTTCGCAGACGGCGGAACCAGAGACGGGTGACCTCGTCGTAAAAGAGCTGCAAGGCCCTGCTGTTTCTGGGCGCCGCAAAGTAAGCGTAGTGCGCTCTCGGCACGGCCCGAAGCCATCGTCCGTTTTCGTCGGTGGACTTGTTCATGCGCGCGCGGAGATCGTCGCTGATCTGCCGGAGCTTGGTCAGCATACCGCTCCGCTTCGTCTGCCGCCTGATGGCAAAGGAGCCTTTCTTGGTACGGTCACAGTAGTGCGTGAACCCCAGGAAATCGAACGTTTGCGGTTTGCCCTCGTCCCGCTTGCATCGACTCAGTCGGTCACGCGCAGAAGGTCAACGACGTCGCTCACGCCTGGCGCGGCCCATGCCGCGTTCTCGGCGATACGACTCTGGATGTAGCTCGACACCGTCCCGGTTAACCTCACTTGATCCTTGTGCACCTCCACGGCGATGCGAGAGGTGTCAAGTTCGGAATGCCGCTGGAGGGCACGGCTAACCTTCGTCCGCAGGTCAGCTTCGGTCTTCGACGTCCCTTCCAGAACAATCTGATTATCGACTTGAACGACACCTGCGAGTTGCTGGACGCGCTGCTCCGCCTCCACGCGCTGGTAAGGCACATCCAGGATCCCCGTCAGCGTCACAACGCCATTGCTCACCCGCACCCCGATTTTCGCCCCGGGAATCAGTGAATCCCAGAGAAGCACCTGGCAGGCGCGCGAGGCGATTTCCTCGTCGGGGTGCTGATGGGCAGCACTTGGTCGGACCTTGATATCATCCCGCACACCGAGGACGCCGTGGAGATGCCAGACGCTTCGATTGGCAGCCTTCTTTTCGGCCAAGGTGCCGACGAGACCCGTGAGATGGACCACCCCATCATGAACAGCGACCTGAATGTGAGAGGCATCGACATGACGCGCCCATTCCAATTCCTCGACCACCGCATGCTGTAGAGACTTGTCATCCATCAGAGCTTTCTCCGGACACGGGATGAAGTACAGTGCCCCAATACCGTCCGCGGGCGCATCACGCATTGAGGCAGATCAAAGCTGGAGGACGCTGTTCATCTGGGTCACCGTCCGGGTGGGCACTGTCCGGCGACGTCGGGGACCATCCGCCTGATGTGCTCCCACGCGATCCGACACCTCGCCGGGTTACCCGTAACGTTCCGTCGCCCCCTGGCAAGACGTGGCCGGGAGGCCGGGCTCCGCTTGAGATAGAGACCGTCTCAAACCCGGGGTCCGGCCGGAAGCGCGGGAGCGACGGCATCCCTGCGTTGCCGCGCTCCAAGCAGCCCGCACGCGAGTGCGGTTGGATCTGGTTTTCGACCTCCCTTACCAACTATATACACCATCGGCGGCGACTGGATCAGGAATTGAACGCCATCATAATGCTGGCGTCCCATCCGCGCGGCAAGGGCTGCGAAAGCCTTACGGCAAAATGCAAGTTTGATCGCCTTGCCCTGAGCATTCCCGAGGCACCGCCGGACAACTGCAGTGAGGGGAGTTGCGGCCCACAGCCACGTAACGCAATGTCAGCTTGGGTTCCTTTCCTGCTGAGTGCAGATCTGCATTCGATCGTTCATCCGCTCGGCAGCACGACGGCGATTCGCGCTGTCCCTGGAAGGGGATCCGTCGTTCGACCGACTTAAGCAGATACCGAGAAAATTGTTCAATAATCAAAAAATGGGAGGCTTCGTCATGAGTAATAACGCAATCGGCTACAGCGAGGATCGACCGCCGCCGCGTCCCACGTCGAGACCGAGCAAGCCCCTGGCGCGAGCAGCGCTACTTGTAGCGACCTTAGCGTTCGCCGGTGCCGCGCAAACCACCGCCGTGCGCGCCGCCGACTTTCAGTCGTGGATCACCACCTGGGCCGCCACCCCCGCACCCCGGTGGGCCGAGGAACTGCCCGCACCATTCGGCGTGCCCGAGGTCCTGGGGAACCAGACCGTGCGGCAAATCGCCCGCATCAGCGTGGGTGGCGACAAGTTGCGTGTGGTGATCTCCAACGAATTCGGCGCACGGCCGCTGACCATCGGGTCAGCGAGCGTGGCGCTCTCTGCCGGCGGCAACGCGATAGATCCCGCGAGTACCAAGGCGCTGACCTTTAGCGGGCGAAGCCAGGCGGTGATCCCGCCGGGCGCGCCGTTGGTCAGCGACCCAGTGGACTTGGCAGTGAAGCCGCTGTCCAGCGTGGCGGTGAGCTTCTATCTCCCCAAGCGAACAGGCATCGGTTCGGTGCATTGGGACGGTGTCCAGACCGGCTATATTTCGGGCCCTGGCGACATGACGATGGCCCCTGACTTCAAGGCTGACAGCACCCTCAAGTCCCGCCTTCTGGTTAGCCGCATCCTGACAACCGCGAAGCCCAATTCCAGGGCCATCGTGTTCTTCGGTGACTCCATTACCGACGGCAACTGTTCCACCGTCGATACCAACAATCGCTGGCCGGATCACATCGCAGAACGGCTGCAAGCCGAGAACTACCCGGATATAGCCGTCGTCAACGAATCTTATTCCGGCGACCGCGTGCTGACCAACGGCATGGGCACCAACGCGCTTAGCCGTTTCGACATATCGGTGCTGAGTCATCCACGGGTGTCCACCGTCGTGATGATGATGGGCATCAACGACATCGGCTGGCCCGGCGCTGGCGCGATCACGCCGAGCGACCCGGAGCCGACCGCGGAGGATGTGGTGGCCGGCTATAGGCAGATCATCGACCGCGCACACGCTCATGGCATCCGCTTTGTCGCGATTACGCTGACGCCTTTCATCGACACCTTCAAAGGTACGCCATTGTCTGGCTACTACACGCCGGAGAAGGAGAAGCTGCGTGAGGAAGTGAACGCTTGGATTCGAACCAACAAGATGGCGGACGGGCTAATCGATTTTGATAAAGTGGTCGAGGATCCGAAGAACCCAAAGCATATCAACCCTGCTTACGATTGCGGTGATCATCTGCACCCGAACGATGCCGGGTATCAAGCCATGGCTAAGGCTGTGGATCTGAACGTGCTGGTAGGCAAACAATAGCGAGCTGCGGAGGACGAAGCCGGGCGGATAATCCTGCCCGGCCCTCCCTCGCGATTGGCCGTCTGCAATCGGCGTCGCCGGGATCGAGATCCCAGACACCAAGCACCAAGCCTCAGGCACCCGCCATCGTCATTCCATCGATCCGAACCGTCGGCGAATCGGTGCCGCGCCGAAAGACTAGGTCCGAGGCAGCAACCATGGCCGCGAACATTTGCAACAGATTGCCGGCGACCGTGACCTCGGCCACCGGTTCGGCCAGCGCACCGTCGCGGATCATATAGCCAGCAGCGCCTCGGCTATAGTCGCCGGTGACACCGTTCACACCCATGCCGATCATTTCTGTAATGTAGAGACCTTCCTTGATGTCGGCCATCAGCTCGGCCGCCGTAACAGCGCCGGCAGCCAAATACAGATTGGTGGCTGCAGCCGAGGGCGGCCCGCTGGTGCCCCGTGTCGCATGCCCGGTCGGGGTCATGCCGAGTTGCCGAGCGGATCGGCTCTCCAACAGCCACGTCGTCAGCACCCCATCCTCGATCAGCGCGCGCGCCTGGGTTGGCGTGCCCTCGCCGTCGAATGTGCGGGATCGCAGCCCGCGCACCCGCCGAGGATCGTCATGAATATTGATGCCGTGACCGAAAATGCGTTGGCCTAGCTTGTCCTTCAGGAAGCTGGTGCCACGTGCGACGCCGGCGCCATTGATCGCCCCGGTAAGATGCCCAAGCAGACTACCCGCGACACGGGGATCGTAAACAACGGGCACCTTGGCGGTTTTCGGGCGGGTCGGGTTCAACCGCGCCACGGCGCGCTCGCCGGCACTTTTGCCGATCGTCACGGGGTCATCGAGGTCCGCGAAGTAGACCGTGCTATGATAGTCATAGTCTCGCTGCATGTCGGTGCCGGCGCCGGCCAACGCAGTGGCGGAGATCGAGTGGCTGGTGCCGACCCGGCGCCCGGCGAACCCGGCGGAGGTCACCAGGACGATCTCATTGCGGCCGTACCCAGCTTCGCCGCCCTCGGAATTGGTCACACCGGAAACCGAGTAAGCGGCGTCCTCGGCCGCGGCCGCGCGGGCCGATAGGACATCGGGTGCGGGTTCGGCCGGGTCGGCCATGTCCAGGTCAGTGGTATCCGGCGCTGCCCAGGTCTCCGCCAATCCGGCGAACTGATCCTCGGGGACTACTTTGGCCATCGCCACCGCGCGCTCGACCAGGCTGGCGAAGCCGGCAGGGTCGTGCGACGTGGAGGAGACGATCGCCGCCCGCTTGCCGACAAACACGCGCAGGCCGAGATCGCGGCCTTCGGACCGTTCCAGGTGCTCGATCTTGCCTTGGCGAGACGCTACGGAAAGCGACGTCCCGTTCACCAACACCGCGTCCGCGGCATCAGCCCCAGCGGCTCGCGCCTGCCTGATCAGGTCGGATACGAGTGAGATGGAGTCAGTCATAAAGTCGGTTCCTCCGTCGCAGGCTTGCGCCGCGTTGATAGAGCGTGCGGCCTTCGCCCTATAGATAGGGGTCGCGCCGGCGGATTGCAGCCTCTTCGGCTTGACACCGCCCCGGCCGGCCTCATCATCGCCCCCGGCACAGGGGAGTGGGCATGTCCAGGCTGGATAATTGCTACAACGTGTTCGATCTGCGTGAAGCGGCGAAGCGGCGCCTGCCGAAGGCGGTATTTGAATTCGTGGATCGCTCCACCGAGGACGAACTGGCTTTGCGCAACAACCGAACGGCGTTCGAGAAGATCAAGCTGAAGCATCGCGCGCTGGTCGATGTCTCCGGCCGGTCCACCAGGACTACGCTCTTCGGCAAGGAAATCTCTCTCCCGATGGCGATTGCGCCGACCGGCGCGGCTGGCCTGTGTTGGTACGAAGGCGAGCTCGAACTGGCGAAGGCGGCGGCGCGTGCGAAAATCCCATTTACATTGGCCACCGCCGCGATGACCTCGATGGAGAAGATCGCCAAGGAGGCGAATTTTCGTCTGTGGTTCCAGCTCTACGTCTGGAAGCAGCGCGAACTGTCCTACCAGTTGATCGAGCGTGCCAAGAACAACGGCTTCGAGGCTCTGATCGTTACCACCGATACCATCGTGTCGCCGAACCGCGAGTATAACGCCAAGAACGGTTTCCTGCTCCCGTTCCACCCGACCTGGCGGTTCACCTGGGACATCATGCAGCATCCCGTGTGGTTCACCACGGTTTTGATGAAGTACTTCACCACCATCGGCATGCCGCGGAACGAGAACTATCCGGACCCATACCGCCGTCCGGTCGGCACCGATCCGGGAACCAGGGAAGTGATGCGCCAGGACTCGCTGAACTGGGACGACATCAGGATCTTCCGTGATAAATGGCCGGGAGTTTTGATGCTGAAAGGCATCAATCGGGTTGATGACGCTTTGAAGGCCATCAGCTACGGCGTGGACGGGCTGATCGTGTCCAACCATGGCGGCCGCAACATGGACAGCGCGGCGGCGACGCTGGACATGTTACCCGAAATTGCCGAGGCCGTTGGCGACAAGGCAACCGTGATCCTCGATTCCGGCGTCCGCCGCGGGTCCGACATCGTCAAGGCCCTCGCGCTCGGGGCAAAATGCGTCCTGACCGGGCGAGCGACCCTTTACGGCACGGCGGCCGGGGGAGAACCCGGAGCGTCCAAGGCCGTCGGCTTCATCCAGACCGAGATGGACAAGACCATGGCCTACACCGGTTGCAACCGGGTGGACGAAGTCTCGACCGATATCTTCTTCGGCGACCGGGGGAGCAACCGAATGATGGCCGGATAGCCTGAACTACCGTGTCGTACTAGCCGAGGAAGCCTGCTTCGATCGGAGCGAGGCCAGCCATGCCATCAGCCTGTGCGACTGCACGCGAAATATGCAGACGTCATGAAGGTGGTGGACGTCCTGGCCGATTTCGACGCGATCGCGGCAGGACGGTTTAATTGCCAACCGGTCGCGGGCTGCATCCGGCCTCGCGCTTAGCCGCGGAGTAGGCGGCGCCGGCGGTCATCCCGGCGTCCCCAAGAAGTCAGCGAGCGGCAAGCGCGGCTTTGCGGCACGTCATCAACGGTTGAATGCGCTCGCCGAACGCCTCCATCCCCAGGATAAAGTCGTCGAACGTAAGCATGACCCCGGCCACGCCTTCCACCGTGGCCAATTCATCCAGCATCTTCGCCACTGTGGCGTAGGAGCCCACCACCGTGCCCATATTGAAGTTCACCGCCGAGGCCGGGTTGGTGATACTCGCCGCCGTTCCGCCGAGATCGGCCTTGTCGTCGGCCATCGCCTGCGCGCCCATCCAGCTCAACGCGTCGAGGTCCTTGCCGGCTTTGTAAGCTTCCCATTTCGCCTGCGCCGCGGCATCGGTCTCGTCCGCGATCACCATAAACAAGGCGTAAGCGCCGACATTCCGCCCAGTCTTAGCGACAGCCTTCAGCAGTCGCCCTATCGTACTCGCGCATTTCGTCGGCGTGTTGACACCCTCGCCCAGACAGAAGTTGAAATCGGCATATTCCGCCGCGAACTCCATGCCGACGTCGCTTTGGCCGGCGGAAACGATCGTGGGCATCACCGAGGGCCGCGGACTCAATTTGCAGTCCGTCATCTTGAAATACGTGCCCTTGTGATCGGACACGCCATTTTCCCACAGTTCACGCATCACCGTCACATACTCGGCACTATACTCATAGCGCCGCTCATAATGCTCCTTGCCCGGCCACACGCCCATCTGGGAATACTCGGCCTCGGCCCAACCGGAGACGATGTTGATCCCAAATCGGCCCGGCGCGATGCTGTCGATGGTGGAGGCCATGCGCGCCACAATCGCCGGCGGCAGAGTGAGCACGGCGGACGATGCATAAAGCTTGATCCGTTGCGTGACCGCCGCGATCCCGGCCATCAGCGTAAAGCTCTCGAGGGCGTGGTCCCAAAATTCGGTCTCGCCGCCAAAGCCGCGCAGCTTGATCATCGACAGGGCAAACTCGAACCCGTATTTCTCGGCCAGCAGGGTGACGTCCCGGTTCAATGCGAAACTAGGCGGATATTGCGGCGAGGCCTTCGAGATTAGCCAACCGTTATTGGCAATTGGAATAAAAACGCCTACGTCCATACTTTAGCCTCCTGCGGAACGACCGTCTGCCGCTCCCTGCACACACTGTGCCATGGCGTCACTCAGCCGCCTTCGCCGTGGGTTCGCCATACACCCGCGTGGGCGCGGCAATCCCGCTCCCTGTGCCATCCGTCACCCGAACGCTATCCTCCCACGGCAGCCGATAGCGGCCTGAGACGAGGTCATGCATATAGGTGTAGGGACAGTCTCCGGCGCCGCCCTTCACTGCCGAGAACCCCCGATGTCCAAATTGATAAATATTGTTCTCGACGCCCCAGACCGCTCGGGCTTCGCGGACCAGGTCGGGACGGACCTCGGCGGTGATGATCTCATCGACTCGGCCCTGCGCGCCGTGCGCGATAATCGTTCCGTCGAAGTTACAGACCATCGCCTCGCCCATGGAATCGAACGTGCCGTCGGAGCCGCACATGCAGACGCTCGCCGTCACCATGAGGTTACAGAAAGCATTCGACTGGTTGGTGAACTGCCAGGCGGCGCGGACCGGCGGCGTGTAGCCAGCCGTGCGCAGCATGATCTCGGCCCCTTTATAGGCAGCCTCGCGCGCCATCTCGGGGAACATGCCGTCGTGACAGATGATCAGCGCCAGCTTGCACCCGTTTGGGCCGGTGATCACCGGGATGCCAAGGTTGCCGGGCTCCCATGGCTCGACCGGCACCCACGGATGCAGTTTCCGATAATACAGCGCCAGATTGCCGGCATCGTCGATAATCAGGCCGGAGTTGTACGGCATGCCGCCCGGATTACGCTCCATGATCGAGAAGCAGCCCCACACCTTGTGTTCGATACACGCGGCCTTGAACGCCGCGACCTCCGGCCCGTCCAGATCGCACAGGATTTCGTCGCGTATGTCCATCGACAGGCCATGGAGAGCGTACTCGGGAAACACCACCAGGTCGATCGTGGCCATGCCGCGCTTGGCCTTGCCGACCATGGCAACGATCTTGTCGGTCTGCGCCGCGATGTCGGATCGTGACGCGATCACCGGCAGTTTCAACTGCACCAGGCCGATGACGACGCCTTTCGGCGATTTGTTGAGGCCACCCAAACCGTTCATTGTGCATGTTCCTTCGGCAGCAATTGTTGACTGTCAGCCAAGACACCCATCCTCTACGAGCCTCGATATCGCGGGTCCGGATAGTCGATCACCCGCACTTCCTCCGACACGACGTCCAGTATAGCGCAACTCAGCTGTCGATCATTCCGGCTGTCCCGAGCATCGCCGGCAGACCCGGGATTGATCACCAGCACCTCACCAATCCGCTTCACCACCTGGCAATGCGTATGCCCATACAGCACGATATCCGCGTCAGCCTCGGCGAATCGGTCCAGCTTCGCGCTGTGCGGATGCACATACTCCCCGCGAGGCTCCCAGGGTGTCGAATGGATCAGTAACAAACGCTTTCCCGCCAGGTCGAGATACCGTCGATACGGCTGCTCCGCGAGAAAATCCACCAACCCCGGATCGATGCCGGGACGGTCTCGCGCCCGGAAACCGGCCGAACCCATGAACACCTCTTCGTGGTTGCCCTGGATAATATGCGCCCGGTGCTGCTTTAGCCGCGCCACGACGTCATTGGAAAACCGATACTCGAAGATACTATCGCCGAGGCACAGCAACTCATCGATATCCCCCATGGCCTGTAAGGCCAGATCCAGACCCTGAAGGTTGCAATGCAAATCCGATACAATCCCGACTTTCAATAGCGCGGCTCCCAGGCGAGATATGTGGTCCGGCGAGTATTCTACGCGCGAGGTTCTGTCGCAAATTTTGCGGACGGCCAAGATCGTTTCGAGAATCGCGGACAAGTCTATGCCGCTGTCTCGCTCCCTCCCGGGAGATGTTGGCCGATGTCACGCGTGGTGATTTCGCCGGCTTCTTCCATCACCCCGCCCTGATCACGTGTTTCCAGTGAAGACCGAGGCAACGACCTCTTTTCGCGAGCCAGGAGGTGATCCCCGCTACGCGGGATTAGAGCGAATACGATCTCGGCGATGCGATCAACGAACAGGCGGCACACATTGGGCTCAAGGCATGGTACCTCGCGCGGGCCCAGCGATACCGCCTAACTGGCATAATGGTAGGTTGTTCAGGTATTCTTACAGTGCTGGCACAGTCGCTGCCGCCTGCTCGGCGACGATTGCACGCTTGGACTGCACGAACCCCAGTCAAATCGCCGACCAAGTCGGTCGCGAATACTGTCACCTCGCGCTTAGGTTGTGAGTTCAGGCGGAACGAACGCATCATGGCCCTGGACGCGCGGCCGGAGGGCGAGGGCGACCCGCCGGCTGGTCGGTTGCGACAACGCGTCTTCTCATGCAGAAACCCGCCGCCCACCAGATGCCAAACAACATACCGGTAGGCACGCACATCCTCCAGCGTTAACCGGTTCGTGGAGCGGCCACGGGGCGGCTGAATTTACCAATCGTATAAACTTAGGATTGTTGTCTCGCCGGCGAGAGGTTGCGGATGGTCATACGCCGGCAGAGAGGGTTTTTTCAGCGACCGGAAGTTCGTGCTTGGTGAGGGTCGGTCGGACCACCTAAAGTCTCATAGACAGAGGACCTCTCGTCGTAATCAGGCACGTGCCACTACCGCTGAGCGGTTTCGTTCAATACGCCCGGCAGATGGCGGAGCATAAGTGCGCGCGCACGACGGAGCTATATGACCGGCGGAACTGACTGAGGCCGATCGCCTTCGCATGATGGAAGCGGAAAGCGGAGCAAGGCGCGCTCGCGGGCGGAGGTCCGCTGGCCTGCCGAAGTTCAGCCGGAGGTAGCCATCGGGCGAAGGACTTAAATTCACCGCCAATGAAACTCACGGGTAAGGCTTGTTGACCAGCCCCGTGAGCAAAACGTAGTCGCAAAGGACTCTCTTCATGTCAGCAACGATCCCATCGATACGTAAGGGGCGCAGCCGCCCGCAAGTCACGGCTGATCTCGGACTTCTCGCAGAACTCTCCGGACCTGGGAAGGCTTTGGGTTCAACCTCATCGGACGGCCGGACAAGCAGGGTGGCTCGCCTGTCTTCCTGGAGTAAACCAGACCTTCGAGACACTTAGTCTCACCCCGATTTCGTCGACGATCCCGAACCGTGGCTTCGCCATAGATGACATCGAGCTTTTCGGCTTGACCTATCTTCAGAAAATTACTGACACGGTAACGGGCGGCGCGCTACACATAGAGCCCGGCATCTGGATTCATGTTCCGTCGCAAGACAGCGAGGGAACTCAGAGCGTCGCCAGAATGGGAAACATACCACACGGCAATTCTCTGCTCGCGCAGGGCTCGGCGACCAAATTGGATCCGTTCAACGGGAATTCCCTTTGATCCCGATAAAGTGGCCGCGGCGGACACATCACCCTTCCCCGTGGAAGATGCATTCCCAAAGACGTCAACGCCCCCCGGAACAGGTAAGGGGATGCCCGTGCCGGGCACGCTTTCCGGCTTTGCGCCTTACGATCTCTCGAACCTCACGCCAGCAGCGATAAACTTCAGGACGCCCGCGGGAAATGCTCCTGCTGTCGCCTTGCCAACCACGATCCTCGGCGTTCCCATGCAGCAGGTAATTCTCGATCCGACCAAACTTCTGACCGCCGCCCTCTCGGGCCAGACAATTTCCAGCATGGTCGTGATCAACATCGCCACGACGCCTAGTCTGCTGCAACAGCAGCCGGTTCCGAGCAGCGGAGCGCAGCCGCCGCCCGTAGACATCCTTAGGAATGTCCGAGGGGCCGGCGGGGGAATTGAAAATATCCCATTCCTGCAAACCAACGCCGACGCCGCAACCATGTTCGCAACTTTCTGGATCGAGGAGATCTCAGCGCCGTCGCAGTTCCTGCAACTGCAATATGTGCAGACGGTTTTTCTGAACTTTCCCATCCTTGGAGTAACTCCGGTCGCCAATTTGACTTGGCCTCACGTCTCTGTCGCCACCCTGCAGAAGACCTTTGGTGGCCAGTAGTTTTGAGGAGGTGGATCTGCTTTTGGTCGCGTGCAAATAAATCTGTCACCCATCGGCCTCTTGGCGCTCTCAGTCGGAAAGAACAAGTTCTCCGAAGCCAAATTCCTTCCGGCGGTGACAGCTTCTTCAAACAGCTCGTTCATTATCAATAGTTCTCGGACCGCAGCCATCCACCCAGGGTCCACTCGCGGGCCGCTTACCTCCGCGCCGCACGCGAGTTCCTCGCATGGTGCGACGGTCAGAAGCTGGGGCTAGTAACCGACGTGCAGCCGGCGTACGTCGCCGCATGGATCAAGCAATCGAAGCTCTCGCACTCAATTCCGACCGCGAAACTTCGCCTCGCCGCTATTCGTCACCTTTTAGATTGGCTGGTGACGGGTCAGGTCATGCAAACCAATCCGCCTTTGTCGGTGCGGGGGCCGCGCCATGTAGTGCGCAAGGGCAAAACGCCGGTTCTCGATGCGGCTGAAGTGCGCGTGCTGCTTGATAGCATCGGCGTCACGTCGCACATCGATCTGCGCGACACGGCCCTTATCGGCCTCATGCTCTACAGCTTCGCGCGCATCGGGGCCGTCGTCGCAAGGCGCGCGTGACGGCCGCGGGACGCTCGGCCGATCACTTCAAGATCTTGCCTGGAACGCTCGTGATTGTCGGACACATCAGCGAGGAGGCACAGCAAAGGAAAGCTTTGCTCGACAGTCTCGTGCATCCCGAGAGCGGGGTGCCCAATCTATCCATCCGGCTCGGCATCGACGCCTCGCGCTTCGACCTTGATGCGCCATTGCCGGAGATCCCGCCGTCAAACCAGAGCCAAAGCGGGCGCGATACGCTTGTCGCGCTGGCACGCCGGAAGAACTTGACCGTCCGTCAGCTTGCCCAATTGGTCGGTGGCTTCGGCGGGCTCGAAATGGTCGGAACCGCTGTTGAGATCGCCAACATGATGCAATCGTGGCTGGAGATCGATGCCTGCGACGGGTTCAACATCATGTTCGCGACCGTGCCGGCCGGCCTCGATGATTTCGTGGCGCTGGTCATCCCCGAGCTGCAACGCCGGGGCCTCTTCCGCAGCGCATAAGAGGGGACCACCCTGCGCGCAAATCTTGGTTTGCCGCGGCCCGAGAATCAGTTCTTCCGGCCTCCTAGGTAATCGGCATGGTGTGTTTGATGACACCGGCCGCCTCCACGGGTTCGCCGTTTTGCGTTTAACCCCAATTTTTTGAACCACGCCTGATGCCGTGGCGTTAGCACACCGCAGACAGTTTGGCTGGAGTTCCCAATCTTATTTAGCTTTAGCGCCGGCGGAACACCACGCTCAGGTTGTTCGCCGGCATCGCAATGCGTTCGGGCGCCGCGAACCCGTACCGGCGGCCGAGCGCGATGATCTCGTCGAGATCGCGTATGCCCCAGGATGGGTTTTGCGCCCGCAGGTCGGCGTCGAACGCGGCGTTGCCAGCGCCGGTATGCACGCCCCCCTCGCGGAACGGGCCGTAGAGGAAGAGCAGCCCACCGGCGCTCAGGATGCGCGCGGCACCGGTAAGCAACCCTTGGGTGGCGGCCCAGGGGGCGATATGGACCACGTTGATCGCGACGACGGCATCTGCCTCGGCGACGGGCCAGGTCTCTGCAGCGGCGTCAAGCGGCAGCGGGGGCAATACATTCGGCAGGCCCATGCTATCGCGCCAAGCCGCGATGCTTCTCAATGCCTCCGGGTCCTGATCGGTCGGCTGCCATGTCAGCGCAGGCAACGCGCTGCAAAACCACACGGCATGCTCGCCTGTGCCGCTCGCAATCTCCAGCACCCGCGCCGACGGCGGGAGGCAATCGCGCAGCACCCGCAGAATCGGCTCACGATTGCGCGCGGCGGCGGGCGCGGTCCTGGCAGCTTGGTTCATCTGAGGGGCGACGCCTTGTCCGAGCAGCCGGTAGACGGTGCTGCGAGCGACACCGAGTTGCTTAACCACAGCCGCCGGGACCCAGATGCACAAGAAAACCACGAACCACGTCGAAAACTAGTGCAGTCGCGTTCTCGCCAGCGATGGCCACCCGAAACGGCCAATGTTATCCGACCTAGGCGCGATAAACGCGGATATCGCGCGTGGTGGAATTTCGGGACCGATTGGCAGTCCGAGCTGACCGTTCGGCGATCGTGAACCAGATTTGGCTCAGCGTCCATCTCGCCAAGACATGCACCCCCGCTCGCCGGGCAAAAGCCATTGCCTGCACCAGAACAGACAGCAGTCCTGCGACGCCCAGGGCGATCATCACCGGGATGGCCAGCACTGCGAGGAAGAGCCCCTTCAGGACGAGCTCAGCCAGGACGAAAGCAGCATTAAGGAGAAGCTTTTTCATTGAATGGTTCCACAACGGAACAAACCTAGTCCGACTCCGGATTTCGTTATAATCACATAATCGTATAAAAACCAGAGTGAAGGGTGGTAACGGCGAGGCGTCATCAACCAGCCGGTGACTGGCTTGCCTGCCGCCGCTACGTCACCATGCTGCCCGCCGTGTTTGTCGTTTTCCGAGGAAGCCGCCGCCGCGATCCGCACCGCCTACGAGCAGAGAGGGCGAGCTGTCGGCCGCCATCGAGGTCCGGCGCTTGTTCCCTGGCATCACCGACAACGCCGAAGCGCTGTCATGCGCCTGGACCATCGCCGACTGGAAACCGCTGCCCGCGGCGGCTTGTCATATTATCCCGTTACGCCTTCGCAGGAGCCGCGCTCGTGCGACGAAGCCCTGATCGGACTCGAGCCGCCGATCCTTCGCCGGCTTCGAAGCGCGACCCTGGATTGATTTGCCAGCCTGAGTACTCGAATCGCTTTCGCCGACGATGTCGGCGCTATTGCTGCGCCGCCACGTCCCGCTTCCCCCATCATTATTAATCTTTGCAAGGCGACCGGCGTTTCTTGGATTACCTGCTTCAGGCGCAGACCTTCTCCTGGTTGCGCGCGCCTTCGTGCTGCGGCAACGTGTCGTGCGGCGGCCAAAGGGAGAAGAACCATGATCCGCAAGTTCTCGACAGTGTTTGCTGGGCACGTCGATCTGCCGGAGCGCGGCCAGGACACCACGCCCCTCAACGAGCGGCGCTTCTCCAACGCGCATCTCGCCAGCGTGTTCGAGAAGACCGAGGCGATCGCCCGGATGATGGACGAAACCGGCTGGGACACGCTGTGGCTGGCGGAGCATCATTTCCAGCACGAGGGCAATGAGGTCATTCCCAACCTGCTGATGGCGGCAGTGCACCTTTGCCACCTGACCAAGAACGTCAGGATCGGCTGCGGCTTCAACATCACGCCGATGTGGCACCCGCTGCGGCTGGCCGAGGATTTCGCCTGCGCCGACATCCTCACCAAAGGGCGCACCATCTTCGGTGTCGGCCGCGGCTATCACACGCGCGAGGTGGAAACCTTCGGCGCGCCGATGCTCGACCAGAACGCCAATCGCGAATTGTTCGAAGAGCAGGTGGAGATTATTTTCAAGGCGTTCGACAGCGAGAGTTTCTCACATCAAGGCAAGCATTACACGCTGCCGCCCGAGGTGCCGTATCGCGGCTATACGTTGAAGGAACTGACGCTGGTGCCACGCCCGATCCACCTGCCGGTCGAGTGCTGGCAGCCGGTGGTCAGCGCCAGTGCGCGCGGGCTCGATTTCATGGTCAAGTACGGTATCAAAGGCGCTGTGGGCGGCGGCGCGGCGACCATGGAAGCGGGACCGATCACCGCCTATCGCGATGCGGCAGCGCGCGCCGGGAAGGATCTGAAGCTCGGCGAGGATTTGATGATCGGCCTTGTCATTCACCTGGCGGATACGAAGGAGCGGGCGATGCGCGAGATCGTGCCGCTCTATGAAGAGCATGCGAAGATGTTTGCGCCGCTGAACTTCATGCCGGGCATGACGAAGGAGCAAATCGCCGCGGTGGGACAGCGCGGCGGCTGGTACGCGGCGGGGGTGCCGCGGGTCGAGCACTACATGAAAACCGGCGCCTGGTTTGCCGGCACGCCGGAGGAGTTGATTAGCCATCTGCGCTGGATCGAGGAGCGGTTCCCGGGCCTCGAGACCGTAAGCTTGAGCATGCCGATGGGCACACCGGAGTTGATTATGCTGGAGCAATACCGGATCGTCGGCGAAGCGGTGATGCCGGCGTTCAAGGGGCACGGCTGATCCGCTGGATCTGCTGTTGAGGGAGGAACCCGCCGTGACCGATGTCAGAGCCGTTGTGGTCGACCACGACAGTCCCGAGCGGCTGGTGGTCCGCGCGGTACCGTTTGCCCCCGCCTATCGCGACGAAGTCACGGTGCGGGTCAACGCGATCTCGCTCAACCGGGGCGAGGTCAACCGCGCGGTGCGCGTGGCCGAACCCGGTTGGCGGCCGGGCTGGGACTTTGCCGGTGTCGTCGAAGAGATGGCACCGGATGGCAGCGGTCCCGCCAACGGCACACGCGTCGTCGGCATGCTGGCGTCGGGCGCATGGGCGGAACGTATCCGTGTGCCGACAAACGCGGTCGCCGCGTTGCCCGACGAGGTGACGGATGCACAGGCGGCGACGTTGCCCGTGGCGGGGCTCACGGCCCTGCATGCGCTGCGGCAGGGTGGATTGTTGCTGGGACGCAAAGTGTTGATCGATGGGGCATCCGGCGGTGTCGGCCATCTGGCCTGCCAGCTCGCCGCCGCCTCCGGCGCGATCGTCTATGGACATGTGCGCAACGCGGCCCATCAGGCGATGGTCGCGGAGTGGTGCGGCGATCGCACGGTCCTCGCGCCCGAACTGAGCGCGGCCGCCCCGTTCGGTCCGTATCATCTGATTCTCGATTCGGTCGGCGGATCTGCCCTTGGCGCGGCGCTGGGGATGCTGCGTCCAGGCGGCACCTGCGTGACATTCGGCGTTTCGCAAGGCCCGGCGGCCACGTTCGACAGCGGCGCGTTCTTCCGCTCGGGTGGGGCGCGACTTTACGGGCTGATACTGTTCCATGAGTTGCGCACGGCAGAGCCCGCGTCGGAGGGGCTCGCAATCCTCGCCGGCTTGATCGCCAGCGGAGCATTGCGTCCGCGTATCGAGATCGAAGCTGACTGGACCGAGCTCGGTGCCGTCGCGCGCCAACTACTGGACCGCAGCTTCGTGGGGAAGGCTGTGCTCTACGTGCGGTGAGCACACACGGGTCATTCCGGTCAATGGATCGAGAATCCAGAGAATGTCGGGTGACGAGATCGGGATCAACAGGAGGAAATGCGATGAAATATGCTCTGGGAGGTTTATTCCTGGTGGGCGGGTTGGCCCTATCGATCAGCACCGCCAAAGCGGATCCGCTGACGCTGACCTCGCCGCAGATTCAGGACAACGGAACGCTCGCGGTCAAAAACGCCTGCAGCGACAAGCAGCGATCCCCGAATTGCGTCGGCGAGAACGTCTCGCCGCCACTCGCCTGGTCGGGCGTACCGGAGGGCACCAAGAGCTTCGCGCTCCTGCTGTTCGATCCCGAAGGTCGTGCCCCGGCCGGCGTGTCGCACATGGTGGTTTACGGCATCCCCGCAGACGTAAAGGGGTTCGCTGAGGGCGAACTGAGCCAGCCCTCAGACAAATTTGTCGGCGGGAAGAGTACGATGGAGAAATCGGTTTATTTCGGCCCAGGCACCCCGCCGAATACCGACTGGCATCATTACACCTGGACGTTGGTCGCCACCGACCTCGACCCGAAAGCACTGCAACCCGGGCTGACCCGGGAGGAGCTGGCCGCCGCGCTCAAGGATCATGTGAAGGGATCGGCCGGGCTGATTACTCGCTTCAAGCACGCGTAGCCTGAACGAAATCCCGCGGATCATGTTTGATCAGCAGCTTGCCCTTCACCCGACCCACGTCACTGGCCAGAGCGTCGGCCCAGCATCTAATGTTGCAGAAGTAGAGCCATCCCGCCGCAGGGTTTCGATCAGCGATCCGAAAGTGGATCCATCCGCCATCCGCGGCGCCGCGGAACCCTGACGCTGGCGGAACGTTGAGCGCTGCTGCCATCAATTCACGCATCGTCTCGGCAAACGCCGCCCAGCCATCCTGGGCCTCGACTACCGAGGGAGGTTGAGTGCCTGGGGCTGGAGCAGGAACACGACCTTTGGTGCCGATCAGAACCAGTTCATGACGGCATCGGATGGGGAAAAAGCCGCCCGGTTCCAATGCTTCAACCATGCAAAGTTGATCTTGTAGGTAAAGCCCCACAGGGTCAGCGCTGCCAGTGCGTCGGGCAGCGTCGCCATAGCACGCCCACAAGAACAGCACGCAATGCTTGGCAGACGGCAGCTCGGTCCGGTGTAGGTCTTCGGAGTGGATGACGCCATAAACCTTGCTGAACCTAAAGGCGTTGGTGTTGGCGATCGCCACGGCGAATTCTCGTTCGCGCTGGGCACGCCTGATTCGTTTTTGATAGGTCCAGTCAGATATAGGCTTCATGCCGTGACGTGCCGCCAGGTCGGCGCAGGCAATATCGCTGACTAGGCGATTACTGGTCATTGGATCATTGCCCCAGGTCCGTGCCGACTTCTCACCGTGGTCTTAGCGTGGGAAAGGCAAAGAGATGATCGTGACTACCCACCCCCCAACAGCGAGGAAGTTTCAAAATCCATCTTCGACCTATGGCTATCGCCGTTAAGCCATCTCATCCCATTGGCACGGTCCGCATCCGCTGCGCATAAACATTGACCGCCAACGCAACCAGCAAAACGAGGCCGCGAATAAGAATCTTCAAAAAACTGTCGATGTTGATGTGATCAAGCCCGTTGTTAAGAATCCCCAGCACAAATAACCCGATGATCGTGTTGCCGATTCCGCCCTGACCTCCGAACAGACTGGTTCCCCCCACCACCACCGCCGAGATGCTGTCCAGCAAGTACGTGTCGAACTCGTTCTGCTGCGCACTGCCGAAATACGCGACGCCCAGCATGCCGGCCACACCGGAACAAACCGCCGAGATGATCATCACCGCCGACAGGATCGCCTTGACGTTAACACCGGAATACTCGGCAGCCTCCCGATTGCCGCCTGTCATGTAAACGTATCGGCCGAACCGCGTGTAAGTCAGCACAACATGCCCCACCAGAAGGAACAATGTCGCGACGATGACGATCCATGGTATCGGTCCCAGCGAATGAGAGCCTAGGATCGTGATCAGCGGCGGCACGGCATAGGCGATCTGTCCACGTACCAGCAGCGCGCAGATGCCCGCTGCGATCTGCAGCATCGCCAGCGTCATGATGAAACTCGGGATGCCGATCCGCGTCATCCCGAACGCGTTCACCATGCCCAAAGCGAAGCACGCAGCGAGCGCGATCACTATCGCCGCCCACCCCGGCAGCGGAATGTTCGCGATCGAAACGCTTGCGTCCTGCAGTGTGAAATACGCCACGACGATACCCGTCGCATTGGCGATGCTGGCCACCGACAGATCGATTTCGGCACAGAGAATTACGAACGTCAGCCCAACCGCGATAATCCCGGTCACCGAAATCTGCGTCAGGATGTTTTCGAGGTTACCCAGCGTGGCGAATGAACCACTCGCGACGGTGAAAAAACCAACGAGCAGTATCAGGGTAACGAACGGGGCAATATTGCGCAGACGCCCGCGCAGCCAGTCCAGCACGGTGCCTGTCATGCGACTTCCATCAGGCGGTCCTTGCTGACCGGTTCGTCGGCGAATTCGCGCACCACGCTGCCTTTCTTCATGACCAGGATCCGGTCGGCCAACGACAGCACCGTCTCCGGCTCCGTCGAGACCACGACGATCGCGATCCCCTGGTCACGCAAGCCGCGGACGATCTTCACCACGTCGTCTTTGGCACCGACATCCATGCCGCGCGTCGGCTCACTCAGCACCAACACGCGCGGCAGATGCGTCAACCACTTTGCCAAAGCAACTTTCTGCTGATTCCCGCCGGACAGGGTGCGAAGCGCCCGCGACACGTCGGGCGGTCGAATCCGCAGCCCCTCCACATGCCCCCGAGCAATCCCGCGCTCTACGCTCGGCCTCAGCCAAAAGCGATTGATTCGATCAAGTATCGATATCGTTACGTTCTTGAACACCGGCTCGATGCCGAACAGCATCATCCGCCGGCTCTCCGGCACAAAAGCCATCCCTCTGCGCCGCGCGCGCGACGCGGAGGACAGCCGAATCGCTCGGCCGTCCAGGACGATCCGCCCGCGCTCCGCCGGCAGCATGCCGAACAGCGTTCGCGCGAGCTCGAGTTGCCCGGCGCCAAGAAATCCGTAGATGCCCAGCACCTCCCCGGCGCGCACCTGAAGCGACACGTCCTGATACGCCCCCGCGCGACTCAGACCCTCGACCTGCAGCACAACCTTGGCATCCGGCCGGCTGTGCAGCGGGATGTCGGCAAGGTAGCTTTCTTCCAGCTCCTCATGGCCGGACCCGATCATCCGATCGATGATCCAGCGCTTATCGACACGCGCACACGCTTCGGTCGCGACCGCTTGGCCGTTGCGGAACACCGTCACGCGATCGCAGATCGCCAGCACGTCGTCGAGAAAATGCGAGATGAAAACGATGCTTCGGCCCGCCTCGCGCAACCGGCGCAACAGGCTGAAAAGCCGCTCCACTTCGGGTGGCGCCAACGCCGAGGTGGGCTCATCCAGAATGATGATGCGGGCTCCAGAATAGAGCACCCGTGCAACTTCCACGAGTTGCTGCAAACCGAGCGGCAAGCCGCCCATCAACGACCGCGGTTCCAGATCGATCCCGAAGATTCGCGAGATGCTCGGCTGCTCCCCGGCGCATGGCCCGCCAGTCAACCAACCCAAGCCGCTGCACCGGCTGAGCACCGAGATGGACACTTTCCGCGACGCTCAGGCCCGGCACAACAGCCAGTTCCTGATGCACCATCCCGATCCCGCCGGCGCGCGCATCACGCGGCGAGGCGAAATGGACCGGTCGTCCATCAAGTCGCATCTGGCCCTCGTAGTCGGCGTGCACCCCGGCGATGATCTTCATCAAAGTCGACTTGCCCGCGCCGTTTTCGCCGACCAGGCCGTGGATTTCACCTGCCTGAAGCGAAAAATCCACCGCCCGCAGAGCCGTCACGCCGCCGAACGTCTTGGTAACCCCGGAAAGTTCCAACAAAGCCGGCAGGCTTGGTTTGGGCACAATCGGTTCAGGCACCGGAAATCAAATCAGAAAGTGTTCCTCCATCCACATCATCCCGGGCGCGTTCGCCTTTGTCACCACCGGGCCGTCAACGATGACGTTCTTCGGGATCCCGCCCGGCCCGGTCTTTTCACCTGACACTATCGCCGCCACCCCGGCGATCACCGCGCCGCCGTGGATGCGGCAAGACGGATTGCGCACGGTCGCCAACATGCGTCCGTCGCTGACGGCGGCAAGCGCGGGCGGCATCGCGTCGCAGCCGCCGATTTTGATCTCGGTGCGGTTATGCGCCTTCATCACGTTGTAGGCCGCCAGAGCCATGTCGTCATTGTGGAAATAAGCCGCACTGATCTTCGGATATTTTGTCAGCAGCGTCTCCCAGATCCGCGCGACCTTGGTCACGTCCCAATCCCCCGGCTGAGTGTCGAGCACCTCGATCTTCGGATACTTTTTAACCACCGACTGGAAGCCCCGCGCGCGTCCCTGGGCTCCCGTATGGCCGAGGGCGCCTTGCGTCATGATCATGGTCCCTTCCCCATCGATCGCATCAACCAGCGCCTGGGTGACGGACGCCCCCATGAATTCGTTGTCGGGAGCCAGGAAGCTGTGGACGTTGATCGTGTCGAGCGGCGCGATCAGCGTATCCATGTCGATCACCGGCGTGCCGGCGTCGATCAGCTTGTTCACCGGAGCGGTCAGGGTGCCGATGCCGAACGCCTGAATGGCCACGAAATCCCACTTCTGCGACGCCAGGTTGTCGATTGCCGCGCGCTGCTTTTGCGCCGCTAGTTCGCCGTCGAACCAGGTCACCTCGACATTAAACAGCTTGCCCCAGTATTCCGCCGCTTGTTTGCCCTGGGCACACCAGGTTGCCTGCAAGCCGGCATTCGAGAACGCAGCCTTCAACGGCTTGTCCGACCGTCCCGCGGCCTTGCCCATCTCCTGCGCCAGCGCCGGGTTGATGCCGAACGCTACCAGCGCCGCCCCCATCCCCGTGAGCGAGCCCTGCAGGAATCCCCTCCGATTGGCCACTTTTGTTCCTCCCACTATGTCTTGAACCGAAGTTAGTGTATCCGCACGGGACCGGGCAACACCATGAATGTAAACCGTTGCTCTGAGCGAGAAATCGAGCGCCTCGGCGTCATCCCGTAGCAGGCTCCCCCTCCCGCATACCGCGAAAGAGCCACCCCGCCTCAAGTTCCCGTGCCCCTTGCACAAACCGGAACCTCATCCATCTCCATTTTGGAGTGGACCACAAGAGCAATGAACTGCGCGTTAGCTTATGAACTATTTGCAGAGAGCATCTATATGAGTAGGAATCTCGCCACGATCGGTGCCTGCGCGATCATCCTTTTGGGCAGCGCAGCCGTTTCGGCAAACGCGAAAGCCGGCGGCGCGGGGGGCGCCAGCTTTGGCGGTCACGCCGGGAGCGCCAACGGTCACGCCGGCAGCGCCAACGGTCACGCCGGCAGCACCAGTAGCAATTCCAATAACTCCGGCGGCCATGGAGGCCCCGTCGGTTTCGCCAATGGCCAATCCGCCCCCAGCGGGACGCCTCCTTGCCAGCCGGGGGTTTGTCCCGGTCGTTCACAGTAGCTGCGTTATTCCGTTGGCTTAAGGCCGGTGGCCTTTTGAAGACTTTGAGGACGGCTCCGCAAAGGCAAGTGGGGCGCCCCGATCGGCGATAAATAGAGGGTCCCACCGACCGGAGCCTGGAGATTACTTGCGTTCACGACGGCGTTCAGGATGAGACGTGCGGTTCAGCAAAGTAGATTGCGAATGACTTGCGCAAGGAAGTGAACAGGCAAATCCCACCTCGCTCGGCGCCGTTGTCAACCCCAACTCAACCTATTCAGCTGCCTGCCGGAAATGCTGCGCGTATCGCGTCAGGGCATCCGCATCCGTCGGAACAATTGGCGCAAAATCGGTATGCGCGATCCATTCCGCCCGCGTCGGCTTACGTATGTAGTTCGAAACAGCATTCAGCGTCAGGTAAACGATCTTTCTCGGATAGGGTGTGATATTCCCAGCCGACCCATGCACCAGATTGCCGTGGAACAGCAGCAGACCGCCCGCTTTGCCCGTTGGCGCGACGATACCTCCCTCCGCCACCAGGTCGGTAACGGTCTTCTCGTCCAGCGTCCACAGCGGATACGACGTCGTGCTGGTGTCGTGACCGGCCTGCAGCACGCCATGCGTGTGGCTGCGCGGAACCAGCATCAACGGTCCGTTGATCGGCATCACCTCATCGAGGAACACAGCAATATTCATCGCCCGCGGCTCGGGCATACCATCGTCCCGCGCCCAGGTGCCGTAATCCTGGTGCCATTGCCAGACATCCCCAGTAAACGACGCTTTGGCATTGATCTTGTACTGGTGCATGTAGACCGCTTCGCCGAACAACTGCTCCACCGGGCGGATCATGCGTGGATGCCGCGCTAGCAGACCGTGTGCCTCGTTGTACAAATGTGCGGCAAATGCGGTGCGCGGCGCACCGGACTTCTCGCGCCAAACCTCCGGCCGCTGCTGGCGGTAGATCGCCTCGGCTTCCGACTTCAGGATTGCGACTTCGGTGTCAGTGAAAGTCTCCGGCAGGAAAAGATAGCCTTCCTCGTGGAACTGACGGACTTGGCCTTCTGACAGCATGGAATATCCTCCTTAAGCGGCTCTGGGTTGCCATTGTTCGGCGGTGAGACGGGACGCGCTGGCGGCATGCAAGCGAGCAGCCGCCTCCGCCTGAACCGGGTCGCCTTCCAGAATGTGGCGCAGGATCGCGGCATGCTCGTGCCGCCAAACCCGAGCGGCGTAGGTCGGCTCGCGCAGCACCATCGCCATCGACCGCATTAGATGCGGCCAGAGCGGGCCGGTCATCTCCTCGATCGCCGGGTTGCCCGACAGCCGATACAGCCCGCGATGGAAGTCCGTGTCCGCCCGAACCAGAATCGGAATTGGCGTGGCGGCGTCGAACACCGATCCCGCCTCAACCTGATCTTTCAGGCGGTCGAGTTCGCCACTATCGGCGGACCCGGCGGCGGTTCGTTCTGCTGCGAGACGCGCCGCGAGACCATCGATCGCCTCGCGCACCTGATACAGTTGCATCACCCGGACCGGATCGAGCGGCACCACGCGCAGTCCCTTGCGGCCGAAATCCTCCACCAGGCCCTGACGCTTGAGCAGATGCAGCGCGTGGCTGACTGGTTGCCGCGAGATACCGAGCATATCGGCTAACGCGGCCTGGCGGATACGCTGGCCCGGCAGCAGAGTGCCGTCGGCAATCGCCGCGAGCATTTGCTGATAAGTGCGATCAATCAGGCTTTGTGTGGCTTGCAGCGCTTGCAGCACGGAATTCGGAATTCCAAAAATCCATGACGCTGATAAATCGCCCCTGGCCAGCTGTCAACGGGCCAAGCGGGGTCGGCCCATTCCTCTACCGAGGTAGCCCTCTTCCAGACGCCAACCTCCGCGTCAGTCCCGCCCAGGCACTCGACCGGCGGGCCGTGGCAGCTAAATGAGGCCGCCTCGCCGACCCGAACTTTGTCGTTAGGTACCTGATTCCTGGTCACTGCTACCCTGCGCGCTGCGCCGCCAACGCCGCGACCGCGCACGATGCCAACCGTGTGCGAATGCTATCCGCCCGGCTCGTCAGAATGATTGGCACACTGGCGCCGAGCACGATGCCGGCTGCATCCGCCCCGCCCGAGAAGGTCATCTGCTTGGCCAGCATGTTGCCGGCTTCCAGGTTCGGGACGATCAGAATATCCGGGTAGCCGGCGACGGCGGAGGTAATGCCTTTCTTGCGCGCCGCGTCGGCGCTGATCGCGTTATCGAAGGCAAGCGGACCATCGAGCAAGCCACCTCTGATCTGGCCGCGATCGGCCATTTTGCAAAGCGCGGCAGCGTCGATCGTTGACTGCATGCGTGCCGTTACGGTCTCGACGGCGGCGAGCACCGCTACCTTGGGCACCACGATGCCGAGCGCGATCGCGAGATCGATCGCGTTCTGCACGATATCGACCTTGTCCACCAGTTCCGGCGCAATGTTGACGGCGCAATCGGATAGAATGAGCGGCCTCTCGGACGTTGCCAGCAGCATGACGTAGGCGTGGCTGATACGCCGGTCGGTGCGTAGCCGGTTGTCTCGCCGCATCACTTCATGCATCAACTCATCAGTGTGCAGGCTTCCTTTCATCAGCGCCTGGACCTTGCCGTCGCGAGCCAGCCCCACGGCGACCTCGGCGGCGGCATGCGAATGCTCGGTGTTGAGGATCGGGATACGCGAGAGATCGAAGCCGGCCTCGGCGGCGGCCGCCCGGATTTTTGCTTCCGGGCCGACCAGGACGGGAGCGATAAATCCCGCCGCTGCCGCCTCCATTGCACCGCGCAGGCTGTCCTTGTCGCAGGGGTGGACGACGGCGGTCGGCAACGGCGGCAGTCCGTCCGCTCGGGCCAGCAGGTGGTCGTAGGCCGCATGGCGGACCAGGGATACCTCGGGCATCGCCATGCGGCCCCGACGCACTTTCTCGGTGGGCGCGATGACCTCGGCGGTGCCGGAGATGACCTCCTTGCCGTTCTGGTTGGTGCAGACGCAGTCGAGCACGACGCGGTTGCTGTCGGCGTGCGTCTCGCGCACCACGACCCTTGCCGTCAGAGTGTCGCCCGGTTTGACGGTACGGCGGAAGTGCAGGTCCTGGGCGAGGTAGACCGTGCCCGCCCCCGGCAGCATCGTGCCCAGTACCGTGGAAAACAGCGACCCGCCGAGCATGCCATGGGCGATGACGCCGTGGAATTTGGTCGCGTCGGCGTATACGTGGTCGAGATGGGAGGGGTTCACGTCCCCGGACACGTTGGCGAACAGTTCGATGTCGTCCTGGGTGAACGTGCGCACGATTTGCGCAGTGTCGCCGATGGCCAATTCGTCGAAGGTGTGGTTCTCGATGATGTCCGCGGTCAGCAAGTCGGTCCCGGCGCGCGACAGGCTTTCGAGGTCCGCGGCGCGGGAGCGGTAGTCTAGAGTGTCCATGGTCAAGGGCCTATCGCTGATATGAACTGGGATCAGGACGCGAGGAAACGGGTACCGTCGCATGGCAGAGGGTTGCGCACCGACCGGTCGAGAGCGGCAATCGAGCCCGGAGCGCGCTCCTCCGAGGGGGCAGAGATGTTATGAAACGCGAACATCATGCTATCCTTCCGGAATGGATGCTTTAAGGAATGACGTGTCCCAATTGACGGGAGCGGGTCTTCGGGCCTACTCCAATAAGCCAAAATAGCACAGAGACGGCTTCCGCAAGATGAGCGATTATAACTCGCAAAAGGGCTATGAAGTAACGATCGGAAGGTTAACTTTCTCTAAGAATCTGTAGCAAAGTAGAAAACGCCGCACTTATATATTCTAAGGCGCAATAAATCAATCAAAATCTCGCATTGGCAAAAATGATACAAGTGTATTCAATAACGTTAATAACAGATTAACGCCACACTGAACTGACGGCTCCGCTTCGAATCACTCAGTACAGCCGCCAACCTGGTTTCATTACGTCTTTATATCGTTTCCCGTGGTTTTCAAGCGGATAGGTCGTTCCACATCACGGCGTCTACGCTGCGTCCGCGCATGTCTCGGCGTCGGCAATTACTAATACCCAGTTAACAGCTTTGGGCTGACGACAGTCGGTCGGCGGGCGGCATCGACAACGACGGCTGGAGAGGCCTCAGCGACTGGCCGAGACGGCCATGGGTGCGCTTACGGCGGCGACGATTTGGCGGGCCAGCGCCTGGGCGACGCAGAGGTAGCCAAGGTCGTTGTGGTGCAGGCCATCGGATGCGATAAACAGGCCCGGCTTGGCCCCTTCGTCAGACCAGAAGTCCATCAGGTGGCTGCGCGAGAATATATTAACCCCGGTTTCCTGTGCGACGTCCGCCAGCGAATCCTCGAGGATGATATGATCCACCGCCGCCAACACTTTGGGCGAACGTTGGTTATCCATCAGAATAACGTCAATTCCGGCCTTGATCAGGCGATCCACGCCCTCCGCGACCATACGGTGGAATTCAGACGGGTCGGCATGGCGCATCGCGCCGTTGGCCCCGACCTGCCAGATTACCAGTTGCGGACGAACGGCGATAACATCGGTGTCGAGGCGGGCCAGTTCCTCGGGCGCGTCCTGGCCACCGATGCCGCGGTTGATGACCGCGAACTGCGCGGCCGGCAACGCTTTGTTGAGCGCGGACTGCAGGATCGCGGGATAGGTGTGCGCAGTATCGGACGCCATAACGCCCTGAGTGGAAGAAGAGCCCAGAGAAACAATCACGCCTTCGGACCCTGCCGCGACCGCCGCGCGAAGATGCGGCAGGCTCAGTTTGGCCATCGCCGGATCCGCGGGACAGGCCCCGGCCTGCGCCGTTAGCGGCGTCAACAGCCCGGCCACACAGCAGAGCGAGCTGAAAATCTGGCCGAAGCCGCAGCGTTTGAACATGTTACTTTCATCACCCGAACAGCCGCTGCCTGTCCAGCCCGTTTTTCACATTCCTGCAGGGCTTTAATCCGTTGCGCCTTCGGCATTGCGCCGCTTGCGAGCCGCGGCCGCATATTGACCGCGCGGACGCACAACCTGCGAATTCGGACGGACGACCGTGTCGTAGTAGTCGTCCCAGTCCTCAGGCGTCAGTTGCGCAAGCTCGGGCACGATCTCGTAGTTGTTGAGCGTCGCGTCCTCATAAACGTGGCGCGGGATCGGCTGGACCTGCAACAGGGGAAAATCCGGCTTGAAATCGATCGGCACGTTGGTCTTGGTTAGCCGCAGGTTGGTGATCAGCGGCCCGAACCAGCGGTCGGTCTCGATGATCCCCTCAAACGGCTCCCACCCGCCGCGGCGAGGCAAATTGGCGGGCGCGCGTACCAGCAGACTCCACCCAGGCGCGGTGCGCACGACCAACCCCATCCAAAGCTGAATCAGACCCGGTTCCTGCAGTACACCGAGGAATGGCGGGGAAAATTCCTTGATCTCATCCGGTGCGATGCCGTCGAAATAGTCCCGGAAGCCGGGAAATTGGACGGCGGAATTGAGCGGGAACCAGTCGCCGGCGCCTTCGAATGTCCACATGACGTCGTTCCCGTCCCATTGGACGGAGAAGCCGATCGGCGGGAACAGATAGTAGCCGAATGCGGCGGCAGACGTAGCGGGTTCACAATACCGGAAGGCGCGCGTCGGAAGCGAGCCGGCGGCGGACCGGTCGGCGCGCTGCGGCATCCGCGCGGTCGGGATCATGCGATGGAAAGTAACCAGTTTCGCTTTCGTGGCGGGCTTGCCGTCCGCTGCCTCGGAACGAGTCGGGCTATTCACGACAAAGGATCCCTCCAGGCTGCGAATGGACAAGCAGACCGGCCATTATGGCGCGGTCTGCCACTTTATGCTCGGTTTGCCGCCCACCGAGAAGGTTTTAGCGGGGGTTCACCGTCGGAGCAAACCCGCCCATCCGCACCTTCGACGCATCAGCCGTCGCGGGCGTCGGAGCGAAACCGCCCATCCGCACCTTCGACGCATCGGCCGTGGCCAGCGTCGGAGCGAAGCCGCCTAGCCGCACCTTGGACGCATCGGCTGTGGCCAGCGTCGGGGCAAACCCACCCAGCCGGACCTTGGACGCATCGGCCGTGGCCAGCGTCGGGGCAAACCCACCCAGTCGCACCTTGGACGCATCGGCCGTGGCCAACGTCGGGGCAAACCCACCCAGCCGGACCTTGGACGCATCGGCCGTGGCCAGCGTCGGGGCAAACCCACCCAGCCGGACCTTGGACGCATCGGCCGTGGCCAGCGTCGGGGCAAACCCACCCAGCCGCACCTTGGACGCATCGGCCGTGGCCAACGTCGGGGCAAACCCACCCAGCCGGACCTTGGACGCATCGGCCGTGGCCAGCGTCGGGGCAAACCCACCCAGCCGGACCTTGGACGCATCGGCCGTGGCCAGCGTCGGGGCGAACCCGCCCAGCCGCACCTTGGACGCATCGGCGGTGGCCAACGTCGGGGCGAAGCCGCCCAGCCGGACCTTGGACGCATCGGCCGTGGCCAGCGTCGGAGCGAAACCGCCCATCCGCACCTTCGACGCATCGGCCGTGGCCAGCGTCGGAGCGAAGCCGCCCATCCGCACCTTCGACGCATCGGCCGTGGCCAGCGTCGGGGCAAACCCACCCAGCCGGACCTTGGACGCATCGGCCGTGGCCAGCGTCGGGGCAAACCCACCCAGCCGGACCTTGGACGCATCGGCCGTGGCCAGCGTCGGGGCAAACCCACCCAGCCGCACCTTGGACGCATCGGCCGTGGCCAGCGTCGGAGCGAAGCCACCCATCCGCACCTTCGACGCATCGGCCGTGGCCAGCCTCGGGGCAAACCCACCCAGCCGCACCTTCGAGGCATCAACCGTGGCCAGCGTCGGGGCAAACCCACCCAGCCGGATCTTGGACGCATCGGCCGTGGCCAACGTCGGGGCAAACCCACCCAGCCGGACCTTGGACGAATCGGCCGTGGCCAAAGTCGGAGCGAAACCGCCCATCCGGACCTTCGACGCATCGGCGGTGGCCAGCGTCGGAGCGAAGCCGCCCATCCGGACCGTGCCAGTGGTGATCGAAGAACCGAGGGAGAAGTTGATGAATCCGGACATTGGCGTGACCTTTCTGTGACTTTGTCCCGAGGCATTGATTGCCTCAGCGCGACCATTTACGATCAGTTGATGGAGACATACTCACAGGGTGAGAATTTATTATCGTTTTTTTGACGTTATCTTGACGTCAATTCGTCACCCCGATGGCCTAATGAACCAAAATATATTTAGTTCGAACATTTAACTTTTAGGGGTGGTTATACTTATGCGGGCGGCTGAAAATTTGGGATTAATATCTTTGTACGAAACATTATGTCCTTTATGGCATGATGTTCCACGCCATATGGGCGAAATAAAGCGCAAAAAGAAACTCGGCCACCCAAGGTGGCCGAGTTCAGAAATGGCGATCGTTAATGGTGATCTAGTCGTCAGGCGTCTGTGCCGCCGATCGTTAAGCCGGAAAGCTTAAGGGTCGGCTGCCCGACACCCACGGGCACCCCCTGGCCGCTCTTACCGCACGTCCCGATTCCGGGATCCAGCGCCATGTCATTGCCGATCATCTGCACCTTGGTCAGTGAATCGGGCCCATTTCCAATCAATGTCGCCCCTTTTACCGGCGCCGTGACCTTTCCGTCCTCGATGAGATAAGCCTCGCTCGCCGAGAAGACGAACTTCCCGGAAGTGATATCCACTTGGCCACCGCCAAAATTAACCGCGTACAAGCCGCGCTTGACCGACGAGATCATCTCGGCCGGCGTGTGCGAACCGCCAAGCATCACAGTGTTCGTCATCCGCGGCATGGGAGCATGAGCGTGGGATTGCCGGCGCCCATTGCCGGTCGCCGGCATGCCCATCAGCCTCGCGTTTAGCCGGTCTTGGAGGAAGCCAACCAGAATTCCGTCCTCGATAAGCACCGTTCGGTTGGACGGCGTTCCCTCATCATCGACCGTCAAACTGCCGCGCCGGTCGGGCATCGTGCCATCGTCAACGACCGTGACACCAGGGGAGGCGATTCGCTTGCCCATCAGGTCAGCAAACGCCGATGTCTTCTTGCGATTGAAATCGCCCTCCAACCCGTGGCCGATTGCCTCGTGCAGTAGAATACCCGGCCATCCGGACCCCAGCACGACCGGCATTTCACCGGCCGGCGCCGGTCGGCTGTCCAGGTTCACCAGAGCTTGACGCAGCGCCTCATCCACGGCGCCCCGCCACGTAGTTTCCTGCGTTATGAAATCGTAGGAAAAGCGGCCTCCGGTACCGTGGCTACCGGTTTCCCGTCGTCCGCCCTGCTCCACCACCAGCGACACATTCAGCCGGACCAGCGGGCGAAGATCGGCCACCCGCGTGCCGTCGGGCCGCAGGATCTGCACCGCCTGCCACTCCCCACTGATCGACGCCATCACCTGCTTGACGCGCGGGTCCTTGCCGCGCGCATAACTATCGATCTCGCCTAGCAAGGAGGTTCGCGCTGAGAAATCCATCAGCCGTAACGGATTGGCATCCGAATACAGCCGAGCATTGGTCGCTCGGGGGGGCTCCGCTACCGTCCCCGAATGCCCCGCGGCAATAGACGATACCGTTGCCGCCGCCCGGCGCAGCGCCTCCTCGGAGATCTCGCCGGAATGGGCATACCCAGTCGCCTCCCCCGCGACAGCGCGCAAGCCAAACCCCATACCGGAGTTGAAATTGGCGGAGCGGATGTTGCCGTCGTCGAGGCTGATCGACTTGCTTTCCCGGTACTCGAGGAAAAGTTCTCCGTCGTCGCTGCTGCTCAGGGCTTGCTCTATAATCTGGGCCGCGGCCGCCTGATCTAGCGCGGCGTCCGCTCGGTCAAAAAACAGCTTGTCGGTAGCGGCGATGGCGCTCATGGCAGCGATCCCTTCGATGTTTGCAGACACATAGATGGTATGCCCATCTTCCCTTGACCACCACTCAGGCACGACCGGATTGGCCCATTTCCAAGGCCCACGCGCAGCGCATGGTCGGACTCAGATTGTAAAAATCCGCGAGTTTGGGTGGATTTTGCTTCGGGCTCGCCCGGACCGCGGTCTCCAGTCAGATCGTTAGCGTATCCGTCATATCACCGTTGTCTCGGACACCGGTCGGGCCTTCGCCAGCGGGCGTGGTGCCTTTGACAGACGATGCACCAGGACCAGTACGACGGTCAGCAGGATAACCGCGCCGCATTGGTGAAGCGTCGCGACAGACACCGGCACCACCAGCAGTAAAGTGGTCACCCCAAGGACATACTGACCGAGCGCCGCCACGGCGAGGCAGCCAATCAAGGAGCGCGGCAGACCGGTGCGCCAACCCACCCCGACGAGCGCGGCGACAAGGATCAAGGTAACGGTCGCCACGAGGCGATGGTCGAACTGAACCGCGGCGACGTTCTCAGTGAGGTTACGGATCAGCGGACTCAGCATCGTGTAACCGGCCGGCACAAGATGCCCGTCCATCAGTGGAAACGTATTGTACGTCAGGCCGGCGTGCAGCCCAGCGGTCAAACCCCCGGCGACAATGGTCACGCTCACCATCACAAGGGAAGCGATTGCCAAACCGCGCAACAACCGCGAGACCGGCACCTGGTGGCGGAGTGGATAGAGTGCCGACAACCCGGTCCAGACAATCGCGGCATACAGGGTAAAGGCCAGTGCCAGATGGATGACCAGGCGATAAGGCGACACGGCGGTGGTGTCAGGTAGGAAGCCGGAGGCGACCATGAACCAGCCAACCGCCCCTTGCAGCCCGCCAAGAACGAACAGCAGCCCCAGGCGAGGCAGGATGCGACGCTCGATTCGGGCGGTGGCCCAAAGCAGAAGCATCGGCAACAAGAAGACGACCCCAATCAGCCGCCCCCACAGACGGTGCGTCCATTCCAGCCAGAAAATGTGCTTGAACCCGTCCAGGCCGAAGCCATTGTTCACCAGCGCGTATTGCGGGATTTTCCGATATAGATCGAATAACCTCGCCCACTCCGCGTCGCTCGTGGGCGGTAGCACGCCCATAAGCGGCGCCCACTCCATGATCGAAAGGCCGGAGCCGGTCAGCCTTGTGACGCCCCCCAACACGATCATCACCATGATCATGGCCGCTACGGTGAAAAGCCAAATGGCGACGAGACGACGGCTCTGGCGTGTCGCGGCACGATCCATGCGCGAGGCACCCGGGAAATCATGGACATCAAAGGGCATCTCCGGAATATATCGAATACACCGGCAATTAAGAAGCTTTCAGATCAGCTTTGGGTCACGATGCGCATAGCCGTTCCGCTCGCACGGCGCCATCGGATCCGCGCCTGGAATTGCCATCACCGTGGACTGCGGCTGCGATGAAGCGCTCTCAGCCTGCCAATTCAGTCACAATCCGAGCGGCCTCGGCGCCACGGACCTTTGCGATATCGTCCTGATACTTGAGCAGCACCCCGAGCGTCTCGTCCACGTCGCCGGCAGTCAGCTCAGTCTTGTTCAGGTAGGTCAGCGCTTGCGCCCAGTCGATCGTCTCGGCCACGCCGGGAAGCTTGAATAGCTCCTCGCTGCGCAGCCGCTGCACGAACCCGACGACCTGTTGCGCCAGCTTTTCGGGAACACCTGGCGCCTTTGTGGCCAGGATCGCCCGCTCTCGCGTCGCATCGGGGTAATCGACCCAATGATACAGGCAGCGGCGGCGAATCGCGTCGTGCACCTCCCGCGTTCGATTCGAGGTCAGGATCACTACGGGGCGGGTTTTCGCCCTCACGGTGCCGAATTCCGGCACGGTAATCTGAAAGTCCGCGAGCAATTCCAGCAGAAACGCCTCGAACGGCTCATCTGCCCGATCCAGTTCATCGATCAGCAGGACCGCCGGCGGCAGGTCCGGATCGATCGCCGACAGCAGCGGGCGGGCCTGGAGGAACTCCCGCGTGTAAATATCTCGCGACAACTCGTCCCGGTCGGTTTGACCGGCGGCTTCGGCGAGGCGGATGGCCATCAACTGCCGGGCGTGGTCCCACTCGTATGCGGCCGCGGACAGGTCCATGCCATCGTAACATTGCAAGCGGACCAGGCGGCGCTTCAGGCCCACGGCGAGGACCTTGGAGATCTCGGTCTTGCCGGTGCCGGGCTCGCCTTCCAGAAACAGCGGGCGCTGCATCGCCAGCGCCAGGTGCACCGTCGTCGCCAGTTCCAGATCGGCGATGTAGCCATGGTCGGCAAGCAGCTTCGCGGTGTCGGCAACCGTCGTGGGAAGCGCCGCCACTAAAGCATGCTTCCCAGTATCAGCAGCACCATAACGACGAACACCGCGCCGCCGATCCACGCGGCGATCGGAAGGCCGAACGGCTCATGCGGGATCAGCGACCAGACCGAGATCGCCGACGGTTGCAGTTCGGCGGGCGGGGCGGCGGCCGAGGCGGACGATCCGGAAGACATCGCCTGCACCTGCCGGCTGAATCGATCAAAAAACTGATCGGCCATCTGCTTCGCGCTGGCGTCGATCAGCCGGCCGCCCAACTGCGCGAGCTTGCCGCCGACCTGCGCGTTCACCTGGTATGTCAACAGCGTGTCGGCCCCCTCATCGGCCAGGGCGACATTGGCACCGCCTTTGGCAAAGCCGGCGGCGCCGCCCTGCCCCTCGCCGCTGATACGGTACCCGTTCGGCGGGTCGATGTCGGTCAAGTGCACCTTGCCGGTGAATCTGGCGGAGATTGGGCCGACCTTCACTGCGGCGGTTGCCTTCATCTGGTCGTCGGCCAGCTTCTCGAGACTCTCGCAGCCGGGAATACTGACTTTCAGCACCTCTGGATCGTTGAGTGCTTCCCAAACGGTTTGCCGCGGAGCCGGAATGCGCCGCTCGCCCGTCATGTCCATGAGAAAACTACCCCTTGTTCAGCACGGCGGACGTTACCGGCAGGGTCTGAGGCATGCAACAGATCCGCTCGCGCGCCGGTCAGGCCTGTCCGCGCGCTCACGGGCCAGGCGGAGCAACGCCCTGCTGCCGTTTGCGTTCCCGCCGCGGCAGGGACATCCGCTGCAGGGGGCGGCAAATACCGACGAAGAACCGGACGCGGCGGGATGCCTTGCCGCGCATCTCTCCCGAGATTGACGGACGCACGGCTGCTCCATGATGCTGGGTGGCGGGTCAGGGCCTCAAGGGCTGACGTTTGGGTATTGTGAGATTGGCAGACGCAGAGGCTGACCCGCCGATCAGGAGGATCACCAGCGCAAGCACCTTGGCAAAAACCGGTCGCTCGATGAAGAACTTGGACATGATCGCCTCAGCTCCGGCCTCTGCTGCGTGTTGGCCGAGTCGCGAAGCACGATCGTGAGGCGCAACCTTTCCCCGGGGCGGGCTCGCTGCAAGCCGTCGATGATGACGCGATCGCTTGGGTTAGCCCCGGGGTGATCACCCGCCAATCGCCCTGCTTGGCGCCCAAGCCGACAACGCTTGTTCGACGACGTTCTGCGTGTTCACGAGGAGCAAGGTGCGACTGCCCCGCTTGCTTCCCATGGCTTCGTCCGGCACGAACAATGCATCCTTGGTGGTTCCGACTGGAATGCGGATTTGCACGAAATAGCCGGGGAGCAGGCCCCTATATGCCGTCAAACGGTGCCGAAACCTGGGTGTAGGAATAGAGAATTGCAGCCACCTCGACAGCCGCCTGCTCCTGCAGCACAGCGGCATCGGCTTCTTTGCCATCGGGGGGCGTCTGCTCAGCTCGCACCGCCGATGTATCTTGAGTCTCAGCCAGGCTTGAGAAGCGTTCTTTCTGGATCGTCGCGAAAGCCGCTTTCGCTGGATCCGAAGCCAGGCTCGCCTCAGCATGGTCAAGTTGCGCCTTGTAAGGCGGCGGCTCCATCGTGAACAGGTTTGCGCCCTTTCACAAACGCGCCGTCCTCGTAGTCGATGTTTTCCACGATTCTTTCGATCCGCGCGACGAGAGAAACGCTATTGACTGCACTTGCCTGCCCGGTTGCCTCAAGATAGGCCGTTATGTCCTGGCGTAGCGGTTACTGGACGACGACGGCCTGCGGCGGCGGCAGCTAATAGGTATTGCGTGGCTGAACCCGAACTGCCATCCGTACCCGTATAGATCGTCACAGGATCCATCAGGACTTCGGAATAGTTCGCCAAATCTGCGTCAGAATTGTGGAATTCGAATGGTTCGTCGTTGTTTCTGACGGGTTGAAGCTGGTTCGCCGATGCAAGCCCCGATCGGGATCAGTTCGTCGCCCAAGCGAACCCAGCGGTGGCGCTGCGGATCTGGAACCGTTGTGCTTGGATCGCAGACGTTCTCCGCCGTCGGCGGGGAAGCCTCGGGCCGGCGTCCCAACAACGGCAACGGCTCGGCGCGGCGCACCTCGATGACCTCATCGCGATGCCGCTTTGGGTCGAACTGCTCTTGCGAGGGGTCGCAGATCGTCAGCGGTATCTGGGTCATGGCGATGTGTCCTTTTGGTAGCACGTGGCCTTTGAGCGTCAGCGGCGGCGTTGCGGGCGGCTAACGCTTCCTCGATCACGATAGCTAACTCGGCGGTTGCGCTGCGTCGGGCGGCCTTGGCGTGTTCCCGTACGGCATCCAGGAGGATCTTCGGGATGCGAACGTTCGCGGTTTCTTCCCTTTCCATGGCGGCAGAATATCAGCGCGCGCGACCCGCAAGCAATCGCTCCGGAGCGTGCGGGCATTATGTATCTTGAGTGCGTGCATTTAGCGTGCAATTCTCCAAGCCGTCATGCGGCGCGATCAGAAGCTTCTCGTCCTCGGCGAAGTTCTTGCCGCCCTCAACCAAAAACTGGGGGACGATGCCCTCGGCGACATCGACCGCGCGGGACTGATGCAGCGCTGGCACGAAACCATTGAGGCGATGACACGGATAGCCGCAACGGCTCGGGCTGGTTTGCGGGTCAAGGCATCCGCGCTCGTTGTTTTTTGCGCGCGAACCGATGAGATCCACAAGGACTTGGCTCTGAGTTTGGCTTCCGACGTTCTTGGATCGGCGCGATGACCCGCAAGACACCGACGAACTAGACGGAATAGAATGATCGTGCGTCGGCGTATACGTGCCCATCGTAGTTTGCGAGCACGGCATACCAGACGCCGCCGCCATCGAGGTGCGCCGCTTGTTCCCCGGGATCACCGACAACGCGCCAGCGTAACCGGTCAGCAGATGCGGGCGGCGCTTCTTGCTTCGATCTGGCGGCGACACATCCCGCGTCGGGATATCACCTCGTCTAGGCTGCGCCCCAAAATGCGGCGTGCTAAGCCGCGCGTATGAGCAAGCAGCAGGATCGGATGATCGCCGGGTTCACAGCCGGCGAGCGGGACTACATTCGACGCGAACTGGACATCTTCTTTTCGACATTGCCAAGCGTTGCCGGGGGTTTTCACCTCAAGACCTGGCGCGGGGACGCCGATGCGGGCAAGCCGATGCGTGGCCCAATACCCGACTGGATGGATCTCGCGCCGGAAGCCGATGGACTGCATCGCCGCCGTTGCCAGCCACGCTGGGCTTGCTGACGGGTTTTGCTCGTGCGCCGCGCGGACGATCGCCTCCAGCGCTGCTACCTGATCTGCTTCGCTTGTGGCGTCATCTGTCTGCTGTCGATCCTCCCGACAAAAAGCGTTGTAGCGCCTCACCCGGATTAAACTCCATCGGAACGATGCCATTGCGGCATCTGGGTACAAATCAAACAGATGTCCGCTGCCAGGCCGAGGTGTGGTGCCCGAACCAGGACGGGCACCCCGTGTATGGCGCCAGCAATCCCCGCTGGGTGGTGCAGGATGCATGGTGGGCGGTTCTACCGACCCGCGCACGGCTGAAGGGCTGGAGCGCCTCCAGGCGGCCGGGACGACCCACGGGCGGCGTACGGCTGAGATGGAGCGGATGCGCGCGATGGTGCGGGTTCTGATGCCGATGATGGCCTGGACCCAACATTCGTGTCACCAAGCGCAAAGTAGCGCGATCCGTCCCGCGCGCTCAGCGTCAAGCCAAGATCGGTGGCGATGGCGGCGGCGCGCGCGCCCGCTCGCCCGAACGCGCCCGATAACCGGCCGGGTCGTCATGCGCGAGAGGTTTGGCCATGGCACTGCTCGCCTCGATGTGCTATGCTTAGCGCCAAATCAGGGGGACCCCGATGTCCGTGCAGGTCGTTTCGGCGCCGTTTTCGGAGCACATGCCCGAAAACCAGATTAGTGGCGACAACGGCGACGTGTTTATCGTTACCCGCACTGGCGCGTTGTCGCTGATGGACAACACCGGCAGTCTGACGTTCATCCACACGCAGCCAACGCCGTATGAAAGCTTAGAGTTGTTCCCGAACGATGTGGGTGAAACGATCGTCGATCTGAACCGCATTGCTGCGATGTCCACCGCACCGGCCGAAATCGTGGTGCAGTTCGGTCTGTCCGGGCTGTCCTATATTTATGGCTTTGCCAAGGATCCAAATGCGTCGCTACTGTTTGTGAAGGGTGATCCTGCCGTCAACGGGGTGAGCGGTACCGTGGCGGCGTCCTCCGACGGCCACGGCGGCACTCTAGTTTCGTTGGCCACCACCACCACCAGCACCGGCGCGGTAAGTTACGGCGCGATCGACATCGTGGGCGACAGCCATTTCGGCATTAGCGGGTCGGCGAGCGGGAGTCAGGTTCTGCTGCGCAATATCTAAGGGCCCATCCGGCGATGAGCGTCGGTGCGACAAGTCAGTAACGGCACCCTATGCGACAGCCTGGTGCTGCTCGCCCCTCTCCTCGAACAGGAAACCGAGTTGGAGCCGGTCGAATTCATGACCGACACCGCCGCGTCGCGCCGGCGACCCCCGTCCCTGGGCATCAGGGCCGAGCGGAAACGGTGGAGGCCGGAATGATCAGCGAGCAACTCAAGGCCGCCCGGCAGGCGTTCGTTGAAGCCGATGTGTGCGGCCGAAAGCTCGCCATGCTCATCGAAGATGGCACGGTCGCGGCGCGCGATCACTGGTTGAACCCGCCCGAATTGGTGGTCTCCGTGCCCGGCGCGTGGCTCGATACGCTACACCGGACCTTGGACGAAGCTGTAGCAGCGGCCTAGGCTGGCCGGCGACGATCTCCGACGATGACGTGCTGATGCGGCTGCTGGCCTTGAACCACGAGCGGGCGCCCGCTGGACAAGCTGCTGTTCCGTGGTGCGTCGATGCCGTTGCCCATGCGCCGAGATGCTGGAGATCGTGTCCGATGCCTTCCTCGATCTGGACACTCGGAGGTCCGCGCCGTCGATAATAAAGCGGCGGTGTCGCCGACGTTCATGGAACCGTATGAGGCGGAGGAGCCTCATCGACCAGCGAAGATGCCCGACGTCGCACTCAGTTTCCTGGTCGGGCGGAGCATGGTGGTGGTCGATGGCGACGTGGTGATTCAATCCGCCTGAAGAGCCCGCGTTAGCTGCGCTAGCTGTGTCACGATACGTGCCCAATGCTCGATCTGATCGACATCGAGGCCCCATGCCGCGCGTTCGTACATCGACAGGGCGAATTCCTTTGCCTTGGTCGGAGACGCCGTGAAGAGAAGCATGGCCGTTTCAAACGCCGAGAAGGATCGCGGCATGGAGAAAGAGGCCGAAACCGGCATTCTCTCGATTGAAGCCAGAGCCATATGTGCCATCGGTTACGACCTCCTCTGCCCTGACCCGATATCCCACGCTTGGCGGAGCAGTGCTGTGACGTGGTTCACACAATCGGCACGACAGTCCGGACTTGGGCGACTATTCCGCCTCCATGACAATCGTCGCCACCCTATCGTCCGAACGGCCGCGTCAGGAAGTGGCGAATGGCGGCGCGGGCGCACAGCACGGCGCCGCGGAGGTTGACCGCGAGCACGCGGTCGATCGCCGGGCTGGGCGGCCTGGACGTGCTGGTCAACAACGCCGGCTTCCCGGTGGCCGCTTCCTCGGATTGGCTGGATATCGCCCCCGGCCATGAAGTGCTCGACCGTTGCCGGTCACGTTCTCGATGATCTTGTCGCCGACCTTCAAACCTACGGATGCGCCGCGCGCACGCCCTCGCCCGGGATGCTCTAGTAACCGGGTCGCTGCGGCGTCGTAATGTAGCCTGCACCCGCACCGATCGCCGAACCGGCCAAGCCACCGATAAGCGCGCCCTTGCCACCGCCCGCCAAGGCGCCGATGCCAGCACCGGCGGCGCCGCCGGTGAGTCCGCCGCCAACGGCGCGCTGGCCCGGGTTGTTCGGGTCGGTGCAGGCGCCCAGGCCGAGCGCGAGGCCGAACACCGCAAGCGTCAATGTTTTCTTCCACATCATCGCGTGTTCCTTCGGAATTATAGTCAGCACTGTACCAGAACGACCTTAACGACCAGTTTTGCGGGTCGCCGGAATTTATCTCGTTAGCGCCCGGTAAAGCCGCTCCGGTCCACTTCAACCTTCATCGCGCGGGGCCCTACATGCGGCGCGGGTTGATTCCGCCGCGCGCGCCAGCGCCCGGGCGGTGCCGTGGTGCGCGCCACCGTAGACGCGCTCATTCGGGCGCGGTGATGCCGCCTACTCGAGCATCGGCCGGCCGCCCGGCGTCTTCAGATGGCGATCCGTCGTGTCCTCGTCGGCGACAGCATCCAGCAGAATCTTCGGCTCAGCTCCCAACACCTGCTGCAGCACAGCCGAATGCTCGGCGTCGTGTCCTCGATCGGGATCTTCCCGCCGTCCGGGCCGGACAGCTCCTTGCGCTCAACGACTTTACCGTAGGACCGGTCCATCACCGTCTGCACCGCAAAGCGCCGCTCGTCCGCAGTTGACTCAAGCATCTCAGACACACGCTGCCAGGCCTTGGGTAGCAATTGAATGAACGCCTCTTTAAACTCGCGCTTCTCTGGCGTCATAGGCGGCTTGCCTTTCGGATTACCACTCTGCCCTTTTTTGAAGCTGGTTGTCGTAGCTCGTTGCGGCATTGCCCCATACCGGCTTACCAAGGGCTCCGGCGGCGAGGTACGCAACCGCAGTATCGACGCTGATCACCAGATCGAGCTACTCGTTTGGAGGATCTGGCTTTTGCTGCGAAGGTTGGACATAGCAACAGGATGATCCCGGACGGAGGGTTTAGATGGTTGATAAGAGAAACGCAGAATCAGTGTATAACAAGGCCAGGTCGTTCTACGGGGGCCACGAAAAATCGAGCAATAAGGCATACATTGGCAGCAATATCACATTGTTGATGGGTCCGAGTGACGACTTGCCGCTGGCGGCAGATAACCTCGCGGCCGCAAAGCAGATACCGGTTGCTGAGGCTATGCTGACAGTAAAAGGGCGGTGGAACAATCACATGGCGTCGGACCAGCATCAATTAAAAGATGTTCTCGGTGGCAAAACCCCGGTTCAGGCAGGTCATATGCTCTATAATCGCGGCAAAGCGGGTGGCAATCGGGCGGCCAATTGCGGTGCGATGGCTTGCGTGGCGTTGTTCCTGGCTAAGGACAAGTTCGGCTTTTCAGAGCAGGACATTTGGCTCATCACGGCCGCAACGGGAATACGCGCGGCGCATATTTGAAAACTTTCGGAGGTGCGTCGATGACATTTGCCCATTCCTGGGCGCTGCTGAAGACCGATGATGGTCGCTATGTGGTGGATCCATGGGCAGGCGTTTTCTGCCCCGAGCAAGAATACCCTAGTCGTCTCAAATCTCAGTTCAACCAGTGGCAACAGCAAGGCAAGAGAGTTAGTGTTGACTACGGAAACGAATATCGATATTGGACCAACGCCAACGACCCAGCAATCCTCAGTCTGCTTGCGAGTGACGCCCAGCGCGACCATCCAATTGCGGGCAATGTGTCCATGCCCAGATAGGCAAGGCTAGCTCATCCCAGTTCCGGCACCCACCCATATCGTAACGAGGTGACCGGGTTCCAGGATTTTTGATATTTCATAAAAAGTGATGTCGGGCGTAACAGAGAGCGCGAGCGCGCTGGCGGCCACGGCGCTGGCTGCGGCCTCCGTGTCGTCCACGTCGCTGACGTTGCGACGTCTGCCCGCAACGCCTCCACCGCGGCGTTGAGCAACAGCCTGCTCAGTTCGGCCTGACATTGACGGCCCGCAACCGCCGCCACAGTCTCATTGACTGTCATGGCATGAAAAGCTGAGGGGGGCTTCCTGTCTGCGAAGTGCAGCCAAAACTGAATCGCGAGCACGACGGGCGAGGAGACCATCCAAGACGTGGGGGTGGTCAAGCCGCTCTCCGAAACGGGCGGCGGCCCCAACGCTTCGCGATGACATCTGGTATCCGCGAAGTCGCGCGGTTTCGAGGCTAAACCGGTTTGACTGCCGTGCGATCGTCTCCGGCACAGCGCGGCACCGAACCTGCGGACTTAGACTAGGTACGATTGGCAATGCTATCGAATTTTGGCCCACTTGTGCTGGCCAATTTTGGCCCACCCGGGGGTACGCCATAGAACGGGCAGGATAGCACGCTTGGCAGACAAACCGCTGATGTTGCGTCTGAATTCCAGCTTTCATTTCGGAGCCATCGCAAACTCGGGCCGAATCACTCGTAGCAATATCAATGGCTTGCATTCGATCAGGCGGCCCCAGATCAATTGGGACAGCCAATCGGGCAAAGCCGTTCCTGGTTTGTGCCACGAACCGTGCTATTCTGCCCGTTTTATGGCGTACCCCCGAGAAGGCTGTTGCTGGCTTTTGACCGGCGCCGGCTACCTGATAGAGGAAGATGCGGGTCAGCAGGCTCATACTGTCGAAGGACAGGATATCGACACCTGAGGTGATCCGCGCAATTGCCTGGCGCGCTGCAGCACTGTCCTGGCGGCATCTACCGGACCCCCCTTGATGCAGCCATGCCTCTCCCGCCACGTTGTCCACCGCTGCCAGCAACACCGCGTCGGCGGTAGGGACATCCCCCGCGCATCCCCTTCAGGCCGCCCGCTCAGCCGGCCGGCGGGCTACCGCGCGGCTCGTGCCTGTCGTCCTGCGGCGCCGTGACGGTGAGCGCCGAAGCGTGGAAGCCCACCATCTCGCGTGGGAAGGTATCTGTGCGGCGGAACAGCTGCAGGCTCCGGGTGGCGAAGCGCTGCCACACCAGACGGGCGCTCCGTGCAGTCTTGCGCGTCACAACGGTATATAGATCGGGCGCATTTCGGTCGGGAGCGCCGCCAGCCCGTCGACGCCATCGGGCCAGTAGCCGATAGCGAAAACCACCCCCTTGGTCTCGACGATGTCGGTACTGCCGCAACGTCAGATCGGCGAAATACGGACTGCTCTCAGCGAGCGGACTCGGGATCTCGATCTGGCCCGCGACCATTCCGCCCGGCGGCAGCAACCGCGCCAGCGGGATCACCGGCATCGCGACCCGGCGGTCGGTTGGCAGCGGAGCGATGAACTTGCCGATCGTCGCGTCCTTGTTCGGGCCATGCAGCACCACGGGCGCCTGCGGATCCGCCTGGGCCGCCTCCCCGCCCTTGTCGACGGCCGCCACCGCGTCCATCGCGTACACGACCCCGGTCCCGTGGTTTCCAGCGTGTAGTCGAACACGAACATGTTGCCGTGCTTGCCGGGCTTGCAGACCAGGCGGAGATCAACGGTCGCGCCGGCGACGCTCATCCGCACCACCCGCCCGCTCGCGCGAATGCCCTCCAGAACCGTCCGCCCCGACGGTTTGCGCGAGATCCGCGCGACCAGCGTCACGACACTGCCCGCATACCCCGCCTGCGGTGTATCGATCTGCAGCCAGTTTGATGTCGCCGCGACGTTTCGTGTCGGCGGAGCCTTCATGACTCGTCACCTTTCTCGTGAGCGCGGCGGCGATGCATCTATTGCCCCTCCGGAGCGAGGACGGACAGACCCGCGACCTCACGCGGAAACGAACCGATGCGTTTGAGCAACTGCAACTGCTGCGTCGGGAAATGCTGCGACGCGATACGCGCGTTTCGGCCGGTTTGGCGCGTCGTGATGTTGAAAAGACCGGGCGCGAAATCGACCGGCGACGCGATCAGGCCGTCCACGCCATCGACCCAGTAGCCAATGGCGAAAGTCACGCCTTTCAGTTGGGTGACCTGATATTGGCGCAACGGCAGATCGGCGTAGTAGGGGCTGACCTCCGCTAGCGGGATCGGGACTTCGATCCGGTTTTCAATCATGCCGCCGGGCGGCAGATGCCTGGCGAGCGGAATGACCGGTATCGCCATCCTGCGATCCGCCGGTGGCGGCGCGATCAACCGCCCCATGATCGCCTCGTCCCCGGGAGCTTGCACGACCACGATGGCTTGCGTGTCCGCCTTGGGCCTCCCTGACTCCGGATCAACGCTCGCCGACGCCTCCATCACGTAGACCGGGGTTATGCCGCGATTCTGGACCGTGTAGGGAAACACGAGACAGAGCCCTTCTTTGCCTGGGCGACAATTGAGGACGATGTCTACGGCGGCGGCGGTTGTCTGACTCATTGGACCGATCTTGCTGATGGTTACGTCGAGCCGGCTCGCTCCTGTCTGAAGTTTATCATCGCCGGGGTCGGGCCGGCCTCCGGCTCCCGCGGGGTCCGCGCTCCATTCAACATCATCACGGAATCCTCGAGCAGTCTGAACAGCACTTCCTCACCCGGCGGCGTCGTGACGGATGCGCCGCCGCGCCAGTCACCGGGATCATAAAACACCACAACCTGTCTGGCGCCTTCGCCCTCGGCAGCGGTGGGGAGAGCCCAGGCGTTGGGGGGATTCGTGGGGCGTTCGGGCGGTTGAATTCTGACGCTCCCACCGCCCGCGCGAATGCCCTCCAGCACAGCGCGCCCGGCCTGAGTCCGGGCGATCCGCGACACCAGGGTCGCCACCTCACCAGCATAGCCGGCGAACGGCGCGGCGATTTTGAGCCATGTCGATTTGGATACGAAAGGTTTTGGCACCGAAGTCATGACTCGCTCGTGCCACGGTTGGCCGGTTTGTCGTTCATGCGAGGTGTCTCCTAACAATCAGGGAGGAAATCGCAGCTCACACCGCCGACACCGGAGGAACAAGGCCGCGCGGGTGTCGGCGTCGCCGTATGGGTAGTCCGGCTTCCGCCGGACGGTCCTTGCGGGTCGCAGGGCGTCAGCCGCACGTTCCACTGTACTCCAGGCTCGGCCAAGGTGGCGTCGGCGACATTCTGCAGCGTCACCGCCGAGGCGCCCGTCGCCAGAACGCTAGAGGAATTCTCGTAAATCATCGATGGGGCATTGATGTAGATAGAGCAGTGATCGATGACGATGGAGCTCTGGCCGACCTTCAGCGTGATCTTTTCGGTCGCCTCCAGGACCAATGAATTGACAGCGACGCTGACGTCGCCCTTGATCACCGCCGTTACGTTCTTTTCAAGGTCGGCCCTTACGTTGCCTTTGACCGTGATTTCGTAATCCTTTTCGACCTGCTCATAACGCTGGTGCCTACATGCAGGTCATATTCCTGGCCGACAGTGGTATACATATTGCCGCCGAACGGCTTGCCGTGGGCATCCGTTCCTTGCGCGGTGGTGACGTTCTTGTTACCGTACGTGGTCTCGTAGCTATGGGCGAAAGCGGTCACGTCAAGACGGCCTTGCGAGCGCATCAGCAATTGTTCACAATTATACGTATCATCAAAACGCATGAGATGATAGTGCGGCTCTCCGTCCTTCGGTTGCGGCATGGCGGCGGTTTTGATACCGCTGAACCGGACATCGGACGAAGCTGTCGGTTCGTACCAGTCTTTGACAGTGTATTTCGGGCGCATCGACTGATCCGGAGGGAAGGGCATGTTCGACATGCCCTGATCGGCATTATACCGGCGGCCCGTGATGATGGGACGCTCCGGATCGCCGTCGATGAAACTGACAATGACTGCCTGGCCGACCCGAGGCAGAAATTGCGTGCCGAACGATCGTCCCGCCCAGGCCTCGGACACCGGCACCCAGCAGGTGTCTAATCCGATGTCAAGGGTTTGAGCACTACTCCTTGTTGGGCCGCGGACCGATGTTTCACGGTCGAGAGGGTCCGCTGCCACGGGAATTGTACGCGGACCCGTCCCAGTCCGTCAGTGTAGACGTCGAACGGGAAGCCGTCGGCGGCCGCCTTATTCCCTTTCTGACCCACGACGATCGCCAACTCCGGGCCATAGGCACGCGGCCTGACGGCGTCCGGGCCGGGCACATAATTATATTTGTCCGCGTCGTAGGGTATCGCCGTGAACGAATTGGCATAGCTGTCGCTGTGCCACGCGATGACCTCTTTCGGGGCAGTCGCGAGCAAGGTCTGCATCAATCCCTGAACCAACACCGTCGCCGTGTTGAACCCAACGGTTCCCGCGTTATACTGGTCCCCGATGGTTCCCAGGCCGCCGCTCGCAAGCGCCGCCAGGGGATCGCGAAACAAACCCTGCCTGTTGTTTTGTTCTCGGAACAGTCCATAAATCCACCGAATTGGACTATCGATCCAGTTCAGAACGTCCTGATGGAAATGATGGCCGTAAGTATTCTCTACCGCGGCGAATGACAGTTGCGTGATCAGGTATTGATTTTGGGATGGCACGCCAAGGCCGGACATGGTCGCGCCAGTCTCGTCTTTGACGATCCCAAACCTTTTCCCGGCGATGAAGCCGGGATGCTTGCATTGCCCTTGCACGGTGAAGGTATTGACCTCCTCGTTTTCAATTTGGTTCTCGGCCAGTTGTTCCATTTCGGCGGGTCCGTTCAAGATCCGATCGGTTACCGTCTCCGGGCCATCGGTTACCTTCTTGTCCGGGACAGTCGGCGCCCCTGGAAAGATTTCCCGGCCATAGGGCGTTGGGACGGTGTCACCCGGCCCCGGCAACACGTTGTAGTGGCTGTTGACGGACACGTCTCCGCGCGGCGGGTCGGCGGGATCCAACATGTTGTAGTTGCCGGCCCACACATGCTGTGCGCCGGCGTGAAATGCCGCTGAAAGTTTGAGATGTCCTTGACACGAGGCGGTGTCGTCACGACGTTCATGTCTCCGAACATGACATCCTTGAACGTAGGCGGACTGTCTCCCAGGATCATCGTCTCGGTTTTCAGGTCGCTCCAGTTCTGGTCATCGTGATCGAAGTAGTACCAAAGATTGAACTGGTCCAATAGCCGGTGGACGAAAGCCAGGCTGGTTTCACCAAATTGCACGCAGTATTGCATGCGAGGATATGGGCCTTTGGTCAGAAACTGGGTCACATAGGAATTGAAATTGATAATACCGTCGAACCCGTCCATTACTTCCTCCAGGACGTCCAGGACGCTGACGTTTTCAAACACGCGGTATTTCACCTCGTAGTCCAGCAACTTGAGCGCGGGAACAATTTTCGCCTTGTATACCAGGAAGTCGGTTTTCGGCCCGTCCTCGAACCGTCCTCTGTTGGTCTCGTCCTTTTCCATGTTCAGGATCAAACCGCGCCGGAATGTATAAATGTCGGTCTGGCCCCGCATGCCAATGGTCACGGGGCTGTTGATCAATTGCCTGACATGGATGTCGCGATCGCTGATGTAACGTAGCAACGTCACATCATAGGAGAACGGCATCGAAATGCCCTCCACACCCTGGATCATCTGCAGCAACAGGGCGCCGCTGTCGCCCGAATCGTGCTGGGGTCCCAGTCTGGTGTTGATTTTTAACGTCGTCGCCTGCGCCGGCCAGACGCCTGGTTTCGGGATTATGTCGTCGGCTGTCGTCGTACCCATCGTCGGATCCCCCAGTTCGTGCTGTCAGGTCATGGTATCTCGGTCGTCTGCTGCCCCGGATCGGTGATCGTGATCACGCCAGCCCACATGCAGTTGCACATGGACTGGCTGTCGAGGGCCTGCTGATAAGCCACCTGAACGGTGATCGTCCTCTTCGGATCGATGTCGCCCGCATCCGGCTCACGATACATCACCACGTCGTAGGCATAGGGCATCGACACGCCTTCGATGCCCTGCACCGAAGACAGCAGCAGCGGGCCTTCGTCGTCCATATCGTTCTGCCGGCCGAGTACGACCGCGCCCGATTGGGCTGACATGGAGTATCGTGCCGAGCCGGCATCGGTGCCATGAAGTACTTCACACCATGGACGACCACGCTGCTGGCCAGCGAGGTCGGGGCAGGCCACAGACGCCTGCGGCTGACGGCCATTTTTTCATTTCTTGGCGGACCGGAAGGCAGCCGCCGTGCCGATCGCCAGCAGCGCGCACGGTCGCGCCGGCGCGCGAGTTCGCGCTGTGCTGCTCCGCTCCGCGGGGCGGGTGATGGGGGCCACGTGCGCAACCGCGATCTGCCACGGGATCCAGGCGGCGAGCGCGCCGCCGCCATCGCCGCCGATCTTGGCTTGACCCTGAGCGCGCCGGGCGGATCGCGCTCGATGCCATCACGCAGAGATCAGGACGCTCCGGATCAGGCCCGCGCCAGCAGGTTGCGCACGGTGCTGTGTGGGCCGCGGGTTGATGCGCGTAAGCTGATCCAGTACGCCATCGCGACGCGGGAAGCTTACCCGGTCCCGGGCGATGCGCGCATCCGCCTCCATCTCGGCTGTGCGACGCCCATGGGTCGGACGGGCTGCCCGGGGGCGCTCCAGCCCCTCGGGTCGTGCGTGGGCCCGTTACTGGGGCGCCGCTTGACTTCTTCGCCTTGGAGCAACAATGCCGGTGCGTGGTCTTGGGCTGGCACGGCTTGCCGATCGCGCTCTACGGATTTCTGAGTGACTATGGTCGTAGCTACGCCCGTCCGCTTTTGTTGTTGGCGGCAACTGTGACATCGGCGCCTTTCTATTCGCGGCTGATAGCGTTGGCTTTTGGACATCCCTCCCATCAGCGGACTGGAGGCAGGCCTGGGCATCCCTGATGGCGGCGGACTCGAGGCAGGCCTGGGCATCCCTGATGGCGGCGGACTGGGGGCAGGCCTTAAAGATCAGCTTTGCCAGCACGTTCAACGTCGTGTTGGGCAGAGCGCCGGTCACTCTGATAGAGCCAAACGATCTCTCGGCTGCCGGATTGAAGTTCGTGTCGATCACCCAGTTGTTCGTTGGCCTCGTCCTGCTCTTCCTGTTTGGGCTGGGGATCCGCAATCGCTTTCGCATGAAATGAGGGCGGTGGCGCTCAAGGCTGCGCCCCCGGCAAAGACTTTACCGCGACGGCAGATCAACCACTTACCGCGGCATCGTTACGCGGTCGCGCGCCGCGGAGCGATATTCTGGCCTTCCTCCGGCGCAGCGAGAACTACATGGACTGCCCGGAGTGGCGGGAAGCAGCGGCCAGGGTCCGCCAGATGCTGGCGGAAAAGGACGCGCGGGAGTTCACGAAGCAGGACGGGGCGAACTTGGCGTGGACGATAACAGTGCCCTCGCCGTTCGCCCCCAGGAGCAAATTGCAGGCATTCCTCAAGTCGATGGAGACGAACCCCGGCAAGGACGACCCGGGCGTCAAGCGCGCGGTGGAGCGGGTCCGGAAATATTTGGCCGAGACGGACCCATGGGGCCTGGACACAATCATGTCGCCAGCCACGCAATCGACGCCGGGGTGGTTTTCTAGCTGACCTGTGCCGGCGCTGGGCAGGACCGTGAAGCTGCCTCGATGTCGGTCGGTGACCAGCCCATTACGGCAACCGATGTCGTGCGCCGCGTTCGCCGACAGCTAGTAGCGCAGCGCGTCAAGTCGCGTGCCCTGGCGCACATCGGCCAGTATTTCGTCCATCCGGGTGATCTTGTTCGCGTGGTTCAGCCGGTGGTTTGCCAGCTCAGCCTGAGAACCTCCTGGCGGCGGGCAGCGATCCTCGTGTCGAACTCAGCTGGCCGGGGAGGGGCAGCGCTTTCCCAGGTCGTTGCGGTTCGGGAGATATTTCCCTATCACCAGGTCTTCGTGCTGCATAACGCGGCGGGCAAGCTTCAGGGCCTCGTACAAGTCATCACTTTCCGCAGCCACGAGCGCTCGCGTCAACATCTGGCGCACCAGATCGGACGTGGTCGCCTGGTAAAACTCCTCGATGAAATGACGGGCAGCCTCAAGACGGGTCTCCCGTTCGGTTTCCTCTCCGATGTATGCCGACTGAAGGGCAAAATAGATGCGTCGGGCTGGGCTGTCCGCTTGGTCCGGTGACATGACCTGCTTACCAAACATGAAGCGCGCCTGAGCGGTCAGTTCGATACGTGTTCGGGTACGAAATCGGATGGGCGCACCGTTCACAATCATCACTTCGCCCGCGCGAAGCTCCAGAACCAAACTCATTTTGCGATACTCGGAACAATTCTGCCCATTTTGGGCCCTGCGGAGAAGATGCCCGCTCGAAATTAACAATGCATGAAAGCGGGCTGCTTAAACAAAAACTCCGTAAATATGCAATATGCGCTCCCCTCGTTGCTTCCACGTGATGCTCATGTTGTCAGACTGAAGACCTATTCCTATGGTGTGCGAGATGAATACTAGAGTTTTCAACCATTAACCGTTTTTTAGGGCCTTTCGGTTATGAGGATGACGCTGAAAACAGCGGTGACGACACCCCGACCCCAAAATAGGGTCACTACGTGGCACGCGATGGTGTACGGCTCGACGATGAGACAGCTTGAGACACCGATGACGCGCCGCTACTGGGAGCGGATAAGGGGAACTCTGCTGGAGGAGTACCCGGTCGGCCAGCGGCGGATCGATGCAGTCATCATCGAGGGCGGGTTGTCCGACGCAGCGATCATCGTGGTGCTCGAAGATACCGTGGAAGGGCTGGATGAGGGATTGTCGGCCGCTTAGGACCTCGGCCGGATCATCCTGGCGAAGAACGCGGCAATCCGCGCCTCGGCCTCCGGGTCGCGTTTCGGCAGCTTCCACGCCCTACCCCGTGGCGTGTGCTGGACGATCTTGGGCACTTTGATCTCCACCGCCTGGGCGGGCTTTGGGCGCTTGCGGGGGCGGGTGGTGACGATGGTCACGGCGGTTATGCCAAACGCGCCCTCAGCCTGGGCACGCCGACGCTGCCTCCGTCTGGCTCGCCTGAATTGCTGTAAGCGCGATCGTATAGACGATATCATCCACCACCGCACCGCGCGACAGGTCGTTCACCGGTTTGCGCAACCCCTGCAGCATCGGACCGATGCTAACCACATGCGCCGACCGCTGTACTGCCTTGTAGGTGGTGTTGCCGGTGTTGAGATCGGGAAAAACAAACACCGTCGCACGGCCGGCGACTGCGCTATCAGGGGCTTTCTGGCGTCCGACACTTTCGACGCTGGCGGCGTCGTATTGCAGCGGGCCGTCGATCAGCAGGTCAGGGCGCTTGGCGCGGGCAATCGTCAGTGCCCGGACAACCTTGTCCACGTCGGCGCCACTACCGGAGGTCCCCGTGGAATAGGAAATCATGGCGACACGCGGATCGACCCCGAAGGCATGCGCCGAGTTCGGCTGACTGCACGGCGATGTCGGCCAGTTCCTCGGCTGTTGGATCCGGGTTGACGGCACAATCGCCATAGACCAGCACCTCGTTGGGCATCAACATGAAGAACACGCTCGATACCGTCGTCACGCCCGGCGCGGTTCGGATCAACTGCAGCGCCGGCCTGATTGTGTTGGCGGTTGTATGCACAGCCCCGGAGACCAGTCCGTCCACCTCGTCCAGCGCCAACATCATCGTGCCGAGCACAACGTTGTCTTCAAGCTGCTGTTCGGCCTGCATGGCGGTCAAGCCCTTGGCGCGCCGCAGCACGGTCATCGGCTCGACATAACGCCCACGCATCGCGGTGGGGTCGATGATCTCCACCTGGTCCGGCAGCACGACACCCTGCGCCTCGGCGATGTGTCGGATCCGGCCTGGCTCGCCAAGCAGCACGCAGCGTGCAATGCCCTTGAGGTGGCAGATTGCCGCTGCCTGCACAGTCCGCGGTTCGTCGCCTTCAGGCAGCACGATGCGTTTGTTTGCCGCACGTGCCGCTTGCACCATGCGATGGCGGAACGCCGGAGGGGGCATGCGGAGCCGGCCGGCGCGACCGATATGCGTCAGCAAGGCGGTCGTGTCGATATGCTCGGCGGCATGCGAGAGCACCTGGTCCATACGTTCGGTATCGTCGGCGCGCACGTCGTGCGACAGATCGCCCAGCAGCGCAGCCGTCCTGTAAGTGTCCTGGTCGGTCGTCAGAATCGGCAGTTCGGTAAGGCCAGGGCCATCCAGCAATGTCGCAACCTGGGGCGTTAGCTTGGTGCCGCAAGTCAGCAACAGACCGGCGAGGGGCATGCCCTGCAGATAGACGAGGCTGCTGGCCAGCACGATGTCGCTGCGCTCACCGGCCACCACCACGAGCGCGCCAGGGCGCAGCCGATCGATGACCCCCTCGACCCCGCTGCCCGCGATCACGAAGTCCTGCACGCGGGTTCGTTCCATTGCCCCCGCGTGCGCGATGTCAAGTCCGAGGGCCTGTTGCACGTCCCGCAGACGCAGCGCACCGAGGCGGGGCTCAAAGGGCACATCGCCGAGCACCGGGACATCGCCACCCGAGACGGGCAGCATTGGTGGCAGCGTCGGGTGGGCGCCCGGATGCAGGCGATTAACCAGCACGCCAGCCAGCGGTGGGGCCTCATCGCCCTCGGCGAACTGGCGCATGGCGAGGTCGACAATGGTGGCAAGCGCGGCGGGATCATGGCCTTTGCCCGAAAGCACCGGGATCAAGGTCGCCGCGAAGGCGCGTGCCATGGCCGCGTTCAACCGGCTGGCGATCTGCAGCCCGGCATCGGGGATCAGTCCTTCAACCACCACGGCATCGCAGCCGGTGCCGGCGATCTCCACAGCCGCGACGAGATCCTCCAGCAAGGCGTCAAGCCCTCCAGCACGCACGCGCGCCTCCGCCACCGTGAAGGGCATCGGGTCCGGCACATCGAGGTCCAGCAGCGAGCGGGCGAAATCGGCGTCGAGGTCCGCGCTGCCGCGGTCGGCGGGCTGCATGATCGGCTTGATGAAACCGACGGCAACGCGGTCCCGGCGCAACGCCTGAACAAGCCCGAGCGACATCGAAGTCAGGCCGGAGTCGCGGGTGAAAGCGGCGAGGAAGAAAATCTGAGGGTGTTTGGCCATGTCAGGTTGTCTCCACAAAGGCGGTGGCGGTTCGGCCAGCCAATTCGGCGGTATCACAGGCGATCATCCATTCCTCATTGGTGGGCATCACAGCCACGCGTGGGGTCACGCCGGGGGTGCTGATCACGCCCGCTGTCCCGCCGGTCATGACAGCGTTGGCTGCTTCATCCAACGAGAGGCCCAGCGGACGCAGCCGCGCCACCGTCATCGCCCGCACCCGCACCGAGTTCTCACCGATACCACCGGTGAACAGCACCGCATCGAGCCGCCGCAATGCCATCGCCAGACCGCCGATGTGGCGTGCCAACCGGTGCGCGAATACCGCGAGCGCCACTTGCGCGCCTTTGTGTCCCCGCTCCGCCGCCGCTTCTAGTTCGCGACAGTCATTGGAGAGTTCCGACAGGCCCAGCAGCCCGCTTTTCATATTGAGCAGTGCGTCCATTGCGTCCAGATCGAGGCCGCCCGTGCGCATGATGTGCAGCACCGCCCCCGCGTCGATGTCGCCACAGCGGGTGCCCATGACCAGCCCTTCCAGTGGGGTCATGCCCATGCCGGTGTCTACGCTGCATCCGTCCTGCACCGCGGTGGCGGAGGCGCCGTTTCCAAGGTGCGCGATCACCAGACCGTGGTCGGTGGGATCAAGATCGAGTAAACTCACCGCCTCTCGCGCCACGAACCGGTGACTGGTGCCGTGGAAGCCGTACCGCCGTACCCTCTGCTCCCGGTATAGCGACATAGGCAGTGCATAGAGATACGCCTCGGGCTTTAGCGTCTGGTGGAAGGCGGTGTCGAAGACCGCAACGTGCGGAATTTTGGGAAGACGCCCTAGCGCCACGCGAATGCCCAGCACCGCCGCCGGGTTGTGCAGCGGCGCGAGGGCGCTGCACGCCTCGATGTCGCCGATTACCTCGGGCGTGACCAGGGTTGATTTGGTGAACCGCTCCCCGCCATGCACCACGCGGTGACCGACGGCATTGAGCGCGCCGAGCCAGCCGCGGAGCGATAGTTCAGCCAACACGGCATCGAGTGCAGCGGCATGGTCGGCGGCTTCGAGCGGAAGCGTTCGCTTGCCGTCGACGGCCTTGAACGTGATAGCGGGGTTTTCCGCGCCAAGCCGCTCGGCAAGGCCGGACATCAACGGCGTGCGACTTCCCGTGTCATGGACCGCAAACTTCAGGGAAGACGAGCCGCTGTTGAGCACGAGCACCAGGCAACGATCGGCGGACACTGGAAACCTCCCGGCGGACATCGCACTTTCACCTGCAGCGCGGTTGCGAATGTGACTTAGGCCACTGAATACCAACATGCGATCCGGCAGACATAGCAACGCCCGCCGAGGCGCCCTAACGCCAGTGATGCCAGTGACGCCAGCCCCATCCCCAGTGATGGCCAAAATAGACCGGCGTACCAAAATAGAAGTAAAAGGGCGGCGGATAGACATATCCGACCTCCGGCGGAGCGTAACTATATGCCGGGTAGGTCTCGGCCGGATATCCGGCTGGCAATGCCGTCAGATCCGGCTCCTTGTTGCCGGCTGCCTTCATGCACTGGATATAGGTGATGTCATACCTGCGTTGCGCCTCGGCGGCCGACTGTTGCGCAGCACTGGCGCCTGCGGCGGTGCCGGCCAAGAGCCCGACGCCCGCGCCGAGCGCCGCCCCGGTGCCGGCCGCTCCGGCCGCCACGCCGAGTAGCGCACCAGCCCCTGCACCAAGCACAGTGCCGGCCGCCGCACTGCCAACGCCGCTCTCTGTTGCGGCCTGGGCGGGTGTCAGCGGGCCAGCCGCCTTGGCGGCTTCCTCCTGGCAGCGCGCGTTGTCGGCCTGGAACTGTTCATAGGTCTTGCCAGGCCCGGGCATCGCCGCCACCGCCGGTCCCTCGGGCGGCTGCACCGCGCAGGCCGCAAGCCCCAGCGTTCCCGCAACCGCCAGGGACACCGCAACGACCCGCATGGGCTTCCACCTTTCAATGAAATAGAGCCAGTTCCGGGCATCTGATCTCGGATCGCACTGAAGCGTGCGTCGCGCAGCGGCCGGAATTCGGCGCCTGAGCCGGTTACTTCAAACATAAAGCCCAGTTGCGGTCGCTGACGTATCACCCTTCTAGGCGCCGATACTCCGGCCAGCCGTAATGCCGGTGCAGTCTTTCGAGGTATTCCGCCTCGATCAATTTCAGCGGATCCCAGGGCGGGCTGCTCTTCACCTGCCCGCCGCTGACGTTCAGCAGGATCTCGCGGTTCAGCCAGTCGATCGCTGCGACCGCATACGGCGACAGCAGCACGTCCTTGCCAAACCACCATTTGCCGGTGCCGACGACCAGATAGAGGATGTTCCACCCGTCGCGGTCGACCAGGAAGTTCTCGACATTGCCGATCTCGCCATCGCTCGCGCGCAACCGATAACCAGTGATCGCCTCAAAGCTGCGTAGATGCGGATCGTCCGCCAATTCTCCGACCGCGCCGGGCAGGACGGGAGGGGCCCCCTCGGTCCTGGCAAACAGATCGCCGCCCCCCCAATCGGGGTCCCAGCCGTGATAGGCGAACAGCCGCTGCTCCAGACTGTTCGAAAGGTTTTCATCAACGCCGATATCGGGGCTGCCCTCGACCTGTTGGCGGGTCAGGGGCACCAGCACCTCCTGACGGCCGTGATCCATTTTCGCGATCGCCGAGGGATGGATCAGCACCTTGCGGTGCGACAGCCAGCTGCCGACGTCGACCACCAGCCAGCGCACCTTCCACCGGTCGTCGAGGAACAGGAAATCCTTGACCGTGCCGATCCTGCCGTCGCTACCAACGACGTCGTAGTCCTTCAGCGCGGACAAGGCAAAGATCGGCGGGGTGTCGGGCATCACACTCTCCCTGTTCCAGGCAACGAGGGTTGACCTTGTTCACAGTCCACGTCGTTGGAGTGCTCTCGCCCGTTTCTTGGCCCGTCGCTGCAGCTCCCGTAACAGCTTCGGCGTGGGATGCTGCAGGTGCCGCTTGCGCCGGAGATTGGTGATATGCAGCGTCGGCATGACGACCTCGGATGGCGATAGTCGTGGGCCCGCCTCCCGAAGAGGCGAGCTGCGTCATTGTGGCATCGCCAGCTCCGCGCCGCCTTGATGGCCATCAAGGTTTGGCCGGCGTTGGTGCCCGGGATGGGGCGCCGTCTGGCTCAACGGCGACCCAGCCCAGGCGGAGCAAGCCGCTCGCGACCACGCCGCGGCCCGCCGGACCGCCGAACAACTCCAACCCCAAGCCGCCTGACCCTCATGCTGGCCAAACGCCAATTCTGCCAAACGCCATTCTGCCAAACGGAGGAACCACCCAATGCTGACAGAAGCTGCGGGTGGAGTTGGCGCTGCGCGGGACGGCAACCGTCATTCCGACCAATCCCACGCACAAGCATCAGTGGTACATCAACCGCGAGACCTACAAATCCCGCAATCTTGTCGAGCGGACATGGTGTCGACTGAAAGATTTCCGCCGCATCGCCACCCGTTATGACAAGCTCTCCCGCAACTTCGCATCCTCCGTATCTTTGGCAGCCGTCATTATTTGGTGGGCTGATTGAGTCTGGAGCCTAACTGTGAGCCAGATCAAAGCCGATGTTTAATCCATCAGACCAATTACAGATCCGGCAAATGCATTCCACACGGCTCGGCGGATCCTGGCGGCCAGGCGCCCGGGGGCAATCGGCTGACATCAGGCGCAACAGGTCGGGAATTGGCATGTCCGGCCCGTGCTCCTGCATCAGGCGGTCGACGCTGGCCTTGCCGCGACGCGGGCAGAAGTTGCAGTTGATCTCGACTGTGGCCAGAGTGCGCAACATCCACCTTTCGTTGAAGCCGGACATCTCGCCCGACGATAGATGGAGAATTCCGATGAAGACCATGATCCTTGCCGCCGTCGCCGCCTTGAGCCTGGGCGTCGGCGCTGCCTACGCTCAGGGCGTACCGGCTGGCTACCAAGGACCTCACTATGGCGCGCAAGCCAAAGGTTAATCTGGCTTAGGCTGGCTGCACGATAGAGGCCGGGAACACCATCCCGGCCTTTTTGGTGCCACTGGTGTTCTTGACATGTTCTCAATGGTCAGCTACCATCCGGGTATGCCTGACACCCGTTCCCTTCGCCCTGCCACCGCAGATGAGATCGCCGAGGCTCTGTCGTTCGCGCTCCGCTACCAAGGCCGAAAGCGGGTGAATCACGCTGACGATGCGATGGCGCGGATCCTGCTGAGCGGCTTGTACGCTTGTACGGCACCTGCAGGCGTCGGGGTTCGTGCTGATGAAGGGGCCGCCGCTTGTGGCGCCGACGACGGGCGGAATGCCGCCTGGACGGGGATCGGGCGGCGGCGTCTTTAGAAAAATCCCGACCGCCGAAGGGCCGGTAAGTTGAAGGAAGGTTCACACCCGGCCCGTGTGGCAGAGCCAACAAGAGCGGCGATGGCCTACTTGGGCCGAAACCCCAATATGTGCGGTCGGATTACAACATCGTCTCGCCGGCAGAGCGGCTGGCGAATGGCGTGGTGCAGAGCGTGAATGTGGTGCTGGCGGTGACAGGGTGCGTCGCCCTGGGCGTGCTGGTAGGCACACAGGCCGATCCGATGCAACTCGCGGCACTGGCCGTGTATGGGACCGGCCTGCTGGCGATGGTAGGGGCCTCGGCGTTATACGCCTGGGGGCGTGCCGGCCGCCGCCACACGCTGTACCGCCACCTCGACCATGCCGCGATTTTGGTCATGATCGCCGGGACGTATACGCCGTTCATCGTGATCTCGTTCGGAGGGATGCAGGGGCGTCGGCTGCTGGCACTGGTCTGGGCCGTCGCACTGGTGGGGATAGTCGGCGTGGACGAGGAGTACGGGCTGATACACCATGGCTGCGGCGGCAGCGTGTTGAGCGTCTGCATTTCACGGGCATCGCACGAAATCAACATGACTGCCTTCCGCGAGAGGCATTTCCGCCCTGCCGAAACAGCGGAAGGGCCGCTGACCGAAGCTAACTGGGTAAGGCTGAAAAAGCTCGTGGAAAAGGCCCGCTTCTGGGAAATGCCGGAGCGACACGACCAGAGCGGCCTCGACGGCTTGATTGGACGATAGAAGGCCGAAACAACGACAGCTACCACTCGTCAGAGTGCTGGGCGCCGCACCGTGGCGCATTCTACGAACTGGGGATGCTGCTGGTGGAATTCTCAGGTTTGGAGATCCCTCATGATGTGCCGTGAGGCACGATGATGACGCTCTTACGAGAGCCACAGTGCCCGGACCGCGCGATGATAACCTTAAAACCCCTTCCGACCATGGGCGTGCTCCGGGGTTTCGGGGCTTTTTGGGAAGGACGCGGACGATGAGGTCAGCCGTGCAGTCCGTCCGCCGATCAAGCGGAACGGTATCGCCCGGTACGGATGGGCCAGCCGGGTCGGGGCGGGTCGGATTATCAGGACGATCATGTGGCCGCTCTCACTCGGGTTGCGCCGCCGGATGTGTTGACTCCGCCCTTCGACGAAGCTCGCGTGCGGGATGAGGAGTCGCTCTGAGCCCGGAACCCCGGGAACCCCTAACCCCGCTGCAAGGGGTTCCAGCGGACATGGCCAGAAAACGACGGATTCCGCCAGTCTGCCACCTGCGGAACCCCCGGAACCAGTGGAACCCGTGATATTGATGAAATGCTGACGCTGACGGTGCTCCGCCGGCCGTGCACCTCTTCGGAAGCCCCCTTCGCCACGATCCGGAACATCAATAGGGGATAGATCAGGGGACGATTCGAATTTTTGCCCTCAAGGGCGCCGAAGTCCGCAATGATTGGCGGATGGGGTGGGATTCGAACCCACGGTACGCTTGCACGCACGGCGGTTTTCAAGACCGCTGCCTTCAACCGCTCGGCCACCCATCCCGTTGAGAACAAACTATGCCGCGGCGCTCTGCATCTCAAGTGTTGACGCGGGGTGACTTTCCCCATCATGTCTAGGGCACCTGGGGTGTCTGCTGCTTAAAAGTGCTCGCTTTATGAATTTTCGGACTGTGACGGCCTTTACCGCCCTTCTTGTGCTGCCCGCCATTGCGGCACAGGCGCAGCCCGCGGCAGACCCGTTGAGCATCTGGACCTTGCAAGACGAAAACGCCTCAATTTCCGCCGGACACCCCACGGACCGCTTTTACGTCAACGGGCTGCGCCTGGGGTGGACCTCGCCAACGAGTTAAGTTCCGAATTTCCTGGCCGATCTGGCCAATACCCTCTGGGGCGGGGGTCAGCAACGGGTCGCGATGGACCTCGCTCAACAGATCTACAATCCGGCGGATACCTCCAGATTCGTTCCGAGTCCCTACGATCGGCCCTATGCCGGCGTATTGCTTGGCAATTTCTCGCTTATGAGTGACAGCGACGACACCAGAAGCGTCCTGACCCTCAGCCTGGGCATCGTTGGTCCAGGGTCAGGTGCGGAGAATTTGCAAAACAGCTTCCACGACCTTATCGGTCAGGACCACCCGAATGGATGGGGCAGCCAAATCCAGAATACACCGGTAGTGCAACTATTGCACGAGCGCACTTGGCGCTTGCCGCTAGGGACCGTCGCCGGCATGGAAACCGATGCTCTGCCGTCGCTGACGATCGCGCTCGGCGATCTGCGTACTTACCTGCAGACCGGCGTGACCTTCCGCTTCGGCCAAGGCCTCGGATCGGATTTCGGCGTGCCACGGGTTCGGCCGGGTCTGAGCGGCGGCGACGCCTTCACTCCGACTCGCCCGTTCTCGTGGTATGTATTCGCGGGCGCGGACGGACAGGCTGTCGCCTACGACCTCCTTCTGCAGGCCACCCCGTTCCGCGGTGGCCCGCATGTTTCGACCGTCTGGGACGTCGCCGAGATGCAGGGTGGGTTCGCTGTCATGGCGTATGGCATGCGGCTGACCTTTGCCTACGTGGCACAGACGCAGGAATTCAACGGTCAAACGGGCGGTCTGCATCAGTTCGGTTCGGCGTCGCTTTCGTTCCATTTCTGAGACCGAGCCTGAGGAGATATCGATCCTTGTCGCAAGGCTCTCGCAAATTGTGCAAATGGCTCGCAGGGAAACGCCCAAAACTTTCGCACAGGAAATCAGATCGGCGTCACAACCTGCCGATTAGCCGCCTTGGGCAGCATGCCCTTCGCAGCCAACTCGCGCTTGGCAGACTCGTTTTTATCCAATTCAAGCTGCATGGCACTTAGCACCGGGTGGGCCTTGGTGAACTGAACGTTAGCGTATTCAACGACCTCGACGCGGTTTCCCCAGGGATCGATGAAATCCAGGAACGGCCCGTCAACGAGTTGAGCGCCGGCCTCAATCGCAAGTGCCTGAACCGCCGATCGATCGTCCACGACCAATCCTACGTGCCGGTGGCTTGCTGGGGCGCGGACCGGCCCTTTCACGAGGGCAATAAACTGGTCGCCCATGTCGATGAAGGCCGCTCCATCGGTTTTGCCGCGCAACTTGAAGTCGAAGATCCGCCCGTAGAATGCAAGCGCCTCCTCCACGTCGCCGACCTCCAGCGCGATGTGGTTAAGCCCAACCAGCCGGGCCAGCTTTTTGTGGGGACTATCGTTTGTCACTGTCCGATCTCCTAAGATAACGTTTCGCCGATCTCTTAGCAGCGTGCTCACCAGCATCGAGGCAGGCATTTCGCGTTGTTCGCTGCGACGGAACCTTGTCAAGGCGCGGCAGGGAAACAAGCGGGAATGTTTCGCGCCGCGGTCGCCGATGGCCTCTACCGCAACAGAATCCGCAGAGAGGCCAAGGCCGGCCGAACGACCTACGATGGTAACTTATTCGTCAGTAGCAGCGCCACCTCACCATCGCGACATCATGTGGCAGGCGGTGGGCGTGAAACGGGTGAGCCCACCCAGCCGTACAGCAACAGGGGGTGACCGATGGAGATCGGCGTGGTTGGACGGGGCCGGACGGGTGTCGCGGATAAAATGCTGTCGGCCATTCGATCCGGCTTCGGTGACCATATCGAGCTCGGAAAGAAGTGACTATCGTCCTGATGATGGGCGTGTCGGGGAGCGGCAAGACCACGATCGCCGCCGGTGTAGCTCAAGCGAAGGGTTGGGTGCTGCTGGAAGGGGATAAGTTCCATCCGCCAGCCAACATCGCAAAGATGAAGGCGGGGATACCGCTGACCGACGAGGATCGGTGGCCCTGGCTGCGCGCGATCGCCGCACACGAGGATGAGTTGCAGGCGGCGGGACAGTCTGCGGTGGTGGCGTGTTCAGCGTTGAAACGCGCGTATCGGGATATTCTGATCGGGGACCGTGGCGACGCGGTGTTGATCTACCTACGCGGCTCGAAGTCGTTGATCGCTGAACGGATGCGGGCGAGGACGGGGCATTTCATGCCACCGGCGCTGCTGGACAGCCAGTTCGCGACCCTAGAGGAGCCGGGTGCTGATGAACATCCGATTGTCGTCGATATTAGCGGGCCATCCGAGGAAACGATTGCCGACGCGGTGCGTCAGTTGAAGGAGCGTAAGCCATGACCGAAGGGTTCGCCGTTTACCCAAGTCTTCGTGACCGCGTTGTCCTGGTCACGGGCGGGGCTAGCGGAATCGGCGCGGAGGAGGTCACTCAGTTTGCTCGTCAGGGGGCGAAGGTCGCGTTCTTTGACATTTCCGATGAGGCCGCATCGCAGTTGGTCGAGACGCTCCGGCGGGAAGACCTGACGCCGCCGATGTATCTGCCATGCGACCTGCGGGATATTCCGGCGCTGCAGGCGGCCATCGGAGAGGTTGGCCGGCGGCTCGGCCCGATCTCGATATTGGTCAACAATGCGGCCAACGACCAGCGGCATGGCTATGAGGATGTTACTGTAGAGTATTGGGATGAGCGCATTGCGACCAACTTGCGCCACCAGTTCTTCGCTATCCAGGCGGTCGCACCGATGATGCGGCACGCGGGGAGTGGATCGATCATCAACTTCGGCTCGATCTCCTGGCACAGAAATCAAGGCGGCATGCCGGCCTATACCAGCAGCAAGGCGGCGGTGGAGGGGCTTACCAAGGGCATGGCGCGTGATCTCGGGGGGTACGGCATCCGGGTCAATTGCGTGATCCCAGGATGGATCATGACGCAGCGGCAGATCGAGCTGTGGCTGACCAAGGAGGCTGAGGCTGAACTGATGCGCGATCAGTGCCTGAAGACCAAAGTAGTGCCGGCGGATGTCGCTCGGATGGTGCTCTGGTTGGCCTCGGACGACAGCCGAATGTGCACCGCCCAGTTATGGGTTGTTGATGGGGGATGGATGTAGGTTGCCGCGGCCGCGGCCTGCTACGGCAGCCCGCTTTTAAGGAGTGTTTACATGCCCACGATTACCACCAAGGATGGCATCGAGATCTTCTACAAAGACTGGGGTTCCGGGCAGCCAATCGTGTTCAGTCACGGCTGGCCACTGTCAGCCGACGATTGGGACGCTCAGCTGCTGTTCTTCCTGCATCATGGATACCGCGTTATCGCCCATGACCGACGCGGGCATGGCCGCTCGACCCAGACCGCCGATGGTCACGACATGGACCATTACGCCGACGATTTGGCAGCCCTAACGGCGCACCTCGACCTGAAGAACGCTGTTCACGTCGGTCATTCCACCGGCGGCGGGGAGGTGGCGCACTATCTGGCGCGGCATGGGGAAAGCCGGGTGGTCAAGGCCGCGCTGATAAGTGCGGTGCCGCCTCTTATGGTGAAAACGGCGGCTAATCCGAATGGCCTGCCCAAGGAGGTTTTCGACGGTCTGCAGGCGCAACTCGCCGCTAATCGTGCGCAATTCTATCGCGACCTGCCGGTGGGACCTTTCTATGGTTACAATCGGCCCGGCGCGAAGGTCTCGGAGGCCGTCATCCAGAATTGGTGGCGCCAGGGGATGATGGGGGGAGCCAAGGCTCACTACGACGGCATCGTGGCCTTTTCCCAAACTGACTTCACAGAGGATCTCAAGAAGATCACCGTCCCGGTGTTGGTCATGCATAGCGAAGACGATCAGATCGTGCCCTATGGCGCCTCCGGGCCAATGTCCGCGAAGTTGCTGAGGAACGGAACCCTGAAAAGCTACAAGGGATTCCCTCACGGCATGCCTACCACGGAAGCGGACACGATCAATGCCGATCTGTTGACGTTCATCAAAAGCTAGACCAGGTCGGCGCGGGGCACGGCCGGTAACGGTGGTCCTCGACCCGAAGTTTGGGTCGAGGAAATTCCCGATCCAGACGAAAACCAGTTTCGGGGGCTATTTTCCCCAGATTTTCTTGTAGATATCTTTGTAACCATTCTCTGGGTCGTAGGTATTGTCCGGGCCGCCGTCGTGATCAAGGTTGGCGGCAATGAACAGATGCGGCGGCGGGACGAAGCCGCTCGGCTTCTCGCCCGCAAACGCACGGTTCAACTCGTCTATACACATCCACCCGTGCAGATGCAGTGGTTCCGCGACCGTCCCAATCTGATAGTGATGCTCGCGGATGCGCTGGAATGCCGGCACTGATCCGTCGCCCGCGGAAATCAACCTCGGGTATCCGCCGTCCGGATTGATGCCGGCGGCCTGAAGCGAGGGTGCGGCGAAGTCGAACCAGAGATCGTTCACCGCGATGGCGTAGGTCCACTTCTTGCCATACCTGGCCAACAGCGTTGTGGTCAGCTGAGGCATCCGATTGGCGGCGTCGGCGATTGGGGTATCCTCAAAAGCCAGCACCGAGCAGCCCTTGCAACCCTTGATCGCGGCGATCGAGGCATCGGTCTTGACGGTACTGATTGCGTAAAGGTTGTCGCCGATCACCACCGCGCCAACGGAACCGTTCGAATCCACGACGGAGTACATTGCCGCCAGCTTGCCGACCTCGGTCGGTTCGGTCGTGATATTGGTGATGACCGGCGGGTCCGCTACCGGACCCGGGGCCCCGGCCGAATGCCAGCCGACGACTTTGATACCGAGCTTCACCGCGTGCTCCACCACCGGCGCCTGCTCCTTCGCATCGATCGTGCCGAGGATGATCCCGTCCGGCTTCAGCGCGATTGCCTCATTCAACGCCGAGGTGCGCTGTGCCACCGAACCCTGTCCGTCGAGCACACGGAAGTCCCAGCCCATCACCTTGGCCGCTTCTTGCGCCCCGTCGCCCACGCCCTGAGCACCGCCGTTGCGCTGATCGGCCGAGGCGTAAATCACCAACTTATGGGCTTGCGCCTTCGGGCCAGTCGTGGGGCCGCTCCATGGCGCCCCGGGCGCCGTCCCTTTGGCGACATACGCCTTGGCCTCGGCGATGTAGGCGTCATCGGCTGCCCGCACGCCCGCCGAGGCGAACACCACCGTGACCGTGGCCAGCAAAGCCAGCCGAAACGCTCGAATTGTAGACATCCTACTCCCTTTCCCCTGGTTGGCAGCTTCTGCAAATCACGCGGCTGCCCTTGCGCGCGCTGAACACGTCACCTGGCCGGGGGTAGCGGCTTCGCCGCTTTTGTCACCGTCACCGACCGGCGCCGTTGCGCGAAGCCGGCCATCGCGATGGCGATGATCAGGGTGGTGCCGTTGAACATCGGCTCGACAAAGAATTCGCCGCCAAGCTGCTGGATGCCCGAGATGCCGATCGCCAGGATCAGCACTCCGACAATGGTGCCGAGGACATTGACTCGGCCCGGCTTGATCGTGGTGGTGCCGAGGAACGCGCCGACCAACGCCGGCAGCAGATAATCCAGCCCCACATTGGCTTGGCCAATCTGCAGTTTGGATGCCAGCACACAGCCGGTGAATCCGGCGACCAATCCGGAGCCTACGAACACGCCGATCACATAGGTCCGTACAGGGATGCCGTTGAGCGCGGCGGCCTTCTCGTTGGCGCCGATCGCGTATAAGTGCCGCCCCAGCGGAAGCCGCTCCGTCATCACCCAAAGGCCGAGGCCGAGCAGGATGACGTAGACCGCCGGCATCGGAATTCCGAGCGGCGCCAATGCGTTGATGTCGATGAAGCCGGCGTCGAGGTGGCCCATCACCTGCCGCCCGCCGCTGAGCCACAATGCCAGCGCGTAAAAGATCGTGCCGGTGCCCAAGGTAGCGATGAAGCTGTCGATCTGCGCGACCTCCACAAGCAAGCCATTGATCAGCCCGGCGACGCCACTGCACAGTAGAACCAGCAGCATAGCCAGAGGCCAGGGGACGTGAAACCAGACCTGGAGGCTGATCGCCAGGATGTGCCACAGGACGATGCCGAAGCCGATAGTAAGGTCGATGCGCCCGGCCATCATCGGCAGCATCGCACCCAGTGACAGCAGCGCGATGATACCCTTATCGCTCAGGATCGAGCGGACGTTGAGCTCGGTCGGAAACGAATCCGGCAGCAGGATGGAAAAGAAGACCGCCAGCAGCAGCGCCAGGATCGGCAGGCCGTAAATCGGCAATAACCGAACGGCTGTCTGCAAGCGCGTCAGCCCGGCAAGCTCCGAGCGAGTGGGTTCGAGTGCATTCGACTTAAGGGATTGCATGGGTCGCCTGTGGCGGGTCGATCCGGCTCATAGCGGCGGTCACCTGGCCTATGCTCGCCGAAGCCGCGGCAAGCAGGTTTTCGGCCGACAGATCGTCGACGCCCAGTTCCGCGACGACCCGTCCTCGATCGAATACCAGCGCACGGTGGCAGATCTTTTCGACCTCTTCGAAATCGGTGGAAACGAGGATGATCGCGGCGCCGCGCTTTAGCGCCACATCGAACAGGCGGTAGATTTCGGCCTTGGCGCCGACGTCCACTCCGGCTGTGGGGTCCTCGAAGATATAGATCTTGCTTTTCAGGTGGAGCCAGCGGCCGACCACCACCTTCTGCTGGTTGCCGCCGGACAGCCATTCGATCGGCAATTCGGGATCGTTGGGCCGCAATCCGATATCCAGCCCGAGGCGGCGGGCAGCTCCATGCTCACGGCGCGGCCAGATCGCCCGGAGTGCATGCGAACCGGCGGCGAGGGGATTGAGGAACAGGTTTTCTCGCACGCTAAGGTTCTGCACCATCGAGTTGGCCATCCGGTCAGCGCAGATCAGATTGATACCCTGCCGCATTGCCAGGCGTGGCGAGGCCGGAGTAATTTGCTGGCCGTCCAGCAAGACCCGCCCGGCTGTCAGCGATCCGAGCCCGAACAGAGCGCGCCCCACGCTTTCCTGTCCGGCGCCACGCAGACCGACCAGGCCGACGATCTCGCCCGCATGCAGCTGGCAGTCGATCGGCCCGACATCGCCCACGTTTACCGCCGCGAGTTCCAGCCGTGCCGAACCGGCGCGCTGTGCAGGACGGCGAAAAATCTGCGAGGGCTCGCGCCCGACAATCAGCAGAATGATCTCTTCGGGGCCGGTGCCCGCCGAGTTGCGCTCGCCGACGACTCGGCCGTCGCGCAGGACCACGATGCGGTCAGCGATCTCGAATACCTCGTCAAGCCGGTGTGATACGTAGATCATGCCTACGCCTTGTGCGCGTAGGCGGCGCAGGCTGGTGAACAGCCGCGCCACCTCGTTGGCGGGCAGGCTGGCGGTGGGTTCATCCAACACCAGAAGCTCCACCTCCGCAGCGAGGGCTCGGCTGATCGCCACCAGCGATTTCTCCGTGCGGCTGAGCGAGGCCACACGTGCATCGGGGTCGATATCGGCGCCCACGGTTTGTAGTGCCCGTGCCGCCCGTGCCCGCGCCGCGTTCCAATCCACCAAACCGAGACGGCGGGGGTAGCCGAGTGCGAGGCAGATGTTCTCCGCTACCGTCATCCACTCGATCAATCCGAGATCCTGATGGATGAAGGCGATCGGCAAACCACGCAGGGCGTCGGGGGTGTCCTGGCCGCGGAAGCGGATGCTGCCGCCGTCCAGTGCGTGGACGCCAGCCAAAGCCTTGATCAGGGTGGATTTCCCGGCACCGTTTTCGCCGAGCAGAGCCACGATCTCACCATGATCGACGCGCAGGGTGACATCGTCCAGCGCGCGCGTGGCACCGAACTGCTTCGAGGCGCCACGAACCTCCAGCAGCGGTGGAACTTCGATGCCGTCGGGCATCGTCGCGGTCTCGGTTTCACCTCCACGGCTCACGCCCCAGCCTCCCCGCGCCGGGCTCGTTTTCGCCCAGTTCACGCATGGGACCATCACCGGTGCGCCGGTGCAAGCCCCCCTTTTCCGGGGCCGTCACATTCGGCTCGCGCGGGTATGCCACCACAACCGCCATGCAACGATGGTGCCTGAGGCTGACAAACCTTGGGATGCGCGAGACTACTGAAACCTACGGTGTTTGAGGCAAGATCGGAATATTCGGCAGTGGAGAGTCGATGCATCGTAGTAATCGATTTACAGTGAACAAATACGCCGAAGTCGTTTTAGGTGATTGTCTGTGCGGTAATCAAGGTCCCTGCTATTTCAGCGATTACCGCCTCACTTTCATCTCCCGTTGTAGTCAGGCCTGTGAAAATGCCACCGGGGCTCGCGAACGTGGTGGCATCAAGGGGAGATCCGGCTCGTTGCGGGGTTTCCATAACAAATGCGCCGGTCAACGTGGTTCCATCGCCGCACTTGGGCTGCGCGATGATGATGCTTGTTTCGACGCTTTGGGTGGCCGCCAGGAATGGACCCGCCATGGCGTTGCTTGGCAACTGCTGCGGCGGCCCGGAACCAGCTGCGGATGGGGTGCTCTGTTCGTGCCAGAGATGCGAACACGAGGATCGCAGCAAGAGACCCAATCATAGGACGCGAAGCTTTGCGCATTGAATTCCCTTTGCTAATGCAGCCTATGATTTCTCTGGTTGGGTAAACGGCGAACGTTTCGAGACGTTCACATCACACTTCCGCCAACTGGTATTTCATCGAGGCGGCGGCATTGTCGTGAGCCATACATGATTCGACATCAGAGTATGCCGCGGCGATCCAAATAATAGCGGCGGCTTGATGCTGTCCATACATACTCACATATAGGCGTGCCTGGTGGCCGATAGCGCCGGCCGCCGACTTCGTCGAGATGCTTGAGCAGATCGGCGGGCAGCGCCGGGCCGCTCCATCTCCTCCTGGCCGTAGCGGCCAGAGAGCAGGCCCGCAGCGCCGGCGGCCAGCATGTCCCAGATCGCGGCGCTAACTGACCGCGGTTTCAATCGGCGCACCGAGCCGCGCGGCCGAGGCCAGAAACAGGCCCGGATCGGACTTGGCATATCCACCTGGGCCCGCCTCACTACCGACACCTTGCGCGGATCGACTGGAGCGGGTGACGGGAATCGAACCCGCACAGCCAGCTTGGAAGGCTGGGACTCTACCATTGAGCTACACCCGCATCGTCCGGGAAACTAACGACCCTGAAGCCGAAGTGCAATAACGGTTCGCGGCATGGCGGCACGCGTGTTTCCACCGCCTGAATCTGGCCGCTACCGCGCTTTGCTCCTCGAAGCGGGCCCACGGGACAACGACCCTGGATCCACATCCCCTTGGGCTACGCCAAGCCCTACGTCGATCCCTCGGTGAACGAAAATTCGAAACCGAACCGCAGCCGCAGAATCATCGCCTCTATTTGCCCCGCGTCAAGCCCCTGGGCGGTTCCAGCTCAATCAACGGCATGCTGTATATACGAGGACATCACGCCGACTACGACGAATGGCGTCAGCGCGGCTGCATCGGCTGGGACTGGAACTCCGTCCTGCCCTACTTCAAAAAGCCGAGAACCAGGTGCGAGGCGGCGACGCCTATCACGGCACCGACGGTCCCCGCCACGTCTCCGATCAACCCGAATGCAGCGAACTCTCCAGTGCCGTGCTGCAAGCCTGCGTCCAGGCCGGCATCCCAGCCACCCCCGACTTCAATGGTGCTCAACAAGAAGGCTACTGCTATTATCAGACAACGACGAATAACGGACGTCGCTGGAGCGCTGCCAAAGCCTATCTCTCCAATCCGCCATCAAACCTGACCATCCAGACCAACGCGCAAGCCACCCGCGTCCTTATCGAAAACGGCCGGGCACTGGCGTCGAATACTACTCCGCCGCCGGCCGGCAGACGAATTAGTGCGCTTCGCGGTCTCAGGTTGATGTCGGTTTAGTCCTGTCTGTGACAACGAGGACAACTCGCCCCTGTATTCCGTTACGTGACGAAAGACAGAGGCGAGCGGCTGCAGGTCTTGCCGTTAAGCTAATCCGGTTGGTTCACGCCGTCTCGCTATCGCTCTTGCTGTCGCCAGGTACTCCGCGGTTTACGCGGCGCGCGGGCCGCAGCAACTCTGCGCCGATAGCTTTCGACGTTCATAGCGAAGATCGTCGAGTGGTGCACCAGTCGATCGAGAGCCGCGAGCGTCATGGCGGCATCCGGAAAGACGCTCGTCCATTCGCCAAATGGATGATTAGCCGTGACGATCAGGCTGCGCCTTTCGTAAAGAGCCGCGATCAACTCGAATAGGACCGAGGTTTCCGCCTGATCCTTTCGCACGGAGCAGAGGTCCTCGAGGATCTCGAGGATCAGCACGTGGTACTTGTCGAGCTTCTCGATGGCGCTCTCCAGCGACAGAGCCTGCCGGGCTTGTTGCAAGCGCTGCACGAGATCGGTGGTTCGGGTGAACAACACCCGGTAGCCGTTCTCGATGAGCGCGTGGCGAAGTCGGCGCTGAGATGCGACTTGCCCGACCCGCTCGGACCGAACAATAGGATCGTGCCATCACGGTCGATCCACCCATCACCTGTGGCAAGTGCCGCAACGTGCGCGTGACTCAATTGGGAACGGCGGCAAAATCGAAACCGTCGAGGGTTTTGCCGGTTGGCAGGCGAGCCTCAAGCAGATGTCGCTGGATACGTCGCTGATCCCGTTCGGCGAGCTCCAAGTCGGTGAGCGTGGCGAGCAAAAGGCCGATCTGTTCGCCCACTGGGCCATCACCTTCGCCGGAATGGCTGAACGATAGGAGCGCTATGAATCGAGAGATTCACGTACCGTTGCGTGAGACCCCGAAGGTGAAATCCCTCTGGGCTACTCGACCATCTACAGACCCGCGCGCCCCCCAATCGGGAGGCCTTACTATCCATCATTTGGCAGGTAACCAGACCTCAATCACGTTGCGAGGTGACTGGGTCAAACCGGAGAGGTTTTCAATCTCCCATCCATACCCTAAGTCCCCGAGCGACTGAGCAATCGTCCGTGCCAGAGCATGATTCCTCTCTTCCGAGATTCTTATGGCTGCATGCCTCGGCAAGTCGGATTCAGCCTTGAAATCCGATCTCGTCAGCTCGGCACCGATACGTGTCGCCAGGCTTTGTGCGTTCTTCGCAGCGAGTGGCGACTCAAATGAATAGTAAATCCGCAGGGCGGGTTTACCCGTCTCAGAGATCGCAGCTTCGGCTCGAGTTGGCGACGGGTCCGCTGCCACCCCCGTTGTGTGCTGAGGCTCGGGGAACTCCGTGGTTTCAGGCGGCCGCTCAGCGATAACCGATGGCGCAGTGACGACGGGCGGAGTTCTGCGGGTTATCGGCATTTTGTTCTGCCGCAAGAGGCGCCCGTGATGGCAGGTTGTTCAATGATGGAACCACGGATGCGGGAAAGCTGGCCCCAGGATTGTCCTGTGGTACTTTGGTGGCGATAGCGTCCGGCGAGGCTTCGCGAGACTGGGATTGCGCTGGGTTCGGGCGTTGGAGTGGGGGCAAAGCCGACGGCACTGGCCCCTCCGCAGTAGCGGCGACCGGACGTACCTCCCGCTCAACGGGCGGTGGGCCCATAGCCTGCAACAATGCCACGGCCGATCCAGTAACGGCGATCAAAATAGCCCAGAACCGACCAAGGCCACGCCAACCACCAAAGACTGTGTTGTGGCTTCTCCCGCGCAACGCAGTTGGTGGGCTCATCCAGTCTGTCGGCACGTTATCCACCAGGAGGTAATCCGGCCAATCCTGCCGGGCGTCAAATGTCCAATAACGTTGGGTCGTTTTCTTCTCGATTGGTTCACATAATGAACTCTCATGTTCGCCGTTTCAAGCTGCAGGAATAGCAATTCCTTGCTTGTCCTCCAAGCTGTTCAGTAACGACGGTTGATCATGCTCTGATTCGCGGGTTGGTACCGCCGGACCTTGATGCGTCGCGGAGCGTCCTCGGTCAAGTGGCCAGCGTGATGAATCCGGCTGATAGTACCCTCGAGGATTGTCCTGGCAGTAACCGTGAGCCGCCGACGCTCGCGGACTTCTCCTCGCAAGCCCGCTTCGCCCACCGCGACCGCAATGCTATCCTTATTCACGTCAAGGCCGACATAGATGATACACTGTCCGATGCCCCGTCTCCCGTGCATGAGCCTCGGCGCCGGACCAACCAGCGCAAATCCTCGAAAGCCTGCATACCGTGAGACGGGTCGCCCCGGTCTCAGGCGAACATCTGGTATAGTTTTGTCCAAATAGTGCTGACTCAGGAGGGCTAGACGCGCAGGTCACGTAGCAGCCGGGCCAGTGTCTTCTGGTAAGCGTCGTGATCCTTCTCAGTCGCTTACTAACCGACCATTGCAGACAGCCGATCAATCTCAGGGCCGACCCCACGGGTCCGGCTTCACCAAGCAACGGGTCTTGCACCTTCGCGCCAGACCAGCAACGATGGCCGACGGTTGCGCGGCTCGCCAACCGTCTCGGCCGCGTCCAAGAGCAGGAAGATCGGCGCCGTCTGATCTGTCGCGAGAAGTCTTGCAGCCAGGACATGCGCGACAACATCCGGTGGCGCCACGGTCGTGGCACCGTCGAGGGCTACGGCGACACACAGCGCACCGATTAGACCAGATATTCGCCTGAGACCGGGGGGCGACCCGTCTCACAGTATGCAGGCTTTCGAGGATTGCGCTGGATGGTCCGGCGGGTACCATTGCGGCCGCGGTGGCCGAAGCGAGCTTGCAGGGAGAAGTGCGCGAGCACGGCAAGATTCTCAATACACCTGCCGCCTTGAAGGCGTTGACCGAGAAGGTGGCCGGTAGAGGACGGGAGCTGCGTTTTTTTGCTACGAGGCCGGAGCGTGCGGCTATGGCATCCAACGACAACTCAGCGCAATTGGGCACGAATGTGCGGTGGTCGCTCCATCACTGATCCCGCGCAAGCCAGGCGAGCGGATCAAAACGGATGGACGAGATGCGACCAACCTTGCCAAGCTGCGCCGCGCTGGTGAACTGACCCCTGTCTGGGTGCCCGATCAGGCGCACGAGGCTTTGCGACCCGGCTGCCTTTGCGCGGTCCGGCACGCCCGGATTTCTCCGGCTTGTTCCGCTTCTGACCCTTCGACGGCGGCAGGCTGGAATTGTCCGGGGTTTTCGGCGGTTCGTTAAGCTTTGCGTCGAGTACCGCAACCCGTGCCGTCAGGTTCTGCACCTGCATCCACAGCGCCCGGATCAGGGCGTCTTTCTCGGCGCGGCCCAAGTGGTCAAGGTTAGGAAGCTGGAGCCAGATTAGAGCCGACTCGACCGTGACCGATTTTTGAAGCCGGTCAGCGCACCGCTAGACTATTCATCAAAACGGGGGTTGAGCAGATACGGCTGTCGCGCTGCCTGGAGTGAACAATTACTCCCGCCCTGAAGCGTTAATCGTTAGGGGTCGCCTGAGTCCCTTGTGTCCCTTGTTGCGTGCAGCGCACCGTCATAGATTCCGTGCTATGGATTCCAAACCTCTCGATTCGCCTCGGTGCGTGCGTGCATTGGAGGACACACTCGCCTTGCTGGACGCACAGTTGGCTGACGCCGAAAAACGGGCTGCTGCCCTTTTGAAGACGGCGCGTCGCTTACGTCGCGCCGCCAGAGAAGGGGCGATGGCCAGCCTGCCTGCAGCCATCGCAGCCGCACAAGCGGACGCGGATCGGACCAGCGAACCACTGGCCGCAGCCGCGGCGGCACTCGACTATGATGTTGCTGCAGCCTTCGCGAGCGGTGCCTGGCTTGACGAACTGACCGCCGCGGCCCGGGCCGCCGGTGTGGTCTTGGTGCGACGCGACGGGCGGGTCACCGCCTACCCCGTGGCGCTTCGGCTCGACGGACGCGCGCAGGGCGTGCGGGTCGGGCGCAAGCTCGAGAAGCGCATCCGGCCAAGCTTCGTCGCGGCCCAGTTGAAGGTCCTGCAGCAGCGTCCGGATCGGTTTCACGCCCGGCAGTTCCTCGACCGGCTGTTCTTGCTCTACGACACCAAGGCCCGCGCCGAGGATCCCGCGTGGCGTCCCACCCGTCCCGGCCAGGGGCCGCTGGTTTCGCTGGCGGATCTGCATGATCTGATGACCGTGTTACCTGCCGCCGGCGCCGACTATCCGCAGGAGGAATTCATCGCCGATCTGCTGCGGTTGGACCGGCAGCCCGATGCGACGGATAGTCACGGGCGCGGGTTCGAACTTAGCGGCTCCACCGGCCGCAAGGGCGGCAAACGGTTGACATTGTTTGACGAGACCGGCGAGCAGCACGACTACTTCGCTATCCGCTTCATCATGGAACCGCCCCATGGACGTGCTGACCACACCGCCGCTGCCGCTCGCTGAGTGGCTCTCGGTGGTCGAGCGCGAATATTTGTCGGAGTTCGTGCCGTCTGGCGGTGCGGCGGTGAAGCTTGCCATCCTCGATGACGACGCTATCGGCACCGCCGCCGAATCTCTGGTCCGGCTCGGACGAGCGTATGCGATGCTGGCGGTGCAGGTCGACGCTGGGCGCACCCGGATCCATCTAATGCATGAGCTGTTCTTCGCTGTTGCCCGCGCCGTGCCCTGGGACAGCCTGCTGCAGCGTTATCTCGAAGAACTGTTCAATTCTCATGCCTATCCTTGGCCTCGGCCGGGGGAAATGATTGCGCTGGCCGATCTGGCTGGCGCGTTCTCAGTGGCGCCTACTCTGCTGAGCCGCCACCTGGATCAGTGGCTGACGGCCGATCTTTGGGATGACCGCCGGCTGGCGCAGGATTTCCGTGCCGCCATGTTATGGCTCTGCCTGTCGCGGCTGGAACCGGACGGCTCGGAGACCGCCGAACCGGTGATGCAGTGGCTGCGCGGCGAGAAGGTAGCACCCGGGTTACTGCGCACGGCCGATATTTCGGTTCGCATCTCTCGTGTCAATGCGCGGCCCATGCTGGTCTCGCTGTGCCATTTCCTGCGCAAGGCCGGCGCTACCGGGCTACTCGTTGTGCTGGACGTGCGTCAGCTCGCGTACACTGCGCCCGTAGGCGACAGGCTGCGCTATTCCCCGGCCGCGGTGATGGACACGTACGAGGTCTTGCGGGAGATCATCGACGACGCCGAGCACTTGTCTGGCCTGTTCGTCGCGGTTTTGGCTGACGCGGCACTGGCCACCGGCGATCCGCGCCGCGCGCTCGGTCAATACGCTGCGCTGCAGATGCGCGTTTGGCCCGACGTGCGGCCGGGCGACCGGCAGAACCCGGTGGCCCCGTTGGTGTGGCTCGCAGCTTGACGGTCGAGGCGCGCACGGCGATCGAGGCACTCCGGGCAGGTGTGCCCAACCGGGCCGCAGTCCGGCAGATGGGCACCGAGCAGACCGAGATCGAGCAAGCCTTCGAGGCGGTCCTCGCTGCAGTGGGGGCCGGCACTGGGCGGTTCGGGGCCGAGCGGGATGGGGCTGGCCAGAATGGCGCTTGGCGTGGGCCCACCGGCATAGGAATGGCCGGGGGGTTCGGCACTGGTAAATCACACATGCTGGGCTATCTGGCGGAGGTGGCGCGCCAACAGGGCTTCGTGGTCAGCCGCGTTGTCGTCAGCAAGGAAACCCCCCTGTCGCATCCCGGTCACGTGCTTGCCGCCGCGCTGCGCGACGCGGCATCGCCGGACCGGCCGGATGATCCTATCGCCGCCTGCGTTTCCGCCCTGCGCGAACGGCCAGAGGCAATGGACGCGTTGGAAATCGCTGTCAGCACGCCCGATGCCGGTTTCGCGCCGATCTTTGCTGCCTGCCTGTTCCTGGTGCGCCGCGCTTCCACGCCACCTGAGATGCTTCGCCGCATCGCCCGTTTCTGGGCCGGCACCAAGGTGAGCACCCCGGCTATCCGTAAGGCGCTTACCACGGCCGGGGCCGGCAGGACGTTTTCGCTCAAGCCAGTCCCCGCCGCGGAGCTGACGAATCAGCTCATCCATTTCGTCCCACTCTTATTCCGTGCTGCCGGCTATACCGGTTGGTGCATACTGCTCGACGAAATCGAACTGATCGGCCGCTATACCCCGCTGCAACGGGCTCTGTCCTACGCCTGGCTCGCCACCTGGCTCGGCCTGGACGGGGCGAACCGGTTCGCCGGGATCGTCACCGCATATGCCATCACCGACGATTTCGCGACCGCGGTTATCAACGCCCGCCTGGACAGCGAGAAGCTGCCGGAAAGGCTGACGCTAAAGGGACGCGCCGCGGAAGCCGCTCTGGCGGCATTGGGCATCCGTCATATCGAGCGCACGGTGTTGCAGCACCGCCTGCTGTCCCCCACGCTGGCCGATCTGGCTTCCTGCCACGACAAAGTGCAACGGCTGTACAGCACTGCCTACAACTGGCTCGCACCGGCGTTGCCACCGGCGGAGCGGACCAGTTCGCGGACCATGCGGCAATATATCAAGGGCTGGATCACGCAGTGGGATCTGCTGCGTCTGGGCGGCGGCGATGTCGTGCTCGTCGCCGGCAGTATCGCCAGCAATTACACCGAGGATGCCACGCTGGCGGAGCCTCGCGCCCTCGACGAGGAGGAAGCATAGCAGGCTGATGCAACTCGTCCCAATCTCCGGCCCAACCGACGGATTTAGTTGGCGCGCGCCACTGCCGCCGTATCAGAAGGCGGGCATCGCGCGCCTGTTAGCGAATCCGGGCGTGCTGCTGGCCGACGAGATGGGGTTGGGCAAGACCATCCAGGCGATCGGCGCGCTGCGGGTGCTGCAGCGCTACGGCTCCTCACCGGGACCGGCGCTGGTTGTGGTGCCGACCGGACTGGTGCTGCAATGGCGGCGTCAGTTCCGCGAATGGGCGCCGGAATTGGCGTTGTCTACGTGCATCGGTGCGCCTGAGGAGCGACGCCAACGCTGGCTGGCGCCGGCGCAGGTGTACCTGACCGGCTTCGATGCACTGCGCAGCGATATGGCACTGCCCGCGCCGTATGGGCCGCGGCGACGGGTGTGGCAGGTCGTGGTTGCCGACGAGGCGCAACGCATCAAGAATGCGCATACCGCCATCGCTGCCACGGTCAAAGCCCTGCTCCGGCATCGCGCCTGGGCACTGACCGGGACGCCGTTAGAGAACCGACCGGACGATGCGGTTTCGATCCTCGACTTTGTCGCCCCCGGTCTGTGCGACCCAGCCGAGATGGTAGCAGGGTTGCGCAGAGCGTTGTCCGTGGTGCAACTGCGTCGCCGGCGCGCCGATGTGCTGCCCGAACTGCCGCCGAAGACGGTGTTCGAGATCGCACCGGACCTGCTGCTTGCGCAGCGTGCCGCCTATGATATCGCCATTGGTGAGGGCCTGGTGTGGCTGCGCTCACTGGGCGCGGAACTGCGCGTGACCCATGTCCTAGAGCTGATTCTGCGCCTCAAGCAGATCTGCAATGCGTGCCCGCGTACCGGCGCCTCAGCCAAACTAGAGGATCTGGTCCGTCGGCTGGGCGACGTGGTTGCGACGGGCGAAAAGGCTTTGGTGTTCACCCAGTTCGTTGCGGAGCCGTTCGGTGCCGAGGCAATCGCCCGAACGCTGAAGCGGTTCAACCCGCTGCTGCTGACGGGCCGCATGTCCCCTGCTGCGCGCGACGATGCGATGGCACTGTTCGCCGCCGATCCGGACCGCCACGTTCTAGTTTCCTCGCTGCGGGCCGGCGGTGTGGGGCTGAACCTGACCGCGGCCTCGGTAGTGTTCCATTTCGACCGCTGGTGGAATCCGGCGGTGGAGACCCAGGCCGAGGATCGTGCCCATCGGATCGGGCAGACCCGCCCGGTGCAAGTGTTCGGCTACCTCACGCCAGACAGTATCGAGCAGCGGATCGGCGAGATCCTCGACGAAAAACGCGCACTGTTCGCCGATATAATCGACGGCGTGACAACTGACGGCCTGCGCCGTCTGGATCTGCCGGCATTGTTGCGCGCAGTCGGCGCCTGAAGCTATGCGCTGCTCAGGCCCCGAAATCCTTAGTGCTCAGGCCCCGAAAGTCCTGAGCAAGTTTAGGTACGTGTTTGCAGCAGTCCGTTCTGGTCATTTCCTCGGGTAGCATGAACTGGGGCGACCCGCATTACCGGCGTGGTAGACCAGAATCGCCGCATCACCATCGCTTTCTCGCGGCGACGGCGCGGCGGCTGGGACGGCGCCGCCCAGGGCGTTCTCGCCATGGCTTGGGCGGCCGCTACACCGGAATGGCCTCGTCCACGCACCCGTCGGCCAGATGAATCTGGCGGTCACAGCGAGCCGCCAGATTTCGATCATGGGTGATTAGAAGCAGCGTGGCGCCGGTGCGTTGTCTCAGCGTAAAGAGGAGGTCGATCACGGTCTGCCCCGTCGCGTGATCGAGGTTGCCGGTCGGTTCATCGGCCAACAGTAGCGCAGGTTCGGGGGCAAATGCGCGCGCAAGAGCGGTGCGTTGCTGCTCACCCCCTGACAACTGGCCGGGGAGGTGGGTGAGACGATGGCTCAGGCCAACCGCGTCCAGCGCAGCGCGGGCCCGGGCGTTGGCATCTCGCACACCGGAGAGTTCCAAGGGGATCGCGACATTTTCCAGGGCGGTCATGGTTGGGATCAAATGAAATGCCTGGAAGACGATCCCGATGTGCTCGCGCCGCAATTTGGCTAGCGCATCTTCGCTCAGCCGGGTGATCTCACGTCCGTCCAGCGAAACGCTGCCCGACGTCGCGCGTTCCAGGCCCGCCAGAACCATCAACAGGCTGGTCTTGCCCGAACCGGATGGGCCGATCAAACCAACCGCCTCGCCCCTGGCGATGTCGAGGGCGACGGCACGCAATATGTTGACCGGACCGGCGGCGGACGGCACGGTCAGGAACAGGTCTTTGACGCGCACGAGCGGGTTGGCAGGGAGCGGAGAGATGGCATCCATCGGGCGCTTATATTGGGATGGCGCGCGGTGGCGAAAGGGATGCCGCGTGGCGATTGCATTAACGCTCGCCATCGCCAGGCTTGCTTCCCCGGTTCACGCCGCGCCACCGCGCCTGCTGGTGCTTGGGGACTCGCTAACCGCCGGACATGGGCTACCGCATGATGACGGGTTCGAGGTCCAGTTGCAGCAGGCGCTGAAGGCGGGGGGGCACGATGTATCGATTATCGATGGTGCTGTTTCCGGCGATACCAGTGCCGGCGGCCGGGCTCGGTTGGAGTGGACCCTGGGGGATGGGGCCGATGCGGCCATCGTCGAACTGGGGGCGAACGACGGGTTGCGCGGGTTGGACCCGAAGGAGATGGAGGCGAACCTGACCGCCATCCTGGATGCGTTGGCAGCGAAGCATATTCCGGTGTTGCTGACCGGGATGTATGCGCCGCCGAATCTCGGGCCGGATTATCAGAAGGCATTTCGTGCGGTATTCGACAAGCTCGGAAAGCGGCCTGGCGTGCTGTATGATCCGTTCTTCCTGGAAGGTGTGGAGATGCACCCCGAGCTATTCCAGGCTGACGAGATGCATCCGAACGCGGAGGGGGTGAAGCGGGAGGTCGCGCGGCTCCTGCCGCTGGTGGAACGATTGCTCGCGGAGACCCATCCCGCGTAAGGTTGGCAGGATGAGACTATTTGTCGCCCTCGATCTGCCGTGGACATTGCGGGAGCGCTTGTTGACGCTGGCTGGCGCGGGCATTCCGGGTGCCCGGTGGGTACCCCCAGCGAATTATCATTTGACGCTGCGGTTCATCGGGGAAACACCAGGGCATCGGGCTGAAGACATTGATACGGCACTAACCGGGTTGCGGGCGCGGGGGTTTTCCTTGACGCTCGCGGGCCTAGGGACGTTCGGCAAAGGCGGCCGGAGCACGGCACTCTGGGTGGGCGTGGAGCGAAACCCACAATTGGATCATCTACAAAACAAGATCGAGACTGCGCTGCAACGGTGCGGGCTGGAGCCGGAACGACGCCGATTCCAACCGCACGTGACGCTGGCTCGGTTGGACAATGTACCGGAAGCGAAGCTGGTTTCCTACGTTCAGGCTCATAACCTGTTTCGCGCGGAGCCGATGCCCGTGGAGCACTTCACGCTGTTCAGTTCGCAGTTGGGGAAAGAGGCCTCGGTTTATACGGCCGAGGTAGAATACGGGTTGGGTTGAGGAGTAGAGGGTCTGCTCAGGAGCGACAAGGTTGCCAGCGTCCGCGGAGCGCGAGGGCCGCTGACACGGCAGGGAATTTCTATGCGATGAAAGGAACGGCGGATTCGATGTAAAGAACGGCAAATTGCGGATTTTATCGGAGGGGATGACTTCGCGGAGGCATTCGTCAAGCTCTCCTATCGCAGAACCGGTGTGGGAAAAGGATCTCTCGATCTGGTGGATTGGCTCCTTCCGTTCGGCGACGCTGATCGCCACTCTGTAAACGACTATGACTACAAGGATCAGTATCTTAGTTCTGCCGGGCCCGTTCTGCCGCCAGGTACAGACCTTTTGTTCGGTGCCGGCAAGGACGGCCTTCTCTACGTCCTGAACCGCGACAATCTGGGCAAGAGGGTTGGCATAGCCACACCAAATAAGTACGCTGCCAAATAATGCAAAAGAGGTGGACGGTGTGCTGAAGGCACGTCCGCTTTGTGTGACCTACGACGGCCTCAATCTCCCAACTTCCGTTCCCAATATAGACTTCCCGCTGGGAAGGGAGAGAACGAGTCGTTTCGATCATGGAAAGTTGATCCCAGATCCTTCAGCCGCGAAAGCGTTCAGATGTTCTATCTACTCGGCGGATATGTCTGATTGGTGTGATCTCGCAGCAGCGATGTCGCGATCAGGCCGACAATCGAGACAGCAAGTATGTATTGCGAACGGAGTGATACTTCTGGACCAGCCAGGCCGCCAGCAAAGATCGACGCGAGCTGCTATCCAAGCTAAGCGCCACCGTAACGAAACCGCGGCCGCGGCGAAAACAACTCGGCGAATAGCGCCGCTTCAGGTCCATACAAGTTCTTGATCGGAATAAGCGAGATCGCCACGGCAACGAAATTTACGTACGGGATCTGGGTCTCCAGCAACGCGCAGTACACGAAGCCGAAGATCGCCATGATCATGCAGCCGCTCATGTACGCCCGCTTGCGGCCGATCACGTCCAACAGCGGGCCCGCGATAGTAACCCGCATGAAACCCAGCGCGGTCTGCGGGAGCACACCGACCAACAGGAAATCGCGTGTCATTCCCAGCACGGTGGTGCCATAGGTGAAGATGATCGTGCCAACCGGGTATCCCGGTGCCTGTCCGGGCAGTCGCAGCAAGTACGGTTAACAAAATCCGTTTCGGCTGGCGCTTCAACACTTCCGGCACCGATACCCGCTCCACCCGCTTTTCATTGAGTCTTCTGCAAAACGGGCGTCTCGAGATCGCGCCCGTCTTCACCGGCCATTCGGCACCAGATGGTGAGCCTGCTCATTTCGCCGCGAATTTGGTCACGGCGTCTCGATCGACTTCAATCCCCAGTCCCGGTCCATCGGGCACACGAACGATGCCCCCGATATGCTTGATCGGCTGCCTCAGCACGGCTTGCCGGATCGGGTGCTCGGTTCGATCAAACTCCAACATCGGCTCGACGGATTTAAGCGAAGGGGGTGTATGAGGCGGCAGAACAGCCAACAGCTGAAGCGACGCGGCGATCGCGATGCCGGTTCCCCAAACGTGGGGATTGTAGCGCACACCAAAACTCCAAGCCATATCGGCGATCTTCTTGCACTCCGACAAGCCTCCCGCGGCGCACGTGTCGGGCTGCACGATGTCCACCGCCCGAGACACAAGCAGATCGCGGAAGCCGAACCGGGTGAACTCGCATTCTCCGCCGGCGATTGGTATCGAGATCGCGGCTTTGACGTCGCGATACCCCGACAGATCTTCCGGCGGAACTGGTTCCTCAAACCATCCGATATCAAGCGCTTCGATCATGCGGCCGAGGCGGATCGCGGCAACAGCGTCGTAGCCGTGGTTGGCGTCCACCATGAGTGCGACGTCGCTCCCGACCGCCTCCCTCACCGCGCGGGTCACGCGTGCATCCTCCTCGACGCCAAAACCAACTTTCAGCTTGACCGCGCCAAACCCGTCCTTGACGTATTCAGCGGCTTCCTCCGCCAGATACTGGACCGGGTCACCCGACGCCCGCCGGTAGAGGCCAGTCGCGTACGCGCGAACCTCGGTGCGGAGCGGACCGCCCATCAGCCGGTACGCCGGTACGCCAAAATGCTTCCCCTTGATGTCCCACAGGGCGATGTCGATGCCACTCAGTCCCTGAATAACGACGCCCTTCTGACCATGGTCGCGGAGGGTGGCGTAAATCTCCTGCCACAGCCAATCGGTTCGCAGCGGATCCGCACCGATCAACAATGGAGACACGCTCTTGACCACGGCGGCGGTTATCCACGCTGGCCCATAGCATTCGCCCCATCCGACAACGCCGTCATCGGTCTCGATCTCGACGATCATGGCCATGCGAGTGGCATACCATGCGCGCGAATAGGCGAACGGTTGCGACAACTTGGCCTCAAGGACGTGCGTGCGGATGTGGGTGATTTTCATGCTTCAGCCCTCGGTCCAGGAGTCGCGCCGAACTTGCATTCCGCAAACCACGAATTTGGTCGATACGAAGTGGCCCGGCTCAGCCTGCCCAACCATACGCTAGCCGGCTTAGTTGCCGGTTCTACATAGCCAAACGCCCCGGAGACGTCTACCGGTGGGGCCTGAACATCAGTGAGAATCACTCCCAGGCGCAGGATCTAAACCGCCCGTAGAGCGAAACCCAAATTGCGGGCCGCTTCAGCGGCAGGCTTAAAGACATCTGCACCCGGAGCAGTGAAAGCTGTCGGAAGCATTCACCATAGCAAACGATCAAGGCCTCGAGTGCAAGCACCAAACGTTTCTATTTGTCCCCAGGCAGCACGAGAAAGCGCTCGATGAAACCCGAATGGAGTGCCGATTGGGCGTGGGGTTTGCCGCTTACCGCACTCACGCTCGCGATCCACGGCGCCGCAATAACCGGCATGGCCGTGTTGCTGACACGTGCCCTAACAGCGGTCGAACGCCGGAGGCCGGGGCGGCCCTCCATGGCGCTAATTTTGGCGGCGACCCTCGGCGTTCTTGGCGGGGCGCTGGCAATTCTACACGGACTGGAGGCGGCAGTCTGGGCCGCTGCCTACCTGCTGACAGGGGCGGTCAGCACACCGGCAGATGCAATGCTCTATTCAGTCGACTCCATTACCGCACGCGGCGCATCGGGTCTGCAGCTGCAACCACACTGGAAAATGATGGGGGCACTGGAATCGGTCAGTGGGCTGCTGCTGTTCGGGATCAGCACCGCCTTCTTGGCCTCAGTCATGATCGATATCCGGAGCCTGCAAGGTAGGCTGGCACGACGCCCGGAACCGGACGCTACCGATACCGATATGGACCCGTGATCGGCACCACTCTTCGCCAAGAAGGCCGGCCCCGATGTTGTAATCTAGACTTACACTATGGTTTGGATTTCCCACCCGGTGCTATCTCGATGAGCTAGTCATGGCTGGGACGGTCCCGCGGACGAAAAACAACGCGGTATAGCTGCTGGTGTCCGGGCGGTCTTGGAAGCTGAGGAATGCTTCGACGAACTTGTCAGCCACGCCCTCATCACCCAAAATGCGGGCGATGTGGGGACGAGCGGCTGTGAGTTGCTCCGCCCAGTTGCGCCGCCGCTCCGCGTCAATTTGACCCACAATGGTGTAGATCCGATCAGGCTCGAAATGGACGGCGAGATCTGTTAATCCGGCCTGTGCAAATAACGACGCCGTCTTGCGTCCAATGAATGGATCGACCAGTTCCGAGAATACGTGCTCAGCAGCGCCTTGCAATTCCGGATCCTCCGGCCAGTGGGTCACTGCGAAGCCATCGAAATTGCAGCAGATCACCGACCCGCCTGGAGACGTAACACGCCGGAGTTCAGCAACGGCAGGGGCAGGATCCTTAAGCCATTGCAGGAGGTATTTTGACCAGACCAGATCGAAGGCACCATCCACAAACGGCAGGTGAAAAATGTCGCCCTGTTCGAAAGTGAGATTATTCAGTCCTTCAACATGGGCACGTTCGCGAGCGTAGGCTATGTAGTCTGCGCGAACGTCGATACCAACCACCCGTGCGCCGGGGTATTTTGCCGCCAACAAGCGGGCCATTGACCCGGACCCACAACCGACATCGAGGATGCTGGTAAGCGGCGGGAGCCCGGCCAACCTCACGAGGTGCTCCGCGAGGCCGGCCAGAATGGCCTGACGCTCTAAGCGATCGCATTCGCTGTCGCTGTGGATAGCGTATAGCCTTGACTGGTCGTTCATAATTTCCTTTAGGTCACTAATGCACGAGTCCTGATAGCATGGCGGCTCAGAACCGGTGAGAAATGTCATATCGCCGCCCGATGGGACAAGCAGGCCTGATGGGTCACTTTTGATGCACCCCCGCGCATTGGGAATCGCGTTGAACGAAATTGTGACCTATTTCGAAGGTCTTGATTTTTTTATTAAATCGGGCGTTGCTGCCTCGTCATCCTCGGCCAGATCAGCAATCCCGTAGAAATTGCCGTGACCTCGCCAGGCGACGAGCATTCTAGCATGGGACAAGGGTCTCGCTCGCCGGTTTGCGGTCGCCTTGATGGCAAGATAGTTTGGGTGCGTTAGCAAGGGTAAGCCGCCGGTCCGGCGCTCTCTCGATTGTCCGAAACAGCAGGAGACTACGATATGTATCGTCGCGCACTTCTTGTCGGCGTCATCGCGTTCACCCCGATGATGGCGATGGCGGATGAAAATATTTCAGGACAATGGCAAGCCACTCTCGATCACAGTGTGATCATAGCGATGGACGTGCTGGCGGATGGTTATTGGACCAGCCAGACGGTGGAGAAAGACAAGGTCGTGGCTGAGATGGCCGGCACGTACGAACAGAAACCCGCCAGTGCCACAACCGGCACGCTCGTTTTCACCCCGGTGAAATCGAAAACGACTGAGGAACACGGCGAAGCTCAGGTCGAGGAGGACAAATACACGCTGGAGCACGGCGGGAAGGTTCTGCGGCTTGTTTCCACGAAAAATGATGTGATGGTTTTCCACAAGCGTGGTGAGAAATGAGATGGAGAGATTATCGATGCGATATGCACTTATCGCCACAGCCGCAGTTTTGAGCCTCACTGCGGCCACGCCACCAGCGAACGCTGTCGGCTGCCTATCTGGCGGCGCCGCCGGAGCCTTGGCGGGCCACATGGCGGGGCATGGCGTGCTCGGGGCTATCGGCGGGTGCATTGCCGGCCATCAATGGCATAAGCACCAAGTAAGCCAGAAAGCACTCCAGAACCAACAAGACTACGTCAAGGCTCGGCAGCAGCAAGATCCGAATTATCATGATCCCTGGCAGCAGCAATAGGTCGAGGCCGCGCGCAGGCGGTAATTCGGACCGCTCTCCATGGGTGTACGGTGTTATCATGCCCGAACCAGCCATCGAGCTAGTGTAGCACCGTCACCCCATCGGGCCTTGATTGGATCGGTCCGTCCGGAACGGTTGGCCAGGTGAGTGGCGGCATCATGCCGGAATCACCGGAATGCGCCGATAGCCACCTGCCATTTGTGCATAGTTGATCGACGCCCCTTGTGCTTAAGTCGCACTCACGCGACGGTCACTGGGGTGGATAATCGTGCAAAATTGCAATATATTGTCGCCCGGCATGATACTCAGGTCCGCCACATCGCGACGGAACTGAAATGCGGCTTATGAAGCTGCACACGATTTTCGAAAAGTGCAGGCCTTCCTCGGTCGGCCTGATGTCGGCGTTCAGTGCGACCGAGGGATTCGCGAGCGCAATCGCGGAAATCAAAGCAGCAAAACCACCCGGGACGGCGGCAACCGAGCACCCGGCCGGCGGCTCCAGCACACGCGTCCGTGCAGGAATGCGGCGGCGCCACGCGGCGTCGGCCCAGCCGGTCGTAAAGTCATCTTCAGAAGGTTGAACGTCATGAAAGCAGTTGTCGTCATGGTCGCGGTTTTGCTGATGGGCGCTCTGCGGCCAGAGCCGGCCGACGCATGGGCGACTGCAAATCGGTGGGGAGGTAGCACGAGCCACACCTGGGGCGCTACCAGCCATACCAACGCCTGGGGTGGCAGCTCCAGCCATGCCTACGGTGTGGGCACTGATCACACCAACATGTACGGCGGCAGTTCGGCCCATGCCTGGGGCGGCGGGACCGAACACACCAACGCGTACGGCGGCGGTACCTACGGGGCGTACGGGGCAGGAGCGACCCACACCTATGCCTCCGGGGCGACTGCTTATCACCCGCCCGGCTACGGCGGATACGGCTATTCCGCCTACCACCCCCCGGGCTACGGTGGATACGGCTATTCCGCCTATCATCCGCCGGTTGCGGTACCGTACTATTCAGCGTCGGGATGTCTCGGCTGTGCCGTGGCTGCGGGTGCGGTTGTCGGTGCAACCGTGGGGGCGGTGGCAGCGTCCGCTAACACGGCGGCAGCCTACTCGTCCGGGTACGCCGCCGGCAGCGCCGCGGGATATACCATGGGTGTAAACTACGCGGCTTTGCCAACCGGCTGTGCCTATCAGGCCGGTCCTAATGAGTACAGTTGTGGGGGAAGTTGGTTTCGACCCGCATATGGCGCCAATGGCCTCTACTACACTGTCGTACCCGCGCCGTGACACGAGGTATTACTTGAAGGATCATCGATGGGCGGCGCGACCCCGAGCATAAAGGCGCGATTGATCTGCGTGCTTCGCAACCTCGGACGGCGCCGCCGGAATATTGCGTCCTGAGATGCCCGCAACGATTTTTCAAGGAACACAAGAAAGGGAATTCGTCGTGATGAGGATAGGCTTTGGACTTCTCGCCGCGCTCATGCTGGCGACCGCCGTTGCCGTTGCACAGCCGCCGCCGCCTGCGCCGAGCAAAATGCAGATCGCCGAGGCCTGCGGCGCCGACATTGACCGCCTGTGCCCTGGCGTGCCGCCCGGTCAGGGTCGAATCAAAGCCTGCATGAAGGCGCACTTTTCGCAGCTCTCGGCACCATGCTTCGATACGCTGATGGCAGCGGCAGCATCGAAGAAGGAGCCGTAGCGCTGACGAAGCTTTTTACACTACTCCCGTGATTTTATTCGCTAGCCTGACGTCGTGCGAAAACCTGGCATCACCTCTCGTGCGAACAGTCGCAACGAGCGCAGTGTCTGCTGATGAGGCAACGTTCCCCAAGCGAATGAGCAGATCACGTAGTTACAGCCGCTGACCTCTATTAACTGAGTCACCTGCTTTCGGACGCGCGCCGGGGACCCGAAAATCACAGTCTGGTGCTGCGTCGCTGTCTCCCATGTGAACAACCCATCGACGCTGTGGTCGTCATGGTCGTGCCACAACTTGGTGATCGAACGATACCAGTCCGTGTGGGCCGAGCGCGTGATCGCGAGCGCTTCCTCATCGGTTTCGGCCACGACGACTTGACGCATGACGCCAACCTTCGGCGTCGCGACATGACCGTTAAGCCGGCCAGGATCGCGCCGGTGCAGCTCCCATGTCTGCCAATACGCGTCAACGTGCTCGCGCACTGCCGCGGCTGGGCCAAGTCCGACGAAATTGAAACCGTGCCGGGCAGCATATCTGACGCTCTCCGGATTATGCGTCGGGTACCAAAGCGGTGGGTAGGGCTGCTGCAAACGGGCGCAGCTCCATAGGCACGTCGCTGTACCGGTAGTGCCGCCCCTCAAAGGTCAGCCGGCTTTCGGTCAATCCTTCGACGAGCACTTGTAATGTCTCGTTGAAGATTTCGCGTGTGGCGGCAGGATCGACACTGAAATAGCGCAGCTCGTACGGCGAGACGCCGCGACCAACCCCCAGTTCCAGCCTGCCGTTGGACATCTGGTCGAGCATGCAGACTTCTTCAATTAGCCTCAGGGGATTGTACAGCGGCAGCAGGTATACCAGCGGCCCGAGGCGGATCCGGCGCGTCCGCTGCGCCGCAGCGGCGAGAAACAAGGCAGGCGAGGGCGCCATGCCAAGCGGGGTCGCATGATGCTCCGCAAGATGATAGCAGAAGAAACCGGCTTCCTCTGCCGCCACCAAAAGCTGCAGCCGCTCCTCATAGAGCTGGTGCAAAGGCGCGGTGCCGCGGTCAATCCAATCGAACAGGCCAAATTCCGTTTGGGTCATGTAGTGATTCCTCCCCTTTCGTCACCGAGATTCGGTGCCGCACGGCACCTACGCTCAGCCCCTGGTTTCTTAGTTTTTTGGTCAAGCCAATCTGCCTCCACGCGCCCGGCACATCAAGGGCGCCCCAGCATCGCGCAGACCGTCACCGCCAGGGATGCATCCAAACGATGCCGAAAGGACGCGCGATCAATCCGCCGGCAACATCGGTAACGGTCTCAGCAATCCAGCGTGTTCTCGCGTTCCCACACGCTCAGATGTCGCATGTAGCTATCCCATTGCTGATACTTCAGTTTCGCATACGACGCCACGAACGAATCCCCGAACGCAGCCCGCAGCGGCGCGCATCCCTCGAACGCGCGGACCGCGTCAAGCAGGTTCATCGGCAACCGCCGTACTCCGTCGATCGTATGTCCGACTTCATACATGTTGACGTCCAGACGTTTGCCGGGGTCGCGCTTCTCGGCCAGTCCATCGATCCCCGCCGCCAGCAGTGCCGCTTGCAACAAATATGGATTAGCGGAACCGTCCGCGAGCCGGTACTCGACCCGCCCCGGACCCGGGATACGTATCATATGCGTGCGGTTGTTGCCGCCCCATGTCGCGGTATTCGGCGACCAAGTGGCGCCCGACACGGTCACCGGAGCATTGATCCGCTTGTAACTGTTCACCGTCGGGTTGGTAAGCGCGCAAAGCGCGTCGGCGTGCGCCAATAAACCGCCGGCAAAATGATGAGCATCCGGCGAAAGTCCCACCTCGTCCGAACCGGCAAACACGTTATTCTCGCCGCGCCAGACCGAGACATGGGCGTGGCACCCCGACCCCGTCAGGTCAGCGAACGGTTTCGGCATGAACGTCGCGCGCATGCCGTGCCGTTCGGCAATGCTGCGCACCATGAATTTGAAGAACGCATGACGATCCGCGGTCACCAGCGCCGGCGCATAGGTCCAGTTCATCTCGTACTGGCCGTTGGCGTCTTCATGATCGCTCTGATACGGCCCCCATCCGAGCGTTTCCATCGCATCGCTGATCTCGGCGATTACGTCGTAATGCCGCATCAGCGTAAGCTGGTCATAGCAGGGCTTCGGCTGCCGGTCGGCCCCGTCCGCAATTACCTGGCCGTCCGGCTGAATGAGGAAGAACTCAGGCTCGACCCCGACCCGCATCTCAAGCCCCCGCTCGGCGGCCTGCGCGATCACCCGGCGCAGCACATTGCGAGGCGCCTGCTCGACCGGCCTGCCCGCCATCGTGGGGGTGGCGGCCATCCAGCCGACTTCGGGCTTCCAGGGCAGCTGAATCAGGCTCGCCGGATCAGGCACCGCCAGCACGTCCGGGTCGGCTGGGGTCATGTCGAACCACGTCGCGAAACCGCCAAATCCGGCACCGTCGTTCGCCATGGCGTCAATCGCTCGGGCCGGCACCAGCTTCGCGCGGAGGACGCCGAACAGGTCGGTGTAAGCGATCAGGAAAAAGTGGATGCCGCGTTCTTCGGCGATCGCTGACAGCGCGGTCATTGGCCCGGTATCCAGGTCGTGCCCGCGAGTGGCACTCGCGCCATAGCAGCGGCTTCGACTGTTAACGCCACGAGGTCCTCCGGTTCCAGGTTGTGCAGGTGGCTCTTGCCGCAGGCTCTGGCGATGGTCTGCGCTTCAAGGGTCAACACCGCTAAATAGTTTGCCAGGCGGCGGCCGCCCTCCACCGGGTCGAGGCGAGCGGCGAGAGCGGGGTCCTGCGTGGTGATGCCGGCAGGGTCACGCCCCTCGTGCCAGGCGTCGTAAGCGCCCGCGTGGGTGCCGAGCGCGGCGTACTCGGTCTCGTAGGCTGGATCATTGTCGCCCAGCGCGGTCAGCGCCGCGGTGCCGATGCTGACCGCATCCGCGCCCAGCGCCAGCGCCTTTGGCAACGTCGGCGCCGTTGCGGATGCCGCCGGAGACGATCAGTTGCACGCGCCGGTGCAAATCGAGATCCTGCAGCGCCTGCACCGCCGGCCGGATCGCGGCAAGGATCGGCAGGCCGACATGCTCGATGAACACGGTCTGCGTCGCTGCGGTACCGCCCTGCATGCCGTCCAGCACCACCACATCCGCGCCGGACTTCACCGCCAGCGCCGTGTCATAGTACGGCCGTGACGCGCCGACCTTGACGTAGATCGGCTTTTGCCAATCGGTGATCTCACGCAGTTCAAGGATCTTGATTTCCAGGTCATCCGGACCGGTCCAATCGGGATGGCGGCAGGCACTTCGCTGATCGATCCCAGCCGGCAGCGTCCGCATCGCAGCAACGCGCTCGGTGATCTTCTGGCCGAGCAGCATGCCGCCGCCGCCGGGTTTAGCGCCTTGGCCAATGACGATCTCGATCGCATCCGCTGCCCTCAAATCGTCCGGGTTCATGCCGTACCGGCTTGGCAGATACTGATACACCAGGATCCGCGAATGTTCGCGTTCCTCCGGCGTCATGCCGCCGTCACCGGTCGTGGTGCTGGTTCCGGCAATTGTAGCGCCGCGGCCCAGCGCCTCCTTGGCCTGGGCCGACAGACTGCCGAAGCTCATGCCCGCGATCGTAATAGGAATACGCAGCTCGATCGGTTGCTTCGCGTGCCGGTCACCGAGCACGACATCGGTCCCGCATCGCTCGCGATAGCCTTCGAGCGGGTAGCGGCTGATGCTGGCGCCGAGGAACAGCAGGTCGTCGAAATGCGGCAGCGGCCGCTTGGCGCCGTAGCCACGAATGTCATAGATGCCGGTTGCAGCGGCGCGACGAATTTCCGCAAGTGTCGCGCGATCGAACGTCGCGCTCTCGCGCGGGGCGGGCCGCGGCGGGTGGCGCCGGTCCATCAATATTCCCCGGCGTTGTCGACGTGAAAATGATAGAGCCGCCGGGCCGAGCCATAACGGCGAAACGCGCCTACTTCGAAGCCGTTGAACCCGGCCGCTCGCAATCGCGCATCGAGTGCCTCAAGATGCTGCGGTTTCACCGGTTTTTCGATACAATCAGCGCCCAGGCTAGCGACGCATCCGCGCACAAAAAGCTCCGCCTCGTAGATGCTGTCTCCCAGATTGTCCCCCGCGTCGCCCAGCACCGTCAGCGTCCCAGCCTGTGCCATGAAGGCGCTCATGTGGCCGACGCTGCCACCGACCACGATGTCGATACCCTTCATGCTGATGCCGCACCGCGCTGCGGCGTTGCCTTCGATCACCAGCAGGCCGCCATGGGCCGTGGCGCCCGCGGACGCGCTGGCGTCGCCGCCCACGTGAACGTGGCCCGACATCATGTTCTCCGCCACGCCATTGCCGACGTTCCCCGAGACCACAATCGTCGCGCCCTTGTTCATACCTGCACAGTAATAGCCGGCGTGTCCGGTGATCTCGATCCTTACCGGCGCGTCGACACCGACCGCCAAAGCGTGCTGACCGCGCGGGTTGATCACGTGCCAGAGCGTTCGATTGGTGTCCTCATCCAAACCATGCAGTGCCGCATTGAGACTACGGACCGAGGCCTCGGCAAGATCAACCGTCTCAGGCCTCATCAAGCTCGCTCCCATACGTAGACCCGAGCGGGCTCGGGTTCCCAAACGTGGGCGTTTTCAATTCCAGGTAAATCAACCAGAGCGCGGTATTCGCTGCCGAACGCGACCCAGTCGTCAGTCTCGGCCATGACCGCCGGTTTGCAGCAGATCGGGTCGCGCAACACGGCAAACCCGGTCCGGGTGCCGACGACAAATGTATAGAAACCATCGAGGTCCCTCAGAGCTGCCTGCAGCGCGCCTTCCAGGCTTTCGCCATCACGCATCCGCCACGACAGATAGGCTGCGGCGACCTCGGTATCGTTCTCGGTCGCAAACGTGAATCCCTGACGCAGCAGCATCCGCCGCAGCGCGTTATGGTTTGACAGACTTCCGTTGTGCACGAGGCATTGGTCCGACCCGGTCGTGTAGGGATGCGCGCCGTCAGTCGTGACCAAACTTTCGGTGGCCATGCGGGTGTGTCCAACCGCATGGGTGCCCGCCATGAACGGAAGCCCGAATCGTGCGGCGACATCGGCGGGCAACCCAACTTCCTTGTATAACTCCATGCGCAGGCCTTCGCCGACGACTGTGACTTCCGGCGCCTGTTCACGCAGAGCTCTGCGAACCTCGGCCGTGCGCGGCTCCGGGACATGCAAGACGGCATGGGTGTCGTGAACGGTGGCTGTAACGCCCAGCGCGGCAGCAAGGTCGTCGAAGTTGGTACCCGCCGGTCCCCTGACGGTGAGCTTGACGCTACCGAGCTCGGCTCCATAGATGGCAAAGCCAGTACTGTCGGGCCCCCGGTCTCGCATGGTCTGCAGCATGCGAGACAACATCGCTCCGCAACTGTCCTGCAAGGTTTCGGACTTGATATAAAGACCCACGATCCCGCACATCCTATATCCCTTGCAATCCCGTGGCCATTCCGCCGATCGAAACCCCGCGCACCTATAGCTCGGGACAGGAGTCCGGCGCGCGCCGATGCCGCGTCAGGGCTTCAAATGCGAAGCCGAGCCGGAACAGGTCGGGCTCGTGATAGGGCAGAACCACGAACTCGATCCCCACCGGTATACTGCCGGGCGCGAATCCCGCCGGCAGGCAGATGGACGGCATCCACGTCTGTGCGGCGATCAAAGTATTGGTCGGGAAGGTCAACGTCGTCCACTTCTTGTCGAGCACCTCCTGCTTGGTCGGCGGCAGCACCTGGATCGAGGGAAAGCAGATGGCGCTCAGGTCATTCCGCGCCATCAAACCCACCACGGCCCGCTGGAACGCATCCCGAGCCGCTAGCTTGCGGAAATAGGTCGGATCATCCTCCGGGTGCTTCGGCCCCTCGTCGACGATCGCCTCATACAGGTCCAGCACCGGATGATACTTGCCAGCCGCCTTGATGGCGTCGATCGAGCCGTAGGCAAGACCCGGACGCGCCGCGAGGAACGCGTTGATGTCGTGGCGCGAATGAGTGAGGTAAAGCGACGTCTCGATAACGTGGTCCATCACGTCGGGCAGGCTGATGTCTACCATCACGGCGCCGGCCGTCCGCATTGCGTCGATCGCCGCGCGCACCACCGCGTTCACCGGCGCCGCATCAGGGTCGGCGTCATTGCCGAAGGCTTCCTTTAGCACGCCGATGCGCAGATCACGCAATCCGTCGTGGCGCACGGCATCGGCGTAGCTGCCCTTGTGCCCCGCAATCACATAGGCCGTCGAATAGACATCGGCGGGGTCGTAGCCGACCAATGCATCCAGCAGCAGCGCGGCGTCCTTCACCGTCCGCGCCATCGGCCCGGCGGTGTCCTGGAACACTACCAGCGGCGACATGCCGCTACGGCTGATCAGTCCGGGAGTCACACGCACACCGACCAGGTTGTTGAAACTCGATGGCAATCGGATCGACCCGCCGGTGTCCTCACCGATCCCCACCGTTGCCAGGCTGGCCGCCACCGACGCGGCGGTGCCGGCACTGGACCCGCCGACTTCGCGGTCCAGTACATAGGGATTCAACGTCGAGCCAGCCTTGGAGCAGAAGCCGAACCAGGATGTCGCGAAGTCCGGCAGCGTGGTCTTGGACAGCACGATGGCGCCCGCGGCTTTCAGCCGAGTGATGGCGTGCGCGTCGGTACCCGGCATATATCCATCGAAGGCGATCGAGCCGAACGTCGTTTCGATGCCCATCGTCTCCGCCTGATCCTTCACCGCCACCGGAATGCCATGCAGCGGACCGGCGAACTGCCCGGTCGCGGCAAAGCTGCTGTCGAGGCGGTCAGCCTCTTCAAGCACCGCCGGGTTGACGGTGATGACGCTGTTGAGGCGCGCGCCGGCCCGATCGTGGGCCTCAATCCGGGCAAGGTATGCCTCCACCAGCGCCCGGCAGGTCAGCCGGCCGTCGCGGAACGCGATGTGAATACCGCCGATCGTAGCCTCGACGACAGGAAACGTCGCACTGCTCATTTGTCTGACTCCTAGAATTCACTCGGCCCGCGCCGCTTTAACTGTCGCATTGTCGGCCTGGACACTCAAGGCGGGTAGTGTTGCTGCGAAAACTGCCAAAGCCACAGAAAAACTGCCTGCCTTCTAGGCAATACTGCGACCTCGGCGCCGCGCGTTGGGCGACCAGGTTCTGGCAGGCAGCTTGCAAGCCGCTTTAGCCACGAAGCGGTTGCAAGACCCTTTGCTGACCAAACGGGGGAGGTGGAATGAGCAGCGCGGATACTGTCGCGAACCGAGGCTCGGCTGGATTGGCCCTGGGGACAGGCCGCCACACATGGCTGGTCAGTCCTAAGCACGTCGATCTGGCGCCACCGGAAGCGCCGCCGCGCAAGGTCACGATCCAGGCTGACCCGCAGAACATCACCGTCGACCTGACCCGCACGGCGATCATCGTCGTCGATATGCAGAACGATTTCTGTGCGCCGGGCGGTTGGGTCGACAATCTGGGTGCGGATCTCACCCCGGAGCGGGCCCCGATCGCACCGTTGCAGGCGCTGATACCGGCGCTGCGCAAGGTCGAGGTGCCGATCATCTGGCTCAACTGGGGCAACCGGCCGGACCGCCTCAATCTGGCACCGGGCGTGCTGCATTGCTTCAACCCGGACGGCAAGTCCGTCGGGATCGGCGATCCGATGCCAGGAACCGGTGCGCGCGTCCTGGAAAAGGACAGCCCGTCGGCCGCCGTGGTGGAGGAACTTGTCAGCCACCCGGGCGATATTTCCGTGGACAAGTATCGCATCAGCGGCTTCTGGGACACGCCGTTGGACAGCATTCTACGCAACCTCAATGTGCGAACATTGCTGTTCACCGGCGTCAACATCGATCAATGCGTGCTGCACTCACTGACTGACGCCGGCTTCCTCGGCTATGGCTGCGTGCTGGTAGAGGATTGCTGTGGCACCACCTCGCCGGACTACTGCACGCAGGCCACGATCTACAACGTCAAGACAGTATTTGGCTTTGTTACCCGATCAGCAGAAATACTTGCCGCGCTCGCCACTTTGTAAATGGCCGCTCCAACAGCGACGCCCCAACCAAAAAGGAATTCCATGCGCCTCTACATGAGCTTCACTTCGCGCCTCGCGGCGCTGGCGGCGATGCTGGCGGCAACGATGCCTGGTATCTCCCCGGCTCTCGCTGCGCCGGCCACCTCGCCGGCCGCGCAAGCTGTGATCAACTTCGATCAAGCCGACGCAGCACCATCCAAGAAATACCGTATCGCCTATCTGACCGAGTGCGTCGATAACCCGTACTGCATCGCGCGTTTGGATGGGCTCAAGGCGGCCGCAAAGAAATACAACTTCGAGTTCAAAATCTTCGACGCCAACTTCAGTCCCGCGACGCAGGCCAAGGTGGTTGAAAACGCGGTAACCGAGGGCTTCGACGGCTATCTGTTCGGCCCCGCCGCCGCCCAGTCCGGTTGCGGCCTGTGGAACCGGCTGCTCAAGCCGACCGGCAAGCCGGTGGTCTCCATTGACATCGCCATGTGTGGCGATCCGGACTACACGCCAGGCCTGGCGGCAACCTTCACCATGCAGGGACCAGCGCATTTCGGAGATTCTATCGACAACGCATTCAAGTCCTGCACCACACCCTGCAAGGTCGCGGCAGTCGGCGGGTTCGTCGGTTCAGACCTGTTCACCTACTGGGAAGGCGCGATCAAGGCCGGCATCAAGAAGTATCCTAACGTTACCGTCGTAGTCGACGAGCCGGCTAACTTCGATCCGCGCATGGCGTTGAAGAAAATCCAGGACGCGCTGCTCGCCCATCCGGACATTACGGTCGTGTTATCGTCGTGGGATGACATGTCGCGCGGTGTCGAACAGGCGATCCGAGCCGCTGGCAAGCAGCCCGGCACCGACGTACGCATCTACTCCGGTGGCGCCACCAAGCTCGGCGTCGACAAGGTGAAGGCTGGCATCTTCAACGCCACGACGGCCTATCTGCCCTACGAGGAAGCCTACTACGGCTCAGTAGCCCTGATCATGGCGCTGGAGGGCAAGCCGGTGAACGCCTACATCGACGAAGCACTCCTGCCGAAAGTCGTCGACACAACAGGCACGATCATCATCGAAAAGAGCAACGCCGATAAATACACGCCGAATTACTGAGCCAATTTGCCCGCGGGAGGCTGATTGACATGGCGGACGCAGCGATCGCCGTGCGCAATGTGTCGAAGAGCTTTCCCGGGGTTCGCGCGCTGCAGAACGTCAGCCTGGATGTAGCACCGGGCGAAGTGCACGGACTGGTCGGGGCCAACGGCGCCGGCAAATCGACCTTGATCCGCATCCTGTCGGGTGCGCACGAGCCCGACAGCGGCGAGATCAGCGTCGGCGGCCAGCCGATCATAGCCGACCGCGCGCGGCAACTGCACGCCGCGGGTGTCGCCGCGATCTACCAGGAATTGAACATCGTTCCGGAAATGTCGGCGCTGTCGAACGTGTTCCTGGGCGCACCGCTGCACCGTGGCCCGTTCCTGGACCAACGTGCCATGCAGTCCCGGTACACCGAGCTTGCCGCGCGCACCGGCGCTACGTTCCCGGCCAGTGCCAAGGCGGGCGGGTTGTCGGTCGCCAACAAGCAGCTCATCGAGATCATGCGTGCAGTCCAGGCGCGCCACAGCGTCCTCATCATGGACGAACCAACTGCTCCACTCGGTCCAGCCGAGCGCGGACGACTCTACGACTTGGTCGGCCGGCTTCGGGCGGAAGGCACCGCCATCATCTTCATTTCCCATGACCTCGACGAAGTCCTGCGGCTGTGCGACCGCGTCTCGGTGATGCGCGACGGCAGGCTGCTGGAAACCCGACCCGGACCGCAATGGACCAAGCAAGCTTTGGTAACCGCGATGCTCGGCGAAATCGAAGCGCCGCCGGCGCGCGACCACTCGCGGCACGGCAACACCGAACTGCTGCGGGTCGAAAATCTTGCCGCCGCCGGTTGGGTGTCCGGCGTGTCGTTTACCCTCCATCAAGGCGAGATCCTCGGCATCGCCGGCCTCGTCGGCGCCGGTCGCACCGAGATCCTGCGGGCCATCGCCGGAGCCGATCCGCTCGCCAATGGCCGCATGATGCTGGCGGGCGACGACATCGAGTTGCCCCTCAGCGTGCGCGCGGCAATCGACCGCGGCATCGTTTTGGCGCCGGAAGAACGAAAAACTCAGGGACTGGTGCTGGGACGCAACGGCACCGCCAACCTCACTCTAACCGGCCTCGCAGCCGTCGCCACCGGCTTCGTAGTCAATCGCGCGCTGCGTGACCGGACGGCGCGCGCTCTCGCCGAAAGCGTGGGATTCAACCAGGCTCGTCTGGACAGCGAAGCAGTCACGCTCTCAGGCGGCAACCAGCAAAAGCTCGTGCTCGGCAAATGGCTGCATCGCCATCCACGCGTGCTGCTGCTGGACGAGCCGACGCGCGGCATCGACGTCGGCGCCAAGCGCGAGATCTTCGCCACCATCCGAGACCTCGCCGACCGCGGCATGGGCATTATCCTGGTCTCGTCGGATCTCGAGGAAATCGTCGAACACGCCGACACCGTGGTGGTGGTGGCGCGCGGCCGGCAGATCGGACTGCTCGACTACCGCGAGGCCAGCGTGGCGCGCATCCTTAATCTCATTTTTGCTGTCGAGGGGCTTCCCACGTGAGCAATACCAACTCTTCGGCCGCCACCCTGTCTGCCGTCGCTCTGGCGCACAATGAGCGGCCAACGCTGCGCGAGCGGATGCCGGGCATGATCCGAACCTATGGGATCGTCGGCACCTTAGTGCTGCTGCTGGCAGTCGTGACCGCTGGCAACCCGGCTTTCCTGTCCTCGCACAATCTCTTCAACATGCTGTCTCAATGGTCGCCCGCCGGCATCATGGCAATCGGCATGACGTATGTGATCCTGACCGGCGGGTTCGACTTGTCGCTCGCCTCCGGCTATTCGCTGTGTGCGGTGGTCGCGGCCTATGTCGGGCAGAGCGAGCCGCCGGCAATCGCTTTCCTCGCCGCACTGATCTGCGGTTTGGTCTATGGCGCGGCCAACGGGGCGCTGGTCGCAGTGGCGAGGATCAACCCCTTCATCACCACGGTGGGCACCGGCTTCATCCTCAACGGCATTGTGCTGGTAATGACCCAAAACGCCGCGTTCCTGGTCGACAATCCGGCCTTCGCCACGCTCGGTGCCGGGCGGTGGCACGGGGTGCCGTATTCGGGAATGCTGCTGGTCGGGTTCATGGTCGCGTTCGGCCTGATCCTGGCCCGCACCACCTACGGCGAGGCGGTGTACGCGGTTGGCGGCAACTATGAGGCAAGCCGTTTGTCCGGGCTGCGGGTGCGCAGTATTGTCGCTAGTTCCTATGTGTTGCTTGGCGCGTGCGTCGGCATGGCCGGCAGCATCACCGCGTCGCAGCTTAGTTCCGCGCAGGCCAATCTCGACCCGATCATCATCTTCGACGTATTGACCATTGTCGTGGTCGGCGGAACGTCGCTTGCCGGCGGATCCGGTGCGATGTGGCGCACTGCGGTGGGGCTGGGGATCATTGCCACGATCTCCAACGGCTTCGTCCTGCTCGACGTTAGCCCGTATTATCAGGACATCATCAAAGGCGCGATCATCGTCGGCGCGCTGGCCCTGGACAACAGTTTGCTGCGCCTGTTGCGCCGGCGCGGCTGAGCGGCGCCCAAGTCCGGGAGTACGAACGCAGCGCCGCCTTGGTTCGGGCACCTCGTGTGCTGATCACCGACAAATTACGCAGCTACGCTGCCGGCCAAGCGGGAGATCATGCCCGGCGTCGAGCACGCCAGCATAAAGCCCTTAACAATCGGGCAGAGAATTCGCACCAACCGACGCGACGACGAGAGCGGATCATGAAGCGCTTCAAGTCGCCACGACAGATGCATCGATTTCTTTCCGTCCATGATCAGATCGCCAACGTTTTCACTCGCCACCCAAATCGAGACACTGCTGCTCCAAATTCCATTCCGCCCGAAGTCAAGCCTTCTTGGCGTGGGCCGAGATCACTGGTGTGGCGATGGCCGCGCAATCATCCCTATCGCCGGCCGCTACTCAACCGATCGCGTCTCTCGCAATTCCATCGACGACAAGTTGGCGGTGCCACTGTAGGCTCTCGCCACCATCAATGCTCGCCGACTTATTGATGCGAAAAGATACACTCTGCCTCGCCGGTTAAGTGTTCGTTAAGAGTTTGTCTCTAAGGTATTCCTGCTTCGCTTGAATAGGAGAATACCATGAGCATCAGCGGAATTTCCGCCCCATCGGCGGCGGCGTATATCCCACAGCCGCCGGGCACCAACCCGGCCACCACGCCGTCCACTACTTTCAGCGCTGCGGCACAGACCGCCTCCACAACGCCGACCGCTCCGGTCCAGCAGGCAGCACCGGCTCAACCCTCAGGGCCGGCTCACCACCATCACCATCATGGCGGCGGCGATACTTCGGGACAGTCCTTCGACGTGACCCAATCCGGAACGAACACTGTGGCGAATATTCTCAGTACGCTGGTATAGTGTATGATCGCGCCGGGCAGAACGTCCACGCCCTGATTGCTGCTGTCCAAGAACAGTAAAGCGTGTTTAGGCCGTCCGGCGAGACTGAAGATACTCCGATGGCGTTCGCGGTGTCCGACACCGGCGAACGCGGCGTCTTCGAATCTATTTTCACCGCCCTCGATGGGGCGTCCCGGGACGTGATCGGGCCGGCAGAACCGCGTCTGCTAGTCATCCCACTCCGCAGCGATTCGGGCATCGTGACCGGGGGCCTGTGGGGCGTCACGCTGTTTCGCTGGCTTGAAGTCGAGATGCTGTTCGTCCCCCGGCTGATGCGCGGCCAAGGCGTCGGTTCGGCATTGATGGCCGCAGCGGAAACCGAGGCCCGGGACCGGGGCTGCCTCGGCATCCGTGTCGATGCCTTCAGCTTTCAGGCAGGGCAATTTTACGAGAAAATCGGGTTTTCCCTGTTCGGTGCGTTGGAAGACTGCCCCCCTGGGCACCAGCGGCTGTTTTTCCAGAAGCGCCTCACGTGATCGAGGGCGCGCTGCTCAAGGCTCGCCGGCTATTCGCGGACGGCGACGATATCGCGGCTCGCCAAGCCTATCTCGCTGCCCTTCACCTCGATCCGCGGCACCCTGTCGCACTGACGGAACTGGGCGCGCTGGCTCATGCCGGCGGATATCTGTCGGCCGCGCGGGAGGCGTTTCGGCAGGCGGTGCGCTCCAATCCCGACTACCTGCCGGCGCGCGTCGGCTACGGCGACCTGCTGTGCGAGGCCGGCGACCCGGCTGCTGCCTGCCTCCACTATCAGGCGGCGCTGGCCAGCAACGCTGATCTGCCGCGGGCACATCAGGGGCTTGCGCGAGCCCTGCATGCGCTTGGGGAGGACGGCGGCGAGCATTGGCGTAAGGGCTTCGAAGGCCATGCCGTTGTCTCGCAGTGCTTCCGGGGGGCTGGGGTCGGCATCCCGCTGCTGATGCTGGTCTCGGCGGTGGGCGGCAATGTATCGGCGCGGCACTGGCTCGATAGCCGGGTGTTTGCCGTCACGGCGATCTATGCTGATTTTTTCGATCCGGCCGATCCGTTGCCACCGCACACGTTGATCGTGAATGCCATCGGCGACGCCGATCTGTGTGATGCCGCGCTGGCGAACGGTGAACGGATTGTCGCAAAAAGCAGTGCGCCGGTGATCAACGCACCCGCCATCGTCCGAGCGACCGGCCGTGAAGCGATCGCGCGACGTTTGGGCGACATCCCGGGCGTCATCGCGCCTCGCGTAACTGCGCTTGCTCGAAACGATTTGCCGTTCCCGTTGTTGGTGCGCGCACGCGGCTATCACACTGGGCAACATTTTATTCACGTAGCGACAGCGGGTGAGTTATCCGCAGCCGCCGCGTCCTTGCCCGGTCGTGATCCGCTGGCGATTGAATATCTCGATGCGCGCGGAGCCGACGGCATGGCCCGAAAATACCGGGTCATGTTCATCGACGGTGCGGCCTATCCGCTGCATCTGGCAATTTCGATGGACTGGAAGGTGCATTACTTCACCGCCGCGATGGCGGCCGACCCCGTATTCCGAGCCGAGGAAGACCGTTTCCTGTGTGAGATGCCAGCGGTTGTCGGTAAGCATGGCATAGCGGCGCTGGTCCGTGTTCAGGCCACTTTGGGACTCGACTATGGCGGCATCGATTTCGGGTTGGCGCCTGACGGGTCGCTGTTGTTGTTTGAGGCCAACGCGACGATGGCTGTTATCCCGCCTGATCCCGATCCGATCTGGAATTACCGTCGCCCGGCTGTCGCCGCCGTGCTCGGGGCCGCGCAGCTCATGTTGGCGCGACGCGCCGAGCGCGGCCCGGCGGCATGAAGCAGACCAACCGAAAGATAAGCTATATGATGCGTTTCGCCGGTTCTGGATAAGCGTGGAACGGCGATGATGCTACTGTCGGACCTAATTCGCTATAGACCGCCGACCCAAAAGTTGAGGCGCTCATGACCACCCAAATCGCGAACCTGTCGGACACCGAGCTCGAGACCCTCCGTTGCCAGATCCGCGCCGAATACGATGTGTTCCGAGCGCGTGGCCTCAAGCTCGACATGACGCGCGGCAAGCCGGCGCCGGAACAACTCGATCTGGCGGAGGCCATGCTGGCTCTCCCCGGCAACCGCAACCACCTGACCGAGTTCTGGGGAGGACGCCCGCAACTACGGGGTTCTGCAAGGCCTCCCCGAAGCCCGTGCCTTGTTCGCCCCGCTGCTGGGTGCGCCACCCGGCCAGATTGTGGTTGCTGACAATTCCAGCCTGGCGGTGATGCACGACTGCATCGTCTGGGCACTGCTGAAGGGCGTTCCCGGTTCGGCCGAACCGTGGTCGAACCCGGCCTTCATCTGCCCTGTTCCCGGTTACGACCGCCACTTCGCGCTATGCGAGGAGTACGGCATCCGCATGCTGCCGGTCCCGATGACCGGCCATGGTCCGGATATGGACGCGGTAGAAACGCTCGCCGCCGACCCCTCGGTCAAAGGCATGTGGTGTGTGCCGAAATACTCCAATCCTAGCGGGGAGGTATACTCGCCGGAGACCGTCCGGCGGCTCGCTGTGATGCGCACCGGAGCGTCCGACTTTCGCCTGTTCTGGGACAATGCTTACGCGGTCCACCATCTGACCGAACGCCGGCATGAGATCGCTGACATCCTCGACGCCTGCGCGAAGGCCGGGAATCCGGATCGCGCCTTCATTTTTGCCTCGACGTCGAAGATCACACTCGCCGGGGCGGGTCTGGCGTTCTTCGGGTCGTCGCCCGCCAACGTGGCTTGGTATCTGGCGCGCTTGTTCAAGCGCACCATCGGGTCCGACAAGCTGAACCAGCTTCGCCACGTGCGTTTCCTGAAAGACGAAGCCGGGCTGATGCGCCATATGGACGACCACCGCGCGTTGCTCGCGCCAAAGTTCGCCGCTGTGCAGACCGCCCTCGACGCTCAGCTCGCCGGCACCGGCGCCGCCACCTGGGCGCGTCCGGAGGGAGGCTATTTCATCAGCCTGAACGCCACCCCGGGCACCGCGAAACAGGTCGTCGCCCTGGCCAAGGACGCCGGTCTGGCGCTGACCGCCGCCGGGTCCACCTGGCCGCACGGGAAAGATCCGCACGACAGCAATCTCCGTCTTGCCCCGACCTTTCCATCGTTGGAGGACGTCACCGTCGCATCAGAGGGGATCGCGTTGTGTATCCTGCGCGCCGCGATCGAAAACAGGTGCGCACGAAGATAGTGCAACCCGGACGGTGGAGGCATGTGGGCCGAGCGCCTCCGTGACCACTTATGTAAGTCGCCAACAGCGCTGACTCAAAATTATCACGCGTCGAAAGTCGACGCCAAGCATGACGCCATTTTAGCGCAGTCCTCTTTCAGCTCTCCTGCGGGTGATTGCGCGGACCGCCCAAGTTTGACAAACTGTCTCTCCAAACAGGGAAGGAAAACGTCGCATGTCCATCCATCGGAAAGCCAAGGTGCTTGCCGTTACCGCCACATTCGCCGGATGGCTCACGCTCGGTCTGCCTGTATTCGCCGCTGACGCGCCACCGCAGCACCTTCGCGGCACGCTCGAATCGGTTGAGGGTCAGACACTGTCGGTCAAGACCGCGCACGGCACGGACTCGATCAAATTAGCCGACGATTCGAAGGTCTTCTTGGTCAGCCCGGCGGATCTCAGCGCCATCAAGGATGGTAAATTCGTCGGCGTCACCTCGGTCGAAAAGGCCGGCAAACGCGTCGCCGTGGAAGTGCATGTGTTCGACGAAAGCCTCCGCGGGTTAGGCGAAGGCCATTATCCCTGGGATCTGGGCAGCGGGCCGAACATGATGACGAATGCGAATATCGCCCAGGTAGAATCGGTTGGCGAGGATCGCGTGCTGAAGCTGGACTACAAGGGCGGGACGCAGAACATCGCGGTGCCGCCTGATGCGACGATCGTCGAATTTACTCCCGCAACGCCCGACCAGCTAAAGCCGAGCAGCAAGGTGTTCGTGCTAGCCAAGAAGCAGGAAGACGGCAGCTTCGTGGCGCCCGCGATCGTGGTCGGCAAGGATGGAATGAAGCCACCGATGTGACGGCGGACCCGGGCAAACGCCCAGCTATGGCCATGCGCTGAGCGACTGGGGGACTGCGGCGTCATCTCCATATCGCGCGCGCCCCCGAGGTCCGGCGTAAGGGCGACGCAGTGCACCGGAGGGCGAGCGGTGAAGCGTTCCTGAGGCTATGCTACGGCGTCCTCTATGACTGATCACTTCACTGTATGGCACCACCACCAAATCGGCTCCACAAACGATGAGGCGCGCCGGATGGCGAGCGAGGGCGCGCCAGACGGCACGGTCGTTCATGCCGACGAGCAAACGGCGGGCAGGGGTCGGCTCGCTCACACGTGGTTTAGTCCGCCCGGTAACCTCTATCTGTCGATCCTGTTGCGCACCGGCCAACCGGCTGCCCGCGCGGCGGAACTAAGCTTCCTCGCCGCCCTCGCGGTGTCGGACACCGTCGAGGCCCTTTTGCCACGGCAAATCCGCACCATGTTGAAATGGCCAAACGACGTGCTGGTCAACGGTGCCAAGATCGCCGGCATCCTGTTGGAGCAGGTCGACGACGCCACCATCATTGGGATCGGCCTGAACATCCTTCAGGCCCCGTCAAATCTTGCCTACAAGGCCACGACGGTTGTCGCCCATGGCGGGATCGCGTCGGTCGATGGCGCTCGCGATATCCTGCTCCCTCGAGTGGCTCTTCACCTGACCGCCTGGCGTAACGGAGGTTTCGCTGCGATCCGGGAGCAATGGCTAAACCGATCCTACCCGATCGGAGCCGCGATCCAGGCAAGGGCCGGTGATCAGCCGGTCGCCGGCCATTTCGCGGGTCTGGACGTGGACGGCGCCCTTTTGCTGGACACTGCGGAGGGTCGCCGACGGATCATTGCCGGCGAGATCGTTGCGATGGACTGAGCAACCTTCGGCTCACGCGCGTCATCATGGTTCGGTCGCATACAGGACCGCCAACGGAAAATCCCCCAGCAAGGATTGAACAGATACGCTCGGCCGAGCCGTAAGGTCTTCACCCGGGGTCAGTAATGAGTGCAACCGCCGTCCCGCCAGTCGGGGCGGAAAAGACACGGTCGTGTCGCCCAGAAGGCGCGGATCCAGGAAGATGCCATCGCCATTCTGCAAGATCTGGCACACCAACCGCGGCACAACAACGATCAACTCGGATCCGTCGAGACTGCGCGTGAAGCCAATAATCCGGTCCTCGAGTGCGCCCTGAACCGGTAGGGGATAGTAGTCCCCACGGGCAAACAGATCGGGCTCCCGGCGGCGCAGGCTGAGAACCCGCTGGATCACGGCCTGTTTGACCCGGCCGTCGCGCCAGGAGCGCTGACATTCGAGTGGCCCCCTGTTGGCGGCCAATGCCTCCCGGCGCGCAGCGTAATCCACCGGCCGCCGGTTGTCCGGATCGACCAGGCTAAAATCCCAGAACTCCGTTCCTTGGAAGAAATCAGGCATCCCCGGCACGGTCATTTTCAGCATCGTTTGCGCCAGCCCGTTCACCGCCCCGGCCGGTGCGATCATATCAATGAACGATCGAGCAAGCGGAAGGAAAGCACGCTGCCGCGAGAGCAGGCCGAACAGGAAATTCCGCGCAGTGGCCTCGTATTCTTCGTCCGGTGAGGTCCAGTTGGTGCGCAGCTTGGCTTCCCGCAGCGCCTTCTGCTGCCAGCCTGCAAGTCGTTCCGCGAAGGCGCGACACCCAGCGTCATCGGTCCAATCCAGATCAAGCGGCCAGGCGCCGACGATCATCTGATACAGCATGACCTCGTCAGCAGGATCGGGCCGATCTGCCTCTATCTCTCGGCATTTGGCGAGGAAGGCTGCCCACTCGTCAGGAACCTCACTGATCACCGCGAGCCGTGCGCGCAGGTCCTCGCCGCGCTTGTGGTCATGCGTTGCCGTAGCCAGCATGGCGTCAGGAAACGTCGCCAGCCGATTCGAGCAGGCACGATGAAAATCCGCCACGGACCCGCCGAGGCGCGCCGCGTCGAAGCCAACATCGTTGCGTGACAGCAGCCGGCCGTAACGATAAAACGCAGTATCTTCCACGGATTTCGCCGCGACAGGGGCGCTGAGCTGCTGGAATCGCGTGGCCGCCACTTTGTCGCCCGGTTCCCCGCCGAGCCATCGATCCAACTGATCGAGCAGGGCGTGAAGCGACGAAGGGGACGCGGCCTTTGCCGCCGCCAGAGCCTTGTCGAACGCCGCCTGATCGTTCGCCGAACGCTTGGATCCGGCATCGTAACTACGATACACGCGAAAATGCGAAAGCAGCGCAATCAATCCGGCCCGAATTTTAGCCTGGGACAGATCGCGCGTTTTGAGGTCGGCTCGGGCTACGCGGTGAATTGCGGCCGCCACCGCCTGCAACTGAGCACCAAATCCCTGAAGCAGAATTTCCTTACGCGCGGCGGTTTCCTCGTCCTCGAAGTCCGCGGACCGCTGTGTCAGGTCATGCCATAACTGGCCGAGCTTCGACGCGCTGGAGGCGTCGTGCTGAACCGCACTGACCTCATTCATGAAGTCATAGCCGCTGGTGCCATCGACGCCCCAATCGGCTGGCAAAGCCTCTCCCGCGCCCAGGATCTTCTCGATCACCAGATAGGCGCGTCGATCCGGCGCCAGTTCATTCAACCGCTGGCGAAGGCGGCGGCAGTAGCCTGGCGGATCCGACAGCCCATCCACGTGATCCACTCGAAACCCATCGATCAGGCCATCCGCATACAGCCGAAACAGGGTCGCGTGAGTTGCCTCGAACACCTCGGGAACTTCGATGCGTAGGCCCGCCAGCCCGTTGATATCAAAAAACCGCCGCCAATTGATCTCGTCACCTGCCAAACCCCACCAGGCCAGACGATAATGCTGCCTCTCCAGCAAAGTGTGGAGCAAGCAGCGCCCGCTCGGATTTGCGGGATTGAAAAACTCAAACCCGCATTCGTCGATGTGGGCATAATCGGTGGGATCGATCGGGAATTCGCTGTCGAAGTATCGAACGACCGGTTCCCCGGATGCAGCTTTCGCTATTCGGATCTCCCCGGCGTCCAGCGCCTCGCCATAGGGCCGCCCGAGGAATGGAGCCAGCACTTTGCCGCGCAAGTCGGGATCACTCGTCTCCCAGTCTACGTCGAAGAAATTGGCGTATCGGCTGGATCGCCCGTACTGCAGCAGGTCCGTCCACCAGAGGTTGTCCGACCCTCCCACGGCCATATGATTGGGCACGACATCGACGATCAGCCCCAACCCGGCGGCCCGCAGCACCGCGACGAAATCTCGAAACCCACGTTCCCCGCCCAGCTCCGGATTGACCGTGGTTGGATCAACCACGTCATAACCATGAATGGAACCCGCCCGCGCGGTCAGGATCGGCGAGGAATAGACATGGCTAATCCCCAGATCGACCAGATAGGGAGCCAGTTTAGATGCATCCGCGAAAGTGAACCCCTTGTGAAGCTGCAACCGCATGGTTGCGCGAGGGGTCATTGGCGAGGCCTTTCGGTTGCCACGTAGCCTATCCGGCGTGCCACCGCTTCGGCTTCCAGGACCGAATCCGCCGCCATCGGTAGCCGGCGCCGCCAGTTTGGATGTTCAGTCACAGTACCCGGCAAATTGGGTTGCTCCTCTTGCCCGAGTAAATCCTCAAGCGGAATTAACGATAACGGGACTTCCGTCTTGGCAATGAAACGAACAGCGGCGTCAACGACGCGATCCGTCTCGTTCGGTTCCGGAAGCGGACCCTCGCCAACTTGCTCCCGCACGAAGGCGCTCCAAAGCCGCGGCCGATCCTGTTCCCGCTCCTTGCGAACCGTGTCGGGGTCGACACCCTCTCCCAGCCGCCCGTGTTCGTGCCGGACATCGATGTCGCTGCCCTTCCACCATCCCGCCACTGTTGGCAGATCGTGGGTCGAGGTCATCGCCACATCGGTGCTGCCCCAGCCCCGAGGTGGCACGAAACCGGTCTGCGCATCCCGCTCGAACCACAGCACACGCATGCCATGGATACCGCTCTGCTCCAGCATATCATGGAAACCTTCCGGAACGGTCCCAAGGTCTTCGCCAATCACCACCACGTTGTGCCGCACTGACTCCAAAGCCAGCAGCCTTAACAAATCAGCCACCGGAAAGTTCAAATAGGCACCCTCCGCCGGCGACGAGCCTTCCGGGATCAGCCAGAGGCGCGCCAACCCCATCGCGTGATCAACACGGATCCCGCCGGCGTGCCGCATCGCCGCCTGCAGTGTCGCGAGGAACGGCACAAAACCGCCCCCTTCCATGGCCCGCGGTGAGAAGCCGGTCAGGCCCCAGTCCTGCCCGCGTGGATTGAGCAGATCCGGCGGTGCACCGATGGTGAGACCCAGCAGGATATCGCCCTGCCGACTCCAGGCATGACTGCCGTTTGGGTCCATCCCGACAGCGAGGTCTTCGATAAGACCGATCCGCATACCAGCTTGACGTGCTACATTCTGGGCTGCGGCGAGGGAGCGGTCGGACACCCACTGCAGGAATTGGTGATACAGGATTTCGTCAGGCTGCGACCTCGCGAAAAATGTGACTGCGGCGCCGCGTGGATCGCGCAGGTCAGATGGCCAGGTCCGCCATTCCCGCTGCGGCATGCGCGCCGCCTGCAACGCCTCGAAACAAGCATGTTCATATAGCAGCGATCCCTGATCCGCCCGGTATCTCGCGAAATCCGCCCCGAGCGGTCCGTCCCAATCGTCTCCGTCAAGGAATGACTCAAAAACACTGCGCAACAATGCATATTTCGCGCCGGATGCCTCCGGCCAGTCGATCAAGCCGTTAGCCGAACTCGGTTCCACCTTGATACTTCGTCCGAAGACGAGCTCTGGCGCGGCGTGAAGCGGGTTCAGGAACAGTCGGCTGGACGGCGCATAAGGCCCAAACCGCGCGGGGTCAGCGGCATAAAGCGCGTGCATCGGACTTAACGCGATGGCATCCGCCCCTTTAGCCCCGGCAGCTCGCGCCAGGTCAGCGGCGCCAGCGAGATCGCCGATGCCGACATCGCCCGGATGATTCAAACCGTAGAGCTGCGCTGCCAGCCCCCATAGTCGCGCGTCGGGAACAACGTCTTCGATCGAACGGCACCGCGCCGGCGACACAGCCAGCACAATTTCTCGATCCTCGACGCGCAGCCGGTGGTAACCGATCTCCGCGATCGCCGGAACGCGTAACCGCCCACGTGCCGGCAACAGCGCGAGGGGTCGGGTTTCACCGCTTTCTAACACCAGTTCCGCGGACTGCGCCTCACTTCCGCCGACATCCAGCCTGGTCGGGCGCCCGGCGACAGCGGTTACCAGCGGCGGCAGATCGGCAAGAGTGCTGCGTTTGGTTAACAACCGCCGACTTGAGGACAACTCCCGGCTGGTATCGGCCGGAAGTCCGAGAGCAGAAAGTACATGGCGCAGGACAGCTGGTGACACGTCGTGGCTCTGGCCGGCGTAGTCTTGCCACTCCACCGAGATACCGGCTCGCCGAGCCAGGTCTCGAACGATCTCATCGGTCATTTCGCAACCTCCAGATACACGGCTGTCATCGGATTGGTTTGACCGGTCGTGAACAACAAGCGCCCCGCCGGCGGTTCGTATGACACCGCGTCAGTTCCCAGATTCGTTACGATCGTTAGCCGTGAGCCATCACCCAGACGCCACCGCGCCACTACCGCCTTCGGACCGATGACCTCCGCCCCAAGGGATTTCGTCCCCGGCAACCGGGGCACGAGCTCTTTCATTCGAAGCTCGATCAACCGTTGATACAGGGCGAAGCGGTCGACGGATTCGGCGCGTGGGACGCATGCGGTAAATGTCTCAACGGCATTTGGGTCCGGGATTTGTTCGCGTTTTTCCGGATCAGCGAATTCGGCGAAGCCCGCGAACTCCTGCCGGCGCCCTTCCCGCACGGCGTCCGCCAACTCGTCGTGGTGATCGGTAAAGAACAGGAAGGGCGTGCGTGCCGCCACCTCTTCCCCCATGAACAGCAGGGGAATCTGAGGGCACAGGAGTTGCAGTGTGATAGCCGCCTCCAGCGCGTTTGCCGGCGTTAGCGACGTCAGGCGCTCACCGAACGCGCGGTTCCCGATCTGATCATGATTCTGCAGGAACAACACATGCGCATACGGTGGCAGCTCAGCACTCGGTTCACCACGCGGAGCCTTCAAATAGGCCGATTGCTCGCCTTGATAGACCCAGCCTTCTGCCAGAACGCGAGCCAGCTTGGCTGCCGGCTCGTTCGCATAGTCGCCATAATAGCCGCCGTCCTCGCCGGTCAGCAGGACGTGCAGAACATTGTGGCCATCATCGTTCCATTGCGCGTCGACGGCCTTCAGCAGATGCGAGGCCGCGTTGTGGTGCTCCAGCACAAGATGTACTTCCCGGTCCGGATCGATCGTCGCGCGAACCGCGGTGGCCATTTCCTCCACCCAATCCTGCTCCTGGATCGCGTGTACGGCGTCGAAACGCAGGCCATCGAAGCGGAACTCCGTCAGCCACATTAAAACGTTGCAAGTGAAGTAATCCCGCACTTCACGCCGGCGGAAGTCGATCGCCGGTCCCCAGGGAGTCTTCACGTCGTCGCGGAAGAACTGCGGCGCATAGGAACCAAGGTAGTTCCCGTCTGGTCCGAAGTGATTGTAAACAACGTCCAGGAACATCATCAGCCCCAGTCCATGGGCGGTATCGACCAACTCCTTCAGTTCGTCAGACGTTCCGTAAGCGGAATCCGGAGCGTAAGGCAGCACCCCATCGTAGCCCCAGTTGCGCTTGCCGGGAAAATCGTTGACCGGCATCAGCTCGATTGCCGTCACCCCCAATTCTTTCAAACGGGGCAGATCCTCTCGCACCCCGCGAAAACCCCCGGCTACTCCAACATGGACCTCATATAGCACCACCTCGGTCCAGGGACGCCCCCGCCAGTTCGGATATTTCCACTGAAATGCCGCGGTTTGAACGACGCTGGCATCGTGGACGTCCGGTGCCTGACCCTTGGAAGCTGGGTCTGGCACCATCAACCCGTCAGACAGGCGATATCGATATCGTGTATGATCCGGTACCGCCGCCGTCGCCTCGAACCAGCCCTCGGCTGAACGCCGCATCGGCAGTAGATCACCTGATTCGATTGCTACCGACACCGTCTCCTGTGCTGGGGCCCACAGCCGGAAACGCACTGCTCCATCCGCCAACCGCTTGGCGCCGAACTCACAAGCCGAATCCGAAAACTTTGTCATTTTGGCATTCTCCCAGTCAAGAACCACGTCGGCAAAAGCCAAAATTTCCTGAATCTCGGACCATTCCTTTCATGCATCGCTAACGATCACGCACCCGATCTGTTCCGCCAGCCTAGGTACACTTGCGCAGGAACGTCGAACACCCGCTCTTGGCAGGGTGAGCGTCGTCGATCGAAAGAACTGCGGTAATCAGCGGTCGGGCGAAAGGAAAACCGTCGCAAGTGGCGGCAGCGTGAGAAACAGTGCCTGTGCTTCGCCATGCATTGATGTCGTGATGCTTTCGGTACCGCCAGAATTCCCCATGTTTGACCCGCCATAGACACCCGCATCAGTATTTAAAAGCTCCCGCCAATACCCTGGCCGAGGCACTCCAATCGCGTAACCAACGCGCGGCACCGGCGTCATGTTGCAGACGATCAGCACCATCCCGTCGTCTTCATCTCCAAACCGCAGAAACGCGAACACCGAGTTTCCGGAGTCATCGCCGATCACCCAACGAAAGCCGGTCGGTTCGGAATCCCTCTGGTGCAGTGCGGTTTCGCGACGATAGAGTGCGTTTAGGTCGCGCACCAGGGTTTGAATGCCGCGATGGCGCGGTTGATCGAGTAAATCCCAGTCAATCGCTGAATCGTGATTCCATTCTCGCCATTGTGCTATTTCACCGCCCATGAATATCAATTTTTTACCAGGATGCGCCCACATGAATCCAAAATAAGCGCGCATGTTGGCGAAACGTTGCCAGTCATCCCCTGGCATTTTTTGGATCAGTGACCCTTTTCCATATACCACTTCATCATGTGACAACGGCAGTACAAAATTTTCACTGAACGCGTATATCAAGCCAAACGTTAGCTCGTTGTGGTGGTAACGCCTGTAAAAGGGATCGCACTCCATGTAGTGAAGCGTGTCGTGCATCCACCCCATGTTCCATTTGAACGAGAAACCTAGGCCGCCGTCCCGCACCGGCCGTGAAACGCTCGGCCACGCGGTCAACTCCTCGGCGATGGTGATCGCCCCGGGGCAGCGCTCCTCGACGACCGTGTTGAAATGCCGCAAGAAGCCGATGGCTTCCAGATTCTCGCGGCCGCCGTAGATGTTGGGGACCCACTCGCCCTCTTTCCGGCTGTAGTCGCGGTACAGCATGGAGGCGACCGCATCCACTCGCAGCCCGTCGACATGGAAATGTTCCAGCCAATGGATCCCGCTCGCGATCAGGAAACCCTGCACCTCCCGCCGCCCGAAGTTGTAAATGTAGGTATTCCAGTCTTGATGGAACCCCTCCTTCGGATCGGCGTGCTCGAACAGGGCCGTGCCGTCGAAATGGGCCAGACCATGCGCATCATTGGGGAAATGCGCTGGCACCCAATCGATGATCACACCTACCCCCACGCGGTGGAACGCATCGACGAAGCGACAGAACCCTTCCGACGGCCCAAACCGCCCGGACGGCGCGAACAGCCCTAACGGCTGGTAGCCCCATGAGCCACCGAACGGGTGCTCCGCCACCGGCATCAGTTCGACGTGAGAAAAACCCATCTTCACGACATAGGGCACCAGCCGTTCAGCCAACGCATCCCAGGTCGGCGTTTGACCTGGGCCAGGCCGGAACCACGACGCGGCATGCACCTCATAGACACAGATCGCGGCATTGGCTCGATGGCGCGCGGCGCGCGTTTCCATCCATGTATCGTCGTGCCAGACGTAGGGGATCGGGTCCACGACGATGGAGGCCGTTGCCGGCGCCGCCTCAGCCGCCTTCGCCAGCGGGTCGGCCTTATCGGGCAATCTAACGCCGTCCCCCGAAACCATGGCGAATTTGTATCGCATGCCCGGCCCGAACTCGCGGCACGAACAGCTCCCAAACCCCTGAGGGGTAGCGCAACCGCATCGGGTGGCGCCGGTTGTCCCAGGTATCGAAGTCGCCAATCACCGATACCGCCCACGCGTTCGGCGCCCACACCGCGAACCGGGTGCCGCGAATGCCATCCACCGTCATCGGGTTGGCGCCCAGCGTGAAGGCGAGTTCGAATAACCGCCCTTCATTGAACAAATGTAAATCGGCTTCACTTAGAAGTAGATCGAAGCTATAAGGATCCTCGGTTTCCTGTATCGCGCCCGGCCACTGGATACGAAACCGGTAGGGATCGTGACCATGGACGTGACCCATGAACAATCCATCCGGCTGTGCGGGCGACAACCTCCCGAGCGTCCGCCCGTCAGCCCGGGCGACTACCTCCACGCCTTTCGCGCCAGGAACGAAGGCACGGATGAAGCGGCCGACCTCGGTCTCAAACGGGCCAAGAACGGAGAACGGGTCTCGCAAGCTGCCGGAGGAAAGTTGCCAGGCCTGATCCGGCGAGAGTGAAGGGGCGGTGACGACGTCATTCATGCGAGTGCCTCGATCCCCAGCAGATGGCGTGTGCAATTGGCCAGGCCGTGCAGCGGCACATCGATCCACGTGGGCCGATTGGCGCCCTCATAGACGACTTCGTACGCGGCCTTTTCGATCAAAAACAAATCAAGTAACTCCGCATTGACCGTCACTTCCGCTTGCTCGTTACCGAGCATGATCGCCTCCCGGTAACCGGTCAGGAAGGCTTCGGTTGCGCGCTGCACAAAACTATCCAGGAAGGCATTCACCAACTCGTCCGTCAGATGTGCATGGCTCGCCTGGCTGCGCCTTTTGACGACCGCGGCCACGTAGTCGAATGACCGCACCATACCGGCGACATCGCGAAGCGGGTGATCCTTGCCGCGGCGAGCCTCGACCGGCTTGGCCGGTTCGCCTTCGAAGTCGATGATGACGACGTCGCCGTTGCAGACCAGAACCTGCCCCAGGTGCATGTCGCCGTGGATGCGGGTCAACGTGGCGCCTTCCACCACGTTCGTCAGCATGCTCAGTCCCGCGAACAGAGCCTCGCGCGCTGCCTCCATCATTTGCCGGTCATCGTCTTCCACCGCACCAATCGCTTGGTATGCCGCCGACAGTTGTTCCCGCACCCGTTCGGCAAAGGACGCAGCCGTGGCTGCGGTCGCGGTCGTCGGGGCAAACGCCGGGTCGGATGACGGTCGGCCCAGAATCTGGTGCATTTCGCCCAGCCGCTGCCCGAGCAGGCCCGCGAACCGGACGTAGTCGGCGTGGTTCGCCGCATCGCGCGCCGCGACCTCGTCGCCCCCGGTGATGTCGGACAGGCCGCGCAACAGCAGGTCCATCGTCCAGGTCCAGGCATCACCCTGATTGCGGACGAACGCCTGCGCGATCGCCAGCGCATGTCGCGTGCAATCCGGATCGACACGCACGACCTCACCCAGCAACGCAGGTGTGTTGGCGAACCCGTTCTCGGTCAGGTATCGTCCCATTTCGGCTTCCGGATGCGGGCCGTCCGTCACTCGGCGGAACATCTTGATGATCGCGATGTCGCCCACGACAACCGAGGAGTTCGACTGTTCAGCCGAAAGCCACTGCATTTCGACGCCGTCCGGAACCTTGATCTCTGCCATTCGCGACGTCGGCTCGAACCGGATCATTCCGTTGTCAGTAACGAGGATTTCTTCCTCCGCCAGTCCCGTCAGCACGGCGATGGGGAAGGCCGGCAGGGCAAATGCGTCGGTCAGCAATCCGACCTTGGCCCCTCGTCGCACGCGAGCTAGCGCTAGTTGTGCCGGTAAAGGCGGAGCGTTGGCATCATCCCAGACGATGCCAAGCGGCAGCAGCCAGCGAGCCGATCCGGATGCGGTCTCGGTTTCGATCTCAAGCAAGATCGCATCCTCCGAGGGCACGCGGGACATCAGGGCAATCCGGGCCGAGCGCAAAGCCTGATCCTTCATGGCGAACCAGCGGCGCTTTGCCAGATAGGATGGCAGAACTTCGCGCTCGAGCACCGAACGCGCGGCCTTGATGGCTTCGGGCAGCGCATGGCGCATAACGATGGTCTGGTATTCGGGCATGGGCTCCGGTGCGGGTGTGTGGTGGGACGGCCAGTCGTCAACTGCCGACAGCAGAAACCAATAGAATCCATACGGCGGCAAGGTCAGCAGGTAGGTCAACTGACCGATTGGCGGAAATTGCGAATGCCCGTCGAGTTCGACCGGAACCCGGCCTTGGAATTCGGACAGGTCGAGTTCCACCGCCTGTGGCGTGCGCGACAGGTTCGCCACGCACAGCACCGCAGTATCCTCGTATTCCCGCAGATAGGCCAGGATTTTGCGATTTTTCGGATACAGCAGCCGGTAGCCGCCGCGGCCGAACACTTTGTATTGCCGGCGGATCGCGATGGTGCGCCGCATCCACATCAGCAACGAGTGCGGATCGGAGGCCTGCGATTCCACATTGACCGTTTGGTACGCATAGAGCGGGTCCATCACCATCGGCAGCACCAGCCGTGACGGGTCAGCGATGCGGGAAAAGCCGCCGTTGCGGTCGGGCGACCACTGCATCGGCGTGCGCACGCCGTTGCGGTCGCCCAGATGGATGTTGTCGCCCATGCCGATCTCGTCGCCATAGTAGATCACTGGCGTTCCCGGCATCGACAGCAGCAGGTAGTTCAGCAGTTCGATGCGGCGACGGTCGCGTTCGAGCAGCGGTGCCAGCCGGCGGCGGATCCCCAGATTAATCCGGGCACGGCGGTCGGCGGCGTAGGTTTCCCAGAGAAAGTCCCGCTCAGACTGGGTAACCATCTCCAACGTCAACTCGTCATGGTTGCGCAGGAAGATGGCCCATTGGCAATTGGCCGGGATATCCGGGGTCTGCCGCAGGATGTCGGTAATCGGAAAACGATCTTCGCGCGCGATCGCCATATACATGCGCGGCATCAGCGGAAAGTGGAATGCCATATGGCATTCGTCGCCGTCGCCGAAATAGTCCTTGGTATCCTCCGGCCACTGGTTTGCCTCGGCCAGCAGCATCTTATCGGGATAGTGGGCGGATAGTTCAGCGCGGATACGTTTCAGCGCGGTGTGGGTTTCCGGCAGGTTCTCGTTGTTGGTGCCTTCGCGCTCCACCAGATACGGCACCGCGTCCAGCCGCAAGCCATCGATACCGAGATCCGCCCAATATCGCAGCACCGATAGGACCTCACGCATCACCCGCGGGTTGTCGAAATTCAGATCGGGCTGATGGTGGTAAAATCTGTGCCAGTAATACGCCTTCGCGGTGTCGTCCCAGGTCCAGTTGGACCTCTCCGAGTCCACGAAGATGATTCGCGTGCCGGCGTATTTGCGGTCATCCTTCGACCACACATAAAAGTCCCGATACATCGAGCCGGGCTTGGCCAGACGGGCGCGCTGGAACCAGGGATGTTGATCGGAGGTATGGTTGACCACCAGTTCCGCGATTACCCGAATCCCGCGCTCATGGGCGGCGGCAATAAAGCGCTTAACATCCGCCAAGGTGCCGTAGTCGGGGTGGACGCCGCGATAGTCGGCGATGTCGTAGCCATCATCCAGACGTGGCGACGGGTAGAAAGGCAGCAGCCAGATCGTGTTCACGCCCAGATCGGCAATATAGTCCAGGCGCGAGATCAGCCCAGGAAAATCGCCAATACCATCATTGTCTCCATCAAAGAATGATTTGATATGGATTTGATAGATGATCGCGTCTTTATACCACAGAAGATCGGTATCGGCGGGTTGAGCGTTGCGCTGGGGGACAGGCGGCCGCGGGTGGCCAACATTCATTCTATCGAACCTCTAGCCGCCAGATGTTGAACGGCAAATCCGAGGGATCAAGCCGGATATTCTGATATTTGCCATACCACATAAAACTGCCCCCGCGCATCAGATCCGTCACCGAGATCGCCGCCTGGTCGTTCAGTCCGAACTCCCACAGCGGGACCTCGATCGCCGCTTCCTGGGCAAGGTGGGGATCAAGGCTCACCGCCACCAGAACCATGCTGCGATCAATGGGATCGCGCTTGCCATAGACAATGACTTGATCATTATGGGCCGGATAGAACACCAAGCCGAGATGCGATTGCAATGCCGGATGCTGGCGCCGGATCCGGTTCAACACCGTAATTTCCGCGACTATATTACCTGGCGCCGCGAAATCCCTCGGCCGTATCTCGTATTTTTCAGAGTCGAGATATTCCTCGCGGCCCGGCAGCGGCGCTGCCTCACAGATCTCGAAACCCGAATACATGCCCCACAGCCCCGACAAGGTCGCCGCGAGCACGGCCCGGATCAGAAAACCCGCCCGTCCGGAGGTCTGCAAGTAGATCGGATTGATATCCGGCGTATTGACGAAGAAATTAGGCCGGAAGAACTCTGCTACCGGAGGTGTGGTCAACTCTGTCAAATATTCTGTGATCTCCTGCTTCGTGTTCCGCCACGTGAAGTAAGTGTAGGACTGCGAAAAACCTACTTTGGCAAGCCGGTACATCAGCTTGGGCCGGGTAAAGGCTTCCGACAGGAACAGCACATCGGGATGGCGGCTCTGAATGTCAGAGATCATCCAGTGCCAAAAGGGCAAAGGCTTCGTGTGTGGGTTGTCCACACGGAAAATCCTTACCCCTTGATCCACCCAGAACTGGATCACATCGCGCAACGCGTTCCACACGGCGGGAAATGAGGCTTCGCCGTAAAAGTCAGGATTGACGATGTCCTCATATTTTTTGGGTGGATTCTCTGCGTAGCGCATGGACCCGTCAGGCCGCCAGCGGAACCAGTCCTTATGCTGGGTCACCCAGGGATGATCCGGTGCGCATTGAATAGCGAAATCGATCGCAATCTCCAATTCATGCTCGCGGGCCGCTTTTAGCAGCCCGCGGAAATCCTCCAGCGTGCCAAGGGCGGGATGCGTCGCATCATGTCCGCCCTCTACGCTGCCGATCGCATACGGACTTCCGACATCGCTCGGTTCGGCGCGCAAGCTGTTGTTGCGTCCTTTGCGATTGATCCGCCCAATCGGATGGATCGGCGGGAAATACAACACATCGAAGCCCATCGCCTGGATGTCCGGCAAGCGCTCCACAACGGAGCGGAAGGTGCCGTGGACTGCGGGGTCGTGCGTCACCGAGCGCGGAAACAACTCATACCAACTGGCAAATTCGGCCAGCGGCCGGTCGATCCGCACCGCGTAGGAAGTGCTGCGGGAGGCGAACGGCCGAGGGTCCACCTGCTTCATCGCCGCCCTAAGATCGTCCGACAGCAGCTGATCAGCGGTTGGCTCGCGATGGCAATCAACAGACGCGGCCTCGAGTAACTGGCGGCCTTCCTGAATTTCCAGGTCCACGCTCTGACCCGCCGCGACCTTGGCATGGAGATCATGGGTGAAGGTTCCCCATTGATCCCACCAACCCTCGACCGCGAACCAATAAACGCCGATCCGTTCGGGGCGGACTCGCGCCTCCCACCGGTCGTTGAGCAGCTTCGTCATCGGAATACGCTGCCACTCTGACGCGTCCGCCGCTCGCCACAGTAGATCGGCGGCCAGCACGTCATGACCGTCGCCAAAAACGTCGGCGGTCACCGTGAAGTCGCGGCCTAAGACCGTTTTGGCAGGAAATTCCCCGCCCGGTTCCACCGCCTCGATGGCGATTCGGCTTGACTGCGCCCAAGGCCGCTTCAGCTCGATCCCACCTCCGCCAATCCCCCGGGTCGGATGGCAGCGCAAAATGCGCACCTCACCGGGCGCCAGCGGGGTCTCAACATCGCCGCCGGCGGACAACGCCACGCCTGCCGCCGGTGGCAGCGGTTGCAAAGGGAAACCCAACGGCGCCGGCCTGATGATATCGGGGTTGATCACTACAACAGCGTCAGAGCGCAGCAGAGCCGTCACCGGCGCAGCCGGGCTAGTGATCGGTCTCAGCCTGCCAACCGGAGGCAATTCCGCGGCTTGTCGAATAGCCGCGGCGATGTCCTCCGACAGGTCGGCCGGCCTCTCCCGTTCCGCGGCTTCCATGTCGGCGGGGCTCGCTCGGACGGGATCGAAACGCCGGGCGGTGGCGAATTCGAAGCCCATCGGCAGAAACAGACCCGCGCCGGTTGACGCCGCGATCCGGAGCGCCAAACGATACGAGACGGCGACATCGGCGTCCGGCGCCAAACGATGCCTCAGGCGCTCCAGGAAAGACGGTTCCGGCGACGCCATCGCCGGAGCGATCTCACGCAACGCAATCTGTTCATCCAAAAACCACGACGCTCGTCCGTCCCACCAGCCCGCCGAAGAACAGGTCAGATCAAACCCAATCCCGTCAAACGCCGGCAGGTTGCTAACCCCGGGGGTCCAGGCAAGGAACAAAGCCTTGGGGAACGTCGCAATTATCCGCCGCCAGCACAAGGCGGGAACAAGATCCAGAGTCAGGCAGCGGAACCCATCGATCCCAACACGTGTCAGTCGCGCGAGCAACTCGATCCACCAATCCGATACCGCATCGGCGAGGGCGGTCTGATCGAATCGAGGCACCGAGACATCTAGCCGGTGTGGACGCCGCCTCGGGTCCGCCCCCTCGCCAAAATCGTCAGGAATAAACCACTCTGGCTGACGCTGGCGTACTACTGAAATCGACCGCGACGTGTGCGGGTGCGATGTCCAGCATCAATCGCAGGCCCACCCGAGCGGCCTGCTCCACCGCCAGGGTCAATCCCTGTTCAGCCGAACCCGAGAAACCAAGGGCAGGGTGCAACCGATCGAAAGTGGAATGCACAAAGATGTCGCCGCTTCTTCCTGGTTCAAAGGGCGGTGCCAGGCAAATGTGGCTAAAACCCATCGCTGCCACGCGCGCGAACACAGCGGACCAACCATCAAGCGGGCCGGCGACGAGGGGATGGAGGTGATAAATATTCACTGGAGCCGGATCGTCATGAGCCGACGATGCGGGAGCCAACGTGCCAGATCGGACCAGATTCATCACGACCAGGACAACGCCCTATATGCAACCGAGGTTCCGTCCGACTTTATCAACCCAAGGTCGCGAATGCGTCAAACCCTGTGGGTCGGCTAAGCCGGAATTTCGACCAGGCCTACTCCGCAGCGACCGCTACTGGTGGATCGTCAGCTTCCGAAGACGTTAGGCGCTCACGATCTATGGCGCGGATTTCTCGATAGATCGCGTCGGTGATCTCCCGGGGCGAAAGCGCAAACCAAGCCTGATCGGTATGCCGGCCCCTCAATCGCGCATAAGCATCCTGAAAAATCTGATCTTTCATTTGAACCTCCGCCGTGTTCAGTCGTTCAAACGCCTTTCGGCCTTGAGTGACATTGACGTCAAATGAAATGCTAATACAACGTGAAAAAAACGTCAAAGCTTCATTTTCATCGAGGGCCCGTTCCAAATGAGAGACCAGAACCAATATATACTGGCGCTTTCCGCTCGGATCGTTGCGGCCCATGCAGGCAACAATCGGGTAGAAGTCGATGCACTCCCGAGCATGATACGCAATGTCTTTAAAACTTTATCTGCCCTCGAACCATTGCCTCAAGCCGATAAGGTTGTATCTGTGCTCGCGCAAGACGGTCATGATCGGAAAAGTTACGACCTTGACGGGCATATGTCCAGCTATGCACACAACGAATACGTGCATCCCCGTTATGGACAGACTGTTTTCAGCGATCATCTGATCTGCATGGAGGATGGGCTCAGCATGAAAATGCTCAAGCGCCATCTTTTGACAGTTCACGGCATTGCGCCTGATGAGTACCGCGCGAAATGGGGCCTGCCGGAAAGCTATCCGATGGTCGCCGCTGATTATGCCAAGCTACGCTCCGCGCTGGCACGAGAGAGCGGTCTTGGTCTGAGACCTGATGATCGGCCGTCCAAGGCTCGTCGTAGGAGCCGGGGGTCCTAAGCGATTTGGGCAAGCCGCAAATCTGTGCTTAGCCGGTCCTACTCGCGAAATCATGTCGGCTGCCTCGTTCAACCGCGCTTCTTGCCCGGCGAGGCGACTTGAAGAGTTGGGTTGACGGCCCGCATAGTCCTGGCCGTCGCTGTCGAAGGCTTGCGACCTGCCCGCAAGTCGGTGATTGTCGCACGCGTGGTGATTTGCTCGGGATTCGTCCGCAATTCGATCAACGCCGGCCTACCGCTTTCAACCGCTCGGCGGAACGCGGGGGCAAACTCCTGGGTGGCGCTGACGATTTCGCCATGGCCGCCGAACGCCTCGATATATTTGCCGAAATCCGGGTTGGTCAGGGTGGTGCCGGAAACGCGCCAGGGATAGGCTTTTTCCTGATGCATGCGGATCGTACCGTACATCTGGTTGTTGAACACCAGCACGATTGGCGCAACGCCATGGTGGAAGGCAGTGGCAATCTCTTGTCCTGTCATCATGAAACCGCCATCCCCTACCATGCTGACGACCATGCGTTCGGGGAAAGCGATCTTGGCGCCGACCCCGGCCGGCACGCTGTAGCCCATCGCCCCGTTGGTCGGTCCGATATAGCGCTGCCCTTCAGAGAAGTTCAGGAACCGCGTTGCCCAGCCAGCGAAGTTGCCGGCGTCGGTCGTCACGATCGCATCGCGGGTCAGCATAGTCTCCAGTTCTCGCATAACCGTACCGAGGTTCAACGGTCCTCGGTAATTCGGCACCGCACGCTGAGCCTCGCGCAGGGATCGCAATTCCTGGGTCCACTTCGCCCAGCTTGGCTTCACCGGCTCCAGCCCGGCAGCGGCAATGGCGAACATATTCAGGTCGGAGACGATGCCCAGCGCGGTGCGGAAAACCCGGCCGATTTCGGATCCATCGGGCAAAACCTGAACGATCGGCACACTGCCGGCCTTGTCCAACAGCGTGAACCCCTGAGTGACCGCATCACCAAGGCGGCTGCCGATCGCCAGTATCAGATCCGCTTCCTTGAACTTTTCAATCAGCCCCGTATCCGAGCCGACTCCAAGGTCACCAGCGAAATTGATTTGGTTGCCGTCGTAATGCGCTTGTCGGCGAAACCCCACGGTCACGGGGACATTGTTCCCTAAAAGAAACTTGTGCAACGCCGCGCGTCCCTCAGCCGTCCAGCATGATCCCCCCACGATGGCTATTGGCTTCTTCGCCTTCGTCAGCAAGGTTCGCATTCGCGCTAGCGCTTCGGGGTCGGGGAACGCGGGAGTAACTTTGGCGCGCGGCAAATCGGCGACCACAACCTGATCCCGCTGCATCTCCTCTGACAGGGCAATCACAACCGGGCCGGGCCGACCGCTCGTTGCAACATCGACTGCATGGGCGACGACCTCGGGAATGCGTTTGGCGTGGTCGATTTGCGTTACCCATTTCGCTAGAGGGGCAAACATCTGGCGATAGTCAACCTCCTGGAACGCATCGCGGCCGGTGTCCTCGTGCGGGATCTGGCCAACGAACAGCAGCATCGGCGTGCTGTCCTGAAACGCTACGTGAACGCCGATCGCGCCGTGGCAGGCTCCCGGGCCTCGTGTCACCATCGCCGCGGCCGGGCGACCGGTAAGCTTCCCGAACGCGTCGGCCATATTAACGGCACCAGCCTCGAACCGGCACGTCACGAGCTTGATTTTGCCGCTCTGGTCATACAGGCCATCGAGCGTATCGAGGAAGCTCTCGCCTGGAACCTCGAACACATGGTCGATGCCCTGGGCAACGAGAGCGTCCGCCAGCACTCGCCCGCCATGACGCGCGCTAATGCGACCCTTGCGGGCCTGAGCCAATTCCATTCGGATTCTCCCCATGGCCAGCGGCGGGTCGGGATCAGCCGCGGCGCAGCAGAAGATAGGGCACGGGCGGTGGCACGTCACGCGCCGCCCGTTTCGATCAGGCGACCATGTCAATCTGCCACGACTTGATCACGATCAATGCGGATTGCTGCCTTGAAGTGGCGCAACCGTCGGGATCGTACCTTACCAAACGGAGCTTATGATGCTGCGAGATCGGGACTGGGGGGCGACTGGCGACCTTACCCGCGCGCAACTGGTGATGTTCCACGCGCTCGGCGACCAGATCCATCTGAGCGAGGAGGATCGGCGGCGTGCGCTAAACCTTGATGACCGCACCTGGATGGCGTGGGTGAAATTCCTAGCGGACGGCCCCCTCCCCGCTGAACCGGCAACGCAAGAGATGTTGCGGCGATTGGGCAAAGCCGCGTTCGAGCTGATGATCATGGCTGAACCGGTTCACGGCAATTCCGTGCCCTAAGTTATCCTCTGTCCTCATTCCGGCCGGTGCGGGGATCCGGCTATCCTGCTCGCCTGTGCGCGGGTAAAAAGCCCACGGCGCGGGTGTGGGATCTAACGGCGCCAGGAGGTGGCGATGCGGGCGATCTTCGTGCAGATCAAATGCGAGATGGGGCAGGCTTATCGTGTGGCCAGGGAAGCCGCGGACACAATAGGTGAAATGTCGGAACTGTTCTCGACGTCCGGCCAATACGATTTGCTAGGGAAGTTCTACCTCGATGCGGACCAGGACATCGGTCTTTTCGTGACCGAGAAAATCCAGACCCTCAAGGGGGTGAAAGATACCTACACGCTGATCACGTTCAACGCCTTCGGCGCATCGGGAAGTGTGGACTGATGCCAACACATCGGCCGGCTTCAGGCAAAACCGCCTAAACCGTCCGCTGGCCGCGCAACTGTCACCCGCAGGCCAACAACGAGATGCCGAAGACGATGGCGTAGATCCCCAGCCACCACGCCAGCACCACCGCGCCGATCAGTGGTGCCGCGGCGAGCATCACGCCCCAGACCAGCGACACGACGCCGCCGAACGCCAGCCACTACCGTCCGTGGCTGACATGTAGCCGAAGCGCCGCCCACAGCATGAGGCCGCCGGACATCAATGCCCGACCGCCATCAGGAGCACGAAGGCCAAAACCGCGGCGCCTGGAATGATCAGCGCTAGCAGCCCCATCAGAATGTTCAGTACAGCCTCCGCCAGCAGCGCACCCCAGTGTCCGTGAGCGCGAACCGCCTGCACTATCCCAGGTCGATACCGAACAGAAAGCGAGGGACAGGAGGACCGCGCCCGGCGCCGCCAGTGCGAAGATGCGGAACAACACCGCGATCACCCCGCGCAACACAATCGTCCACCAATGCTGGGCAAGGGTGGCGTTCATCCTATCCCGATCCGGCAAGCCCACCAAGATTCTGTCCCTATTGGCGTCACACTCGGCATTTCGTCCCCTTCTGATCGCGGTCATTGCTGACCCGCTTCGCACGTCAACCCGTTTTCTGGTCACCGCGCTTCGCCGTTGGCAATCAATCCGGAACTGCGCCGTTGCAGAAATACCCCGCTGGCATTTGGTGTCGCCGGCGCTGTTCCAGCACTGACCGAAAATTCCTGCGGAAAAACTAATATGGGCGGTTGGCCGGAGTGACATCCCGGCATCATTGAGGATAAAGAATTTTACGTGAGTGATAAGGGAAGGCAGATGGGTCCGGTCACGCGGGTCGGGGTCACAGTCACATTCCTTCGGATGGATCAGGCTCCGACGGTTTCTGGTCCGAGTCTCGGGCCGGGCTTTCAGATCGTCCGCGCGCAGGCGCCATCCGTGGCGTTTTATCGCTATCTCTACAACACGGTGGGTGCCGACTATCTTTGGTGGCTGCGCCGCGCCACGCCGGACCACGAGCTCGCCGCGCTGCTGCGCGACAAGGCGGTCGCGATCCATACTCTATACGGTAAAGGCGAGCCTGCCGGCTTTTTCGAACTGGACGCCCGCACCTGGCCCGATGTGAACCTCAGCTATTTCGGCCTGATGCCTAATGTTATTGGTCACGGCACCGGCTTCGCCTTTCTGCGCGCGGCGGTGGATGAGGCCTGGCGGCACGGCGCCACCGGCATGACGGTGAACACCTGCACCGCCGACCATCCCAGGGCGCTGCCCAACTATCTCCGTGCCGGATTCCATGTTTTGCGCCAGGTGCGGGAGGTCTGGGCGGTGCCGAATAGCCTCAATATGCGTATTCCCACCGGTCTCAGGCTTTGACAGCCGACCTTGCGCTGTATCTCCACTGGCCCTTCTGCCTCGCCAAATGCCCCTACTGCGACTTCAACTCCCACGTTCGGGGCCGGATTGATCAGCCCCGCTTCGCTCAGGCGCTGCGGCGCGAACTGGCGACCGAGGCGGCCCGACTCGGCCGTAGGCGCCTCACATCGGTGTTTTTCGGCGGCGGCACACCCAGTCTGATGGACCCATCGACGGTCGCCGCCCTGGTGGATGATGCCGCGAGATGGTTCGACCCGGCAGCCGATCTGGAGATCACGCTGGAAGCCAACCCGACCAGCATCGAGGCCGGACGTTTGGCTGACTATCGCGCCGCTGGCGTCAATCGGGTGTCGATCGGCATCCAGAGCCTCGACGAGACCGCCCTGCGCGCTCTGGGCCGCCAGCACTCGGTGGCGGAGGCGATCGCCGCTCTGGCCCTGGCGCGGCGGCTGTTTCCGCGTGTGTCCTTCGATCTGATCTACGCCCGCCCCGGCCAGGATTTGGACGGCTGGCGCAAGGAGTTGCGAACGGCGCTTGGGATCGCGGCCGACCACCTGTCGCTGTATCAATTGACCATCGAGCCGGCGACGCAATTCGAAGCGCTGTTCCGGCAGGGCAAGATCGTTTTGCCGGACGAGGACACCGCCGCGGCGCTCTATGACATGACCGGAGACGAGTGCGCCAGGGCCGGACTATGGGCGTACGAGATCTCCAACTATGCCCGCCCTGGCGAGGAAAGCCGCCATAACCTCGCCTACTGGCGCTACCTCGACTACGCCGGCGTTGGGCCCGGCGCGCATGGCCGTGTAACGATCGGCGGGTCGCTGCATGCCACAAGGCGCCACCGGGCACCAGAAGTTTGGGCCGACCGAGTCGAGGGCGCCGGCGATGGCCTGACCTCGGATGAACCGGTCAGATCAGAGGAACGCGCCCGGGAGGCGCTGCTGATGGGACTGCGGCTGTCCGAGGGGATCGACCTCGCCCGCTTCGTCGCACGGACGGGGCGGGCGGCCGCGGATTCGGTGGATGGCAGCGTTCTGAGCCAATGCATTGCCGCCGGCTATCTCATCGAGACGCCCGAACGATTGCTGGCGACACGGGAAGGACGCATCCGCCTGGATTCACTGCTAGCTGCTTTGGTGATTTGACAAAAAAGCGGCGGTGCTTGCGGCACCGCCGAAGTTTAGGGAGGAAACGTCCAAGAAAGCAGGGCGCCGAAGCGCGCCTGCGGTGATCAGTATGGCCTTCGCAGGTGCAGCATGCAAGCCCTAATTTGTTGCGGCGCAGCATTTCCTGATGCGCGGCTCGGCGATACGGCACGGAACAGGGGCACAGGAATCGCAGGATGGGGTTCGCGCACCGCGTTATTCGCAGAGACGCCCCGTAGCGGAAGTCACCGAGATGTGTTTCCCTGGCAATCATATTGCCAAACAGAACCGGGAAACCGTCTGCCGCGCGGGAATGAGCCCAGTCGAGGACCGCGAGGACCCGACCCCCAAACGCTATCTTGCTACGCCGGTGGCTGTCGATCCCCAACGCCCGCCCGCTCTGTGAGGGGCTCCGCGACGCCTAAAAAGCAGTCGAGCCCAACACCGTCCGAGGCGGCTTCAAAGGCCAGAATGTCACCCCCGAACTTCGCGCCCGAGCGGCAACCGCTCTCGGCGTGCGCGACACGCCCTACTGATGGCGAAGCCCCCGAATGTTAGCCCAGCCTACACGATCCCAATCCGCAGCAGATCATGTACGTGAATCAACCCAACCGGCCTACGATCCTCCACGACGAAGACACAGGTGATCCGAGACTGGTTCATATGCGCGAGCACCTCCACCGCAAGCACGTCCGGGCCTACCGTGTGCGGTCGCCGCCCCATCGCCTCGGTGACCGGCCCGTCTGAGAACCCGCGCCTGAACGCTCGCCGCAAATCACCGTCGGTCAGCACCCCGACCAACGCACCCGCCGCGTCCACCACGCCGGTAATGCCAAACCGCTTGGACGTCATCTCGACGATCGCATCGGCCAGCCCAGCGGTGACGGGCACGACCGGCAACTCGGCGCCGCCATGCATTATGCCCCGGGCCTTGGACAACCTGGCCCCCAGCTTGCCGCCCGGATGAAACTTCTGAAAATCGATTGACGTAAAGCCACGGCGCTCCAGCAACAGCACCGCCAGCGCATCGCCCGCAACCATCTGCATCGTCGTTGACGTCGTCGGCGCCAGCCCATTCGGACAAGCCTCCTGTGACGCCGGTAGTATCAGCCCGACATCGGCAGCGCTTCCCAGCGCGCTTTCCCGGCGCGACGTGATTGCGATCAACCGCACGCCAAACCGCCGTGTATACGCAACAATATCGGACAACTCCGGCGTTTCGCCCGACCATGACAACGCCAGCACCACGTCGCTGTCCCGGATCATCCCGAGGTCACCGTGACTAGCCTCCCCCGGATGCACGAAATGGCTCGGCGTGCCGGTGGAGGCCAACGTCGCGGCGATCTTGCGCCCGACGTGGCCCGACTTGCCCATTCCGGTGACGATCACATTGCCACCGGCGGCCTCAATCAGATCGGCTGCGCTGGCGAATGCGGCACCGAGATCCCCGCGCAACGCCTGCTCTACGGCCTCGAGACCGCGCCGCTCGATCTGCAGCGTGCGCCCGACACTCTGCCGAGCCGCGACCACCGGCCCTACTGCCGCGTCGATGTACTGCGTTGGTGATCTCGACATCATCTATCCCGCACCGGCCAGAAGAACGCCGCTCCCGACACCGGCATACGGGCGAATCCGGCTACCGGGTGCTACACGAATCTTTTCTTTGGCCAATCCGCCACGACCGTCAACGAGACTGCGCTGTTCAGCGGAAGCGACCCTATTATCCTTAAATTTGGTCAGGCGCCCCGGTTCGCCCCAACCGCCTGGTCGAATTGTGCCGTGGTGATACCCAGTGTTTCCGCTGCGGCACGAACGTCGCGCCAAGTTGTTTCATCCACCTCGATGCCCTGTTCGATCCGCTGCGCGGTATAGCGCTGCTCCGGCTCTCCGGGCGTTAGAACTTCATTGAACCCTGGAGCGGAGCGGGCAGACTTCACATAGGCCTTTGCCGCCTCGATATCGGCAGCGATCTTCGCCGGATCACCCAGCCGGGACAGGTCGATCACCGTGGCGAGCATCGAGTTCAGCACACCGCCCTTCGATTCATGAAAGGCACCCTGACCACCGCCGACAGCCGAGGCCATAATCTCGCACATCACGGCCAGCCCCGACCCCTTGTGCATGCCAAACGACCGAAGCGCGCCGGTATGGTCGCGGATAAATCCAGTGGGATCATTGGTTGGATTGCCCGCGTCGTCGATCAGGCACCCGTCGGGGACCGACAGGCCCTTGTTATAGGCGACCCGAGCCTTCCCCGCGGCGATCGTCGTCGTCGCCATATCCAGTATCACTGGTTGGCCATCCTTCCCGGGCGCCGCGGCGCAAAACGGATTCGTCCCCAGCCGAGGCTCCGCTGCTTGCCAAGTCGCCTGAACATCATGATGGTCGGCGACATTAACGAATGCGGTAAAGGCGCAGCCTTCCGCCGCCGCCCGCTCCGCATAGGTGCCGATCCGTCCGATGTGCGCGGAATTTCGGAATGCCAGCACACACGCCCCTAACTCCTTCGCCCGCTCGATCGCCCGGCGTATCGCGTCGGCTGCCATCCGCTGCCCGAAGCCGCGGCGTGCATCGATTACGAGCAGCGCCCCCGCATCCAGCACCGTCTCAGCGGTCTGATTCGGTACCAGCAGTCCCGCGTGCAGCAGCCGCACATAGGTCGGCAGCATCCCTACGCCGTGGCTGTCATGCCCGGCGAGGTTGGCGCGCACTAAGTGGTCCGCGACATCGGCGGCTTCGCCGTCGTCGCTGCCCATGCGGCGGGCGATCAGATGAATGACGGATTTCAGCGCATGATGCGATAGAGTAGGCATGGTGACCCTTCAAACTCACGGCCTTGGAAATTGGCCGTGAAGACGTCAGCGCGGCGAGAGCACCATCACCATCTGACGGTTTTCCATCCGCGGCATCTGCTCGACCTTAGAGGTCGTGTCCATCTCCGCTCGGATACGTTCCAGCACGCGCACGCCGATGTCCTGGTGGGCCATCTCGCGGCCGCGGAAGCGCAGCGTCACCTTGACTTTGTCGCCTTCCTCGATGAACGACTTCATGGCGCGCATCTTCACCTGATAGTCGTTCTCGTCGATATTGGGACGCACCTTGATCTCTTTGATCTCGATGACTTTTTGCTTCTTCTTGGCTTCGTTTCGCTTTTTTTGCTGTTCGTATTTGAACTTGCCGAAATCGAGGATCTTACAGACCGGCGGATCGGCGTTCGGGCTGATCTCCACCAGATCCAAACCGACCGCGAAGGCGCGCTGCATCGCCTCACGCACGGTCAAAACGCCCTGCATTTCACCATCCTGATCGATCAGGCGAACCTGCGGTATTCGGATCTCCTCGTTCACGCGTGGGCCGTCGCGGGTTGGCGGGGCGGCCATTGGTCCTCTGGCTATTGCTCTCTCCTGTCTCTGTTGAAGCGGCCGTCGGCGCCGCCTGAAGCGCGCGCCAATGACTGTCGGGTAGTTTGGGCCAAAAGCTGGCCCAAAATCAAGTCACCTTGCCTGAAATTAGATCGGGCGGTGTTGCCTCGGATGCAAGTCTGACAACCGCCTCCTCCAGCGGGAGAATCTCCTGCGCCTGACTTCCCAGCCGCCGCAGCGCGACCGTTCGGGCTTCCGCCTCTTTCCGGCCGACCACCGCGAGCACCGGAACATGCGCCACGCTGTGCTCGCGGACCTTGGCGTTGATCTTCTGATTGCTTAGGTCGACCTCTACCGCCAAACCGGCTTGCACGAACGCGGCGGCCACCTCGGCGGCGTATTCGTCGGCATCCGACACGATGGTCGCCACCACTGCCTGCACGGGCGCGAGCCAGAGCGGAAAACGACCGGCATATTGCTCGATCAGGATCCCAAGGAAACGCTCGAAGCTTCCGAGAATAGCGCGATGCAGCATGATGGGGCGGTGACGCGCGCCGTCCTCCCCGACATATTCGGCGTCCAGGCGTTCCGGCAGGTTGGGGTCAACCTGTAGCGTGCCGCACTGCCAGTCCCGGCCGATCGCGTCGCGCAGCACGAATTCCAGCTTCGGGCCGTAGAACGCGCCTTCACCGGGGTTCAGTTCATACTCCACGCCGGCGAGGGCGCAGGCTTCCCGCAGTGCGTGTTCCGCCCGGTCCCAGAGTTCATCGCTGCCAATGCGAGGTTCCGGGCGGTCTGCGAACTTGATGCGGAAATCGGGGAAGCCGAAATCGTTGTAAACGCCGGAGAGCAGTGCGATGAAGCGGGCCGTCTCCGACGCGATCTGGTCCTCAGTGCAGAAGATATGGGCGTCGTCCTGGGTGAATTGTCGGACGCGCATGATGCCGTGCAGCGCACCGGAGGGTTCATACCGGTGACACGACCCGAATTCCGCCATCCGCAGCGGCAACTCCCGATACGAGCGCATGCCTTGTCGAAAAATCTGGATATGGCAGGGACAGCTCATGGGCTTGAGGGCGAGGAATTTGTCTTCGTCCTGGACCTGGGTGATGAACATGTGCGGGCGGTAGGCCTCCCAATGGCCGGATTTCTCCCACAGCGAGCGGTCGAGCAGTTGCGGGGTCTTCACCTCCTGGTAGCCCGCCGCGTCGAGGCGTCGACGCATATAGGCCTCGACGGTACGGTAGAGTTTCCAGCCCTTGGGATGCCAGAAGATCGAGCCGACAGCTTCCTCCTGGATGTGGAAGAGGTCCATTTCCTTGGCAATGCGACGGTGGTCGCGACGTTCTGCCTCCTCCAACTGGAGGAGGTAGGCGTCGAGTTCCTTCTGGTCGCGCCAGGCCGTCCCGTAGATGCGTGAAAGCATGGCGTTGCGATGATCACCCCGCCAGTACGCACCGGCGACCTTCATCAGCTTGAAGGCGGAGCCGACATCGGCGGTGGACCGCATGTGCGGCCCGCGACACAAATCTACCCAGTCCCCCTGGCTGTACAGAGTGATGGTTTCCGTCGCCGGCAGGTCCTGAATGAGTTGGGCCTTGTATTTCTCGCCCTTCGCCTTGAAGAAGGCGATGGCTTCCTCGCGGTCGATCACGCGGCGCTCGAACCGGGCGCCGCGGCCGATAATGTCGCGCATTTTCGACTCGATGGCGGCGAAGTCGTCCGGCGTGAACGGCTGATTGCGTGCGAAATCGTAGTAGAAGCCGTTCTCGATCGATGGGCCGATGGTGACCTGCGTGCCGGGATAAAGATCCTGCACCGCTTCGGCCAGCACGTGAGCGGCGTCGTGACGGATCATGTCCAGCGCTTCAGGGTCGCGTCGCGTGATGAACACCAGCGACGCGTCGCGGTCTATCGCGGTCGCGAGATCGACCGTCCTGCCATCCAGCTTCATCGCCAGGGCGGCCCGAGCGAGACCTGGACCGATCGCGGCTGCCACGTCGGTACCCGTGACCGGCGCATCGAACTGGCGCACGGAACCGTCGGGCAGAGTAATGGCAGGCATGGGTCGATGATCCTGATGGTTTGCGAGGCGGCGTCTATGGCGTCAACCATCGGCTGGAGCAAGGGCGCAGGGCCCCAACAGAATGCGAAATTTAGCATGTCAATCGCGCCGCGAGCCCTATCCGCCATGCGAAGCAGATGGCGTGAACGACACCCCGGCCACCGGTGAGCCACGATGGCCGGTTCAACGAGGTCAGATTGCTTCCGCGATCTCGTCTGGAGTCCGCGCGATGGCTCGCACGACGTCCGCCCGGCTGACGATCCCGATGAGTTTGCCGTCTCGCAGGATGGGCAGACGCTTGATGTGATGCCGTCCCAGCAGATCGGCCAGTTCCGGCACTGTGGAATTGGCCGGTGCGGTGATCACCGGTGTCACCATCAATTCGCGTGCGAGGTGGTTTTCCACCTTGACGCTTTCGACAAAGTTTGGCGCGAGATCGGTGCCCTCGGCCAGCAGGTTGAGCCACCAGGCGCGCTTGGATGCTTTCTCCTTTCCGAGCGGCCGCATGAGATCGCCCTCGCTCAGCATGCCGAGTACGCCTCCGTCCTTGTCGCAGATGGGAACGGCGCTAATCCCGTGGTCGAAGAGGAGTCCGGCGATTTTGGCCAGGGTGTCATCGGGGCGGGCGGTTATCACTTTGCTGGTCATGATGTCGGTAGCGGTTAGCGGCATTTGTACCTCCTTTGGGTGCTGCACTATTGCGCGATTGTCCCGCCGACTTGCATGTCCGGGGACAGTAGAATGGAGGGAAGGAACTTCTCCTGCCGCCACCTTCAGAACTCAAGCCGCGGCTTTGCCATGACTTGATCTCCGTCTTGGCCAGGTTGGTTGATAGTGCCAGCTGGGCCGCGATCATGGTCAACTTGACGGTTTCGGCCTTCATGCAGGTCAACCCTGCGCCGCGCGATCCACGCTGGCCCAACACGCAGTAACAGGAGAACTCGCCTCACCCAGGCCGGCTCGATTACCTTTCAACTTGCAGCCACCTGGGCGAGAACTTTTTTCGAACTTTGTAACTATACACAAACGGGAGGCAGATGACCATTGCTCATATGTTATACTGGGTGGCTTGACCGCGCGTATGTGGGATGCATTCTGATGAGCCAAAAAGCAGGATGTCTGACGTGAGTAAAGTGTTCGCCTTAACCGCGCTGATATGCTTTTGGGGAGTACAAGCTATGGCCACCGATGGGTTGATCACTGTGCGAAGCAGCTTCGGGCCGACCGAAACAATGAACAGGTTGGAAGCTGCGGTCCGAGCGAAAGGCATGACCATATTCGCACATATCGATCACGCTGCTGGGGCAAACGAGGTTGGTCTGCCATTGCGGCCGACCGACCTCCTGATCTTCGGAAATGCGAAAGGCGGCACCCCGCTCATGCAATCAGCTCAGACGATGGGAATTGATCTGCCGCTCAAGGTTCTGGTCTGGCAGGATGCGGCGGGCGACACATGGCTGTCGTATAACGATCCGAGTTGGCTCGCTAAAAGACACGGATTAGGCAACCAAGCCGAGGCCACGGTCACTGCACTCACCGGGGCGCTTGGCGCGCTTGCGAAAACGGCCACGACAGCTCCGTAGCGCGGCGAAGCAGCGGGTATCGCGTCTACCCCGCTGCTTCGACCATCGCCCGGGCGGACTGGACCGCGTCGAGCGCTTCATCCTCCACGGCGGGGTCGCTTTTGTCGGCGGCCTCGTACGCCGCTTCCGCTTCGGCCAAGCGGCTCTGCGCCTCGGCCTTGTTGACCTCGGCTAGCGGAATCGCCTTGTTCGCCAGGACAGTGCAACGCTCGGGGGTCACCTCTGCGAAACCGCCGTCGACGAATAGGCGGTCGGTAATTTTGTCACCCTCGTAGAGGTCGATTGTGCCACCGCGCAGCATAATGATCATGGGGGTGTGGCCCTCGAGCACGCCCATGTCGCCCTCGGAGGCTGGGATCACCACCATGTCCACGGGGCGAGCAAGCAGCAGTTTCTCAGGGCTGACGATTTCGAGGTTCGTGGGCATGTCCTTCGTTCTTTCGCGATGGGCGGCGCTCTCAGGGGTGGATGACCGGAACGCGCCCGGCCACGGCGATACGTTAGGCGTTCGCCTTCAACGACTCGCCCTTGGCGACGGCTTCCTCGATGGTGCCGACCATGTAGAAGGCGGCTTCCGGCAGATGATCGTATTCACCCGCGCAGATCGCTTTGAAGCTGCGCACGGTATCGGCCACTGGAACGAACTTGCCGGGGAACCCGGTAAAGACCTCCGCCACGTGGAAGGGTTGCGACAGGAAGCGCTGGATCTTGCGGGCTCGGGCGACGACGAGCTTGTCCTCCTCGGAAAGCTCATCCATGCCCAGAATGGCGATGATGTCCTGCAAAGACTTGTAGGTTTGCAGGATACGCTGGGTTTCGCGCGCCACGTTATAGTGCTCCTCGCCGACGATCCGCGGATCGAGTGAGCGCGACGTCGAGTCCAGCGGGTCCACTGCCGGATAAATGCCCAGCTCGGCGATCTGGCGGTTCAGCACTGTTGTCGCATCCAAGTGAGCGAAGGAGGTGGCGGGCGCCGGGTCGGTCAAGTCGTCGGCCGGAACGTAGATCGCCTGCACCGAGGTGATCGAACCCTTGTTCGTGGAGGTGATCCGCTCCTGCAACGCTCCCATGTCGGTGGCCAACGTCGGCTGATAGCCCACCGCCGAGGGGATGCGACCCAGCAGAGCGGACACCTCGGCGCCGGCCTGGGTGAAGCGAAAGATGTTGTCGACGAAGAACAGCACATCCTGGCCTTCCTCATCGCGGAAGTATTCGGCCATGGTAAGGCCGGACAGACCGACACGGGCGCGAGCGCCCGGCGGTTCGTTCATCTGGCCATACATCAGCGCCACTTTTGAGCCTTCCTGGAGATTGCCCTTGTCGTCCATCTTGATGACGCCGGCGTCGATCATCTCGTGGTAGAGGTCGTTGCCCTCGCGTGTGCGCTCGCCGACGCCGGCGAACACCGACACGCCGCCATGCGCCTTGGCGATGTTGTTGATCAACTCCTGGATGATCACTGTCTTTCCGACGCCAGCGCCGCCAAACAGACCGACCTTGCCGCCCTTCAGATAGGGGGCGAGCAGATCGACGACCTTGATACCTGTCACCAGGATTTCGGCCGAGGTCGCCTGATCCTCAAAGGACGGGGCATTGCGGTGAATCGGATAGCGCTGACTGGTTTTGACCGGACCCTTTTCGTCAATCGGTTCGCCGATGACGTTCATGATACGACCCAACGTCTCGGGCCCGACCGGCACCGTAATTGCTGAGCCGGTGTCGGTGACTTCCTGGCCGCGGACCATGCCATCGGTGACGTCCATGGCGATGCAGCGGACGGTGCGCTCGCCCAGTTCTTGCGACACTTCCAGCACCAGCGTGCGGTCTTCGATCTTGCAGGTGAGCGCATTCAGAATGAACGGCAATTCGCCGTCGAACTGCACGTCCACGACCGCCCCGAGGACCTGGGTCACGCGACCGACGATGTTGCTTGCCATGTGTGGAATTCCTTTAGTCCGAGATCAGGCGGCTTGCGAATGCGAGATCAAACGGCTTCTGCGCCGGAGATGATCTCGATCAGTTCCTTGGTGATGTTCGCCTGGCGGGCGCGGTTGTAGTTCTGGCTGAGTCGCTTGATCATGTCGCCGGCGTTGCGGGTCGCGTTATCCATCGCGGTCATGCGGGCGCCGTTCTCGCCCGCGGCACTTTCCAGCAACGAGCGATACATCTGGATCGCCAGCGCCTGCGGCAGCAGTCTCGCCAGGATGGTTTCCTCGTCCGGCTCGAACTCGTACATCGCGCCGCCGGTATCGAGCGCCGTCGCCTTCCGGCGGCGGCGGAGCGGGGATGATCTGCTGTTCGGTGACCACCTGGGTGATGACGGAGTGGAAGCGGTTGTAGACGATCGTCGCCACATCGATCTCGCCGGCCGCAAGCATCGCCGAGACGCGGGTGCCAATTTCCTGGGCGTCACTGAATTCAACGCGGCGTTTACCGGCATAGCTAATCTCGCCGATAATTCGGCTGCTGAGTTCGCGCCGCAGATAGTCACGCCCCTTGCGACCGACGGCGAGGATCTTCACCGTCTTGCCCTCCGAACTCGAGGCGGCGGGCGAGGTTGCGGGTGGCGCGGCCGATCTGGGCGTTGAAGGCGCCGGCGAGGCCCCGATCAGCGGTGACGGCGATGAGCAAATGGGTCTTGTCCTGGCCGGTTCCGACCAGCAGCGGCGGAGCGGTAGACTTATCGGTGACCGACCCCGCGAGCGCGCGCAGCATCCGGTCCATCCGCTCGGCGTAGGGACGCGCGGCTTCCGCCTGCTGCTGCGCCCGACGCAGTTTCGACGCCGCCACCATCTTCATGGCGGAGGTGATCTTCTGGGTCGATTTCACGCTGTTGATGCGCGTCCGCAGGGCCTTCAGACTGGGCATTTTACCTCTCCAAGCCCGTCGCGCGCCGAGGCTGGGCCGGCCGCATCAGCTAAACGACTTTGCAAAGCTGTCCAGGAGGGAGGTAAGCTTCTTCTCGATATCCGGCTTGATCTCGAGCTGCGTGCGGATGGCTTCCAAAATCCCGGGGTCCTTCGATTTGACCTCCGAGATCAACTGAGCCTCGAACGAGCCGACCCGACCAACATCGAAGTTGTCGAGGTAACCCCGAACGCCGGCGAAGATTGCCACCACCTGCTCCTCGATCGGCAGCGGCTTGTACTGCGGCTGCTTCAACAGTTCGGTCAGGCGCGAACCGCGGGCCAGCAACTGCTGCGTGGAGGCGTCGAGGTCGGAGGAGAATTGCGCGAACGCGGCCATCTCCCGATACTGCGCCAGTTCCAGCTTGATGCGCCCGGCGACTTGCTTCATCGCCTTGACCTGCGCGGCGGAGCCCACGCGCGACACCGACAAGCCGACGTTCACCGCTGGGCGGATGCCACGGAAGAAAAGTTCCGTCTCCAGGAAGATCTGCCCATCGGTGATGGAAATGACGTTGGTGGGAATGTAGGCGGACACGTCGCCGGCTTGCGTCTCGATTACCGGGAGTGCCGTGAGCGAACCGGCGCCGAAGTCGTCGTTCATCTTGGCGGCGCGTTCCAGGAGGCGAGAGTGCAGATAGAACACGTCGCCCGGATACGCCTCCCGCCCCGGTGGACGCCGAAGCAGCAGTGACATTTGGCGGTAGGCGACGGCCTGCTTGGACAGATCGTCATAGAAGATGACGGCATGCTGACCACTGTCGCGAAAGTACTCGCCCATTGTGCAACCGGTGTAAGGCGCCAGGAATTGCATCGGCGCCGGGTCCGACGCGGTGGCGGCGACTATGATGGAGTATTGCAACGCACCATTTTCTTCCAGCGAATGCACCAGTTGCGCGACGGTCGATCGCTTCTGGCCGATGGCGACGTAGATGCAGATCAGCGCTTTCTTGGGGTCGCCGGAACTCGTTGATGCCCTTCTGGTTGATGATCGTGTCGATGATCACCGCGGTTTTGCCGGTCTGCCGGTCTCCGATGATCAGCTCGCGCTGGCCACGGCCAATCGGGATCAGGGCGTCGATCGCCTTCAGGCCGGTCTGCATCGGCTCATGCACGGATTTGCGCGGGATGATGCCGGGCGCCTTGACTTCGACGCGGCTCATTTTGGCGTCGGCGATCGGACCCTTGCCATCGATCGGAACACCCAGACCGTCGACCACGCGGCCGAGCAGGCTGGGACCGACAGGGACTTCAACGATCGAACCGGTGCGTGATACCGTGTCGCCTTCACGGATATTACGGTCGTCGCCGAAGATCACGACGCCGACGTTGTCGGTTTCCAGGTTCAGCGCCATGCCGCGGAGGCCGGCGGACGGAAATTCGACCATCTCGCCGGACATCACGTTCTGCAGGCCGAACACGCGGGCGATACCATCGCCGACCGACAGGACCTGGCCCGTTTCGGCGACATTGGCTTCGGTATCGAAGGCGGCGATCTGCTTCTTCAGGATCTCCGAGATCTCGGCTGGGCGGATCTCCATTTCAGGCGGCTCCCTTCATGGCGTACTGCAGGCGTTGCAGCCGAGATTTCAAACTGGTGTCGTAAAGGCGAGCCCCGATCCGGACGACCAGGCCGCCAAGCAGGTCAGCATCGACGCGCTCATCGATATTGACGTTGCCGTAGCCGGCCTCGATCAGCCGGGCGCGAAGCTGCTGGCGCTGGACGTCGTTGAGAGGGTGTGCCGAGGCGACGTGGGCGGTGACGATGCCGCGTCGCTGAGCCACCAAGGTGGCGAAGGCGCCCACTATGTCGCGCAGCACACGCAGGCGGCGATTTACCGATATGACGCCGACGAAATCTCGGACTTCCTTGCCGAAGCCTTCCTGCGTCAATACCGCCTGAGCAGCTGCCGTGGCGGTCTTCACGTCGATCAGGGGCGATTCCAACAGCCGGCGAAAATCGGCGCTGCGGTCGATCAATCGGCCGAGCTCCTCCATCTGCGACACAACGGTGTCGAGTGCATGGTGTTCGTCGGCATGGGCGTAGAGCGCCGCGGCATATCGATCGGCGAGGCCGCCGCCAGAAGCAATGGTCGTAGCCTCAGAAGCCACTTTGGTTTCCATATGTTAGGCCGAGCCGCCAAGTGGACCTGGCATGGCGCGGGCGAGTATCAGGACCGGCCGGCCGAACCGGCGCAGGGCGTCTAGCATGGGGTATAGGGGCACGCAACACGCTCAGGACGCGGTCGTGACGTTTTATTCATTCGGGTCGCGAGGCGTGGATTATGTTCGGCTTATCGTTCTACCGGTTGTTCTACCGGCTCCCCTGGGTGGGTGCCCGCCCGTTGCGGCAACAGCCAGATACAGGCGACGATGAATGCGGCGATGACCAGGGAGGACGTGATGCGGCTCAGGTTCAGGCCTCCGCTCGCGAGCGGCTTGGTTAGCGTGTCGCCCAGCGTGGCGCCGAGCGGGCGGGTCATGACGAAAGCCGCCCAGAACAGCAAGGTGCGGGAGATGGCGGTTCGGTAGTAGGCGAGGGCGATCAGTAGGATGACGGCGCCGAAGACAAGGGAGCCGCCCTCGTAGCCAAGGCCGCCATCGTCAGCGAGGAAGTCACCCAGCGCTGTGCCCAAGGTGTTCGAGAACAGGATGGTGACCCAGTAGAACATCTCGGCGCGGGGGGTGGCGATGCGGTTGACCGAGACGGTGCCCTCGGTGAACCACCATGCGCCGAGGGACGCTAGAACGAGGATGAGCAGGATGGAGGTGCCGCCGGTGTAGCCGATCCCGAGTGAGCGGTCAGCGAAGTCGGCCATTGTGGTTCCGACGGTGGTGGTGGCGACGATGACGGCCCAATAGAGCCACGGGTGGAAGGATTTGGCGCGGATTTGCGCGGCGGCGAGGGCCAGGAAGAGCGCCGCGAAGAGGATGGTGCTGACGAGGTAGCCGAGCCCAAAGGTCATGGAGACGGCATCGCCGCCGGTCTCACCTAGGGTGGTGGCGGCGATTTTGATCACCCAGAAGGCTAGGGTGACTTCGGGGACTTTACCGACGGTGAGGGGCATGGGTCGTGCTGTGTCTCGGGCCGGTTGGAGGTTGGGCCGTGGCCCGCTTAACGATACCGGTGGATATAATCCGACGGATAGTGCCGCCAGATCATATCCACTAGCCCTTGTTTTGGTGAGCCGATTCACCGAGGGTCGCCGCCCGCCATCCTGCCAGGGGAAATTTACCGCGGAGATCAAGGAGCGTATCACGGCAGCGGGAATTTGGCCGCAGCCGACTCCCTCGCGTCAGAGCGAAATGAACTATCTGGATATTGGCGACCGAGAATCGTATCGATCCCGTTGTCCTGTGGGGCGGCTCCGGCACGCGGCTGTGGCCGGTGTCGCGGGACAGTTTTCGAATAGGCAGCTGCTTCCAACAAATTTGAAAGCGCTCAATTTGATGACCGCGGGTCGAAGCCCAAAAAGCCCGCGCTTGGTAGCGGGGTGCCCCCATCATTGGCGAGCATCTTGGGTTTCGCGACTGAGCGCGCAATGACAGGCGTAGTCGGCGCAGTTGCTTTGGTCGTAGGGGACGATTTCGCGACTGCCGCCGTCTTGGCCCGTGCGCGGCCCTGCGTCGAGCCTTCGGCGACGTCGCGTCCCACCGCGCGGGAGCCCCGACCAGTATCCTCGCCCCGCATCGACAGCAGCAGGAACGAGATGTCGTTACGTCCGAGATCGACGGACAACTCCATCGGGGTCATGCCCAGCACGTTGACGCCGTCCATGTCGGCGCCGCGGCTCAGCGCGTCGCGGGCGGCGGCGATATCGCCACGGTTGATCGCGTCGAACAGGGCGTCGGTGGGTTGCAAATCCGTCGGGGCATGCGTTGCTGGCGCGGCGGGGGACCGTGCCTTGGCGCCCGGCACGGCATCGGGTGCCGGCAATGGCGGCGGCTCAGGCTCAGATTTCGGCATCTGAGAGTGGCCACCCACGGGCTGCCCCAGCCCGCCCCCAGGCTGCCCGACACCCATTTGCGCCCACGTCGGGGCGGGCGCGGCGAAGCTCAACACCCCGCCCAGCGCCAGTGCGGAAAGTAGCCATCTCCCCGCGGCGCGATCGGGGTAGTTGCGTGTCACGAAAACCTTCATGGCCCAAACTTTCATGGCGTTAACCATCATTGTAACTGAGATGGCTGCCTTCTAGACCACGACCGGCGTGACTGTGCAGCCCAAAAATGGCCATCGTCAACGAACCTTACACCACGCCGTCCCTAACCCCGGCTCGATAGCGAGGACCGCCAGCGCCAGTCCGCGGTCTCTGGCAAGGCTATGCCGTGACGAACGATGTGCAGCTAATGCTCGATCAGATTGTCGCGCACGCCTGCGGCCGGAGGGCGGTCCCGACGCCGTCACCTGGCACATAATTGGGCGGACAGAAGCTGGCCATGACACAAAAGCAAAAACCGCACGCCCCAATTGGGTGCCGATCAACCATGGTTGAGCAGCAAGAAACCGGCGTTGAGATAGGCGGCGTAGAGGCACCATGCACCATAGGGGAGCATCAAGGCCGCTCCGGCGCGTTGCACTCGCCGGAACGCTCGGATCGTCACCGCGATCAGAAATAACAAGATGGCCATCACGACCATCGCAAGGGCAGGGCTGCGGAGGCCGAAGAAAAACGGCGCCCATAGCGCGTTGGCGGCGAGCTGCCATCCCCAAAGCCGCAGCGGGCGGGCAGCGCCGATGCGCCGCCAGACCAGCCAAGCGGCGGTCCCGATCATAAGGTAAAGCGCTGTCCATATCGGGGCGAAGACCCAGTTCGGCGGGGTACCCGGCGGCGCATGAAGCCTAGCATACCAGGTATGGATCGCTCGCGCTGTCATTGATCCGTCCACCACCCCGACCAACAGGCACAGCCCGATGAACCCCACCAGTGCTAGAACCGGTGAAACTGGCGCGGAGGACCCGGGAAACGACCCCCAATCTTCGGGACCCGACTGCTGGAAGACACCACTCCTTTCTAGAACTGATACGATTGTCGTGTCCGATGTAGGCACATTGGGCGAGGCTGCGAAAGGCGCAAGTTTTACCAGCCGTTGACCCGATGCCATACTGCGACAACGTCCCGTTCGCCATCGACCACGAAATATCGGTCGTGAGCAGCGGCGGTCATGCAAGTGTGATTGGGCGCGATCCGCAGCCGGGCACCCACCGGCAGTTCGACCGGGCGATTTTCGTCAAGGACTATGATCCCGTGCTCTTGATAGACTTTCCGCACAATGGCGTGGCCGAAGCCGCGTGTTCCATCGAGATCTAGCACCAGGCCAAATCCAAAGTCGTGCGAGGTGGCCTCTGTGCTGCGGTCTTTCGACAACGCCAAACCGCCGGCATCGACCAGCAGACGACCGGGACGGCGGCCGATGATACTGGTCAGAACGGTAACCGCGATGTCGTCGGCCGGGTGGGTTTCGATTTCCGCCTGAAAAAGGTCGCCGAACATGTAGACGCCGGCGCGGATTTCTGTGACGCCTGCGAAGTTTTCGCCATGGCGCGCGGTGGGCGAGCTTCCGGCGGAAACAATGCTGATCGCGTGGCCGGCGTCACGCAGACGCCCCGCGGCCCGGGTCACCGCGACGCGTTCAGCTTCGGCGACAGCCCCGATCTCACCCGCCCCACGGGCGGCGTAGGAATGTCCGGCATGGGTCATCACACCTGCCAAACAAGGGCCGAGCCTTGCAGCGAGATCCAGCAGCATGGCGCTGTCGGGATCGACGCCGCCTCGGTCCTCACCGCTGTCGATCTCGATTAGGGCGCGCGGTGGCGCAGGCTGGGCGGCGATCGTGCTCGCAACCGTGGCATCATCAGTGATCACGATGATTTGCGCGCCGCCGCTGTTCAGGTTGCACACCTGCTCCAGCTTCCGTGGGGTGATGCCGACCGCGTACAAGATGTCCGTGATACCATGGTGGAAGAAATACTCAGCCTCTGCCAACGTAGAAACGGTGATGCCGCCGGGTTGGCCAGCGGTCGCCAGGCGAGCGACCTCGATGCACTTGGCGGTCTTCATATGCGGGCGCAGCGGCACCGCCCGGCGCGCAAGGGTCGAGGCCATGGCGCCGATGTTGCGCTTCAACATTGCCCGATCCAGCACCAGGCAAGGGGTCGGCAGATCAGAAAGATTCATGCGGGCGGCGTCCAACTGGCGTTGTCGTCGATCGGCAGAACAGGGCGAGGCATATGCCGCCATGGGAAGCGCGACAGGATCGGACTGGTCAAGCCGGGCGCATCGACTTCGATGACCTGATCGGAACCGAAGAACTCGTCGAAGCCGCCGCGGAAATGGCCGCGCGATTTTACCATCACGACCCGTGCGGCACCGATGTCCAGGCCGAACGCCTCAAAGAACACTGGATCGGCGCACTGATATCGATGCGACAAGACGACCACGGTGATGCCGTCCAGCTTCAGCGCGGCCGATTTGCCGATGTCCAACGTATTGTTCGCGTAGATGCCGCGACGCCCTTGGATCGGCCGGTCGAGCAGCGCCGTGACCACTGCTGGGGCAGCGAACGGCTTGGAGAATTCGTCGCCGCCGTCGCGGTTGAACCGCGCTTGGAAGATCGCGCCAGTGCCCAGCGCATGAGCCTCGGCTGCGAGAGCGGGATCATGGAGGACGCCGACTAGTGCATTGCCAACCTTTGCCGCATGGAACGCCTGGAGGATGGCCATGGTGTTTCCTCGCCCGCCGCCGCCAGGATTGTCGGCGACGTCGGCGAAGATCATCGGGGTTGCGGCCGAGCATGCGAGGCGGACGGCTTCGTCCAGGCTTGTCAGCGAAGGGCGAAAGCGCTCGCGGCGCTCCCACCCGGCCACCGCAACCTCGCTGGCCAGCGCGTCGGCCGCCGCTTGATCGGTCGCGGTGACTACCACTGTGAGGCCATTGAAGGGCGTATCGGCATAGGCAAACCCGCCCATGACAGAGACATTCAACACGCGCCCGGCATACGGCGGCTCAGCCATCCGTTGCTGGCCGAGGTCGATCAACTCGCCATAGGGCCGGTTGAAAGCCTCCTTGCCGGTGAGTTGCGTTACCGTCGGCGGCACGATTGGCAGGCGGATGCGAGTCAGGAAGCTGCACGTTCCGTCCAGCAGCCGGCGCAGCAGGCCCGCAGCCTCAGCGCCGCGTTCGCGCATGTCGAGGTGCGGATTGGTGCGGTAGCCGATGAAGCCGTTCAGCAAAGCGACATCGGCTTCGGACACATTGGCATGCAGGTCGAAGGTAGCGACAACCGGCACCTTCGACCCTAGGACACGCCGAACCAACGCCAATAGTGTGCCCTCCGGGTCATGGTCCGATGTCGTCAGGCCGGCCCCGTGCAACACGAGATAAGCGCCGTCCACCCGTTCAGCCTCAGTCAGATCTTTCTCCCACCGTTGCATCAGCCTATCGAAGAACACCTGGTCGACCGGCCCGTTCGGTTCGGCCATCGCCAGCAGGCTCGGCACGGCGTCCCAGGGACCGGCCGCATCCATCGCAGCGATGAATCCCGGCATTTCCCCCAGCATCCGCGGGGCAGGCGACCGCGCTTCCGCGATCAAGTCGGCGCCTCCGATCAGGGTACGCGTCTGGAAATCGGTCTCCCTAGCGACTGGAGCGAACCGGTTGCATTCAATGGAAAATCCCAGCAGGGCGATGCGAGGCGGGGTCATGAGATATCAGAAATGGCCGGATGGCAGGTCATTGGATGCCCCAGGCCATGCTTGGTGAGCGGCGAGGTCGCCGCTCGTTCGCCCTTACTCGCACGCTGGAAGGCGCGCGCATTACAACGCGATCCCCAGAAGACCGGCGATCCGCGGCGTGGCCTTTAGGCCGGTCCCCGTCATCACTAATACGGTCGTTTGCTCCGGCGTGATCGTCCCGGTCTCAAGCAGCTTTCCGAACGCCGCCGCGACCTGCGCGCTCGTGGGCTCCACGAAGATGCCGACACGAGCGAGGTCCAGCGTGGCCTCGGCGATCTCCCTTTCGGTCAGCGTGACTGCGCCGCCTCTGGTTTCGCGCAGCGTGCCGAGAACCTCGCGCATCCGTATGGGATGGGCGATGGCGGTCCCCTCGGCCATGGTGGGGGAGATCACTGTCTCCGCCGCCTCAGCCGCATCCATGAACGCCGCTGCAATCGGTGCGCAATTGGCTGGCTGGGCGGCGAATATCCGAGGCAGGCACTCGATCTGCTCGGCACGGAGCAATTCCGAAAAACCGATCTCGCAACCCAGCACGTTCGATCCGGCGCCGCATGGGGTGATGATGTTGTCGGGCGGCCGGAAGCCAAGGTCCTCCCACAACTCGTAAGCCAGGGTCTTTGTCCCCTGCAAGAAGAACGGATGCCAGTTGTGGCTGGCGTAGAAGATTGAGTTGGAGCGCGCTAGCGCCGCGTCGGCGGTATCCTGGCGGGAGCCGGGAATCAACTCAACCCTCGCACCGTGCGCCCGCATCTGAACCGTTTTCGCCGGGCTGGTGGAGGCCGGCGTCAGGATCGTTGCTGCCATCCCGCCCGCGGCCGCATAAGCCGAGACCGCCACACCGCCATTGCCGGAACTGTCCTCGAGCACGTGCTCGATCCCCTGCGACCGGAGCAGCGACAGCATTACGCTGGCCCCACGGTCCTTGAAACTGCAGGTCGGGTTGAACCACTCGCATTTCAGCAGCACCCGAACCCCCGAGACGATACTCGGGATCAACGGCGTCACGCCCTCACCCAAGGTGATCGGATCGTCGATCGCGAAGGGGAACGCTGCCCGATAGCGCCACAGGCTGCGAGTCGCGGTGTCGATCTGGGCCCGGGTCACGCCGGGCAATGGCGTCAGCAACAACGGCGCCCGATCCACGCCACACCACCGCGGCTGATCGAGCGGGAACGTCGCGCCTGAGCGAGGGTCAAGGTATTCAGGCTGCATGCGGCTAGTGTGGTCGGAACCGAGCGTGCGCTCAAGCGGGATGCTGGCGTGTGCGCGATGCACCAGACATTTTGATAGACTGGGACGTTCCGTCCATCGTGATCATCCGCTATCCAGGCGCATGACCGATCCGGCCCCGGCTATCGCCGAACTCACACGCGATCTCGTCGCGCTCGACAGCCGAAGTTTTGTATCGAATATCGCCGTCGCGGAGCGCATCGAGCGGGAACTGCGCGGTTTCGAGGTCGAGCGGACCGACTACCAGGACGCGGCAGGCGTGGCGAAACGAGTGCTGGTCGCGCATCGCGGCGCCCCTGGAGGCATTGCGTTCTCCGGCCACATGGACACGGTGCCGGACACCGGCTGGCAGGACGACCCCTGGTCGGCGCGCATTGATGCCGAGGGGATGTTGCACGGACTAGGCAGCACCGACATGAAGGGGCCGGTGGCCGCCGCTATCATCGCGGTTCGCGGGGTGCCCGAGACGGTTCCGGTGACCTTGCTGATCACCACCGATGAAGAAACCACCAAACAGGGCGCCCGCATTATCGCCGAGCAGTCGGCATTGGTGCGGGCGGCGCGGCCGAGCGGGATTTTGGTGGTCGAGCCGACGCGGTTGCAGCCCGTGCGGGGTCATCGCAGCCATATCGTGTTCACTTGCGTGGCGGCAGGCGTTCAGGCGCACAGCGCCAAAGGAACCGGGCGGAATGCCAATTGGGCACTAATCCCATTTCTGGCGGAGATGAAGACCGTGTTCGACCGGCTGAGGACGGATCGTTCGCTGCAGGATGATGCCTACGACCCGCCGTTCAGCGATTTCAACGTGGTAATCGACAACCACGGCGCCGCCATCAATGTCACCGTTCCCCTAGCGACGGCGCGGATCAAATTCCGCTACTCGGCTGCGATCGACCCAGTGCCGATCCGAACAATGGTTCACGAGGCAGCGTCGCGGCATGACGTGACGGTGACAGAGGCCGAAGAAGGCAGGCCACCTGAACTTCACGCCGATCATCCCTTTGTTCGCCAATGTGCTGATGCCGCGGGCCAGCCCACGACGACAGCACCGTTCGGCACCGATGCGTCGATCTTGCAGAACATCGCGCCATGTGTGGTGATGGGCCCCAGCGATATCGATGTCGCGCACAAACCGGCGGAAGCGGTCCGGATCAGCGACCTGGCGGCGGCCGTACCGGTGTTTCGGGCGTTGGCGCTAAAGCTGGCGCCTTGACCGGGCCGGGTCAAAGACCAGCCCCGTCAAATAGACAGACTATTTTCAGCCGGACCGGTCAGCCGAAAACGGCCTATCTTCGTTTTGCTCAAAACTTACGCGCACGAAACGTGGCGTTCAACGCGATGATACGCGCTCGCCCTGGTTAGCGTGCGTTGGTGCCTCATGCGCAAACGACTGAGCAAACGCGCTGCCAATACCAAGACTGAGGACCGCGATAGCGGCCAGAAGCGATTGTTCCATCGAACTCCTCCATTGCGACGAGCGGCCGCCAAATCCAAATCACGCCGAACAACCGCAGCAGGTCACTTGGGCATTCGCGTCCGCTTCGGGTCATGATCTGCACGCCCAGGTGACATGCGTAATGCAGTTTTCACGATGTCGTCGGCGGATCGCCCGCGAGACAGATTTGTAACTCATGAAGCAACGGCATAGTCTGGATAGGCGATGGATTTGATCAACGGACTGCAAACCTTTATCCGAGTCGTCGAAACTGGCTCCTTCTCCGCGGTCGCTCGTGAAGGCAACAACAGCCAATCGGCGGTGACCCGACAGGTCGCGCAACTGGAGGAGCACTTCGGGGTCCGGCTGTTTCACCGCACCACCCGCAAGCTTAGCCTAACCGATGAGGGCCAGGATCTGGTCAACCGGGCGCGGCATTTGCTGGAGGAAGCCGAGGATCTGGAGGACACATTCGGCAAGGACGGCGGTAGTCCAACCGGGCTGGTCCGCATCGGTATCCCGATTGGCGCGGCCATTATGATGGTACCGGACTTCACCGGCCTCTTGGGCAAGTATCCTGGCTTGGCCGTGGAGCTTGTGGTTAGTGAGCAGATGGACGACCTGATCGCAGAGCGGCTGGACCTCGCCCTGAGGTTTGGCCAATCTCCGGATGCCTCGCTGGTGTCGCGCGCGCTCGCCACCGTCGGATCTGCGCCAGTGGCGGCGCCCGCGTATCTGGAGCGATACGGCGCGCCGGAGCATCCGTCCGACCTGGTAAAACACGTCTGCATTATCCATGAGCGTGCGGCGGACAGCATGCGGTGGTTGTTCACAGGCCCGGATGGTCCGCTTGAAGTCGAGATCCACAGTTCATTCCGGTCCAATAATAGTCTGATCGTGCGGCAGGCGGCGACCTCCGGCTATGGGATAGCGCTGTTGGGCGATCCGTTGACGATCAACGACATCCGTTCGGGTCGGCTATATCGTTTGTTACCAAACTATGTGGCGAGCCGCCGCCAGGTCTTCATCGTATACCCGTCGCGCCGCCACCTCGCTCAGCGGACCCGGGTTGTCATCGACTTCTTGATCGATGCGTTTCGCCATTTGGAGGTGCGGCTGCGTGACGGGCGGGAATGGGGTGAAACCGACGCGACTTTTCTGGTTTGAGGAGAAGACCCGGCCAATCTCGGCTCTTTTGCGGTCAGGCCGGCGCTCGTTGTATCACCACACGCACGAATGTGGATGCGATCCCGCCCGTCGCGCGAAGCGTGCCGCGCAGGGACCCTGCGACCTTTGATTGCCCGCCCGCGCGACGCCGATATGGCATCGGGATTTCCTTGATCCGCAATCCGCCGCGAGCGGCCTTCATCTGCATCTCGATATTCCAGCCATACGTCATCTCCCGCATGTGCAGATCCCTCAGCGCGTCTCGCCGGATCGCTCGGTAAGCACACATGTCGCTGTAGCGAGTGCCATACAGCGCGCCCATTCCCCACCCCGCCATCCGCCCGGCCAGGACCTGATGCCAGAGCATCGATCCGGGGTCACGTTCGCCCAGCGTACGGGAGGCCAGCACGAAATCATACGCCCCGAACAGCACCGGTCCGGCTATCGACCCCAGCAGGTCGCCGCGATCGGCACCATCGCCATCAAGGAAAACGAGGACATCGCATTGGGCGGCCTCGGCACCCGCCTGACAGGCACGTCCATAGCCTCGGCCGGCATCGATCACCCTGGCGCCGGCGAGGCGAGCAATTTCTTGCGTCCCGTCCGTGCTGCCGCCGTCGGCAACGATCACTTCCCAAGCGATGTCGCGGGGAATTTCGCGGACCACCCCGGCAATAGCCGCGGCTTCGTTAAAGGTAGGGATGATCACGGTTACATCGGCTGTCATGGGTCGGCGTCCGCGCGGTCTGTTTAAAGTCCGGTAGGCCAGAGGCGTTACAAACTCCATCGCAGTCCACAATTCTGGCACGGCGTGGGTGGCGAAGCGCTCAGCAGAGACCTGCGAAACCCTCGGTAGGCTGGACTGTTCCAGATATCCCGCAATGTCTGCTGGGTCGCGTCGCCCAATGTGTAATTCTCATATCCGCGCGCCGAGAACGGCGCGATACAGCACGGGAGCGCCCGTCCATGCGCTGTGAAATACATCAGCGACCATGGACGCCGGCAAGTTGCCCACGGTTTGTCGTCCGCCGAGCGTTTGAGGCTCAGCCCTGGTTCGGTGGCGCCGGAGGCATTTAGGGTCACACCCAATTCCGCGCCGATCACCTGAGCCGCCTCGATAGCGGATTGCTCCGTTTTGCTGGTTTGCTCAAATAACGAAGTTTCCGGACGCGCCTTGCCGAAGCCGGTCTCGTCGAACACCAATCGTTGCAAATGGACCTCGTTGACGCCCATGGAAGCCGCCAGTCGCACGAATTCTGGCAGCTGCTCGACCGTCTCCTTCAAACCCGTGAGCCATAGCGACACGCGCGGGTTCACCGCGTCTATCTCCTTTTGGTATGACGTGAATTTCTTTACGTCCCGGACGATGCGCAGAAAGAAATCTTTGCCGCGGATAGCGGCATAGCTCTTCCGGTCGGCCGCATCCAGCGACACGCGCAACTCGTCTAGCCCAGTGTCGATGAGTTCCGGGAATTTCTTCGGGTTCAGCAGTGTCCCGTTGGTGTTGAACAGCACATAGGTGCCGCGATCCTTCAGGTAACGGATCATTCTCGGCAGGGTCTTTACCAGCATCGGTTCGCCCACGCCGTGCAACACGACCCTCGCGACGGCGGGCACCTGGTCGACGATGCGCGTGAACAGGTCCCAACTCATATCGGCCGGTGGCTCCAGGTCCTCGAAGGTGCGGGGACAGGTTTCGCACAGCAGATTGCAGCGGTTGGTGACCTCCAGATAGAGACATACCGGAGGTGCCTCGGCAACATCGTGCCGCGGCGCCGTCACGGCTTCGAAGTAGCGGCGTGGATCTTTCAAGGTTGTCGTCGGCATCACGGACTTTCCTCGATCGGCTCGTCGGTGATCGACGGACGCAGGCTGACGAAGGCCAACGCAATGGCCGGCACATAGACGACCGATGGCCAAAGGAAACGATCGCCGAAGGTGTCAAGATACAGCAGGATCGGAGCCGTGGCCATCCAGAGCACCGCGGGCGAGGGGGCCACGACGCAGGGCACCGCGAGCCACGCGAAATACCACGGGTAGTGCGGGCTGATCACGAACACAAGCAGAGCCATCATGGTGCCGGCAGCGCCGCAAATCGCCACCGGATCATCCGGCCGTCTGATGAACGCAAACCAGGCAGCGAAAGCGCCAAGAGCGACCACCGCCACGGCCTTGTAAACCGCTGCCGCCCACTCCGGCAGCGCCATGACCCGCGACAGCCCGGCAAGCAGCCAGAACCCCTCGCCGTTATCGTAGCCTTCCTCGGACCCATAGCCGCCTAGGAACCCGAACATGTGGGTGCCAACTCTGCTGTAGAGCGCGTACAGCACCACTATTACAACGATCGCGGCTAGGGCGGTTCGCCACCCGGCCCGCCGGCGCCACAGCACGGGTGCCACCACGGCGGGCAGAAATTTTGTCGCGATGGCCAACCCTAGCGCGACTCCAGCCCACCCGTCCCGTCGAAGGACCCGCAGCAGCAAGGCCGCGGAAACGAAGCAGATCAGCACCGCATCGACATGACCATTGCCGGCAAAGGCCCAGATCGGCAGCGGGTTCCAGGCGTAGATCAGCACGTGCTCGGCCGGCAGCTTCGCCGCTGCCAGCAGTCGCAGCAGGCAGAGCACGGCCAGGATCTCGAACCCGACCATGGTCGCCTTGACGCCGGTCACGCTGGACCACGAAAATCCCACCGCCGCGAACACCACCTGCGCTGCCGGCGGATAGATCGTCCGTGCATACTCGCCGCGAGCGATGCGTGGATAAACTCGATCATCGCGTAACGACGTCAGCGCTGGATCGGCCGGCAGATAGCGGAATGGGTTAACCCCAGCGGCCTGGACGCGCCCGTCCCAGACGTAACGATAAATGTCGGTAGACAGGAACGGTGGCGACACGATCAGCGGCAGGCGTAGCGCCGCCGCGACCAGCAGCACGACCCACACGCCGCGCCGGCTGCCCGTGCGATGCGTCACCAGCAGCACCGCCAGCAGATAAACCATCGCACTGACGCCCGCGATAACGACGAACCAGGTCTTCAGGCTGATCGAGCCGATCCCCAACTCGCCTGGCACGTGCAGCGACAAGCCACCCATCGTCAGGGCGAACAGCACCCCGCCGAGCAGCCAAAGCCGGATCATTCCGCGGCTTCGCGCAGATCCTGCCTTGGCAATCCCATACGTGCCAGCGCGCGAGCCGTGAACGGCGCCGCATAGGGCACAAGGTCAAGTTCCGTCACGGCGGGCTCCCGAGCCGGACCGAAGGCCCCATTGCCAGGCGGAGCCTGCGTTCGGCGAGGCCCGGGTGGCCACCCGGCCAAGTGATTGGCTGAACTAACCTTGTGAACTGTGGACGCCGCGCCAGCCATGACGGCGGGATCAGACGTTTCCGCCGCCAGGCGGTTCAGCGATTCCGGGTCGTCCACGTCGTACCACGAGGGCAGTTCGACGACCTCCAGCCCTAGTTCCGCCGCGCGGATCCGTGTCGTTGTGGCCACGCTGTCCGTGCTCCAGCCGATATCGGCGAATAGATGCGCGTGCGCCGCCTTCACCCCCAGCAGATAATAACCCCCGTCATCCGCCGGCCCGAGAACCACGCGGTCGCCCTCCGCCTCCAGCGCGACCGCGGCTCGCACCAGCCGCGCGGTCGGCAACGTCGGACCGTCCGCGTTTACCACCACCGCCGACTGATGCCCGCGCGCCAGCATCGCCGTGATCGCGTGCAGCAGACAGCGCCCAAGCCCCTGCACATCAGGCGGCATCAGCGGCGAGCCATCCGCCAGCAGCCGCCCGGTGCCGCGCGCGAGATGGCCGTCGAACAGCGCTTCAGTCCCCTTCGGTGCATAGGCGACGTAGCCGGTGATCGGGGTGTCCCGAGCCGCTAGGGCGATGTTCTCGGAGATGTCGCGCAGGAAGGCCGCGCTCAGCGCCGCCGCCTGGTCCGGCCGCAGCGGTGGACAAAGCCTGGTCTTGGACATGCCCGCTCGCGGCGCCTTCGCCATGATGCCGATCGCGCAGTCCGGCGTACATCCCATGCGTCAAATCCCGCTGAACCAGTTGTAGCCCCGATCCGTCCAGAACCCTCTGGGCTGCTGGTTGGTAACGTAGATGGCCGTAACGAATTTCGGGTTCTTGAACCCTAGTTTGGTCGGGATCCGTATCTTGAAAGGGTAGCCATACGGTGTCGGCAAAATGTGACCCGACAGTTTGAACGCCATCGGCGTCTGCGGGTGCAACGCGGTGGGCATGTCGACGCCCTCGTAGTAGCCATCCGCACACTCGAAACCAACATATTTTGCTGAAGTATCGGCGCCGATCCGCTGCAGGAACACGCTCAGCGGCGTGCCGCTCCATTTGCCGATCATCCTCCAGCCCTCGACGCAAACGTGCCGCGTGATTTGCGTTACCTGAGGCAGACGATAGAGTTTCTCCACCGCCCAGGGCTGCTTGTCGGCGACCTGCCCAGCCAGTTGCAGCCGATAGTCGGCGGCTGACAGCTTCGGCGCCTTGTCCTTCCCGTACCAGGCGTTGTAACGAAAATCCTTTACCGCGTCGGCCTCGGAAAAGGTTGGCGCCAGCCTGTTTTGCCCGAAGATCGCCGCCTGCACCCGGTCGTTGAACCGCGAAATCAGGGCCAGCGCGCGCTGCACGCTGTCATGGTCGCTGATGTCGCAACCCGTCAGCAGCTTGAGCGCACCGAGCGACAGGCCGCCGTCGAACAGCTGCCTCCGTTCCAGATCCATCACGATGCTTCCTTCCGCGCATGCGATACAGCCGTGGCTTTACCCAAAGTCATTTCGATGAACGTCTTGGGCACCAGGATCACCAGAGCGACATGAATGACGATGAACAGCACGATCGCTGCCATGAACAGGGAGTGCACTATCCTGGCGCCCTGGAACCCGCCGAACAAGACCTCCAGCGTTCTGCACCGGCTTCCAGATGGCGATCCCGGACAGCAGCATCATCGTAACGGCCCCCAGAACACCCGAATAGGCCACTCGTTGGACGGCGTTGTACTCACCCAGTCTGTGGTCCAGCTTGAACCGGGCTGCGCCGGGTCGCCGCGATAGGCCAGCTTGGTGACGGTCGCAGCGTAAAGGATCGGCGGCCACGCCTCGTCCGGCACCGGCGAGACAGCCCGCAGCCGCCCATCGGCGTTGACCTCGGTCTGATGCAGCAATCCCTGCCGGGCGCTTCCATTGGCCAGCGTCCAGGTCACGGCTCCAGTATCGATCACCCCCAGGACCGTCCCAGGCGCAGCACTGAGCCGTCGCAGGATGGCAATGCCGTCGATGTCGGAGGCGGGCGAGGGATCGGGCACCGCGAAAGACCCCTCCGCGCCCGCGGGCTGTTTCGCCGCCGCAGTCACGAGCCGGTTCCGCCACGGGCCCACGCGTACGCCGGGTTCGACCAGCCCCGCCTTGTCCGCCTGATCAATCGTTGCAATCTGCGTGACAATAATGTCGTTCTGAATCTCTCGCTCAAGCTGAGGCAGCACCAAGCGGGCGCGGTAGGGAACACCCGGATGCGCACCCCGGTTCGCTGTCTGCCGATCCGGCCGCAATGACAGCGGGCACGGCGGCCGCATCGCAGGTTACAGCCAGATCCGTGGTCTGAGCGAACGCACGGCCAGACACCGAGAATGCTGCCGCCGAGCCAGGGGGCGCGACGGCAAGGAGCCTCCGTCGAGGAAAAGCCATCGCGTTTATCCCCCGGTATCGGCAACGCAATACTGATGATCGGCAATTCCGGGGGTGAATTCTTCTTCACATTGTCGATATTATAATGTCGCGATAGCCTGCGGGAAATTGAGGACAGGACCACCGATGCCCCAGCCCTTGCCCGCCCTCAGCCTCGTCGCGGTCCCCGGCCGCCGCCGGCGCACCATCGAAATCGCACAGGAGATTGAGCGTCGGGGTTTTGCCGGCATCTATTCGCCCAGCATGTTCGGCAACATGTCGCTGTGCGAGGCACTGGCCTGGAACACCACAAACATCGCGTTCGGCACCGCAATCGCGCCAATCTACCAGCGCACGATTGGCGATTTCGCTCAGAGCGCGGCGATGATGCACGAGGTGTCCGGCGGTCGTTTCCGGCTGGGGATCGGCGTGGCGCATGGGCCTTCGCATGTGCGGATGGGCGTCACACCCGGCAAGCCGCTGGGAGACATCCGCGGGTTCGTGGACAAGTTCCGCGCCCAGGAGGGCCTGGGTACCCTGCCGCCGATCATCATCGCAGCCCTGCGGCGCAAGATGGTGGCACTAGCGGGTGAAATCGCCGAAGGCGTGGTGTTCGCCAATGCGTCCCGCTCGCATATGGCGGTGTCGCTGGCCGCGCTGCCGGAGGCCAAGCGCGCTGATCCCGGCTTCTTCATCGGCAACATGATCCCGACCTGCATCAGCGACGACGTCGAGGCCGCCAAGGCGGTGAACCGGCGGACACTGACCAACTACGGCTTCCTGCCGAATTACCGGAATTATTGGAAAGAGGCGGGCTACCAGGAAGAAATGGACGCCGTCGAGGCCGCTATCGCGGAAGGCCGCAAGGACGACGTGCCGAAGTTCTTCTCAGACAAGTGGCTCGCCGACAACACGCTGTTTGGCCCGGGGGCAAAGGTGCGGGAGGGCGTGGAGGCCTGGCGCGACGCCGGCGTGCGCAACCTGATCATCGTGCCATCCTCCGCCGAGGGCAACCAGATCAAGGCGCTGCAAGAGGTTTTCGAAGCGTTCGGTTGAGCAAGCGGCCTGCCAGATCCCTGCCGCCCAACGCCGGACGAGCCGAAGCAATGAATTCTGAGGCCATCCCTGGCCGCCGCTCCGCGCGACAACCCGCGGCCTCGGGAGCGGCGGCACGCGCTCATGGATCGACCTGTCCCGAGTACATATTCCCTGCTTGCTTGAACCGAGTGTTCCCCGCACCGCTCATAGGGTCTAGTCTTTACCCATCTACCAGCAGGAGTCCTCATGGCACCGCCCCCACAGTTCGGCGCGAACTCCGTCGCCGCCCGCGACATCGCCAACGTGCTGCATCCCTACACCGACCTGGAGGCGCACCAGCAAGCCGGACCCGTTGTGATCTCTCATGGCAAGGGTGTGCGGGTCTGGGACGAGTCCGGCAAGGAATACATCGAATCCGTCGCTGGCCTATGGTGCGCCGCGCTCGGTTTTGACAACGAGCGGCTGGTGCGGGCCGCCACTAACCAAATGCGCAAGCTGCCATTCTACCACGCGTTCACAGCCAAGTCGCACGAGCCGATGATCGAGCTGGCCGAAATGCTCATAGCTCGCGCGCCGGTCCTCATGAGTAAGGTGTTTTTTGCCAACTCCGGTTCCGAGGCAAATGACTCCGCCATCAAGATGGTCTGGTACTTGAACAACGCCCTCGGGCGGCCGTTGAAAAAAAAGATCATCGGGCGGGTCAAGGGCTATCACGGCATCACCATCGGTTCGGCATCGTTGACCGGGCTGGCAGTCAACCACCGCAGCTTCGACGTGCCCCTGCCAGGCTTCCTGCACACCATGACGCCGCATTTCTACCACGGTGCGCTTGCCGGTGAATCCGAGGATGAATACGCGACACGCCTCGCGGATGAACTCGAAAAGCTTATTCTGGACGAGGGGCCGGAGACCATCGCCGCGATGTGGGCGGAGCCGATCATGGGCGCCGGCGGCGTGATTTTGCCGCCACGGAGCTATTTCCCGAAGATCCAGGCAATACTACGCAAGTACGATGTGCTGCTGGTCGCCGATGAGGTGATTTGCGGCTTCTGGCGCACCGGATCGTACTGGGGCAGCCAGACATTCGACATCGTGCCGGATATCGTCGTGTGCGCAAAAGCGCTGTCAGCGTCCTTCTTGCCGATCAGCGCGGTAATGGTGAACGACACGGTATTCCGGGCGCTAGCCCAGGAAAGCCACGTAATCGGCACGTTCGGGCACGGTTTCACCTACTCCGGCCATCCGGTCCCGGCCGCGGTGGCAATCGAAACGCTGAAACTATACGATGAAATGGAAATTGGTGCCCACGTCAGCTCCGTCGGCCCGCATATGCAAACGGAACTGCGCCGCCGGTTTGCCGAACATCCATTGGTGGGTGAGGTCCGCGGCTGCGGTTTGATCGCTGCCGTCGAACTGGTGGCCGACAAGGCCGGTCGCAAAAACTTCGATCCCAAAGCCAAGGTGGGCGGCCGCCTGACCAGGATATGCGAGGAAAACGGCGTAATCGTGCGCGTGGTGTCGAACGACTCGCTGTGCCTCAGTCCGCCGCTGGTGATCTCTACGGCGGAGATCAATGAGATGCTCGATCGCGTCAGCAAATCCCTGGACGACCTGACCGTGCAACTGAGGCGGGAGCAAATCGCGTCCGTGAACTGACCGCCCGGACCAAGGGGAGGTTGCACGTCTCGCATTTCGCAGGCTCTATTAATGGCATGCCGGCACTCTAGTTCAGCCGGCGCAACGCCGCGAATGGACGCTGCTCGGATTCGTCCTCGACTGCCGGCATCTCTACGCCCGGCATCCGCGGATAAGGGTCGAGGGCTAGCCCGAGCTGTTCGGCAGCTGCCTCTCCCAAATCAATAACGTTGCTCTCGAACGGGATTTCATCGTCCGCTTCCGGATCCATCTCAACCGTTTCTTGTCCGACCGGCACGAAGCGAACCTGGAACACCTCCTCAACCGGAGCGTCGAAATCGTCCAGGCTGACGACGCAGGTCTGTGTGACCTTTGCTCGTAACGCCCCGCGCGCAAGCACCACGTCTCGCCCGTCGCGGATCAAGTGGAAGGCGCAGGACACCGCCAGCACGGCCGGGAGATTCATTCGGACGGCGAGCGCGGCACATTCGGCTGGTGTGGCCTCGACGGTCAAATCCAGACCCTGCGGACCGATGCGTTCTAAAGACAACGGCCGATGGAACTCGGGCGTCATCGCGCGGCCTCCGCTGCCGGCAGAAAAGCAATTTCGCCCCGCAGCATAGCCTCGATGCCCTGTTCGGCAAGACACGCGGCCTGTGCCCGAGTCACCCGCCGTAAGGCCGAAGCTGCTCCCACGGGAGCGTCCGCCCCACGCCAGAGGTTGCGGGCCAAGGAAGCCTCCATCGCGGTTGGATCGTCCCACGCCGCTGCATAAGCCGCACTGCGGCCGTGAAACGCTTCCCACATGGCTCGGTTGCGCTTGCCCACGGACATGTCGCCCACACCCATCTCCCGCAGATTAACGTCCATATCCAGGAACATCGCGTCGAACACCGCCTGCGCCAGGGCCGGCCCCGGTGAGGGGGCGTCGCTCAACCGGCGAATAGTGAGGTAGACATACAGACCGATGGCGTCGAATCGTCCATCCAGCGTATCGGGTATACCCAGCGTTGCGTAGAGAAACGGATCGCGTGCCGCGGTCACCGCAGCGCCGTAAATTTGGAAGGCCGCGCGCTCTAGCTTGCCGCGCCTGCTACGGAAACCGGTCAATTCCGCCTCATGATGCCATTGACACGGCCGAGTGGGCCGCTACACGCAGCTATAGTAACACCGGGCGCCGATCCAACCAGCCAGTGATCAGAGTTCGCGGGAGTAAGAGTGCCAACAACGCCACGTTACCTAATATTGATCGGCTGCCTACTTCTGTCCTCCTGCGGCTGGCTGATGCCGGCACCTGTCGTGCGCGGCAACAAGGTGGACCCGGAGTCGCTGAAGGAACTGGTGCCCGGCACCTCCACCAAGGCCGATGTGTCCGCGGTGATCGGCTCGCCCACCGCGAGGGATGCATTCGACGACAATACCTGGCTGTATATCAGCGAACTGACGCGTGAGCGCATCGGCCGCACGTTGGGAGAGTTGAACCAGAATGTCGTCGTGGTCAATTTTGACGACAAGGGCGTGCTGACGAAGATTCACCAGTTGGACAAGGCCGATGCGTTGCCCGTGACCGTGATCGCTCGCACTACCCCCTCCCCGGGAACCGAGGCGTCTTTTATGCAACAGCTTCTGGGCAATATTGGCCGCTTCAATCCGGCGGGTATCGTACCGAGTGGAGGCACCGGGGCCTCAGGCGGTGGTTTTGGTGGATCCCCGGCGCAATGACCGTCTTGTTAGTCCACCGTGGCTCAGACAGGTTTGTGGCAATCCTACTGGGGCGCCCGTCTCCAGCCTGATGTGGGTTGGCTCGGGAAGTCGCTGGCATGGCCAGACGTGAGCGCCCGGTCGAGCGCGATGGGAACCGAGCTGAAGTAGACGGGACCTGCCGCGCGCGAACGCCTCTTCTGCGCGATTCAAATGTCAGGCGGTGGTCGCGGGGTGCGGCTCGTTACGTAGGGCTGACATGGCGTCGCGCGCCGCTCGGGACTCCTGCCAAGATTGGTAGGCCAGCACCGCCGATAAGAGCGCAAACGTTCCAATAGCCATTGCAAGATACAGCACGTTGCCAGTCGTCATCGTCCTCTCCGTTTATCACTGGCGCAGAGATACGGCGGTGGTCTCAAGTGGACATTGATGTAGGTCAAACTCGCCTCAACCATGCCGGATGCGTCACGCAACCCTGCGGCCGATGTCATTCCGTCGTGGTCACGGCGGCGAGGGCGTTGCAGGAAGCGAGGTCTATGTTTTGTAGCTGGGGCACCGTCGGATGGATCCCTCGTGGCGCAGCCGGAGACGTCCCATTAGGTGTTATTAGCCGACAAAATCTCACCTGTTCACGCGCTGGAGCATCCGAGAATGACCTCAACCCTTCACGCCGACCAAATCGTGTTCGACGGCCTGATCGTTGCCAACTGGGGTCCGGACATCTTTCACGATATGCGGCGTGGCGGGCTTACCGCCGCGAACTGCACTTGCTGCATCTGGGAAGGATTCACCGATACCATGCGCAACGTCGCGCGCTGGAACGCTTGGTTTCGTGAATATCCCGACCTCGTCATGAAGGCTCGGACAGTCGCCGACATCCGTAAGGCCAAGGCAAGCAACCGGACCGCGGTAGTTCTCGGCTTCCAGAACGTCTCCGCATTTGAGGATCAGATCGGGGCCGTTCAGTTATTCAGGGAATTAGGCGTCGGCATCGCGCAGATGGCCTATAACACGCAAAACCTCGTCGGATCAGGCTGCTACGAGAGCCATGACGGCGGCCTTTCCGACTTCGGCCACGATGTGGTGGTGGAGATGAATCGGGTCGGCATGCTGTGCGACCTCAGCCATGTCGGCCCTGTCACAACCCGCGACGTCATCCTGGCTTCGCGGATGCCGGTCTGTTTCTCGCACTGCCTTCCCGCCGCGTTGAAAACCCACCCACGCAATAAATCGGATGAGGAGTTGCGTTTCATCGCGGACCACGGCGGCTTCGTCGGTGTCACGATGTTCCCGCCTTTTCTACCCAAAGGACCGGAGTCCAGTGTTGATGACTACGTTGCCGCGATCGAATACGTGATCGACCTTGTCGGCGAAGACGCGGTAGGCATCGGCACTGATTTCACGCAGGGCTATGGGAAACCGTTCTTCGACTGGATCACCCACGACAAAGGCCACGGCCGAAAGCTCACCGACTTCGGCGAGATCCGCAATCCGGCCGGGATGGACACCATCCGTGACTATCCCAACCTCACCTCGGCCATGCAACGCGCCGGCTGGACCGAAACCAGGACCCGCAAGATTATGGGTACCAACTGGCTTCGCCTGCTCGAAACCGTGTGGGGGGAATGATATGATCCGGCGGCCCTCAAAGCGTGCTTAAAACCGTTCGCTCAATTCCTAGCTGCCATCGATGAAGGTCTTTCGGCCAAAGCGGCGCGATCTGTTCCTTCGGCTGCACAATCGACCGATGGATATAGCCTGGCAACTTTGAAAGTACGCTGAGATCGACAGGTCGAGCGGATCCTAGCCGCTTCGCGACGAACTGTCCCGGCCGATTTCGAAGCTGAACAACCGCTCCTTGCCCAATAAGAACACGCGCCCGCCGCGCGGGAACAGGCGGTTGATCGCTGGATCCCGCACATCTAGTCCGCCGGTATAGGCGCCGAAGGCCGGCATCATCAGGCGACGCCCGTCAAAAACGAAGCACGGCCGGCTAACCGACCCGGCCCTCGCCGGGATCGTCGCCTTCGGATGGTGGTGGCCAACAACTTCCCCCGGATCAGCGGAGGCGATGGCCTGATGGCGGAACACCATCGGGCCGGTGGTGTGGGTTTCGACCCATGCCCCACGTAGCCGGTCCGGAGGAGTGGGATCGTGATTGCCCTGCACCCAGATGAACCGATGTGCCTCGGTCATCGCGCGAAGCCTGTGCTGCTCGGTCGCCGGCAAGCGGCCGGACCCCAACGAATCATGGAACGAGTTCGCCTAGAGCGACAACGGTTTCGGGCGACCAGCGGCGTAGCAGCAGCGTCAGGCGATCAATCGTGGCATGGGTGTCCCAGGGTGGCAGCAGCATGCCGCGGCGGGCGAAGGACGATCCTTTCTCCAGATGTAGATCGGACACCGCTAGCAGTCGCTGCTCCGGCCAGAACAGCGCGCCCATCGGATCGAGCATCAGGCGCTCGCCGACCAAATGAATGGGAGCGGCAGTCACGAGAACAAGTCCGATTGCCGGGCGGGCGGGCGTCGTGGGAGGTAGGTCTTCTGCCCACCGGTTGGCCGGCGTGCATGGTTGGACCGGTGGATCGCTGGCACTGGTGGTGGCTCGGCCTCGCCTGTGGCTTCGGCAATAATAGCTTCGGCTTCAGCCAACATGGCTTCTTCGTCGGTGTCGGTTCGCACACTTTCCCGCCCAATCTCCAGCAACACCGGCACCGCGAGCGGCGAAACCCGCGAGAGCACCATGTGCACAATCTTTCCTCGCACCCGTACCAGCATACTGGCGATGCGGCCGACATCGATCAGACCGGAGGCAGCATCGGAGCGGGTCGCTCGCAGCAAGATATGGTCCGGCTGGTGGCGGCGCAGCACCTCATAGATCAGGTCGCTGTTCACCGTCACCTGGCGCCGGTTCTTTTCCGCCCCTGGGAGATTCCGCTGGATCAGTCCGGCGATCACCGCGACATTTCGGAACGTGCGTTTCAGCATGGAACTGTCGGCCAGCCAGGACTTCCAAGTCATCACCCAGCATGTCCTGGTCGAACAGCACGGCTACATTACGCGGTTGGTTGGCGGACCAAATGCCTAACACGTAGTCTGTAGCGACGAAGCCGAGCGGGGCGTAGCCGGCGCGCTCCATCCGTTTGGTGACTAGCATACCGAGGGTCTGGTGTGCGTTGCGGCCCTCGAAGCAGTAGGCGACCAGATACCAGCGGTCGCCTCGCGGAAAAGTCTCGACCAGCAGGTCGGCGCGGCCGGGCAGGCGGGACACGCCGCGCTGCAGTTTCAGCCAGTCGCGCACCTGTTCGGGAAACAGGTCCCATTTGTCCGGAGTTTGCAGCAGCCCGCGCACCCGGTCGGCGAGGTTGGTCGTAAGCGGCAACCGGCCGCCTTCATAGGCGGGCACCATAGGGTCGCCATCGCCGCCCTCGACGCACTCGGCGACGGTTTCACGTACCCGAACGAAGCGCAACAGGCGGCCGGCGAACATGAAGGTGTCGCCGGGACGGAGCGAATTAATAAAGTATTCCTCGACCTCGCCGAGGTTGGGCCCGAACCCGCGCTTGCCCACGAGCCGGACCTTCAGAACGGGTGCTTCGACGATCGTGCCGATGTTCATCCGCAGCGCGGCGGCGGTACGGGCGTTGCGAACGTGCATCCGGCCTTCACTGTCGCGGAACAGCTTTTTCCATTGATCGTAGGCGCTGAGAACATATCCGCCGTCCTCGACGAAGCGCAGCACGTCGTCGAAATCGGCGCGAGTCAGCGTGGCATAAGGGGCGCTGGTCGTAACTTCCGCGTAGATTTCTTCGGGGCGGAACGGGGCGCTGCAGGCCAGGGCGAGCAGGTGCTGGGCCAGAACATCTAAACCGCCGTGTCGGGGTGGGTCGCCGTCCAGTTCGCGCGCGCTGACGCCCAGGATCGCCGCCTCGCATTCCAGGACCTCGAAGCGGTTGGCGGGGACCAGGATGGCTTTGGACGCCTCGTCCATGCGGTGGTTGGCGCGGCCGACACGTTGCAACAAACGCGACACACCTTTAGGGGCACCGATCTGGATGACCTGATCAACCCCGCCCCAATCGATCCCCAGATCCAGCGAGGAGGTTGCTACCACCCCGCGGAGGCTGCCGGCGGCCATGGCGGCTTCGACCTTGCGGCGTTGTTCGACTTCCAGCGAGCCGTGGTGGAGGGCGATCGGAAGCGTGCCGTCGTTCAACTTCCACAACGCCTGGAACATGAGTTCGGCCTGGGCGCGGGTGTTGACGAAGACGATTGTCATACCGGCGTTTTTGATGTGCCTCATGACTTGGGGCGCGGCTTCCAGGCCCATGTGGCCGGACCAGGACAGGCGACCCTCCGGCAAGATCATCCGAAGTTCGGGGGGAGCGCCATCGGCTACCTCGATGCGTCTGGTAGCTCCGGTGTAGGCCTGGATGGCGTCGGGATGGGCGACGGTGGCGGACAGGCCGACGCGACGGGCTCTGGGCGCGAGGGTGCGCAAGCGGGAGACCCCCAGGGCGAGTTGATCGCCGCGCTTGGTGCCAGCCAGCGCGTGGACCTCGTCCATGACGACACAGGCGAGGGAGCCAAAGAAGTTCGGGGCGTCCGGCAACGAGAGCAGGACGGCAAGGCTCTCCGGCGTCGTAAGAAGCATGTGTGGCGGGGCGGCCCTTTGCCGCGCGCGGCGGTTGGCGGGAGTGTCTCCGGTGCGGGCCTCAATGGTGATGCGCAGGCCCATGTCTTGGACTGGGCGGGTCAGGTTGCGCGCGATATCGGTGGCGAGGGCCTTCAGCGGGCTGACGTAGAGCGTGTGCAGGCCAGGGCGCGGGTTGCTCGCAAGATCAACCAGGCTGGGGAGAAAGCCGGCGAGAGTTTTGCCGCCGCCGGTGGGCGCGATCAACAGGACGCTTTCTCTGGCCGTGGCAGCATCCAGCATGGCGAGCTGATGCGGCCGAGGGGTCCAGCCCTGCGTGGCGAACCACTTCGCAAATGGTTCGGGTAATGTTCCCGTCATAGCCGGCAAATAAGCACGCGCAGGCAGCAGGGGCAATGTTTCGGATTTGCCGAATAGGCGCGACGTGGCCAGGCTTAGGGTCCGACCACGCGACCGTCCGCCTCATCAAAGCGCCATACCGGTTGCCCAGCGAAAATCCGGATCCCGCCAACCCAACGTTCCGGCGGATTGAGCGACAGGCAATCGGTCATTCCGCGAAGGACCTGGCGACCGGTTTCGGTGATCGAGGCCACACGCCGAAACGGTTTTTCGCCAGCCTCGATTTTGATTACGCTGGGCGACGTCAGGGCCATCTGCTCGACGATGTGCTGTCGCGAGCCGGTCTTCACTCTCCCGCAGACCCGCGGAAATTTGCGCTTCGGTCTGGCCTTTGAACCATCCATAGGCCCGGCTCAGGAAGCGGGCGCGCGTTTCGATTAGGTCCGGCAGATCGGGCACTGGGCCGTCGCAGACCGGATCGGAATACTCCAGGAAATCGCCCGCGAACCCCGCCTGCCTCAGCGAATTGCGGATATCCGTCCCACAGCGGACATGCAGTGTCCGAAGCTCGGCATCGATCACGCCACGATCTCCCCTAGCGGTCAGACGACCAATCGTCGCTTTGTTTGGACGGCTGCCGCAGCATGTACAGCAAGCGGTACCACGAGCTGTTTTCCCACTCTAGCGGCCCGCGTCGGTCTGCCTGATGGCCCGGCAGCCAAACGAGCGAACAGGCTGGTCAAACCCACCGCGGCTGCCAACATGGAAGCAATGCCGCATCCCTCGACATGGCTGAAGGTACTGCCAAATGGGTTGTTCTGCGAGCCGGGCGGGTTCTTCATTGATCCGCTGCGGCCGGTGGATCGGGCTGTGATCACGCACGGCCACTCGGACCACGCGCGCCCCGGCCATCGCGCGGTGCTGGCGACCGCCGACACACTGGCGATCATGCGCGCGCGGTTGGGTGACGACGGCGCCACGCACCAGGCATTGGGGTGGCATGAACCGATCACCCTTGGCGAAGTGCGGGTGTGGCTTTCCCCCGCCGGCCACGTGCTGGGCAGTGCGCAGGTGGCGATGGACTATCGCGGTTCGCTAGCGGTCGTAAGCGGCGATTACAAACGGGTGCCCGATCCGACATGCGCGGGGTTCGAGCCTGTGCCGTGCGACGTGTTCGTCACCGAGGCGACGTTCGCGCTGCCGGTTTTCGTGCACCCACCGCCGAGCAACGAGATCAAGCGGCTACTGGACAGCGTCGCGCTGTTTCCCGAGCGGACACATGTCGTGGGTTGTTATGCACTGGGAAAAAGCCAGCGGCTGATCGCGCTGCTGCGGCAGGCGGGCTGGGATGGACCGATCTGGCTGCACGGAGCGCTCGTTGCGATGTGTGAGGTCTACCGCCAGCGCGGGGCGGAACTCGGCGACCTGCGGCCGGCGACGATGGCGGCGAAAGCTGAACTGGTGGGCGCGATCGTGCTGGCGCCCCCCGGAGCGATCGCCGATCGCTGGGCCCGCCGCCTAGAGGACCCGGTCGTGGCGCTCGCCTCCGGCTGGATGCGCGTCCGCCAGCGGGCAAAATCCCGTGGGGTGGAACTGCCGCTGGTGATCTCGGACCACGCCGACTGGAACGAGTTGAACGCAACGTTGGACGAGGTCGGCGCGCCCGAGGTCTGGGTGACGCACGGGCGTGAAGAAGCCCTGATCCACGCCGCCACCCAGCGTGGCATGAAGGGCCGCGCACTTCGACTGCTCGGCTACGGCGAAGAGGATGAGGCAGAGGACATGCCATCCTCAGCATCGTCGAGGTGAGAACGTTGCGCAAAGCCCCCACAACCGACCACTTTACTCTGACATCGCAGGATCACGGCCTTGTCATCACTCGCAAACAATATGCGTCGAGTAGGAGGCGTCGATCACAGATCCACCCAGGCAGATATCGGAGGCTATATGACCGAACCGCTTGTATTCACATTCGATGACGATGGTTCCATCCCGAATTCAAATATGCCGTTGCTGGTTTATCGCAACGCAGTGCCGGCGGACGCGGCGGCCATCGAGCGGGTCTTCGCCGCCAATCGCTGGCCGCCGGCATGGCGCAACGGCGTGCATCCGTTTCACCACTTCCATAGTTCGGCGCACGAGGTCCTTGGTGTTGCTCGCGGCGAGGCCTCCGTGTTGTTCGGCGGCCCTAGCGGAACCGTGGTTCTGGTTCGGGCAGGCGATGTTGTCGTGGTGCCGGCCGGCGTCGCGCACTGCAATCAGGGCCAGTCGAGCGACCTGCTGATCGTGGGAGCGTACCCCGAGAATGGACCCAACCCGGATCTGCGCCGCGGCAAACCGGGAGAACATGGTGCGGCCAAGCGGGCCGTCGAAGCGGTTCCGTTACCGGACCAGGACCCAATCTGGGGCATGGATGGAGCGTTGCGCCGATTGTGGGCTCGGTCGGAGTAACCAACGTCCGGAAAATGTAGGAGAGTTCAATCCCACCTCCGTACGCGGTGCCAAGGCGGTTCGCGCTAGGTGCTGAGTGTCGCCGCGGCGATGATCGCGGCTACAGCCCTTTGACACGTCGGGAAGGCTCACTTGCTTTGCCAGATCTCTCCCTTGATTGTGCCAAACTGTGCACACCCATTATCCTCGAACAAACAAACGCCGAACGTGCCGACCCATAGCCGGCCGGAAGCACGATGATGGTTAAGTCCCCAACGGATCGATCTCCTGCTCCACTGTCCAGGCGGGTGCGAGAGCAGCTAACAGCGTCGCAACGACGTCGAACGGTGACATTGCGTCTCGTAGCCATTGTTTGGCAGGGAGCGGCTGAATGTATTTTTGTTCGACCAAATGACCCATGACTGTATCTCCTTCACCGCGACCGCGGCTTCCACGCCACGGCATGTCGGAAATTTAGTTAATGAGGGGTTAACACGCGGTCTCAAAGAGCGGAACTGCCACATCATTATTGTCTGCTAGTATCGCGGTCTATAAAAACATCATTCCACTATAGGTTACAACCCGGCCAAAGCACCCATTCTGGCCATGAAATAATTGGCTTCGGATGATACCACGATTTTGTGATTACTCAGGAGATGATGTCAGGTGCGCTTTGAAGGTAGACGAAGCCTGGGTTTGGAGAATGAGACTGTGATCTCGACCTACCGGAACACGGATCGATGACAACGGTCGAAACCATCGTGCCATAGTGCGGATGAGAATCTTGTCGAATCTGAAAATGCCATATTCTCCTCCGGATCGCACCCAGTTGGGCAGAACCGTCTAGCGACTGAGTTGATGGCAAGGTTGCCACCGTGGCTGTTGAACCACCGAGCGGAGGCGACAGTCGCGGCAAGGACGCAGGAAGGCCGATCACCGCCGCTCGCCCGCGAAGCCAGCCGTCAGAGCGGCCAAACGGTCCAATGCCGCTTGCGGCAGTGAGCCTTTCGAAACGGCGGAGAGGCTTGCCTCGAACTGCTGGATCGTTGCCATGCCGACCAGGACAGTGCCCATCGCTTCGTGGGAAATGGCGAAGCGCGTCGCGGCCTCAGCCAAGCTGTCCGCGAAGCCTTCGGTCACCAGCGGCATCAGGCGCTTAGCGCGCTCTAGATCCATCTTATAGCTGTGGGAGGACCCGATCGGTTCGGGCGGCGCGCTCGCGGTGGGATGGCGTTCGGCGGTGCCGCTAAGTGCACCGGCGGCGAGCACGCGGATGCCAATCACGCCGACCCCCGCTTGTCGTGTGTGATCGAACAGCCGACCGTAGTCTTGGGCCGGATAATTTGGCGGCAAGGCGACGGCGGCTGAGGGGTTCAGCATGTTGTAGCTGACCTGGGTACTGTGGATCGGTTCGCCATCGATAATCTGAGTCAGAACCTCTGTGTCACCGATCGCAGTGATGCCCAGGAAGCGAGTTTTTCCGGAACGGCGCAGCGACTCGAACGCAGGGATGACTTCGTTACGGACCTGCGCGATGCTGAGCGTTTCGCCGCCGCCGTCCTGGGTAATCGGGTTGTGCAGGTGGAAAATATCGATATGATCCATCTTTAGGCGTTGCAGGCTGCCGTCCAAGGAATCGCCGATCGTCTTAGCGATGGCTCCGGTATCCGCTGATGGAACACGAACCTTAGTGCCGACAGTGATTCCCGCTGGCCTATAGGCACCCAGGATGCGTCCGAGGTTCGCTTCTGAAATGCCAGCTCCATATTGCACGGCCGTGTCGAAATAGTTGACCCCAGCGTCGAGCGCCAAACCGACCGCCTTGTCCTGATCGGCGGGTGACCCCCGGACCATCAAGCCGCCCACGGCGCCGCAGCCGAAACCGAGAATCGAAAGCCGTAGCCCCGAGCGACCGAAAATTCGTGTTTCCATGGTCAGCTTCCTCGCCCCGCATTAGTTGCACAACCGGCGAACCGTGCGCTCAGTTTGCACAATGCCACGATCAATTCCAGCATCAACGCCTCAACGCCCGTTGGATACGCCAAAGCCAACGGGCGTCGAAAATGGCGTCGATTTCCATTCGGCGGCCAAGTTCCAGAGGTGCAGGATGCTCTTCTTGATCCATTGAGCGCCGTTTCCGATCCAACGCGCTTGGTTGTTGGTTGGGTCGCGGCATCAAGATCGCCAGCGGTCTGATCGAGGGCATCAACAGCCTAGCCCAGGCCGCCAAGGTCAAGGGCGGCCCCACCGCTCAATCCAAAACCTCAAGACGGCACGAAAACTCGATCTGTGGCTACCCGCCTAAGCATGTTTCTACCCATCCCGAATAGCGAGGAAACTCAATTTCGCGACTGCGCAATTACTTCAAGCTACGCCGTCACCGCCGTCACCTGGACGGCTGGCATCTAAATCACCGTCGTTCTATACGCAGCCAACGGGCGGAGCGAACCGGAGACAGCCGGCGGCAATTATTGACCGATCAAGGTTATCCGCCTGTCGATCGAAATCCGGGCTTCAACGCCTGGCCATTTCGACGCGTTCGTGTTACTCCCACACCACCGAGCATACGGGTCCGTACCCACGGCGGTTCGGCGGATTAAGCGACCACCAGCGTCTCCATGAAGAACAGCCATGATCTTTGAGGCGTTTGTTGCTGAAGGCGCGCCGCATCGCGTTCGCCGAGCTCAGACGCCCGGCCTAGAAATCGGCGATTTTCAGCCACCCCGCCGGATCTCCCGCCAGCGATCACGGCAGTTGGGCGAGCCTTTGTCCCAGTAACTCGAAGAACCGTGACGCATCGAGAGTTTCCAGAACGACGGCATTGATAGCGTTGGGGCGGTCCCATCGGTCAATCAAGGTGCGGCCTCGGCTCGGGCCGGGTCCGAGGTCGATGCTGATGGAGCAAGGGCGGGTGGTGAAGAGGTCGGGACGGATTAGCCAGGCAACGGCGCAGGGGTCGTGCAACGGTGAGCCCCCGAGACGGAGGGATGGGGGAACCGTGGCCTGAATGTCGCAGGCCGTCTTGAGGCATCGGCCGTTGCCAAGGGCGCGCCAAGCATCTAAGCGGGCAGGCGTCATGAGCGCCTGAGCGGTGAGTTCCAGGGTCGCGAAAACCACCGGGCGGCCGCATTGGAGGAGGACGGCGAGGGATTCCGGGTCGCTCCAGGCATTGAATTCGGCGGCAAGCGTGACGTTGCCTTCGGCCCAGGCGCCACTCATGAGGACGATTTGGGCGACGTTGGCGGCGATTGAGGGTTCGGTGATCAGGGCGAGGGCGAGATTGGTGGCGGGACCTACGCCGACCAGAGCGACCGGTTCGGGGGCGGTTCGCAGTATTTGGCGGATGACGTCGGCTGCTAGTCCGGCGGCCGGTGGGGCACCGTCCGGAACGTAGATGCCGCCGAGGCCGTTCTCGCCGTGGATCGTTATCGCGCTGGCGAAGGCTCCGAGTAGCGGACGATCAGCGCCGGCGTACACCGGGGTCTTCGAGCCAGCCAGCGCCGCCAGGGCGCACGCGTTGCGCAGCGTGTGCGCCAGCCCGACGTTGCCGCCAGCCACGGTGATGGCGAGGACCGTCAGTTCAGGCGAGGCGAGCGCCAAGAGGATGGCGAGCGCGTCGTCTGTGCCGGGATCGCAGTCCACGATAACTGGTATGGGCACAAATTGCGGTCCTTCTCGGCTAGCCAGCTTGTGGTCCGATCCCGACGGAAGCATCCTTGCGGTCGGGTGAATTGGCCTGCCAAAACAAGGGCTCGTGGAGATTATCTGGCGGCACTATCCGTTGAATTATATCCACTAGCGGCTCAGAAGCATCACCGCCGCGTCGCTGACTTGTTGGAGCTCGGCCTTGGACGTGCCGGCGCGGGCACGCAAGGTGAGGCTGTGCATCGTCGCCGCGGCGAGCTGGGCGCGGCCGCGTGCCTCCTCGGGATCGAACCCGGCATCGTGAAACTGCCGCGTCAACGAAGCGTCCGCGGCCGCCATCAGCATGGCTAGTTGAGCACTCGCTGCCGCGTCGTCGCCCGCTAGGTCGGCGAGCGCGCAGGTGACCAGACAGCCGCTCGGGTGATCACCGCCCGCCGCATTGGCGATCACCGCTGCAAAGAATGCGGTGAGGCGGTCGCGCAGGTCATTCGGACCTTCGAGCGCAGTCATGTGCTTGGTGGCGATCGTCTCCGCGTAGCGCGCGACTGCTGCATCGAACAGCCCACGCTTGTCGCCGAACGCTGCCATCAGGCTAGGTGGGCTGATGCCCATGGCTCTGGTGAGATCGCGGAACGAGGCGCCATCATACCCCTTTGCCCAAAAAATTGGGATCGCGCGATCAAGCGCAGCCTCCAGACTGAAGCTCCGCGGACGGCCGGGTGGGCGCTTGGCAAGCTTTTCCATAGCAGTTGATACATAACTCCTTGAACCAGCGATCTCGGCTTCCTTATATAGCGTCTGCTATCGAATATGACAGTCTGGCCAACATCACAAAAGGCAACACCATGAATATCGTTTCAACCTCCCGTTTCTTTGTTCCGGCTCTTTTGGGGGCGGCCTTGCTCGCAAGTCCCGCGGTGGCAACCGAGCTTAGGGAGGGGCAATCGGTCGTGACACAACTCTCGCCGGACGCTTCGGCGGTGACCTACTTGGTGGACCGGCCCGACGGCTTCCATATCATTGTTGCCGTCAGGACGAGCCACGATGCAGGCGCTGATGCACTGCATCAGCTGCCCGCCATCCAATTCAGCAGCCGGATTCTTCCCGGGCAGACGATTGATCTGTCGCTGCAAGCGGCTGCCGGCCCGGCCGATTCGGTGCTGGAAATAACCCGGCGTGCCGAACGCGTTGCCGTCGAGACCAAGCACCAGGTGGCGCTTGTCGACTGACCGCGGGGGGCGGGGTCACAATCACCGTGGGGTAGCTGCGCCGCTTCTCCCTGACGAAACTGCGTGTTTGGCCGTAACGGTCCCGTTGCCAGCCTATCGCTTCCAGTAACGAGTTGGGCGAAGGATAAGGCGATGCGGGGATTACTCTGAAAGCTTCTGCATGATAGCCTCCGGGACATCGAAGTTAGCGTAGATGTTCTGCACATCATCATTCTCTTCGAGCGCATCGAGCAGCTTGAGCAGACGGGCGGCGCGTTCCTCATCCAGCGTCACGATGGTTGTTGGCCGCCAGTCGAGCTTGGCGCTTTCGGGAGGCCCGAAGCGGGCTTCCAGCGCGTCACGCACGGCAAAGAAATCCTCGACGGGGCAGGTAATCTCGTGGGCCTCAGCGTCGCTTTCGACGTTTCCAGCACCGGCTTCGATGGCGGCCTCCAACATGTCATCGGAGCTAGCGACAGACGCGGAGTAACGGATCGCCCCTAACCGGTTGAACATGAAGCTGACGGCGTTGGTCTCGCCAAGCGCTCCGCCGTGCTTGTTGAATGCGGTGCGCACGTCGGAGGCGGTGCGATTGCGGTTATCGGTCAGAGCCTCGATGATGACGGCAACGCCCGCTGGGCCGTAGCCCTCGTAGCGGACGTCGACGTAGTCCTCGCCACCGCCCGAGCCGGCGGCCTTCTTGATCGCGCGATCGACGGTGTCTTTTGGCATATTGGCCTGCCGAGCCGCCATGACAGCCGCGCGCAGGCGCGGATTCGAGGCCGGGTCGGGCAGCCCATGCCGGGCGGAGACGGTGATTTCGCGGATAATCCGCGCGAACTGCCGAGCGCGCCGCGCGTCCTGCGCACCCTTGCGGTGCATGATGTTTTTGAACTGGGAATGGCCTGCCATTGGGTCGCCGATGTCGGTTGGTGGATCGATCGCCGCTTCATACCGCGCAAATGCGGCGACGGGAAACGCGGCATCGTTCGACAGGCACCGGTATCCGAGCCGGTCCAGGTTCGGAGTGCATGCGACCGCTAAACCGGCGGTCACCTAGCATCATAAACGGCGGTAGGGGCAGCTCTCATGTGGGACGGTCGCGCCGGCACGCCGGAAGAGCAGGTGCTGGGTTCCATCAAGTCTCCGGGTGAAATGAACCAATCACTCGACGGCGTGACCCGCATTCTGTCAGAAATAGACAGGTACCAGCCAGCGTTCTCGGTCGCCTTCCCGGACCAGACGATCACGGCGATCGCACCTTTCGATGCATGGGGTTAAGCCGCGAATTTCGTGGGCTCCCTCACCAGATAGCGTTGCATGACCGCCATGTCGGGATCGCGGCCGAGGCCGGGACCGGTCGGTACCTTCACCCTGCCGTCCTTCGCCTCCACCATGTCGTGGTAGGGACTGGCCTCCAGATCAACGAACAAGCGCTCGAACGGCGCATCGGGGGCGAGCACGGTGTTGAGGTGGAGGCTGGCCAGATACCCCGGGCCGAAATAGGCGTTGTGTGGCACCAGACGGACTGCGAAAGCCTTGGCCAGGGCAGCGACTTCCACCATCGCCGACGGGCCGCCGATCTTGGTTATGCTGGGTTGCGCGATATCCAGTGCCCCCGCCTCAAACGCCGCGCGGAAATCGTGCAGCCCGGCGGCGTTTTCTCCCGCGGCGATTGGGATGCCTCCTTCGAGGCGCACGCGGGACAGGCCGTCGTGGTCGCCGGGGGGCCAGACGGGTTCCTCCAGCCAGGTCAGGTCGAGGTCTTCGAGGTCTCGCGCCATTTCCAAGGCCAGCCAGACCGTCCAGGGGCAGTTGACGTCGACCATCAACCTGGCGTTGTCGCCGAGGACATCGCGGCCGGCGGTAATTTCGGGAAGGGTAATTTCGTGCAGCTTGACGTCGCGGTAGCCCCGGACGGCCGCCCTTTCGCATGCGGCGGCGACCTGGGCAGAGTCACCATAACGGAGCAGGCTGGCGTAGGAGGTCAGGGTCTCGGTCGGCGTGCCGCCGAGCAGGCGCCAAAGTGGCTGGTTGGCTGATTTGCCGGCGATATCCCATAGCGCGATGTCCAGGGCGGACAGCGCGAAGGTATGCGGGCCGTTGCAGCCGTACAGGTGGAACATTTGCGCCAGCCGGTGACGTAGACCGGCGATGTCGCGGGCGTCCTGGCCAAGCACGGCGGGGGCGAGTTGAGTGTCGAGGACAGCAAGGGATCCGGCGGCGGTGGCGTGTCCGAACGCCTCGCCCCAGCCGTCGATGCCGGAGTCGGTGATGACCCGAAGCCAGACCGTGTTCATGCTTTGCCAGTTCAGCCCGCCCAACGCCTTTGGCTTGCCGCCCATGTCGAACGGCGTTTGGGTCCAGTAGGTTTCTATCGCGGTGATTTTCATGGCGTTTCCTTTTCCTGACTGTTCGGGACTCTGCCGCACGGCGGGTCGGAGCGCCAGTCGGTGCGCCTCGTTGCGACGAAGGCGGCCACACGGCAATCTGTCGGCAATTGGATTTCCTGCCCTTGGGATTGGCGAGCCGCCTCGTTGTTCGCAATGACGCAGGGTAACGATGGCCGAAGGTTCCTTTGCCCGCGACGTGCAGCAACTCCGCGTGGGTGCCGGCGCAGTTCCGCGGTGAGGGCATCCCAGCGATCACCAAGGCGCTGCTGGAAAACCGGGTCGGCTATTTCGCCGACTATCAGTGGGGCGCCGATTTGCCACCCATGGACGTGCTGGCCGAGGCGGCCGATATCCTGGCCGAGCTTGGGGTTCATTTCGAGTCCAGTGCCAATGAGGCCGCCGCGGCAGCGGCTTTGGCGACGTCGGCCGGGTCCCCCCGCGATCCTGGGTGCTGTTGCGCACTAATCGGTACAAACGGCCGCCCCGGACCATCTGCTCGACGATGGCCGCATTCTCCCGGTCCCGCGCCCGCCTGGTGAAAAAGAAGCCGACGGTCACGGCTTTGGGACCGAAACGATCGGGACGGATGCAGGTCAGGCGGCGCATTTCAAGCAGCCCTATCCGGCGCATAATTTATGCACGGTCGGGGTCGTTACGGGCTGCAATGCCTGGCAATCTTGACCGGTTGCCGCCAACCGGCGCCTTAGCATTGGCGGCTCCGCTGAAAATTCGCCAAGGCTCCGGCAGCCCGCTTCGAGTACTGGCACTTGTGGAGGCCCTAGCCATAAGTCTGCGGTGGTAGCTTTCATTCTACGCGGGGAGTCTCGCCACGATCCTCGGTCTCGGGAACGGAAATCGAGGCCACGGGACCGCTAGCTAGAGATCCCCCCGGCATGCTGATCGAGCACTGGCTTGCGAAAGGCGCCGGGGCGCCGCCATGCGGGCGGCGGGCTCAGGCAGCCGCAACATTGGCTCCGGCGGCGGCTCGGTGGGGATCGGGATGGGACCGGGCGGCTCCTCGATCGGCGTTGGTTCGTCCGGATCGGGAACCACTGGCGGACCGCCGGGGGGAACCGGCGGATCCGACAGCGTGTCTAGGTCCAAAAATACTACGACCGCAACGGCCGAACCGCATCCTGTGCCGTCCGGCCAGCAATATCAAGCAAGCGGCTAGTGGATTCGAATGCATGGTTGATCGCGTCAAGGTAGAGATCGCGCTGTACCTCGGCAACCTCAATTGCATTCTTGCACCGCAATAAATCCTGAGGCTTGTGCGTCGCATGCTCCATCGTGTGGTCCATCATCTCAAGCCAAGCGTGCTGCATGCTCTGCAAGCCGCGGCTCACTACCATAGCGCTCGAAAACAGCGCGTGGACGCGTTCCGATGACCGTTCCGAGGCATCGCGATAGATGTCCATCACATGGGCGGCCGACGACATGAAATGGTGCCCGCGGCCAAAGCTGATGTCAGCGACGCGACTGCCGACACCGGCTGCGGTCCGCATGCCCAGCATCAATACCTCTCGGCTCTGCTCGGCCGCCTTGGTCGACATGTTGGTGGCAGCGTGAGCGGTTTCGGTAACCGTTTCAGTCATGCTCTGAGCGACTTCCTTGGTGCGGTCCGCACTGTTCTGTGCGACCTCACTCGTCTCGCTGATGGTCTCTTTCGCTGCCTTTTCTGCCGCGTCGATGCTAGCCTGACCGGATCTGGCCGCATGATCCGTCGCCTTCTTAACGGTTTCAGCAGATTTGGTTGTTTCTGACATGATCTGTCCTTTTAGGGAATGGCATAATGTCGGCGTTCTACGCACAGGCTGACCAAAATGGGCCACGGCCAGCGGCTTCCGTATGAACGCAACTGCAGCATAACGCGCAAACAGCTAGACGCGTGATTCACGGACGCGTCATTAGCGGCGCGTCAGCGAGCGCTCGTTCCGTTTCGGGGCCGGATTCAGGCGTCGCCACTGGGATTGGACGCTCAGCCATCTGGCGGAAACCCTCGATCGCGCGACGCAAAGCCACCGATCGCTTGCTCTCCGGTTCCAAAACGAAGAGAACGAGCGAGCGACCAGTTATTTCATAAGTTTCACCCGTCTGAAATGATTCATGGCTGCTATCTTCCGGGTTGTTGGTGTCGAGCAGGCAGCGCCAGACAATGCCGCCGACGACCTCGGGCAGGGCGAAGTTCACAACGTCATGATGAGCGTTCAGCACCAGCAGCGCCGTCGCGTCCATAGCCGGCCGTTTGATCCCGCTAGCCTGGGCGCGCCCGTCAAGCAGCATGCCGAAGCAACGGGCATTGGTATCGTTCCATTGCGCGTCCTCGATATCATGGCCGGTGGGTGACAGCCAGCGAACATCGCGGACATCAAGGTCAGAATTGTACTCCCCGGTGAGGAAACGAGATCGGCGCAAGATCGGGAAGGACTGCCGCAAAACGATGATCTTGCGGACGAACTCTGCAAGTTCGACTTCCTTTTCACCAAAATTCCAATTCAACCAGCTTATTTCGTTATCTTGGCAATAGGCATTGTTGTTGCCGTCCTGCGTACGGCCGAACTCATCGCCGGCGAGAAGCATCGGCGTGCCCTGCGCCAGCAAGAGGGTAGCCAGCAGGTTGCGCTTCTGCCGTTCCCGCAATGCGATGATCTCCGGGTCATCGGTGGGGCCTTCGGCGCCACAATTCCAGGATTGATTATCGGAGTGACCATCCCGACCGTCCTCGCCATTCGCCTCATTATGCTTATCGTTGTAAGATACTAGGTCATTGAGTGTGAAACCGTCATGTGCGGTGATGAAATTCACGCTTGCCCATGCCTTGCGGCCGCGGCGGGCAAAGGAATCTGCTGATGCCGACAGCCGAGTCGCCATTTCAGCCTGCTTGCCGGGGTCTCCCTTCCAATAGGCGCGCACGGTATCGCGGAACTTGTCGTTCCACTCGGCCCAGCCTGGTGGAAACCCGCCGACCTGGTAGCCCCCCGGCCCGATATCCCAAGGCTCGGCGATCAGTTTCGTCGCGGAGAGAACCGGATCCTGCAGGCAACTCTGCAAGAAACCATGCGCCTCGTTGAAGCCGTGGTCTTCCCGTGCCAGGATCGTCCCGAGATCGAAGCGGAATCCGTCGATATGCATTTCTGACGCCCAGTAACGCAAACTGTCGGTGACCATCTGCACTACACGCGCATGACTCATATTCAGCGTGTTCCCGGTTCCGGTGTCATTAATGTAGTAGCGCGGATTGTCCGGCATCAGACGATAATACGATAGATTGTCTATACCCCGGAACGAAAGGGTCGGCCCATTTTCGTTGCCCTCGGCGGTGTGGTTGTAGACAACGTCAAGGATGACCTCCAGGCCGGCATCGTGAAGCCGCGCGACCATCTCCTTGAATTCCGAGAAGACGAAGTCCGGAACCGCGGAATAGCGCGGATCAGGAGCGAAGAATCCAATCGAGTTGTATCCCCAATAGTTGGTAAGACCCTTGTCGAGCAGATAGCTGTCGTTGACGAAGGCGTGGATCGGCAGGAGTTCGACCGAGGTGACGCCAAGCGTCTTGATGTAGTCCACCACCTCCTTGCGGCCAAGACCAGCAAAAGTGCCACGCAGATGTTCGGGGACCGCCGGGTGCAGCTTGGTGTAGCCGCGGACATGGGTCTCGTAGATGATGGTGCGGTCCCACGGAACCGACGGGGCGCGTTCGCGGCCCCAGGTGAAGGCGGGGTCGATCACGCGAGATTTTGGCATGAAGCGGGCGCTGTCGCGCTCATCGAACGTAGTGTCGTCCTTGCCCATGGTGTAGCCGAACACAGCGTGATCCCACTTGAGGCTACCGATGTGGGCCTTGGCATAGGGGTCGAGGCAAAGCTTGTTCGGATTGAAGCGATGGCCCGCGCCGGGATCGTATGGGCCGTGGACTCGATAGCCGTAAGTCGTCCCGGGGCGGGCGTCGGGCAGGTAGCCGTGCCACACCTCGTTGGTATACTCCGGGAGTTCGATCCGTTCGAGTTCTCGCTGACCGGTGTCGTCGAACAAGCATAGCTCGACCTTCGTTGCGTTGGCGGAGAACAGCGTGAAATTGACACCGAGGCCGTCCCAGGTCGCGCCAAGCTGGTGGGGCGAGCCCTCACTGACGCGGGACTTTTGAATCGCAGGGGGCATCGAGACCTCTTACAAGCAGGTGTGGCCAGCGGGGCAAAAAAAGGGGGGCACACGGCCCCCCTTTTTCGATCGTTGATCTATCAGGCAGTGAGTCGTCCGAGAACATAGCCAATAGCCAACGCAACAAGCGAGGCGGCGATCGGCTGTGACTTGATCACGTCGCTAAACTGTCCGGCCGCCTGTTGTGCCTGTCCCGCCGCCTGGTTGTACAGGCCCTGCGCCTGGGTCTTGCTATCGCCTGTCACGTTGCCGACAGTCTCTTGCACGCGGCCGCCAAATTCACGGGCGGTGCCTTCAACGCGGTCATTCATCATATGCCTCCTAATTAACCGCAAGCTTAACGCATGGGTTAGGTGTTGGTTGCAAGGTATGAACCGGATATGCGCCGGTGCCACGACAGGGGCATAAAAGCTAGGCTGCCAGTGCAGCCCACGCCTTTGCGTCCTCCAGGATCATCGCGGCGGCCTTTTCGCCGATCATGATCGTCGGGGCGTTGGTGTTGCCGGCGACAATCACAGGCATGATAGAGGCATCAACAACGCGCAATCCGGCGATCCCATGGACGCGTAACCGCGGATCGACCACCGCCATAGGGCCGCTCCCCATACCGCAGGTGCCGACGGGATGGAGGTTGGAGACGCCGCGTCGACGGATGTCCTCGGCGATTTCCTCGTCGGTGCGGGTGGCGACGCCGGGCGCGGTTTCCTCCACGATCAGTTTCTGCATTGCGTGCTGACGGGCAATGCTACGGGCAATGCGGACGCCGGCGATCATCACGCGCATGTCGTTTTCGGACCGCAGGAAGTTGAATTTGATCTCAGGCGGTGCGAAGGGGTCGTTGGCGCGAAGGCGGACGGTGCCTCGACCTTCGGGCGCGAGGTGCACCGGACTGATGGAGATGCCGGGGAATGGGTGGGAGATGATCCCATCGGCGGTGCGGTCGATCGTGCTCCAGGCGGAGATGTTGAACTGGAGGTCCGGCCGCTCCAGGCGTTGATCGCTACGGACCAGGGCGCCGACGTACAGGCCGTTGCCTGACATCTGGCCGGAACGGAAGAACACGTATTGAGCGCCGGCAATGAGGCGATGGGGCAGGCTGTATTGCAGAGCGTTGAGTGACAGGTTCTTGGAAATGCGATAGGTGCAGTAGGTGTTGAAGTGGTCTTGTAGGTTGGAGCCGACACCAGGGATGTCGCGGATCACCGGGATGCCCAGGTCGGTGAGGTGTTGGGCGGGACCAACGCCGGACAGTTGCAGAAGCTGCGGGGAGCCGTAGGTGCCGCCCGAGACTATGACTTCGCGGCCAGCGTAGGCAGTCTCCGGGCCCCTTGGCGTGTGGAATTCGACGCCGGTCGCCTTGTTGCCGTCGAACAGGATGCGGGTGGCGTGGGCCTTGGTTGTGATGGTGAGGTTGGGGCGGGTTTTGGCCATGCGCAGGTAGGCGGCGGCGGTGCTCCACCGGCGTTTGTCCTTGGTTGTGGTCTGGTAGTAGCCGCAGCCTTCCTGTTTCGCCCCGTTGAAGTCGGGATTGTAGGGGATGCCGGCTTGTTGGCAGGCCTCCAACAGGGCCTTGGCGATTTCCCATTCGTACGGTTGATTGGACACACGTAGCGGCCCGCCGGAACCGTGGTATTCGTCGGCACCGCGTTCGTTGTCCTCGGCTTTGCGGAAGTAGGGCAGGACGAACTCGTAGTCCCACCCCTCGTTACCGAGCTGGCGCCATTGGTCGTAGTCGGCGGCGTTGCCGCGCATGTAGATCATGCCGTTGATGGAACTGGTGCCGCCCAAGACCTTGCCTCGGGGCTGGTACATGGTGCGGCCGTTCAATTCCTTTTCCGGTTCCGACTCGAACTTCCAGTTCACCTTCGGGTCGACAAAGGTTTTCGCGTAACCCATCGGGACATGGATCCAGGGGTTGATGTCCTTGCCGCCCGCCTCCAGGAGAAGGACTTTGTAGCGACCCGATTCAGACAGCCGAGCGGCGAGGACGCAGCCGGCGGAGCCTGCTCCGGTTACGATGTAGTCGTAGGTGTCTGGCACGCCTGGCTCCCGCTTGTTTCGGGGGAGGATCGCGCTTGTTGGCGTTGTTGGCAAATTGGGCTTGCAGGGCGGCCGGCGCAATTCCGGCGCAATCGCGAAGCCGCGATTTATCGGCGAGCTTGGATCGACCGACGCGGAGGAGGACGCGATCGTCGCCTTCCTCGGAACGCTCAGTGACGGCTGCAAACCCGATAGCCAATCATCCCTTGCGTGCGCACTGTCGGCGTCCTTCCACCAATGCTACGCATCTATCTGTAGCTTGGCATGGAAGGCAGTCGCCTGTTCACTAATGTCCTGGCGCGAGGGGAAGCACGATCTGGTATAGGCACGTGTGTGGTTATCGACGTGGATGCCGGCATCTCACCTTGGCGTCGCAACTACCTGCGGGACGCCACCGGACATTGCTGTTCCTGCCGCTCGATGACGTAGCTGCGGTGGAAACGGCCCGCCGGCGAGCCATTAGGGTGGGCGCTCGCCTGGAGCAGCAGGCGGTGGCGAGCCAAACCTTCGCACCGGCGGCGGCGCAGGCCATCGCGCACTCCGTCGATGGGGCCCCATGTGCAGTCGGTCCGAAGTTATCGGGTTCGATGGTTCGAGGTGATGCGTGCCCAGGTCAGCAACGATGACGGCAAGCAAGTCGTTTTCAGCAGCATGCCGGCAGAGGCGGATCGGCAACGGGAGAATTGCGCGGCGTGCTGCGTCGGCTGGGAGCGACGCCGGCCACGCCCGTCACCCTCCTGAGCGACGGTGCCGGACCGAGATCACTCGGTTAAGCGGCGAGCGTCGGCCCAACCCATCACGTGCTAGACTCGTTTCATCTCGCGATGCGCATTCAACTGCTGCCCAGGCGGCCAGGAGTTGGCCCAACATTTTTCGAAACCGGCAGTCGCCTTTCCGAAACGATCGAGCGGGTCCGCTGGCGGCTCCCTCTGGCATGGTCAGGTCGGTGGCCTCGAACTCATCGGCAAACAATGGTGACGCTCGAAGGGATGGCTGAGACGACCTCGCCGGCGGCTCCGGTCGCACTGAAAGTTGAGCGCCTGTTGGGCGACCTCGAAACGTATGTATGCGGCCAGTCCGATATCATCATCGACTATGCAACGGCCAGACGGCGGAAGGAGCCAATCTCAACAGCGGTCACCGAGAGCACGGTGCAGTGGGTGCTGCGTCGCGTTTGAATGCCCAGCAGCAAATGCAGTGGTCGCCCCGCGACGCGCATTTGATGCTCAAGGTTCGGTGCGTAGTGATGAAGGCACCCTCGAATACGATCACGCCGTCGCCGAAGCAAAGGCTCGTCGTCCCTAGAGGCGCGCGGCATGACCCCCGGGGTTTGAGATGGTCTCATTCCGGCTGAAACTATCTCTTTGTGTAATCACGATCCAACCGCCGGGACGTTCGGCTCAGCGCGCGATCATCATTTTGGTTCACGCCTCGGCGGAAATTCTCATGCGATCTCTTAGCACCTCGAGCGTAGCTTCGAGCGCGGCATGTAAACCATATGTGAGAGCCTGTAAGTCAGCCGCACCGGCATGAACGGCCCGCTCAAAGCGCCGGCCCATCGTTGTAAGACGCTCGAAGCCGAACATTCCGGCGCTCCCGGCGATCGTGTGCGCGGCGTCTGCGAGTTCATCGCCATTCTGCATGAGGGCATCCGGTTCCTGCAAACCGCGCAACAAAGTCTCCCCGCGCTCGATAATGGCCTGGAGGTATGAGGCGACTGCCTCAGGCGGAAGGTAGAACGCGGTCCGTTCAAACGCCGCCGAGTTGCAGACCATCAAATCCGAGCCGATGACGGGAATTACGGGGGCTGGCTCCCCCTTTCCCGGGGTGACGATTTCGTCACGAGGCTGGTCTAGTGCGACCGCACGCAGCACGACGGCTAGCAGCGAATCCGGATCGAAGGGTTTGGGCAGGTGGAGGTTCATACCCGCCTTACGGCACTCCGCCACCTGTTCGGAGAAAGCCTGCGCGGTGAGGGCCACAATCGGTACCTGGCCGCGCACGCCAGCAATCGCGCGAATGCGACGGGTCGCTTCCAAACCATCCATTTCCGGCATGCGCACGTCCATCAGGACGACATCGAAGTCCGTCTGTTCGACGATTGCGATCGCCTCCGCGCCGCCTTCCACGCAGGTCACCTTATGACCAGCCGCACGCAGGAATGACCCCGCGATGTCACGGTTCATGGCAATATCGTCAACCACCAGGATATGGAGCGCGGCGTGCGGAGCCGAAGGCGCGGCGTCTACAGGCCCCGTCTCTTGCCGGGGTGCCGCCCCGAATGGCAGCTCCAGCCAAAATACGTTCCCGCCGCCCGGGTTGTCATGGTGGCCGAGGCAGCCGCCCAACAACGTCGCGAGCCGGGCCGTGAGGGCGAGGCCTAGGCCTGCCCCTTCAACACCTCCGATTGCTTCCGGATCGACGCGCTCGAGGTCCCGGAATAAGTGCCGTCTCTCGTTGGCGGCTATACCTGGGCCGGTATCCGCGACCTCGATCCGCAGGAATGAGCCGTCCGCCACGGGCCGCAGTCGCAGCGCGATGGAACCGTCTCTCGTGAGCCTCACCGCGTTGCCAAGCAGATTCAACAATATCTGCCGCAGCCGCGTGGGGTCGGTCACCACATCCTGCCGGGTGCCGGGAGTTACAGCGATGCTCAGCGCTAGGCGCTTGGCCTCTGCGGCTGGGCGGACCAGGCTGAAGCAGGCTGTCGCGACTGCCAGAACGTCAAGCTCCACGGCTTTCAACTCAACCTGTTCCGCTTCGATTTCTGACAGATCCTGCACCGAGGTGACCATCTGCAGTAGCTGCTTGGCAGCTCCCTCGATGGCATCCACGCCCTGGCTCTGTGCGGCGCTGAGCTCGCTGTCGATGCGGAGCAGATCCGCACCGCCGAGGATGCCCTTTAAGGGCGCGCGCAAATCGAGGCTCAGGTCGACCAGGAAGCTTGACTTAGCAAAATTTGAACGGTCCGATGCGTCTCGCGCCATCGCAAGATGCCGCGCTAGATGCTCGAGTTCTGTGTTGGCCGCCCGAAGCCCGCGCTCGCATTCGCTTTGTTCGGTAAGGTCGTGCACAAAGATGGCGAGCAGTCGTGTTCCCGGCAGATCGATTTCGCCGATAACGAGGTCCATCGGGAAACCGCTGCCATCCTTGCGCTGGCCGAATCCGACGACCCTTCGCTCGCCGGTTGCCGAATAGCCTTCCAGCGAGCGATTGTGCTGATTCCAGTCGGAAGACGGCAGTAGAATATCGACTTTCCGGCCCATCATCTCCTCCGACCTGTAGCCAAACAGTCGTATCGCCGCTGCGCTAAAGGAATGAATGAACCCTTGCTTGTCGATTACGATCGCAGCGTCCGGGACGGTCTCCAGAATTGACCGAAGCAGAGCTTCGCGGCGTTGCAGGTCGCGCTGGACACGCTGCGTCTCGGTCAGGTTCTGGACGGTCTTGGATACACCGATTAATCTCCCGTTATCGTCTCGGATCGGGGAGACGGTGAGCGCCACCGGAATGATCGTGCCGTCCTTGCTTTGCCGCTCCGTCTCGAAGTGGAGTGTATTCAGGCTGCGGCCAATCCGCTTGACGATCGAGGCGTCCTCGTCGATGCGGTCCGCGGGAATAATTTTAGTGATGGAGTGGCCAATCATCTCGCGGGCGGTAAAGCCGAACATCGTTTCGGCCGCCCTGTTCCAGGACTTAACGAGGCCGTCCAAATCCTTCGCAATGATCGCATTGTCGGATGAATCGGCGATGGCTGCCAGCCAGAAGCGTGTATCGTCCAGCCGAACATGCTCATGAATATTCGGCCTAAGCTCCATCCTCGATGCCCCGCCATCGACACGGCTACCGTAATTTCCCTGCGGATCGCTCTGCTGAGCATCGACCCGATGACCTCCTGTGACGGTGGCACGGATCGATGAAATCGTTCGCGTGATGGCTGACACTGCGATGCTCCCAATTTATTATCGACTGGCACCCGGAGCAAAGTGCTTCTCAGACTTAATTGTTTCGCCTGAAGCTACCTCGCTCATTAATTTTCCGTATTCAGGACGTTCTGCCTAGCGCGATCAGCCACTCACTGGCGTCGACTTCGCGCAAGCCGTCCAACAGCGACCCCACTTTGGCGAGGTCAATAGTGATTTTTGGCCCGCGACTGAGTGGCAGGCAAAATGGCGACGACCGGTCGGGCGTCGTTTTTTCAAGCCACTCGCGCGAAGACATTTAACGGCGGGAAAAATAAACATAAGGTTAATACCCGTTGAGAATATCACCTAAACGCGTTTTTGTTCAGCCGACGGACCGCCGAATCATGCCTTGCCGGGTGATCGGAACGGACCCAGCCGACGCGCAGATCGGCCGGCCCAAGGCCCAGGTCAGGCGTTCGCGCCAGCGATGATATCGCCGAACCGCTCCCAGCTCTTACCGGACCAGCGCATGAGTTGCAGTTGGCGGATCGGATGATAGTTCGTCGGGCTGGTGCTGATCTTAACCCCCGGTAGCAGCACCGGGTTCTCGAGATCCTGCAGGTTGGTCGCCTGCTTCATCATGTTCGCCCGCGAGAAATCGCCGCCGCACTGCTTCAGGACGTGCAGCATCGTATGGGTCAGGCCAAAGGCGGAAACATTGCCGCCGTCCTTCACATCGCCCTCTGGATAGTATTTCGCCATGAACGCCCGCCACTCCCTCATACCGGCGTCGCCGTCCCAGCCCGGGTCCGTCGGATCCTTCAGGTACGCTGAGCTGACAATGCCAATGCCGTTCTCGGGTCCGGCCGGAATCATCACGGCACCGACCGAAACCGAGACGCCGGTCAGCACGTGCAGCGGCTTCCAGTTCATCTCCCGGACCTTACGAATGGCCTGGGCAGCGAATTTCGGCGTGGCGATGGTCATCAGCACATCGACGCCGTCGGATTGCAGCGTCACAAGTTGACTGTCGATGGTGGCGTCGGTGACCTCGTACGAGACGGCGGTCACCTGCTTGTCGTAATTGTCCTTCAGGACGTCCCGCACGCCGTGCAGGTAGTCCTTTCCGAAATCGTCGTTCTGAAACAGGATGCCAATCTTCGCATCGGCCTTCTGTGAAATGATGTATTTGGCATAAACCTGGGACTCGGTAACGTAGCTGGGCTGCCAGCCGATAGTCCACGGGAAGGCCTTATAGTCACCCCATTTGTCGGCGCCGGTAGCGAGGAAGAGGTGTGGCACTTTCTTCTGATTGACGTAGCGCACGATTGCTGAATTCGTCGGCGTGCCCAAGTCGGCGAATAGGGCGGCGACCTTGTCCTCCTCGATCAGGCGGCGAGTTTGCTCAACGGTCTTGGGCGGGCTGTAGCTGTCGTCATAGGAGATGAAGTTGACGCTGCGGCCGGCAAAGCCGCCCTGGTCGTTGGCCATCTTGAACATGGCCGCTATGGCCTTGCCGATCGTGCCGTACGCCGACGCGGGCCCACTATACGGCATAGTGTTGCCGAGGCGGATTTCGGTCGCGGTTACGCCTGGTGACTCCTCGGCGCGGACGATCGCTGGCGCGGCCGGAATGAAACCCGCCGCCGCCGCGGCCGTGAGGAGTGTTCTCCTGTGTAGCATCGTCTTACTCTCCCTGCTTGATTGACCCATTTCCGGGCTTGCCAAGGCAGCCTAGGATCACCCGGGTTGCGTGCGCCACGAAATTTGTGTTCATCCAACCGTCGGGCGATCTCATCGCCGGTAGCTGGTCCGGGGCGCCTGGATCACGAGGGTGTTACCATGCTATATGGAGCACCTTTCTGCGTGCATCGGCCGGCTTCCGTGCCCAATTTCGAACACGTAACCGGACTTTACAGGAGACAACCATGGGCAAAGCACTGACCGATCTTGCGGCGGCTGGGGTCGCCGTATGGCTCGATGACCTGAGCCGGACGCGCATTCATTCCGGTAGTCTCGCCCGCTCGGTTGAGCAGAAGGAGATCGTTGGCATTACCACCAATCCAACGATTTTCGCGAAGGCGATTGGTGCAGGGTCCGGTTACGAAGATCAGTTGCGCGATCTGGCCTTGCGCGGCACCGCCATCGGCGAGACGCTTCGGCTGCTGACCGCCTGGGACGTGCGAGCGGCCTGCGACATCATGCGACCAGCCTACGATCGCAGCGGCGGGCGGGATGGACGCGTGTCGATCGAGGTGGACCCCCGGATCGCCCATGATACCGACCGCACCACGGCCGAGGCTCGCGGCCTGTGGTGGCTGGTCGACCGCCCCAATCTGTTTATCAAGATTCCGGCGACGCTGGCCGGCTTGCCCGCGATCACGGCAACCCTGGCCGCGGGGATCAGCGTCAACGTCACATTGATCTTCTCGGTCGAGCGATATAAGGCCGTTCTTGATGCGTTCCTCGGGGGTCTGGAACAGCGGGCGGCGGCCGGTGGCAGTCTCGCGGGGATCGAAAGCGTCGCTTCGTTCTTCGTCAGCCGGGTCGATACTGAGGTGGACAAGCGGCTCGACCAGATAAAATCGGCCGACGCAGCCCGGTTGCGCGGCCAGGCCGCTGTGGCAAATAGCCGGCTGGCCTATGAAGTCTACGAGCAGATGCTCGGGTCGGCGCGATGGCAGGCTCTGGCCGCGAAAGGGGCCAAGGCGCAGCGCTTGTTGTGGGCCTCCACCGGGGTCAAGGACAAGTCGTACCCGGACACCAAATATGTCGTTGATCTGGTCGCTCGCGACACCGTCAACACCATGCCCGAGGCAACGCTACACGCCGTTGCTGACCATGGCGAGGTTCGTGGCGACACGATCCGCGGCACTTACGCAGCGGCTCGTGCGCTGATCGCCGATCTGGGGCGTGTCGGGGTGGATTTGGCCGATGTAGCTGATCTGCTGGAGCGGCAGGGCGTTGAATCGTTTGAAAAGAGTTGGGAGGAACTGATCGCTTCGGTGACTGAACAGGTGGAGAAGGCGGGCGCGTCGGTCGAGCCGGGGGGTGCCGTCAAACCCGCCAAAAGCGATGGGACCGCCCCGGCTGCAGCGGCGCCTCACCGTGCGGCCTGAGAAGCGATACGGCGCGGACTAACCTGATCTGGCGCAGGGGTGGGACTAACCTATTTAGGGCAATAAGACGCAGTTCCGGGTTGAAACCGGGCCGTGCGGCTGGGGGGAGAGCGGATATGACCGACGGTTTCGTAGTCGCGAATTTTCGTCATGTGGCGGACGGCGCGCAGGAAGGCCAGTTTGCCGTGGGCGACAAGCGTAAGGCCACCAGCCTGTATGATTTGGCGCCAATCTACCGGCAATTGCTGGATGAGCCTGTTACAGCAACGCTTGCGGTCACCGGGCCGGATGGCCGACCGAGCCTGACGCCGATGTGGTTCGACCATGCGGATGGCGAGGTGCTAGTTAACACGGCGTCGCACCGGAACAAGTGCCAATGGATCCGCGATAATCCGCGGCTCTCCCTACTGCTGGTGAACCCGAAAAATCCTTACCACTGGATGCAGATCAAGTGCACGGTGCGGCGAGAGTTGCGGGAGTGGGACGAGGAGGGCGACTACGTCACGCGACAAACCGATCGGATTTGGACGAAGTATACCGGGCAGCCCGGGCCCTATGGTTTGCGCGATCCGAAGATCGATGAGAAGCGGGTGCTGTTCTTCTGTGGGATCGACCGGGTCGCCACGTTCGGGGTTCCATAGGGCCTCCATTTTCAATCGCTGAGGTTTTTGAGAACCTTGCCTGGCGATAGGGGACTGTTGTCGCCCCGGTCGTGTCGGTACGGGTATGGTAACAGAGTCGATACATGACGCCTTTGTGTGCTCGCTCTGTCGAGCAGCCCGCTACAACGCCATCCGTGTCAGATCGCTTTGTGGAATGATTCCGGATGCGGCTGATCGACCACCGATTTAGCATTGCTACCACCCGCGCGCCGGAGACAACATGATGGCCTCTAGCACGCCGCCGAGCGGGATAAGTCAACCCGTTGACGGCGAAAGTAGCGGGATCTTTTCGAGCGGACGAAAAGACGAACAAGTTGCCAGCAACATCAATACGGTCCGTGGTCTTGCCTGTCTGCTAATCGTTGCGCTTCATGTGGTTGGAGATGCCGCCTCAAACGGGCTTCACTTGCCGATGAGCTCGGGTTGGCATTACGTGATGCAAAGTGTTGAATTCCTGCGGATCCCGCTGTTTACGGCGTTGTCGGGCTATCTTTACGCAGGTCGGCGCGTTACGGCACAAAAACTACTAAGTTTTTGGACGAAGAAATTGCGCCGGTTGGCTGTTCCACTTGTATTCGTGACGCTGGTCATGTGGTCGCTCCGGGGCCAGGATCCGGGTGACCAGACGTCCCTGCGATACGCACTATTGTTCCAGTATGGGCATCTTTGGTATTTGCAGTCGTTGCTTCTGCTGTTCACGGCAATCTCGGTCGCGGATGCGTTCCTTCAGCCCAGTTCAGTTGGCCTTGTGCTGACAGGGCTCGCCGCGATCATGATCTCCCAATCGGGGGTGACGGTTACGACCTTCTTTGGAATTGCAGGCGCGTTCTACCTGGCACCCTATTTCCTCTTCGGAATCATCCTTCGTGGAGAGCCCGACTGGTTGCGCAATCCAACGTCCGGCCTGCTTGCTGGCGGGATCGTGGTGTTGATACTGGCTGCCCAGCAACTTGGAATCTTTGGTCTTGCCAACGAAGTGACCGTTTTGCAGTTGCCCGCTGCTATCGCTGGTATGGCTGGGGTGGTCTTCCTGCTGCAGCGCTTCCCGAAGAACGCGCTGCTCACCCGGATCGGGTATTACTCCTATACCATTTATCTTTGGCACGTCATGGCCAGCGCGGCGATGAGAGGCAAGCTAATGCATGCCGGCGTGACGTCGATTCCGATGCTCTTCCTTTTCAGCCTGACCGCCGGTGTAGTCACGCCCATCATTATGTATCAGGCGGCGCGCCGCGTCCCGCTTCTCAGCGTCGCTGTGACCGGCGAGCGGTGGTTGCGCCCTGCCGGCAGACCGCCTCTCTTTGGCGAAACAGCGAATGCGGCGGCCTCCTGAGCTCTCTGGGGGCGAGGACACGATACGGAGCCGTTACCGAGCGACGCCCAAACCGCGCATGAAGTTGTCCCGGATCCGCGAGGGATCCCGCTCCGTCGTATCCACCGGCTTCTGATTATCGATCCGGCAACCGATCAACCACGGGCCGTCTTCCTTCAACGCGTGCTGGATCAAATCCTGAAAGTCGTCCTCATCGGCCGCCCATGCGCTGCACGCCAGCCCGGACGCCAGAGCGATCCCGACGATATCGGCGCCCTGCCCTGTTGCTGTGATTTGGCCTCCGGTGATCTGGTAGGCGCCGTTGTCCATGATCACGATGCACAGATTCTTTTGTGCGCGTGCGGCAACCGTGGACAGCGAGCCGAGCTGCATCAGGATCGACCCGTCACCCTCCAGCGCAAACACTTTCCGACGTGGCTGAGCTATCGCGACGCCAAGTGCGATCGGGACGGCCAGCCCCATACTGCCGAGCATGTAGAAGTTCTGTTGCCGACGGCCGGAAGGAGACGCGGAGGCCGCCCAGAGGTCGAAATTGGTGTAGCCGATGCCGCCGATCACCGCCTCATCCTGACGCAGCAGCCCGATCATCCGCTTGGTGATGTCATAACGGTTCATCACCTTCGCCTGCTCCCGGTTCGCCGGGTGGTTCGCCAAACCCGCCATGATCCGACCCCTACTTCGCGAAAACCTTGCCACCGGTCAGCAATGGCGACAGGATGAAACACACTGGCGCCCTCGTTGCGAACGATTGGACCAGGCTCCGGTCCAGGATGAACTCCGCCTCGTCCAGCCGCGTCATCGTGTGGGTCTCGATGCACAGCGCGTCCAGGACCGGACGCATTGTCCTGGCCACCAGCGACTGGCCGATGTTGAATTCGCCCAGCGTCCCCCGCTCGGACACCATCATCAGCGTTGGGATCTGGAACGGCATCGATAGCGATGCGATCACATTTGCCAGGGTTGCGAATCCGCTTGTCTGCATCAGCAGGATGCCGCGCAGGCCGCCCATCCAAGCACCGGCGTTGATGCCTAGCGCCTCTTCCTCGCGGGTACAGGCAAAGGCGGTGAAAAATGGGTCGGCCTCGATCGCTTCGATCAGCGGACGCAGCACGTTGTCGGGCACGTACGTAGCCAGTTTCACATCGTGGCGTTTCAATACGTCCCGCACGATCTCATGCCAGGTGCGCGCGCCAGCACCATCAACGTTTGTGGCATCCGCCATCTGGCCCCCTTCGTTCGACCTGTGGCGGCCGAGTTCGCACGCCTTGCACGATCCCGCAACCGTTCGTAGGAACGTAGCCCTCGGCGGAGGAAACGAGTGCCGGATCGGACGATGACCTACGATGTACTGGTCGCCGGCGGCGGCAACGCCGCACTGTGCGCCGCGATCACGGCGCGCCAAGCCGGTGCCAGCGTACTGCTGGTGGAGAGCGCACCTCGGGCGTTCCGCGGTGGCAACAGCCGGCATACTCGCAATCTCAGGGCGATGCATGACCGGCCCAACGAGGTGCTGACCGATGCCTACAAGGAAGATGAATACTGGGATGACCTGTTGCGAGTAACCGGCGGCCAAACGGATGAATCGCTCGCGCGCATGACCATTAGGGCATCCTCCGGAGTGTTTGGCTGGATGAAGGCGGCGGGCGTACGTTTCCAGCCGTCGCTGACCGGAACGCTGAACCTTGGTCGAACCAATGCCTTCTTTCTTGGGGGTGGGAAGGCCTTGGTGAACGCCTACTATCTCACCGCTGAAAGGCTCGGTGTGGAAATGCTGTATGACACCGAGGTCGTCGCCCTCAACATGGACGATGGAGCAGTGCGGTCGATCGATATCACCTACAAAGGCTTTCCCAGAAACGATCCGTGCCCGTTGCGTGGTGGCATCGTCCGGCGGATTCCAGGCCAATCTGGAGTGGATGCGCGAATACTGGGGCGACGCCGTGGACAACTTCGTGATCCGCGGCACGCCCTATAACCGCGGGCGGATACTGAAGAATTTGCTCGACCAGGGCGTTGGGGCAGTCGGCGACCCGACCCAGTTCCACGCTGTGGCACTGGATGCACGAGCACCAAAGTTCGATGGTGGGATCACAACTCGTCTGGACAGCGTGCCTTACAGCGTGGTGGTCAACCGTAATGGCGAACGGTTCTACGATGAAGGCGAAGATGTCTGGCCGAAACGATACGCCATCTGGGGGCGGTTGATTGCCCAGCAGCCCAGCCAGATCGCCTATTCGATTTGCGACTCGAAGGCGTTCACCCTGTTCATGCCGTCGGTTTTCCCGGCGGTCAAGGCGAACACAATCGAAGACCTGGCGGTAGAGATGAAGCTGGACCCGGTGAAGGTCCGCGAAACGATCGACGGCTTCAACCGAGCGGTAAAACCCGGGCAGGTGTTCGATAACCTGAAACTGGACGGCAACGTTACCGAGGGTCTGGCACTAAACAAGACCAATTGGGCGCGCGCAGTGGACAAACCACCGTTCTACGGCTACCCGCTGCGCCCCGGCATCACCTTCACCTACCTCGGTGTCCGAGTGAACCACAAGGCGCAGGTGCTGATGGAGAACGGTCAGCCCGCCGCCAACCTGTTCGCATCTGGCGAGATCATGTCAGGCAATATCCTCGGCAAGGGATATCTCGCAGGATTCGGCATGACCATCGGGACGGTGTTCGGCCGCATCGCCGGTCAGGAGGCAGCGCGTCGTGCAGGAAACTGACGCCGTTAAGAATGCTCGACGCGAGATGGAGATTTGCAATGCTTGCCGATACTGTGAAGGATTTTGTGCGGTGTTCCCGGCGGTGGAACTGCGTCGCGAGTTCTCGTCCGGCGATCTGAGCTACCTGGCGAACCTCTGCCATAACTGCCGAGGCTGTTATTACGCGTGTCAATACAGCCCGCCGCACGCATGGGGGGTCAACGTCCCGAAGACGCTGGCTGAGGTGCGCGCCGAAAGCTATGCCGAATATGCCTGGCCGAGGCCTCTGGCGGCCATGTTCAACCGCAACGGCACGGTGGTCTCGCTGATCGCCGCTTTGGGCATCGCCGTGGTGCTGATCCTGAGTATGTTGTTGAACACGCCGGGCGATTTCTTCGACGCCCACGGTACCGCGTCGGGTTCATTCTACGAGATCATTCCGCTGTGGGCGATGCAGATCGCCGGGATTGCCACATTCGGCTTCTCGCTCGTGGCGCTAGCGATGGGGGCTCGAAACTTTTGGCAAGATGCTGGGCCGCTCGACAAGGTTGGCCCGATTTCGGCTGTTATCGCGCTTTGGGATGTGCTGACGCTGAAGAACCTCGGCGGCGGCGGTAACGGGTGCAACGACAACTCCGAGGCATTCTCGATGCGCCGGCGTTATCTGCATCACGCAATGTTCTATGGCTTCCTGCTGTGTTTCGCCGCGACAACGACAGGGTTTATTTATCATACGTTCCTAGGGTGGCCGGCGCCGTATTCGCTTCATCAGCGCCCCGGTGGTGCTGGGAACTGTCGGCGGCATCCTGATGATGGTTGGCACGATTGGCCTGCTGGCGATGAAGTTCGTGGACGACCCGGTACCGAATGTCCGGCGCCTGCTCGGGGGGGACCTCGCGCTGCTGATGCTGCTGGCTATGATCGCGCTGACGGGTCTGGTTCTGCTCGCAGTGCGCGCCACCGGAGCGATGGGCCTGGCGATGGCGATCCACCTCGGCTTCATCTTGGCGTTCTTTCTGGTGCTGCCATACTCCAAGATGGTGCACGGGATCTACCGTTCAGCCGCGCTGCTACGCCGAGCTGTCGAACGCAACATGAAGCCGCTCGGTGGGGAGTAGGTGCCGCGCCACACCCGTTCGGAAATTGCTCATGCCAGGTCAATGACGAACTCGCGGCCCACCGCAAAGGCACCTTCGTCGGAGGCGACGAGGAAGACGAGCGCCTTTGCCGGTCGCAAGTGGTTCGGGTTTGAGCAGCGGGAAGACCGCCACCGGCGCGACCAGAGGCGCTGCGCCGATGGATGGGTCACCCCATGAAGTGAAACCGACGGGGGACGGTGCAGCTATCCGGCCCAGGTCGTTACGAAATCCCTGACCTCCGGCCGAGGAAAAGGCGAGGACCCGCCGGTCCGGGTGCCGATATACAGAAATCCGACAATATCATCGTCGACGTTCAACCCCAACGCCAGCTTCACCGTGGGATCGTAAGCAGCCGCCCCGGTCTTCCAGACGGCGCCGTAGCCCAGTGCCGGTGCGGCCAGCATAATCGTCTGAGCAGCCGCCGATGCCGACGCGATCTGCTCAATTTCCGGGATCTTGTGGCCCCGCTGAACCTTCGCCGCAACCGCCACGATCACCGGCGAGCGGAACGCCTTGTCGCGCTCCCACTGCAATTCGGCGTCGGAAACGGACGGTTTGCGGCGCCGCAGTGAGTCCGCCAACAACGCGCCGAACGCCGTGCGCTGGTCCTCTTTGATCAGCACGAAACGCCATGGCCGCAGACGGCCATGGTCCGGCGCCCGCACCGCACTGGCGAACATCTGGTCCAGTTCGTCTGCCGAGGGGGCCGGGGCTTCCAGTTTCAACGCCGATTCACGGCTGAGCATTAACTCAAGTGCGTCCATTATGGTCCTCCATCGGACACAACCTAAGGGTTGGCCAGCGTTTCGCCAATCGACACGGGGTGACATGGCAACCGATTTGGCCTCATTCTTGCGTTGCCACAACAGCCTGTCCTGACACCCGATGCGGCTCGCGCATCGGTGCCCGGAAGATAGGCAGCGGCCGGCGCACGGCGAGCAGGAGTGGTCCATGCGGGTTCAGCGCGATTGCGTCTTAGCGGCTGCCATGGCCGTCGATAGGTCTCCCGATCCTGGCCGGATCGTGGCAGAACAGCGCATCACCCCGGAGCGGGCCCGCGATGTCATCCCCTGAACTTAACGATGTTCGCCCGCCATGCAGCTTCGCCGAGGGTGGCCGCTTGACGCCTGTGCAGATGGCGGAGGCGGCGCTGGCCGCCGACCGCGCCCATGCTGACCCCGCGATCTGGATTCTTCGGCGCGCCGACGAAGCGATACTGGCCGATGCCGCCGCGCTAGAGGTGGAGGGTCCGCGCGACCGGCCGCTTTGGGGCGTGCCCTTCGCCGTCAAGGACAATATCGACGTTGCCGGGATGCCTACCACCGCGGCCTGTCCCGATTTCGCCACCATACCTGACACAGGATGCGCCCGCCGTGCGTCGCCTGCTGGATGCGGGGGCGGTGCTGATCGGCAAGACCAACCTCGATCAGTTCGCGACCGGGCTGGTTGGCACGCGCAGTCCTTACGGTGTCCCGCGCAACGTTTTCGACGCGGCGCTGGTGCCGGGCGGTTCATCCTCCGGTTCGGCGTGCGCCGTCGCGGCGGGGATCGTGCCGTTCGCTCTCGGCACTGATACTGCCGGATCGGGCCGTGTGCCGGCAGCGTTCGGCAATATCGTCGGGTTGAAGCCCACAATTGGCAGTGTCCCGGCGGGTGGCATGGTGCCGGCCTGCCGCTCGATCGATACGATCTCGGTATTTGCCCGTTCGGTGGACGAGGCGCTCGCCGTGCAGCGCATCATCGCCGGGTTTGATCCAACGGATCCCTATGCCCGCCGAGCGCCGTTCCCGCATTTGCGCCGGGCTGCGTTGTCGTCGGGGCGTGTGGCGATGGGCGATGTGGCGTCCCTGTGCGATCCCGATGTCGCGACCGCTTATCGGGACGCCGGTGCTTTCCTGAACGCCGAGCCGGTCGATATGGCGCTGTTTCTTGAAGTCGCCAATCTTCTCTACGAAGGTCCTTGGGTGTCCGAACGCACCGCCGCTCTCCGAACGGTGATCGAGACAACGCCGCACGTCGCTCTTCCCGGTCACCCGAGCAATTCTGGAGCAGGGACTGCGCCGGCTGACCGTGGACGCCTTTGACGCTTTCCACTTGTTGCAGCAGGCTCGCCGGCAGGCCGAGCTATTATTTGCTGAGTACGATGCTCTGCTGCTGCCAACCGCTCCGTTTTGTCCCACGTTGGCTGAGGTCGCGGCGGAGCCATACGCCCCCAATCGCCGCTTGGGCACGTTCACCAATTTCGCCAACCTGTGCGACATGGCTGCGTTCGCCGTCCCCATTGGGCGCCCCGCTATCGGTGGCGTGCTGCTCGGTCCTGCGTGGTCCGAGGGACGCCTCGCCCCGCTGGCCGACTCGTTGCACCGTCAGTTCGCGACGACCGTGGGTGCCACCGCCCAGCGGTTGCCGCCGCCCGCCGAACCCGACCCGCTGGAGGCGAACGAGACCGCGTTGTTCTGCATCGGCGCCCATATGTCCGGCCTGCCGCTGAATTGGCAGCTCACCGCCGTCGGTGGTCGCTTCCTGCGGGAAACGCAGACCCAACCGGTGTATCGCTTGTTCGCCCTCGGCAACCGGCCGGGCATGGTCCGCGCGGCGGATGGAGCCGCGATCGCCGGGGAGGTTTGGGCTTTGCCGACCACGGCGATAGGCGTCCTGCTCGCGCAGGTGCCTCCGCCGTTGGGCTTCGGGACGGTGACGCTGGACGATGGCCCTTGCCTCGGGTTTCTGGCAGAGTCGGCTGGCGTCGCGGATGCGACCGACATCACTCATCTTGGCGGCTGGCGCGTCTGGCTGCGATCAAACCCCGGGGATTGACGATGGACGAAGCCGCTTTGGACGCCCTGATCGATGCCGGAACCGCGGCCCTTGGGATCAAAATGAAAGCCGAGTGGAGGCCCGCGGTGCGCATGCATCTGGCGGTCTCCCTCGATCATGCCGCAATCGTTCTGCAGACGCCGCTCGCTGATCATCTCGATCCCGCGCCGGTTTTCCGCGCCTGATGAAGGCCACCGAAATCGCCGCCGAGGTCGGCGCCGGCCGAGCGCGTGCCACGGATGTCGTGGCGGCGTGTCTGGACGGGATCGAGAGGTTCAATCCGGTGCTGAACGCATTCACCGCGGTGACGGCCGAGCGGGCGCGGGCCACGGCGGCGGCGTTGGATGCGGCGATCGCGGCGGGAGCCCGACCTGGGGCGCTGGCGGGCGTCCCGTTCGCGGTCAAGAACCTGATCGATGTCGCGGGTTTGCCCACGCTGGCCGGATCGAAGATCAATCGAGACCATCCGCCCGCGACCGCCGACGCGCCGCTGATCTCACGCCTGGAAGCCGCCGGCGCGATCCTGGTGGGTACGCTGAACATGGGCGAATACGCCTATGACTTCACCGGCGAGAACGTGCACTACGGTCCCTCACGCAATCCGTTCGACACGAAGCGCATGACCGGTGGGTCGTCTGGCGGATCCGGCGGCGCGGTGGGCGGCGGTTTGGTGCCGCTGGCGCTGGGATCGGATACTAACGGGTCGATTCGCGTGCCGGCGTCGTTCTGCGGCTTGTTCGGATTGAAACCAACCTACGGGCGCCTGACGCGGGCGGGCAGCTTTCCTTTCGTGTCGAGTCTGGATCATCTCGGACCGTTAGCTCGTTCCTCGGCAGATCTGGCCGCGGCCTATGACGCGATGCAGGGATATGATTCAGCCGATCCTGTCTGCGTCGATCGGCCGGTGGAAGCGGTCTCTGGGCTGCTGGACCGAGGCATCGACGGCCTGCGCATTGGCCGCGCGGGCGGATATTTCCGCGCTGGGGCAACGCCCGAAGCCTTGGCGGCGATTGATGCGGTGGCCTCTGCGGTGGGTGCGACCGAAACGATTGACATCCCGGACGCGCAACGGGCTCGCAGCGCGGCCTACGTCATCACCACCACCGAAGGCGCGGCGCTGCATCTGGAGCGGCTGCGTGCAAGACCGGATGATTTCGATGCCGATGTTCGGGATCGATTGATCGCCGGCGCGCTGGTGCCGGCTGCGGCGGTTGTGCAGGCGCAAAAGTTTCGCCGCTCGTTTCGCGAAGAAATGCTCCGTCTGTTCCAGCATGTCGACGCAATCCTGGCGCCAGCGACTCCCTGTGTCGCGCCGCTTATTGGCCAGAAGACGTTCGTGCTGGATGGCAAAGAAATGCCCACCCGAGCGAATATCGGTCTGTATACCCAACCGATTTCCTTTATCGGTCTGCCGGTTGTCGCGGTTCCAGTGATGACAGCGCTTGGCCTGCCGATTGGTGTGCAGATCATTACCGCGCCATGGCGTGAAGATCTCGCGCTGCGGATCGCCCAGCATTTGGAAACCTCCGGTGTTGTCTGCGCGCCTGTGGCTGCTTTGGGAGCGTGACCGATGGACATAAACCTTCCCGCCGTGAAGACGGAGGTGGAAGCAGCGTTCGCACTTTACGAAACGGCACTGGTGACGAATGACATTGATACGTTGCAAGAGCTGTTCTGGAACAGTCCGCACACGATCCGCTATGGCCTCTCTGAAAACCTTTACGGCTATGGAGAGATTGCCGCCTTCCGAGCTGCGAGATCTCCCGTGGGGCTCGCGCGGACGACCTCGAGAACAGTGATTACCACTTATGGCAACGATTTCGCGACCGCCGCCACGCTGTTTCATCGCGAAACAACTCCGGGCAAGGTTGGGCGGCAGATGCAAACCTGGGCGCGGACGCCCGACGGTTGGCGGGTGGTCGCTGCGCATGTCAGCGTGATCGACGCGGTATGACCGGCGGGATATGGATCAAGGATCCCCTGGGGATCCTGGCTGATGGCGCCGAACGTGGTGTCGTTGTCCATACAGGCCGTATCGTCGAATGCGTGGCGCAGGGCGGGGAACCGGTCACGCCAGACGTGACGGTATTCGATGCCAGCCGCCATGTCGTCGTGCCGGGCCTGATCAATACGCACCATCATTTCTACCAGACGCTGACGCGAGCCAGCCCCACCGCCCTCGATCGCGAACTGTTTCGCTGGCTGCAAGCGCTGTATCCACTTTGGGCTCGCCTGACGCCGGATAGGCTGGATGCCGCTGTCACAGTCGCGATGGCGGAGCTTCTGCTGTCCGGCTGCACGACAACCTCGGATCACCACTACGTCTTCCCAACCGGCCTGGAAGCGGCGATCGATACCGAGATCGCCGCCGCACAGCGCCTGGGCATTCGCGTCGTGCTGACTCGCGGGTCGATGAACCTTTCCCAGCGCGACGGCGGATTGCCGCCGGACAGCGTCGTGCAGGACCAGGACACCATCCTGGCCGACAGTGAACGTCTGATCGCGCGCTATCACGATGCGACACAAGACTCGATGGTTCAGGTGGCATTGGCGCCATGCTCGCCGTTTAGCGTCACCACATCACTGATGTCCGCCACCGCCGCGCTGGCTGAACGAACAAACGTCCGTTTGCATACCCATCTCGCCGAAACCGCCGATGAAGAAGCATTCTGCCTGGCGAAATTCGGTTGCCGACCACTGGATTACCTCGAACAAAACGGCTGGTTGAACGACCGCACCTGGCTGGCCCATGGTGTCCACTTTGATTCGACCGAAATCGCCCGGCTGGCAAAAGCCGGCACCTGCGTCACGCACTGCCCGTGTAGCAACCAGATTCTTGCCAGCGGCACCTGCCGGGTGTGCGAGATGGAGCAGGCCGGCGTGCATGTCGGCCTCGGCGTCGACGGCTCGGCGTCCAACAATGCGTCGAACCTGATGCAGGAGGTGCGGGCAGCCTTCATGCTGCAACGCGGCCGCTACGGTGTGGAAAAAGTGAGCCACAGGGACGCGTTTCGCTGGGCCACCGCGGGATCCGCCGCCTGCGTCGGCCGGCCGGAACTCGGCCGCATCGCGGTTGGGATGCAAGCGGACTTGGCGCTGTTCACATTGGACGAACTGCGGTTCTCCGGCGTGTCGGACCCGATCGCCGCGCTGGTGCTGTGCGGTGCCCATCAAGCCGACCGGGTCATGGTGGCCGGGCGCTGGGTTGTGGAAGACGGCGCCATCCCAGGGCTAGACTTGACAGCTCTGATTCGGCGGCACAATGCGGCTTCGAAAGCTCTGCACGCGGTTTAGGGGGCGCCTGATATGGCCGACTATGATCTGGTGATCGCCGGTGGCACGGTGGTTACGCCGTCCGATATGTTTCAGGCCGACGTCGGTGTGGTCGATGGCCGTATCACTGCGGTCGGGACGAGCCTGCAAGGTCAACGCACCATCGATGCAAACGGGTTGCTGGTGATGCCGGGCGGTGTCGACTCGCACTGTCACATCGAGCAATTACAACCGAACGGCGGCGCGGACGAGGAAACCTGGACGACCGGAAGCGCGTCAGCGTTGGCTGGCGGCACAACGAGCGTCATCACGTTCTCCACCCAATTCAAAGGCCACGGCATTCTAGAGCCGCTGGCCGAATATCGTCGGCGCGCGGCCAAGGCGATGGTGGACTACACCTTCCACCAGATCATCACCGACGCCACCGATGAGGTGATCTTCAACGAAGTGCCTCAGGTTGTCGCATCCGGCGTTCGCAGCCTGAAGGTGTTTCTCACATACGACCCGATGCATCTAGACGACCGCCAGTTCATTCGCGTTCTGGCGGCTGCCCGGCGGACGGGCGCGTTCGTGACGGTCCACTGTGAGAACTACGATGCGATCAACTGGCGGACCGCCGCACTGTTAGCCGACAACCGGACGGCGCCGAAGTATCACGCGTGGTCACGTCCCAGCGTAATCGAGCGCGAGGCGACACACCGGGCGATCGCGTTGGCCGAAATGGTCGACCAACCAATTCAGGTTTTCCACGTCTCCTGCCCCGAAGTGGCAGAGGAAATCGCGCGGGCGAAATCGCGCGGCTTGAAAGTGTGGGGCGAAACCTGCCCGCAGTATCTCGTTCTCTCAGCCGACCATATGGACCGGCCCGGGTTCGAGGGCGCCAAGTTCATGTGCAGTCCAGCGCCTCGCGATACCATAGCCAGCGAGGGTCTGTGGAAAATGATAAAAGACGGCATTTTGGATGTTGCTTCCTCGGATCATAGCGGCTGGAGCTACGAAACGCCTGTCGGCAAACGGGTTCACGGGCTCGATGCGCCGTTCCGGGATATTCCGAATGGAGTGCCTGGGCTTGGCTCGCGCTTGCCGATCCTGTTCAGCGAAGGCGTCTCAAAAGGCCGCATCGACCCTTGCGCATTCGTGCGTCTCACGTCGACTAACCCGGCCCGCCTGTTCGGGCTGTATCCGCGCAAAGGCACCATCGCGCCGGGCGCGGACGCTGATCTTGTGCTGTGGGACGCCAAGAAGCAGGTCGTCATCACCAACCAGCTGATGCAGCACATCATCGATTACACGCCGTACGAAGGTCTAGAGGTGACAGGGTGGCCGGTGTCCACCATCCGACGTGGCGAGGTTGTTATGAAGGACGGTGTCGTCCAAGCCGAACCCGGCACGGGTCAGTTTCTGGCGCGCCCGCCGTATGACCTGATCAAACCCACCGGCAACGTTCCGTTCGGCTTCGACGCCAGCGCGTTCCTGGTTTGAACGAGGGAATTATCCATGAGCGTGATCGACATCACCGCGGGCGGCTACACGTTCAAGGCCCAGTTCGAGGACGGCAACGCTCCGAAGACGTGCGCAAAATTTCGGTCTCTCCTGCCGTACCGGGAACGCATTATCCATGTCCGTTGGAGCGGAGAAGGGTGTTGGATCCCGCTCGGTGACCTGGATCTAGGTCTACCTTTCGAGAATCACACCAGCTACCCCGCCCCCGGCCAATTTCTGCTATATCCTGGCGGGATTTCCGAAACAGAGATCCTGCTAGCCTACGGCGGCGTCCAGTTCGCGAGCAAAATGGGACAGCTGGCCGGCAACCATTTCTTGACCGTTGTGGAAGGCAACGAAAATCTGGCGGCCCTGGGCCAGATGGTGCTGTGGCACGGCGCCCAAGACATCGAATTCAAGAGCTCCTGAGGCTTAGGCGTTTAGTGGGCCACAAGCCGTCGCAGAAGATCGCCGGCGTTCGGATCGCCCAGCGCAACCGCCTTCACATACCACTCTAAGGCGCGCGCCGAATCCTGGGCGTTCGCGGTCGGCGTGAAATTACGATCGTAGGTCTTTCCCATCGCCACCGCCGCCGCGGCATTCCCGCTCTCTGCCGCGCGCTGGAACAGCAGGCGGGCAGAGGCGATGTCTCCCAGGTCCAAGGCCTCATTACCGCGCTTCATCAACACGGCCATCAGTGCGGGGGGTAACGTTTCGGTGGCCTTAGTCGGCGGCGGTTGTTGCGCCTCCGTGTGGGCAATGCTCGCCGGTTGGGGCTGAACAGGCGGTGGACCCTTCTCCGGTAGTCCGGTCAACCCTCTGTAGAGGAACACGGAGGCCCCGGTCACCAGCAACCCCACGCCGACGATCTGCAGGACGCGATCCTTTACGTCCGCCGTTCCGCGTCTGTCGGAGCGCGGCCTCGGGCGGGGTGGGGGAGGCCCAATGACCGAATCCACCGTCTTGGCGGTGATCATCACGTCGCCTCGGGCAAAGCCCGCCGTTAGAGCGGCCTCCATAACGCGATTGACCGTGCCTGGAAGACCGTCGGAGCGAGCGGTAATGAGCTTAATGGCTTCAGGGGTGATCAGCCGGCGCGTGGTACCCCCCGCGATCCACAAGGAACGCTCGATATACTGGCGGACCTCGGCGGGACTGAGCCGCAACAAGCGAATCGTGTGCCGGGCAAGGCCCATGAGCTCAGTGACCTCCGGGCGCGCCAGCTCGGGGGCCGATCCGCTCAATACGATTGCAGCACCATGAGGATCATCCGGATTTTCGCGAGCCAGGAACCGCAGGAGGCTGACACAGTCGTCCGGCAACAGTTCGAAATCATCTACCAATAGCGCCTTGCGGGGAGGTCGATGAAGGTTTTCGGGTCCGCCGTCCAGCGACGCCATAAGTTGCTCGATACTGATGCGACCGCCGGGTGGCCGTGATATCATGATGGTCCGTAGTCCGGACTCGGCCGCCACTGCCGCCGCAGATCTCAGCGTCTCCGTCTTGCCGACGCCTCCCTCGCCGGCCAGAACGACCACACCATGGCCGTTCATCATGTGGTCGATCAGCAATTCAAACGCACGCCTGTGGGATCCGAAAAGAATGTATCCGGACGTGTCGGACGGGCCGCCGAATGGGGGCTTCGACAAGCCGTACAGGTCAAGGTAGTCAGACGGTTGACCCGGAGCGGCTGGGGCACGTACCGGTTCCGTCGCCGTCATGGCTGTCATCAAATTCGGAGGCCGGCGCATATCGGAATCCACGAGCATCACTGCGAATCGTACTATAGATGATCTCCGCGCGAGGCGCTTGTCCGAACGATCACCATACCGTGATCAACTCTGCGCAAGGTTTTATGCGCTAAGAGCGCTCACATTTGAATTTGAACACGATATTATAGAGTTCGTCGTCGTGACTTAGGTCAGATAGTGCACAGAGAGTTCTGGTAACGAATTGTGATCGGCCATTCAGAGTTCCACGAGCTGAAGTCGCTGTGCAGGGTCGGTCTAAGCACACGAGTTTGGCCGAACCGAAGGCCTCCTGGCGCTGAAAGTTCATTTGGAACTGGAATGTACAGCGTTCATGGCTAGCCAGATCCGCCGAAGGAGCCGCCAGACCCAATAGCGTTCCCGTCGGTCCGGTAACATCAGCGATCGCACTAGATTTGGTTGCTCCCACGGGACGTCGTGGTAGCCGCGGCTAAGGAAAAGGCTTGCCGGATCCTCACGCCAAGTGTCCGGAAAGAAGACGACGATATCACGCTCTGTCCTCGGCGGTCGCTCGCGAACCGGGCGCCCGGAAATCCGCGCGACCAGGGCCTCTGCTAGATCGCGACCCGGACCGAGGCGCACGGCGCAGATCGGTGTATTCCTTGGATTCATCTCGATTAGGTAGGCGGCGCCGGTCGCCGCTTCGATCATGAAGTCGAAACCAATCATTCCTGACAAGCCAAGCGACTTCACGATCCGAGTGGCGCTATCGATCATTTCGGCATTGTGGATGATGCGCACAACCGTGGATGGCCCGGTCGCGGATTCTGTTGCAACTGCCTCGGCACAGGTTGCCGCCAAGACCTCCCCCTGCCAACACGCTACGCCGACGTTGGCCGGCCAGCCATCGACATAGCTTTGAACTGACATCGCAGGCCGTTCACGCAGCAGCCAGGATCGAATGTCAAAGTAATTACTTTCAAGTAGCATCTCCCGCAGCGCTGAACGTCCAGTAACAGGCTGAGTCATCCGCCGGTAGGCATCTTTGGCGGCGGACCCGTCAGAGATGATCCGCACCCCAAAGCCCGCCCAGCTCCCATCGGCCTTCAGCACAAATGGCGTCGCATTCGCCTCTACCCATCGGTCCAGCGTTTCTTCGTCTGCAAGCGGCATGGAAGGTGGGACGCGAACACCCTCCTGCCGAGCGAGCGCGAGTAGCGCGGCGCGGGACGTGACTACGGCAAAGTTTCCGGCGGGCGAGGTCGATTGTTCGATCAACTCCTTGACCCACTGATGTCGTGTGCCTCTCCAGAGCGCATGAAGGTTGCGCACGGTACGCTCATCGCATGGTATAATAACATCCGGCCGAAGTCGAAGCGCCGCAGCTTCCAGGCTGCGCTGTGGTGCCGAGGCGCGATAGACCGCTCGATGTGAGATCAGGTCAAGCGCCCGAGCCGGATGGTGGCTCGGCGCGATCAGACTGACTGTCGCGCCGGCATTGTGTAACTCCATCGCCAAACGAGCTGTCGACGGTAATTGACCGGTGGTCGCCAACAGGATGTGCGGATCCTGGACGACATCCTGTTCGCTATGGACACCCCTATTAACCACGCGAACCACATCCTCAACGAGCCCGTGAGGCGAGAATCTGGTCGCGAGTTCGGCTACGACGTGCATGTCCTTGCCATCTTTTAGGAGTGGTTTATTGCGCAAGATGAGGGTCCGTTCCGCGAACAAAGTTACGTTTCCGTTCAGGCATAACGCCATATTCGGAATGATATGAAAAGCGATTAATTCCGCGATAAGGCGACTGTGATAAGCGTGGGCACACCGTCAATGAGTGATCGCTCTAGGCTACTCGACCGGCCGGACGGTTGGCGGGTCGTGTCGTGGCGGAGACCGAGGATCGGAAATGCAGGTTTTGCCCGGGCCGGAACGGCGACTAGAGTCACTAGTATCCCAAGTCGCTCATATCGCGGGATACAACCTCTTCAGTTTTACGCGGGCATCGGCGGTGGTGAAGTGCCAATCGGCTTTGACCTGTTTTTTTGTTCGGCTGTCCTCCCAGGCGGCGACCCTCGACCAGGATCAGCTTGTTGGAAATACGCCGATCGAGCCACTGACCCGACAATACGCTCCGTTCGGATTCAGCCATGTCCAGCCAACCGCCGTGTTTTGGGGTGTAGTGCCACTCGAACTTTTCGACGAGCCTGCCGCCAGCCTTCCAGCGGGGCGAACATCATGAACAGATTGACGGTTCCCATTCCGCTCAGCGGCGCCCATCAAATCAAAGATGCGCGGCTCTGGCCGAGGCTGGGGAATGCTTGCGGACAAGCACGGCATCGAAGTTCTTCCACCAGGTCCTGGCGGGTACCAGCTTCAGTGTCGACGCCGGTATCGAGGGCGCCAGCGATTTCGCAGTCCCGCCATCCTTCGCCAGGCTCCGAGGCATCAGCCTTCAGCAGAATGCGTGCCTTGGTCAGTTGCCGGTACGGGTGCTTACCGGCACGTATCAGCGTGTTGAGCCGTTCCCCTTCCTCATCGCTGAGCCACGTATCTCTTCTCGCCAAACTGTTTCGCGGTCACGAAGCATCTCCGTCATTGCGGAGTGAGCAAGGCAGAGATTTGCCGCAGAATCAGTGACATGGGGTATCAGGCGCCAATCTGGATCCATATTGACGGTTGCCCAAGGGGATACCACTTACCCGACTCCGTCGCGCGCCGGTGGGCTAAGCGTGCTCCGGAAAACCTATATTAGCCAACTGCTTCCAGCTCGTCATCGGGACGGCCGCTCACGATCTCCTGCCGCTGGCGGCGCCGCGATAACCACCGATGGCCAGACACTGCTACCTGACCCATAAGAGTTCGAGCGCCGGCGAAACTGCTGAGCAACGTCTCGCCGTTGGCCATCCGGAACTTGAAAGCCTCTTCGCCGCGCAGGAAATCGACATGGCGGAGTCCGCGGTCAAATGACCAGCGAGCGTATTCCACGATAAGGATCGTTCCCGGAGAGGCCCGATCAAAGGCAGCGTCATAGGCGGTGAAATAGGCTTCCATACGCTCGGCATAGACAAAATTGATCGAGGCCGCCGCGACCTTGCCCCCGCACTCCAGAAGGAAAATCCTCGCGATACCTGATCGCCATGCCTGGTCTAGGATTGCACGCAACACGGGACCATCGGGGCCAAGCAGCGGCGATTTCGGGTCATTAACTCGAAGCCAAGCCTCCTTCAGCCGAATGATCTCGTCGAACAGGACCGAGGCGTTTTCGGCTGGCTCGACGAACCGGAAGCTCACATCGCCACCCAATTCCGCGAGGATGCGTTTCCCACGTGTGTGATTGTTGCGTCCCTTTTTGTTGAGGGAACGAAAAAAGGATTCGCCATCCGGCCAGCGATTGTCAATGCGCATGCACCGGTCGCTCCGGTCCCCGAGATGCAGCCGCCCGCCGTCGCTGACAAGCCGGTCCAAGAACTCCCGACATTTGGAGTCAGGTCTGACCTGTTGCAGGTTTATTAGATCGAAGCCACCGACCCGGGCCAGACTGTCCCAGAGCAAAGGCAGGACATCAGTATTTTCGTAGGCAGGGTCTACCAAGCAGTCGCAATAATCAGAAAATAGCTGTGCCGACCAGCACATAACGCGCAGTCCCGACCGGCGATGCACAGCACATGGCATTGCGCCGCGCAACTCGTCACCCTCCCAGGCCACGGCTATCTGAAGCTTGATGTCACGGCGATCGTGCACGCCAGAGATCCATCCAGTGATCCAGTCATGATGCTGGAAAACAAAAGCACCCGAACGCTCCCATAGTTGGCGCCACGCTTGTTGAATCGCTTCGAACCGAGCAGCCTCGGTGATGATCTCGATCCTCAAAGTCACACGGTCTCTCCGGCATGACGGCGTGTACGAACCGCTTCGCGCCGAGGTCCAACCAAGCCAAGCCGGAGGGCGATTTTCTTCAGCGGAACGAAATGAAGCTTGTAAAGTGACTGATATTCGTCGTGCTCGTTGTCAGTCAATCCAAATACGAAATCTTCGTCCGGTTCGGGAACGACCAAGGTTCCGAACATGCGGTCCCAGATACTCAGGCCGAGACCAAAATTCCGGTCCCAGTGCTTCTCTGCGACGCTGTGATGTAGCTGATGATAGTGCGGGCTGAGCAGGACCGCGTCGAGATGGCGTCCATATGACAATTTCCAGTGCGTATGCCGCACGAAATCCATCATCAGGATGATGTTTCGCAGAGCGTAGATATTGATTCCGAAAACGGTTAATTCCACCGGGTCCAACGCATAGAACAGCCAGATGCCGTAACACAGGCCGGGGATCACCCCATCCCACCACCGATTCATGATTTCGTCGAGCGGATGCACACGCTCCCTGGTAACTCCGATCATTATCTGCGCAGAATGGTGAACCTTATGCAGCTCCCATAAAATCGGAATTTTATGCTGCATGCGGTGATATAGGTAGTACGACAGATCGTAGGCAAGCAGCATGGTGAACGTGAAGGCGAACAGCAGTCCCGGACCTGCCGGCGAGACCGGATGGCTCGGAGGGCCTAGGATGCTGCTGAGCACCCAATACGCGAAATGCCCCGCCACTGCAGTGGAGATCACCAGCGGCACCACCAGAAGCGGGATGAATATACGTCGCGATAGCCAGAACAAAAAGTCCGCTCGGGCGGACGGATGATGAAAGACTTCCGGGGGCAAAAAGTGCCTCATGAAGTCACGAAACGACCAATGCCCAGGATTGGCGCGAATGTAAGTGACGACGACCGCCAAGATGATCGTGGCCCAGAGCAGCAGCAACTCGATCCCGTTCGCGCCAGACACGTGGCTCCAAGCCAGTTCGGCGTAATGGTGGATCATTTCTGGCATCGCTAATTCACCGTCACGCTTTGTTCGGTCGAACGCGCACCGATAAGCCGGTTAGCGGTTGCTCCGAGGTAGATAACCAAGCGGATCTCCGCATGTGGAAGATCCTTCTGCCTGGATATGGGGAAAATCTGCTGATCGCCACATAAATGTCGCTCACGCCAAGCATCTTGCTGATGTTGGCTTCTGGAGATCATGGATGGATCCGTTCCGACAATACCATCGCGACCGATTTTCCCGGCGTGCCGGATCATCGGCCACCTTCCTCGACCGACGGCCACATCGATGACGTCGTGGGCCCGTCGCGCGGTGTCAGCGTCTCATATAAGGACTCGACCGATCGGGCGAACGCCTCCATGGTAAACAGACGTTCGTACAGCAGCTTACCCGCTTCGGCCAAGCCACTGCCTAACTCCGGCCTATCGGCCAGCGCGAGGATCGCGGCGGCAATTTCCTCCTGGTCTCCGGGCGCAACGAACAACGCCGTGCGCAGGTCCTCCAGTACCTCCGGTATCGATCCGACCGGCGTGCAGATGACCGGTGTCCGAGAGGCCAGCGCCTCAAGTATAACCAACGGCAATCCTTCGTCGTATGCGGGCAGGATCAACGCGTCCGAGTCGACCATCAGCGAACGGGCGTGGTCCTGACTTACCCAACCGGTGAATGTGACCCGGCCACCGATACCGAGCCTCGCCGCCATCTCACGATAGGTGTCGACAGGACCGCCGCCGGCCATCGTCAGGACTATGTCGCGTCCAGCGATGCCAGGGCTGGCGAAGGCATGGAGCAGATCCTTAACGCCCTTTCTCTCTAGGAGATTGCCGACGAACAGCAGGCGAAAACGACCATCGCGGGAGGGTGGGCGCGGCTTCGACGAGGTCGCGGGAACACCATTGTAGATGACGCCGACCCGGTTCGGGCGCACACCGAATGTATCGACTACCCAACGGCGCCAGACGTCCCCTAGGACCACACAGTGATCGGCACTGCGAAACATCCAGCGTAGCAACGCTTTGCCGAACCTGCCGGTCATCGCGTGGGATTGCACGAGTTGCGCGGCATGAAGATGCAACAACACGCGACCGCCCGCCAGCCTGGTTGCGCCTAACAACGCTGCCTTGCGATAAACGCTGCCTCGCTCGGCGAGGTTCAGATGCACTACGGCGAGACGGCCGCTGGCGCCCTCCAACAAAATCCGCCAGACGGCAAGGGCTACGAAGACCAGTGAGAAAACGACATGCCCGCCGCCCCTCGATTCCAAGCGCCGGAGATCGAAGCGATCCGACACATCGTGCGGCATAGAAGCAAGGTAGTCCATAATGCTGCCCATACCGCCGCCGACTTGCCCATATGGGCTTACGAGAAACACTGTTCGCCGGTTGCTCATAAAAAGACAGGCCCCCTCGCAACGCGCTTATCTGAAACAACGGCGGTGATCATCTGGTTCTCCATATTTCCTCGCCTCCCGCCGCCAAGGCTGAAGGACGTCGTCGACGGCAAGTCAGTCGCTCGCGGTCCGGTGAGGCCCGACGCGACCGCGCGTCGTCCAGTTCCCGGCCGTGTGGGCGCGGCCGTCCGCCGCCGCCACAACGTGCGGCGTCTAACTCAGGCCGGAACGACCAGCACCGATGATCTCGGGCCGCCGATCGACCGCAGGTCCGGCACCGAAGCGAGCACCACCAAGCCAGTATCCATTTCCAAAGCCTCCGGCCGCAGGTAGATGGCGCGGAAGAAATGAGACATCAGGATCGAGCCGATCGAGAGCAGCATGCTGATCACCAAGCCGGCCATCAGAATCAACCGGCGGGTCGGTTGCGGCAATGCCGGCACGCGCGGCGGCTGGACGATGCGCACAGAGGATTCGCGATGCGCTTCGACGGCCTCGACTGTCTGCCGCTCATCGAGGATTTTCGTCACAGCTCTGTAGTTGTCTTCAAGGACTGCCCGATGGCGCTCCAATTGATGCAATTGCAGTTCATCCGCATCCAAAGCAGCGACCTGCTTGTTCATCGCCGTGAGCTGAACGGCGATGGAGTCGTGCCCCGCCAAGCTCGATCGCAGGTCAGCTTCCGTCTTGTTGCGGTCGGCCTGCACGGTATAGGCCTGCGAAGCCTGCATTCGGGCGATGTCTGTCTCGCGCTCAAGCATAGCTTGGCGGGCTGCATCGACTGCGGGAGAGCCGCGGTAATGCGTTTGAGCATCCTCTTGCCGCTGCTGGTAGGCCTGCACCATACCTTGTAGCGCCGCCGCAGCGTTGGGGGGACCCTTCTTGTTTCCCGCCACCACGCCGAGTTGCTGGTTCAACTGCGTCAACCGCGCAGTCTGTTCCGCGATTGTAGCTTCGGATTTGGTCAGCGCCGCCTCCAAGTCGCCCTGCTGTCTCAACAAGATGGCGCGGCGTTCAGAGAAGTTGCTGATATCGTGCTGCTGCTTAAAGGTCTGGAGCGTTGAGTCTGCGTCGGCTAGCTGCTTTCCAACGACGTCTTGTTGCACCTGCACGATCGGCGCCTGGACGTCGCCATAAAGCTTCGTCCGCAACGTGAGATACTGCGATTCCAGCACGCGCAGCGCGTCCGCCGACACATTTTTGTCCGGGTTAGAAAATTCCAGTCCAATCACGCTGGATTTTTTATCCACCGTGATCGTAAGATTGTGCGCAAATGCATCAATCGCACGCGACATAGGGTCGGCGGCCTCCGCCTCGGTCGCTCTTTCTGTTGTTCCTAATGTGTCGGTCAGTAACCGGCGCATGTCCTGGAACCATTTCGTGATCGGGCCTGGCTTTTCGAACAGTTTTGGATACATCTTCTCGATGCCGACTTCCCGGATCACTGTCCGGTGGAGGTCATCGCTTCCCAGTATACTCGATTCGGTGCGCAGCACCTGCTCCGCATCCACCCCGCCACCATTGCTGAATTGTTGGCCGGCCGCCGGGCGAAACGTATGCTCCGTTCCCAGCAAAACGAGCAGGCTGGATTTGGCTTTGTAATCGGGCTGCACCTGCACGGCGATCACGACGCTCAGAGCCGTAATGCAGAAGAAAATCAGGCAGACGCGGGCCTTTTGCGAAAACGCGGTCAACAGCAGATCGCGGATGACCAGACGCGGTGGAAGGGCGAGGGTATCGTTCATGATTTGAGTCCTGCCAGGTTCACACGGGTTGGGCGGCCGCCCAATCCCTCAAAAATTCGGCGCAGTGTCGTCAAGGCCCGACGGCGAAGAGACGGGGGCGGCACGGTTTGCTGAAATCCGGTCATGGCCACCATGCACAAGACTTGCGCCAGAGTGCGAAGCGCCCTCATGGCCGTCCCTCTCTCAGATTAAGCAGTTGATCTTGAAAGACGGCAAAGCCAAAGCCGATCGTCGCGGCGAAGTAACGTAAGATCATTCTCGACGGCTCCTCGATCGCTCGCCAAAGCCACTCCAATCTCAGCGATTGCCACCGCCATGATGCGCGCCTGACCAATCCAAGTTCGATCTTCACCGCTTGACCGACGCAAAAGGCCCAGCAGGGTGGGAGAACCGAGCGGTAGAAATCTACAAACACTTCACTACGGGACGCGGCGAACGCCATGATAAGCAAAGTCGTCCCGTTTTCTTTGATCAATTCCGCCAGATGAGCGGAGTAGTTGGCATCGCGCTCAAATTCATATGGAGGGATCGTCCCATCGAAAACCACACCATTGCAGGATGCCCATTCCTCAACGGCGCGTTGCGTTCCCACGCAATCCACCACGAAGAACAACCGGTGTGGTTGCGCATGAGGCGCTAGCCGCATCAGTTCGGATGTGATCTCGCACCCTGTCACCCGCGCGACCTGAGGGCCACTCCGCTGCGCATAAGCCTGAACCGGCCAACCGTCGCAAACCATACGCGCAGCGTTGCGATGAGCCCACGCCAAGGGCGGCGATGGGCGAATCGTTGCGATATGATCGATGTTCGGCGTGACCCCATCCGCCGGCAGATGCTGCACCGCGACGCGAGCGATTTGCCTAGCGGAATCAATGCCAAGCGTCAGGCCAATGCGATTGGACACCTGCATGCCTAAACTGCCCAGGCCCGATGCGGAGTCAGCGACTGAAACAGCGCCAAGTAACGTGTCGCGCAAGCCGCGTAACTGAATTCCCCGGCGCGTTGCCGCAGCATCTCAGCTGGGAACCGATTTCGCAACGATGCCACCTGATCCATTGCATGAGCCATGGCGGCCGGATTGCGTGTCTCCACCAGCACGCCGTAGCGGCCATCATCGAGGATCTCCGCGGGTCCATACTCGCAGCGTGTAGAGATCACCGGCGTGCCACAACCCAACGCCTCAACTATCACGTTGCCGAAACCTTCGCAACGGGAACTCAGTAAAAAAGCATCGGCCTGGCGAATGAACGGCAAGACGTTAGATTGGAAGCCCAGAAAGTCGACCGACTGCTCCAACCCCAGTTGAGCGACCAAGTCTCGCAACGTTTCGTTCAATGGACCGGTGCCAAGGATGATCAGGCGGCTATCGAATTGCCGGCGATGAATCGCTAACGCTCGGATCATCGTTTCGTGATCCTTGTGCGCTACCATGCGGCCGGCAGTTACAAAAACAGGAACGCCCGGCTGCTCAAACCACCGATGATCGGCGGGTTCCTCGCAACGAGCCTGAAAATCAGGACCCACGACAGGATTGTTGATCGTCAGGACGTGCTCACTCTGCAGCCCGGCCAGCGCCCCCAGCTCTCCCGCCACACCTCCAGAAACCGCCACGGCTCGGGTAATTAATGGGGAGAGGATGCGGTAGGATAGGCCGAGATATCGATACAGCCAAGTTCCCTCGAGGGCAAAACTTGTAGAGATTGGATTATGCTGACAGATTACTATCTTGGAGGAACTAAAGCTGATTGCTTTTGCTAAAAGTGCGGCCACATTGTTCATGTCGACATTCGACAGCAGGATGTCCGGCTTCTCCGTGCGCAAGAAACGCGCCAGACGCGGAATGTCCATCACCGTACGAGACCCTTGCAACTCCACGATGCGCAAACCGGCCGGGACCTGGTCAATCAGGTCCCCTTGAAGCCGGTGCAGCACCAGCGTCACATCGACACCATACCGGCGGAATTCTTGGGCGATAATCAAGCTCTGCCGCTCCACCCCGCCCGCCCGGAGGTCGTGCATATAGATCGCCACGGACATCGCCCGCTTCGCACTGCTTATGCGCGATGGCGTCGATACACCCGTCAGGCGCCTGGCAAGGGAGGCCGAGACCGACACGGACATGCTCAGGCCACTCCTGCCGGTGAAAACATCCTGAATGCCCGGCCCAACATCTTCTTCCGGAACACACTCAGATCGAGCACGAAACGCTTGCCGTCCACCCAGAACCGCTCCCCATCGTGAACCAGGGTATGCAGTCCGTGCGGAAACGGTCCGGACTTGTCCGGTCGTAGCTCGGCTACAGGCACCTCGCGGAAGTCCGTTCCGGTCAACGTTAGGATTTCGTGGACCACGACGGCGGCGCCGTATGTGGCAGCGCAGTCCTGCCCCGGTCGGAACAAACGGCCTTCGGTATTGAACACCATGCCCGCCGGCCGCGCTCCTCGTACGTCGATCCTGACGGGCCAACGCGCATGCGGCGTCCACGGACCGGACAGCTGTGAAGCGTGCAGTAGGCAAAGATTGTCATGGCCGCCGAGATCAAGATCGGTGCAGCCAAGCCAGTACCGTCCATTCCAGCGAAACAACGTCGGGTCTGCCAATCGGGAATTGGGTGCGACATCGCAGATGGGGTCGAGTTGCCCATCATCGTCCAGCCGATAGATCCGGGTCGCGCCACGCTGCGTTGATTCTGGAACGCAATAGATCCCGTGGCTATCACGGAATGTGCACGGATAAGAATGATGCCAGCCATCGTCGAGCACCACAATCGGAGGCGCCAACGTTCCGTCCGCTGCAGCAACGGAAACAATCCGGCCGACCCCATCGGTCAGCGGCATTTCCTCACACAGGATCCGACCTGTGCCAGGCCAAGGGAACGGATCGGCAAGGTAACGGCTTCCCGTCTTGACCCTATTCCATTCAACATTACCGAGACCCCCCGCGGATAGCACCTGTTTCATCGGCGCGGTGGAGGACCCGATACTCCACCATTCAACCATTAGGCGATTGTGCCACTTTGCCACGAGTGCACGGAGCCATCCCGGCAGTCCGTTGGGCGCGACGGCGGGCGTGGCTCCAGCGGATCCGCGCGCGCGCCCTAAGGCAGCGTCACGTACAAAGCGCATCGCCAGTCGGTTCACGGCCGCGTTGTAGGACGCTTTAGGTCCACGGGTGCCTATCGTTCCCTCGTCCAGGATTTCCGGCACGGTCGATCCCGGCTGGTATTGCACCAGGCGAACCGTCATCGCATACGGTGGCCGATGCCAGTGGCGAGCAAGCAACCCGGCCTCATTCAAGCTTTTTCCCGCCGCGGTTTCGAGCCGCCACAACAGGGCATCGCAGGGCGGCGAACAGGCTGGCTCGAACCGTGGTATTACGACCTCGGTCAGCGACGGATCGGCTAAAGCCGCATTGACGATCTCACCGCTATCGATCCCGGAAAGCACGACTACAACCGGCGGCCTGCGAACGGCAGTCCACGCGCTCGCGTTTCCCAGCGAAGCAGAGATGGCACTCGAGGATTTCATTTCAGCGCCGCCCCATCCAGCGCGGTAGAACACTCGGTTCTCGGTTAAGGACCGCGCCGACGGTTTGACCGCCTAAGCGCTCCAACAACGCCTTCGCCGCTTCGATTTCCCATTGCTTGGTACGGCCGGCGGCCACCACTAACACCGACCCGTCGCAGTACCGCGACACGGCGGCGGATTCCGGCGCTTCGGTCGGCGGCGTGTCCAGCACGATTACGGGGTAGGTCCCCCGCAGCATGTCCAGCATCGATTGCAACCGGTCGCCGCCCAGCACCAACAAAGGGCGGTCGCCAGGTCCCAACCGGGCCCACAGCAGGTTCTTGGCGTCGCGAGCATGCGTGATGGCGTCGGAGAGGGGCAAACCGCGCCGCAGTGCATCAAACAAAGTCAGCGGTTGCGGTTCGATCGATCCCCGCCGAGGCCTTGATGAGGGCGCATTGCAGTCGATGTAGAGTACAGGCTGCGCGCAATCGTCAGCAGCAACGCGAGCGTAGCCGGACGCCACGAAGCTGGCCCCAGCACCGGGTGTGGGCGAGATAAATTGCACAACCAGCGGCATCGCGCTGGTTCGGCGGGCTTCGATCGCGTAGTATAGTTCGACGAACGCCGAGTGATGCCGGGCAACCGCGCCTATTCCGATCCGCACAGGCGCCAGGGCATGCTCCTCCACCGGCTGCATGGCGGTTGGCGATTTGCGGAGGATCGTCAGTTCAGGGTTTGACAGCCTGTTCACGTGGGCTTTCTCCAAATCCAATCTAAGGCTTCAATCGAAGTGACCGGGCCTGCGCTCAGAATTGCAAACTAGACGGTACCGAACGGCCGGCGAAATCAAAACGCATTGTCATCGGCGAAAACGAGCTGCGCAGTACGCCACAATATCTTGAGGTCGAACGCCAACGACCAGTTCTCGATATAATAAAGGTCGTGATTGACCCGATGGACGATCTTATCGACACTGTCCAGTGCGCCGCGATAACCATTTACCTGCGCCCAGCCAGTTATTCCCGGCTTTACACGGTGACGTGATGCATATACGGGAACCGCTTCTTCCAAAGCCAATCCACCGGCGGTCGTGGCAAGCGCATGAGGCCGTGGACCGACCAACGACATATCACCTTTTAGTACGTTCAGAAGTTGGGGCAACTCATCGAGACTGGTCCTGCGCAACCACGCGCCAAAGGGCGTCACCCGCTTATCGCCGCGAAATGCCTGCTCGGTGGCATCCGCATCTGAGAGGTGCGTAAACATGGAACGAAACTTCAATACTTCAATCACGCGGTTGTTATACCCGAGCCGCCGTTGGCGAAAAAACACCGGCCCTCTCGACGTCAGTTTGATCAGGGCTGCGATGGTGAACATCACAGGCGAAATAAAAACCAACAGCCCAAGAGACAGAACGACATCTTCGGCCCGCTTAAGCAGAGCTCCGCGCCCCCCGATGGGCCGTGTGCAAACCATTAGCAATGGCAAGTCCAGTGTCCGATCGGCGCGCCGAAGCGGCAGGTTCAGCCCGTTCATGCCCGGATAAATGTAGACATCGACCGGCGCCATCGAAATTCGATCGATGATCGCGCGCGTTTGCTCACCGGCGGACCATGGCAAGGCGATGAGCACCGTATCCACCGCATCTTGTCGGATCATGCGCTCCAGCACCTCAATATTGCCAAAATGCGGCAACCCGAAGAGACCTCCTGGTGCCTGCGCATCCGAAGTGTGCGCCACCATACCGATCACATCGTAGCTGCGACGCGGGCTTGAGCGGATGTGCGCGAGAAGGTCTTCAATCTGCTCCTCTGCCCCAACAATTACAGTACGGTTAAGCGGTTCGGGTCCAGCATGAAACCGTAGCCGCAATAACCGAGCTGTTATGAGAGCCGTGAGCCCGGCGAAGAGGAATACCGGCAGCCAAGGTCCGCGCAAGGTCAAGCCCATGCGTTCAAGTCCGCGGTGCTCCAAGCCTGCTGCCCACGGCCCCGCTACCGCAGCTACGCAGAAGGTTGCCAACGCTCCGATGGCTACAGCCTGCAACCAGGCAAGCGCAACCTTCCGCCATGGCAGCACGCGACTCATGATCTCCGGCGCATCGTAAAGACCACGTTCAAAAAAGCTCAGGATGAGGCAGACGGTCAAGCAGGCCATCGGGATCACGACGGGCGACGAGGTGAGCTCTCGCAATGGATTGAAGATCGCAAAACAGAGGAACGCGGAACAGGACGTCACCGCCGCATCCAGGCCAATCAATCGCGCGGTGCGGCCCGCTAGGCGTGCTCGGGGGGCGAAGAGGGTCGCATGATTGCCCAGGACCTCCGTCATGCCCGGAGCCGATTCGGCGATGTCGATGGCTATATCCGGTTCAGCCATTCCAGGCATCAAACGTGTCCTCACTCTGTTCGCAGCTGACACCGCTTACCGACGCACCCACGAGCCTCGGTCCCGCGTGGCTTGGCGGGATTCAACACCGATTGGGTAACGCTGTAGGTGGCGCCTGACCTCAGTCTCGACCAACGCACTCAAGTCCGGGCGGTTTCAAATTGCCGACCTGACAAAGCAACGCTAACGCACCGAGAGTGGTATTCGAAACCAAACTCTGCGTGTACCGCGACACATGAAACATTTCGAGAGGCGCCCGACTGCCGCAGAGCAAGGAGTTCACGGGCGGATGAAAACGGCAAAAATCGGGACCTGATTCTTCGAAGGGAGAATTATGTTCCCTAAAGGCACGGTTATCGAGTGGGGTTCGTCGTCACACCCCTGGTTCAGCGCAAAATGATGAAATGATGCAACATATGTATGAATGGAGAACGATGCGATATCGCCCGCAATTAGTGCGCCAAGCGCGCACTTGCTCTAAGAGGAAGTATGTCGCCGTAGTCATTTACTGCAACAAGGCAGTAATTAGCCGCTCAAAAGTGGCAATATCAATAAAGGAAGGCCCTCGGGATTTTCTCAGAACTGGCAGCCTCGCATGTCGGTGCAGGCAGAAGCAGTCGCTGCTCAATAACTCCGGGGGCGGATAAATTCGCCAATCATTGGCAGCGACGACGACACATCGATCGTGCGCCCCCTAAAACCAGAAGTTCCGTGTTTCCTACGCCTTTCGTGCGGCCCCGATACCACTGAGGGGCGACGCTGGTAGAGATAATCCGACGGATAGTGCCGCGAGATTATATCCACTAGCCCTTGTTTTGATGGGCCAATTCACCCGACCGCAAGGATGCTTCTGTCGGGATCGGACCACAAGCGCATTCGCGCTGTAAATACGAAGCCCCGCTGGTGGCAGTAGGCCCGCAAGAACGCGTACAGGCCCCGCGGAGCATCACCTTGCGTCAGGAAAAAGCCATCTCCGGGAGGCGATGCAGCCGCAGGATGCTCGGCCGGGCGGGGTCACGCGTCCCCAGCAGGTGGACTAGCAGTTCGTTCACTCCTTCAACGAAGCGTGCCCCGACGCCTGGAGAAAGGACAGCTGGCCCGACGCCTCGATCACGCCGGGATGCGAACCTTCATCTCCGAAATACCGTGGATAAAGTTGGAGTAGATACGCTTCGGTTCCTCCACCAGTTCGATCATCGGAAAGCGCTTCATGATCTCCTCCCACAGGATTATCAACTGCATCTCGGCCAGACGATTGCCGACACAGCGATGCACACCGAAGCCGAAGGACAAATGATGCCGTGGGCGGGCTCGGTCGATGATAAATGCATTCGGGTCGTCGATCGACTCCTCGTCGCGATTGCCAGAGACGTACCACATCACGACTTTGTCCCCGGTTTTAATCTGCTTACCGCCAAGCTCTGCGTCCGCGACGGCCGTCCGCCGCATATGGATGATGGGCGATACCCAGCGGATAATCTCCGGCACCATGCTGGTTACCAGCGCGGGGTTATCGCGCAGTTTCTGGTATTCTGCCGGGTGCTTGCACAGCGCCCACAACCCGCCGCTCATGGAATTTCGTGTAGTATCGTTGCCGCCGACGATCAGCAGGGTGAGATTGCCAAGAAACTCGGCCGGGTCATCGACTAGGTTTTTAGTCGCTTCGCCGTGCGCCAGCATGGAGATCAGGTCGAAACCCGGCGGTCGGGCCGCCCGATCATGCCACATGGTCGTGAACGTACGCAGCGCCTCCGTTAGGATTTCGAGTCGCTTTTCTTCTGAATCCACTAGACCGCCCGCATTCACATCCTGAGTCGCACAATCCGACCAATAGGTCAGCTTGCCGCGCTCCTCGAGTGGGAAGTCGAACAGGGTGGTCAGCATTAGCGTGGTCAACTCGATCGACACGCGCTGCACCCAGTCGAAGGTTTCTCCGCGCGGCAACCCGTCCAGCACCTTGCAAACACGCTCCCGGATGATGCCTGCCATGTTGTTGAGATTGGCCGGCGCCACAATCGGACTGACGACCTTGCGCTGCTCGTCGTGCCGCGGTGGGTCCATGGAGATAAAGCTGGACCGCCGATACTCCATCGGCCGATCGGTAACGCTGATGCCGCCCAGCTTCGCCTCGGATGAGTAGATTTCGGGGCGGGTCTCAACCGCCATGATATCCTTAAACTTGGTCACCGACCAAAACGAGCCGTACATCCCGTTCTCGCGGTAATGTACAGGGTCCTCCCGGCGCAAACGCTCGAAATAGGAATAATAGATGTCGTTTTGGTACAGCCGCGGATCGCTCACATCAATCCGGTCTAGCGGCGTGGTCGCAGCGTCCGAGGCAGGATCAAAATGGAACGGCGCATTCATGATTAGATCCTTCTGTTCGCTAATGCTGTCCTTCCGGCATCCGCACCACCAGCCCATCCAGAGCGTTGGTAACGGGGATCTGGCAAGACAGGCGAGAATCAGGCTGGGTGACGGCGGCAAAGCTCAGCATACTGGCTTCCTGCGATCCCGCCGGCGGCAATCCGATGGTGGCCAGCCACGCGGCGTCGACATAGACGTGGCAAGTCGCGCAGGCGCACTCCCCCCCGCAATCGGCGTCGATACCGGGTACGTTATTCTCAACCGCGCCCTGCATCACAGATTTGCCAACAGGAACGTCGACCGGGTGTTCCGTCCCGTTGTGTTCGATATAGGTGATCGTGGGCATACAGCGTTTCCTTGCTAAGCCGCGAGTTCTTGCATTGATACTGACATATCTTCAATACGTGCGCGAGTGAGACGTTTTCGCCTGGCGATGATCCGCCGCCCGCCCATAAACTCAGGTGCGGAATTGACCGCCTCCACGGCCTGAACGGTACCGTCCCCGGTCAAATGGAACAACGCGAATTTGGCCGCGGCGACATCGCCGCGAACGGCGATTTCCGTCGTATCGAACGGCAGCCCGGCGATCTGCAGCCGCAAGTCATATTGGTCGGACCAGAACCATGGCACCTCCGGCGTCGGTGGCGGTTTTCCGCAGATCATCGCGGCTGCTTGCTTGGCCTGCTCGAGCGCGTTTGGCACGCTCTCCAGCCTGCCGATCCGGTCATACAGTGGCAGCGGACGGCTGGTGCAATCGCCGATCGCGAAAATTGCCGGATCATCCGTGCGCGCCGCGAGGTCCACCGCGATCCCGTTGTGGCACGTCAGCCCCGCCTCCCGAGCGAGTTCGTCGTTCGCGACGGCGCCGACGCCGATGAGCGCTGCGTTGCACGGGATCAGCCGCCCGTCGCCAAGCCGGACGCCGGCTATTGTGCCATCCTCACCGTCCAAAGACGCGACCTCGGCATTCACCTCGATCGCGACGCTCTTAGCGCGATGGTACGTCTGGAAGAATTCAGACAGGATCGGGCAGGCGACCCGCGCCAGAACGCGGCTTTCGCGTTCTATCACAGTAACCTCAGCCCCTAGCGCTCGGGCCGAGGCAGCGGCCTCCAGCCCGATATACCCACCGCCGATGACCGCCAGCGTCGCGCCGGGCCGCAACGCGGCCTTCAGCCTGTCGGCGTCAGCCGCCGTGCGTAGCTCGAGCACGCCGTCGAGGCCCGCACCCGGCAGCGGCAATCGCCGCGCTCGCGCGCCAAGTGCCAGGATCAGGTAGTCGTAGGCCAACGTCTCGCCGTCAGACAACGTTACCCTTTTCGCCGCTTGGTCGATGCCGGTTACCCGAATCCCCAGCCGCAGATCGATGGTCGCGCTCAGATAAAATTTGGCTGACCGCAGCGCCAGGCTTTCGGCCGTTGCCTCGCCGGTCAGCCAAGCTTTCGACAAAGGCGGCCGCTGATACGGTGGCAACGGTTCCTCGCCAATGAGGGTGATCGCGCCTGTCCAACCGAACTGCCGTAGCATGGCTGCCGCCGATCCACCCGCATGGCCAGCCCCGGCGATCACGATGTGTCGGCTGTCCTGGTTCACCCGCTCGCTCCACGTTCGTTTATCCCAGCGGCCTGGGGCGCCGGCCCCCAGTTGGGATAGGAGCGGCAGGCCGGTTCGGCAAGCGGCGGATATTTTGGTTTTCGCATAGGGGCGACGGTCGACGATCCTCGCCCCCTCGTATAGTGCCGGTAGAAAGAAAATCTTTTTTCTACTAGCATATTGCACTTTGCCGGAAAGATATCCTCTTATATAGTTCGAAGCCGGCTTGCCGCTGGTGAAAGCAGGAGAATGGTAGATGACGACCATGGCACCTATCCCGTTCCCGGCCTGCCCGATCGCGACGGTCATGTCGATGCGGTGTCGGCGCTTCGTTTAAAGACCCGCTCGAACCCGCTTGCCTGACTTGGTCCCTGGAAGGACCCCTCCAATGTTGCAGTCCCACGTTATCGATGTCGATGGTGCCTTCGTCGGCGCCGCCGTCCGCCTCGACAAGGGCTATCGCTTCATCGCCACCGACATAAAACTCGACGATCTGGACGGATCGATCTGGCCAACCCTGGACGATATTCAGCGCCTCGCCCGCCGTATCTACCTCGGCGGCCGGGTGAGCTATCCAGCGCGGGCCTCCTGACCGGAGAGGAAGCGCGAAAGCTGGGCTCGATAACCCGAACATGCGCCTGATAATCAACGGGTGCCATTTGCTCGCGACAGCGTTGGCCTTGCCCGCAATCCGGCGGGCGGCAGCCGCCGAGGCCAAGACGCTGCGACTCGCATTTGAGAAAGGGAAACCGGTGCTGATGGCCGCCAAGGGACCTGACACCGAGCACAGGCGAGGAGTGAAACCAATGCCCGTCCCTGTTCGGTTGAGAGCTCCTTTGCGTCGAGTGTGCCGTCCTTGTCTTTATCGGCCGCGGCGAACAGCTTCTCGACAAGCGCTAGAAATTCCACTTTGTCTAGCGTTTTTATCGGCCTTGATTAGGTCGTTACGGCCGAGGATTCCGGTCAATTCGTTGGCGTCAAGTGTGCCTTCTTTATCCTTATCCAGCGTGTCGAACTTCGCTATTGCTGCTTTCTTCGCCTCGTCCAAGCTCACTGAGCCATCATGGTCTGTGTCAATCTTTGACATAACCGAGCTTTGGTCCTGCTTGCGCCGCGTTGGCGGACATGAGGCCGCCGGCCATCACGAGCCCAAGAATTGAGGTTGACGCCGCCGACCTGCTCGTTCAGCGCGCGCGTTACACCTGGCGTGATCAAAGTGCCCCCGCGCGTCAGATCGTCGCCCTTTAGCACGTTGGTTTCGGCCGGCACGGTATCGCGGTCGACACCGGAGCCGAGCAATGGGGAGGGTGCGACGATGTCGACCGGCGGCAATGTGACTGACACCGGTTCCGCTGTATCGGAGGGGGCCGGTTGCGCGCGGGCGGCTACCCACGCCAGCGTCAGAACTGCGGCAACGCCAGCCAGCGTGCCCCCGGTGCGGCGGACGTCGAACCATGAGCATCTTGCCATCTATATTAGTATTCCACCCCGGCTCTTGTTGGCCGGAATTGTCACCCAACCGCTCTCTCGCCGCCAATGGCACACATTCCTGAACTTGGCGGGAAAAGTTCCCGATCTTCGCGCGATGCTGCATTTCGGATAACATCCGCGCGTGGAGGAATATGCCGCCATGTCGCTCCGCCTTCGATTGATGGCGTCCATCATATTCGTTCTGCTCGTGAGCCTTTGCATCGGCGGGTTGGCAGCCGGCTGGCACGCCGTCCGATCGGTGCGGACGGAGATGCAGGCGGCGCTCGCGGTAGGTGCTCAGACGCTCCGCAACGGGATCGATGACTTGCCGGACGCGGGGGATCCGGGAGACGAGCTCGGACGGCTGGTGCGTACGTTTGATGGCGATCGTCACGTTCGTGTCGTGCTGCGGGATGCCACGGGTGGGTTACGAATGGCCTCGACGTTACCGGCGCTACCGCCGAAGGTCCCGGCATGGTTCGTCGCCTTACTTGCGCCTCCGCTCGCGCCCATCCACCTCGATGGGGGCGCTGGCAGCGTCATCACGATCGAAGCTGATCCCCGCAACGAGGTCGCGGAAGTGTGGACGCAGCTTCAGGATGATCTCGTCGCGGTCGGATTGTTCTGCGGATTGAGTATCGTGCTCGTCAGCCTTCTGGTGGGACGCGCCTTGCGTCCGCTCGATCGGCTGTCGACAGCGCTCGCCTCTTTCGGCTCAGGCGAATTCGCGGTCCGGGTCGAGCACGCCGGGCCACCCGAACTCGCGCGGCTCGCTCAGGGGTTCAACACGATGGCGGAGCGGCTGGACGAGGCACAGACGCGCAACCTGCGGCTCACCGAACAACTGCTGACTTTGCAGGAGGAGGAGCGGACGGACCTCGCGCGGGATTTGCACGACGAGGTGGGTCCCTTCCTGTTCGCTGTCCATTTGGACGTGGCTTCAATTGAGCAGGCGGTCGCATCGGGCCGGATCGCCGACGTGCCGGAGCGTGCACACGCGATCCGCGAAGCCGTCGGTCACATGCAGCGCCATGTCCGCGCCATGCTGCATCGGCTGCGCTCAGTTAGCCCGGTGGAGGGCGGCCTGGCTCCCGCGCTGGACAACCTCGTCGCGTTCTGGCGGGCACGGCAACCAACGATCGATTATTTCCTCGATGTCTCGGTCGACGAGGATGGGATTGGCGATGCGACCCTGGCGGCAATCTATCGTCTAGTGCAGGAAGGGCTGAACAATGCCGTTCGCCATGGCCGCCCGGAGCGGATTGAAATCGCCGTCCAGCCCGCGGACAGCGGGGAAATCGTTGTGCGGGTGGCCGACGACGGGACAGGGCTCGCGGAGTCTGGTCCCACTGGGAGCGGCTTTATCGGGTTAGGCTTCAGGGGCATGCGGGAGCGTGTCGAGGGGCTCGGCGGGTCGCTCCGTGTGGGTCCAGGCGAGAATGGAAAAGGACTTGTCGTGACAGCACGGTTGCCCTGCACCGTGGCAATGGAGGCGGCGTGAAGGTTCTGCTGGTTGACGACCATGCTATCGTTCGCTCCGGGCTTCGCCGGCTGTTCACGGCGTTGCCGGGGGTTCAGATCAGCGAGGCGGCGACCGGGCGGGAGGCGCTCGCAATGGTGCGAGCCGATCGGCCGGAGCTCATCGTGCTCGATCTCAACCTGCCCGGCCTTGGCGGGCTAGAGCTGCTGCGGCGCCTTCTGGCCGAACATTCGGAGGCTCGGGTAGTGGTGCTGAGCATGCACGCGGAGGCGCTTTACGCGACCCGCGCGTTGCGTGCTGGGGCCGCCGGATATCTCAGCAAGAACGCTTCGCCTGAAGAACTGCTGGAGGCGGTCCGGCGCGTGGCCGAGGGTGGGCGTTATGTCGAGGCTGAAATCGCGCAGGGGCTGGCGCTGAAAGGCTCCGCGGACGGTAGGCTGATGGAGCGGCTGTCCGAGCGCGACCTCGAGATCATGCGTCTGCTCAGCGACGGCCAGGGCCTGTCGAATATCGCCGACGCACTCGGCGTCAGCTACAAGACGGTTGCCAATACATGCAGTCAGATCAAGGCAAAACTTGGCGTGGCACGGACCGCTGATCTCGTTCGGTTGTCGATTGATCGAGGCGTGGCGTAACAGCAACCTCCGAGCGCGTAAATGATTGTAGGCTTGATCGCTTCGGCTGGTAGTCCGCCCGCGACATCTCGTTGGCACCGATATTGCTGCGCCTTCGCAAGTCATAGAGGCGTTCCATGAAATCGCGGCGCTAGCGGTGCGTCGGCACCGGCAATAAGGGGACACAGGATGTCGAACAGCCAGGGCGTGCCGACCCTCGAAATACCCGGAGCGAATCCAACTCTTTACAACCACGACCTTGCGCCGGCGGCGCCCGAGGGCCGCACCTGGGGCGTTTTTAGCCTGTTCGCCATGTGGATGTCGGACGTCCATTCGGTCGGCGGCTATACCTTTGCTGCCAGCCTATTCTTTCTCGGCCTGACCGGGTGGCAGGTGTTGATATCGATGCTGGTGGGCATCATGGCCGTGTACTTCCTGATGAACCTGATCGGGCGCCCGTCGTTGCGCCTTGGCATTCCCTACCCGGTGGTCGCACGCATCTCCTTCGGCGTCATGGGTGCGAACCTCGCTGCTATGGTCCGCGGTGTGGTCGGCATCGTTTGGTACGGAGTACAAACTTATTTTGCCTCGAAGGCCGTCCAAGTGCTCGTCGTCACCTTGTTACCGGCCGCCGCCGATCTGACCCACAACAATTTTCTCGGCCTGTCTACGCTAGCTTGGTTCAGCTTTCTGTTTATGTGGTTATTCCAGTTGCTGATCTTCCTCAGCGGCATGGAGCGCATTCGGCGCTTCATCGACTTCTGCGGGCCAGTTGTTTACGTTGTCATGTTCGCGCTGGCGATCTGGATCCTGTGGCAGACCGGGTTCTCCAGCCTCGCTCTGCAACTGAGCCCGCCCGCCGACTCGACCGGAGCAACGCTGGGTGTAATGGCGAACGCAGCCATGCTTATCGTGGCCTATTTCGCCGCACTCTTGCTCAATTTTGGAGATTTCGCCCGCTTCGGGAAGAACGAGTCTGCCATGAAAATGGGCAACTTCCTCGGGCTACCGGTCAACTTTCTAGTGTTCTCGATCATTACCGTGATCGTGACAGCGGGAACCCTCAAGGTGTTTGGGCAGGCGATCATGGACCCGGTCCGGATCGTCGAGCGGATCGGCAATCCGGTCGTCGTGATCATAGGCTCGATCACCTTCATCGTCGCGACCATGGGGATAAACATCGTCGCGAACTTCGTCTCACCTGCGTACGACATCGCCAATCTTTACCCGGAACGCATAAATTTCAGGCTTGGCGGCCTAATCACCTCCATCCTGTCCGTCCTGGTGTGTCCCTGGCTGTTCGTTGCGAGCCCGCATGCGATAACCTTGTTCGTCAGCATTTTCGGCTCGGTACTCGGCCCGATGTTCGGGATTATCGTGGCCGACTACTACCTCGTGAAACAGCAAGTAGTCGACGTCAATGACCTCTACACGATGTCGCCGAGCGGTGCCTTCTACTATGACGGCGGCTGGAACCATAAAGCGCTGGTAGCCCTGGCCGTCGCTGGAACGCTCTCAATTGGTTTGGCATTGCTGGGTGCCTATGGCGCGATATTCAATGTCGGCGATTGGGGATGGCTGATCGGAGCAAGCGCGGGAGCCATCACGTATCGGGGCCTTGCGGGACAAGGCGACACGGCCATGGTCCGTGCGGGAGAATGAGGTGGTCTCATCTCGCGTGTTGGATCTCAGTCGTCCCAGCCTTTGCGGTTCAAGCTACTGCGGCAGGTAGGCCCGAGCATTGGGGCTCGGGCGGTAGTGTTTAGCATGGATGCGACGGTGCATGGCGTGCCCAATCGCCGCATTCCGGAGCGGCCGGATACTTCGGTAAGGTCTTGTTCCGCTGGCAATCGATCCGGGGAGTGACCTGAAAACGCGAGCCTCGATCTCCGCTATGCCGCTGCGACGTCGGTCCGGACGCCCAAGCGCCGCAGTGCCCGGTCGATCCACTGAGCGGTCAGCTTCTCCTGCGTCCCGTTCTGCCCGAGCCTGTCGTGCAGCGCGGAAAAATCCACCCGGTCCAGCGCCTGATCCTGATTGAAGCACGAGAAGACAACCGTCCGCGTCCCGGTCACCGGGTCGGTCTGCGGCTGCAGGCACTGCGCGCAGACCTCCTTCATCATACATTGCATGGGGGAGTTGATCGACCCGACCGCAGTATGACCCGCCTTCAAAAACGGCGCCAGCAAGCCATGCCGGGCAGCGCCGACGGCTTGCATCATGAGATCGGAGCCGATGACAATCATGTGCTTCGCGTCGGCTAACTTCACCGCCTGATCACCGAGCGCACCCGACCCGTAAGCCGCTATCCCCTGCACGATGTTGCCGACAAAGGAGCGATCCTGTGGCCGGTCGGGTTTCGGCGCGAAGCCTGGCGCCTCGTCGCAGCACCAGACGATGACATCGGCCGCACGCTCGATTTCGGCAACTTTGTAGCGATCGCGGATCGCCTTGTAGCCGGCGAAGTAGATTACCTTCGATCCCGCCGCCCGCGTCGTGGCGCCAATGGAAAACAGCACCGCGTTCCCCAATCCGCCGCCGACAAGTGCGACGGTGGTCCCAGCGTGGATCTCGGTGGGCGTGCCGGTCGGTCCCATCAAGATCAGCGGCTCCCCAGGCTTGAGCAACGCGCAGAGATCGGAGCTGCCGCCCATCTCCAGGACAATGACGCTGACCAGACCGGCAGTTGGATCCGTCCAGGCGCCGGTCATCGCCAGGCCTTCCATATTCAGTATCGTGCGGCCGATCCCAGGCTCGTCGTCGTGCATGGCGAGAACCTCGAAGTTTTGCAGTCGGTAGAACTGTCCCGGCCGGAACGCGCGAGCGGCGGCGGGGGCTTTGATCACGACCTCGATGATGGTGGGGGTGAGGCGGTGCACCGCATGCACGGTTGCGCTCAGGTTTTCCCGAGCGGCGGCGATTAGCTTGGGGCCGGCTACGTTGGTGGCCGGTTGCGCGGCCAAGACGTGGGAAACGATGGGGTAGCCGCGTTTCGCTCCTCCCATGGCCTTGACCACATTGCCGAAGAAACTGGGGTGCAGGTCGCCGAAGAAGCTGATGAAGCGGCCATTTTCGGCGCGATGCATCAGTACGTGAGTCTGCTCCGGCTTGGCGAGACCGCGCACCGGTTCGACCTTGGCGCCATTCTCGTCCACCGCCTGGAAGTAGCGGCCATCCAACTGGATACGGTGGTCCTCCCGAGCCAGCACCGTGTTCGGCTGGGTGCCGGCAGCGACGAGGATGGCGCGCGCGGGAAGCGTCGCTTCCGTTCCATCGACGCGCTTCACCCGCAACCCCGCCGCGTGGCCGTGGGTGTCGGTTTCCACCGCGACCGGGGTCAGGCCCTCGGCGAAGCGCACGGCTTCCTCCATCGCCTTGGCCACTTCCTCGTGGTTCAACGTGTAGGACGGGCTGTCTACCAACCGGCGGCGATAGGCGATGGTCGCGCCGCCCCAGCTTTCCAGCAATGCGGCCAGCGCCGGCTCGCGCCGTTCTTTCGCCGCCGCCTGCCGCTCCGCCTGGATCGCGGCGGCATGCGCCAGGAATTCATTGGCGATTTCGGCTTCTTCCGGGGTCCACGGCAGGCGGACCGCCATCTCGCCCTTCTCGGTCACCAGGATGCGGTACCGCAGGGCGAATTTCTCCACCTGCCGAACGTAGTAGGCGAGGCTTTCGGTCGCGGTATCGATCGCCGTCAGCCCGCCGCCGATCACCACGACCGGCATGCGAAGCTGCAAATTGGCGATCGAGGACGTCTTCGCCGCGCCGGTCAGTTGCAGCGCCATCAGGAAGTCGGAGGCCTGACGGACGCCGCGCGCCAGCCCGTTCGGGATGTCGAGCACGGTCGGCTTGCCGGCGCCCATGCATAGGGCGATATGGTCGAAGCCCATCGCCCAGGCGTCATCCATCGACAGGGTGGCGCCGCCGCCGAAGCGGATCCCGCCGAAATGGGCAAATTGTTGTGCGCGGCGCTCCAGCAGCAGGCGCACGACTTTGAGATAGTTCTTGTTCCAGCGGACGGTGATTCCGTACTCGGCCACGCCGCCGAACCCGGCCATGACGCGATCGTCGAGGTTCTCGAACAGGATCTCGACGTCGCGCACGGGCGCCGAAATGTCAAAGTTCAGGGGCTCGATCTTCAATCCGTCAACCGCGACGATGGTGTGGCCATCGTTCATCAGGTGGTGCGCCAGGGTGAACCCGGCGGGGCCGAGGCCGACGATCAGGACCTTCCGCCCGCTATCGGGGCGGGGCAGGGGACGGCGGATGTCCAACGGATTCCAGCGCGTCAGAAGGGAATAGATCTCGAAGCCCCAAGGCAGCTTCAGCACATCCTTCAGGACTGAGGTCTCGGCCTGTGGAATATCGACCGCCTCCTGCTTCTGGTAGATGCAGGCCTTCATGCAGTCATTGCAGATGCGATGGCCGGTCGCCGCCATCATCGGGTTGTCGATGGCGATCGTCGCAAAGGCGCCCAGGACGTGACCAGCGGCGCGCAGCGTATGCATTTCCGAAATTTTCTCGTCGAGCGGACAGCCGGCGAGAGTGACGCCGAACACCGACTTCTGAAACTGTCCGGTCTTGCGGTCCTTCAGTCCGGTCGAGCAGAAGTCCTTCCCCTGGGTGTGGCACCAGATGCAATAATTCACCTGGTCCAAGGCCTGCTGGGTGTTCATCCCATGATCAGTAAGGGCAAAGCCCTCGCGGTGGCGCCAGTCATGCTTTGGCAGACGCAGCATCGTGACGCCGTCGCGCTCGATCGTCTCGACCGGCACGAGGTGGTGGGGATCGATCCGGCGCGGCACATGGAACAGCGTGCCGCCGCGATGATATGCCTGTCCTTCCGGCGTTAGGGTCGCCCAGGCGGCATAACGGAGGGCTTCGTCCACCGCCGCCGGGTCGTTTTCCGAGGCAGCGACCTGGGTGGCGAAGGATTTGTCGGTTAGCGGGCGCGCCGATCCGAGCTTCCAGGGCTGCACGCAGAGCGGGACCGTCGAAGGCCGGAGGGATCGGGGTATTTCTTCACTGCCTGACGCTGCACGAACAGACGCTTGCAGGCGTGGATCGGATCGAGTTCCAGCGTCTGCTGCATCAGTTCCGCGGTGTCTGACTGAATGCCGAATAGTTCGGCCACGAATTCGTCGAGATGGGGGCCCAGCGCCACGACCAGATCGGATTCGTCGCGGCTGGTCAGGCTGTCCGGGGCGGCGCGAGCGGCGAGCAGGCGATGGTGGAGGCCGGTATCGCGATCCTCCAAAGCCTCCAGGAACTGCTTGTCCAGCCGGATCAGGCCGTCGCGGTCGTTCAGATCGGCGAAGGTGAAGCCAAAGCCGAGACACTCGAAGACACTCACTTGGGGAATACCACTTTCTAAGATCGGGCAAATTCAGGGAAAACCGTGGTGCGGATGCCACAGCCGCCCGGGTCAGGCAACCGTCGTGTTATTGGGGCACCCGTGCCATCGGGTTAAAGCCGTCCTCCGCGGATTGGTCCTGTTCTCGCCATTGGATGGCGGCTACCGGAAATCCCGGGTTGACACCTTGATGCCCTTTGGGCGACGGATGTCCAGATCCCGGACATAGATATCGCGCGCGACGGGGCGCTGTTTCTCGCGCGGGTCCGGTTGGCTGCCACGTTTGGCCTCGTCACCGCGACCGTAGGACAGAGGGAACGGTTTGTCGTCTCGTTCCCCAACCCCCCGCAGCAGATCGGACAGATCTGTCAGGTGTTCGGCGATCACGTGGATCACCTCGCCTTCCCGCTGCAATTTCCCGTGGCAGGCGATCATGCTGGCGGACAACACCAGCCGCCGCTGCGCCTCGAATACCGACGGCCAGAGGATCAGGTTGGCGTGGCCTGTCTCGTCCTCGATCGTGACGAACAGCACGCCATGCGCGCTGCCCGGCCGCTGCCGCACTAGGATGATGCCGGCCACCTCGACACGTTTGCCGTCACGGATCGTCATCAGGTCAGCGCAGCGGACGATGTGGCGCAAGGCGAGGTCCTGGCGCAAGAAACTAACCGGATGGCGGCGCAAGCTCAGACCGGTGGCGCGGTAGTCCTCTACCACCTCCCGGCCGGCGGTCATCGCCGCCAGCGCCACTTCGGGTTCGGCGTCCGGTTCGGCGGGAGCGGTGTCGAACAGCGGCAGCCTCGTATCCGACAGGCCGCGGATCGCCCACAACGCCTGCCGCCGGTTCAGTCCCAGGGTTTGGAACGCATCCGCTTCCGCCAGGCGTTCCAGTGCCGCAACCGGGATGTCTGCCCGGCGCCAGAGATCCTCGATCGAGCGGTATTTTGTCGTGCGACGGGAGAGCACCTCGTTCGCATGGATTTGGGCAAGCCCCTTGGTCATGCGCAGGCCGAGACGCACGGCGTATCGGTTATCCCTGCGAGTCGGGGGCAGCGACTCCAGCGTGCAGTCCCAGGCGAACTCGTTCACCGAGACCGGGCGCACCTCCACGTTATGCAAGCGGGCATCGCGGACGATCTGCGCGGTGGCGTAAAACCCCATCGGTTGCGCATTCAGCAGCGCGCAGCAGAACACATCCGGATGGTGGCACTTTATCCATGACGAGGCGTAGGCGATCAGCGCGAAACTCGCGGCGTGACTTTCCGGAAAACCGTAACTGCCGAAACCTTCAATTTGAGAAAATGTCTTCTCGGCGAATTCGGCGCGTGTAGCCGCGTTCGACCATGCCGGCGATCAGCTTTTCCTTGAAAATCGAGACCCCGCCGGTGAACTTGAAGGTCGCCATGCTGCGGCGAAGCGCATCGGCTTCCGATGGAGTGAAGCCGGCACAGACGATCGCCACCTGCATCGCCTGTTCCTGAAACAGCGGAACGCCCAGCGTCTTTTCCAACACACGACGCAATTCAGGTGTTGGATACTCGACTTTCTCCAGCCCATCGCGACGGCGCAGATACGGATGCACCATGTCGCCCTGGATCGGCCCTGGCCTGACGATCGCCACTTGAATAACGATATCGTAGAACGTGCGCGGCTTCAGCCGCGGCAGCATCGACATCTGGGCTCGCGATTCGATCTGAAACGTCCCCAGCGTGTCGGCTTTGCGGATCATCGCGTAGGTGGCGGGGTCCTCGGCCGGGATGGTTGCCAGATCCAGCACCTGGCCTTTATGTTTCGACATAAGATCGAACGCGCGCCGCATACAGCCCAGCATGCCAAGACCGAGCACATCGACCTTCATGAAGCGGAGGATGTCGATGTCGTCTTTGTCCCACTCGATTACCTGGCGGTCGACCATGGCGGCCGGCTCGATGGGCACCAGATCGTCCAGTCGTTCCTCGGTTAACACGAAGCCGCCTGGATGTTGCGACATATGCCGCGGAAACCCCATCAGTGCGCGCGCCAGATCCATCGTCAGGCGCAACCGGCGGTCTTCCAGATTGAAGTTCAGCGCCGCGGCGTGTTCCTCGGCAACGCCCTCCTCGCTCCAGCTCCAGACCTGGGACGCGAGGGCGCTGGTCACATCCTCGGTCAGACCCAATGCCTTGCCGACATCGCGTACTGCACCGCGGCCGCGATAGCGGATGATCGTGGCGCAGAGGGCAGCACGATGGCGGCCATAGGTTTGGTAGATCCACTGGATCACTTCCTCGCGCCGCTCGTGCTCGAAATCCACGTCTATATCGGGCGGTTCCCGGCGTTCGGCACTGACGAAACGTTCGAACAGAAGGTCACTGCGGGTGGGATCGATGGAGGTGATCCCCAACACGAAACACACCGCCGAATTCGCCGCCGACCCGCGTCCCTGGCATAGGATGCCTTGGGAGCGAGCGAACCGAACGATGCTATCAACCGTAAGGAAATACGGTGCATAGTCCAGGTCCGCGATCAGATCGAGTTCATGGCGGAGCTGGCGGGTGATTTTTTCCGGGGCGCCGTCGGGATAACGTGCGGCGGCGCCCTCTCGGGTGCGTTGCTCGAGGGTTTGTTGCGCGGTCAGGCCGGGGATGTGAATTTCATGCGGATACTGGTAGCGGAGTTCGTCCAGACTGAATTGGCAACGATCAACGATCTCCTGCGTGCGCGCGATGGCGTCCGGGTGGCGGGCGAACTGGCGAATCATTTCTTCTGGCGATTGTAAATGCCGTACCGTTGATCGCTCGCGGCGGTAGCCGAGTTCGTCGATGGTGCAGCCTTCGCGAATGCAGTTCAGCACATCCTGCAAGATGTGACGGCCGGGGGCATGATACAACACGTCGTTGGTGGCGACGGCCGGGACGCCGAGAGAGGCGGCTGTGTCGGTAATGATGCGCAGCCTGACGGCGTCGTTGGGACGCTGCTTCAACGTCAGGGCGACATAGGCCCGGTCGCCGAAATCCGCTTTCAGGCAGCGCAGGTTTTCTTCAGTGGGATCCGTGCAGAGGATGCCGATCAGATCTTCTGATGCCGCCGCCAGATCCGGCCAATACAATTCGCATTTGCCTTTGCCGGCGCGGCCTTTTCCTTTGGTCAGCAGACGGGTCAGGCGGGAATAGCCGGTTCGGCTTGTTGGATAGACTAGCACCGACGGGCCGTCCTTCAGATCCAGCCGGCACCCGACAATCAGGCGGATGCCGGCTTCTTTGGCACGCTGGTGGGCGCGGACGATCCCAGCTAGGGAGTTCCGGTCAGTGACGGCCAGCGCCTTCATGCGCAAGACGGCGGCGCGCACCATGAGTTCCTCGATATGCGAGGCGCCGCGCAAGAAACTGTAGTTCGTTGTCACCTGTAGTTCGGTATAAAGCGGCGTCATGGGAGCGCACGTCGCACGGTTCGTTTCACTCCTGCATGCATGTTTTTAACACGAAGCAAAACGAGGGTCGCGAGGGGCCACGGAGGAAGTGGCCTGGTTTGGCTGCCGTGCACTGGCTCGGACGACTACCAAATTCAGAAGGCAGAGTATTCCACTGTTTATTCCCGTTTGGTATTAATGGGACGCTTCGCTCGAAGCGCTATTTTACCTTCCTCCTCGGCTCTTCGCGACCCTCGTTCTTCCTCCGCGTTAAATTTTGCTTGATTGTCAAAGATACGATGTGGCCCGGAACATGACGTTTGGGACGATTGTTCGCCATTCTCTCCAGAATCAAAAAAGCCCGTGTAAAAACCACCGCATATCCCCCGTCTCCATATCACTCCCATTGCCTCTCCGGAACAGCCAGAAACGGCGTCCATCTTCGTCCTCCACACGGAAATAATCCCGCACCGACACCCACTCCAGGTCACGCTTCCACCATTCCCCAGCGATGCGTTCCGGCCCATCGGCGTGCCGCACCTTGTGACGCACTCGCCGCCAGGTGAATGCCACCGGCGGATGATCCGGCAGCAAAGCCATCGCATCGATCGGCTGAGGCGGATCGAGCAGCCTCACCGGACGCGGCAAATCGAAGGGCCAGCCTCCAGTCCCCTGGGTCAACGCCGGCACCTGACGCATGGATCGTTCCGGTATGTCACTTTCAACCGGTACGAGGCGATACACCTCCCCCTCTCCCAACCGATTGACCAGGCGATCCACCAGCGGAGCCAGATCCGGCGACGCCTCTGCAACCAACGACGAGGCAGCCTGGACGAAATCCAAGGTATCGGCCATGGCGACAATCAAGTGCATCGCCTCCACACCCAGGCCCGGATCAACACACTCCAGCCGCTCATCCAGCATGCGGACGAGGTGGCGGGCATCGCGCACCGGGCGAGCCGTGCCGATGCGAATGGCCTGAACCGACCCATCCACGCGCTCGAAGCGCAAATCCAGCCGGCGAGCGCCCAAACCGGCCCTCTCCAGATCGCCACAAACCTGGGCAACCAACGACGCAATCACGGTGGAAAAAGCTTCCGCAGTCAGCAGCGGTTCGACGAACCCCAGCCTGGCCTGGATCGACGCTGAAGGTGCCACGGGCACGATCGGTTCGAATAACACCCCCGCCGCTTGATCCAACCTCTTTCCCAGCTCAACCCCGAACCGCCTCGCCAAAGGCGCTCGGGCCGCCGCGGCCACAGGCCCAACCCGCTCGAACCCCATCAAACGCAGATCGGCCAGCATGTCAGCCGGCAGGCGCAACGCCTCGATCGGAAACGCGGCTATGACGTCCTTGCCCGGGGGCACCACTCCACCAGAGCCAAACCGAGCCACTGCATGCGCGACAGCCGGGGTGTCTGCAATGGCGGCGCGCACGGCCAAACCTTGGGAATTCAATCGACTGACCAGATCGTCTAGAAGCCGCGTTTCTCCACCATGCAGATGTGTGCCGCCGGTGACGTCGATCCATAATCCGTCCGGCGGATCGACCGCAGTGAGCGGCGCGTACCGCAGGCACCACTCCGCCAGCCGGCGCAGCAACGCCGCATCGCCTGGCAAGTCCGCGTCATATACCTTTAGCCCCGGCACCAAAGCCTGCGCTTGCGCCAGCTTCATCCCGGGCCGTAAGCCCAAGGCTGCCGCCGTGGCATCCACCGCCATTACCACTCGGCTGGTTACGGTGACTAAAGGAAGGTCAGGGCGCTGCCCTGGACCCGCAAAGGGCCGGTGGCCCTTTGATCCCGTTAAAGGGTGGGTAGCGCCCTGGCCTTCCTTAGGCTGCCTTAACCGATCGGTCGGCAGTGTTGGGAACCAGACCGAGACGACCCGTCGCATCGCAAGCCTCCACAATCCAGGATCCAGGTTCGCCGCCGCGGCATCGGGTCAGATCCAGTCGCCATCTGGCGCGTCCAAGGCCTGGTGTATCCGGGGCGTGGGGCAGAGCTGGTGGCGACGGCAAGGCGTCGATCCGCCAGCGGGTGGTGGCGGCGGTTGGCTCGTTCAGGGCGGGGTCGTCGAAGCTTTGGCTGCGCCGGATCAGGATGGCCAGGATGCCGGACTGCTCCGCCGCCAATTGCAGCCGGCGCGAGGCAACCAGGCTCAGCCGCCCGCTATGCTCAGCGACCACCGCGGCGAGGCCGGAATGCCGGAAACCTTCTTCCATCACGGGCAGCACCTGTTTGCCGGCCTCGGCGAAGACGATGCGACTGGGGTCCAACCCGACGCCAGCAAGGCCGGGAGCGAACAAGTCCGCCTGCCGCAGCACCCACAGGATGGGGCCGTCCAGACGTGCCAGTATACCGGCGATGAACAGAGTAGCGGCGGCGGCGTGTTCCGTGTCGGGGCCGGCCGAGGCAGCCTCATGCAGGGCTCCAAGGCGGATGCCGCCGGTGGGCAGAACTTGGTCCATCGCCGCTATGTCCATGGGAATTGACCGCTCTGTGGAACCGCGCGGGTGTACGCGTTCGATCCGTGCAATCCGTTCACGGAGATGGGCGATGGCAGGTGATCGCGCGGGGGTTCCCTTTGCAACTGGCGCCCGACTTGGAAGTGGCGCCGCCAGGAGTGCCTCCGCCCTTGGCGAGGGCCCAATCGGGAAAGGCTTTTTGGGGATGGCGAGGCCAGGGAACATAATAAGAACATAAACCCGGATGATAGCCGAGTCGAAGTCTATGATTCGTGGCTTTTGGATTTCTTCTGATTCCGGTCAATTGACCGCTCTCGCCTATTTTTGATGCGCGGCGACTTGTGCTTGAACTCGGTACGAGGGATCAGCAGGACGGAGCCCCAACAGCGTCTCCCCAGGGCTCAAAGCGGGCAAGCTCGCGCGCGGGAGAGGCAGGTGCAGCAGCGCGCGTCCCTGCACACGGCCATACTGCAATTCTGACGATAACGGAACGAGACAAAACTTGCCTGGCCCTGCCCCGCTTTGCGAAGAGTGCCATTCGGAATAATCAATTCCCCACCGATTGCACCGCGCTGAACGGCAGTGTCAGGCCTCCCAATTGTACCTGAACGGTCCCGCTGTTGTTCTGTATCGATGTCGCAGTACCAGTAACAGTGAAGGGAACCTGCGATGTCGCCCCATTCGCGCCGAGCGCGGTCACTGTCACCTTATATGGCCCATCAGGCATGGTCGTGCCATTTGCACTTTGGCCATTCCAAGACCAACTGTTGGCCCCGGCGGCGCTTGTCAGTGACGCGGTTTGCACCTGCGCTCCCGCGCTGTTGTAGACCGCTATGCCGACGGGTTCCGCCGTCGCAGTATTGAAGTTGATCTCCGCGTTGCCGTTCTGCAACGAAAGTTGCGGGCTGGTAACCGTCACTGGCTTGCCGATCAGCGAGGCTGACTGCTCGACCTGACTGGCCTGCGTCAACTGAATAAGTTGCGTTAGGTCGCTGTTGGTGCTGATTTGCTGCTCCACGCTTGTAAATTGCACCAGCTCGCTGGTGAACTGATTTGAATCAAGCGGGGATGACGGGTCCTGATTCTGCAACTGCGTCATCAACAACGACAAGAAGTTTGTGAAATTATCGCTGAGGCTACCCAAGGCGGTAGTGCCGACCTGAGCGATCGTAGAGCCTGTGGAAGAAGTGCCTCCCGTGCCCGGGGCTGAAACGGTTCCAGACATGAAAAGAGTCTCCTTTGGATGGTCAGGCGGTGATGTCCAAACCGGCGCGGTATACGCGGGGGGTCGCCGAAGCGGCCGTGGCATTGGCGCTGGACGGCCGGCCACCCGACTTGCGGGTCGTTTCCCACGCTGAATAGCTGCCTCTGCCGCCGCCGGCGAAGCGGCCAGCATCCGGATTACCGTTGGCGCCCCGCCCGGACGACGGATGCTGGCCGCTGCCTAACGCTGCCTCACTGCTTTCAGACGATGTCGATACCGGCGGTGGCTGACCCGCATGAAACGTGAGCGTTCGCCCGGCGGCCGGTATGCCTGCACCGTCCAGGGCGCGATGCAAGGCGGACTGATCCTGCTGCAGCGCCTGCAAGGTTCTCGGGTCGTCCGCGGTAAGTTCTATGTGTGCCGCGCCGGAGGCCGCTCTCTCGATCCGCACCTGCACCATTCCGAGCTCAGCGGGATGCAGCCGAACAGTCATTTGCTCGCCGCCGAGCCCGCTTTTTGCCAACATTATTACGGTCGGCAGAATTTGGGCCGCGTGCGTACCCTCCTTGATCGACGGTGGCGGATTAGCTGCCACGGTGCCGGATGTCGTTGGCAAGGAAGAAAGGGTGTTGGGCGAAGCCGTCTGCTCGATTTGTTTTTCGCCGTCCGTCGACTTCGAGGCGGTGTCGGGACTCGGATCAACGGCATGAAGTCCGCCTTTTAGATCGGTGGTTGAGATCGCCGATTTGGCCGCCTCCGGAGCCGGCGCCTGAGACCATGTCGGCGGTTGATACGACATAGGCGGTGCTTCGGGCGCCGACGAAGGTAGGGGAACGCTTGCAGCTGCCCGCGTTCGCTGTTGGGGTATGCCAGGATCCGCCGCTGAGGCCAGTGTAGGATCTGGCGGGCCCTCTACCGCAAGTGCCACCGGCGGTCTATTTCGATCAACGCCAGCAACCGTCAGTTCGTCGGCCTCTAAGGGTCCGACAAATAAGGGGGCTGGCTTTCGCAGCATGGACGGCGGCTCAGTAGCCCGCACAGCCGCTGGCAACTGTGTAGCCACCATCGCGAGCGCGGGTGCTAGTGGAGGCGCGGGCAACTCGTTACCCGCCGCAGCCCGAACAGCCACGGCGTCAGGCATCCTGTTAACCACCGCCGAGGGCGCGGGTATCGCCGCTGGCGTCTCGATATCCGACACTGAGGGTGCAGGCTTCGGCGCTGGCATCCCGATATTTGCCGCTGAAAGAGCCGGCGTAGGCAATATCCCGATATCTGCCACTGAGGGCACAGGCATAGACGACACCCTGATATCCGCCACTAAGGGCGCAGTCATCCCGATATTTGCTACTAAGAGGGAAGGCATAGGCGACATCCCAATGTCCGCCGCCGAGCGCGCAGGCAAAGGCGCGGGCATCCCGTTCTTCGGCACTGAAGGCTCTTGCACAGCTTGCATCCCAATGTCCGCCACCGAGCGCGCAGGCAAAGGCGCGGGCATCCCGATCTTCGGCACTGAAGGCTCTTGCACAGCTTGCACCCCAATGTCCGCCACCGAGCGCGCAGGCAAAGGCGCGGGCATCCCGATCTTCGGCACTGAAGGCTCTTGCACAGCTTGCATCCCAATGTCCCCAACCGAGCGCGCAGGCAAAGGCGCGGGCATCCCGATCTTCGGCACTGAAGGCTCTTGCACAGCTTGCATCCCAATGTCCGCAACCGAGCGCGCAGGCAAAGGCGCGGGCATCCCGATCTTCGGCACTGAAGGCTCTTGCACAGCTTGCACCCCAATACCCGCCACCGAGGGCGCAGGCATTGGCGCGGGCATCCCGATCTTCGGCACCGAAGGCTCTTGCACAGCTTGCACCCCAATACCCGCCACCGAGGGCGCAGGCACTGGCATCTCGATCTTCGGCACTGAAGGCACTGGCATAGCCTGCACCCTAGTACCCGCGACCGAGGGCGCAGGCCCGGCCGACATCTCCTCGGCCAACATCGCAGATGCAGGCAGTGCGACATCCGGCTCAGCAGGCGTCGGCGGCGCCGGAGGCAACCCGGTGGTAGCAGGCGCGGGCAAAGCCGCAGGAACGTCGCTATCCGGCTCTGCTGACGCCCACGCGGCCCCTGGCACCCGGTTACTCACAACCGAAAGTGACGAAAAAGCCGCTGGTGCTCCGTTACCCCCCCTAAGGGCGCCGCAGTAGCCGGCGCGAGCATCTGGTTAGTCACTCCTGAGGACGCAGGAACAGCCGCTGGCATACCTTTACCCACTCCTGCAGGCGCAGGCACAGCCGCTGGCAAACCGCCATCCACTACTTCGCGCGCCGCATTAGCCGCTGGCACCACTCCACCCATGCGTGCAGGCACCGCCGCCACAGTCGCTCTACCCAACGCAATAGACGCAGGAATAGCCGTTGGCGCTTTCATTGCAACCGGAGCGGGTATCGGCAGAGCAGCAGTCAGTCCGATACTCACGTTGGCGAGCGTAGCCCCGGTTGCGGACGAATCGTCACCCGCGACCGACACAGCGGTAGATTTCACGCTGCGCACCACGGGTGCAAGCACAGCTTTGGGTAAGTCAATACTCGCCACTGGCACCGGGAACGCTATAGGCACTCCGCTATCCACCATAGTCGGTCCAGGCGCGCCTGTCTCGTCCGACGTCGGCGCCATTCCCGCCGCCGCTCCAATACGACGCACTGCGACAGCCGGCACGACGGACGTCGGCACCGCGGTTGCACGCCCGATAGACGTCGGGCCAACGATCGCAGGCGACTTGAACGAGGGCGAGACCGAGTCGAGTGACCCACCAAGAATGGAGGCCGCTCCAAGAGCAGCGGCCAAGGTTGGGGTCGGCGCAACGGCTGCGGGCGGGATAGGTCTTTGCGCAACTGGCGTCGAAGCTGGGGGAATGCGCACGGTGGATATCGGCGCCGTCGATGACGACGAAGCGGACCTCTCCGAAACGGGCGTGCCGACATCAGGTGATGATGGCGTCCTCCGTGGAAGCGCCGCGAGTACGTTTAACGTAGACACAGCGGGCTTAGACGCAGCGACTGCAGACACAGTAAGCGCCGCGCTTAGGGTGCGGGCTTCGTCAGCAGTCGGGGCAGATACCGCGCGTGGCAATGGTGTCGAGCCCCCTGCCGCAGTCGCCGACGCGATGGACGTAGGCCAAAGAGGCAGAGGGAGATTGATCTCGGGCGGTGAGGGGGTCGCTGCATCCTTGCCCGGCGCAGCGCCGAAGGATGCAACTGAGCCGCCCGCGGCAGACACGCCCGCTGCTTCTGCCGGCGAAGCATCGGCGGACGCACCGGTTTCTGTTGCACCAGATATGGCCACAGCCTGGGGACGCACAACAGGCATTGCTGGAAAGGCCTCGGGCCCGGGTGCCACCGGTGCAGCGGGGACAGCCCCGGCAGCCGTAGCAGCCTCACCTAACACGGGCGCGGTTGCAGTAGCCGGCCCGACAATGCCATCCGCGTCCGCCGAGCTGACTGCCATCTGAATACGCGCCGGCTTCGTTCCTTGACTAAAGCTCGGCAGTAAAGCCGGCAAGGCCACCGGCGGCCCGGACGAACGCGGCACCGCCAGATGCTTGGGGGTCACGATTGCCACGTCGACGCGGGCATCTGGGTTCGTTGCCGCTTCGTCCGCTTCTACCGACCGCAACATGTGCCCAAACGTCTCGTCGCCTCCAACCGAGGCGGGAATGCCAATTTGAGGGACGGCGTTTCCGAGTATGACCGGTGCGATCGCTAGCGCGGCGTGCAAGTTTTTCTCCTGCCTCCAGAGGATGTCCGGCCAGGCGCCAGCCCCAACGCAATGTTCAGGCCACCCTGGAAAGGGAGCCTATCCGCCATTCTGCACAGGCCCACCGGCACGAACAACCGGGGTCAACCGCGTCCTCCGGCAGAATCTGCCTGCCCGATCCTATCCAAAAACACGCAAATCCATCGCTCCATTCTTGGCACGGTTCCTGCTCATTAGGGGTGTGAGTAGCTCGGAGCCTTTGAAACATGTCCTTATTCGGTGCGATCAATACCGCTGTCAGCGGCCTCACCGCGCAGTCAACATCGTTCGGCAACATCAGCGAGGACGTGGCGAACAGCCAGACTGTTGGCTTCAAACGGGTCGACACGAGCTTCACCGATTACCTGACGACCAGCACGGCAACCGACAATGTGCCTGGGGCCGTCGTCGCTGCGCCCGACTATGTGAACAACATCCAGGGCACGGTCACCCAGACAGACAACCCGCTGGGGATGGCCATCGCTGGCCAGGGATTTTTCGCGGTTTCCCAGCCAATCGGCGTGGTCAATGGCGCAGCGACATTTAATCCTCAGCAATTCTATACGCGCGCCGGTGACTTCTCGATGAATGCCACCGGCTTTCTGGTAAACAGCGCCGGACAGTACCTGAACGGATGGGCCGTCAATCCCACGACCGGTGTTGCTGACCAGAATGCGTTGGTCCCGATCCAGGTCAACCAGTCCACTTACAACCCCGTCGCGACCCAGAACGTCACTCTCTCGGCCAACCTTCCCGCGACGCCGACGACCAATACGGCGACGACCGCCTCGCCGCTGTCGTCGCAGATCACCGTCTATGATTCGCTGGGGACGGCCCATTCCGTCACGCTCAACTGGTCGCAAACTCCGGATCCTGCGTCCGCGACAGTACCCCAGGGGGTTTTGCCGAACCAATGGACTGTTCAGATCAGCGTTCCGCAAGCAGTTGCGACGGTTCCGCCAACTGCGGGCGTCACAGACCCGACTGACGCCGGAAAAGCCCAGGTGACCTTCGGTCCGTCCACCGCTACAGGGGGAGACCCCACTGCCCTTCCAGGCACCATTGGGAATATCGTGGCCGGCGATGCCGCAGCCGCCGATCCCGGCACAATCACACCCAGTAGCTACCCGGCCACTGCGTCTTCAACGCCAGCGACGCTCTCTTTCGTCACTAATTTTGGTTCGGGTAACCAGACGATCAACCTGAACCTAGGCACCTACGGCGGAACGTCCGGAGTGACACAGTTTGCCGGCAGTGCCTACAGCCTGCTTGGCCTGACCCAGGATGGCGTCGCGCCAGGAAGTTTCTCGGGCGTTACAACACAGGACAACGGTAATATCATCGTTAACTACAACAACGGCCAGACCCGGACGATTGCGCAGGTCCCGCTGGTGACCTTCAACGCCCCCGATGCGCTGCAAAGCCAGAATGGGCAATCCTTCACCGCCACTCCCGGCAGCGGCACGCCGCTCGCTGAGGCGGCGAGCAGCAACGGCGCAGGCAACCTGGTGACCGGCTCGGTCGAGGGCTCCAACGTCGATATCGCGACCGAATTCACCAATTTGATCGTGGCGCAGCAGGCCTACTCGTCAAACGCCAAAGTCGTCACTACGGCGAACACGATGCTGCAGGTCACCCTTCAAATGGTAACCTGAAGGCTCATCCTGACCGATGAGCCTTAACTCCGCCCTTTCGATCGCCAGCGGGGGACTGGCCAATATCAACGCCCAGTTCGCGCTGATCTCGCAAAACGTGGCGAATGCCTCCACCCCGGGCTACGCGGTGGAGGTCGGCAATCAGCAGGATGTCACCTCGGATGGCATTCCGCTGGGCGTACAGACGGCTCCGGCGACGATACAGATCGACCAAGCTCTGCAAGCGTCCGTGACGCAACAGAATGCCATCGTAAGTAACGCCCAAACCACCCAGACCGCCCTCCAAGGGATCGATAGCGTGCTTGGCACACCTGGGTCAGGCAGCGACATCGGCAGCTTGCTCGGCAACCTACAGGACAGCTTCTCAACTCTGCTGACAGATCCTAGCAACCAGACCGAGCAAAGCGCGGTGGTTTCATCCGCGACAACCCTCGCGCAGGGTATCAACAATCTCAGCTCTGCCTACAGCAGCCAGCGCCAGGCCTCGCAAAATGACCTAGGATCGGCGGTCAACACACTGAATGCCACCCTGACGACGATCGGTCAGCTCAGCAACCAAATCGTCGCCCTCAAAGCGGGTAACCAAAGCACCGCCGAGTTGGAAAACCAGCGGAATACCGCCGTGCAGACGCTGTCGCAACTGCTCGCGGTCAAGACCGCTGAGCAACCCGACGGCGACTTGACGGTATTCACGTCCAGCGGTCTGGTCTTGCCGACCCGCTCGACTAGCGGCCCGTTCTCCGTGCCAGATGCATCCACGCCACCCGGATCGTATTATCCCGGTGGCGGCATTCCTGGCATTACCTTGGGTGGTCAAGATGTGACCAGCCAGATGGTGGGCGGGCAAATCGGTGCTGATATCACGCTGCGCGATACCACCCTGCCGACAGATCAAGCTGAATTGGACGAATTCGCTTACGGCGTTTCCAGCCGCTTCGCCGGCCAGGGTCTGAACCTGTTCACAGACCCGAAAGGGAACGTGCCATCGGGCGGCGGCACGCCGGCGCAGGCGGGCTATATCGGCTTCGCCGCAACGGTCCAGGTAAACCCAGAAGTCATCGCCGATCCATCCCTGGTGCGTGACGGTACCAATGCCATAGCCAACAGTCCGACCGGAGCGGCCGATTTCACGCCCAATCCGCAGGCTGGTCCGAACGGCACGCCACCGGCGGGGCCGGCCGGCTTCACCACACTCATCAGCAACATCGTCAACTATACATTTGGAACCCAGGTTCAGGCCGGGGTCACCCAGCCGTCGCTGAACACCAATGGCTTGGGCGCCTCGGGGAACCTGACCACCCCATTCAATGCCGGCAGCGCGCTGTCGGACTACGCGACGAACCTAGTGTCCTCCCAAGCGGAGCAGAGCGCCACCACCACCAGCAACCTGACGACCGAGCAGGCGCTGCAGAGCAGCCTGAATACTAGGGTAACAGCGGTCAGCGGCGTAAATATGGACACCGAGATGTCGCTTATGCTGAACCTGCAAAACGCCTATGGCGCCAATGCCCGCGTAATCAGCACGGTGCAGGCCATGTTCACCGACATCATGCAGGCCGTCCAATGAGCACTACGATCGGAGGTACAGACGCTGGCTATGGCATGCTCGGCACGTTGATCGCCAACAGCACAGCGGTTCATCAGCAACTCGACACGCTGACGGAGCAGGTGAGTACCGGCCTGGTGTCCCAGACCTATGCCGGCCTCGGCAGTGGCGCCGGTATTTCGTTGGATCTAAACCCGCAACTGAACGCGCTGAGCACGGCCCAGACCAACATCAATGAGGCAACCGGCTCGATGCAGGTCACGCAGTCCGCGATGACCCAGATCCAGCAGATCGCGGCCACCTTCGTCTCGGACATGCCCAATCTGAACGGCGTCAGCTCGCAGGAGGTCGATAGCATCGCCGCCAATGCCCAGCAAGCGCTGACTCAAGTCGCCAACCTGCTGGACACCCAGGACGGCGATAATTATGTCTTCGGCGGACAGGACAGCAGCAACCCGCCAGTGCCCTCACCCAACGATATCCTGTCATCGGGCTTCTACACAAAGATCAATGCCGCGGTTTCAGCGCTTTCCGCGAACGGTGTGGCGGCGACCACCTCGGCGACGCTGTCAATCGCCGGTTCTAATGCCACAGGCACGTCGCCGTTCTCCGCCTATATGTCGCGGACGACTCCCGCCATTAGCACCCCGATCGTTGAGACCGGCGAAGGTGGCACAGTACAAACGGGATTGTTAGCGAGCGCGAATTCCGTCGCCGTATCAACGGGAACGTCGACCACCGGATCCTATATGCGCGACCTTCTGCGCGCCTTGGCGACGATCGGTTCGATGTCCAGCTCTCAGGCCAACGATCCAGGCTTCGGTGCGCTGGTGCAAGATACCACCACCAGCCTGAACGGCGTCGTGAGTGCGATGGCAACCGACGTGGGCGTCCTCGGTAACACTCAGTCCAACCTGACCAGCATACAGACGGAACTATCGGACACAAGCACGGCGCTGAGCGGCCAGCTCTCGAACGTTCAGGACGTCAACATGGCGGCCACGCTATCCAGCCTGACCGCCACACAGACGCAACTACAGGCGTCCTATCGTCTGATCACCGCCGAGACAAGTCTTTCATTGGTGAATTTTCTTCCGGCGACTGCATAATTCGTTGTTTCGTTCATTTGCCGTTAACTTTCTTCCTGCATCATCCAGTCGAACCCGCAAAAGGCGGGTAGATAACCGGACCCAAAGGTAAGACATCATGGCCCTCGAATCAGTTAACACCAACATGGGCGCGATGGTCGCGCTGCAATCATTGGAAGCGACCCAGACCCAGCTGGCTGCGACGCAGAAGCAGATATCGACAGGGTATCGCGTCGCCGACTCCACCGACGACGGCGCCGCCTATGCCATCTCGCAAGGCATCCGCTCGACTGTCGGATCGCTGACCAGCGCCAACCAGCAGCTCGGCAACGTCCAGGGTTTGCTCAGCACCACCCAGTCGGCGCTGAACGGCATTTCCAACATGATGGGCAGCATGCGCGACGTGCTGGTCAAGCTGAGTGACGCCAGCGTACAGGGCCAGGACCGCACAAACTATATAAACCAATACCAGTCGATGCTCAGCAACGTGGCGAATGAGATCACAAGCGCATCCTACGAAAATAAGTCATTGATCGGCAATCTTGCCAATTCCACTGACTCTACAATCCTCGTCGGCGCGGGCACCACTTACGGCTTCGGAAGCGTATCGGTCGTGCAGGACGGAAGCGGAGGCCAATACAATATTCATTCCCAAGGCGCCAGTTCCGCTTACGTTTCGATCTCCTTTAGCAGCGCTGCCGGTGGAGGATTGGCCTCCTCGACCGTTGTCGCCGGGTATCTTGCGAACGTGACGGCTGGCGCTACCTCCGGGGGTGTGTTCACCAGAATGCAGAACAGCATTGCAACGTCACTCAATCAGATCGGCAGCAATATCAATTATGTCAACAACCAGACCACCTACAACAACGACAAGGTCGACGCCCTGAACAGCGGATTGGGTTCTCTGGTCGACGCCGACCTCGCGAAGGAGTCAGCACAGCTCACGGCGTTGCAGATCCGTCAGCAGCTTGGCACGCAGGCGTTGTCGCTGGCGAATCAGGCGCCGCAGACACTGCTCAGCCTGTTCAAGTAATCGTCTTCCGGCAGCCGGCGGACCTGACCGCCGGTTCGTCCGGTGCGCCGGCTGAAACGCATCCGCCCCTCGGAAGGCCTCTAATGTCTAATCTCGTTCTGGAGCTGCGCCAAGGCGAAGTAATGATCGTGAACGGTGCCCCGATCCGATTTCGCACCAGATCGCGTATCGAACTGACCGCTAAAGCGCGCTTCCTGTTCGGCAAGCAGATCATGCCGCCGGACCAGGTGCACACCCCCGCTCGGCGCATTTACTTCGCGCTTCAGTCTGCTTACATTGGTAGCGAAACGGAACGCGAGGACGGGCTGGAGGCCGCCCGGCATTTCATCGCAGAGTTCCAGCAGGCAACGACCTCCGATCTGGTGCGTCTGATCCTCGACCAGGCGCTGGTCGCGGCCGAGGAAGACGACTGCTACCAAGCCCTTAAGCTCGTGCGCCGAATCATTCAGCACGAAGATGCTGTGTTCGGGAAAACGCCCGTCATCTTCACTCCAACCGGACCTAGTGATCATCATGCAGAACCCGAGCCATGCCATTCAGGCCTATAACACCGCATCGCGCTACCGTTCCCAGCGAGACCAGGAAGCCGATGTGTTTCGTCATGCGATCATCGCTCTGAAGGGTGCGAAAGGTGCCTCATCGATCCAGCAGGTTCGAGCCCTGGCGGATAATCGCCGGTTGTGGATGATGGTCAGCGACCTGTTGCGCGATCCTGGCAACGCCTTGCCGGAGCCTCTGAAAGCCTCGATCCTTTCTGTCGGCCTGACAGTTCAACACGAGATGGATCAGAAAGCTCCTGATTTCGACTTTCTTATTTCGATCAACGAGAATATCGCCGCTGGCGTGGCGGGCAAGCCCTAACCGATGAGTGGATCACTCAGTTATCTGACCAGCCTGTTCAGCGCCTCGTTCGGGACCGGCGATACCATTCTGGACGCCATCTATGGCATGGGCAGCACAGCCTCCACCCAGGATCCGGTGCAGGCACTGGCCTCAGCGGAAGCCAACCAGACGCAGGACGTCAAGATCACGGCTGCGCAACCGATGGTACAACACGCGATCAACGCCTTTACCCAGGCAGTGAACTCCGCCAAGAGCATGACCCAATTGCTGGCGAATCCAGCGTTCATGAATGTGCTGCTGACCGCGAATGGCATGAGCGACCAGATCGGTTACACTGCCCTCGCGACCAAGGCGTTGACGTCGAAAGTGAGCGACCCGAATTCACTGGTCAACCAACTGAGCGATTCGCGCTGGAAGACTTTGGCGGGAGACTATAACTTTTCTGCCACCGGATTAGCATCGTTTCAAAACCCGGCGACCATTGCCTCGATCGCCAATCTTTACGCGACGAATACCTGGGAGACCAGCCAGGATTCGGTGACGCCGGGCCTGTCCAACGCACTTGCGTTCAAGGCCACCGCTTCGACGATCACCTCGGTCGATCAGATCCTCGGCGATCCGACGATGCGCACCGTTGTGACCACCGCGCTTGGCATACCGGAACAAATCGCCTTCCAAACCTTGAACGCTCAGGAACACGCGATCAGCACCAAGGTCGACATCAAGAACTTCCAGAACCCGAAATTCGTCGAAACATTTGTCCAGCAATATCTGATCGCCAACGCAGCAAGTTCATCGTCGTCCTCATCCACGCCAGACCTCACAACCCTGGCAGTTCAGGGCCAAGGCATCCTCGCCTGACCTGTTTCAGCGGGTTCAAAAGGAGTCCGTCCATGGATATGATTCACGTCACGGCCAGTGCCAACGCACTTTGCAGCCGGGCGGCAGACCTCATCGACGCTGGCCGCATAGAGGTTGCCCGACCGCTATTGGCCGCGGCGCGGGCACTCGGGCCACCGTCGCCTGAACTCACTTTGATCGGCGCCCGCGTCGCTTTGGGCAGCGGTGCGTGGGAACAGGCGATGGAGGAACTCGACAGCGGCATCGCAGCCGTCCCATCCCACCCAGGGCTGCGCAGGTGCCGGGCGGGTCTGCGCCGAAAGATGGGCGACGTCGAGGGTGCCGCGCGAGACGCCGCCGAGGCGGTGATTTTCGATCCAGCCGATCCCGAGGCCAAAGCCATTCTGGGCGGGGCATTGCTCGACATTGGACGCTCCGCCGATGCGATTGCCTGCTTGCGGGAGGCCGTCGCGGGCGCACCCGCCGACGCCAACTACCGACAAGCGTTGTCCTGCGCCCTGGAAAAAGCTCACGACACGGACGGCGCCCTTCAGACCCTGACGGGCGGAATCGCCTTGTGCCCGGCCAGCGTTGCCATCCGCAACGCTGCTATCCTGCTTTGCATACGCCGGCGGGATTTCAGCCAAGCGGTACGGCTCGCCGAACAGGCCCGCTCGATGGGCATCGCCGACGCTTGCACCTTCGGTATGAGTGCCCACGCCCTCTCCAGCCTCGGCCGCCATGACGAAGCGGCGGTTGCCTACCAGGACGCCTTGAAGCTCGGCCCGGCGGACCCTTACGTGCGCCACCTCGTCGCATCGTCCGGCGCCTTGAGGGATTCGAAACGAGCCCCTGAAGACTACATCCGCACCGTCTTCGACGGCTACGCGGATCGCTTCGAGAGCCATCTGATTTCCTTGGGATATAACATTCCTGGCGCGATCCGGTCCGCCCTTCAGAACCATCCCAGGATCGTCGCCGGTCTTTCCCTTGGACCCGTTCTCGACCTCGGCTGCGGCACAGGCATGGTCGCGCTAGCGATCGGGGATCTGCCGCTGGGGCCGTTCACCGGTATCGATCTGTCACCGCGGATGCTCGCTCATGCTCGGGCCAAGCGGCTTTATGTCGACCTGCGGGAGGCCGACATCATGACGGACTTGGCGAAAAGCGGGGAACGCTGGCCATTGATCGTGGCAGCCGATGTGCTCTGCTATTTCGGCGCGCTCGAACCGCTTCTCGCACAGGTCCATGAAGCTTTGCAGCCGGGCGGGTGGTTCATCTTTTCGGTTGAGGAACTGCTCTCCGATCACGACGGCGTGATTCCAGGCAACGGGAACTGGGCGCTGCAGCGACAAGGACGTTATGCCCATACGCCAGACTACGTGTACGAAGCCGCTTGCGCCGCCGGGTTTCGGGTGGTGCGGAGGGACCGGCCGATCATCCGGCAGGAGGCCGGGGCCGCGGTGCCGGGTCTGTTGCTGACCCTGGAGCGGTTGGGTCATGACGGTTGATATTCGACCCTCGGCGACTGATCGGGACGTTGTGTCAAACTTTACTCAGGATGCCTGCTCGGCGGATGGGATTGCACTGCTCGCCGAGGGCCGGTTCCAGGAAGCCCTGGCGCCATTGCGAATGGCCCTTGCGCTCGGCGATGCGCTGCCATCGACGATACTCAACCTGGCGATTGCCGAAGACCGCGCGGGAAGTCGCGATCACGCTCGGCGCCTCATGTACCGCGTGGCAGCCAGGCTGCCAGCCTGGGACGAGCCGCTCGTGCGCCTCGCCGAAAGCCTGCGCGCCGGGGGCGAAACCGCGGCGGCCGAAGAAGCCTACCGGCGGACCCTCGACCTCAACCCCAAACGCTGCGAAGCCCTGATTGCGCTGAGCGGCCTGTTGCTTATGCGAAAGCAAGCAGAAGAAGCGCGCGTTCTGCTGTTGCGCTGCTGTGGCATCGCGCCGGACAACGCCGAGGCATGGAATACCCTCGGACTGGCGCTGCGCATGGGCGGCGAACCCAATCTGGCGATGAGCGCTTTCGTGCGCGCCCAAGGCCTCCAGCCTAATTGCCTGGATTACGTTTTGAACGGCGTCGATGTCACCGAAGAAGCCGGGGAAACGGATGCCGAGCTGGCGCGTCTGACAGTCGCCTGCGATCAGAACCCGCTCAATCTCGCGCAACAGATCGGACGTGGGATGTTGCTGGAGCGCATCGGGCAGCGCGCATCGGCGATCGAGGCGCTGGAGGCCGCGACCGAACTCGCGCCGGATCAAGTCGTGCCGCTGAGGCTTCTTGCCAACATACTGGCGAATTCCAGCCGAACGCGGCAGGCGGAGGTCGTGCTGCGGCGCTTAATCGCCATGGACCCCTACAGCATGCATCCGGCAAACGCCCTTGCGACGGTGCTCATTCGGATGATGCAGCATGCGGAAGCTAGGACCATCTTGCTCGACCTGCTGGACCGGCACGGCCCGCAGACCTTGTTGCTCAGCAATCTAACAGTTGCCACCTTCTCTCTCGGATTGCAGGACGAGGCGCTGGAGCTCGCGAACAGGGCAATCCGCCTGGATCCTGAAGCGGTGCTGCCACGGCGCGCGCTATGTAGTGCCTTGCCGTATCATGACCGGGCCACGGGCGCGTCCGTATTGTCGGCGATGCGGGAATGCTCCGCAGTGCTGCCGCGGATCCCGCAACCACCGCTTACCAACACCTCGGAGCCTGACCGCCCGCTCGTCGTGGGCTTGCTATCGGGGTCCTTCAAATCACATCCTGTGGGTTGGCTGACCGTGGCCGGCATCGAGACTCTTGATCCAGGTCAGTTCAGCGTGATTTGCCTGGCGCAGGCGACACTTCCAACGGACGCCATGTGTCAGCGGTTCCGTGCTGTCGCCAGCGAGTGGGTGGAGACCGAGTGCATGACCGACGCCGCCCTGGTGGACGCCGCGCGTACCCGCGCCATCGACATTTTGATCGACCTCGGCGGCTATGGCGACACCGGCCGCATGACCGCCTGTGCCAACCGGCTCGCGCCGGTCCAAATCAAATGGGTCGGCATGCAGTCACACAGCTCCGGCCTGGCGGAGATGGACTGGTTTCTCACCGACCGGTGGGAGACGCCGAACGGTTTCGAACGTCTCTATAGCGAGAAACTGCTGCGGCTGGCCGATGGCTACGTCTGCTACAGTCCGCCTCCTTATGCGCCGGATGTCGGGCCACTGCCTGCCCAGAAGAATGGCTTCGTCACCTTCGGCTGTTTCAACAATCTGGCGAAGGTCACGCCTCGTGTAATCGAGTCCTGGGCGGAAATTCTGCGGCGCCTCCCAACCGCCCGGCTGATCCTGAAGACTCACCAGTGGTCCGACCGTCCCACGGCCGACAGCTTCCTTGCCGACTTCGCCGCGATCGGTATCGCCGGCGACCGCATCGAATTGCGTGGTTCTTCCGGTCATCGCGCCTTCATGGGTCAGTATGGCGATGTCGATATCGTGCTAGACCCGTTTCCATATACCGGTGGCCTGACGACGTGCGAGGCGCTTTGGATGGGCGTGCCGACCATCACGTTGGCGGGCGAGATATTCGCCTCGCGCCATTCAACCAGCCACCTAAGCAATGCCGGCCTTGCGCGACTGGGTCACGGATTCCGTCGACGAGTATATCGAAATGGCCGTCGCGCGGGCGTCTGATCCGGCCGCGCTGGCCAAGCTGAGATCCACCTTGCGGGACAAGGTGCGGCGAAGCCCGTTGTGCGACGCACCTCGTTTCGGTAGAAACTTGGGGGTCGCGCTACGTGAGGCGTGGCGCGCCTGGTGCTTAGAGCGTGGAACAGCCGCTGCTCGCTTACCGTCAGCAGCTTGACTCAGTGAGCACGCCGCCAAGTCGGTAAAAGCGGACGTGGGACGGCGCGAAGAGCAATCTCTTCACCTTATTGAAGCTCTGCGGCCGACGCCGGTCCCATCCCGGACGTCCTAAACCGCCACGCTCTTGCTACCCAATCGGGGAATTGCGCATTAGAACCCACTTCAGACAGTGAGCGATGGATCATGGCCAGTTATCAGTACGTGTATGTGATGAAGGATTTGACGAAGGCCTTTCCAGGCGGGCGAGAGGTCTTCAAGGGTATAACGCTGTCCTTCCTCCCCGGAGTGAAAATCGGCGTATTGGGGGTAAATGGCGCCGGCAAATCGACGCTGATGAAGATCATGGCTGGGATCGAGACCGAATACGGCGGGGAGGCCTGGGCGGCACCCGGTGCGACAGTTGGCTATTTGGCGCAGGAACCGCCGCTCGACCCGACCAAGACGGTGGGAGAGAATGTGGAGGAAGCTTTTGCCGACCTGAAGGCCGCGCTGAACCGCTTCAACGAGATCTCATCACGTTTTGCAGAACCAATGACTGACGAGGAGATGAATTCACTGCTCACCGAACAGGGTGATTTACAGGAGAAAATCGACTCGCAGGATGGGTGGGAATTGGATCGCAAGGTCGATATCGCGCTGGATGCGCTGCGCTGCCCGCCGGCGGAAGCGCCGGTGACGAACTTGTCAGGCGGCGAGAAGCGACGCGTCGCGCTGTGCAAACTGCTGCTGGAGAAGCCCGACCTACTGCTGTTGGACGAGCCAACCAACCATCTGGACGCCGAAAGCGTCGCATGGCTGGAACATACGTTGCACGATTACGCCGGCACCGTGATGGTCGTCACCCATGATCGTTACTTTCTGGACAACGTCACCAGCTGGATGCTGGAGCTGGAGCGTGGGCGCGGATATCCCTTCGAGGGGAATTACTCGTCGTGGCTACAGCAAAAGCGCAAACGGCTGCAGCAGGAGGAGAAAGAGGAAAGCGCTCGGCAGCGCGCGTTGGCCGCGGAATCGGAATGGATCGCGGCGTCCCCTCGCGCGCGACAGACGAAAAGCAGAGCGCGCATCGCGAAGTATGAGGAGATGCTGCAGAAGTCACAGGAATTGGTTACGGGAGTGGCGGAGATCGTCATTCCGCCAGGGCCTCGGTTGGGAAATATCGTGATCGAGGCAGAGGATCTGCGGAAAGGGTATGGCAACAATGTTTTGATCGAAGGACTCAATTTCAAGCTGCCGCCGGGTGGGATTGTTGGTGTTATTGGGCCAAACGGGGCCGGCAAGACAACACTGTTCCGAATGATAACGGGACAGGAACAGCCAGATAGCGGGTCGTTACGCATCGGCGATACGGTAAAATTGGGGTATGTTGATCAGTCACGCGACAGCTTGAACCCAGACATGAGCGTTTGGCAGGAGGTCAGCGGAGGCGAGGAGGTGATTTACCTCGGCAAGCGAGGGGTGCAGTCCAGGGCTTATGTGGCCGCATTCAACTTCAAGGGATCTGATCAACAAAAAAAGGTCGGCATCCTGTCTGGCGGGGAACGTAACCGTGTGCATCTCGCGAAGATGCTAAAGGTCGAGCACAACGTGCTGCTGCTGGATGAGCCGACCAACGACCTGGACGTCGACACATTGCGGGCGCTGGAAGAGGCGCTCACTGAATTCGCCGGGTGCGCGGTAATCATCAGCCATGACCGGTGGTTTCTGGATCGTCTGGCGACTCACATCCTTGCGTTTGAGGGTGACAGCCACGTGGAGTGGTTTGAGGGAAACTTTCAGGCTTATGAGGAGGACAAGCGGCGGCGGTTGGGGGCGGATGCCACGGAACCACACCGGATCAAGTACCGGCCTCTGGCGCGGTAGAAATCAACAAAAAAGCCCTGGAGGCGCCCCCAGAGCTTTTTTGTCGGGGAGAAAGCCTATCTTATCCAGCCCGCGAGGATCGCCAGCATCAGCAACGCAACGATGTTGGTGATCTTAATCATCGGGTTCACCGCCGGACCGGCCGTATCTTTATAAGGGTCCCCCACGGTATCCCCGGTTACCGCAGCCTTGTGCGCATCGGAGCCCTTGCCGCCATAGTTTCCTTCCTCGATATACTTCTTGGCGTTGTCCCAGGCGCCCCCGCCCGAAGTCATCGAGATCGCGACAAACAATCCCGTCACGATCGTGCCGAGCAGCATCGCGCCTAACGACGCGAATGCCGCCGCCCGGCCCGCAATGATGTCGATCACGACCCACAGCACAATTGGCGCGCCAATCGGCAGCAGCGACGGTAGGATCATCTCCTTGATCGCCGCCTTGGTCAGTAGATCTACCGCTTTGCCGTATTCTGGCTTGGCAGTGCCCTCCATAATCCCGGGAATTTCCCGAAATTGCCGGCGGACCTCCACCACGACCGACCCCGCGGCGCGTCCCACCGCGGTCATGCCCATCGCGCCAAACAGGTACGGCAGCAGACCGCCGATGAAAAGTCCGACGACAACGTATGGGTTCTGCAGGGCAAAATCGACGTGCAGATCCGGGAAGTAATGCGTCAGGTCCTGCGTGTACGCAGCGAACAACACCAGAGACGCCAAACCGGCTGAGCCGATTGCGTAGCCCTTGGTCACCGCCTTCGTGGTGTTGCCTACAGCGTCCAAGGCATCCGTCGTGACGCGCACTTCTTTCGGCAGATCCGCCATCTCGGCAATGCCGCCGGCGTTGTCGGTCACCGGTCCATAGGCGTCCAATGCGACGATCATTCCGGCCAGCGACAGCATCGTCGTCGCGGCAACCGCAATTCCGAACAGGCCAGCCACGATGAATGTGAAAATGATTCCGATGCTGATGACGATCACGGGCAGTGCCGTCGCCTCCATCGAGATCGCCAGCCCCTGGATCACGTTAGTGCCGTGACCAGTGGTTGAGCTTTGCGCGATCGACTTCACCGGCCGGTATTCGGTGGCGGTGTAATATTCGGTAATGACCACGATCAGTCCGGTGACCGCCAGCCCAGCCAGGGCGCAGACGAAGAGTTCCCACCCGCTCACCGATCCGCCGCTCACCAACTCCAACGGTGTGGTGAAACCGATGGTGATAACGATGATAACGGCGATACCCACAACAGAGAGACCGCCGGTAACGATCAAACCACGATAAAGCGCCTTCATTATCCCGTTGTCCGCCCCCAGCTTTACAAAGTAGGTACCGGCGATCGAGGTCAGGATGCAGATTGCGCAGATACCCAGCGGTAGCATCAGCAGTGCATCGCGGGCAGCGCCAGTGAAGAAGATTCCAGCCAGTAGCATCGTCGCGACGATGGTGACTGCATAGGTCTCGAACAGATCAGCCGCCATGCCGGCGCAGTCTCCGACGTTGTCGCCCACGTTGTCGGCGATCACTGCCGGGTTGCGTGGATCATCCTCCGGAATGCCTGCTTCGACTTTACCCACAAGGTCAGCACCTACATCCGCACCTTTGGTAAAGATGCCACCGCCCAAACGGGCGAATATGGAGATCAGCGATCCGCCAAAACCCAGCGCGACCATCGCCTCCAGCACTTTTCGGAGTTGATCATCAGTGATCGGACCGCTGTAGCCGCTGCGCAGGACGAAGTAATATCCGGCCACTCCCAGAAGGCCCAAACCAACAACCAGCATGCCAGTGATCGCACCTGCCTTGAAGGCCACGTCCAGTCCAGCAGCGAGACCTCGGCGTGATGCCTGGGCGGTGCGCACATTTGCCCGGACCGACACGTTCATGCCTATGAATCCCGCGGCGGCGGACAGGATAGCCCCGATCGCAAATCCGATCGCGGTATGAATGCCTAAGATCAGACCTAGCAGTACCAGGATCACAAGTCCGACCATGCCGATCGTCATATATTGTCGATTCAGGTAGGCGCGGGCACCTTCTTGGACGGCCGCCGAAATCTCCTGCATTCGAGCCGTTCCGGCATCCGAGGCAAGCACCTGGCGGCCGGTGATGAGGCCATATACCAGCGCTGCGAGGCCGCAGGCTAGGATCAACAGTTGCGCTGCGGTCATCCGGGATTTCCCCTCCTCATTGCTTCGTACACGCGAGGCTGCGGCGTCACCCGGAATGCGGGTAGCGCTGTGGCCGCGGCGTATGCCAGAATCGCGAGCATCCGGCAAACCCGCAATCAACTTTTCTGATTACGTGCCTGGCTAAGCCGTGCTGGACAGATGGGTCAAGGGGTAAATCGGGTCCGCAACGGCGAGGTCCGGCGATGACAAGTGCTCCGAGCTAGACGCGTCGAATGTTGTTCACTTTGGAAGCCGCGCTTACGGCTTGGCAACGACGGCTGAGATGGGCCACAAAGGAGCGAATTAACTGGATATAGGCCATGACCGATAATCGTATCGTTCCCGTTATCCTGTCCGGCGGCTCCGGCACGCGGCTATGGCCGGTGTCGCGGGACAGTTTTCCTAAACAGCTTTGGGCGTTGGTTTCAGAGCGTACAATGATGCAGCAAACCGCGCTGAGGGCCGTTACTCCCGAATTCGCTCCTCCGATCATCGTGTGCAACAACGAGCATCGATTCCTCATAGCCGAACAGCTCCGCACCGCTGGAATTACGGATGCTCGCATCGTGCTGGAGCCGGTCGGCCGCAACAGCGCCCCGGCGATCGCGGCGGCGGCGCTACTGGTGGCCGAACAAAATCCAGATGCGGTCTTGTGGATCATGGCGGCCGACGCGTCGATTGCTGACGAGGCGGCTTTGCAAATCGCTGTTCAGGCGGCGGCTGGGGCCGCCCGCCTCGGAAAGATCGTCACGTTCGGTATGAAGCCGACCGCACCGGAAACTGGCTACGGTTATATCGAGATCGGCGCGGCCTTACCCGATTCGGCAGGTGTCTATTCGGTAGCCCGCTTTTCGGAAAAGCCGGATATGTCGACGGCGGCACGTTTCGTCTCTGGCGGTCACCATTTGTGGAACTCCGGAATGTTCCTCTTCACTGCTCGCACGTTGCTTGAGGAGTTGGAGCAGCATGCCCGGGAAGTGTTGCTCATGGTGCGCCAAGCCGTGGCCGACCGGACGGCCGACCAGGATTTCATTCGTCTTGGCGCTGAGGCCTTCACCCTCTCCCCGTCGATCAGCTTCGACTATGCGGTCGCCGAGCGAACCAGTCGGGCCGCGGTGGTGCCGACCGATCTTGGATGGTCAGATGTGGGAAGCTGGAATGCCCTGTGGGAGCTCGGCGTGAAAGACCACTCTGGCAACGTGGCCTTGGGCGATGTGCTGCTGGAGGGGGCTGAGAACTGCTACGTCCGCAGCGATGGTGTGCTTACCGCGGTGGTCGGGTTGCAGGATGCGGTGGTGGTGGTGACTGAAGACGCTGTCCTGGCAATGCGCCGGGATCAGTCGCAGGACGTGAAAAAGGTGGTGGAGCGGCTGAAGGCAGCCGGCCGGCCGGAAGCGATTGCGCATAAACGCTGCTATCGCCCCTGGGGCTTTTACGAGAGCCTGATCCAGGGCGATCGATTCCAGGTCAAGCGCATCGTCGTCTCGCCTGGGCGGCAATTGTCGCTACAGAGTCATTTCCACCGAGCGGAGCATTGGATCGTCGTGAACGGCACCGCTAGGGTGACCCGCGACGGTGAGACTTTGATTGTGCGCGAAAATGAGCACGTTTACCTGCCCCTGGGCTGTGTGCATCGGCTGGAGAATCCGGGACGTATTCCGTTGACGCTGATCGAGGTGCAATCTGGTGCATATCTCGGAGAGGATGATATCGTGCGTTTGGAGGATATGTACGGCCGCGTTTGAGGCAACGTCGGATTGACGCTTGGAGCTTCTCGATGATAAGCCGCCGCAGAATGCGAGGCTTCGTGAAAGCACATTCGACATGCCATGCATATTCCGTGACCGGGCGAATGGCGATGTACTCGTACAGCAGGCAAGACAGCAGGCACGAGAGTTCCAAGGCGTTCAGCATCCTGCCAGACGATGTCCCGATTGCGGTCATGTGTTTTTTGTTCCCCCCGCCGCGGACGTCCTAACTCGCTATTACCAGGAGATATACCCGGCTTCGTCCATCTCCTGGTCAAATGTTGACGCAGACTATGAAACCGCGAGAGTCAAGTTTCGTTCGGAACTGATCCTCAAAATTTCTGCCCGCTATGGATTCGGCCAATCTGATCGCTATCATGAGAGTGGATGTGCATTCGGCGGCACAATCCTTGAATTCGACCGATTGGGCTTTACCGCGACCGGAACGGATTTGGACACCGGCGCAGTCGATCAAGGTCGCGCCCGTGGTAACGCCGCGATTTTCGCTAAATCAGAGCTTGAGTTCTTTCGACACTCGGCGGTTAGGCCAAACGTGGTTTACGGCTTTTATACGCTGGAGCGCATGGCGGATCCATTGGGCTACTTGCGCGAGCTGGCCCCATTGCTTTCCAGCAGATCGATTGTCATCATGTTCGTGCCAAATGCGATGGCGTTGTTCCCGACGGCCTACGGTTTCGATCAATATGATTGGTTCAGTTACCCGAGCAAACTGAATGTGTACTCACCGCATTCTGTTTCATGCCTGGCTCGGGCTGCCGGGTATGACTTGCTTGAAGTTTCGACTGCGATCTGCGGCCTTGAGCCCCAGGCGACCTCAGCAATCTCCGGGCCTCGTTTGGAAACTCCAATCACGATCGAGCTAAGAAAGCAGATGATCAATGGTGGGCTTTTGGGGGAGGAACTAGCATTCGTGATGACGCCCCAGGGGTCTCCCGTTTCGAGTCTCTACTCAGCTAACGTAGTGGCCATGACAGGCCGCCGTGATGCGCAGAGGGAGTCTGAATTGCGCATTCGAAGTATCGGTGAAACTGAGTCAAGGCTTTCTCCCTTGCGGGCGGAAACAACCCAAGAATACCTCGAGGCGAGCCAACGACACGCCTACGCAAACTGGAGTATGGACACGTTTGGCGCGCAAATCCCGATTCCCGGCGTCGTATTCGCTACCAGTTTCCCGCCAAACTCGACGTGGGGAAACAAGGCCCACCGGAGTCTCCTGGCGATCGAAGTTGAATATGTCGATGACCTTCTCATCAGTATCCGTGATCACAATGTGGAAGGTGCGATAGCGGAATTCGGTGTCTTTGAGGGTTGGTGGACGGGTCATTTGTTTGAAGCCACGGAAAGGCTCAAGATCCAGAGACCTATCCTAGGTTTTGACAGCTTTATGGGGCTAAGCGCGCCGCATCCGGAGTTTGATAGCTCATTCTGGGAGGAGGGGACATATTCCGCCTCTCGCCAAGTGGTCGAAACAAATATTCGCGTTGCGGAACGCCCGCAAATCCACCTAATAGAGGGTTTCTTTGCCGATAGTCTTGAGACAGCGGAGGCGACAGCTTATAGTAAAGTTGCTTTTGCTCGGATTGATTGTGACATTTACGAACCGAGCTGTCAATGCCTGCGATATTTGGCACATCGGCTGTCTCATGGGTCGGTGCTCGTGCTCGACGATTGGCCTCATCGGATCGATATCGGCGAAGGGCGAGCGTTCGCCGAGTGGATTCCTAGCGTCCCTCATCTGAAATTTGAGTTTCTGTTTCTCGGCACCTGGGGGCACCTATACATCAGAGTGTGGCATCGTGACCGCCCTGTATTTTTCGACGAGCATGCTGATGGGCCTGCCTTAGTCGCGTCGTCTCCTCCGATTCCATTGGAAACGAGCTCGCTTCGCGCTCAAGCGCTCGCGGCAGGGCAAAAGGCATTCGGACGGATATCAAAACTGCTACGAAGCAATTGACCTGGGACTCAGGCTCGTGAAGTCAAATGACATCGCCCAGTGAGCGCAGCAATCCGATCGATCTATAATAATCCAGCCGATCTCTATGCAGGAAGAAGCCATTTGAGTTTGATGACAGCTGATCAGCCAGGACCACATGGTCAGCCACAAAATCCGCGTAGCAATAGCCAAGCGGAGAAAGACAGGCAACCACGTCAGCGTTTCGGTTGGCGCCTTCGATCATGATTAGTGGCTTATGAGCCCGCAGCGTGTGGACGGCACCCCGCAACACAGCGGCCTCAAACCCCTCAACGTCAATCTTCATCGCCGTTATATTGGAGACGTCGATGTCGAACGGATACTTCGGCAGCGCGTCATCCAACCGCTCCGTGCGCCATGTGACTTCGGTGAATTGCAGGCGCGGTGAGTCCAGACCGGGATGATCTTGCATCATGTGTTGCACGAGATTTTCCGGCAGTCCCCAGTCTATCTCTGCTTCCATCGCGGCAGAGCTGAGGGCACTGATCCCTATCCCCTCTATGACCGGAAGAATGAAACGAGTTCGAGCTATCGGTCGAGCCCAATCCTAGATGGATAAAATCGAACAGGGCCGGCCGCATCTCCTTGATTCGCAATAAGCATGGCCGATGCCAGGGATTCGGTTCGAACGACAGGATTTTGGATGTGGCGCCGGCTGCCCAGATGCTAGCGGCCGCATATCCATAGTTGGCGCCGATGTCAAGAATTGCGCCGACATCTTGATTGAAATGTTTGAAGACCATGAACTCCGGTTCGGAGAGCTTTGTTCGCCCGAGAATCTCGGGAATCCAATTCGAATCGCTGTCGACCTTGACGTCTTCAAACGGGATCGACGTGTCCTTGTTTCGCTCGCCCATTACGAAATATTGCGCGATGGCGCTTGATATCAGCTGCCGGCATCTCGCTTCTTTCCGATAGCGAGCCGCGGCTTCGGCTGTCGCACCCCATTTACTATCAAGCTGACCGATCTCTTCACTGTGGTGTGCAATCTCTTTGCTGAGCTCCTGACGATGCTGTACGATCTGCTGACCGAGTTGATCGATCTCGCGGCGATAGTGCACTACCCGCTGACCAACCTGATCGATCTCCTGACGGCTAGAGGCGGCCTGCTGACCGAGTTGCTCTATCTTCTCGCGATTAGACCCGACATGGCCGGCAAGTTGCGCGATTTCCTGACGATACTGCACGATTTGATGATGGAGACGCTCAATCTCCTGACGGTCAGACATGACTTGGTGGCCGAGTTGCTCGATCTCCTGACGACTTAACTCGGCATGCTGACCGAGGTGCTGAATTTCCTTGCTATTTCGTACGATGTGTTTTCCGAGCTGATCAATCTCGTCCTGGTTACGTGCCACCTCCGGAATCAACGTGTCAATCAAGCGGGCTCGGTAACCGTCGAGAGCTTTTGCTAACCATCGCATCACGGTGGATGCTCCAGACTGGATTCCTTGAATCGGCCTACATTGCACCACAGCGGATAGCGCTATCAAGGACGCTCTGCCACGTCCGCGAGGATCCGACGTTGGCAACGCAAATGGCCCGCGGTTGAGGGCGGGCCAGCGTTACATCGGAATGTTACGACCCTTTTATGCGTTATAGAGGTTGATGTGGCCGTTCAGTTCGGACGTGTTGGTTAGGTTCGTGAAAACCACCTTCGTATTGTCCGACAAAGTCAGGGTAACCGCGCCGCCAGTTACAGCCTCAGTCGGGACAGCGCCATAGTTGTTGAAGCTGAACGTGTCATTTGCAATATTTGCGGCGGAATCTGTGATGTAATCGGTCGCGCCGGCAGTTTGACCAGCGACGAACAGGAACAGGTTGGTTCCACCTACGCCGCCCAGAGTATCCGAACCAGCGCCCGCTGTCACGGTATTGTTGCCGCTGCCAAGCGTGATCGAATCAGCACCTGTGCCTGAGCCTGGCAGCCAGACGTTCAGATTCCCCGATGCCGCGGCTGCGTTCAGGGTGACGTTTCCGGTCGCGGCCGAGTAAGTAAGATTGCCGGCGCCCGAAAAGGTCACGTTGCTGTCTGAGGACCCAAGGATGGTGGAGGTTGATCCCGCTACGCCGGAAGCGGTGTTCGAAGCACCATGTGCTGCAAAATATACGCCGCCTAGCCCGGACGTTACGGTGGATGCTACGGAACTGCCATAGACGGTCGATGTGTTCGCGCCACCAACAAACATCAGTGGACCACTGCCACCGTTCACATAAAGCCCGGTGCTTCCACCGCTGGCCGTGACCGCCACCCCGCTCGCCAACGCGTTGACGGTGTCGTTGGTGCCCACGTCGAGAACGGTCATCGAGGGGCCCGAGGCGCCACCTTGCAGATAAGCTCCCGAGCCAGCAAGGGTGGCTACTTCATTGCCACCGAGAGCGTTGAAGACGTCATGGGTTCCCGTGTCATAGATCGTAAGGGTCAATCCCGGCGCACCGCCCTGGATAAATGCATTGCCGCCCGAGGTCGTGACATTGACCGAGGACGAGAGGGCATTGACGATGTCGCCCTGACCGGAGTCAACGACGGTGAGACTGGTGCCCGGATCGCCGGACCCGGCGATATAGTTGGCCGCCCCGGCCGCTTCGACCGTTGTTGAACCAGCTCCCGCGAGGATGAGATCCTGATCGGCGGTCACGTTCACCGAAAGAGCGCCAAGGCCTCCAATTATCGTACTGTTGTTACCAGTCGCGTTGACGGTGTTATTTCCAAACAGGGTATTTATGACGTCGTCAATACCATTTGAGTCGACAACGTTCCCCGGCCCAGACGTGTTCGCCGCCACGACCGTGCTGTGTCCCGAATCCGTGGCGATCGTACCCGACCCGGAGGCAATAACCTGGTTGTTCCCAGCACCAAACGAAAGAACATAGCTGCCGGTCGCGTTGATAGTGTTGTCGCCGCCCGTCGCCGCTACCGTGCTGGTGCCCGATACATTATAGATTCCGCCTATCGTGCCCGTAACGAGGATCACATTCGTTCCGCTCAAGGTATCTGGTGTGGCATCGGCCACCCCGACATAGGAGTATCCGCCGGGGATGCTGGTGTCGCGGCCGCCAGGTCCGTTCAGAGCCAATTCGGTGATATCTCCAGTCACCGGCGTTGGAGCCGCGGGTATCGTAGCCCCGGTCCTGATCTCTGTCACCAGCAGGTTGGCGGGCGGCACGTCCCCCAGCAAATGGCTTATCTGTGCTGCCAGTGTAAGAATGTCTCCACTACTCGCAGAGATTGTTACCGGTGGGTTAGGAGAGGCCCCTGGTATCGTGATTCCCGCAAACGCCATGTTATTCTCCGTCCTAACGTGTAATTCCAGATCCTGGAGTGCTTAGCACTATGAATCCGCTGCTAACCTACTGCTGGTTTTGTTTTGGTCTGGAGACGCGACCTTGATCCGAGCTATAAGGAATCTATAATTGCTCATCGCTGCAGGATATCAAGATACTGAAGTAAATCCCGACTTAGACGTTGTTTGTAGAGATCAAAATGAGATGAAATTGCCCAATAAAATCAATCATCCCGTATTAACTCCACGCCTCGACGGGTGTCAGGTAACGTTATGTTCACGACATTAGTTCGATAGTAGAAAGCGTTCTACCAGCCGCGGATCGTTGCGTCAATAGATATTTTTGGCCGTTTCGATGCAGCATATATTTGTGCTTCTTGTTGTGGATACCCCGTTGCCGGTGTCGCAGGCGGTGCTTCATCCTCATCAGGAGTTGCATGCCCGGTCGATGCACCACGGGTCGCTGCTGCTCGTCATTACAATAATCAATTTGGTGCCGTAATATGATTTGGAACCGCATCGACACCACATGAGCCATCGCTCGCTGAACCTATCTGCCCCGGAACATTGGACGTCGCTTTTCCATGAAGGCCCGGCGGCCCTCGATAAAATCCTCGCTCTCGAAACACCCTTTCACTAGTTGGTCGCAGGCCGCCAAGTCGGCCTTTTCCCCTCGTACGAGCTCGCCAACCGTGCGCTTCAAGGCGTGCGTTGTCATCGGTGCATTGTCACTTATCATCGCGCTGTACCGGCGCGTATAGTCCTCCAATGCCCCATCAGCCACGACCCGGTTGACTAGACCCATCTCCAGCGCCTCGGCGGCGGTAAAGTGGCGCGCGGTGAAAAAAATCTCCTTTGTGAAGGAAGGGCCGACCAGTTCCATCAGTTGTTTCACCCCGGTTGCGGCGTAGCCCAATCCTAACCTCGCGGCCGGAATGCCAAATCGAGCTCCTTCATTGGCGATGCGGATATCGCAGCCAATTGCGATCGCCAAGCCCCCACCGATGCAGAAGCCCCGTATCATTGCGATTGTTGGCTTCGGGAAGGTCGCCAGACGCCGGCCGGCCTCGCCGCTGATCTGCTCATAATGGGCATTGCTTTCCGGCGACGAGCGCGCCTTCTCGAACTGGGAAATATCGGCGCCGGAAACAAAAGCTTGATCACCGGCGCCTTTTAAAACAACAACGCGAATTGCGGGATCGTGCTCAAACCGATCGAGGATCGCCGGGATGGCCTCCCACATGTCTAACGACACCGCATTCCGGCGGCCAGGTTTATTGAATGTCATCCAGCCGATCGAACCGTCGATCTCGGCCAGCATGTTCTCGGTCGCCAGGGGAATGTTCATTGCGTTTCTCTTTCGACTCAGAAATAGGGGCGTTCCGGCCACGATTCTTTTCCATCCCGACTGCGTCGTCGATCGTCTGTTGCTGCCGGCTTGATCCATCAAACCTTGGTCGAGACGCTATCTTGACAGTGATGGCGGAGCTGCGCACGCCCCTTGCTGAGGGGCCCCATACCCCGCTGCGGGTTAGGCCGTACACCCTCCAGGACACGTTATCGCGTATTCAGTCGCGAGAGTTACTGTCTCGTTTGGTGCTTCCGCCCCGACGCGTTCTGTCCCTCCACCGCGGTGCCGAGCTAACAACGCCATCCGTTTGCCAGGGCAATCCTATCAAGGGGACTTGCGGTTGCCTTCTGCACCCGGCAACGAGGGACAGCGAACGTTTGCGGAAGTCGGCATCGAAACAAGCATACCCGAGACCGATAATTTACTTCCAGGACATGCCGCACCCGTTCAAGCTACAGAGGCGACAATACTAGCTCGTTATCAAGGGACAGGACCCGATGTAGCCCACGGCACAGATCGGAAGGCATCCTCAGGAGGACCAGACCTCCGGCTAGGTCGGCACCAACCGAAGTTTGGAACCGAGCTTATAGGAGGAAGACCGCCATCCCGATCAAAAGGACCGCCATGAAGACTACGACACCGACTGTGGCGTTGGTAAACCCGTGCCACATCCTTTCCCGATCAGCTATCAGGCCCTCCATCGTTTCCGGTTCGGTGTAGCGAGCAGTGCCGTGGCTGGGCATAGGATCCCTCAGTGGAAGGTCAACATTACGAAGTATTCTAGGGCAAGCCTGGACTTCGCGGCAAGAGGTTAGGCGAATCGGCGATCGACTTGGAAAGCGGTGCCGGATTCGGGAGACAAAAACAGGCTTCCGCTGTGGTATGCCTGGGAAGCTAGATTCAATCGCCGTCGCCAAAATAGCCGCCTGCGCAGCGAGGCCTGGCGCGAAGCCGTCTGCGCGCAACTCGTAGGTAAGGGGGCTAACACGTTGAGAATCGTACCTCTGGTCTCAAGGATCGCCATGGTTGCGGATTGGCCAAAAACGCCCCTGATTCCGGCAACTCTGCCGCCAGTCCCGTCACAAACGCCGCTAGAGCGGCCGGATAGATCGCATGTTCGCGCCGCAATACACGCCTTGCCAGATCGTCCTCGGTATCACACGGCAGGACTGGTACGGCTGCCTGGGCCAGGATCGGGCCGGCATCTATCGCTTCCGTCACCAGATGGACCGTGCACCCATGCAGTTTCACCCCAGCGGACAGCGCGCGAGCGTGAGTGTTCAGACCAGGGAACGACGGCAAAAGGCTGGGGTGAATGTTCAACATCCGGCCCGCCCACGCATTAACCAGGAATGGTGTCAGCAGTCGCATATACCCGGCCAAACAGATAACCTCGACGCCCGCCCGCCGTATCGCGGCATCCATCGCGGCCTCATGCGTCGCCCGTTCTTGGAACATCCGATGGTCAATCGCCTCCGCGTGGACCCCGGCGGCGCGAGCAATGGGCAAACCCGCGGCATCGGGACGATCCGACAGCACCAGCAGGACTTGCGCGGGAAACCCCGGATCACGGGCGGCAGCGATCAGCGCGGCCATGTTGGAACCGCGGCCGCTGATCAGGATGGCGACGCGGCGCTTCAAACCAGCCAACCGGGCGGTGGGTCGAACCGCACCGAGGGAGCGCCCTGGCCTGTTTGTCTGTCCGGGACATACGGGCCGGCCGTCTCGATCTCACCGATCCGGCTGACGGTTTCCCCTTCGGCCTCTAGGATTGCCGCGGCCGCGTCGGGATCCGACACCACAAGAGCCATGCCGACGCCACAGTTGAACACGCGCACCATCTCGCTGTTCTCGACCCTGCCGGCGCGGGCGAGCCAGTTGAAAACCGGCGGCACCGGCCAAGTTGGCGTCAGCGCGGCAACTGTTCCCTCGGGTAGCACGCGGGGCAGATTGCCCGGAAGGCCGCCGCCGGTGATGTGCGCCGCCGCTTTCAGCAAACCGGCTCGGTGGAGGGCCAATACCGCGCGCACATAAATCCGGGTTGCCGTCATCAACGCCGGCCCCAAGGCCTGGTCGGGCGCGAACGGAGCCGCGTCGGTCCAGGCAAGGCCGGCGATTTGCACAATCCGGCGGACGAGCGCAAAGCCGTTCGAATGAATGCCCGCGCTGGCCACGCCGAGGATCGTATCGCCGGCCTCGATCGGCCGGGGCAGCAGGTGGCCACGCTCCGCCGCACCAACTGCGAAGCCGGCTAGGTCGTAGTCCCCCTCGGCATACATTCCGGGCATTTCCGCCGTCTCGCCGCCAACCAGGGCGCAGCCGGCCTCATGGCATCCGCTGGCTATACCGGCGATGACCGATCTGGCCTGCGGGACCGACAATTTGCCGGTCGCGAAATAGTCCAGGAAAAACAGCGGTTCGGCGCCGTGCGAAACCAGATCGTTGACGCACATCGCTACCAGATCGACGCCCACGCTATCGTGCAGCCCGGTTTCCGCGGCTATTTTCAGTTTTGTTCCGACGCCGTCGGTGGTGGACACCAGCACCGGATCGGAAAAGCCCGCCGCCTTCAGGTCGAAGAGCGCACCGAACCCGCCTAATCCTCCCAGTGCGCCTGGTCTTGCAGTCGCCCTGGCGAGCGGCTTGATCGCCTCGACAAGCGCGTCGCCTGCCTCGATATCCACGCCCGCAGTACGGTAATCCTGGCCACCGCGAGTGTTCTCCCCCGGAAGCCTGCCTTGGTTATCTCCGGTGGTCATGGCAACCTCATTGTCTTGTACGGGTCAGGGGTCGGAGGCGGACAGAAAACATGGGCCGACTGCTGATTGCAATCCACCGGATAAAGGTAGTGTCGAATGCCTGATGGGTCGCCGGCAGGCCGGAGAACAAGCGCGTCTCTGGTGAACCTGGCCAACATCATAACCTTCGGGCGGCTATGCGCTGTGCCGCTGGCGTTCTGGCTGGTGCTGGTACACCGGATCGACGACGCATTCCTGTTGTTCGTCGCCGCCGGCCTTTCCGACGCCTTGGACGGCTGGCTGGCTCGGAGGTATGGCGGAAACGCGATCGGCGCGTTGATGGATCCTGTCGCGGACAAGGCGCTGGTGGTAACGATGTATATCACGCTTGCCGCGATCGGGATTTTGCCGGCCTGGCTGGCCATTCTAGTGGTGTTCCGAGACCTTTTGATCGTCGGCGGAATCGTGGTGCTCGCGGTTTTAGGGCATGCGGTGACGATCCGTCCGTTGTATATCTCAAAGCTGAACACCGTATTGCAGATCGTATTGATCGGGGTAAGCCTACTGCACGGCGGGTTCGGTCTCGGCATCCCAGGGTTGGCCGTCGGGCTGACTTGGTGCGTGGTGGTCACCACGCTTGCCTCGGGTGCGGCGTATGTCTGGAACACAGCCCGAGGGGAATGACGTGCCGGCCGCCGACCAGGATCAATTCATCATCCAGGCTGAGCAAGTGGCCCCGCCGACGCGGACGACGTTTCACGCGACGCGTGCCCAGCGTTTCGCGCTGATCATCGGGCTGCTGGTCGCGTTCTGGCTGGCGCTACAGTTGTTCGCCTCGGTCCTGGCGCCGTTCGTGGCGGCGGCGGTGCTGGCGTATGCGCTCGATCCGCCGACGACGCACCTGACGCGATTGGGGTTGCCGCGCGGAATGGCGGCGCTGTTGATGATCTTCTGTGTCGTCGCTGGGGTGCTGCTTTTCGCATTGCTGCTCTATCCGCTGGTGATCGTGCAGATCGGGCTGCTGGTGAACCGGATTCCGCAATATGCCACGCTGATGCAGGGCTGGGCGCGGGAGGTTTTGACCCATCTGCAAGAAAACTTCGGACCCGACGTAGTCAACGACAAATTGCGCGACCTGGTCAGCGGTCAGGCTGGATCGATGCTGAGTATCCTGCTGTCGACCGTCACGGGCTTGATCGGCGGTAGCTTCGCCATCTTCAACCTGCTGTCGCTGGCCGTGGTGACCCCCGTGGTGGGCTTTTATCTCCTGCGGGACTGGCCGAGGGTGATGCGAATGATCGATTCGTGGCTGCCCCACCGCTACCGAGACGTTATCCGAGCACAGGCGCGTGAGGTAGATCGGATTTTGTCAGCCTGGGTGCGTGGGCAGGCGTTGTGCTGCCTGTTTCTCGCCTTGTACTACGCTGCCGGCCTGACTGTGGCCGGGCTGGACCTCGGGCTGATCGTCGGACTGATGGCAGGGCTGCTGTCGTTCATTCCCTATGTTGGCTCCATCTCCGGGGGGTTGACCGCGATCGGGTTGGCGCTCGCGCAGTTTCCACATTGGCGCGGCGTCGCGGTGGTCGGCGGCGTGCTGGTTATTGGTCAGATCCTGGAGGGCTATGTGATCTACCCGCGCTTTCTCGGCGATCGCGTCGAGTTGCCGGCGGTCTGGGTGATTTTCGCCTTGTTCGCCGGCGGAGCCGCGTTTGGCTTCCTAGGCGTAATGCTGGCGGTGCCTGTGGCGGCGACGATAGGCGTGTTGGCGCGGTTCTGGCTACGGCGCTATCTGGTGAGCCCGCTTTATCTGGATCCGCCCTCCGTCTGATGCAGCAAGACCTTTTCCAATTGCCGTTGCCGTTTCAGCATCAGCCACGGTTCGATGCGAACGATTTCATTCGGGCATGTTCAAATCAAGCGGCACTGGCTTGGTTGGAGACCGACTGGCCGGAGCGGCGGCTAGCGCTGTTCGGTCCGAATGGCTGCGGAAAATCCCACTTGCTGCATATCTGGGCGCGGCAGACGGGCGCGATCTTGCTGTCGGGCCAGACGCTGACCGATCTCGATGGCGTGCCCCACGATGGGTCTTTGGCTCTGGATGATGCCGATATGGTCCGCGACGAGACGTTACTGTTCCATTTCCTGAACACCGCAGCGGACCGCCACTTGCGTGTGCTGCTGTCGGGCCGCACCGCGCCCGCACGCTGGCCAGTCCACCTGCCTGACCTGTCAAGTCGTCTGCGCGCAATCACCGTGGTTGAGGTTGGGCAACCGGACGACGATCTGCTGGAGGCGCTATTGATAAAGCTGATGGCGGACCGTCAAATACTCATAAGTCAGGCGGTCCAGAAGTGGTTGCTGCTCCGCCTGCCTCGCTCTCCCGCTGTGCTGCGTGAAGCTGTTGCGCGGTTGGATCGTGAGAGCCTGGTATCCGGAATTCCTATCACGCGGCAGCTCACGGCTCGGGTGCTGACCGAATTTTCCGTTGCGGAATCGCAGGAAACTTCGGCTTCGGGGGCTGCCCCCTCGTCCTTGGCACACCGCTTCCTGTAAGATGGCGACGGGTCTCGCGAAAGGACTGCACAATGGTGCTGAAGGCCGATGCCGGGGAGCTGCTGGAGCGCGTGGGCACCCTCGCCGGGAAGTCCGCGGCAACGAAGAACGGGAGGACAAAGGCCGAGCTCAAGCCGGAACCTTCGGTCGATTTGCCCCGCCCCGAAAGATTCATCAACCGGGAGCTATCCTGGTTGGATTTCAACCACCGCGTTTTGGAGGAGGCGGAGAACCCTCGCCATCCCCTGCTGGAGCGGCTGCGCTTCCTTTCGATCAGTGCGTCCAATCTTGATGAATTCTACTCTGTGCGTGTTGCGGCGCTGATCGGGCAGGCAAAGGCGGGCGCCACCTTTACCTCGGCGGATGGGCGGACGGCAGCTCAGCAGTTGACCGACATCAAGCTGCGAGCCGAGTCGCTCTTGGCCGACCAGCAGCGCATCCTGGGCGTGTTGCTGACACTTCTGGGCGAAGCCGGGGTCGTGCTTTGCGGCACCAAAGGGCTGACGGATACCGAGAAGACTTGGCTCGATTCGTGGTTCATGGAGCGGGTTTTTCCGGTTGTGACCCCACTCGCGGTCGATCCGGCGCATCCATTTCCATTCATCTCCAATTTCGGGCTTGTTCTGGCGTTGCATCTCGTGCGTCAAGAGGACGGCGTCGCTATGCGCGGCCTGTTGCCGCTTCCAAGCCAGGTGGAGCGCTTCATACGTCTCCCGGCCGGGGACGCGGGAGGGCCGGTCCGCTTCATCCTGCTGGACGACCTGGTGGTATTATTCCTCGATCGTGTATTTCCCGGGTTTCGGCTGACTGGCCACGGGCTGTTCCGGGTGATCCGCGATACCGACGTCGAATTTGAAGAAGAAGCCGAGGATCTGGTGCGGTCATACGAGACCGCTCTCAAGCGGCGGCGTCGCGGCGTGGCGATTCACGTGGAAATCGCCGCGGGCATGCCGCCGGAACTGCGGGAACTGGTGATCGACGAACTGGACGCGGCACCGGACGAGATCCATGACGACCAGCGGCTCCTCGGTCTGGCCGACATGAAGCAGATGATCGTCGAGGACCGCCACGATCTGCAGTTCGCACCGTATACGCCGCGCTTTCCGGAGCGCATCCGGGATTTCGGCGGTGACTGCTTCGCGGCGATCCGGGCGAAGGACATTATTGTCCATCATCCGTATGAGAGCTTCGACGTCGTGGTGCAGTTCTTGCGCCAGGCCGCTCAGGACCCGGCGGTCATCGCGATCAAACAGACCCTCTATCGCACCAGCCGCGACAGCACGATCGTCAACGCGCTGATAGAGGCGGCCGAGGCCGGCAAGTCAGTCACCGCCATGGTCGAGTTGCGAGCTCGCTTCGACGAGGAAGCAAATATCCGGCTGGCGCGACGTATGGAAGCCGCCGGCGTTCAGGTTGTTTATGGCTTCACCGGATTGAAAACTCATGCGAAACTGTCGTTAGTAGTGCGCCGCGAAGCAGGGGCGATCCGTTCCTACGCACATTTCGGCACCGGAAACTACCACCCCTTTACAGCGCGTATCTATACTGACCTGAGTTTCTTCACCACCGACCCCGCCCTGACACGCGACTCCGCTCGATTGTTCAACTTCATGACCGGGTATGCCCGGCCCGAAATCATGGAGGAAATAGGATTCAGCCCGCTGACGACGCGCGCCAAACTGCTGGCGTTGATCCACAAGGAGGTGTCGTTCGCGCGTGATGGAAAACCCGCGACGATCTGGCTGAAGATGAACAGCCTCACGGACGTGGAGCTGATCGATGCGCTCTATGAAGCCTCCACCGCCGGTGTGAAGGTTATGGGGGTGATCCGCGGCATTTGCTGCCTTCGTCCAGGCGTGCCCGGACTGTCAGACCATATCAGGGTCAAGTCAATTGTTGGACGCTTCCTTGAGCACGGCCGTATCTATGCATTCGGCAACGGGCACCTGATGCCAAGTCGGCATGCAAGTGTATTCATCAGCTCAGCAGACTGGATGGAGCGCAACATGGACTGGCGCGTGGAAACGCTCGTGCCGATTCACAATCCGACCGTGCACGCTCAGGTGCTGGACCAGATCATGGTGACTAATCTGAAGAACTCGCTGCAGTCCTGGGAACTGAGCTCCGACGGCACCTGGACGCGTGTCGCGCCCGGCCGCAAACCGGTCTCTGTGCATGATTACTTCATGACTAATCCGTCTTTGTCCGGGCGTGGGTCGGCGTTACATGGGCCCGCGGTGGCGGCTCCCGTGCCGCCCGCGCGGCGCCAGGACAGGCTGATGCAGGACTGACCGATGCCCTTTGCCCCGCCTGCCCCGCTGCCCCGTTGCGGTGTCGTCGATCTGGGCTCGAACTCCGTCCGGCTTGTGGTCTTTGAGGGCCACACACGTAACCCGATGCCGATTTTTAATGAAAAGGCGGTGCTCCGATTGGGCCGCGGGATGCAGACCACCGGAATGCTGAACGAAGACGGCGTGACGCAGGCGCTGACGGTGATGCATCGCTACCACGCCGTCGCGCGGGCGATGGGTGCACAGCCATTCGAGGTTCTGGCGACCGCCGCCGTGCGCGATGCGGATAACGGCCCGGACTTCGTCAATGCGCTGCGAGAACGGATGCCGGGCGTGCCGATTCGTATCCTCTCGGGCGTCGAGGAAGCGGCTTATGCGGCCGAAGGCATGCTGTGCGGGATCCCCGCCGCGAACGGCGTGCTCGCGGATATCGGCGGCGGCTCCTTAGAAGTTGTGCGGTTGGTCCACGGTGCGCGCGGTCCTTCCCAGACCTTGAAATTAGGAGTCATCAGGCTGGCAGAACGCTCTGGCGGCGACCCGCTAAGGGCTAGAGCGATCGCCGAGGTGGATTTACAGACCGTGCCATGGCTAAGTCAGGCGGCTGACGGTGACCTTTATCTGGTCGGCGGCGCGTGGCGAGCATTGGCGCGCATCCACATTGCGCAGACTGGCTATCCGCTTCAAATGGTCCATCATTACACCATCGGGGGTGAGGCAGCACGCGACCTTGCCGGCCTGATCTCCACCGCGCCGCGCAGGGTGCTGGAACGGCTTCCGGGAGCGCCTCGCCGCCGCATCGACGACCTGCCATTCGCCGCCGCGGCGTTGCGCCGGCTGCTACGGTTGACAAACGTGCGTCGCGTAGTGTTCAGCGCCAGCGGGTTGCGCGAGGGCTGGTTCATGCGCCGGATGCCTCGGGAGATCCAGGAGCAGGACCCGATGCTGAGCGCTGCCTGGGAAATGGCAGCAATGCTTGGCCGCGATCCGTCCCTGCCGCCCGCGCTGATCGCATGGACTCGGCCGCTGTTTGCTCAGGAGTCTCCGGCCGAGGCTCGGTTACGCGAGGCGATGTGCTGGATGTCGGATCTCGGCAGCCATGATCATCCGGAATTCCGGGCGGAGCAGGCGTTTCTGCGCGTGTTGCGCCAGCCGGGGGTGGGACTGGATCACCGATCCCGGGCATTTCTGGCCTTGGCAGTGGCGCTGCGGTACGAGGCAGAACCGGATGCCGCCTTCCTGCGGCCGTCACGACTGCTGCTCGACGTCGAAACCGCGAGCCAGGCTGAAGTGCTGGGGATCGCGCTGCGCCTAGCCTACACGCTGTCGGCTGGGACGAAGGATCTGCTGGCGGGCACACGACTGCGAATTGAGGGGCCTCGGCTGGTGCTGCACTTGCGGGAGAACAGTGGCGTTTTCGCCGGGGAGAGCGTGTTACGGCGGCTGGAGCGGTTGGCCCAGGCGCTGGGGTTGCAAGCCGCTGCCGAAGCCGATCTGGCCGAGGTAGCGGAATAATCCTGGGCGTAGGAGAAGCCCACAACCCCGCGCGAGCAGAGAAAAGTTCAGAACGTGAGGCTATGCAGCGCTCATCCTGCTCACTCACGGATCTAACCCCCTGACGCGGGAGAAAATCGTCTTCGGTGCCTGATCATCGATCCGCTAAACTAGCTGTCAGATCCGGCGGTTTACACCATGCTCGGCATGCCATTATTTAATCACCAGCGCGAGCGAGTATAATCGCGACGGAACCAATCGCCGGGGATGAACGAGCCAATGAAAATCGTCCGAGTGTCTGCTATACCAATGTCGGCACCGGTTCCGAAGGAGAAGCGTCACCGCACCGACCTCGGAACCAAGGTCAAGAGCGACGCGACACTCATTCGGGTCGAGCTCGACAACGGGCTTATCGGCATCGGCGCGGCTCTCGGAACGCCGCCAATCGTTGCAGCCATTGTCGAGCACGAGCTCGCGCCGGAAGTTGTCGGCGAAGACCCCATGTTTTCCGAGCGCATTTACGAGAAGATGTATAACGGCTCGCGCAGTAAGCCGGCGCTGCAGCGAGGCGTGACGCAGGCCGACGAAAGCCGGCGTCGAGGCGTCGTCATGGAAGCGATCGCAGGCATCGACATCGCGGTATGGGACGCGAAGGCGCAGGTGCTCGACATTCCGCTCTACCAGGCACTTGGCGCGGTGCGAAGCTCGGTGCGAGGCTACGCCAGCGGCGGATGGGCGCCGGGCGACGAGGCCGAGGCAGAACTCGCGGGCTACGCCGCCAAGGGCTTCACCGCCGCGAAGATGCGCGTTGTCGGTCGTGACGGGTTCTCGATCGCCAAATGCGTGCGCCGGGTGAAGGCGGCCCGCCGTGGGCTCGGCCCCGACGTCGAACTGATGGTCGACGCGCACGGCTCGCTCGAGGTCGCGACCGCTATCAAACTGGCCAGGGAACTCGAGCCCTACGACATCGCCTGGTTCGAGGAACCGGTGTCACCGGACGATCACGCCGGTCAAGCGGAGGTGCGCCGATCGACCACCATCCCCATCGCCTCCGGCGAGCGCGAGTTCACCCGGTTCGATTTCCAGGATCTGCTTGAACGGCGTGCCCTCGATATCGCGCAGCCAGACGTCGCTCGAGCAGGCGGCATGACAGAAATCCGCCGGATTGCGGCGCTGACCTCGGCGCACGGTGTGCGTCTCGCGCCACACGCCTGGGGCAGCGGGGTGCTGTTCGCGGCGAGCATTCACGTGGCGATGGCCGCCGCCAACTGCCACATCCTCGAGGTCACGCAAGGCTACATGCCGATGATGTGGGATTTGTTCAACGAGCCGTTCGACATTCGCCCTGACGGTATGGTGCATGCCCCTGAAAGGCCGGGGCTCGGTTTCACATTGCGCGCGGATGCACTGGAGCGATTCCGGTATGTCGATGGCCCGGAGTTCGAGTTCTAGCTCCGGCAATGTTTACAGCGGGGTTCGCCGGGGCTCGCCCACAAGTATTTCCCAAGATCCGGCGCTTACGCCTATCACGCCACGTTAGTCGGTCCCCGCTAAGGATCTGCCCGCAGCATCTTGAGCGCCGCCGCGGCCGCGCCAAAGCCGTTATCGATGTTCACCACGACAAGACCGGGTGCGCAGCTCGCCAGCGCGGCGTTGAGTGCAGCCTTGCCGCCTTTAGCGACGCCATAACCGACAGATGTCGGCACCGCGATAACAGGCGCTCTAACGAGACCGGCCAGCACCCCGAACAGCGCGCCCTCCATGCCGGCCACCGCGATGAGAATGCGGCATTGCCTCAACGCGTCGAGGCGGTCCATCAGCCGCCACAAACCCGCGACGCCGACATCGGCTATAATCTCGGCGCGATGGCCGAAAAACGCGAGCGTTCGCGCTGCCTCGCGCGTCACCGGCAGGTCTGACGTGCCAGCCGCGACAATGCCTATCCCGCTGTCCACCAGAGCGATCGGCTCGCCCAGCACTGCGGTTCCTGAGAGCGGATCATAATCCAACAAACCGCGCGTTTCCGGCGCCAGCTCCCGGTGAGCGGAGGCGGAAAGCCGCGTTAACAAAAGCCGCTGCCCGGCAGAAGCGGCGATGATCCCGTCGATCTGGGTGCCGGTCTTGGCCTCGCATAGGATGGCTTCGGGCACCCCGGTTCGGCGCTCACGATCCCAGTCGATTTGGAACTCGGACAACGCCAAAGTCAGCCGTGCACGAACATCGCACCGCGCCGATAGGGCCCGATGCCGACCAGACGGCGGCCATGATCACGACAAAGACTGCCGGCCAGATCAGCCAGCGCCTCGGCGTCCGCGGTCTCCTCCCCGGCCTCAATTGCGATGCCGGCCTGGGTGACCCGGCAACGCACGGCCATACCCGCCGGCGCCTGCGCGGTGAGCCGCGTTTCCACCAGATCGATGAATGCCAGATCGGCAGGATCGATTGCGATGCCGGTTTCCACACGGCTGGCGAGGCAGGGCTGTGCTGGCATTTCCGCGACTTCGGCCAGGCCCAGTCGCCGGGCAATCGCGCGGACCGATGCCTTGTCCATCCCTGCCTCGATATAGGGATGCACGACCGCTCGCTCCGATGCCGCCAGGAGCCCGGGCCGGTAATCGCCGAGGTCATCGAGATTGGCGCCCGACGCGATGGCGCCCGCCGTGAGCGCGCGGATACGATCGTAGAGATTGGTCTTGCAGAAGTAGCAGCGATTGACCGGATTGCCCCGATAGCGCGGATCGTCAAATTCGCCGGCGCCAGTGACCGTCAGGCGCCACCCTTCGCGCTCGGCCCTCACGCGGACACGCTCGGTCGCCGCCGGTGGCACGGCGGGTGAAACCGCATGGATCATCTCGACCGAGCCCATGCCCCCACTGAGCCACAGCCGGTGGGCAAAAGCGGCCAACGTCATGCTGTCGACGCCGCCACTGACCGCGATCGCCAGATGGGCATGGTGAGCGAGACGGTCGGCCAGGCCGGTGCTCATCCCGGGCCGACCTGCTCGGCCAACCGCTTCAAGCGGCGGCGGGCCTCGAGGCTGTCAGCCAACAGATCGTCGCTCTCCGCCTTGATTGTGACGCCGCCCACGCGCTCGGCGGTCTTGATGCCGATCGCAATGCCGTCGGCCTCTGCCCGCGCGAGCCGGCGCGGCAGCGCCACCCGTTGTTCGTCCGTCACCCGGAGCCCAATCGTCGAAGTCTCCAGAAAGCAGCGCTCGATGACCGCGTCACTCCGTTCCGGCTGGATCAGCAACCGAAACGACTGCATCAGGCGGCCCTTCTTGCCCTGCACTTGGCCAATCGTCAGGTCAAGCACACCCTCGAACGCTCGGAGGCGATCCGCGGCGACCGCGATCTCCTCCCCGGTCATGTCGTCGATCTCAAAGCTCAATACCGTGATCTGCTCACGCGCCGCGGGCGCCGGATCAGGCTCGAACACGAGCGCGCGCAGAACGTTCGGCATACCCGGCAACGTTCTTGTGCCCGCGCCGGTACCGATCGAAACCAGCCTACCCGCTGGGGATGAACCGCCTCCGTTTGGGCCGACCAGGTGGCGCAGGATTGCAGCGCCGGTGGGTGTCACCCGCTCCCCTTCGACGCCATCGTCGCGCCAGGCGAAGCCGGTCAGCAAAGCCGCGGTCGCAGGTGCCGGTACCGGCAGCAGGCCGTGCTGTGTCTTGACCAGGCCGCCGCCGCGCGGCAGCGGTGACACCGTCCAACTCGTCCCCGGCAGCGCGGCTGCGATACTGCCGGCCGCGACGACGTCGAGCAACGAATCCCAGTCGGCGATTTCATGGAAATGCACGTCTTCGATCGGGACTTGGTGGATCGCGGCTTCGACCCCGGCGATCAGGGTCAGGATGGCGACCGCCTGCTCTGCTGTTCCGTCCCCCAGTTCCGCCGAGCGGATCCGTCCCACCATGTCCAGGAAACTGCCGGCTCCGCGGCAATGATTGCTGGGTTTGCCAACAAGCCCGAAGCCTAGCCCACGCAATATGCCGCTACGTGTTTCCCGGATCTGCCCCTCACACCCTGACGGCAAGACCGCCCGCGCATCGGCCAGCACGCGCGGCCGATAATCCGGGAAGGCGTCGAGCAAGGCGGCCACGAACATGTCACCGGCGATGCCGCCGACCGCATCGAGGTGAATGTGCGCCATCGCCTCACGCGGCCTGGTGGACCGGCACGACATAGGGGCCTTCGGGGATGATCGCGACCGCGCCGTCGCCGTGTCGAGCGACGCTATCGGCGATCGCAGCATCAACCGAGTGGATGATTTCGACGCCGGTGATGCGCCGTTCCTCCGCGTCCAGACCTTCGGTATAAAGCTGAACGCGCCCGACCCGCATCGGCTTCAGCTGCATCTCGGTCTGCCACTCATCAATCTCGGCTAGCGACTTCGCTGTCAGCGTCGCTAGGAACCGCTCGGGTCCTAGCTCGACAAGCCTTGCCTGCGCTTCACGAAATTCTGGCGAGCCGAAGCCTTCCGAGCAGCGCGAGGCGATAATCAGCGTCCCGCCCGGCTCTAGGATATCAATCGGCGTCACCATACCCTTCACGGTCTGGTAATAGGTCTTGTCGAGCGGATAGCCAGCCGAGGAGGTCACCACGGTCTTGAACCGGCGGCCCACCCTGATGCGCGTCGCGTCCTCGATGAACGCCACCGCGGCCAGATGGCTGGCGATGATCTCACCGAACGTAACATGGACCAGGTCACGATCCTCGTCGATTACCGTGTTCAGCGCATAGAGTTCGCCGACCTTGCGAACAATCTCGAGTTGCTCTTCATGCAGCGGATTGCCAACCAGGTTGCACTGGACGGCAAGCGGGTCCTCCATGAAGCGCGCGGAATGGAAGGTGCGAATTGTTGCGTGGCCGGCGACACCGGGCGCCACCACCTTACGGCCGCCGGACCAGCCAGCCATGAAATGTGGCTCGACTAGGCCGGTGGCAATGCGCAGATCGGCCTCGACCAGGATCCGGTTGATACTAACCGGCGTGCCGCGCGTGGCAGTCGGGCCGAGATCGACATGGTTATGCGTGTCCCGCGCATAATGATTGACTACCCGCACATGCTCCATCACCCACGGATCGCCCACCACTTCCGCGAGTTCGTCCCCCAGGTTCGGGCGGTGCAGCCCGGTCGCCACCAGTATCGTGATCTGGTCGGCCGGAACGCCGCCCTCGACCAGCGTCTCGATCATCGGGCGCAGGAACAGCCGGTTCGGCACCGGCCGGGTGATGTCGCAGATCAGAATGCAGGCGCTCCGGCGTCCCCGCGCCAGGTCCCCGAGCGGCCTGGCCTCGATCGGATGATCGAAGGCGTTGCGGATCGCCGCCAAATTGTCGGGCATTTTCGGTAGCACCGCCTTCCGGATGATGGTCGGTTCGGCGGCCGCCGGCAGCGCCAAAGGCAGCATGCCGCGACCATAAGCCAACTCGAATTCCGCCGGTGCCAAAAATCCCTCCACGAGGATGTTGTTGCGTGGGCCGCCCCCAGCCTACACGTCAACCGGGATAGCCAATTATTATTGGGTGGCGAGTTTCCTATGACAAGTTTTCGGTCGAGACCGGCCTATTTGTTGGTAGGTCGAAACTGGAACGCGCCTTCGATTTAAAATCAATCTCGTCCGAAGATGGAGCGCCAGAGTTGCGTCGCGAGGGGGTCTGAAGGAGGTGGCTAAACGTCTGGCTTCAGTAGAGCTCCTAGCAGCTTTCCACGCGGTTTTCTCAGGGAAGGCAAGAACGAGAAAAACGGGCTATCAGCGATGGCATGAGCCCCATTTAACCGGACACTTCACTAGCCATCCGCCAAATTTCCTGATTTGACACTCCTCCCAACCCGCCGCATCTTGTCGCATTACCCAGGGGTGCCCTACCAGCGGGGCTGAGATATCGCGGCAAACCGGCGCAACCGGTGGTGCGATGACCCTTGAACCTGATCCGGGTCATTCCGGCGGAGGGACGGGTCGCAGCCATAAGACCCTGTTTCGATCGTCGGAGGACACCGCACGTTCACCGTTGCGAGCATGCTTCGGGCATGATGAAGGAGAGGTCCATGACGGTCCAATCGAAATCCACCACCCGTCCGAGTTCGGTGACCACCGGTCCGATCGCTGGCTCAGCCAAGATCTACAGCAGCCCGGAAGGCCGTCCCGACATCCTGGTGCCGTTCCGGGAAATTACGCTCGATCCCAGCGCGAAGGAGGAGCCGTATCGGGCCTATGACTGCTCAGGAGTCTATACTGATCCTTCGGTAACGATCGACCTCGAGGCTGGTCTACCGCCGATCCGCCGCGAGTGGATCGCCAAACGCGGCTTCGATCGCGTCACGCCCCGCGAGGTCCGGCCGGAGGACAATGGCAACATCACCGGCGACAAGCTGGTTCCCTCGTGCCCGGCCGAATTGCCAATCTACGGGGCCGCGCCAGGCCAGATTGTCACGCAATATGAGTTTGCTCGTGCCGGGATCATCACTGAGGAAATGATCTACGTCGCTCATCGCGAGAATATGGGACGAGCGAAGATGATCGAGGGGGCGGAGGAACGTGTCGCCGACGGTGAGAGCTTCGGCGCGGAAATTCCTGCGTTCATCACTCCGGAATTCGTCCGCAGCGAGATTGCCCGGGGGCGCGCGATCATTCCGGCCAACATCAACCATCCGGAGCTCGAGCCGGTCATCATCGGTCGTAATTTCTTGGTGAAGATCAACGCCAATATCGGTAATTCCGCCGTCACTTCAGGAGTCGCTGAAGAGGTCGAGAAGCTGGTGTGGGCGATCCGTTGGGGTGGCGATACGGTGATGGACCTGTCCACTGGCCGCAATATCCACAACATCCGCGGTTGGATTGTTAGAAATTCACCAGTGCCGATCGGCACGGTGCCGATCTACCAGGCGCTGGAGAAGGTCGATGGCGACCCGACCAAGCTGGATTGGGAGGTGTTCAAGGACACGCTGATCGAGCAGGCAGAACAGGGTGTCGATTATTTCACCATCCATGCCGGCGTACGGCTCCAGTACGTGCCGCTGACAGCAAAACGAGTCACTGGGATCGTATCCCGCGGCGGTTCGATAATGGCCAAGTGGTGCCTCTCGAAGCACAAGGAAAGCTTCTTGTATGAGCGCTTCGACGAGATTTGCGACATCATGCGCAAGTACGACGTGTCGTTCTCGTTAGGCGATGGGCTGCGGCCGGGATCGAATGCCGACGCCAATGATGCGGCCCAGTTTGGCGAGTTGGAGACGCTCGGCGAGTTGACCAAGGTCGCTTGGCAGAAAGGTTGCCAAGTGATGATCGAAGGCCCCGGCCACGTGCCGATGCACAAGATAAAGGTCAACATGGACAAGCAGTTGCGCGAATGCGGCGAGGCTCCGTTTTATACGCTTGGGCCGCTGACCACGGATATCGCGCCAGGCTACGATCACATCACCAGCGCGATCGGCGCGGCTATGATCGGCTGGTTCGGCACCGCTATGCTGTGTTACGTGACGCCGAAGGAGCATCTGGGCCTGCCGAACCGGGACGACGTCAAGACGGGTGTCATTACGTATCGGATCGCCGCACACGCGGCCGATCTGGCAAAGGGGCATCCGGCGGCGAAGTTGCGGGACGATGCGATTAGCCGCGCGCGTTTCGAATTTCGCTGGGAGGACCAGTTCAACCTGTCCCTCGATCCGGATACGGCACGATCTTTTCATGACGAGACGCTGCCGAAGGAGGCGCACAAGGTGGCGCACTTCTGTTCCATGTGCGGGCCAAAATTCTGCTCGATGAAGATCACGCAGGATTTGCGAGCGGAAGCAGATCGGATCGCTGGAATGCAAGCCAAGAGTGCCGAATTCTCTGAAGCCGGCAAGGAAATCTACCTTCCACAGCAGGCGGCGGAGTAACGCGAGGGCGATGACGGAACCCAGGGCGGCACTGGCGGCGATCGGCCAAATGGTGGACGCCGAGATCGATATAGGTAACGCCGCCCTGCAGCTCGCTCGCGTGGATGCTCCCGACGCCGATTGGGAGGCGGCGGCGCGGCATCTGTCAGACCTGGCCCAAGGCACGGTGGAACGCGCCGTCGCCATGGACAAGGAGGACTTACCGGCCAGGGCCATCGCGCTGGCGGATGTGCTGGCGGGAAAGTTCGGTTATTCCGGCGATTTGGATACCTATGACGATCTGGCGAACGCCAACCTGATCCGGGTGACCGAACGGCGGCGCGGTTTACCGGTGGCGCTTGGCGTGATCTGGCTTCACGCGGCTCGGGCGGCTGGCTGGGGCAGTCATGGGGTAGATTTTCCGGCGCATTTTCTGGTCGCGCTGGAGGGCCACAAGACCCAGGTCGTGATTGATGTGTTCAATGGTGGCCAGATCGTGTCGGCGCGGGAATTGCGGGCATTGCTGAAGCGGGTCGAGGGAGAAAAGGCTGAACTGCGGCCAGGGCTTTTGCAGCCCATGAGCACGCGGCGGGTGTTGCTGCGATTGCAGAACAACATCCTGACGCGACGATTGGAGGCCGGCGATTTGCGGGGCGGCCTGCACTGCACCGAGGACATGCTGCTAATCGCGCCCGATCAGGCGGAGCTTTGGCGTCAGGCCGGGATCATGAACCAGCGGCTGGAGCAGGTTGCGGCGGCCAGGGACTGCTATCAGCGATTCCTGGAACTGGTACCGGAAGGAGCCGTGGCGAATAGCGTGAGGACACAGCTTGATATTTTGAAATCGATGTTGAATTAGCTCGCCGGATTCCTTTTTATGTCGGCAAGCCGGACAGGGCGACGGTTGGTACAATAGGTCAAATCAAGCCGCGTTCGCCTCTTTCACGCGTTAGGTCGAACCATCAAGGACCTCGCGCTATGCTAGAAGCTCCGCCTTGGAAGCGTGCCGGAATGAAAATACCTTGGCGTGCCTGGTCATTGATGGGCGAAAGTCCGTTTAGCGCAACTCGTTGCTTGTGATTCATCTAAACCGTTGCTCCTTGCGTGACCAGCATTGAGGCGCGCTACATCCATCATCCATTTCAGCGGGGCTCGCGTTGACGCTCCTGCGCCCCCCGCCTAGCTTGCGGGTCCTTATCAGCCCTGGAGAACGCTTCCATGCCTACCAAACTCAAGGCGCGCATCGATGCCGGCAAGGCGAACGTCAACGGATGGCTGGCTATACCGTCCGGTTTCTCAGCCGAGGTGATGGCGCAGTGCGGGTGGGACAGCGTCACCGTCGATATGCAGCACGGCGTGCAGGATTATCAGTCGATGGTTCAATGCTTCCAGGCAATGCAGGCACATCCGGTCACTCCGCTGGTCCGCGTGCCGTGGAATGAGCCTGGTATCATCGGCAAGTGTTTGGACGGCGGCGCGATGGGTATCATCTGCCCGATGGTGAATACCGCGGCCGAGGCGAAGCAACTAGCCGACGCCTCCCTCTATCCGCCCGTCGGCAAGCGCAGTAACGGCCCGATCCGAGCCGCGATGTATGGCGAAGCCAGCAGCTATCAGGCGACCGCGAACAGCGAAATCCTGGTCATCCCGATGATCGAGACTCAGCAGGCCATCGACAATATCGACGAAATCCTGAGCGTTCCGGGTATCAATGGCATTTATATCGGCCCGTCCGACATGGGCTTGTCACTCGGCCTGATCCCGATCCTGGATCGCGAGGAGCCGATCATTCTCGAGATCTACGGTAAGTTGCTGTCCTCCTGTAAGCGGCATGGGAAATTCGCTGGCATCCACAATGGCACCGCGGGCTATGCCGCCCGGATGATGCAGATGGGTTTCCAGCTCTGCACGATCGCCAATGATAGCGGCTTGATGGCAAGGGCGGCGCGCGAAGCGGTCGCGGCGACGCGCAAGACGGCTGGGGATCTGGCGCAATAGCTGGGCTCTGCCCAGACCCGCAAAGGGTGCGACGCACCCTTTGATCCCACTTGATAGCGGGCTTTACCGCGTCGGACGGGGCGGAGTTCTGGGTGTAGTCGTAAAAGCCGCGTCCGGTTTTGCGGCCGTACCAGCCTGCCTCTACATACTTCACCAGCAACGGGCATGGGCGGTATTTGCTGTCGGACAAACCCTCATACAGCACCTGCATGATCGACAGGCAGGTATCCAGCCCGATGAAGTCCGCAAGTTCCAGCGGCCCCATCGGATGGTTGGCGCCTAGTTTCATCGACGTGTCGATCGCGGAAACCGATCCGACACCCTCATATAACGCGTAGACTGCCTCGTTGATCATCGGCACCAGGATCCGGTTCACGATGAAAGCGGGGAAATCCTCAGCCACCGCGCTGACCTTGCCCAGCGTCTGCGCCAAATTCTTCACCGCTTGGAACGTCGGCTCATCGGTGGCGATGCCACGAATGATCTCCACGAGCTTCATGACCGGGACGGGATTCATGAAGTGCATGCCGATGAATTTCTCCGGCCGGTCGGTCGCCGCGCCCAGCCGCGTAATCGAGATCGAAGAGGTATTAGATGCCACCAGGCAAGAGGGTGTCAGATTGGGGATTAGCGACTTGAAGATCTGCCGCTTGAGATCCTCCTTCTCCGTCGCCGCCTCGATCACCAGGTCCGCATCGGCGAACGCGGCGTAGTCGGTGGCAGTCTTGACCCGTGCTAGCGCCTCGTCTCGCTGATCCGACGTAATGATCGAGCGATTGACCTGACGGTCCATGTTGCGGGCCATCAGCGAGAGAGCTTTGGTCAGGGCCTCGGGTTTGATATCGACAATAGTCACCGGCAAGCCCGCCAGAGCGCAGACGTGAGCGATACCGTTGCCCATCTGTCCGGCGCCTATTACCCCAACTGTGTTGATTTCCGGCGGTTCGGTCACCATGGGTGCCATACCGGCGGCAGGTTTGACGTCGACATTCATATCAGGAGCGCTCCAGTTCGGCTGCCAGCTCCGGCAGCGCGTTGAACAGATCAGCCACCAGGCCGTAATCGGCGACCTGGAAGATGGGCGCTTCCTCATCCTTATTGATCGCCACGATGACCTTGCTGTCCTTCATGCCGGCGAGGTGTTGAATGGCCCCTGAAATCCCGACAGCGACATACAAGTCCGGAGCGACTATTTTCCCAGTCTGACCAACCTGGAATTCATTGGGCACGAAACCTGCGTCCACTGCCGCACGCGACGCACCGACCGCAGCCCCCAACTTATCAGCAATTGGGTCGATAAGCTTGAAGTTTTCGCCGTTTTGCATACCGCGGCCGCCAGAAATCACCACTCGGGCGGCAGTCAGCTCCGGGCGCTCGCTCTTGGACAGCTCAGCGGAGACGAATTTGGACAATTCAGGCATTTCGCCGACGCTTACGGTTTCCGTTGCCGCGCTGCCCCCATCGGCTTCGACCGGATCGAAGCTGGCGGCGCGTACGGTGATGATTTTCTTTGCATCCGACGACTTCACGGTCGCCATGCCATTACCGGCGTAGATCGGACGCACGAACGTATCGCCGTCCACCACCGCGGCGATGTCACTGATCGGTTGCAGATCGAGAAGCGCGGCCACTCGCGGCATCACGTTCTTGCCAACCGCTGTCGTGGCTGCCAGCAGATGCGAATACGACGGTGCCAGAGCCAGCAGCAGCGCGGCCGTCGGCTCCGCCAGCAGATGGTCCAACGCGGGGCTGTCCGCGACCAGCACCTTGGCAACACTCGGCAATTTCGCCGCCGCCTGGGAGGCGGTGCCGAGATTTACGCCGGCGACCAGCACATGAACCTCACCCAGGGCGGCGGCGGCGGCGACCGCGCTGCGCGACGGCTGTTTGATACCGGACTCGTCGGCTTCAAGGAGAACGAGGCTCGTCATCGTTAGATCACCTTCGCTTCAGTGCGCAGTTTGCTTACCAGTTCCGCCACCGACTTGACTATTTGACCAGCTTTACGCTTCGGCGGTTCGGACACCTTGATCACGGTCAAACGCGGCGTGACATCAACGCCCAGATCGGCCGGTTTCATGTTGGCGATCGGCTTTTTCCGCGCCTTCATAATATTCGGCAGTGAGGCGTAGCGCGGCTCATTCAGCCGCAGGTCGGTGGTGACGATTGACGGCAAAGTCAGCGCGACCGTCTCCAGTCCGCCGTCTACTTCGCGCGTTACGGTCAGCGTGTCGCCATCGACTGCGAGCTTGCTGGCGAAAGTACCCTGCGACCAGCCCAGTAGCGCGGCGAGCATTTGACCAGTGGCGCTCATGTCGTCGTCAATGGCTTGTTTGCCGAGAATGACGATCCTCGGCTGCTCCTGATCCACAATCGCCTTCAGCAACTTGGCGACGGCGAGCGGCTGGAGATCGGCGTCGCTTTCTACGAGAATCCCGCGATCGGCCCCCATCGCGAGCGCAGTGCGAATCGTTTCCGCACATTGCGGAACACCCATGGAGACGGCGATGATTTCGGTGGCGACGCCCTTTTCTTTAAGGCGAACGGCTTCCTCGACCGCGATCTCGTCAAAGGGGTTCATCGACATTTTCACGCCCGAGGTCTCGATGCCGGAACCGTCGGACTTCACGCGCACCTTCACGTTGTAGTCAACAACCCGTTTGACGGGGACAATGATCTTCATGTGGAACCGTACCGTTTTCTGGGGACGTTAATGAGCTCATATTTAAGCGCCCGGCACCGCAGCGGTTCCGAGCGTCCATTCTCCGGGAAGGCGGCGGACCATATTGAGGGGGTTGGTACGTGTCAAACGCTCACCGGGATGCCGGTCAGGAGCGTAGAAGGCTCATCAGGATGACGAAAAGCAGGATTGCCGCGCCCTGCAGCAGGACACGCAATTGCATGAGTTTATTGGAGCGTCGCGGGCTGCCCTCCCGCACCATCCCGATCATGCCGGCGATCAGCACGCCCAGCGTGGCGAGCATCAGGTACACCTACCAGAACCGCCAGGAAACTATGCATCACTCTACTATAGGGCTCGGCTTTGGTTTGTGGAGAGTGGCCCACGCTGATCGCACTTGCCGCGGCGCAACATCTCATAGCGGATGTGGTCGTTCTGAGGCAGGCACCTGTCATGTCCGGAATCGCGTTGACCCGGCAGGGACATCTGTAGTCGTTCCCCGCCGATGACACGCGTTGTACTCATCATCTTGTGTGCCATCCTCCTTGGTCGGCCGGCGCCATGTTCCGCGCAGAAGCCGGGCAGCGCGCCGTCAACGCCCGCGATATCCGCCGACGAAGCCCGGTCAGCGCTGGACGTGCTGAACGACCCGGCCAAACGCGCTGCCTTCTCCGCCACGCTGAACGCCGTCATCAAGGCGCAACCTGCCGCCTCGACACTGGATGCCGGGGGCGCACCCGCCGGACAAGCCAAGCCGTCGACGACCGCCACTACGGGCGAGGGTCTGAAAATCCCGCTCGCACCCGACAGCCTGGGGGCCCAGGTCCTGCTCTCGGCGTCGGGCTTCGTCGATCATCTGGGCAATCGGGCGATGCATGCGCTCGATACCGTGCAAAGCCTGCCGCTGCTCTACGGCTGGATCGTAATGGTGGCGACCAACCCAGTGGCCCGCGAAATTCTGGTCGATGTGTCGTGGCGGGTGGCACTCGTGCTCGCAGCGGCAGCGGCGGCCGAATATGGCCTCCGGAGCGCCATGCAGGGACCCATTCGCGGTCTCGAAGGCCTGGCGCCACGCATTCGCCCCTCCGCATCGCGAGAATCGACGTCACCGGCCGTTCCCCGAAGACGACGATGTCGGCTGGGAAGCCGATGCCGAGGTCAGCGAAGGCGGTGGGTCCAGTGAGTCCGGCAAAGCTCAGGCTCTTGCCCCAGCCGAGGCCTTCGACATCGACGCGCTCGTACCGCGCCGTCTCCGTCCGTCGGCGTGGACACTGCTGAAACGCGTGCCCCTGGTCCTTGCCCGTCTGGTCCTGGAACTGATCCCTGTTCTTGGCATTGTCCTGGTGGGACACCTGATTGGTGGATCGAGCCTCGGCGGTCAAACCATAGACCGGCTGATCATTCTGGCGATCATTGACGCCTACGCCATTTGCGCCGCGTTGTTGTGCCTCGCGCGCATGCTGCTGTCGCCTGAAGCCTCCCGGCTGCGCCTCTTCCACTTGCGGGATGCAGCCGCCACCCATCTGATGTATTGGGCGCGGCGGCTTGTCCTGATCGCCGTGCTGGGCTATGCGGTCGGCGAGGTTGGCCTGCTGCTAGGTCTGTCGGACATTGCCCACGACGCTCTCGAAAAAGGCGTGGGTCTCGTTCTGCAACTTTGTCTGGCATACATCGTCGTCCGAAACCGAAGGGTCGTTCGCCGCTGGATACGAGCTCCAGAAGGCACCGCCGGGCTGCTTGCCCGTCTGCGCAACCGCTTCGCCCGGATCTGGCACTGGGTCGCGCTGTTCTTCCTGGTCGCCGGCTGGCTTGTTTGGGCGATCGCGGTGCCTCAAGGCTACGCCGCGGTCCTGCACTATTTCATCCTCACCGCCCTGGTACTGATCGCTGCTCGCCTCGTCTTGCTCGTGCTGCTGGGGATGGTAGACCGAGCGATGCGGCCGACGCCTGATACCCCAAGCCTTTACCCCGGAATGCATGCAAGGCTGAGAGCGTACCATCCCGTGGTCACCATTGCATTGCGCCTGACGGTCTATCTGCTGTGCATCCTCGGACTGCTGCAACTCTATGGGCTGAACACCTTCCTGTGGCTGGTTGACACTGCCCTCGGGCTGCGCGTCTTGTCGGCGAGCGGAACGCTTCTGGTCACGATCGTGCTCGCGTTCGGAGCATGGGAGGCGATAAACGCCGGTTTCCAGCAACATTTGGACCATCTGGAGCGGGATGCGCAGATCGCCAAATCGGCTCGGCTCCGCACCTTGTTGCCGTTGCTGCGCTCGACGCTGTTGATCACCATCGCGATCATAGCCGGCTTGATGATCCTCAGTGAGATCGGCATCAACATCGCGCCGCTACTCGCCGGCGCCGGGATCGTCGGCGTGGCGATCGGGTTTGGATCACAGAAGCTGGTGCAGGACCTAATCACCGGCATTTTCCTGCTGCTGGAGAATGCGATGCAGGTGGGCGATACGGTGACCGTTTCCGGCCTGACCGGCGTTGTCGAGGCGCTGTCCGTGCGCACCATCAGGTTGCGCGCCGCCGACGGGTCGGTTCATATTATTCCCTTCAGCTCGGTTACCAGCGTGACAAACGTCAATCGCGGACTAGGCAACGCCGCGGTCAGTGTCAGTGTTGCCTTTGACGAGGACACAGATCGCGTTGCTGCCGAATTAGTGGCGATCGTCGCCGGCATGCGCTCGGACCCCGCCATGTCAGCGCAAATGTTGAGCGACCTCGAGCTTTGGGGCGTAGACAAGGTCGATGGCGCTGCGGTGACGATCGCTGGGCAGGTGGTCTGCACGGATTCGGGTCGTTGGCCCGTGCAGCGTGAATTCAACCGGCGCATGAAGCGACGGTTCCAGGAGCTTGGGATCAGGATTTTCAACCCGGTGCAAACGATCACTCTGTCCGCGTCGATCCCGGCCCCTCCTGAAAAAAAGGACGGCCATGAACACGCAGCAGCAGCTGGCTAAGCAGCTTCGGGCCGACGGATACCGGTTCGTCCGGGCCGGTGAAATGCGCGGTTGGCTGGAGCAGGCCGGCGCGCTGACCGATTGGCCGGAATTCGCCGCGACGTGGAATGACCTGGGGCCGGACACCTATATGGCGGATGGTGGCCGTTACAGGAAGCGCCGCCACGCAGTTTTCGCGGTTACGGCGAGTGGGATCGTTCGTCAACCGGCTCAACCACATTTCCAAAGCCGCGACTACAACACGCTGAACGGCGGGATCGAGCGATGGTTTGAGCCGGTAACTGAGCGGGCGGGGTCCAGCGCGAGTTTGACGACGGTGCTGATATTTTGCCGGAAGTTGTTCGGGATGCTTAGCCCATCGGGCATTTGGCACGTCGAGGTGCATCAGTTCCGTATCGAGGCGCGACGCGGCGCGGCTGGCCGTCCGACCCCCGAGGGTTCGCACCGCGATGGGGTGGACTACGTGCTGGTGTTGCTAGTAAACCGCACCAATATTGCCAGCGGTATGACCTCGGTTCACGATTTGGCTGGAACGCAACTGGGAGAATTCACGCTGACACAGCCATTGGACGCCGCTTTGGTAGACGATGCTAGGGTCCTACACGGCGTAACACCCGTGGAACCACTAGACCCGGCAACGCCAGGCTATCGTGACGTGCTGGTGGTGACGTTCCGTGGCGGGTGAGGCGACTACGCCTAGCACTTGCTCGTGGTTAACGATATGCACAGTGGGATGTTGGGGGGAAGAGGTCCTCGTTGACGCGGGGCCACACCCGGGACCATTAAGTCGCGAAGTGCGCGCCTGTAGCTCAATTGGTTAGAGCTGGCGGCTCATAACCGCTCGGTTGCAGGTTCGAGTCCTGCCGGGCGCACCATCGATGACCGGCAGTAGGGAGGGCTCGTCCCGATGGCTATATTTCTGAGCACGGAACGAAGGCCCTCATGCCAACGTGATTTGGCTTTGTTCAAACTGGTCGGTCATTGTGACTCTGATCGTCGCTCAATGCTCTGGCGGTCGGTCAGGAAATTGTTTTTCCACAATTTCGTGCATAAAAATTCCAGGGCATTTGCGGACGGGAACTTTTGAGCTAATAATTGCGATAACCTACTAATTGTCCTCACGAGGCTCTCCCGCTTGTACCGCCAGATTATCGGTTACGTTCCATCCAACGTGATTCCCGCGATCGTTTCGATTGCGATGGTGTATGCCTACACACGTCTGCTTTCGCCGGCGGCCTTCGGAATTTACAGTTATGTGTTTGCTGTGGTCCTCGTGTTGCAGACCTCCCTGTTCTACGCGCTGCCGATCGCGCTCACGCGGTTTTTCCCCGGGGCCGCCCGAGATGGACGGCGGGACGGCCTCCTTAAAGAGGCCTATCTAATTTTCTACGTTATGTGCTTCGCCGTGATTGTGATCAGCATCTGTGCCGGCCTGCTGATTCCTTTGCCCTCGGAGTATCGCCTAGCGGCCTGGCTGGCCCTGCCGATGCTGCTTTTTCGATCGCTTGTGCAACTGAATCAGCAGGTCAACCGCTGCGGCAACCTGATTGGTCGGTACAACACCGTGGAGTGTGTACACACCGTCCTCGGCTTCGCGCTCGGCCTGCTCGCGTTATATGTTCTCGGATACGGCGCGGAAGCAATCATTCTGGGCCTCTTGATCGCCGCCGTCCTATGTTCGGCTTGCGATATAGGGCTTCTGGCATCGCCGTTTCGCCGAACCGCCAAAGCCTTGGATCGGGCGGAATTGGTCCGACTGGTCGAATATGCGTTGCCGCTGGTGGCAGTGGCCGCGACGGCAGTGATCCTGCAGAACGGTGACCGGTTCCTGCTTGGGTCGCTGGCGGGGACGGGAGTGCTCGGCGTTTACGCTGTCGCCTACAATCTGGTCGAACGGCCGACCACCCTGATTTGCGGCTCCATCACCACAGCGACCTTTCCCCTGGTCGTGCAGGTTTTGGAAAACGAGGGGCGGGAGGCGGCTCGCGTCCAAGCTGGCCGCAATGGGATTGCGCTGCTCGCCGTCTCCTTGCCCGCCTGTGCCGGTCTCGCCCTGACCGCCGACCACATTGCAGCCGTCCTGGTCGGATCCAATTTCCGGTCTGGGGTGGCAGCGCTGTTGCCGATCATGAGCTTTACCGCCTTGGCCCGTGGGTTGCGTTCGCATTTTATCGACCACACGTTCCATCTGTCCGGCCGCCCCTTATTAATGCTTTGGACTTATGGACCGGCGACCGTAGTGAATATCGCCCTTAACATCTATGTCGTCCCCCGATACGGAATGATGGGCGCGGCCTGGACGGCGCTGTTTTGCCAGAGCGCCACCGTGGTTGTCGGCTGGTTTCTTGGAACGTCGCTGTTTCCCGTTTGGCTGCCGATCCGGCAGGTATTCACCTGTGGCGCTCGCGATCTTGCCGATGGCCCTGGCGCTGACCCTGATCCGTTTCCCGCTGAACTGGGTCGGCCTGTTAGCGGCAATTGCGCTTGGCACCGCCGTGTATATCGTTAGTGCAATAGCCCTGGATGTCGGTGAGGTGCGGTCGATAGGCCTATCCGCATTGCGTAGGCGGCTTCGCGCGAAAGCGCCAGCGTTGACGGATTAAGTTGGCTGAAAGCATTGGGAGGCGGACCACGGGAACGTTCCCGTCCCTGGCCGCGACATCCAGGGGTGACCGCAGAAGCTGTGTTCTCAAAATCTTCCATTCGTTCTGTTCTGCCGGAGCTCTGTCGGGCCGCCATAGGCAATGATTAGATACAAAGTTCATGACGAAAAGGGACTGCCATGCAGCATGAATGGCGCAAGCTGAGGGCGGACGAGCTCCGAGACCAGGCACGCCGCGAAGCGATCGTCGTCCTCCCGGTTGCCTCGCTGGAGCAGCACGGCCGGCATTTGCCGGTCGAAGTCTACTCTATCCTCGCCGAGACGTTGCCGCACGAACAGCCAAGAAAATACTGCCCAAGGGGCAGGCGGTGCCGGTCCGCCAGTGCCTTGGACCGGTCTATCGGAACATAACATGAGCTTCGGCGGTACGGCGACATTCGACAATGCCACCTTCGCAGCGTTGATCGAGAACGTGGTCCGCTCGGTTCTGCGGCACGGATTCGGAATCCGCCGGATCGTCCTGCTCAACGCCCATGGCGGCAATGAGAATGCCTTGCGAGCGATCGTTGAAGACCTCACACCGGGGCTGTGTGTGCCGATCGTGCAATTCACCTACTGGTATGCTGCGGCCGTGGCGATCGCCAAAATTTCAGAGACGCAGGGCGGCTTGCAGCACGCCTGCGAGGCGGAAACCGCAATGATGATGAAGGTGCGTCCCGATCTGCTAGTGGCGAGCGAGCGGATTTCATTGGCCAAAGCCAACATAACGCCGGATCTGTCCAACATTGTCGGCGGCGGCGTTAACAGGTGGCGCACGTCGGCAGCCGGTCGGCTTGAGGCGTGATTGGCAAACCGGAGGCCGCATCGCCAGAAAAGGCCGAGGCGCTGTTTGATGCAATCTCCACCGCCTTGGCCGACAAGGAATGTAATCCGGACCTATGGGAATTGCCGTGGGCCTCGGAGACATTAAGCGATCACGCTGAATCGGGCCTGCCCGCGCGTTGACCCTTCAATGCCGGCAGTCTAATCACCGGGCGGCGGCACCGCCATCAGACTCAACAAAGGCGCCGGTAGTATTGGAACGATACGTGACGGACGTGCGCGACGCGTTGATGGTAGGGCGTAACTCAGAGGGCAAACTGGTCCGTCGGCCGTTGTCGCCGCATCTTCAGGTCTATCGTTGGCCGATCACAATGGCGACCTCAATTCTGCACCGGGTGACCGGGTGCGCGGTCGGGGTCGGCACGTTGTTGCTGACGTGGTGGCTGGTCGCCGCCGCTACCTCCGATCAGGCTTTCGACACCGCGCAGTGGTTCGTTGGTTCGTCGGTTGGGCTGTTCTGCCTGTTCGGTTGGACCGTCGCGCTGTTGTATCACTTCTTCAACGGCATTCGCCATCTGGCATGGGACGTTGGGCTGGGTTTCGAAAAACGTGCCTACATTGGCTCCTCCTGGAGCGTGCTCATCGCGACCGGCGTCTGCTCGATATTGGTCTGGGTCATCGGCCTGGCCGTTTGGTGAGGACAAGCGATGCCTGAAGCCCCGCAAGTCGACATTCTCCGCTCGCCGCTCGGCCGAGCGCGCGGGCTGGGGTCGGCGCATGCTGGGTCTCATCATTGGTGGGTAGAACGTGTTGAAGCCGCCGCGTTGGTGCCTCTGACGATCTGGTTCATCTTCGCGTTGCTGCATCTCGTTGGCGCCCCACGTCAGGCGGTGGTCGACTGGCTGTCGTCGCCAGTTTCGATGGTGCTCATGCTGCTTTTGATAGTTACGACCTTTCACCACCTCAGCCTGGGTGTGCAATCCGTTCTGGATGACTATGTGCATCAGCCGGCAATCAAGCTTTGGTCGGTGCTTGCTGTCAAAGGAGCCTGCGTTGTGGCGGCGCTCCTTTGTATCGTGGCCGTGCTGAAGATCGGGTTATAGGCCCGGAGGAAGAAGTCGATGAATGCGATTACGATGCCGTCGTCGCGGGCTTATAACGTGGTGGACCACACCTATGACGTTGTCGTCATCGGCGCTGGCGGGTCCGGTCTGCGCGCGACATTCGGGATGGGCGCCTCCGGTCTGAAAACCGCGAGCATAACCAAGGTGTTTCCGACGCGCAGCCACACGGTGGCGGCGCAAGGTGGCATTGGCGCCGCGCTGGGCAACATGGGCGAGGATGACTGGCGCTGGCACATGTACGATACCGTCAAAGGGTCGGACTGGCTGGGTGATCAGGACGCCATCGAATACATGTGCCGGGAGGCGATCCCGGCGGTTTATGAGCTGGAACACTACGGCGTGCCGTTCAGTCGCACCGAAGACGGGCGTATCTACCAGCGCCCGTTCGGCGGTCACATGAAGGAGTATGGCAAGGAACCCGCGATGCGCGCCTGCGCCGCCGCCGACCGGACGGGCCATGCGATCCTGCACACGCTTTACCAGCAGAGCCTGAAGCACAGTGTCGAATTTTTCATCGAATATTTTGCGCTGGACCTGATTCTCGACCAGGAAGGCGTGTGCCGCGGAGTGATGGCCTGGAACCTCGAGGATGGCACCATTCACCGCTTCCGCGCCCAGACGGTTGTGCTGGCGACCGGCGGTTACGGGCGTGCCTACCTGTCCTGCACCTCGGCGCACACCTGCACCGGCGATGGCAGCGGCATGGTACTACGCGCTGGCCTGCCTGCCCAGGACATGGAATTTGTGCAGTTTCATCCCACCGGCATCTTCCCCGCCGGCTGCCTGATCACCGAAGGTGCCCGTGGTGAGGGCGGCTACCTGACCAACGCCGAAGGTGAACGCTTCATGGAGCGCTATGCGCCCACTGCCAAGGATCTGGCCAGCCGTGACGTCGTGTCGCGCTCGATGACCATGGAGATCAACGCCGGTCGGGGCTGCGGCCCGGACAAGGACCACATCATGCTCCATCTTGAGCACCTCGGCGCTGAACTATTGCATGAGCGGCTGCCTGGCATTTCCGAAACCGCGAAAGTGTTCGCCGGCGTGGAGGTGACCAAGGAGCCGATCCCGGTGCTACCAACCGTGCACTACAACATGGGTGGCATCCCAACGAATGTGCATACCGAGGTGCTGCGTCCGACCAAGGACAACCCGGACGCGACGATCCGTGGCCTGATGGCGGTGGGTGAGGCGGCGTGCGTGTCCGTGCATGGCGCCAATCGACTGGGCACGAACTCCTTGCTCGACCTTGTGGTATTCGGACGCGCCGCGGCACACCGGGCGGCGGAGACGATCAAGCCGGGTGCCGGCCAGGCACCGCTGCCGCCAAAAGCAGGCGAGGCCTCGCTTGATCGGTTCGATCGCGCTCGGCACGCCAAGGGCGGCACCAAGGTCGCGGAACTGCGGCTGGAGATGCAGCGCACGATGCAAGGCCACGCAGCGGTGTTTCGTAGCGCGAAAAGCCTGTCAGAAGGCGTCGAAAAGATGAAAAAGGTCTGGAGCGGCCTGACCGATATGTCGGTATCCGATCGCAGCCTGGTTTGGAACAGCGACCTCATGGAGGCGCTGGAGCTATACAACCTGATGGGCAGCGCGATGACCACAATGGCCGGCGCGGAGGCCCGCACCGAAAGCCGGGGAGCGCACGCCCATGACGACTATCCGGACCGCGACGATCAGAACTGGATGAAGCATACGCTGGCTTGGTGTGACGACGACGGCAACGTGAAGCTCGATTATCGTCCAGTGAGGATGCAGACGCTGACCAATGAGGTGTCGGTCTTCCCGCCTAAGAAGCGCGTCTATTAGCTCTTCAATCGGCCAGTACTGACGTCGCGCTTATTTCGTAGGATCACGAGACGATGGTTGCCTTCAACCTCCCCCGCAACAGCCGGATCGGGCTGGGCCAGACTTTCAAGGCGCCCGCCGGGGCGAACCGCGTCCGGGAATTCAAGATCTATCGGTGGAATCCGGACGACGGAAAGAACCCACGCATCGACACATATGAAATCGACCTCGGCGCATGCGGCCCCATGGTCCTGGACGCGCTGATCAAGATCAAGAACGAGATCGACTCGACGCTGACCTTCCGCCGTTCCTGCCGTGAGGGCATCTGCGGCTCATGCGCCATGAACATCGACGGCGGCAACACGCTGGCCTGCCTGAAGCCGATCGAGGAGGTGAAGGGCGCGGTCAAAATCAGTCCGTTGCCACACATGCCCGTCGTGAAGGATCTGGTCCCTGATCTGTCGCAGGTTTATGCGCAGTATCGCTCCATCAAACCCTGGATACAGGCCGATACGCCGGCCCCGCCGGATGCCGAGCGGCTGCAAAGCAAGGAGGAGCGCGCCAAGATAGATGGCATGTGGGAGTGCATCCTGTGCTTCTGCTGCTCGACCGCGTGCCCAAGCTATTGGTGGAACGGCGACCGCTACCTTGGCCCGGCGGTGCTGCTGCAGGCTTATCGCTGGATCGCTGATTCCCGTGATGAAGCGACAGGTGAGCGCCTGGACGAACTTGAAGACCCGTTCAAGCTTTATCGCTGCCATACAATAATGAATTGCACGGAAACCTGCCCGAAAGGCCTGAATCCAGCCAAGGCGATCGGAGCCATCAAGCAGTTGATCGTCGAACGGCGAGGCTAAGCCGCCACCGGCCTTTGACGTTCCCGCGCCGAAGCGCGAAGGTTCCTGCCCAACGAGGCAACCGAGGGGGCGCAGGATGATCCAGGTCTGGACCTGGCCGACACCGAACGGCCATAAAGTTCATATCACGCTGGAAGAGCTCGGCCTCCCGTACAAGGTTATCCCAATCAACATCGGCAAAGGCGACCAGTTCAAGCCGGATTTTCTGGCCATCACGCCGAACCACCGAATCCCCGCGATCGTCGATCCGGATGGACCTGGCGGCAGGCCACTCAAGCTTTTCGAGTCGGGCGCGATTATGATCTACCTGTCGGAAAAGACCGGTGGCAAGCTGATACCCAACGACAGCGTCGGCCGCTACATTTGTTTGCAATGGATGATGTTCCAGATGGGCGGCACGGGTCCTATGTTTGGCCAATACAATCATTTCGCAAATTACGCTGTCGAAAAGATCCCATACGCGATCGAACGGTACACCAACGAAGTGAAACGCCTTCACCGCGTGCTCGATAAGAGGTTGGAGCAGGCTGAGTATCTGGCAGGCGAGGAATACTCATTGGCCGACATCATCAATTTCCCCTGGATCCGTAATCCCGATCGCCGAGGTATCGATCTCGCGGAATATCCGAACGTGAAGCGCTGGCACGACGCAGTGGCGGAACGTCCCGCGGTGCAGCGCGGTGTGGAGGTTTTGGCGGAAAAAAAGAAACTTGGTCCCATGACCGAGGAAGAGCGGGAGATCATGTTCGGTAAGACGCAATTTCTTGCCCGCTAGCGGTGTTCGACACTCGTCTGTTTCAAGGACACTACCTGTCACGCATAAACACCGCCCAATGGTGGCAGCCTCTCGGAGAACAATTCCAACAAAAAGCGCCGCGGGAGCTTGCTCCCGCAGCGAAGTTCAGGGGAGGAAACAGCGCCTACATACATCACGAATTCGTCAGACGGCAACATCATTTTCAACAAATCGCGATCACACCTTCACGTGGCGCGGCAATCTCTCGCGCTGACGAATCAAGGCTCCATCAGCTCCATTGCGTCCCCGATAGAGAACTTCCCTCCATTGATCACTTCGGCATGCACGCCGAGTTCGACATGCCCGTACAAGGAACGAAGCTCCGCGACTGGATCTGCGTCCCGCTCGCCGGTTTCCGGGTTGACTTCGGTAGCCGGACAACGGGTGGTTCCCTTCAACACTCTCATCACCGCTCCGCCGACCTGGATCTCGCGTCCGATCCAGTCGCGTTCAGCCCAAGCCGGGGCTCCGTTGAACCAGATATTAGCGCGGAAACGACGCCGGTGTCGGCGGGCGCCCACCTTGGACTCGTAATCGCGAAGGCTGGCCAGGTTGTTTAGGCTCACGACCGGGATCTTTTGATCGCCAAACACGTGGTTCGGCACGTAGTGGAAAGTCGGATCGCCTCGAGCCTCGTCACCCATGTAGTCTTTCAGGAAAGCAGCGATGCGCTCCCGCCCCGAAGCTGTCATGGCGTTCGCTTCGACCCCAGTGCCGTCGGGCGCGCGGATCCGCAGTGTCTTCGGACCCGGATCGAATACGCAGAACAGCAGCGCCGCCCTCGCGTGCTTCATTTGGCAGAGGAAATTCCATTTCGGCAACCAAGCCGGGTTGGCCGGGTCAAAGCCAGAGTCCCCATGCGCCAACGCGAACGCTCGGTCCCAAGGTATCGCGCAGCCGGGCTTGACCTCGGCCTGCTCCATGGCTTCGGCGGTAAGGCCTTTTACCGGGTAGCGATACAGGTATTCAATCCGCATGATTATGACCCCCTTGAGCGGTAGTTTGCGCCGCCCCAACTTGGTGGCAAAGCATGTCCATGTCGCCTCTTCGAAGGGGCATGAAAGGGCCGTCGCCTGGTGAAAGGGACAGTTGATGGATATCCAGAAATTTACCGAACGGTGCCAGGGTTTTCTCCAGGCCGCCAGTACGATCGCGATCCGAGAGTTCCACCAGCGGATCACCGCCGAACATCTCCTGAAAGCTCTGTTGGATGACGAGGAAGGTGCCGCGGCCGGCCTGATCAGGGCTGCCGGAGGTGATCCACGAGCCGCCGCTGCGGCCAACGACGCGGAAGTGGCACGTCAGCCTAAGGTTAGCGGCGGGGGCGCGGGGCAGCCGCAGCTTACGCCGGACTTGGTGCGGGTGTTGGACTCGGCGCAGCAATCCGCGACCCGCGCAGGAGATGAGTATGTGGCGCAGGACCGGCTGCTGGTGGCATTGGCCGAGTCCAATACGCCGGCCGGGCGGGCGCTGAAGGCCGCGGGAGTAACCCCTCAGGCGCTGGAAAAGGCGGTGAATGAAGTCCGGAAGGGGCGCAAGGTCACCAGCCCGAACGCTGAATCCAGCTTCGATGCTCTGAAGAAGTATGCGCGCGATGTGACCGCGGTCGCTCGCGAGGGAAAGCTGGACCCCGTCATCGGCCGTGACGAAGAAATCCGCCGCACTATCCAGGTGCTGGCGCGCCGCACCAAGAACAATCCGGTGCTGATCGGTGAACCGGGGGTCGGCAAGACCGCAATCGTCGAGGGCCTGGCGCTACGCATCGTCAATGGTGACGTGCCAGAGGCACTGAAGGGCAAGCAGCTTCTATCCTTGGATCTCGGCGCGATGGTCGCCGGTTCGAAATATCGCGGCGAGTTCGAGGAGCGTCTGAAGGCGGTCTTAAAGGAGATCGAGGACGCTCAGGGACAGGTGATCCTGTTCATCGATGAGATGCATACGCTGATCGGCGCCGGGCGGGCAGATGGCGCGATGGACGCGTCCAATCTGATCAAGCCAGAACTGGCGCGCGGCACATTGCACTGCATCGGCGCGACGACGCTGACCGAATACCGCAAGCACGTGGAGAAAGACGCGGCGTTGGCTCGCCGATTCCAGCCGGTGTTCGTGGGTGAGCCAAGCGTAGAGGACACGATCAGCATCCTGCGTGGCATCAAAGAAAAGTACGAACTCCACCACGGCGTACGGATCGCCGATGCGGCGCTGGTGGCAGCCGCGACCTTGTCGAAACGCTATATTACCGACCGGTTCCTGCCGGACAAGGCGATTGATCTGATCGACGAGGCCGCCAGCCGGTTGCGCATGCAGGTGGACTCAAAGCCGGAGGCGCTGGATGAACTTGATCGGCGGGTGATCCAGTTGAAGATCGAGCGGGAGGCATTGAAGAAGGAGACTGATCCGGCGTCGAAGGACCGGCTTTCCAAACTGGAGCACGAACTCGCCGACCTGGAAGACCGGTCGAACGCGATGGCCGCCGCCTGGAAGAGCGAGAAGGACCAGGTGCAGGAGACCCAGAAACTGAAGGAGCGGCTGGACCAGGCACGGTCGGAAGTCGAGGTGGCGCAACGCCGAGGCGATCTGGGGCGGGCGTCCGAGCTAATGTATGGCGTCATTCCGGACATCGAGCGCCAGTTGGCGCGTTCCGCCGATGGCAAGCTGGTCAACGAGGCCGTGACGGAGGAGAGCATCGCTGGCGTGGTGTCACGTTGGACCGGCGTGCCGGTGGATAAGATGCTGGAGGGTGAGCGGGCGAAGCTGATCCGAATGGAAGATCAGTTGCGTCAGCGGGTGATCGGCCAGGAGGAGGCGCTAAAGGCCGTCGCGCACGCTGTTCGGCGTGCCCGCGCCGGCCTGCAGGATCCCAACCGGCCGATCGGCAGCTTCTTGTTTCTTGGCCCAACCGGCGTTGGCAAAACCGAACTGACCAAGGCGTTGGCATCGTTTCTGTTCGATGACGACAAGGCGATGGTTCGCATCGATATGAGCGAGTTCATGGAGAAGCACGCCGTGTCGCGGTTGGTCGGCGCCCCTCCCGGCTATGTCGGTTACGACGAGGGCGGTGTGTTGACGGAGGCGGTGCGCCGGCGACCGTACCAGGTGATCCTGTTCGACGAGGTCGAGAAGGCCCATGAGGATGTATTCAACATCCTGCTGCAAGTCCTGGACGACGGACGGCTGACCGATGGACAGGGCCGTACGGTCGACTTTAAGAACACGATCATTGTCCTGACCTCCAACCTCGGCAGCGACGTGTTGGCGCATCAGAAGGAAGGCGAGCCGACGGCGATGGTGCAAGGCGAGGTGATGAGCATCGTCCGCCAGCACTTCCGCCCGGAATTCCTGAATCGGCTGGACGAAATTGTGTTGTTCCGGCGTCTGCAGCGTAGCGACATGGCGGCGATCGTGGAGATCCAGTTGGCCGGGCTACGCAAGCTGTTGGCTGACCGGAAGATCGGGCTGGAACTGGATCGGACGGCACTCGATTGGCTGGCAGCCGAGGGTTACGATAGCACTTATGGCGCGCGACCGTTGAAGCGGGTTATCCAACGGTCGTTGCAAAACCCGTTGGCGGGAATGATTTTGGAAGGCGGCATCAAGGAAGGCGACACGGTGCGCGTTTCAGCCGGCGCAAATGGGCTGGTGATAAACGGGCAGTTGGCCGAAGCAGCATAATACGTGGGGGCGTGGTCCGGACCTCGCCTCCTTTTCGGCCTCGAGTTACGAGGGGGTGTTCAATCGCTGTTCCTGCCCATGCGCAAATGAAACGGAGTCAGTCCGATATCGATTCGTTATCATCGCTTCGATGCCAGATTCAACCCATTTTCTCCGTGTGTTCGGATGTGTTCCTTGCTACATATGCAACCACCCTCTGATCGTGTAGCCAATGTCCGAAGCCCTAGCGCCTCCGCTACCTGCCAACGACGCATACCCGCAGGACTTCGCGGCTTCTGGCCTGGAGGACTTTGTTTTTGAGGCCGCTGCTCCGAACGACATCCAGGACCTTGTGGATGCCCCCTGCAGAGCGTTAGAGATAGAATATAAAAGCTGGCGCAATCTCGAGCATGCCGAAGACCGCGCGGAACTGGCACGCGATATTTCCGCCCTGGCCAATCATGGTGGCGGCTTCGTCGTATTCGGTTTCAACGAGCACACGCTCGCGCCGGACGATACAGATCCATTCCGGACGAATTGCACAATCGAGCGCGTGAGCTCGATCGTTCAAACCTATCTTGATCCGCCGATACGCTGCGAAGTCGTTACGACTATGTCAGCGATCGGCGCTGTTCATTCGGTGATCCGTGTCAGTGGTCATGGCACTACGCCGGTTTGCATCCGTCAGGACGGGCCGATAGTCCACCGTGAAAAGCTGATCGAGCGCGGTGCCTTCTACCTGCGTAAACATGGGCCGCTCGGGTCGGGACGGTGGCTGGGCGTGCCCTGCCCACACAGCGCCAAGATCGAATTATCGCAAGATTGGGCACCGCTGATCCGCCGCTGTGTTCGTCGCGATCGCGAGGCGTTGCTGAGCATGGTGGACGCGTCGATTGATGGACGGTCCTCGGCGCCCAACACCTCGCAACGCTTGCAGACGTGGCATCGCGCTTCCCGCGCCGCGTTCCTGGCGTTGGTCCCGCGCAGCCCGGTCGCCGATCGCCTTGCCCGTTGTCACTACGTGCTGTCGTACGGTCTCGAGATGGTTCGTCCGGAGACGCTGGAGCATGCGCAGCTTCCGGAACGGCTGCGTCGGACTGTGTTCGACGTCCAGACGCAGTTCCGTTCCGGCTGGAACATGTTCGATCCGCCGTACCGGCGCGGTGTGCAGGCACGGTTCGTGCTCGATCCGGCAAGCGGCGACGACGAGGTGGATTTCCTTGAGGCCGCGTGGCTGCGGGCGCGCAACCCCGATGCGACGGCTGATTTCTGGCGGGTGTCGCCGAGCGGTTACGCCACCGTCATCCGCCCTTATCCCGAAGACCAGGGGCATCTCGCCGTTTCGCCGGCCGCAATCCCCGGAACATACCTAAGTCCGTTCGTCGTGGCCCAAGAAGTTGGCGAATTGGTTTGCCATGCCCGAGCGTTTGCTCTGCTGTTCAACGGGGTTCGGCGGGTAGCGTTCCGGTGCGAGTGGTGGGGCCTGACCGGCCGCGAGTTGTTCGACCCCGACCGACATTGGCCACATCGCGGACCGGCACTGAGTGACCGCTGTGTGGCGACGGCGCAGGTGCCGGTCGGGCGGCTGGCGAATGCTTGGCCCGAGGTCGTGGCCCAACTTATCGCGCCCGTGGTGCGCGCGGTTGAACCGGACGTCGCGCTGGATGGTGATTGGGTCCGCCGGCAGGCGCCGGGCTGGGCCACTCCGCCGTAGATCGGCCATTTCGAAATTCCCGACCTTTCCCGACCCACACGCCCGGTCAAGCCCTGCACTGCCGCTCCAGGAAACAGGCATCACCGTAGGAGTGGAACCGGTAGTGCGCAGCCACCGCGTGGCCATAGGCCGCCAACATCCGTTCACGCCCGGAGAACGCCGAGACCAACATCAGCAAGGTGGACCGAGGCAGGTGAAAGTTCGTGACCAGCCGGTCCACCACCTTGAAGCGGTAGCCGGGCAGGATGAACAAAGACGTCTCGCCGATGAACGGCCGGATCTTACCGTCCGGTTCCGCAGCAGTTTCCAGCAGCCGCAGACTGGTGGTGCCGACCGCGACCACGCGGCCGCCATCCCGCCTCGCCCGGTTGATCGCTTCCGCCGTCGCGGCGGTAATCACGCCGCGCTCCGCGTGCATGCGGTGGTCGGCGATGTTGTCTACCCGTACCGGCAGAAAGGTTCCGATCCCGACATGCAGCGTAACGGCGACCCGATGCACGCCGGCTGTTTCCAGTGCCGCGAGTAGATCCGGAGTGAAATGCAGGCCAGCGGTCGGAGCGGCGACCGCGCCGTGCTGCCGGGCGAACACGGTCTGGTAGTCCGCGGCATCCTCAGGCGTCGGTCCATTGGGGCGTTGGATATAGGGCGGTAACGCTAGGGCACCGGCGCGCTCGAACGCCTGAATCAGGGAGTCGCCGGCGAGGTTGAAGGTCAGAGAGAGGCTGCCGTCCTCCGCCTTGTCGATGACCTGGGCCGTCAGAGTTGGGGCACCCTCGATGGCTAGCTGGTCATATACTCGTAGGCGGCGGCCGTTGCGGGCGAGAGCATTCCAGACACCATCGGCACGCGGCTGGTCCAGGGTGATGCCGATCCGAGCCTCCCCACGGGTCGCCTGAAGTTGTGCGGGAAAGACCCGGGTGTCGTTCGCCACCAGGATGTCGCCGGGACGCAGCAGCGACGGCAGATCGCGGATGGTCAGGTCGGCTAGGCCGTCAGGGCGAACGTGCAGCATCCGGGCAGCGTCGCGCGGCCGAGAGGGTCGCTGCGCGATGCGTTCCGGTGGCAGGTCGTAGTCGAAGTCGGCCAAGGTCAGTGAGCAGCATGCCCGAGAGCGAGGCGCCCGCATTTTACCGCGACTGGTAGGACGAAATCTCGATCAGATTGCCGTCGGGATCGCGGCAATATACCGACGCAATCGGGCCCAGGGCGCCGGCCCGCTCGACCGGACCTTGCAGGATCTGCACGCCGTTGTCGTGAAGATGTCCGATCACCTCGTTCGGCGGCACGGCGGTGATGAAGCACACGTCGGTGGCGCCGGGGTCGGCCGAGACCCCGGTGGGCCAGGAGCCCACATCCGCGTCGACCGGCCGCAGATTGATCTTCTGCCCACCGAATTTCAGCGCGGTGCGATGGTTCACGCCGAAATCTTCCCGCTCCATTCCCAGTACACGCTGATACCAGGCGGCGCTGATCTCCACGCTTTTACAGTTGATGACGATGTGGTCGATCCGATCGATGGTAAATCGCATCAGCCTAGACCGTCATAAAAGTCGTTGCCCTTGTCGTCCATGACAATGAAGGCCGGGAAGTGCTCCACCTCGATCCGCCAGACCGCTTCCATCCCGAGTTCGGGAAATTCAAGAACCTCGACCTTGCGGATGCAGTCTTGTGCGAGCCTTGCCGCCGCTCCGCCCACGCTGCCAAGGTAAAAGCCTCCATGCGCGCGGCAGGCATCCTTGACGGCCTTGGACCGATTGCCCTTCGCCAGCATGACCAGGGATCCGCCGGCCGCCTGAAACTCGGGCACATAGCTGTCCATGCGGCCGGCGGTGGTGGGGCCAAAGCTGCCCGTGGCCATGCCCGCGGGAGTCTTTGCCGGGCCGGCGTAATAGACCGGGTGGTTCTTCAGATAGTCGGGCAGCGGTAGGCCGTTATCCAGCCGCTGCTTTCAGTTTGGCGTGGGCGATGTCGCGGGCCACGACCATGGTTCCGGTCAGCGAAAGGCGGGTCTTGACCGGATACCGGCTCAGTTCGGCGCGGATGTCCGCCATCGGCCGGTTCAGGTCGATCGCTACGGATTGATCGCCGAGGTGCGTATCGGTCGTCTCCGGCAGGTATTTCGCCGGCTCGACTTCGAGTTGCTCGAGGAAAACGCCATCGGGCGTGATCTTGGCAAGAACTTGGCGGTCGGCGCTGCAGGAGACGCCGATGCCGACGGGCAACGAGGCGCCATGCCGTGGCAGCCGCACCACACGGACGTCATGACAGAAGTATTTGCCACCGAACTGGGCGCCGATGCCGATTTTTCGCGATAATTCCAGAACCTGCCGTTCGAGATCTAGATCGCGGAAGGCGTGGCCTGACTTGTCCCCCTTGGTGGGCAATCCATCCAGCCATTTCGTGGACGCCAGTTTCACCGTCTTGAGCGTCATCTCGGCCGAGGTGCCACCGATGACGATCGCCAGGTGGTACGGCGGGCAGGCCGAGGTCCCAAGGGTCTTCAGCTTGATTTCAAGGAATTTCGTCAGTGTCGCCGGCGAAAGGATCGCCCTCGTCTCCTGATAAAGAAACGTCTTGTTGGCGCTGCCGCCGCCCTTGGCGACAAACATAAGGTGGAACTCGTCCGCATGATGCTCGCCAGCAGCGGCCATAATGTCGAACTGGACCGGCAGATTGTTGCCGGTGTTGACTTCCTCATACATCGACAGTGGCGCCATTTGGGAATAGCGCAGATTTGTTTCGGTGTAAGTGCGATGGACGCCCCAGGCGAGAGCCTCTTCCTCGTCGCCATCGACCCAGACTCGCTGGCCCTTCTTGCCGTAGACAATCGCTGTGCCGGTGTCCTGGCACATCGGCAGCACGCCGCCGGCGGCGATATTGGCGTTCTTTAGCAGGTCCAGTGCCACGAATCGGTCGTTGGAGGACGCCTCGGGGTCGTCGAGGATGGCACGGAGAGAGGCAAGGTGCGCGGGTCGCAGCAGGTGCGAAACGTCATGGAAGTGCGCGGACCGCCAATTCGCTCAGCACGTGGGGAGCTATGCGCAGGACGGTCTTGCCCTCGACGGTGATGGTGCGGACTCCCTCGATCGGCAGCTTGCGCCAGGATGTCGTGCCTTCCGCCAGCGGGAACATAGGGGAATAGAGGAAGTCGGCTGGCCGCTGAGCGTCCACGATACGTCCCTTTAATCTTGCGATGAACGGCGGCGGAACGCGTCCAGGCTGACCACCTGGCCCGGTTCCGCTTCTTTTTCTGCGGACGCTTCGGGTTCATCGGACGCAGGTGGCGGCGTGGGTCCTTCACCGACCGGAGGTTCGGCCGCCTGGAAGCGGAGCCCATATCGGATGTGCGGGTCGGCGAACTCCACCACGGCGTCCAGCGGAATGACCAACTTGGATGGCACGCCGCCGAACGACAGCCCAACCTGGATCGACTGGGTTTCGTTGTTGAAGGCGAGGTCCCAGAACTGGTGCTGCAGGACGATGGTCATTTCCTGCGGATATTGGGCGCGGATCCGCTGCGGAACCTCTACGCCCGGGTGATCGGTGCGGAATGTGATGTAGAAATGGTGGCCACCGGGCAGACCTTGCAAAGCTACGTGTTCAATCGCTTGAGCCACGACGTGCCGCAGCGCCTGCTCGATCCATTTCTCATAAGGCAGCAGGCTATCTGGCCGCTGCTTCTGATCGTCTTCCATCAGTGCCCTCGTGCCTTCCGACGCCACCCATAGCGCGTACGGTGTTGCGGGCAAAGAGGCTTGCTGCAATCGGGCGAATTCGGTCTTGACACCGCGCGCCGCCCACCCGCGGATGCGGTGATGTGTCTGCGGTCTACTCTCCCGCCAACTGCGCAGACATTAGCGGCGCAGCCAGCCGCATCAGTCCGGAGACGTCCGCTGTGGTATTGATCGCGAGCAGTGCGGTCGCCAACGCCGCAGCGCGATCGGCACCCAGGACCGCGTCGGTCAAACCAGCGAATTTCGCCCGCAGTTCATCCTCCGACAGGAAATTGGCGGGTTCGCCCTTCGGCACGACGACCTTCTGCTCGAACGTGCGTCCGCGCGCCTCGATCGTCAGCTTGCCGGACATGTTGGTCGGGAATTCGGCCTCGATCTCGGGGTCGAAAGCGCATTCAACTTTAGGCAAGAGCATGCGAACCGTGGGATCATTCAGTAGCGCGTAGCTGTCCCACTCCATCACCCCGGTCGCCAAGGCGGAGGAGATCACGAACGGCCCGCTGAACTGACCATCGACCACATTTTGCGGGTTCGCTTTCTGCTCCGCCGGAGCCCCGATCAGCAGCATGCCCGCCTTCGGCAGCCCCAGCCGGACGTGGGTGATCTCCGACGGCTTGATATCATTGGCCGCCCGCAACGCCAGTGCCGCGTCAATTCCAGCATGTCCATACCGGCACGACGGATACGGCTTTACCGCCGTGTTCATCAGTTCCCATACCTCACCCAGATCCTGAACTGCCCGCTCGGGTGTCGGACTCGGTGCATACGCCCGCATAAATCCGTGCTTGCCCTCCAAGGCCTCGGAGGCGCCCTTAAACGCTTCTCGGACCAAGGTGGCGGCCATCAAGCCATTCAGCGCAGCCCAACCGACCTGAAACCGCTTGGTCCAGGCCCCGTTGGCGAGGAACTGCAAGCTGCCCGCCGTTTGCGACAGCACCGTGCCTAGCGCGCTCCCCACGCCGTCGGCGTCCAGATTGAAGACACGTGCGGCCGCCGCAGCCGCCCCGAACGCTCCGCATGTCGCGGTAGGATGATAGCCACGATCGTAATGCTCTCCGGCCGGCAACGCGAGGGCAACGCGGCAAGTCACCTCATACCCGGCGATGATCGCTGCCAGAACATCGGCGCCCGAAGCTCCGGCCATCTCACCCGCCGCCAGCGCGGCTGGAATGACCGGCGCGCCAGGGTGCAGCGATCCGGCGGCATGGGTGTCGTCGAAGTCCAGCGAGTGGGCCAATGCGCCATTCAGAAATGCCGCTCCGGCCGGTGTGTAGCGCGCCGCGTCCCCGAACACGCCGGAATTCCCAGCGGCCATCCCCATCGCTCTGGTTGCCGCGAGGAATGACGGGGTGCTTTCGGCATCGTGGCGGGCGCGGACGATGTTCCCGACGAGGTCGAGGACCAGAAAACGCGCGCGGTTGACCACCGCGGGAGGCAATTCGTCCAGCCGAATACCAGCGGCAAACGCGGATAGAGTGGCGGTGACGCCCATGGTCTGGTTCCTCTGGCTCATTTTTCAATATTCTTGCGGAAAGGGCGGTGGAGGCCAAGCGAGGACAGGTCAGAGTGGCAATTGCCCTCCGGATGGCGGGTCCAGGCAACCTATCATTCCGATATTCTACTCGACTAAGGGCCTCCCGACACTCAACAACCAGTTGATGTGGTCGGCCGTATCGGAAGAGGCTTTACCCTTCTACCGCGACGCCGCAACCGGCCCTGCGGCCATAGCACGCGCCAGCACCAACCCCTGCTGCAGCTGGAAATCGGTTGCCGGCTTCGTCGGGTCGAACTTTGGCCAGCCAACCGGCGGCAGCCTCGGGATCTGTTGCGCCACCGCGGGCAGGTCGGCAGTCGGAGGGGCAGCGGGCAGCGGAGGTCCGCCGTTGTTTGTCAGGATGTGACGCAGATCAGCCTCGCGCTCCGGTCCGAAATGCGGCGCTGGCGTGCGCGTTTCCTCCACCTCGACGTTCGGCGTGATACCGACACCTTGGATCGACCGTCCGGAAGGCGTGTAGTACCGCGCCGTCGTCAGCCGGATCGCGCCGTCACCTTGCAGCGGGAACAAGGTCTGCACCGAACCCTTGCCGAACGATTGCGTGCCTAGCACTAATGCCCGTCGGTTGTCCTGCAGGGCGCCTGCCACGATCTCGGCCGCCGACGCCGTACCATTACTCGTCAGCACTACGATCGGCAGGCCCCCGGATATATCGTGGCCCCGTTTGGCCGACCAGCTTTGGTTATCGTCCAAATGCCGGCCCCGCGTCGAGACGATGCCGCCGCTATCAAGGAAGTCGTTCGACACCGCGATCGCTTGGTCCAGCAGACCGCCTGGATCATTGCGCAAATCGATGATCAATGCGCGCAGCCGTCCCGCGGACTCGGCGCGCAGTGACTTCATCGCCGCCCGCACGCCGTTATCGGTCTGCTCGGTGAACTCGCTGATCCGGATCACCCCGACGTCGCCCATCAACTGGCTCTTCACCGTACGGATATGAATGATTTGCCGGATCAAGGTCAGCGTGATCGGGGAGTCCAAACCCTCACGCTTAAGGATCAGTCCCACCTTGGTGTTCGGCGGACCCCGCATCTCGGCAACCGCGTCATTCAGGCTCACACCCTCAATGGACTTGCCGTTCACCGAGGTGATCAGATCGCCCGGCCTGATGCCAGCCTCAGCCGCTGGCGTCCCGTCGATTGGGCTGATCACCTGCAGCATGCCGCCTTTATCGGTCAACTCCAGCCCGATGCCGCCGAAGTGGCCCGACGTCTCGCTCTCCATCTCCTGCCATTCTTGTTCATTCATATAGGAACTATGGGGGTCGAGCCCTGTCAGCATGCCGTTCATTGCATTTTCAACTAACGTGCGTGCTGTGACTGGTTCGACATAATCGGCCTGAGCGCGCGCCATCACGTTGCTGAACAGCGATAACAAGCGCGGAATTTGCTGTGAATCAGATGCTTCCGCAACGGCGGGCACGAACAACCGAGCCTGGCCCCAACCTGGCCCGAGCGCTAAGCCTACAGCAAAACTGCTGCCCATCATCACGGCGGCGCCGATGCGTGTGATTTTCATCGAACCACCTTGCTTTGAGTTAACAACGGAGCCGACCCGAGGCCATCAGCCATATAAGCACGATGCCAGACTGCGGATTAATGTCTCATCTCTTACATCGCTGCCATGTGAATGCAACATGCCGCCGTAGGGGAGCAGTTGTCTCGTGGACAGAGTGTTTTGCAATATGCCGATCAAAGCCGTCATCAAAGTGAGGAACAATCCATGGATCTGGGACTTCAAGGCAAGAAAGCCATCGTCTGCGCCGCCAGTAAAGGCCTCGGCAAAGCTTGTGCGATCGCCCTGGCGAGGGAAGGGGTGGAACTGGTCATCACCGCCCGCACCGCTTCGGCATTAGAGCAGACAGCGGCGGAAATCCGTCAACTGACCGGCACCAAGGTCACCCCGGTGGCCGGCGACATAACCAGCGAGGCTGGACGCGCAGCAGCGCTGGCAGCGTGTCCCGCGCCGGACATTCTGGTGAATAACAACGGTGGGCCGCCACGCGGTGACTTTCGTGAATGGGATCGCGACATGTGGATCGCTGCGGTGGACGCCAACATGCTGGCGCCCATCTTCCTGATCAAGTCGGTCATCGACGGCATGATCGATCGGAAGTTCGGCCGCATCGTCAACATTACCTCGGCCTCGGTGCTGTCGCCAATTCCCGAACTGGGCATGAGCAATGGTGCCCGAGCCGGCCTGACCGGTTTCGTCGCCGGCCTTGCTCGACAAGTGGCGAAGCATAACGTGGTGATCAACAATCTCCTGCCGGGCCCGTTCCTGACCGACCGCCTGCGCGCTGGCTTTCAGGAGGTCGCGCGCAAGAGCAACCGGCCCGTGGATGAGATCGTGCAGGAGCGGCAGGCGCATACGCCAGCTGGACGCGCCGGCGACCCAGCCGAGTTCGGCGACGCCTGTGCGTTCCTATGTTCGGCGAAGATCTCCTTCCTCGTGGGGCAGAATTTGCTGCTAGATGGCGGCACGTTCAATTCATCCAGCACATAGACCCAAGGGCCGAGCGAGGTCGCCGACCCTCGGCGGCCTACACCAAATGCTGGACTCGTCCGGCTCCGATACGGTTTCCTCCGCCGCATCGGAGGTCTCCACATGCGTCGGCTGATCGCGTCGCTGATCATCGCACCCATCCTGGCCACGACCGCAATCGGCGCAGAGCCGCAAAAACCCCACAATGTGCTGCTGTTCGTGGCCGATGGATTGCGGCCCGGCATGATCAACGAGCAGACAGCTCCAGCCATGGCGGCGCTGCTCAAGCGAGGCGTCACGTTCTCCAACACCCACTCAGTTTTCCCAACGCTAACCACGGTCAACGCCGCGTCTATCGCGACCGGCCACATGCCTGGCGACACCGGCGACTTCGGAAACGCGATCTACGCGGGCTTCCCCGTGCCGAGCGCCGGAGGCAGCCCAACCCCGTTGCTGGAAAGCGATACCGTACTCGGCGACACCGATGCCCATTTTGGCGGCAACTATCTGAACGAGGAATCCATCCTCCGCACCGCCGCCGCTTACGGCATCTCCACCGCCACGATCGGCAAGCTCGGTCCCAGCCTGATCCTCGACCACACAGACCGTTCCGCGCAGCAGACGGTGATTATCGACGATCAGACCGGTCAGCCCGGCGGCATTCCCATTAGTTCCGAAATGCAGACAGCCTTCCAGGAATTTGGTCTGGCCACTGGCGCACCCTCTCGCGGCGACAACGGGCAGCCCGGCGATGCCATGCATCCAGGAACACTGGGTGCCAATGTCGACCAACAGAAGTGGTTCACCGATGTCGCCGCACTGGCGACGCTGCCGAGCTTCAAGGATCGGCACAAGCCGTTCGTCATGGTGTTCTGGTCCCGGGACCCAGATGGCACGCAGCACAATCAGGGCGACTCACTGATGCGGCTGCTCCCGGGGATCAACGGGCTCACGTCCGAGTTGGCGATCCGCAACGCTGATGCCAATCTTGCGAGGCTGCTCGCGTCCCTGAACGAGCAGGGCCTTGTAGCGACCACGGACATCATCCTTGCGTCCGATCACGGCTTATCAACGATATCGAAGGAGAGCGCCACAAGTTACGCGGCCACCCGGTCATACCCGGCCGTGCCGGCGGGTCTGCTGCCTCCTGGGTTTGTCGCGATCGACCTCGCGCATCGCCTGCGTATGAGTCTGTTTGATCCGGATGCAACCGGGGACGCCAAGAACATCGCTGTCCCGGACGGCAGCTTTCCGGCTCGTGGCAACGGCCTGATCGGCGACTCGGCAGCGCAGCCCGAGGTAGTGGTCGTGGCCAACGGGGGCTCGGATCTGATCTATGTAACCAACTCGGACAAGCTGATGGCCGAGCGCATCGTGCAGCTTTTGTCAGCGCAGGACTACACCAGTGGCATCTTCGTCAATACGCGCTTCGGCTCGATCAGCGGCACGCTGCCGCTATCGGCGGCGGCGCTGGAAGGGTCCGCGGTAACCCCAACACCCTCCATTGTCGCAAACTTCCGAAGTTTTTCCGTTGGTTGCGTTGATCTTACGGCGTGTGGGATAGAGGTTGCCGACACCCCTCTGCAACAGGGTCAAGGCATAGCCGGCAGCTTTAGCCGAGCGGACACGCGCAGCGTGATGGCGGCCGCGGGACCGGATTTCCGGCAGGGTTACGACGACGCGGCGCCGGTCAGCACGGCCGATCTCGGCAAGACAATCGCCGCCTTGCTGGGCCTCAAAACGAAGGACAAGGGCAAACTGATCGGGCGCGTGATAACGGAGGCGTTGGTGAATGGGGCGCCGAGTTCAGCCAAAGCCGGGGTGCTGAGATCGCCGCCGGATGAGTTCGGGCGTGTGACGGAGCTCAAATTTCAAACGATCGGCAGCACCCGCTATTTCGACGCCGCCGGATATCCTGGCCGGACACTGGGGCTTGATTAACCTGGGCGAGTACTCGGCTACAAGCGTCGTTGAGGACAGCGAGGCCAGCGACACCTCAGCCCCCCGGGGGCAAGGGTTTGATGCTGGCGGCCTAGACCGGGCACGCCGTTGCGCGGACCACAGCGGTTGCCAACGCGTCCTGTCCGTCCTGCCGCAACCCGTCGATCACCCCTGAAATATCCGTGGCCGGACGGTTCTGGCTCATTTTCACTTTGCCCTCCAGCCGCACGATCGGCAGGACGATGCCGACGATGCTACGCAACATGCTCTGAACAAAGTTCTCGGGCGCGTCGGAAACAGCCCAGGGCTTGGTCCGTGCTTTCTCGTGCCGTCGGGTCAGCCGCGTCACCACCTCCAGCAATCGGGCGGGGTCATCGAACGCCTCCAACGTCCCATAGGCGTGAATCGCGGCGTAGTTCCACGTCGGCACAACCTTCCCGTGCTCCTGCTTCGCCGCATAATACGAAGGGGTTATGTAACCGTCCGGCCCCTGGAAGATCACCAGCGTCTGCACGCCCGGGTTAGCCGCCCGAGCATGCGGGTTGGCCTTCGCTAAATGGCCGATCAGAGTGCCGTATGGAGCCGGATCGGGATCCAGCATCAAGGGCGCGTGGCTAGCGATCATCCCGTCGGCGGTCATCGATACCAACGTGGCGAGAGCGCTCGCACGGATCAGTTCATGCAGAACCGCGATGCGGTCTTCAGCGAAATGGGCGGGGACATACACGGCATGCAACTCCGGCATCTGACTCGACAGCCTGCGCTGAAATCGGACGAAGCGAAAGGAACGATTTCACGCGGTTCATTCGGACCAATCCACCGGATTGCCTCATGCATGACCACCCGAAGCAGCTCGCGCCATAGCCTGGTGGTCGTTGCTACGCCGCTTCCAGTTCGGTCTCTGTCTGCGACACGGGATTCCAGCGTCTTGGTCCGCTGGTGCTCGCTGCTGCGACAGCGCCGCGGGTTCCGCCATCGTGCCGGCAGCGGATTGCGTGGTCCGTCGGCAGATTAGCTGGCGTGAGGCGCCGGAGATCTGAGACCGCTAGGTCGCGATAACTTACCCCACGCCCGGCGTGTTCTGACACACTCTCTCGAAGGCCGTAGCCGTGACCGATCGGTGGCGGCTCTGAACCCCGTCCTGGCACCTCTGCCTATGGCGCTTGCGTACCTGGAGGCAATCCAAGCCGCCGAACTTGCTTCAATCAGTGGCGCCTGCGGTGAATGCGGTTATAGCGACCCGCCTCGCCGCCCTGCCATCGCCCCCAGCCGCAGCCGCAGCGCGTTCAGCTTGATGAATCCCTCAGCATCGACCTGGTCATAAGCGCCCTGATCGTCCTCAAACGTGACAACCTTCGTCGAATACAGGCTGTTCGGGCTTTCTCGACCGATGCAGGTAACATTGCCCTTGTAGAGCTTCAGCCGCACTCGTCCCGTCACACTGTGCTGGCTGGTGTCGATCAGCGCCTGCAGCATGCGACGCTCCGGGCTGAACCAGAAACCGTTGTATATTAGCTCCGCATAGCGAGGCATCAGGCTGTCCTTCAGGTGCGCCGCCTCACGATCCAGCGTGATGCTCTCAATCCCTCGGTGCGCGGCCAGCAGGATCGTGCCCCCCGGCGTCTCATACACTCCCCGAGATTTCATGCCGACGAAGCGGTTCTCCACCAGATCTAGCCGTCCGATCCCGTTCGCCTTCCCCAGTTCATTGAGCTGCGTCAAGATCGCGGCCGAGGACAACGTCACCCCATTGATCGCCACTGGATCCCCAGTAACGAAATCCATCGAGACGACCGTCGCCTTATCGGGCGCGTCCTCCGGTCGGACGGTGCGCTGATAGACGATCTCATCCGCCTCCTCGGCGGGATCTTCCAGAAGCTTGCCCTCTGAGGACGAGTGCAGCAGATTCGCATCCACACTGAATGGCGCCTCGCCCCGCTTGTCCTTGGCGATCGGAATTTGATGCTTCTCCGCGAACTCGATCAGCCGCGTCCGACTGGTGAGGTCCCATTCCCGCCACGGTGCGATAATCTTGATGTCCGGCTTCAGGGCGTAATAGGACAGCTCGAACCGCACCTGGTCGTTGCCTTTGCCGGTCGCCCCATGCGCCACTGCGTCGGCGCCCACCTGTTCAGCAATTTCAATCTGCCTCTTTGCGATCAATGGGCGCGCGATCGAAGTCCCCAGCAAGTATTGCCCTTCGTAGAGCGTGTTGGCGCGGAACATCGGAAACACGAAATCGCGGACAAATTCTTCACGCAAGTCATCGACGAAGATTTCCGTCACCCCGAACATCTCGGCCTTTTTGCGCGCCGGCCCCAGTTCTTCGCCCTGTCCGAGGTCGGCCGTGAAGGTCACCACCTCGCAGCCATAGGTTGTTTGCAGCCAGCGCAGGATCACGCTGGTGTCTAACCCGCCCGAATAGGCGAGAACGACTTTTTTCACATCCTTGACGGCCATGGCGGGGCGACTCTCCGAACTTTTCGCGCCCGGGAGTATCGCCCTCAGATCCCCTCGCGCAAGCCACGACGTGAACCGGCACTTGAAGCTCGATTTTCGGCTGGTTTTAAGTAGATATGAAGTCGGCCCGCGATCTCAACAGTATCCAATCGTATTCCGCTTCGCACCCGGCGACGTCCTTCGTCCCGGGCGTCGCCGGGTGCACCCTGGCGTGGTCTACCCCACCCTCCGGCGCCGCCTGTTCACCCGAGCCGCCGGATCGGCCGCGCCTGGAGCTTCACCGGAGGGGGATCCCGCCAGCCCCGGAACCGCCGTCGCCCGCGAGTTCTCCAGGGCCTCCGGTCTGAGCGAAGGCGCCCGGCTTATGGCGGCCGCCGCGTGGTCTTTCGAGGCGCGTTTCAGCGACCGGCGCGACCGGATCCTTGTCCCGAAGGCAAGCCACTCAGAACACGCTCTCGCCTTCAGGGAGTTGGGGCAATCGATGGAATCCAGGGATTTTGCGGTCGCGCTGACCTTTCGGAAGCACTCATGATGCCTTATCTGCCACTCTGTAGCCAGGAAGAACGATCCATGGACATCAATGCCGATCCCTCGCGTGGGCGCAATCCCTTAACGCTGGCGATAGATATCGGCGGCACGAAACTGAAAGCCGGATTGCTTGACCAGCATGGCACAATGGTCGCCGGACCCAACCGGGTAGAGACGCCGCCGAATCCGACGCCTCAAAAGGTTGTCGATGCCCTGGTCGAGTTGGCGATGCCGCTTGGTGCTTTTGACCGAGTTTCGGTTGGGTTTCCTGGGGTGGTGCGACATGGGCAAGTGCTGACAGCGCCAAATCTTGGCACGCCGTCATGGCGACACTTCCCGTTGGCATCGTCGCTCGCAGGCAAGCTCGGCAAGCCAACACGCATGCTGAACGATGCCGAGGTGCAGGGGCTGGGTGTCATTACCGGCACCGGTCTGGAATGCGTGATCACCTTGGGCACCGGGATGGGCTTCGCGCTGTTTCAGGATGGCCGCCCCGCGCCACATCTGGAACTAAGCCAGCACCCTGTCCACAAGGGCAAGACCTACGACCAGTTCATCGGCCACGTCGCCTTGAAGGAAGTCGGGCGGGCTCGCTGGAACCGCCGGTTGCGACGGGTGCTGGCCTGCATCACGACGTTGGTGGGGTTCGACGTTCTGCACATCGGGGGCGGCAATGCCAAGCAGGTGGATCTGAAGTTGGCGCCGAACATGCGGCTGGTCGCCAACGAGGCGGGAATTACCGGCGGCGTGCAGCTTTGGAATAAGACATTGGATTTGGTCTTTACCGAGGAACGGTAGGCGCACCTTCTCGGAGAGATCAAGCACTGGGCGCCCACGATCACGACCGTGAAGCGGCGGAGGCCAGCCCCGCACGTAGCTGATCATCCGTCTGGGCCGGCACCGGGGCGCTGGGTTTGATCATCTCTGCCCGTGAGACCATCCGGGCGCTGGCCTGTAGGCCGTCCGGATGATCAGCCGCAGCCGACTTCACCCGGTTTCGGGCCCTGCCGCCAGCCACCTGATCGGGAGGCAATGTCTCTCCATGCCCCACAGATCGGGTATCGGACTCGCGGTGGTTGCAAAAGCTCAAACCCGGACCCGCCTGCCATGCAGACGCATCCGACAGAAAGATGATGTCAATGCCACACTGGCCCAGCCCCTTCGTAGCCAAAAATCCATTGATCGTCCAACGGGCCCGCCGTTTTGTTCGGGAATCCTGGGCGACCGGTTTCCTTGACCCGCCATTCATCCCCGGCTCAAATCGTGGAAAATCGTTGAAGGCCGTCATCCCATGGCGCTCAGCCGCTCGACCCGCGTTAATGTCCTGGTTGGCAACGGCCATTTTCTGTCTCATTTCTATGTCCTGTCCCTCCCGCCGATGTTCCTGGCGTGGCAGAGCGCCTTCCACGTCAGCTTTGCCCAGCTTGGGATGACGATCATGCTGATGTCCGGCACTACGGCCATTTTGCAAACTCCGGTTGGCTTTTTAGTGGACCGGCACGGCAGCGGTTCTCAATGCGAATGAGTTGCGCTCTGAGTCTGCAGTGTACGATGACCTGAGTTCGATATGCCACATATTGTGGAGTTATTGACTGGCTCCCACAGCATGCGGTGATTTTCTCTTGTGGGTAGGCTCGATCGTCGATTTAAGGGCGAGGGTGAGCGCCATTGCAGACATGATCGGGGCGTTGAGCGAAGTCTGCGCCGGTCTGCACGACCAGCGCAGAGGCCCGCGGCGCGACGGCGACTACACAATGGCGGACATTGGTCTGGCGGCGTTTTCGATCTTCTTCATGGGAAGCCCGTCGTTCCTTGGGCATCAGCAAGCGCTGGCGGAGGGGCACGGTCGGTCGAACTGCGAGACGCTGTTCGGCATGTCGGCGATCCCCTCCGACAACTACATCCGCCTGATGCTGGACGGCGCTTCGCCTGCGGCATTCGACGGACTGTTCGTGAAGGCGATCGAGGCAGCGGGGCCACTGACACCGTTCCAGTGTCTTGACGGGCGGGTGCCGATCGCGCTCGATGGGAGCGAGCACTTCTGTTCGCGCAAGATCAAATGCGAGCAGTGTTCGACACGGCGGCGCGCCGATGGCGGCACCGAATACTTCCACGCCTTCCTGGGTGCCAGCTGGTCGACCGGGCCACAGCGTAGGTCCTGCCCCTGCGCCGGAATTTATCGCGCCGCAAGATGGGGCGGAGAAGCAGGACTGCGAGCGCAATGCCGCGAAACGGTGGCTGGCCCGGCACGGCGCCGACCTCGCTCACCTCCGGCCTGTCTATCTCGGCGACGATCTGTTTGCCTGCCAGCCGATCGTTGCCGCCATCCAAGATGCCGGCGGCAACTTCATCCTCACCTGCAAGCCAGCTTCGCATAAGACGATTGCTGAATACCTGCAGGGCGCCGAACTGCAAGAACATCGTCAGACCATCTGCAAACGCGGCAAGCGCACCACCACCACCTACCGCTGGCTCAACGCCGTGCCGCTGCGCGCCACGGACGATGCCATCCTGGTCAACTGGTTCTCCATCGAGACCTTCAACGCCAAGGGCAAGCGAACCTATTACAACAGCTTCGTCACCGATCTCGCCATCACACGCGACACTGTCGCCGAACTGGCCGCCTGCGGCCGCGCCCGTTGGAAGATCGAAAACGAGACCTTCAACGTGCTCAAGACCAACGGTTACAATCTCGAACACAACTTTGGGCACGGCAAGAAAACCCTCGCCAGCATCCTGGTCACCCTCAATCTGCTCGCTTTCGCATTCCACACCGCCGCTTATCTCGGGGTCCTCGCCTGGCGAGCCGCCATCATCGCCCGTGGCCCCATGTATCGCTTCTTCGAGCATCTGCGGACTGTCACCGCCTATGTTGTCTTCCAGGACTGGCCTCACCTGCTCCAGTCCATCGCCGCGGCCGCGATACGGCCACCTTGACCACAGGCATCCCACCGTCCCGCCACTCAACCCACCTCAACACGGAGCCGAAACGCCGAAAAATAACTACAACCCCTTGGATTTAGAGATGGGCCTCGCTACTCAATTCTGGCAAATCCTGGTGCTGGCGACGCTGTCCGGCGTTGGCAACTCGGTCATCCATCCTGCCGACTACGCCATCCTATCCGGATCGGTGGACAAGAACCGGATGGGACGCTCCTTCGCGCTCCACACGTTCAGCGGCAATCTCGGTTTTTCGGCCGGACCGCCGGTGACGGCGTTCCTGATGGCCCTCATCGGCTGGCGAGGCGCCCTGCTGACGGTTGGCCTGCTTGGTATCCCTGTCGTGGTCTCGATCCTGCTGCAAAGCCGCATTCTCAGCGACCAGGTGCGCGAGACGAGCCACGGTGGGATCAAGATGTCCGGGTGGGACCTTCTCACGTCGCGCACCATGATCCTGTTCTTCTTGTTCTTCATGCTCGGCGCGATGGCTGGCGGCGGCGTTCAATCCTGGCTAGTGACCGTGTTGCATACCTACAAAGGCATAGAGCTCGAGGTCGCCGCCACCGCCCTGACCGCCTACATGTTGGGCTCGACCAGCGGCGTGCTGTTCGGTGGTTGGTTCGCCGACACGCTGAAGCACCATATCCTGCCGTTCGTGACCGGGTTGACGATTTTGTCCGCCCTGCTGATGGTCGGCATCGACTGGTTAAGTCTGCCGACCGTAGCGGTCATTGGCATGACCTTCATGTCCGGACTCGCTCTGGGCGCGAGCCGCACTCCGCGCGACGTTATGGTGAAGGACGCGGCACCTCCGGGACAGATCGGCAAAGTGTTCGGCTTCGTCAGTGCGGGATTGCCGCTGGGCAGTGCCGTCACACCGGTGCCGTTCGGCATCCTGATCGATAAGGGCCATCCGGAACTGGTGCTAGTCCTGGTCGCGGTCATCCTGTTGCTCAGTTTGTTGTGCGCGGGCTCGGCGAGGGTTTCGGCCCGGACGGGGGAAGCCGTGGTGCAGCCGGCGGAGTAGCGGTCGAGGTTTCTGGGCCGGGCTGCGGGAGACTTTGACAGTGGTCGCCGGGCAGCATGCATTTTTTATTAAACTACGTCGATTCATGTGCTGATCCAGGATCGAGGATGATGATGTGTTCGATGCCCTGATGATCGCCGCCCTCGTCGCCTCGTGTGCTGCCTCGGCGGCCTATGCGCGCGCCTGCGCGAGCCTTGTTCGCTCCTCGCCCGGCGACGCGGCGAACCGAACGCTATGACGCCGCTGGGGTGGTTGCAGATCGCGCTGTTCACGGCGCTGATCGTGGCCGTGATCAAGCCGTTGGGCGGCTATATCGCCGGCATCGTGGAGGGCAAATTCAGGATACCGCGTCCGCTTGGGGTGCTTGAGACCGGGATCTATCGGCTCGCTGTAATCGATCCCGCGCGTGAGCAAACCTGGGCTGAATACGCGCTTGCGCTGATGGCGTTCAACTTGGTCGGGATCCTTGCGCTATACGGGCTGCAACGCGCTCAGCATAGGCTGCCCTTCAATCCGCAAGGCTTCGATGCCGTGTCGCCAGTCGGCAGTCCTACGCGGGCGAAACGACGCTGAGCCATCTGACCCAGATGGCTGGAATCACGGTGCAATCATCTTTGTCCGGCGCATCGGGCATTGCCGTTGCGATCGCGCTGATCCGCGGCTTCGCTCGCCGCACGTCTTCAACGGTCGGCAATTTCTGGACGGACATGACCCGGATCACGCTCTACGTCCTGTTGCCGGTGTGCATTGTCGCAACGTTGCTACTGGTCTGGCAGGGCGTGCCGCAGACGCTGGGATCCTATGTGGATGCGACGACCCTGGAAGGCCCGCGTCAGGTGCTGGCACGCGGACCGGTGGCGTCGCAGGAGGCTATCAAACTGCTGAGCGGCGATGGAGGCGGCTTTTTCAACGCCAACTCGGCACATCCGTTCGAAAACCCCACGGCGTTGACGGGACTTTTCGAGCCGCTGCTGATATTCCTGATTGGAGTGGCTCTGACCAATACGTTCGGCCGGATAGTCGGCGATCCACGGCAGGGCTGGACATTGTTCGCCGCCCTAACGCTGGCCGCTGCGATGTTCGCCGGCCGGTTCCTGGTGATCGTTCCGGTGCTGTGCATCGCGGGGACGGTGGCGGCGAAGCGGCGTGTGCCGGTCTCGGCCGGAACGCTGCCGACCCATGGAACTCAGTTCGTGACGCTGCTGGTGGGCACGATCGTGATCGTTGGCGGCCTGACGTTCCTGCCGCCCCTCGCGCTTGGCCGGTCGCGGAACAATTCGCCATGCTGGCTGGCGCCACGTATTGAACTGGGGTCGGTAGCCGCAAGGGCTCAATGATCTTAACTTACGGCTGGCGAGCGCCGACGTGGTCGAACGCCGGAATTCAGCCCAGGAGGCTTTTTATGAAGTTTGGCATTCACAATCCGTCATTTGTGTTCGGTCCCGATCCGGCCGAAGCCTTCGAGGGACTGAAGACGAAAGCGCAATGGGCCGAGACTCATGGCTTCACCTGGTTCTCGGTGATGGACCACTTGATCCAGATCCCTCCGGTCGGTCAGCCGGATGAACCCTTCATCGAAGGCTGGACGGCGCTGTCCGCACTGGCCGCCGTTACCGATCGCATTCGCCTTGCCACGCTGGCGTCCTCGGTCGCCTATCGCAATCCCGCTCACCTGGCCAAGATCGCCGCCGGCGTTGACCTGATCAGCCGAGGCCGTCTCACGCTTGGCATCGGCGCCGGCTGGTTTGAGACCGAATACCGCCAATATGGCTGGGAGTTTCCGGAGCGGCCGGCCGTGCGGATCCGTCAACTGGAGGAGGCCGTCAGGCTCATTCTCGCGATGTGGTCGGAGAAGCGGACGACGTTCCACGGCAAGTACTTTCATGTTGAGGACGCGATCCTGGAGCCAAAGCCCCGATCCCGGCCACCAGTCATGATCGCCGGCGGTGGCGAGCAACTCACATTGCGCGTGGTCGCCCGTCTGGCGGACGCCTGCAATGTGTTCGGCGATCCAGCAGAGGTTAGGCGGAAGTTCGCTATTTTACGCGACCATTGCGAAACCGAACAGCGCGACTATGGGGCGATCGAGAAGACTGTCGTGATCGGGTTGCTGTTAGCGCGGGACGAAGCGACGCTTGCTGCCAAACGCGCCCGCCTTGGAGCGCGGGAGCAATTTCGGGGCTTTGCCGGCACGGTTTCCACCGTCACCGACCTAGCTGGGCGATATCAGGACGCGGGTGTGCAGACTTTGATCTGCGGGGCGTTCAAGAATGATCGGGAAACACTGGAATTGCTCGCCTCGGACGTCATCCCGCGATTTGGTTGACAGCGCGAGCCTTTTGCCGATCGGAGACGGCCGCCACGGACGCGCCGCATTCGAACCTCGGGACCATGCTCTAGTCCGAACTTCGCCCTGAAAATTCACCAACTAGCTGATATCGCTCAATTTCCTTTTTGAGCTCTGTCTACATCGGCTACCCCAACAAGGTGGTCGAAATTCAATTCAAAGCGGGTGCCTCGTGCCAAGTTGTGTTCGCCGCGATGCATATTCGATCCACCGGACAACTCCTTGTCAAGACATTTTGGAGCCAAAACATGACTACGTCCGTACCCATGTTTTGAGCTATTTCAATGTATTAGTCGAAAAAGGGCGCAAAGTTCGGTCTCGTGGACCGTCTGCTGGGTGTTTCCAGCCGCGTCGCCGTAGGTTGCGATCGTCGCCATTCCCTCGACCTGCCAGCGCTTCATTGCGAACGAAACCGCTTTTCCCTCCGGCGTTCGCAAAGTTAACACCAGATCCTGACCAGTTGGCGTCCGCTCAAGCCTCCAGCTATCGAGCGGATGCACTACACCGTCGCCGCCGGAACGCGGCAGCGCGTTCAGCATACTGTTCAACCAATTCGCAGGGAGCGTGAAGCGGACCGTTCGGCCGGACCGATCGCGAACCCGCAGTCGCAGCCGCCTCCCGTCCGTCGAAATATGAACGCTGTCCAGTTCCATCGCTTCTATGACGCTCGGATCGGTCATGATCTCGCCTCAAATGTTGAAGTCGGCGAATTCGTTGTGGATCAATCGGCGGCCTCGGCCAGTTTCGTCACTTCCGGGGCGTGGAGCGCGGTCAGGAGGGAGGTCACGCTGGCGGACCGCAGCGGGATAAAGCGCTTGCCCGTCTGACGGCAGAGCGATTTGACGATGTTCGCGGCATCGTGGCTGATGCAATCAACCGGAAACAGAACAAGGCTGGCGCGGCTGGCGAGGCCCGCGAGTAGGTTCGGGTGGTTTTCCACGCCGCCATCGTGGTGCAGGAACGTAGCCCCCGACTGCTCCACCACGGCCCGCATATGGGCAACCTGGTTCGGTCTGCCACCGACATAAAGCAGTACGACGCCGTCCAACCGAGCGGCGGGGGAAGTGGGAGTAAGGGGCTGCAAAAGAGAGGATTCGATTGCCTCCAGTTCCGCCCGCATTGCCTTGTGGGTTCGTTCCGTCGTCAAGCGCGCCACCCGTTCGGAATCGAGATCGTTGCGGATCGCGGTCAGTCGTTCCTCTAATGTTGATCGCCGCCGACTCTCGGCGGCGAGGCGCCGTTCCAGGTCGATGATGATGCCTTGCAGCGCGCCATCGTTATCCGGCATGACAGGGTCGGTGATGATCCGGGTCATGAGAGCGTCGCGCAGTGCCTGGATCTGTGCGTCACGAGTCACCAGGGCGGTATGAAGTGCCTGTTGCTGCCGTTCCAGCCTCGTCTCGAGCTCTGCATTTGCTGCTTCAAGCTGGCACAATCGCCGGATATCGGCCCTGTTCGCCGAGCCCACCAGGTGCGACAGCATATGCACCTCGCCGAAGGCTTCACGAATAATCGTCTGGTTGGCGAGCGGGTGCGTCAGCGTTGCCCAATAGGCGCCCGGGATATCGCCACGCCGGACCGCGTCGCGCCACATGGCACGCAGGTCGTCCTGGGTGGCCGCCTTGCCGAACTGACTGACCGCCAGCTTGTGGCGGCGATCCAGCGCCTTGTGCAACTGGCGCGCGGCTTCGTCGTGGCGAGAGGCGAGGGTGACGGCTCTGCCATGCAAGTCGTGATCGGTGCATTCCGCGGACGCCAGGCCGAACTTCCGCAGCACCTGCCGCAACTCTCCGGTGGAGAGGCATGTGCCAATGATCGAGCAGTGCAGGTGGGTGCTGAACTCCCAGATTTTCGTCCGCCGCGGCGCCGCTTCGCGCTTGATCAATGTTGGCGGGATGGCGCGGAGGTCGATGCCCATCGACAGTGCGGAGGTGCTTGGCGGGTTTGCGATCGCGATAGAAAGCCCTGCTGCGCTCATGATCTCGCCTTTTTCTATTCGTCTATCCCATCAGGATATAGCGATACGCCTGATCGGCTTCTTCCGTAATATCCTTTTGGATATAGCGATAATGACCTAAAAAGGCGCATCCGCCAGGCCGGGCCGCTGACGCCGTTCCAATGCCTGGATGGGCGAGTGCCAATCGCGCTCGATGGGACCGAGCACTTCTGCTCGCGCAAGATCAAATGCGCGCAGTGTTCGACGCGCCGGCGCGCGGACGGCGGCACGGAATACTTCCACGCCTTCCTGGGTGCCAGCATGGTGGCCCCCGGCCACAAGCAGGTCCTGCCCCTGCCGCCGGAGTTCATCGCGCCGCAGGACGGGGCCGAGAAGCAGGATTGCGAACGCAACGCTGCGAAACGCTGGCTGGCCCGGCATGGCGCTGGCCTCGCCCATCTTCAGCCGGTCTATCTCGGCGACGATCTGTTTGCCTGCCAGCCGATCGTCGCTGCCATCCACGATGCCGGCGGCAACTTCATCCTTACCTGCAAGTCCACCTCCCATCAGACTGTCGCCGAATACCTGCATGGCGCCGAACTGCAAGAACATCGACAGGCCGTCTGCAAACGCGGCAAACGCACCACCACGATCTACCGTTGGCTGAACGCCGTGCCGCTGCGTGGCACGGACGATGCCATACTGGTCAACTGGTTCTCCATCGAGATCCTCAACGCCAAGGGAAAGCGAACCTATTACAACAGCTTCGTCACCGATCTCGCGGTCACCCCCGACAGCGTCGCCGAACTGGCCGCCTGCGGTCGCGCGCGGTGGAAGATCGAGAACGAGACCTTCAACGTGCTCAAGACCAACGGATACAATCTCGAGCACAATTTTGGCCACGGCAAGAAAACACTGGCCAGCGTCCTGGTCACCCTCAACCTGCTCGCCTTCGCGTTCCACACCGCGGCCTATCTCGGTGTTCTCGCCTGGCGAACCGCCGTGATCGCGCGTGGCCCGACCTACCGCTTCTTCGAGCATCTGCGGACCATAACGGTTTACGTGGTTTTCGAGGACTGGTCCCACCTCCTTCAGTCCATCGCCGCAGCAGCGATGAGGCCACCTTGAGAAGAGGCCTTCTCGTCCTGCACTCAACCCACCCGAGCCTGATGCGTGGGATTGTTTTGGCCCTGGGTCCGAGTGGTGGAGGCGGCGGCTATTCCTCAGCCTGCCGAGCCAGCCAGGCTTCCGCCGCAAGGTCCGCGCCGGATGGCAGCGGCGCGTCGGGGTGTCGGATCCACGCCAGGATGTCGTCGATCGGTTTGGCGCGGTCCTTGTCGCGCAATAGCAAGTGATAGCCGTCCGGGTAGAACGCCCGCACCGGCCCGGCGGGCATCGCCCGCCATGTCGCCGCGGTCGCCCTGGCAGGGACCAGTTCGTCATGGCCGCCGTAGAGGAACAACGCCGGTGCGTGGAAACTCGAGGCGGCTGCCAGGGCTTGGCTCATCAGATCCACCAGGCCGGCGATCGCGTCGATTCGCGTCTCGTGGATCGTCAGCGGGTCGTGCGACAGGCGGATTAAGGCCTGCCGGTTGTCGCTGGCGGTCACCTTGACGATGCCGCGGCCGGTCACAGTCAACCCAGGGACGGTGTGATCAGCGAGCCACAAGGCCGCCCGCATCAGCACGTTCATCTCCGCCCGTCCCCATACGGCGGGCGCGATCAGCACATAGCCGTCCACCGGCGGGGGATGGGGTTGGGTCGCCAGGACCATCAAGGCGGCGGCGCCCATGCTCTCGGCCATCAGGATCAGCCTGGTGTGCGGATATCGGTGCCGCAGCAGCCGAACCATGACGCGGATGTCGCTGGTGAACCCGTCGGTCCCGGGCCATAATCCGCGACTGCGGGTGGCACCGAAGCCACGGAGATCGGGGGCAAACAGGGCCATCCCCGCGCTGGCGAAATCGGGGCCTGGATACTCCCACGCGTCGCGGCTATCGTTCATGCCGTGCAAGGCCAGCACGATGGTGTCCGGAGTACTGGCCGGCAGCCATTCCCGATACGGCAGTTCGGTGCCGTCCGGCATAATGAAACTATCCGCTGTTTCGGTGGGTCTTTCTACCATTGGGCCAGGTCGCGCGACCTCCGCGACACAGCCGGCCAGCGAGAGAATGGCTAACAGGACAAAGGTGGCGCGCAGGTTCACGGGAACATGGTTGAAAGCATTCGCCGCATCGCTATCATCGCGCCGCTTCCCAGACCAGATAAAGGATCAACATGCCGGAAGGCGCCGCCTCGACACCTGCCTCCGCCACTACGGGCAACCAGGTGACACCGACCGAGATCATCCATGTGGATACGCGCACAGTCGCCTGCGATGGCGGTGACGGCGCTTTGGGTCACCCGAGGGTTTTTCTGCGCATTCCCGGCGAACAGGTCATGTGCCCGTATTGCTCGCGCCTTTACGTCCTGAACCCGGGAGCGGGCCACGACAGCGGACACTGATATTCCCGGGGATGTGCGTGGGGAAATCCCCGGCGACATCCCGGACCAGCCGGAGGTCGCGCCCGCTAAGCTGCACCTGATCCTGATCGACGGGTCGGGTTTCATTTTCCGCGCCTTTCACGCCCTGCCGCCGATGACCCGGCCGGACGGAACCCCAGTGAATGCAGTGTTCGGCTTCACCAACATGCTGGCGAAGCTGATGAAGGAGCATGTCGGCACCCATCTCGCCGTCATCTTCGACGCGGGGCGGGTAACGTTTCGCAACCGGCTATATGACGCCTACAAGGCGCAACGGCCGCCCCCGCCGGATGAATTGATCCCACAATTCGCCCTCGTGCGGGAGGCGACCGAGGCGTTCGGCGTTCCAGCGATTGAGCTGCCGGACTGGGAGGCGGATGACCTGATCGCCGCCTATTGCGTGGCGACGACGGAGGCGGGCGGCCAAGTGACCATCGTCTCCTCCGACAAGGATCTGATGCAGTTGATCCGGCCCGGCGTGGAAATGCTGGACCCGATCAAGCAGAAGCCGATTGGACCCGCCGAGGTGATGGAGAAATTCGGCGTTATCCCGGGTAAGATGGTCGAGGTCCAGGCGCTGATCGGCGACGCGACCGACAACGTCCCAGGCGTGCCGGGGATTGGGCCGAAGGGCGCGGCTCAGTTGATCAACGAATTCGGCGACCTGGAGACCTTGCTGGCGGCGGCGCCGGCGATGAAACCGTCCAAGCGGCGTGACATGCTGATCGAGCACGCTGACAAGGCTCGGATTTCACGCGAACTGGTTCTGCTGCGCGAGGATACACCGCTGCCCCAACCAGTGGAGACGCTGGGTCTGCGTGAGCCTGATCGGCCCAAGCTGTTGGCATGGCTGACGAAGCAGGGATTCCGCAGCACGATCGGTCGTCTCGGCCTGGACAAGGCGGGGCCGGTGATCGAGGCCAAGCCCGAGGCGGACTTGAAGCCCGAGGTGGACGTCAAACCAAAGCCGGTCCTGCAGCCTGATCTCGGGCTGACTCCGCCGCCGACGGAAGCCGGGTTCGGACCGTACGAGAGCGTCACCTCCGTCGAAGCTCTCCGGCAGTGGGTTGCCGAGGCGGCGGCATCCGGGCGGGTCGCCATCAATGCCGCGGCCGAGGGGCCTGACGTGATGCGCGCTCGGCTGATCGGGTTCTCGATCGCCGTCGGGCTTGGCCGCGCTTGCTATGTGCCGATTGGGCATGAGGTGCTTGGTGAGCAGATCAAGGTTTCGGAGGCGATCGCGGTGCTCGCGCCGCTGTTGACGGACTCGTCGGTGTTGAAAATCTTTCAGGATGCCAAGTTCGACATGATGGTGCTGTCGCGCGCAGGTTTTCCGATGCCGGCGCCGGTCGATGACACGATGCTGATCTCCTACGCACAGGAAGCCGGTCTGCATGGTCATGCCTTGGAAGAGCTATCGCAGCTTCACCTTGGTCACACCCCGATCTCCCTCGATGCTGTCACCGGCACCGGCCGCAATCGCGTGCCATATGCACAGGTGCAGATCGACCGGGCGACGGCCCATGCTGGGGAGAGTGCCGACGTCGTGCTGCGACTGTGGGAGGCATTGCGACCCCGATTACGTCTGAACGGCAGCTTGGCGCTGTACGAACAGGTTGAGCGCCGCTTGGTGCCGATCTTGCTGGAGATGGAGCGCGCCGGGATCAAAGTTGATGCCGACGACCTGAGGCGTATGTCTCTCGATTTCGAATCGCGGATGGCGGTGATGGAACAGGACTGCCATCGATTGGCGGGCCACCCTTTCAATGTGGGTAGCCCAAAGCAGTTGGGCGAGGTGTTGTTCGACGAACAGAAGCTGCCCGGCGGCAAACGGATGAAGACGGGCGCGTGGGGAACCGACTCTGCGGTGCTGCAAACCCTGGCGGAGCAGGGGCATGAATTGCCGAACCGCATCCTGGAATGGCGGCAACTGGCGAAGCTCAAATCCACCTATGCCGATTCGTTAGTGACCGACATCAATCCGGCGACCGGGCGAGTGCACACGTCGTTCGCGATGGCGGTAGCCTCGACCGGGCGGCTGTCGTCGAACGACCCGAATCTACAGAACATTCCAATCCGCACGGAGGAAGGCAGCCGCATTCGTCACGCATTTATCGCCGAACCGGGGCATGTGCTGGTCAGCGCGGACTATTCTCAAATCGAGCTGCGGCTATTGGCGCATGTCGCCGATCTGCCCGTGCTGCGGGACAGTTTTGCCAACGGCGAGGATATCCACGCGCGCACTGCCAGCGAGGTGTTCGGCGTGCCGATGGCGGGCATGGACCCGATGACGCGGCGGCGGGCGAAGGCGATCAACTTCGGTATCATCTACGGAATTTCAGGTTTTGGGCTGGCGCGGCAGCTCGGGATCACGCCGGGAGAGGCTCGGGGATACATCGGTCGTTACTTCGAGCGCTATCCGGGAATTCGTGACTATATGGAACGAACGAAGGAGGAAGCGCGGATCAAGGGGTACGTGGTCTCGCCATTCGGACGGCGCTGTTGGGTGCCGGGAATTGCCGACAAGCATGCCGCCCGGCGGGCCTATGCGGAGCGGCAGGCGATCAACGCGCCGTTGCAGGGTGGAGCGGCGGATGTCATCAAACGGGCGATGGTCCGGTTGCCCGCGGCGTTGCGGGCCGAGGGATTGCGATCTCGGCTGTTGCTGCAGGTGCATGACGAACTGCTGTTCGAGGCGCCTGTGGAGGAGGCGGAGACGTTGGCTGGCCTCGCGCGCCGGGTGATGGAGAGCGCGGCAACGTTGTCGGTACCGCTGGTGGTGGAGACGGGAGCGGGAAAGACTTGGGCGGCGGCGCATTAGCAACAACAGACCGGGGAATGTTGCGTAAATCGTTTCTTATCTAATTTGTGGGCCTTATCAAGGCCAGTCCACGACCCGGGAGCCCTGCCTGTGTCCCTGCCGACCGACGACGTGACGAACTGGATGCACTTGTTCCGATGGATCGTGAAGACCATCCGCGACGAGTATGAGGTGGACGAGACGATGCTCACACGCTCCACCGTGCTCGAAAGCGACTGCGGCCTCGCGGTCGAACAAGTAGAGACGGTGCTCGACACCATCAGCGGCAGTTTCAAAGTTACGTTTCCACCGGGGACATTGGACGAGGTGGTGAGGCTGGAGGAGCTTTGCATGCTTACGGCCTGGATGAAGGGGCTTTACAAGCGCCCGGACTTCATCTCGGCGGGTTTTGAGCAGACCTGCCGGGCTGCCAACGCGGGATGCGGATAGACGGGTTACTGAACATTAAGAGGTAAAAACATCCGAACAGAGCTATCGATGCAGATCGCAATAACAAGGCTTGCCAATGCGCGCCGCGATCATCGGATTTGCCTTTGCCACAGTCCTGGCCACCAGCGTTCAGGCGCAGGAAGCGCCAGTTGTGGTGGAACTCTTCACCTCCCAGGGTTGTTCGTCTTGTCCCCCTGCGGATGCATTCCTGACCGATCTGGCTCATCAGCGCCATGACGTTCTGCCGCTGGCGTTCCACGTCACCTATTGGGACTACCTCGGCTGGAAAGATCCCTATTCACTAGACGCCGCCACCGCTCGGCAGCGTGAGTATGCCCGCCATCTGGGCGAGGACGGCGTGTACACGCCGCAGATGGTGGTGGACGGAGCGAAAGGCTTTGTGGGCTCCAGCCGGGCGGAGGGGTTAAGCGCGATTGCGGGAGCGGCCCCCAAACAGGTTCCGGTCAGCGTCGCTCGTGACGCGGGATCCCTGTTGATCATGGTCGGCGCCGGGGTTGGAAAAGCCCAGGTGCTGTTGGTCGGCTTCGATCGGACCCATGAGACTCCGGTCGGCCGAGGCGAAAACAGAGGGCATACGTTGCTAGAGTCCAACGTTGTCCGTTCATTGGCACCGATCGGCGCCTGGAATGGGTCGGCGGTGACGCTGCGTCAGACCCCGCCCGCCGGGGATGGCTTCGCCGTGCTGCTTCAAGCCGAGGATGGCCGCATCTTAGGGGCCGCTCGGCTAGCATCCTGACCGCTTGCCGTTTTTCCGCGGAGACAGCAACGGGTCGTGCACGCGCTAGCCGGCCCGGGCATCGCATGATCCACGAGCCGCTTTTGGCTTCTGGGACAGCCAAAAGGGCGGACTTGCGGCGTCAGGATACCTTGCGGCCCTGAAATTAATATCGTAAATCATCCAAGACAGATAAGCTCTTGGGGGAAAACAATGTTCCATCAGCTGCTGACGCCCATCGGCGATAGCCTTCCGCTGTCGTTCCTGGTCGCGGCGCTGCCGATTGTCGTTGTGCTGGTCATGTTGGGCGCGCTGCGTCGGCCGGCTTGGCAGGCATCGTTAGCCGGCCTGATCGTAGGCTTCGTTGTCGCCGTCGCAGCCTGGCAGATGCCGGTGGCCCTGGCACTGGACAGCGTTGCGGCTGGCGCGGTTTTCGCGCTGTGGCCGGTGATGTGGATCGTATTCAACGCCCTGCTACTTTACAACATCGCCGTTGCCTCCGGGCGGTTCGATGCTTTCCGCGACTGGGTTCTGAATCACCTGCCAAATGATCGGCGAATCGTGCTCGTGGTGATTGGGTTCTGCTTCGGTTGCCTGCTTGAGGGCATCGCCGGCTTCGGCACTCCGGTCGCGATCACCAGCGCGTTGCTGATCCTGGTTGGATTTCCCCCGCTGGAGGCTTTGACCTTCACGTTGATTTTCAACACGGCCCCGGTGGCGTTCGGCGCGTTGGGTGTTCCTGTGACGGTGCTGGGCCAGGTTACCGGCCTTCCGGCGATGAAGCTTGGCGCGATGATCGGCCGGCAATTGCCGTTTCTGGCGATGCTGCTGCCGTTCTATGTCATGACGTTGTATGGCGGAGTGCGATCGGTGAAAGTGCTTTGGCCGGTGCTGCTGGTCTCAGGCGCCAGCTTCGCCATAGCACAGTTCGTGACCTCCAACTACCTGGATTATGCCTTGACCGACGTGCTGTCATCCTTGACCGCACTGATAGTGACTTTGTTGTTCCTGCGAATTTGGAAGCCGGACGCCGACCCTAGTTTTGCAGTGAGCTCAAAGGTGACTGGCGCGGCGCGACAAACGGCGGTGCCGCTCTGGCAGGGCTGGCTACCGTGGATCGTAGTCTCTGTAGTCGTCATCGCCTGGACCCACCTTAAGGTCTCTGCCATCGGCCAGCAGGCAATCCCCTGGCCAGGGCTGCACAATCAGATTGCGATCACGCTGTATGATAACAAACCCTACGCAGCCATCTGGGCGTTCCAGCCGCTGGCAACCGGGACGGCAATCCTGGTGGCGGCCGTCATCACCGCGGCCTGGGTTGGCATTGGCCCGGCCCGGTTTTTGACAGCCGTCGGTAGTACCTGGAAGCAGAGCCGGATCGCGATCCTGACCGTCGCCCTGATCGTCGCCCTTGCCTACGTGATGAACTACTCCGGTCTCAATTATACGCTCGGCAAAGGCGCGGCCTCGATGGGCTTCCTTTTCCCGCTGGTGTCGCCCTTCCTGGGATGGGTGGCGGTGTTCCTGTCGGGCAGTGACACCTCAGGGAACGCACTGTTCGGAAACCTACAGGTAGTGGCGGCGAATCAGCTCGGGTTGAATCCGGTGCTCATTGCGGCGACAAATTCCTCCGGCGGGGTGATGGGTAAGATGATATCGCCGCAGAATATCGCGACCGGGGTTTCAGTCACGGACCTGAAGGGACATGAGGGCGTGGTGTTCGCTCGGACCTTCAAACATAGCATTGCGTTGACAGTGCTGCTGGGCCTGCTGGTGGTCATGCAGCAATACGTTGTTCCATGGATGATCCCGTGAAGCGAGGCAGGCGCTACGTCAACACATTTTCCTGCTCTGCTCCACGCGAAACAACTGAGATACTGACCTGCTGATTATTGGCAGACCAGGCAGCGCTATTCCTCGTTTTCCTCTGCGGCCTCAACAGGACCGCTGTCAAGCCCTTTGGCGGATGTATCGCGATCGACCAGCTCGATGACGGCCATGTCGGCGGCATCCCCGTAGCGAACGCCAGCCTTCAGCACTCGAGTATAGCCGCCCGCGCGCGTCTTGTAACGATCAGCCAGGGTGCCGAAGAGCTTTGTAACGATCACATCGTCACGCAATTCAGCGTAAGCCAAACGCTTGTTAGCCAGGCCCCCCTTCTTGCCCAGGGTTATCAGTTTCTCCGCGACTGGGCGGAGTTCCTTTGCCTTCGGCAGGGTCGTGGTGATCTGCTCGTGCTTCAGCAGCGCATGCGCCATGTTCCGAAACATGGCCAAGCGGTGGGTGGAGGTAACCCCGAGCTTCCGGCCGGCAACACCGTGACGCATAATCTATTTCCTTGATTCCGATCTGACCGACTTGCGCCGATTCAAGCATAAGTTCGATCTCTGCTCAGAACGGCTCCTCGAGCCGCTTGGCCAGGTCTTCGATATTCTCGGGCGGCCAACCGGCGACGCTCATGCCGAGGCCCAGCCCCATGGAGGTAAGAACCTCCTTTATCTCGTTCAGCGACTTGCGGCCAAAGTTCGGCGTGCGCAGCATTTCCTGTTCCGACTTCTGCACCAGGTCGCCGATGTAAACGATATTGTCGTTCTTCAGGCAGTTAGCGCTGCGGACTGACAGTTCCAACTCATCCACCTTGCGGAGCAGGTTGCGGTTGAAGGGCAGATCGTCCTCGGGCTCCTCCGCGCGGATCTGCTGCGGTTCATCAAAGTTGATGAACAGCTGGAGCTGATCCTGCAAAATGCGCGCTGCAAGGGCCACGGAGTCTTCCGGCGTAACGGCGCCGTTGGTCTCCACCGTCAGCAACAGCTTGTCGTAGTCGGTCACCTGGCCCACACGGGTGGGCGCCACGCTGTAAGACACACGGCGTACCGGAGAGTAGATGGAATCAACGGGGATGAGGCCGATCGGGGCGTCTTCTGGACGGTTGACGCTCGACGGCTGGTAGCCTTTGCCCAGGTTGACCGTGAACTCCATGCCCAACTTTACGCCATCGTCAAGGGTGCAGATAACCAAGTCCGGGTTCATGATGTCTATATCGTGACCGGACTGGATCTGGCCGGCGCGCACCTCACCCGGACCGGTCGCAGTCAGCGTCATGCGTTTCGGGCCTTCGCCGTGCATTCGCAGCGCGAGCTGCTTGATGTTTAGCACGATGTCGGTCACGTCCTCCCGCACACCAGGAACGCTGCTGAACTCATGCAACACGCCGTCGATCTGCACCGCTGTCACCGCGGCACCTTGCAATGAGGATAACAGGATGCGACGGATGGCGTTGCCCAGGGTCATGCCGAAGCCGCGCTCCAGCGGTTCGGCGACAACGGTGGCGACGCGCGATGGATCGGCGCCTGGCTCGACCTCCAACTTTTCTGGCTTGATCAGAGACTGCCAATTTCTCTGAATAACTGCGCTTTGCCTCATACTACCAACACCTTTCGAACCGCGTCAGGGCGCGGTTGACGTCCCTTGGGCAGTGTTCAAAACCCGGCCAGGTCAAAACCCCCAGCTTGGTAAACGCTTACTATTTTCGCCCGCCCCTACCCGTCACGCCGGTTGTCGTCCGGTCAGGGGCGAACGTGAAACTCGAACGCCTCGCCTCAGACGCGGCGCCGCTTGCGCGGCCGGCAGCCATTGTGCGGTATCGGCGTCATGTCCCGGATGGTGGAGACTGCGAAGCCCACCGCTTGCAGCGCGCGCAGAGCGCTCTCACGTCCCGAACCTGGGCCGCTTACCTCGATCTCCAGCGTCTCCATACCATGTTCACGGGCTTTCTTGCCGGCATCCTCGGCCGCGACCTGGGCGGCGTAGGGCGTGCTTTTGCGGCTGCCCTTGAAACCCTGGCTGCCCGCCGACGACCACGCGATCGCGTTACCTTGTGCATCCGTGATAGTGATCACCGTATTGTTGAACGTAGCAGCAACGTGCGCTACGCCGGCGATAATATTCTTGCGCTCCTTGCGGCGAGGCCGAGCGGCTGCGGCGGGTTTCGCCATGGTGTTTTTTAATCCTGCTTCAACTGCCAACCACGCCGGGGACCGGCACGGCATAACGCTTCGATAAGAAGGCCCCGGGGAGGACCTTATTTGGTGACTTTCTTCTTGCCGGCGATTGCCACCGCCTTGCCCTTGCGGGTCCGGGCATTGGTGTGGGTTCGCTGACCACGCACCGGCAGGCCACGGCGATGCCGCAAGCCGCGGTAGCAGCCCAAGTCCATCAGTCGTTTGATGTTCATCGCAACTTCGCGCCGCAGATCTCCTTCCACGCGATACTCGCGGTCAATCAATTCCCTGATGCGGAGTATTTCCTCATCCGAGAGCTGATTGACCCGGCGCTCGTCCGGTATGCTAAGCTGCTGGCAGATCGCCGCCGCCTTAGCCGGGCCGATGCCGTAGATATATCGAAGCCCGATGGTCACTCGCTTGTTCGTTGGGATATTCACGCCGGCAATACGCGCCACGCTCAACACTCCTGTCGCCCGACATTCCATCAGGCCTTCTGCTGCCCCGCCGGGCTGAAAATACGCGCAAGCAGCGCCAAACCTATATGGGGTCGCGCCGGAGCGCGGGACTATAGGTCCCGGCGCGCAGGAGTCAATGAAGACTTATCAACTCTGCGTGAGGAATTCAATATCAATCTCAAGCCACGGCCAGAGCAGCTTCGATTTGCCTGGCCACCTCGTCAATATCGGCCATCCCGTCTACGGGTCTTAGTTTTCCAGCCTTTGCGTAGTGCGGGATAATCGGCGCGGTTTGACGGTGGTAGGCCTCCAACCGAGCAGCAACGGTTTCGCGGTTGTCGTCCGCGCGGCGGATAAATTCGGTTGCGCCACAAACGTCGCAGACGCCAACAGTGGCGGTTGGTTTAAAGGTGTCGTGGTAGCCGGTGCCGCATTTGGCACAGGTGAAGCGGCCGGCAATGCGATCGGTTAACGCGGCGTCATCGACTTTCAGTTCGACCACGGCATCCAGATTAAGATGTTTCTCGGCCAACATTTGGTCCAACGCCTGGGCCTGTGGTACCGTGCGCGGAAAGCCGTCGAGGATGAAGCCGTTGACGGCGTCGGGTTGCTCCAGCCTGGATGCCAGCATGCGGATCAGGATGTCGTCGGAAACGAGTTGCCCCGCCTCCATAATCGCCTTGGCCTCCCTGCCGATCGGGGACCCGGCGCCAACCTCAGCCCGCAACATGTCGCCGGTGGAGATTTGGACGATTCCATACCTGTCCTCCAAGCGCTTGGCCTGAGTGCCCTTGCCCGCGCCGGGTGGGCCCAGGAGAATGAGTTTCACCGACGTCCCTTTGCCCGCGTTTTTCGGATCAGGCCTTCGTATTGATGTGCGAGCAGATGCGACTGGATCTGCGTCACAGTATCCATTGTAACCGAGACCACGATCAAGATCGAGGTGCCACCGAAATAGAACGGCAGACCGTAGTCTGTGATCAGAATTTGCGGCAGCAGGCAGATCAGCACCAGGTATATGCCGCCCACCGTCGTTAAGCGGGTCAGGATTCGATCGAAATACTCTGCGGTGGCGCTCCCAGGCCGAATGCCCGGAATGAAACCGCCGTATTTCTTCAAATTATCCGCGGTTTCCTCCGGGTTAAAGACCACCGCGGTGTAGAAATAGGAGAAGAAAATGATCATGAAGGCGTACAAGCCCAGATACAGCGGCTGACCCTGCCCAAGCTGGGACGCGATCGCCTGTAGCCAGGGCGGCCCATTGGTCGCGAAGCCTGCGATCGCCGCCGGAATCATCAGGATAGAACTGGCGAAAATCGGCGGAATGACGCCCGAGGTGTTGATCTTCAGCGGTATATGTGTCGAGTCGCCACCAAACATCCGGTTGCCGACCTGGCGCTTGGGGTACTGCACCGCGATCCGGCGCTGCGCCCGCTCCACGAACACTATGATAGCGATCGTGGCGACGGCGATGACCATGAACAGCAGTATAAATAACGGTGATAGCGCGCCGGTCCGTCCCATCTCCAGCAATGAAGCGAACGCGTTTGGCAGATTGGCGACGATGCCGGACATGATGATCAGGCTGGTGCCGTTGCCGATGCCGCGGGCGGTAATCTGCTCCCCCAGCCACATCAGGAACATGGTGCCGCCGACCAGTGTGATCATGCAGGACAGGCGGAAAAACCATCCTGGATCGATTACCGCGGCGCCAAAACTGCCATGCATCGTCTCGAGGCCCACGGCAATGCCGTAGGACTGGAACATAGCGATGACGACTGTCAGATAGCGGGTGTATTGGTTGAGCTTCTTGCGCCCCTGCTCGCCCTCTTTCTTGAGGGTCTCGAGCGTCGGGATCGCGGCGGACATCAACTGGATGATGATGCTGGCGCTGATGTAGGGCATGATGTTCAGTGCGAAGACGGTCATGCGCCGCAAGGCGCCTCCGGTGAACATGTCGAACATGCCGAGGATGCCCCCGCCGTGTTGCGACATCATCTCCCCCATCACCGAGGCATCGACGCCGGGGACGGGGATATAGGTGCCGATCCGGTAGACGATCAGCGCCCCGAGCGTAAACCATATCCGTTGCTTGAGCTCGGTCGCCTTTGAAAAGACGCCCATGTTGAGATTGGCTGCAAGCTGTTCGGCAGCGGAGGCCATGAGATGTCCTTTTTACGACGGCCGGCGAGGGGCTATTGTCTGCCCGGCTGGAGTTGGGCGCAAGCCGAATGCTGATCAAGCCACAATCTGCAACAGCGGCTCATCGCCGGAGCCCATCTCGCGCCTACCGGAGCCGCGAGTTAGGTCGCTTCCGCGGGAGGCACTTTCGCGGCGACGGTAGTGGTCAGCGAACCGCCTGCCTGTTCTACAGCGGCCTTCGCCGTCGCGGAGGCGCCCGAGACGGTTATGGTGACCGCACGAGAGATCCGGCCGTCGCCCAGCAGGCGGATGCCGTCCTTATCGCTGGACGCCAGGCCCGCAGCATACAGCGTCGCCTCAGTAATAGGTTGCGACCCGTCGATTTTTCCCGAACTTATTGCTGTGTCGAGCGCACCCAGGTTCACCGGAGCATATTCTTTGCGAAAATGATTGTGGAAGCCACGCTTCGGCAAGCGGCGATAAATCGGGAGCTGTCCGCCTTCGAAACCGTTCAGCGCCACACCCTCGCGGGCTTTCTGGCCCTTGACGCCCTTGCCGGAGGTCTTGCCCTTGCCGGAGCCGATGCCGCGACCAAGCCGCTTGGATTTCAGCCGCGCGCCAGGATTGTCACGCAAATCGTTGAGGTTCATTTTAGGAAAGCTCCTCCACCTTGATTAGGTGGGCGACCTTGCGGATCATCCCGCGAACTGATGGGGTGTCTTCCAGCTCACGGGTGCTCCGCAGTTTGTTCAAGCCCAGACCCACCAGCGTTTCCTTCTGGCCGGGCTTGCGACCGAGTGCCGACGCAGTCTGCGTCACGCGAACCTTAGGCATTGGCAGGTGCCTCCGGCGCCGCGGGTGGGGCGCCGATGACCGCGTTCGGGATCTCGCGGCGGCCAAACAGCTCTGGCACCTTCTTGCCACGGCGGGTGGCGACGGAGCGCGGGCTGGCGCATTTCTGCAGCGCCGCGAACGCCGCCTTCACCATATTATGCGGGTTCCGGCTGCCGAGGCTTTTGGCCACGACGTCGCCGATGCCCAACGTTTCGAACACCGCGCGCAGCGGGCCGCCGGCGATGATCCCGGTGCCCGCGGTGGCGGAGCGAAGGATGACGTTGCCGGCACCGTAGTGACCCTCGACGTCGTGATGCAACGTGCGGCCTTCTTTCATCGGCACCCGGATCATGCCGCGCTTGGCGCGTTCGGTTGCCTTGCGAATGGCCTCTGGCACCTCGCGTGCTTTGCCGGCGCCATAGCCGACGCGGCCCTTCTGATCGCCTACAACGACCAGAGCTGCGAAGGCAAAGCGACGTCCACCCTTCACCACCTTGGCGACGCGGTTGATGGTGACCAGCTTGTCGATGATGCCGTCATCGGGCTCGCGGTCACCGCCGCGATCTCGGCTCCGGCCGCCACCTTCTCTCGGTTCACGTGCCATAAACTATTCCTTCAAGCGCCCACATCCGCGGGACGTTCCCTTAAAAGTCCAGCCCGCTTTCACGGGCGGCATCGGCCAGGGTCTTGACCCGGCCATGATACAAATAGGCACCGCGGTCGAAGACCACCTGCTTGATCCCGGCCGCCAGCGCGCGCTCGGCGACTAGTTTTCCTACAGCCGCGGCGGCGGCCTTATCCGCCCCGGTCTTCAATTCGGCCTTCAGCGCAGCGTCCAGAGTCGAGGCGGCGGCCACTGTGCGGCCCTGCGTATCATCGATGATCTGGGCATACATGTTCTTGCCGGACCGAAAAACCGACAGACGGGGCCGCCCGTGTGACTTGTGCTTGATCTGGTAACGCAGCCGGCTCTTGCGGCGAACAGCGAGGTCGTGCTTGGCGCTCATTTCTTCTTGCCTTCCTTGCGCCGGATGGTTTCGTCAGTGTAGCGAGCCCCTTTGCCCTTGTAAGGCTCGGGGGGGCGGAACGAGCGAATCTCAGAAGCGACCTGGCCAACCAAGCGCTTGTCGGTGCCTTCAACTTTGATCGCGGTCGGCCGCTCGCAGGTGATCTTGATCCCTTCCGGAACCGGGTAGACCACCGGATGCGAGAACCCGAGATTGATTTCCAGGTTCTTGCCCTGAACGGCGGCGCGATAGCCGGTGCCGGTGATCTCCAGCGACTTCGAGTAGCCGGTCGACACGCCCTTCACCATGCAGGCGATGATCGCGCGCGTCGTGCCCCACATCATGCGGTTGCGGGTCTCATTGCTGCGCGGTTTGACAACAACCTTGTTGGCATCGATCGTGACCTCGACGAGCTCGGAAAGCGGCATCTTCTGCTCGCCGAGCTTGCCTTTCGCGGTCACCATCCCCCCGGCGATGGCGACCTGCACACCGGCGGGAATTTCGACCGGGTATTTTCCTACGCGTGACATACGCGCTTTCCCCTTAGAACACGCGACAGAGGACTTCGCCGCCAACATTGGCAGCGCGTGCCTCGGCATCGCTCATCACGCCCTGCGGCGTAGAAAGGATGGAAATACCCAGGCCAGCATAGACCCGCGGCAATTCCTTGATCTTCGCATATACCCGACGCCCAGGCTTGGACACCCGATTGATCTCCTTGATGACCGGTTCCCCCTCATTGTACTTCAGCTCGATGCGCAGTTGTGCGACACCAGGACGAAGCTGTTCAGAGGCATAGCCCCGGATGAAGCCTTCGCGCTTCAGCACACCCAGTACGTTTTCCCGAAGCTTGGACGCCGGCGCCACACACACGGAATGGCGCGCGCGCTGTGCATTACGGATGCGGGTCAGCATATCCCCAACGGGATCGGACATGGACATCGTTCCGTCCCCTTACCAGCTTGCCTTGACCATACCGGGTATCTGCCCGGCGCTGGCCAAATCGCGAAGCGCAATACGGCAGAGCTTGAACTTGCGATAATTGCCGCGTGAGCGGCCGGTCAGCTCACAGCGCAGGCGAACGCGCACGGCCGCACCGTTACGTGGCATCTGAGCCAGCTTCAGCGACGCATTGAAACGATCCTCGACAGGGAGCGTGCGGTCCATCAGCACGTCCTTGAGGACCCGGCGCTTCGACTTGTCGCGCTTCGCCATCTTCTCACGCATTATATTGCGGTTGACCTGGGAAGTTTTGGCCATCCTGTTTAGATCCTCCGGAACCTTTCGTCCCCTGGCTCGTCCAGGAGATCGGCGGTTTTCCAAAAACTCAATTGGCGAAAGGTATGTCGAAAGCCTTCAGCAAGGCCTTCGCTTCGGAATCGGTTTTCGCGGTGGTGACGAACTGGATGTCCATGCCGCGAACATCGTCCACCCGGTCGTAGTTGATTTCCGGGAAGATGATTTGTTCCTTGAGGCCCATGGCGAAGTTGCCACGACCATCGAAGCCCTTGCCGGTGATGCCACGGAAATCACGCACCCGCGGCATAGCGATAGTCACCAGACGATCGAGGAACTCATACATGCGCGCCTTGCGAAGCGTGACCTTGCAGCCGATCGGCAGGCCCTTCCGGATCTTGAAACCGGCGATCGCCTTCTTGGCGACGGTCTTCACCGGGCGTTGTCCGGCGATCGCGGCCAGTTCGGCAACCGCAGCGTCCAGCTTCTTCTGATCGCCGGTCGCTTCACCAACGCCCATGTTGATGACGATCTTTTCCAACTTCGGGATCTGCATCTCGTTCTGATAGTTGAACTCGCTACGCAGCTTTGCCCGCACTTCCTCCCGGTAGCGCTTCTGCATCCGCGGTATCTCAGGAGCCGACGCCGACGGGTTGTCGACGCCGACGATCGCTACCCGTCGAGCTGCCCGCTGAGCTTCTTTCCCGGCCGGCGGGCCGCCGGCACCACGCGGGGCGGCGGCCTTCGCACCGCTCTTAGCACCACCTTTGGCCGGTTTTTTGGTTCCACTCATGGCACTAGCCTTCGATCACTTCGCCGGTCGCCTTTGCGATCCGGACCTTGCGACTGCCCTCCAGGACGCGGAACCCGACCTTGGTCGGCTTTTCGCTCTTAGGGTCGATCAGCTTCAGATTGGAGAGGTGAATCGTCGCTTCCTTGTCGACGATCCCGCCGGGCTGGCCCATGCCTGTCGGTTTCGTGTGATGGCGCGCCATGGCAGCACCCGCCACGATGGCCCGCTCGGCTTCGGGAAATACCCGCAGCACCTCGCCGCGTTGGCCCTTGCTCTTGCCGGTGGTGACCAGAACCCTGTCGCCCTTGCGAATACGTGCGGCCATTATAAAACCTCCGGCGCTAGGGAGATGATCTTCATGAATTTCCGGCCACGCAGTTCGCGTACGACCGGGCCGAAGATCCGGGTGCCTATCGGCTCCTGCTGCTTGTTGATCAGCACGGCTGCGTTGCGGTCGAAGCGGATGGCGCTTCCATCGGGCCGGCGCACCGGGAAGGACGTCCGCACGATCACCGCCTGATGGACGTCGCCCTTCTTCACCTTGCCGCGCGGAATCGCTTCCTTGATCGACACGACGATAACGTCTCCCACCGACGCGAACCGACGCTTCGAGCCGCCAAGCACCTTGATGCACTGCACGCGGCGCGCGCCGGAATTGTCGGCGACCTCGAGATTGCTCTCTACCTGGATCATTGCCCCATCCCCTTACAAGGTTGGTGCGGGTGCGGGGGGCGCCGGATGCGCTTCGGCGACCGCGACGGCTTCTTCCGGCGCGCTGCCTAGGATCTGACCGTTCCGCTCAACCAGAGTCCAGGTCTTCCGCTTACTAATCGGAGCGCATTCGACGATACGCACCATGTCGCCGACCTTGCAAACATTCGCCTCGTCGTGCGCTGCGTACTTCTTCGACTTCCGAATAAACTTTTTGTACAGCGGGTGCATAACGCGGCGATCGACCAGAACCGTAATGGTCTTGTCCATCTTGTCGCTGGTCACTCGCCCTGTCAGGACGCGCCTTGGCATCGCCCTCTCTCCTTAAGACTTAGCGGCGGAACGAGTTTTTTCCGCCTGAATGGTTTTCACCCGAGCGATTTCGCGGCGACATTCTCGCACCCGCCCGGTACCTTCCTGCTGGCCGGTGGCCCGCTGGAAACGCAGGTTGAACTGCTCCTTGCGCAGGTCCAGCAGCAGGCCGGACAGCTCATCCGGCGTCTTCGCGCGGACGTCACGCGCCTTGTAGAGGGCATTCTTGGCCATCAGGCGTCTCCGATCCGCGCGACGAATTTCGTCCGGATCGGCAGTTTGGCCGCGCCAAGCGTCAACGCTTCCCGCGCCAGGGCCGCCGTCACGCCGTCAATCTCGAACATGATGCGGCCAGGCGCCACGCGGGCCACCCAGAACTCGGGCGAACCCTTACCCGAGCCCATGCGGACTTCGGCAGGCTTCGTGGAGACCGGAACATCCGGAAAGATGCGGATCCATACGCGCCCGGCGCGCCTCATGGCACGGGTGATTGCCCGCCTGGCGGACTCGATCTGACGCGCGGTGATCCGTTCCGGCTCTAGAGCCTTGAGACCGAAGGAGCCGAAATTCAGCTCCGTCCCACCCTTCGACAAGCCATGGATGCGGCCCTTATGCTGCTTGCGATACTTTGAACGCTTCGGAGAGAGCATTTTCTACTATTCCAACTTACCGCTGCGGCGCCTGTTCGGCGGCCTTGCGATCCTGAGCCATTGGGTCGTGAGCAAGAATCTCGCCTTTGAATACCCACACCTTGACGCCGCAAGTACCGTATGTCGTCTTCGCCGTGGCTGTGCCGTAATCGATGTCGGCGCGCAGGGTATGCAGCGGCACGCGGCCTTCGCGATACCACTCCACCCGAGCTATTTCCGCCCCGCCGAGACGCCCGCCGCAATTGATCCGGATGCCCTGAGCGCCGAGACGCATCGCCGACTGCACCGCACGCTTCATCGCGCGGCGAAACGCCACACGGCGCTCAAGCTGCTGCGCAATGTTCTCAGCCACCAGCGTCGCATCGATTTCCGGCTTGCGGATTTCGACGATGTTCAGCGAGACATCGGCTTTGGCCATTTTGCTGAGGTCCTTCTTGAGAACCTCGATGTCCTGGCCTTTTTTGCCGATCACCACACCTGGGCGGGCCGCATAGATCGTCACCCGAGGCTTCTTCGCTGGGCGCTCGATCACCACACGGGACACGCCGGCGCCGCGCAACTTGGTGCGCAGATGATTGCGCAGCTTGAAATCCTCGTGCAGCAATTTGGAATAGTCGGCACCGGCGAACCAGCGGCTATCCCAGGTACGGTTGATGCCGAGGCGTAGGCCGACCGGATTTACTTTGTGACCCATATTATGCGGTCTCCCCTTCGTCCTGCGCGCGTTCAGCGACAACGATCTTTAAATGGCTGAACCACTTTTCAACGCGTGAGGCACGGCCTCGGCCACGGGCGTGGAAGCGGCGCATCACGATCGAACGCCCCACTTCGGCGCGGGCAACGACCAAGCGGTCCACGTCAAGCGAATGATTGTTCTCGGCGTTCGAGATAGCGCTTTGAAGTGCCTTCTTCACTTGACCCGCGATACGGCGCTTACTGAAGGTCAGCGTCGCGACGGCACGTTCGGCCGGCAGGTTACGGATCATCGCGGCAACCAGATTGAGCTTTCGAGGGCTGATCCGCAGGTTGCTGACAATGCATTGAGCCTCGGTGTCCGGGAGGCCCCGATCGTGGGATGGCTTGCTCATGTTAGCCGCGCCTCGCCTTCTTGTCGGCCGCGTGACCAGTAAAAGTACGGGTTGGCGAGAATTCACCAAACTTGTGGCCGACCATGTTCTCGTTCACCTGCACCGGCAGGAACTTGTGACCGTTGTAGACCCCGAAGGTTAGGCCAACGAATTGCGGCAGTATGGTCGAGCGGCGCGACCAGATCTTGATGATCTCGTTGCGCGACGATGCCTTCGACGTCTCGGCCTTTTGCAACAGGTAACCGTCCACGAACGGCCCCTTCCATACGGAACGCGCCATCTTACTTACCCTTGTTCCGGCGGCGGATGATCAGGCTGTCCGTCCGCTTGTTGCCGCGCGTCTTGTAGCCCTTAGCCGGCTGACCCCAGGGCGAGACCGGATGACGGCCACCCGAGCTGCGGCCTTCGCCACCACCTAGCGGGTGATCGACTGGGTTCATCACCACACCGCGGTTGTGCGGCTTGAACCCCAGCCAGCGCATGCGCCCGGCCTTCCCGACTTTCTGGTTCATGTTGTCCGGATTGGACACCGCACCGACCGAGGCAATGCACTCGGATCGCACGACGCGCAGTTCACCCGACATCAGTTTGATCTGGGCGTAGCCCGCGTCCTTACCGACCAACTGCGCGAAGGTGCCAGCTGACCGGGCGATCTTGCCACCGGCACCAACCTTCATCTCGATATTGTGGATGATCGTGCCCACCGGAATGGCGGCGAGCGGCATCGCGTTACCTGGCTTGATGTCCACCCGGTTCCCGGCGATCACCTGGTCACCAACCTTCAATCGCTGCGGTGCCAGGATGTAAGCGAGTTCGCCGTCCTGGTACTTGATCAGCGCAATGAACGCGGTGCGGTTGGGGTCGTATTCCAGCCGCTGAACCACGCCTGGCACGTCGAACTTGCGACGCTTGAAGTCCACCACACGATAGGCTTGCTTATGTCCACCGCCGCGGAACCGGGTAGTGATGCGGCCATGGTTGTTGCGTCCGCCGTGGCTGTGCTGTCCCTCGGTCAGCCCCTTGACGGGCTTGCCCTTCCACAGCTCGGAGCGGTCGATCAGGATGGTGCCGCGAAGGCTGGCCGTAACGGGATTAAATTGCCTGAGTGCCATTTCAGTTCTGTGCCTTCCGGGCGCTCTACGCGAGGCCGGTGGTGAAATCGATCGACTGGCCGGGCGCCAGGGTCACGATGGCCTTCTTAAGGTCCGAGCGCACGCCCGGGCGTCCCTTGAAGCGCTTGGTCTTGCCTTTCTGGATCAACGTGTTCACCGAGAGCACCTTGACGTTGAACAGCGTCTCGATCGCCGCCGCGATCTCCGGCTTGGTAGCGTCGGTGGCGACCTTGAAGCCGACCTGATTCTGCTCGGACAGAATGGTCATCTTCTCGGTGATCAGCGGCGCGCGAATGATGTTGTACATCCGCTCCCGCGAAAGCGGCTGCTTCGGGGCGACGGTCATGCCGTTTCTCCTGTGCCAGACGCTTTGGCGGTGCCAGACGCTTCAGCGGTGCCAGACGCTTCGGCGGTGCCAGACGCTTCGGCGGTGCCAGACGCTTCGGCGGTGCCAGACGCTTCGGCGGTGCCAGACGCTTCGGCGGTGCCAGACGCTTCGGCTGTCGCAGGCGCTTCGGCCTCTACTGTCTCCCGCGCTTCGGCGACGCTCCCCGCCACGGGGGGTGCGGTGACCTCTTCTGTCCTTGGGAGAACTTGGGCGGAGATAGTTTGGGCGGTTGGGGCACCATTAATGCGCGCCTTCAGACCCTCGAGCCCGGCGGCAGTGATCGCTAGAACGTCATGGTTCAGGATGTCGTACACGTTAGCGCCGATGGTCGGCAGCACATCCAGTCGATGGATATTGCGGCAGGCGCGCTGGAAGCCCTCATCCACGGCACCATCGATAATAAGTGCCGACGTCCAGCCGAGTAACTTGATCTTCTTGGCCAATTCACCGGTCTTCGGCGCAATCTTCGCATCGTCCAAGATGACCAGCTTGTTCTCAGCTAGTTTTTGGGACAACGCGGAAATCAGTCCCAGTCGGCGCACTTTCTTGTTGAGGCTGTACGCGTGAGACCGCACGACCGGACCATGAACCACGCCACCGGTGCGAAACTGCGGTGAACGCAGGCTGCCCTGACGTGCGTTGCCTGTGCCCTTCTGCTTGTATGGCTTCCTCGTCGTACCGGAGACTTCCGCCATCCCCTTGACCTTGTGGTTGCCGCCGCGACGCTTGGACAACTGCCAATGAACAACACGCGCCATGATATCCGGGCGGGGCGTAATCTTGAAAATCTCGTCCGGCAGATCGGCGTTGCCGGCGGAGGCGTTTTCAAGCGTAATGATATCTACCTGCATCTGCCTGTTCCTCAGCCCGCCGCTGTCGCTTCAATGAGCGCCGCCGGATAGGCCGCATCAGCTGGACGCGCGCTCTTGATCGCGTCGCGCACCAGCACGTAGCCATTCTTGCTGCCGGGAACCGCACCCTTGATCATCAGCAGGCCTTTTTCCGCGTCCACCGCCGCCACTTCCAGATTGAGGGTGGTGATCCGCTCGACACCGAGGTGACCGGCCATCTTCTTGTTCTTGAAAGTCTTTCCGGGATCCTGTCGATTACCCGTCGAACCCAGGCTGCGATGGCTGACCGATACGCCATGCGAGGCTTCGAGACCGGCGAAGTTCCACCGCTTCATACCCCCAGCGAAGCCTTTACCCTTAGAAGTGCCACACACGTCGACCTTCTGGCCGGCAAGGAAGTGTGCGGCTGACAAAGTGGCGCCGGGCTCGAGCAGCGCATCGGTTCCTACACGGAATTCCACCAGCTTCTGTTTCGGCTCGACCTTCGCTTTGGCAAAATGACCACGTTGAGGCCTGGTGACGTTCTTCACCTTCGCCTTTCCGTACCCAATCTGGATGGCCGTGTAGCCGTTCTTTTCCTCGGTGCGCGTGGCCACGACCTGCACTTGGTCGAGGTGCAGCACGGTGACGGGCACATGAGTGCCATCGTCTTTGAATATGCGGGTCATACCAAGCTTTTTGGCGAGCAGACCGGTGCGTAGAGGCTGGGGCATGGCGCTAGATCTTGATCTCAACATCCACGCCGGCGGCGAGGTCGAGCTTCATCAGCGCGTCCACCGTCTGCGGCGTCGGTTCGACGATGTCCAACAGCCGGCGATGCGTTCGGATTTCGAACTGCTCGCGGCTTTTTTTGTCCACGTGCGGGGATCGGTTCACCGTGAAACGCTCGATATGCGTCGGCAGCGGGATCGGTCCGCGAACCCGGGCACCCGTGCGCTTGGCCGTGTTCACGATCTCCTTCGTGCTGTTGTCCAGCACGCGGTGATCGTAGGCCTTCAGGCGGATGCGGATATTCTGGTTGTCCATCGTTCGCTCTCAAATCCTCGCCGAAACGAGGGCCGGCGTCCCGCGCGTCCACCAAGGGATCTTGGCACGGGCGAGACGCCGGCGGTGTTTCGTCTCTTACTTCTGGATGCTGGCAACCACGCCCGCGCCGACGGTCCGGCCACCTTCGCGGATCGCGAAGCGCAGACCGTCATCCATCGCGATCGGTGCGATCAATTCAACCGACATTGAGACGTTGTCGCCCGGCATCACCATTTCCGTGCCTTCCGGCAACGAAACGACGCCGGTCACATCCGTGGTACGGAAGTAGAATTGCGGACGATAGTTGGTAAAAAACGGGGTGTGACGGCCGCCTTCTTCCTTCGTCAAAATGTAGGCTTCCGCCTTGAACTGGGTGTGCGGCGTAATGCTGCCGGGCTTGGCCAAAACCTGACCGCGCTCGACGTCCTCACGCTTCGTGCCGCGCAACAGTGCGCCAATGTTGTCCCCCGCCTGGCCCTGATCGAGAAGTTTGCGGAACATTTCGACGCCCGTCACGACGGTTTTCACAGTCGGCTTGATACCAACGATCTCGACTTCCTCGCCGACCCGGACGATGCCGCGCTCGACGCGGCCAGTCACCACGGTGCCGCGGCCGGAGATGGAGAAAACGTCTTCGATCGGCATCAGGAACGGACGGTCGGTCGCGCGCTCCGGTTGCGGGATGTAGGCGTCGACCGCTTTCATCAGCTCCAGGACGGAATCATGGCCGAGTTCCGGCTTGGTCCCTTCCAGGGCGCACAGGGCCGAGCCCTTGATGATGGGAATGTCGTCGCCAGGAAACTCATAGAAGGACAGCAACTCGCGCAGTTCCATCTCCACAAGCTCGACCAACTCTGGATCGTCCACCAAGTCGATCTTGTTCAGGTAGACCACCAGTGCCGGCACGCCGACCTGACGGGCGAGCAAGATGTGCTCCCGGGTCTGCGGCATCGGGCCATCGGCGGCGGACACGACAAGGATAGCGCCGTCCATCTGCGCGGCGCCGGTGATCATGTTCTTCACATAGTCGGCATGACCGGGACAATCGACGTGTGCGTAATGGCGGTTCTTCGTCTCGTATTCGACGTGCGCGGTGGAGATCGTGATGCCCCGCGCCTTTTCTTCCGGCGCCTTATCGATCTGGTCATAGGCCGTATAGGTAGCGCCGCCGGTTTCCGCCAGCACCTTGGTGATGGCGGCTGTCAGCGACGTCTTGCCGTGATCGACGTGGCCGATCGTGCCAATGTTGCAGTGCGGCTTGTTCCGCTCGAATTTCGCCTTACCCATCGTAATCTCCGTAGATCCGGAACGGGACCTGTTGAGTTGCCCTTGCCTAAGTCATCCAGGCGCTACCAGCGCCTACCAACGATAATGGGAGAAAGCCTTGTTGGCTTCAGCCATTCGATGGGTATCTTCGCGCTTCTTCACTGCTGAGCCACGGTTGTTCACCGCATCCAGCAATTCATTGGATAGACGATCCTGCATCGTATGCTCCCCGCGCTTCCGGGCGGCATCGATGATCCAACGGATTGCCAGCGCCTGACGCCGCTCCGTCCGCACTTCGACCGGCACCTGATACGTGGCACCGCCGACGCGGCGAGAACGGACCTCGACGGCCGGCTTCACGTTGTCCAGGGCCTCATGGAACATCCGCACCGGATCGGCCGCCTGGCCGCCACGGCGCTTCAACACGTCGAGCGCATTGTAGACAATCCCCTCCGCGGCGGACTTCTTGCCATCATACATCAGCGCATTCATGAAACGACTGATGACAATGTCGCCGAACTTCGCGTCCGGCAGGATCTCGCGCTTATCAGCGCGGTGACGACGAGACATGCGATCGCCCCTTACTTTGGACGCTTCGCGCCATACAGCGACCGGCGCTGACGGCGCTTGGCGATGCCCTGGGTATCCAGCACGCCACGAAGGATGTGATAGCGGACGCCGGGAAGGTCCTTCACGCGCCCGCCGCGGATCAGAACCACCGAATGTTCCTGCAGATTGTGGCCTTCGCCCGGAATATAGCTGACCACCTCGTAGCCGTTGGTCAGACGAACCTTCGCGACCTTACGCAGCGCGGAGTTCGGCTTCTTCGGCGTCGTGGTATAGACACGCGTGCAGACGCCGCGCTTCTGCGGGCAACCTTGCAGGGCCGGAACCGAGTTTCGGTGCTTCGGCCGCTCGCGCCCGTGGGCGATAAGCTGGTTGATGGTCGGCATGGACCTCTTTCTCTATCTCGGTTCGTGCTTCGCCTTGGGGGTTTTGCTCCAATCGCCGCTTAACAGACAAAACCCACCGGCATGGGAACAATCCCATCCAGCGGGGTTTCGGAGACAGACGGCCTAAGCCCAACCTAACCGGGTGAGCGGCGCCGCATGCGTCGTTTGCCTGCGAACCGACGACTGTCCCGTCAGGAAAGGCTCCTGAATCCCTTGGGTCAGCCGAGGGCGCGATCTCTAGAAGCCCCTTCGGACCGAGTCAAGCGGTCAAGGCCGCCGCTATGTCGGAATCGTGCATGGCGGATATTCCGTGCTTCTGGAACACCATCGGCACGGACTAAGCTTGGCGCGTCCAGGTCAGGAAGCACCCGCGTGCGCAAGGCCAATGCTTAATCGCACCGTTCACGGCGGCAGGGGGGATTCGTTCACGGCATGACCAGGTTCCGCCAGCTTGGCCGCTGTCACCGTCGAATGGACGTTCCGCTTTGCGGGACCATGCTCTATGCACGCCCGCGCCGGCTATTCGGTCAGTCGGGGGATTCGGAGAGACCTTATATGGAGAGACTCTATATAATTATATGGAGAAACTCTGTATAATGTGCGGTATTGCTGGTCTGCTCCTATCCCCCGGCGCGCCACCGCCAGACCCCAGAGTGCTGTCCAAACTGATTGGAGCCCTGCACCATCGCGGCCCGGACGGGATCGGCCACGCGGTGATGGGCCGCGTAGCGCTGCTGCACAACCGGCTGGCGATCATTGACCTGGTGACGGGCGATCAGCCGTTTTTCTCTGGGACCGCGACACTGGTGGCAAACGGAGAAATCTATAACTACCGCGAGCTTCGCGAATCGTTGCCCGGTGTCAGTTTTGCAACCAACAGTGACTGCGAACCGCCGCTCCATCTCTGGTTGCGCGATGGGTCTGACTACGTGAAGCAGCTTCGTGGCATGTACGGAATCGCTATTCACGAGCGCGTGCGTCGAACCGTCACGCTGTCTCGCGACCCTTTCGGAATCAAGCCGCTGTATGTCGCTACAGTCGATGGAGGTCTGGCATTCGCCTCGGAGCCTCAGGCGCTGCTCGAAGCCGGCCTTGTGAAGCGCGTGGTACGGCCGGCGGCGGTGGAGGAGCTATTGCAACTCCAGTTCACCACCGGCGCGGATACCATTTTTGAAGGCATCCAGCGGGTGCTGCCGGGTGAGACGATCACCTGTTCCGGCGGGCACATCCTGGAGCGGCGGCAAATCAATCCGGTCCCGATGACGCCGCCGGAGGATATAGATGAGGCAACCGCGATCCAGCGGCTGGATCAGGCGTTGATGGAGAGTGTCGATCTGCATCAGCGCAGCGACGTGCCATATGGGATGTTCTTGTCCGGCGGCATCGATAGTGCGGCCCTGATCACCCTGATGGCTCGGCTGAATGAGGAGCCTGTGCTGGCGTTTACCGCCGGATTCGACACGCCCGGCGCCGCCGACGAACGTGAGCAGGCAGCGATTGTCGCCCGCGCTGTAGGAGCCAGGCACGAACCGATGGAAGTATCGGAAAAAATGGTGTGGCAGCATCTGCCGGAGATTGTCGCGGCGATGGACGACCCAACGATGGATTACGCCATCATCCCATCGTGGTTTCTCGCCAGGCGTGCCAGGGAGGACGTCAAGGTGGTATTGACCGGCGAGGGCGGCGACGAGATCTTCGGCGGATACAAGCGCTACCGGCAGGCCACATTGCCCTGGTGGCGCGGCGGCCGGACGATGTGGGCCGGCGGCAGCTTCGATAAAGTCCCGGTACTCCGTTCGCACCCGACTACTTGGCGCGATGGCATGGCAGCAGCGGAAATCCGAGCGGCGGAGGGCGGCCGGTCTGCCTTGGCGGCGGCTCAGGCGCTGGATATGACCGACTGGCTGCCGCATGACCTGCTGCTGAAACTGGATCGCTGCATGATGGCGCACGGAGTTGAGGGACGAACGCCGTTCTTGGATTCGGGCGTAATGGCCGCCGCGTTCCGGTTGCCCGACGCGATGAAGTTGCGGCGCGGGATCGGGAAGTGGATTCTCCGCAAATGGCTGGAGAAGAACCAGCCCGCAGTGCAGCCGTTCGCGCCTAAATCGGGGTTTACCGTACCAGTCGGCGAATGGATCAAGGTGCAGGGGACGCGGCTGGGTCCACTTGTGGCGGCGCAACCAGGGGTAGCAGAGATCGCCCATCCTGAGAGGGTGGAGGCGCTGTTTCGAGATATCCGGCGCTGGCGGCACGGGTTTGCCTGCTGGAAGCTGCTGTTCTATGCGCTGTGGCACAGGCGGCACATCCTGGGGCTGCGGCCCTCAGGGGATGTCTGGGAGACACTGGCGGCGCGGTAACTTTTCCTGACACCCTTTCCCGACACTGCTTGACTTGGATGAACGCTCCGATCATAGGGCGGCTTGAAATCGGCGTTATAAGGGCGCCGCGGAGCCGGCGATGGGGCTGTAGCTCAGTTGGGAGAGCGCCTCGTTCGCAATGAGGAGGCCAGGGGTTCGATTCCCCTCAGCTCCACCATCGTCCGGAGTGGGGGAACGCGGATGCACCATGTCGGGTCTTCGATAAGCGCGCGCACTCTATTCGCTTTGCCGGAATGAATTATGGCGCCTAAGTGACATGAGCATCCCGTTCCTGGTTTGCATGGCTGTCGCCGCTTCTTTCTACCATTTGCCTCCGCGCGTGTTGCCCGCGATCCAGGCGGTTGAAGGGGGACGGCCGGGCCTGATCCAGCCAAACACCAATGGCACCGCCGATCTGGGACTGATGCAAATCAACAGCATCTGGATCGAGCCGCTGGCTCGACTTGCCCATATGCCGGCGCAGACGGTGGCTTATCGGCTCCTCGACGATCCCTGCTTCAATATCGCAGCCGCGGCGGCGATTATGCGAGCGTATCTAAGCGAGGCGCAGGGAAATCTGATGATCGCGATCGGGTTCTACAATTCGCATACCCCGGGGTTCGGTGCCATCTATCAGCAAAAGGTGCTGGCCGCTGCCGCAACGTTGTTCAGCGGAAAGCGGCACTAGACACGATAGAAGATCGTGTCTCTTCAATCGGATGAGCAGCGCATGCGCAAACGCCTCCAGCGTGACAACCGTGGCTTCACCTTGCTTGAACTGCTTGTGGTCATCGCCATCCTGGGGCTGCTGATCGGCCTCGTCGCGCCAGCGGTGCTTCGGCAGCTTGGCAGCGCCCGGACCTCGATTGCCAAGCAGTCGATTGATCGGATTGGGTCCATCCTGGACATGTACAAGCTGGACGCCGGGACCTACCCGAGCACCGATCAGGGCCTGCGGGCGCTTGTGGAGCGACCTACGGACGTTCCTAGTTGGAACGGGCCTTATGTTAAAGGCGATGTCCCGGTCGATCCTTGGAACCACCCTTACGTCTATCGTGATCCATCCGCGCGAGCCGGGCATGACTATGACCTGTGTTCGGCGGGGCCATCGGGAAGCGGTGGTGATCAGGAGATCTGCAACCCCTAGTCATTGCTGCAGTTGCAGTTGTTTTCGCAGACGGGCCGATGGATCGGACTGGCCGGAGGGGCGTAAATTATTCAGCAAGCCCGGTACCGCCGCCGCGTTGATCAGTTGATCGCGCAAGTCCTCGGTCAGTGCCCGCGCGTCGCGTTGATCGTGGATGACATGCGGCGTGATCAGGATTAGCAATTCCGTCCGGGTCCTCGTATTGTTCTGATTGCCCGCCAGCAACCCGAGCAGCGGCACGTCCTTAAGCCAGGGGATGCCTTGGTTGCCCAGCGACGCCGAATCGGTGATGAGACCCGCGAGGCCGACCGTTTGTCCGTCCTGCACAACGACGCGGGAGGTGACATTCCGTTCGTCAAACGTCGGGGAGTTGACCCCCGGCGTGGTGATGACCCCTGTCTCGACGCTGCTCACGTCCTGCATCACGTCCAGCGTTACGAGGCCTCCGCTGTTGACTTCGCGGAGTGACCTCCATGATCACGCCGGTCTGCTGGTAATTGACCTGATTGACGATGGGAGCGTTTGTGGCGATAGTGCTCTGCGAAGACTGGCTGAGATAGGGGACCACGGCTCCTACCTGAAGGCGGGCCGGCTGGTTGTCCAAAACCATGAGTTGTGGTGACGACAGCACATGCACGGTGGTAACCTGCTGTAGCGCCTGGATCGCGAAGGGGGCCCCGCCGTTTCCCGACCCGCCCAGGAAGAATCCCGGGAATGTCATGTTCAAGGTGGCGGCCGCCGGGTTGGCCACCGTAGCCGCGGGCCCGGTATTCAGGATTCCGTTGATGCCGCCGGACTTGAAAAAGAACTGCGTGCCATATTGGAGATTATCGTTGAGGGTCACTTCCGCGATGACCGCATCGATCCGAACCTGCAACGGAAGGATATCGATCTTGCGTAGCATCGCTTGCATTGTGGCCAGCTCGCGTTCGGTTCCATACACCAGGACCGCGTTGTTCTGATCATCCGGTATTACACGTAACGCATCGGTTCCCTGCTCGGAGCCACCCGGCTCCAATCCGCCCAGCAGCGGGTTCGCGCCCGGCGCGGCTTGCGGCGGCGGCTGTTGCCCGGAGGGCGGCGCCAAGCCGGTGGTTTGCTGTTGGCCGCCCAAACCCCCCGAACTTGCACCGCTGATCCCGCCGGAGAGGCCAGACCGCCCTAGCGAACCGGCTGAACCGCTGCCGAGACCCCCGCCTCCGCCGGGATTTCCGAAGGTACTCCCGCCCGTCGATTGTCCGGTTTGCGAACGCGTGTTGGCCGTCGGTTGCGCGGTGACGTTGCCTGGCGTGAACGCCTGTTGCAGCACATACGCTACGTCCTCGGAATGACTGTTCTGCAGGTAATACACGTGCCAACTGCGCAACGTCTGCCGGCGTGCGCGGTCGATGAGCGAGTACACCCTGCGAGCTTCGTCGATATATCGTTGCTGGGACGAGACTATCAGCACTGCGTTGATCCGCGACAGCGGAATGACCCGGATCAATCCCGCCAGGGTGCCCCCATTCTGTCCCCTGAACGCATCCTGCAAGGCGGAGGCGAAATCCTTCACGTCGCCGTTTCCGACCGGCAACAGCGCGTAGGATTGCCCGGCCAGGACATCCACATCAAACGCCCTTACCAGGCCGATCAGCCCTTCCCGCGCTCCAGGTTCGCCGGAGATGAGGAGCGCGTTCCGAGCCGGATCGGCCGCGATCTTGCCACCCTCGCCAACATAGGGCTGCAAGATTTTGGCTAGGTTCTCGGCAGTGGCATATTGCAGCGGCACCACCACCGCCCCCGCTGTCCCGGCGCTACTTGCTGCGGTCGCGATGGCCTGGGCGACCGGCACGACCCGGTAGAGCCCGCCATTTGTAACCAAGGCCGCGCCATTCTGCGCAAGAAGCGACTCCAGCGTCGGCACGAGTTCGGAGCGGTTCAACGGCCGGGTAGTGTGCAACGTGGCGGTGCCATGAACCGCGGGATCGATCGTGTAATTCACCTTCAGGATAGATCCCAGGATTTGCGCCGCAACCTCCCGGATGTCGGTATCTGCGAAGTCCAGACTAATATTCCCCGTACCCGCCTCGGTCGCCGACGGCTCGGGCGATGGTTGGTCTTGCCGGCCGTAGGCGATCTGCGCGGGCGGCAAGGCGTCAGGCGTGCCAACCGCGCCATTAATGCGAGGGGGCGCGGCGGTGGCTCCGTTGGGCAACGGAGATAGTGCGGGAATCGCCGGCGGCGGGACGTGGGTGCATCCAAAAACTTGTATCAGGCCAAGCAAAAGGGTCAGTGCTCGTGGCAAACTCCGCTTGCGAACGATGTTTTGTCGCATACTTTCGCTTAACTCCGCCACCCAGCCCAGAAGCTGTGATGGACCGGACCGGGGAGCCGATGCGACGCAATCCCTTGTGATCTGAAGGCGCAAACGCGTGAATAACGTTAAGATAACGCAAGAAGGTAGGCCACGAGCACGCCCTTTCTGGCACTTATTGGCTGTGGGGCCGGTAGCGTTGGAACAGAGACATCAGATGGCCAAAATTGGTTCTTCACCGATCACGGGTCGGACGAGTGGGCACTGGGGTCAGCGAGGTCGTCGCCGCTCCGGTCGGAAATCATCAGCAGTCCCCACTTCTCCTCGATGCTTCGGCAACGCCGCAAGAGAAACCTGTGACATCTATGGGACGGCGTTACTACTCGGTCCATATAAATCCTCAGAACGTTCTGATTCTGTCGGCGTCTGGCTCTATTCGACTACCTCCCCAGGTCGTGCGTCCAACTTCGCAACAGCGTCTTTTGCCAAAGCCGTGCCACGCTCGCGTAACAAGACGTTCACACGCGGCGTCGAATTTTGAAAATCTCCCGATACAACAGCGACAACCGAATACCGTGCTGCTCCACGCCCGATGGCGGTAACGGTGATTCTCAACAACGAGTCCGCAGGCTGCTGAGCTGATCCAGAAGCAGCGGCAACCCCGGCGGCATCTGTCAGCGCCCTTGCAACGACGGGATCGCGTGTCGACATGTCAGGATCGCCATCGGTCAGCACCGTCAGATGCGGAGCCATGCGAGCGAACAAATCCGGAGACATTCCTAACACGTCCGCCAGTTCGTCGACACTTTGAAACGGTGTGCCAGGCGGACCATAGTCACGTCCGGCAGCCCGATAGTCTGCCGCCTTGGCGCCGCGGGGCCGAGCATTAGCCCCCGCTGTGCGCCAGTCCAATATCGCGGCGGCAAGTCGGTCGGCCAAACCCGGCGCACCACCAACTTCGATGATCAAAGATCGCAGTAAGACCGCCGACGCGGTATTGAGATTGACCCGGTCGCCCTCGTTCTCCACACGGACCAGAACCGGCGTTCCCCCGACGCGCACCTCCGACATCACGCCATACGTCTGGAATTGCGGATCTTTTGCACCCAATCAGAAATGTAACATTCTGTATGGCGCCGGCCGCTGCCGCCTCCAGGACAGCCTCTTGCCTTAGATTGTCCGCCAATCGAGTATCCGATCGCCCGGCCGCGACGATTTGCGTTCCAAGCAGCGCGAGAAACGCTACGGTCCACAGCACGATCAGCAATGCGAAACCGCGCTGGCGATTGATCATGGCCGGGACAACAGCGGGGCGACCACGATGTCGGGCCATCGCTGTGCGGGTGAACCAGCAAACGTCACTCGGAAACGGATCAGCAACGGAAGGTCCGGCTCATGCCATTTGGCTACCCATACTCCGGGCGGCCGCCAATATTCGATCCCCAGGCGAGTCACACCGCTGATCAGTTCCGTTTCGGCCGGTGCGGGCGGCGGCCCCAACGGCACGGCGTGATGATAGGGACGCCAGCGCAACACTAGACGCGTGCCGGAAACCGCCAACCCGGCCTCGATGCGCATTGGCATCAGCCCCGAGCGTGGCAGGCGAAGGCGGGTGACGCCAGTCAAGGTATCGGCCGATCCCTCGATTGACGACTGAGCGGCGTCATCGGCCGGCGCAAGGTTTTCCACCACCGCTCTGAGGGTGCGATCCAGCGCGTCCAGGTCGGTTTTACCGTCGGACAGGCGGGCGTCCTGACGCCATGCGGCAAGACCGAACCGGACAGTTTGACTGAGGCCGGCCAACAAGAAGCCGAACACCGCCAGGGCGACCAGGATCTCCAGCAATGTGAACCCGTCCGACGCCCGCGCTTTCATCCGCCGACCTGTTCGGTGTCCAGCCGTACGTCTCGTTCGGAGCCGCCGTCGTTCCAGCCGATCCAGACACTGACGGCATAAAGCACAACCGGGACGGACGCGGCGGCTCGAGGGCCTACCACCCCGGTCGGCCGTAGCGAGGCGCTCGCGACAGGAACCACGTGCAATCGCCACCGAAAGCCGCCGCCGTCATCGCCGCGCCAGTCTCCGGCAGCCAGCTTCGTACCATGGGTCGCCGCGGCCAAGCGCGACTTTGCCCGGACAACGGCCTGATCGTACATCGAGGCAGTCTGAGTTTCGTGCAGACCACTTCCGGCCGCCTCGAACAGCGCCACTGCCGCCATGCCGGCGATCATCAGCGCGATGATCACTTCCAGCAGGGTGAAGCCTCTCATCCGGATGCCAAGTTGTTCAGGCTGAGCATGGCGGTCATCAGGGAGGCGACGATGCCGCCGACCGCGACGCCCATCAGGATGGTCATCGCCGGGACCAGCAGGGCGGTCAGCCGCTGCGTCGCGAGGCGCGTTTTTTCCTCATGGATATCCGCGGCGCGTAGCGCCATAGGGGCAAGCTGCGCGGTTTCCTCGCCGAGGCGTAGCAGGTGGATCGCGCGTGCCGGGAACACGCCGGCGGCCTCCAGGTCGCGGGTCAGCGATCCGCCGCCGCGGGCCGTCACGCTCGCCTGCTCGACCGCCGACCGCGCCGCGTGGTTGCCCATCGCATCGCGCACGATCGCCAGCGCGGGGATCAAGGCGACACCGTTGTGCAGCAAGGTCCCAAGGACGCGGGTAAATCGAGCCGCCAGCACTTCCTGTGTCAGCCCGCCGATCACCGGCAGGCGCAGCACGATGCGATCGACGATCAGACGCACGCGTGCTTGCCGCAGTGCAAATCGGAGTGCGACGATCAGCACCAGTATCGCCAGCAACAGGAACAGCCCGTCTTCCTGGACAAAGTTTCCCGCGGTGATCAGAAATTGGGTCGAAGCCGGCAGAGCGACGCCACTCTGCTCGAACATCGGCACGAACTGCGGCAGCACCTCGGTGAGCAAAAGCGTAACCGCGCCGATCATCGCCAGAAACAAGACAGCTGGATAGATCAGCGCCGAGGTTACGGTGGAAGCCAGCGCCCGTTGCCGGTCCAGCAGGTCGGCGATCCGCGACAAAGTCGGGCCCAGATTGCCGCCAGCCTCACCCGCACGCACCATACCGACATGCATCGCCGGGAACGTGGCCGGGTAGCGCGACATCGCGACCGACAATGGGCTGCCGTCGCGGACCGCGTCGCGCAGCCCGGTCACGGTGGGCCGCATCCGCCTTGGGGCGGTCTCCTGCATGTAGCGAAGGGCGCGGTCCAGATCCTGTCCGGCGGTCAGCATCGTCGCCAGTTCGCGGATCAGGTCGGCAACGTCCTGCTTGCGCAGTCCGCGCCGGCCCCCCAGGTCCATCTGCAACAACCCCGTCCAGCGCGAGGCCTTGTCCGCCGGTTCGGCGCGGACCGGCATCGAGCCCTGACGCTGCAGGCGGACGATGACCTCGGCCTCCGTCGCTGCTTCCATCAGGCCCGCAAGGCGTTCGCCACCGGCACCGATCGCTGTGTAGCGAAAGGTGGTCATGCATCCGCTCGGATGCTGCGGGTGAGTTCCTCGATCGTTGTCTCACCCGCCAGCGCAGCCGCGAGACCAGCCTCGAACATGATCTGCATGCCCTCGGCGACGGCGGCGCGTTCAATGGTAGCATGGTCCGCCCGCGCGAAGATCAGCCGTTCGATCTCGGGCCCGAGTTGCAGGAACTCGGCGATAGCGGTTCGTCCGCGGTATCCTGTCTGCCGGCACGCCGGGCAGCCGACGGCGCGCGATAGCATGATTGGTCGATCGCGTGTCAGACGATCGAGACCGAAACGTTGGACCAATTCGCCAGGCGCCGGTTCAGGCCGGCAGCAGTCTGCACACAGACGCCGCACCAGGCGCTGCGCCATGATCCCGCGAAGCACAGCCGTGAGAAGGTAATCCTCGACCCCCATGTCGCGGAGCCGTGTGACGGCGGCGGCGGCGGAGTTGGTATGCAGCGTCGAGAGCACCAGATGCCCGGTCAACGCCGCCTGCACGGCGATCTGCGCGGTCTCCCCGTCGCGGATTTCGCCGACCATGATGACGTCGGGGTCCTGCCGCAATATGGACCTCAGCAGGCTGGCGAAGGTCAGGCCGATCTGCGAGCGCACCTGAATCTGGTTGATGCCCTGGAGCTGATACTCGATCGGGTCTTCAACAGTGACGATCTTTCGCGTGACCGCGTTGAGTGCCAACAGCCCGGTGTAGAGCGTCGTGGTCTTGCCGCTGCCGGTCGGCCCGGTCACCAGCACGATCCCGTTGGGCAACTCCAGCGCTGACCCCAGCTTGCTGATCACCGCCGGCGCAAGCCCCAGCCGAGCGTAATCGAACACCACGGCGGATCGGTCGAGGATTCGCAGCACCACCGTTTCCCCGTGCAATGACGGGATCGTGGACACCCGGAAATCGACGTCCTGACCGCGCACCGCCATCTTTATGCGCCCGTCCTGTGGCATCCTCCGCTCGGCGATATCCAGACGAGCCATGATCTTGATGCGTGAAGTGATTGCTGCCGCGAGTTGCCGTGGCGGCGCCTCCGCCTCGTGCAACACCCCGTCATAGCGGTAGCGGACACGCAGCCGGTCCTCAAACGGTTCGATGTGGATGTCGGAGGCCTGCGTCTCCACGGCGCGCGTGATCAGCAGGTTCACCAGGCGAATCACCGGCGCCTCGCTGGCAAGGTCTTTCAGCCGTTCGGCGTCCTCTTCGAGCGGCGCCTCAGCCTCGGATGCGGAGGCGGTCGAGGTTTCCTCCGGGTAAAGCCGGTTCAGCGCCGCTTCCAGTTCGATCGGTACCGCGACCTCCAGCCGAACGCGCAAGCCGGTGGCAACCGCAACGGCAGCCTGAGCGAATGGGTCAAGCGGATCGGCCGCAGCCAACACTACCGTTTCAGCGTCAGCCGCAAGCGGAACGGCTCGGGTGTGCCGCAGGAATTCCGCGCTCAATCGGTCCGGCAGCACCGGTTCCAACGTCGGATATCGGTCGGCCGAGACCACTGGGATAGCAAGCAAATTGGAGTAGGCATCGGCCAATCCGCGCTCGGAGACCAGGCCCAACTGGATCAGGACCGCATCCAGGCGTTGGTCGGACTCGACCGCGACGCGCCGGGCACGCTCCAACGTCCTCTGGTCGCAGTGGCCCTGGCGCAGCAATATGTCGCCCAGTGCGTCAAGCTGGTGATCGGTGACGGTGGTTCCCATTTGGGGCCGCATTCCTGACGTGCTTGTCCGCATAGTTCGCCGGTGTGATCGCAGGCAAATGACAGGTCAGCGATCCACCGTTCCGCGAAGGGATACGCGTGATAGATTGGTTCGGTTCAGCCTGGTCATGGCCGCTGTTGGCCGCGCCATTTGTTGGCAGTTTTCTGGGCGTCCTGATTGTCCGTCTGCCAAGCCGTGCGCCTGTCGTTTTGGCGCGCTCAGCCTGTGCCCACTGCGGCACGCGGCTAGGCGCGCTCGACCTTGTGCCGCTGATTAGCTTTGCAGTTTCTCGCGGCCGCTGCCGATATTGCCGGGCACCGATCGGGCTGTTTTACCCGGCGGTGGAATTGGCCGCCACCGCGGTCGCGCTTTGGGCGGTGCTGGTCGATCCCGAGACCGGCCGTGTTTGGGCTGACTGTGGGTTGGGGTGGACTTTGCTGGCCCTGGCATGGATCGACTGGACCGATTTCCTGCTGCCTGACGTGCTAACGTTGCCCCTCGTTCTGGCTGGCCTGGCGTCGACCTTGACCTTTGATTCGAACGCACTGACCGACCACTGCCTCGCCGCTATCTTAGCCTACTTGTCGTTCCGCAGCCTGGCTGCCGCCTACCGCCGGCTGCGCGGCCGGGATGGGCTCGGCGGGGGCGATGCCAAGTTAATCGCCGGAGCCGGCGCGTGGTGTGGCTTGGCTGCGTTACCGTTGGTGGTGCTGGGCAGCGCTCTGCTGGGGTTGCTCGCAGCCTTGGGATTGGCGCTGACCGGGCGATCCGTGACATCCACAACGCGGATCCCGTTCGGCCCCTGCATCGCGTTGGCCTTCTGGCTGGTGCGGATGCACGGTGCCTTGGCCGAGGATCTGCTCCGATTGCTGGGGAAATTCTGATGCGACGGATGGCTGCGACGCTTCTCCTGCTGCTCGCCGTGACGCCAGGGCTTGCCGCCGAACGCGGTCCCGTCTGCCGGGAGACGTCGGTGGTGGACGAAATCAGTCGTCAGGTCCGGGCCGGGGACTACTATGCCGACGTTGATCCACGATTGGTGGCTGAACAGCCCACTGCCGACCCGCGCTTCGTGCATTGCCAGGTCTGTGTGTTGGTCGCGCCGTTCGACACCCCACGGTTCGGAGACCGCCCGATCGCGCAATGCATATCTCGACGCTTTGAGGTGCAAATCTTGTCCGACGGCTTTGTCGTGCGCGCGCTCCAATAACCGCCGGGTCATTACGTGAAGGCCAAAAGACATCAGGCAGGCTTCACCTTGCTCGAGATGATCGTGGTGATCGTCATCATGGCAATGGTTGCTGGACTGGTCTTGGTCAAACAACCCTGGCACAGCGTTGGATTAAACACGGACGCGACCGTCAGAGCGTTGACGAACGGATTACGATTGGCTCGGTCGCGCGCGATTGCGCAGGACCGCATCGTTTCGGTGGTCACCGCCGCCGGAGGATTTTCGGTCGACGGTGGGGCAGCCTGGAAGCTGCCGCCAGAGGAGACACTCAGTGCATCGCAGGTGGTGTTCATGCCGGACGGAGGATCCACTGGCGGGACGATCCTGCTCGCGGCTGGTCCCAGGCGCATCGCGGTGGATGTGAATTGGCTGACCGGACGCGTCCGGTCGCGGGACGTAGCGGCGGAATGAAATAATTCCACAATTGTCTAGTTCCGACTACCTCCTTGACTGCCCGGATACAAATTCGTGACCAATTTGATTGACTTCATCTGTAATCCATCGCCGATAAGCCTCCGTAGAGAGCATGTGATGTCGGTTTCGGCCAATAAAGCCCAGCAGATACACAGTCACGTGAAAAATGAACGGGAGTTCAGGCTAATGCCAGATTTCGACGAAATCAGCACGAAACTGCTGACATCCAATCGCCGCAAGCTTCTTCGTAATGCTGGACTGGGAACAGCGTTCGCCGCGACGTCGGGATTAGGGCTTTTCGGTCCAAAACGGGCGCAGGCCACCGGCGCGCCGAGCGACGCGGATATTTTGAACTTCGCCTTGAACCTGGAGTATCTGGAGGCCGAGTATTATCTGATCGCGGTCAACGGGACCGGCCTTCCAAGCACCGACATCAACGGCGTGGGAACCACAGGCAATGTCATCGGCGGAGCAGCAGTACCCTTCCAATCCTCCACCATCCAGCAATTCGCCAAGAAGATCGCCATTGATGAACAGGCTCACGTCCTGTTCCTTCGGTCGGCTCTGGGCAGCGCTGCCGTCGCTCGCCCGACGATCGACCTTTACAACAGCTTCAACACGCTGGCGGTCGCAGCCGGATTGATTCAGGCTGGGCAGACATTCAATCCCTTCGCGGACGACGTAAATTTCCTGTTGGGTGCTTACGTTTTCGAAGACGTCGGGGTAACCGCCTATAACGGCGCTGCGCCGCTGATACAGTCCAAGACCTACCTCGCTGCCGCGGCGAGCATTCTGGCGGTAGAGGCGTATCATGCCGGGAACATTCGCACGGAGCTGTTTAAGAAGGGCCAAGGTCCCGCCACGGCGGCGATCTCGGCGGTTCGCGCAGCACTGTCTGGTGCGAATGACGACCAGGGCGTTGTCATGAACGGTGTGGCTAACATAACGCCAACCGACGTGAACGCGCTGGCATTCAGCCGCACGACGACTCAAGTGCTGAATATCGTCTACGCCGGGGGCGCCAGTGGCAATTACGGGTTCTTCCCCCAAGGATTGAACGGCGCCATCGCTTAGTTAGTAAGACAGTCTGGACCATTTTCAGCCTGCGGAATCGGGCTGAAAATGGCCCATCCGTCGCTGCATACTCCCGCAGAGGTATAATGTCGGCGCACCATTTCTGATGCGCCGCCCAAGCCACTGAAACGGCATCGCCACCGGTTCGCCGCTATGGCAGGCTCCCAGCCATGCGCATCCATCTGCAGAATCCAGATAACGATCCTCTGTTCGATTTTACGCGGGCGATGTGGGAGACTGCCGCGACGCACGCCCCCGATGTCGGCGGCGGGCATGTGGTCAGCATAGGTGTGACCCCGGCCGATTTCGTCGCAGCGATGCGGGACGCCGAGGCACTTGTCACCGACGTGAGCGTCATCAAGGCGTTGTTTCCTTGCCCAGCGCCCCAACTGAAGCTGATTTTTCTGACCAACGCGGGCCTCGACCGGCTGGCGCCATTCGACTGGTTGCCGCCGGGGGTCGCGTTGCTAAACAATCGCGGCACCCACGCGGAGAAGTCCGGCGAGTTCGCCATCATGTCTATCCTGATGCTGGCCAATCGGCTGCCCGCCATGGTGACCAACCAGCGGCAGGGCATGTGGCGCAAAGTTTGGGGATCGGTGCTGGCCGGCCGTAACCTGACGGTGATCGGCCTAGGCACACTGGGAGGTGCCACGGCGGAGCTAGCCTCACGCTTCGGCATGCGGGTGACCGGTGTCAGAGCCAACCCCGCGCCGCATCCCGCCTGTGTCCGGGTCGTCGGAACTCTCGCGCTTGATGACGTGGTCCCGGAGACGGAGTTCCTCGTGCTGGCCTGTCCGCTGACCGCAGTCACACGCGGACTGATGAGCCGAAGGCGCCTGGAGTGCCTGCCGTCCGGCGCCGGAGTGGTGAACATCGGCCGTGGCGAGTTGCTGGACCAGGACGCGCTGTGCGATCTGCTCGATCAGGGGCACCTGTCCGGAGCGGTGCTGGACGTATTCACCCCCGAGCCGATCCCACACAACCACCGGCTGTGGTCCACGCCGAACCTGATCATCAGCCCTCACACCGCCGCCGACGATCCCGCGACCTATAACGAACGTAGCCTGGAAATCTTTCTGGACAATCTGCGCGCTTTGCAAGACGGGCGGCCTCTGCCCAACCGTTACGACATCGAGCGCGGCTACTGATGCTGCCGACACTTGTCGTCTTGCTCGGAGCCGCGACCATCGCGGTGCCGCTGACACGGCGGTTCGGGCTGGGCAGCGTGCTGGGCTATCTGCTGGCGGGCGTTGCGATCGGTCCTTCCGGTCTAGGGTTGGTCAGCGACGTTGAGCAGATCGCCAGCATCGCATCGCTTGGCGTCGTCATGCTGCTATTCCTGATCGGGCTGGAGTTGCGGCCGCGCCGGCTTTGGGTGATGCGGCGGGCGGTGTTCGCTCTCGGATCAGCGCAGGTGGTCCTGAGCGCCGCGGTGCTGGCGGTCCTGTCGCACGGGATCGGCGTCCCGTGGGCCGGCGCGATCGTGCTGGGCGCGGGACTCGCGATGTCCTCTACCGCGATCGTGCTGCCGATGCTGTCCGAGGCTGACTTGCTGAAAAGCCGAGCCGGGCGTGATGGGTTCGCAGTGCTGCTGTTCCAGGATCTGGCGTTCATTCCGCTGGTCGCACTGGTGCCACTGTTGGCGGAACAAACACTGCCGGACCATGTCCCGTGGCACGACGTCGCCCGAGCCGCCGCCGCCGTCGCGGTAATTCTTGTTGGCGGCCGCTTCGTGATACCGCCGCTGATCCGCACCCTTGGGGGTCCTCGGACGCGCGAAATCTTTACGACGGCGTCGCTACTGATCGTAGCGGGCACGGCCTATATCGCCGCGTTGGCTGGGCTTTCGATGTCGCTTGGGGCGTTCATGGCCGGCGTGCTGCTGTCGGAGTCGGAATACCGGCACGAATTGGAGGCCGATATCGACCCGTTCGAGGGGCTCTTGCTTGGATTCTTCTTCATCTCGGTAGGGATGTCAGCGGATCTGGGATTGGCCTACGCACATCCCGCGCTGTTGGCCGGAGCGGCGGGGGCGCTGCTGCTGGCGAAGACCATCGTCTGCTTTATCCTGGCGCTGCTATCACGACAGGGGGGCGCCGACGCGGTGCGGTTTAGCCTGGCCCTGCCGCAAGCCAGCGAGTTCAGCTTTGTGCTGTTCGGCGCCGCCGTCGCGGTGGGCGCATTGGACGCCGGCAGCGCGGCGATGGCGACGCTCGTCGCCGCGGTCTCGATGGCCGCGACGCCGGTGCTGTTCGCGTTATCCGAGCGGTTCGTTATCCCTCGGCTGGAAGCGGGACCGGTGCCTGATTATGACACCATCGAGGCGGCAAGCGCGCCCGTTATCATCTGCGGTTTCGGGCGTTTCGGCCAGATCATCGGCCGTGTGCTGCGGATGCACGGGATCCCTTTCACCGCACTGGAGCGGGACCTCGGCCAGGTGGATGTGGTCCGCCGGTTCGGCAACAAGGTCTATTTTGGCGATCCAAGGCGGGTCGACCTGTTGCGGTCGGCGGGGGCCGAGCAGGCGAAGCTGCTGATCGTTGCGCTGGACCATCCGGAGGATGCGCTGCGGGTCGTCGAAGTAGCTAAGCGGGCCTTTCCCCAGTTGAAGGTCATGGCGCGGGCGCGCAACCGGCGGCACGCGTTTCTGCTGATGGACCGCAATGTGGACGGGTTAGTCCGCGAGACTTTCTACTCCAGTTTGAAGATGGCGGAAGATTCGCTCAAGGTATTGGGGGTCTCACCCGAGGATGCCGCGAGATCGGTGGAATTGTTCCGAGCACACGACGAACAGAATCTGCTGGATATGCACGCGATCTATCGCGACGAGAAGCAGTTGATCCAAAGCACGCAGCAGGCGACGGAAGAATTGATGGCGTTGTTCGAGGCAGATCAGAAGGGGTGAGGTCGCGCAGGGTCGGACTCAGGTGATCACACGCTGCAACTCAGAGCGCAACTCATCCGCATTGCGAACCGCTGGGACACGAGGCACCGGCTTGTGGCCAGACAACGTCCATAGTACGGCGACCACACTGCTCCCGAGGCTCGATTCGATTATGCATGCTGTTTAACAGTTACTCCTTTCTGCTGGCGTTCCTACCTGGATCCCTGCTCGCATACCGGGCTATCGACGGTTACGCGCGATTGCGTGTCCCGATGTTGATCCTGGCTTCGCTGCTGTTTTACGGCCTCTGGAACCCAGAATTCATCCCCCTTCTCGTGGGATTGATCGTCGTCAACTGGCTGGCCGCGCGATGGTTTGGGCGAACCCGGAACGGCGCGATCATCACCGCCGCGATCGTTTTGACTCTGATCGTACTGGGCTTGTACAAATACGCGGATTTCTTCGCTGCCACCTTGACTGCGCTGACCGGCATTCCGCTCGGCCGGCTGCATCTCACGCTGCCCATCGGTATCAGCTTCTTTACCTTCCACCACATCATGTATTTAGCGGATCTTCGGCGCGGGCGCGCTCAGTTGACGACACTAGACCGCTACGCGCTTTATATTTGCTTTTTCCCTCAAGCGGCCGCGGGTCCCCTGGCGCGATGGTCAGAAGTGGGCAATCAATACGGTCAGCGGGCGTTCGGTCCCGGGTGGGAACGGCGCTGCGCGCTGGGGATTACCTTCATCGTCCTCGGCCTGGTCGAGAAAGTCGCGTTCGGAGATCCGATCGGTCACATCGTAAATCCGATCTACCAAGCAGCCGCCGAGGCGCCGGTCACTGACGGGTCAGCGTGGCTGGCACTGGGCTTCGGCTTCCAAATCTTCTTCGATTTCACCGGTTATAGCGACATGGCCATCGGAATCGGGCTACTTTTCGGAATTCGGCTCCCCGATAACTTCAACGCGCCATTTCGGGCGCCCAGCATTCTAGTGTTCTGGCAACGTTGGCATATGACGTTGTCGCGCTTCCTGCGGGATTACGTCTTCTTGCCGCTGGCCGATATGCGCATTGCCGGCACCCGCCACACAGTCGCGCAGTATGTCCTGGCGATCCTTGCGACCATGGCGCTGTGCGGCCTCTGGCATGGCGCAGGCTGGAATTTCGTCCTTTGGGGCGTCATGCACGGCGTGGCCATCATCGTTGCCCTGGGTTGGCGGCGGTACGCCATCCGGCCGCCCCGTGTGGTCGGTTGGTTTCTCACCGTCCTGTTTTTCCTGCTGAGCGGGATCGTGTTTCGCACCGGCACACTGAACGCAGCGTGGAACCTATACTCGGGTCTGGCGGTGACGCCGAGTCTCGAGTTGTTGGGAAAGTCGTGGCTTCTCGGGGTGGCCATCGCGTTCGCGACGCTGCTGCCGGGGTCGCGGGAGCTTTGCGCCCGCATCTGCGATCGGCCAAGGATGATCGTCCCCGTTGCATTCGGTCTGGTCTGCATGGCGATGATGACGCTGCTCGGAGGCGATGAGAGCTATGAGTTCATCTACTTCAAGTTTTGATTCCCCATCCGGCGTTGCAGCTGACGCGGGCGCCGAGGCATCCTGGCGTCGGTGGATCATTGTATTTTGCGCCACCTTTTTCGGTCTCGGCGGCCTGTTGTTCACCCTGTTGCTGCTGATCGATCCGTACGACAGCGCCCGTTTCCCCACGTTCGGAATAGTCGGTATTGACGATCACAATCCGCGCATGGCGAATGTCAGCCGCGGGCGCGATCCAGCCTTCGATAGCGCGGTCTTCGGCAATTCAACCGGTCAGTTGATCGATCCGCACCGCATTGGGCCACCCACCCACCTGCGTTTCACGCAGTTGACGGTGCCCGCGACCGGGCCTCGAGAGCAACTGGCGATGATGGGATGGTTCGCCTCCCACCACGACAAGATGGGCGCCCTTATTCTGGTGGCCGACAATAGCTGGTGCGCGCAAAGCGCTGATCTTCAGGTCACGCACCCGTTTCCATTTTGGCTTTATGGCGGCGATCGCGACTACCTGGCCCATGTGCTGAACAGCAAATCGTTGGATCGCGCGGTCTGGCGGGTGGAGCTCGCTTTCGGGATGCGACGCCGGACCGACCCGGCGGGCTATTCGGATTACATGGCGGGCAAAAAGTTTACGTTCGTGCCACAAGTTCCGGAACCGGCCGAGGATCTATCCTTCGCGAAGTTCCCGCTGCAGTTTCCCTGGATTGACCGCCTGCGGGATCAGATCGCGAGGCTGCCGCCGGAAGCAGCCGTTGTCATCGTCGTGCCGCCGATCTACGCCCCGCTGCTCGAACCGGCTAACAGCGTCGGGGCCTTGGCCGAAACGGCGTGCAAATCCATGCTGGAAGCTTCAGTGGCCGGTCGGCACCGCAGCGCGTTTCTGGATTTCCGCGTTGACAACGCTGTCACGCGCGATCCCGGCAACTTCGCTGACGGAGTGCATTACCGCAACGATATCGCACGGGAGATTGAGGAACGGATCGTCGCCACGTTGCGTCCCGCCGCCGAGCGAACAGCGGAGGTGCGCTGATGGTTGCTCTGCCGCACCTGATCCCGACGTCAGCAGATCGCTACGACTAAACAATGACACGCCATTTTGATAAACGAATGCTGTGTTTCGCGCCACTCGGCGGACAATGGGAGTTATCATGGCACCCCCTGAGCAGGATGTGACAGAAGCGGAGGTTCGAACATGGTGCGGCGACTATCTGGCTAAGGCGCTGCGTATTCGTCGGAATCGCATCGAGGATGACGCAAACTTCGCCGGTTTAGGTCTTGATTCAGCCGAGTCCGTGTTCATGGTGACCGCACTCGAGGACTGGCTGGGACTGGAACTCGAGTCCGAGACAGTTATTGAACATCCTAGCGTCACCGAACTGGCACGGTTCATCATGAAACGGCTCGCAGACCGGTCAGCCGCACCGACCGGGCGACGGTGACAGGTTTGGACGCGGACCTGTTTCGATACAGACCGGTGTCGATGACCGATCTGCTCGTGAGGCGGGCGGTAGAGAACCCGGACGGCCAGGCGTTCGCATACGTCCCCGAGCGGGAAGTCCCTCGCGTGACCCTGACCTACCGCGAGCTCGAAATGGGCGCCCGTGCCACTGCTGCGCGGTTGTCCAGGCAAACCACCCCTGGCGATCGCGCCATTCTGTTGTTCCCACCGGGACTGGATTTCATTGTCGCGTTCTTCGGTTGCCTTGCCGCCGGCGTTATCGCCGTGCCGTTGATGGTGCCCAGACGAACCGCCGCGCGGGATTCCAGCACAGCGATTCTAAAGAATTGTGCGCCGCGCGTCGTGTTGACCAGCCGGGATCTATGGGACGGACGGCCGGACCTGAAGGAGAAATTCGACGGCACGAATTTCTCATGGATGGTCGTGGACGCCAATGACAACGCGCCGCCGCCGGAGTTGGAGGTTCCCGCGCCCGGCCCCAATGACATTGCGCTGTTGCAATACACCTCGGGTTCAACGTCCAGCCCCAAGGGGGTGATGGTTTCTCACGCCAACATCATCGCCAATCTCGAAATGATCCGCCTGTGCATGAGCAATCCGGCGCGTGCGATCAGCGTGAGTTGGGTGCCGCTGTATCACGACATGGGACTTATGATGGGCGTGATGCAGCCACTGTATCTTGGCGGCCTGTCGGTCCTGCTGGCGCCCGCTTCGTTCATGCGACGGCCGTTGAATTGGCTTCAGGAGATCCATGCAAATCGCGCGGCACTGACCAGTTCTCCAAACTTCGCGTTCGATCTGTGCGTCAGCCGCCTGCAGCCGGGGATGATGCGCGGTATCGACCTGTCCTGTTGGCAGCTCACGCTGAACGGCGCCGAGCCGGTTCAGGCCGCCACAATCGAACAATTCACGCGCGCTTTCGCCCCGTATGGCTTCGACCCAGGGGCAATGTATCCTGGCTACGGGCTGGCGGAGGCGACCCTACTGGTCTCGGGCGGTCGTCGCGGTGCCGAGCCGATACGACGGCGTGTGAGCCGCGATGCATTGCGGAACGACCTGGTGACGGCGCCACGCGACGATGCCGACGCACAATGGGTCGTCGCCAGCGGGCGGTGTGTTCCCGGCGCTCGCATCGCCATCGTGGATCCGGAAACGTCGCGTCAGGTCCCGGCCTTATCGGTTGGTGAGGTGTGGGTATCAGGCCCCAGTATCGCGCGCGGCTATTGGCATGATCCGCAGGCGACAGCAGAGACATTCGAGGCGCGGATCGCAGGCACCAGCGGCGAGACGTGGCTGCGGACCGGCGATCTAGGCTTTCTCGATCCAGACGGCGCACTGTATCTGACCGGCCGGATCAAGGATCTGATCATCATTCGCGGTATGAACCACTACCCTCAAGATATCGAGCGGACCGTGCAGGATAGCCATCCGGCACTACGACGCGACTGCGGTGCCGCGTTTTCGGTCACCGACGAAACCGGGGCAGAACGGCTTGTAGTCGTGCAGGAAGTCGAGCGGACGCAGCGGATGCATCTCGACATCGAACCATTGTTGCGTACTATCCGAGAAGCGGTGACGACGGCGCATGAAATCTCCGTTCACTCCATCACGCTGATCCGTCCAGCCAGCCTACCCAAGACTACAAGCGGCAAGGTTCAGCGGTCGTTAACGCGCCGTTTATGGTTGGAAAACGGACTGGACGTTGTGGGCGAGCCGTAAAGTCCGTCCACTTGCTTTCGACAGCGAAGCCGCCTCCCGGCTTCATTGCTTGAAAGGCAACGTTTTCGACGCGTTAAAGCCGAGCCCTCACACTTCTACGCTGCGCACTTGGGGCTCGGCGTACTGGGAGCTATTCGACAGAGACGCCTATCAGCAGCCAAACAGGCCTTTGCCAAATAGACCCACGTGGCCGCCGAGGTGGCGATGAGCGGGCTAACGGACACGGTAATCGAGTCGCCGACCTTCAGCAGTGCGATGGAAGCTCCGTTGGCCGCTATGCAGATTTGGCATCCGCGGCAGGGCATCGTACAAGTGGCGAACACACTCCTCCACACGCATGATCGGCGAGCGGCGGGGCGGCCCTCGCAAGCCACCCGCCCTGGAGACCACCGGTTTAGTTGCTCGGGCCTTTGGCTGCCTGCTCCGCCTCGGCCATCCTTTTCGCCATTTCCGCTTTCACAGCCTCAAGGTTGAAGCTCGCGCCACGTTGCATCGGTGGGAAATCGAGGAAGGTTTGAAGTTCCTTGCCCACTATCTGTTGAACAAGCACAAAGCGCCAGAATTGGTACTTGAACCAATCGAAATATTGCTGCGCCCCGTCTTTTGTCCCGTTGCCGGGCCAGCCCGTGCGCTCGAATGGATCAAGGCGCAGGTTGGTGATGTAAGGCACGTCAGGATGCGTCTTTTCACCCAGCCAGCCCTGAGGTTGGTCGATGAAGCGGAACTTGTAATCGTCAATACGAACCGCGCCGACCGTGCTTTCGCCGAGGTAGAAGATCTCGTGACGCGCGGACGGCCCCTTGCCGGTGATGGCGGCCATCTGATCATAGCCGTCCAGATGATTTTTATAAGTGGCGTCGCCAAGCTTTACCCCTTTGAGCAACTGTTCCGTGATGTTCGGGTTGCCCGCGGCATCGAGAAAGGTGGGGTACCAGTCCAGTCCGGAGAAGATGCCGTTTTGCACCGAGTCCGCCGGCACATGACCGGGCCAGCGAAGCAGCGCGGGCACCCGAAAGCCGCCCTCGAGGACCGTTCCCTTGGACTGTGCGAACGGCGTCTGACCACCATCGGGCCAGGTGAAGACTTCGGTGCCGTTGTCGGTGGTGAACACGACGATAGTGTTTTCGTCCTCGCCAATGTCCTTAAGCTTCTTCATTACCAAACCGACGTCGTCATCGAGTTGAGCCATGCCGGCTTCTTCTCCCGACCAGCCATTCTCCGAGTTGCGCAGCGCTTCATACTTCGGGGATAGATGGGTGACGATGTGCATGCGAGTGGGATTGAGCCAAACGAAGAACGGCTTACCATCTTTCTTGGCCTTGTCGATAAAGTTTATGGCGAGGTCGCGGATCTCGGCATCCACGGTCTCCATGCGCTTGGGATAGAGCGGCCCGGCGTCCTCGATCCTCTGTTTGCCGATCTTGCCCCACCGTGGCATCTCCGTCTGGTCATCGACGGTCGTCGCCCAGCTATGTACCATGTTCCGTGGGCCGACCACGTTCAGCAGATTCTGCGGGTAGTTGGGATGCGCCGGATCTTCCATCGCGTCCAGGTGGTATAGATAGCCGAAAAACTCGTCGAACCCGTGGACCGTCGGCAGGAATTCGTTCAAGTCGCCGAGATGGTTTTTGCCGAACTGGCCGGTTTCGTAGCCCTGTTCCTTGAGCGCCGTTGCGATGGTGCTTGCTTCCGCTGGGATGCCGATTTTGGCGCCCGCCTGGCCCACCGTGGTCATCCCAGTGCGAATTGGCAACTCGCCCGTAATGAAGTTCGCACGACCCGCGGTGCAACTCGCTTCGGCGTAATAGTCGGTGAATATCATGCCTTCCTTGGCGATTTGATCCAGGTTCGGCGTCTTGCCGGCCATCAGGCCGCGATGGTACGCGCCGATGTTCCACATGCCGATATCGTCGCCCATGATGACAACGATATTGGGTTTCTTTTCTTGCGCCGCCATGGGGCCTGCGGATAGCGAAAGCAAGGCGGCTACAGCGAAAAATAACTTCGCGGCGTGCTTCATATCTGGGACCCTCTACGTGGTACACGCGCAATCAGGAGCAAGGCGGGCTGGATTCTCGCAACCCAGACCACCCTACGCCACCAGCCTTGGGACTCGTCGTCACTTTTAGAAGCGAAATGCTTTTCCAGCTATGCAGATTCGGCAGAAAAAATCGACCCGATATTCTAGGCAGAAAATCCACCGATGCCATGAGAGGATTGCCTATCAACAGCTAAACCGATCAGCTAGCGTGAGCGTCTGGCACCCAAGGATGTTGGGTACTCGCATGAAGACTTGATGCCCTAACGACAAGAGGCCTTAAAACTTCTCGAGAAACACCAACCTTTTTGGATGGGGCGGGAGACCATCGTGGCAATAGAGACCGCCGAAGAATTCAACCGGGGTGCGTCCGCGACATACCCTTGGGTCGCAGGCGTTCTTACGATCGCAACTTTTTGGGGTTTTGCGGCCGTAGGCCAATCGGCAGCCCCCGCGGGTCAATCGCAATTGACGAATAACGACTTGTCCAAGGAAACCGAGAACCCGGTGACTTTGACGATCACGATCCCCTTGCGCTACGAGGCAGACTTCAACGATGGCCCCTACTACGCCACCAAGGATACTTTCGAACTCGATCAGGCCGTAGTCCCGTTCAGGCTGAACGACGATTGGGCGTTGATCACCCGAACAAAATTGCCAGCATACTCGCAACCACCCAAGAAGCTTGGCGAAAGATGGGAATCCGGGCTGGGCAATGGTTACACCACCTTCTTCCTGTCGCCGGCCGGCGGCGAAGGCTTCTACTGGGGCGCCGGCCCGGTTCTGTATTATCCGTCCGCGACAAACACGGCGCTCGGGGTCAATAAATGGGGTTCCGGCCCGTCCGTCGCATTCTTCACCAAGAATCGCGATAGTCCCTGGGTATTGGGTGCGGTCGTCAATAACATCTGGTCGTTCGGGGGTCCTCCAGAGAGCAGCGACCGAACCAACAGCCTGCTGATCAATCCGTTCATCAGCTACCATTTCGGCGATGGCTGGTCGATCGGATCCTCGCCTAACGTCACAGCGAACTGGCTGTCGAAGACCGGGCAGGTCTGGACCGTTCCGATCGGCGGTGGGATCGCGAAGACGTTCCGTGCAGGCAATCAACCTGTGAAGCTGGCGGTCGACGGCTACTACAATGCCATACGTGCCGACGCCAGCAACGAGACCTGGCTGCTGCAGGTCACCCTGACGTTCCTTTTTCTGACTTGACCCGGTGCGATCTCCGCGCCCCAGTGCCGATCGCGCTAAGCCCGGTCGTTTGCGATCAGCCGATGCGGCTTCATCTCGCCATGCCAGGGCAACCTCCGATGCATTCAAGAGGCGTGTTAGGCGCATGAAAATCAATCACAGCTTGCAAGCGACCTGTGTTAGAAGGGCGCGGCGGCGTGCCAAGTTGGCATGAAACCGCCAGATTAAGGTTATATCGGTCGTCGAAGAAAATTGAACCGTCGATTAGGCGCTTCTGCCTAGCCTCGCGACGAGCCAGGTTTTAGCGGTCAACAGGATAAATATGGGCAGCGTCCACTTGGACTGGTTCACGAACGTCGTCAGGGGCATCGCGGATGCCATGCTCCGGGACCTCGTTCGGGGCAAGAACCGGGATGTCATTCTTCCCATAATGGTGCTCCGCCGCCTTGACGCGGTGCTGGGGGCGACAAAGCCCAACGTCCTCTCAATGAAGCTGAACCTCGACGACGCCGCGATCACGAACCAGGACGCCGCCCTGCGCCTGGGGATGTAGCGCATGTCCACGCAGCGCTACTCGGTCACCCCGCATCCCATCGAGACATTGCTTACATGGGTGAAGTCCGGAGAGATCGCCATCCCGGAAATCCAGAGACCTTTCGTCTGGGAGCCGGTCAAGGTTCGCAACCTCCTGGACTCTTTGTATCAGGGCATCCAGTCGGATATCTGATCGCGTGGCGAAACCCGACTGTGCGTCTCAAGGACGGGACCTCGTCCGCTGGCAAACGTATTCTGATCGACGGTCAGCAGCGGGTCACGGCACTAATGGCGGCCCTGCTCGGGCAAGAGGTGCTGACCAAGGACTACGAGACAGCGCGGATACGGATTGCGTTCCATCCCCTGGAAGAGAAGTTCGAGGTTGCGAACCCGGCGATTCAGAAGGACCCCGCCTGGATGGCCGACGTCGCCGACCTATTCTCACCGAACGCTAAATTGCTTCAGATCACCAAGGCATACGCAAGCGCCAATGCGGGCGTCGACGACGATAAGCTGTTCGGCACGCTGGAACGCCTTCGCAAGATCATTAACAACCATGTAGGTGTAATCGAACTCTCGGAAGACCTCGACATCGAGACGGTGACCGAGATTTTCATCCGCGTGAACTCGGCGGGCGCAACCCTGAGCCAAGCTGATTTCGCGATGTCGAAGATCGCGGCGAACACGACCTTCGGCGGCTCTCTGTTGCGCGAAGCGGTTGATTATCTTTGCCATCTGGTTGTCGCCCCCGACTTCGCGTCCAAGATCGAAAAGAATGATCCAGCGTTCGTCAAATCCGAGTTCTGGTCGAAACTCAAATGGCTAAAGGACGCATCAGACGACCTGTATTCGCCGTCCTATACGGATATGCTGCGGGTAGCATTCACCTCCCAGTTCAAGCGCGGCAGGCTTCAGGACCTCGTCGCACTGCTATCCGGCCGCAACTTTGAGACCAAGCAGTTTGAGGAGACGATAGCCGAGCAGTCCTTCGCAATGCTGAAGGCGGGCGTCGCCGACTTTGTCAACAAGACCCATTTCGATCGAATCACCATGATCCTGCGGTCGGCTGGGTTGGTCACCAACGACCTGATCGGCAGCCAGAACGCGGTAAACTTTGCCTACATCCTTTACCTCCGGGGCCGATCCGACGGGACGGCACCCGCCGATCTGGAGCGACTTGTGCGGCGCTGGTATGCCATGTCGATCCTGCGCGGGCGTTACGCCGGTAGCCCTGAGACATCATTTGATCAGGATATCCGGCAGATCGATGCGCAGGGGCTTCAGCCCTATGTTCAGGCCGTGATCGCGGCAGAACTGCCGGAGACGTTTTGGACCGGGATGTTGCCGCAGTTGATGGACACATCGTCCTCGACCAGCCCTTACTTCCTGGCGTTTAAGGCGGCTCAGGCCAAGCTGGGGGACAAGGGGTTTCTGTCGCGCGACATCAAGGTGCACGACCTGCTTCTGAATCACGGCGACGTTCACCATATCTACCCCCGTAACTATCTAAAGAACCAGGGCCTCGGCCGCGGGCGATACAATCAGATCGCGAATTTTGCCCTCACACAGAGCGAGATCAACATCGCCGTCGGAAGCAAAGCTCCAGAGGTCTACTTTGCCGACCTGCGGAGCCAGGTCAATGGCGGCAAGCTTCGATATGGCGGCATCGATACACCTCATGAGATGAGCGCCAATCTGGCGGCCAACTGCATCCCCGAAGGACTAAAGTTAGATCCTCCAATGTCCTACGACGACTTTCTGGTCCAGCGGCGCTTGCTGATGGCGGCGAAGATCAGAACCTGGTTCGAGAGCCTCTGATGGCGGCTTTTCGGCGCGCGGCTCGAGACTGGCTTCCCGGACTCGCGATTCTACCAGATCAAAGATCTGGCCTCGGCACCATCCTCTGGAGCCCCCCAGAGTCCGGTAACAGCTTCAGACGTTTGAAATTACCCAGCTTTCGTACTCTTCCCGAAGGCGGCTCGGGATCCATCGATCCTCGAATGGTGGACCCGGCGACTCACAGGTACTAGAAGTGCCAATGACTTCCCAGCATTCGGCGTCAATGTCGTTACTTCGCGACCAGAACCGCGCAAGCAGACGTCCTTGCCTGGTCCTGCAAATATCCATGTTCAGTTGGCGGCGGAAATGATCACACCGTCCATACACTCGACGCATTCCGTGCATCGAAATGCTCGGCAGCCTCGACCACCATATTTGGATCGCCATCGAACGGTGACTCCCAATAAACAACGTCGTGATTCATCGCTATGTCCCTTGGAACCGCAATTCTGCTTCGAATCGGGTGAGATCTAAGAAATTTCCGACCGTGGCGCCGCTGTGTCGGCAAGTTTCACCTGACTCTTCCAGTGCCTCAACGCATTGTCAGCCCTTCAAATGGGGATAATCCTGGTTAAACTCGCCAGGGGGCGGTAGGGGCAGCTCCGGTCGGCCCTTCAGTTCACCCCATACCGAAGGACGCATATTGGCAAGGGAAATACCGTCCGATGAAGGAGACCCGTAGTCGTCCATTACGATTGGAAACAGCCCGTACTCCACTAGGCCGAGAACGCGCTGGAACCAGCCTGAGTAGGCATAGTCCCATCCCATGCCAGCTTGTGCGATAATGGGGAATCTCACGATAAACTTTGCCGCCAAGTCGCGAGCGCTATCGTTTGCCGCGTCAGCCCAATTGAAAAATGCCCCGCCTGCCGCTTGACCACTGGTATAGCAGGCCATGTCCTTAGCAAGAGTTCTTAGATGCGGCTCTCGCACCACCCCCGGGCTATCCTGGTCTGCGGCAACGGCCCCGTGATTACGATAGAAAAGCTCGACTGGCGCTATCCAGAACCGCCAATGCATGCCGCTTGGTGAACTGAAGGGCATAGCTCGCAGTCGCTGAAATCCTGCTTTGTGGAGTTCACCCAACATGGACACTACCCGAACCGAACGACGGACGATCATGTCGGGGTGACGCCTGCGAGGAATGACGTTGGCGGCGTGCATATATAGCGGATCCTTTTATGGTTCCGAATTCGTTACCAACACCAGCAGGTTCTGGCGATTTCCGAGGGTTGAAAGGACTAATTGATTTCGATCTAAATTTGTTGCGATCTAAATTTGAGACGCGAGTATGCCAGCGATGCAACCTACCTCGCGTTGACCGCTTGGGCAGGCGCAGCTCCGTCAAAGAAATCGTGTTGTCCTTCGCGATGTGGGTGCTTGACCAGCCGATTTCGGCTCGCTCAAATGCCGTCATTCGAGGGGCCGACGGCGCCTCCGGGCAAGTCAGTTCGCGATCCAGGGGATAACATGCAGAAACCTCATACAGGGCCGGCGCAATCGGAGCAGGCGATCAGGGTGCGGGCGCTCGAATCCATCCTCACCGAGAAGGGGCTGATCTCGACCGCGGCGCTTGACGCGTTGGTGGATACCTACGAGACGAAGATCGGGCCGCGCAATGGCGCCAAGGTGGTGGCACGCGCCTGGGTCGATCCGGCGTATAAACAGCGCCTGTTGACCGACGCCACCGCCGCCATCAAGGAATTTGGTTTTTCCGGGCTGCAGGGCGAGGACATGGTGGTGCTGGAGAACACCCCGGAAGTTCACAACGTCGTCGTCTGCACGCTGTGCTCCTGCTATCCGTGGCCGACCCTGGGCTTGCCTCCGATCTGGTATAAGTCCGCCCCCTACCGCGCCCGCGTGGTGGCCGATCCACGTGGCGTGCTCAAGGAGTTCGGCACCGAGGTGCCCGAAACCACAGAAGTTCGGGTGTCCGACACCACCGCCGAGCTTCGCTACCTGGTGCTGCCGGAACGGCCGGCGGGAACTGACGGAATGACCGAGGAACAACTGGCCGCGCTGGTCACGCGAGACTCGATGATCGGCGTGGCGAAGGTGAAGGCGCCATGAACGGTATTCACGATCTGGGTGGTATGCACGGGCTTGGGCCGGTGCTGGCCGAGGCCAATGAGCCGGTGTTCCACGAGCCGTGGGAGGGCCGCGCCTTCGCGTTGTTCGCCTCCACCTTCGTGTTCGCAGGCTACACGGTGGACGAGTTCCGCCATGCCATCGAGAAGATCCCGCCGGCGCACTACCTCGAATCTTCCTATTACGAGCATTGGATGTACGCGTTCGAGGAAGTGCTGCTCAAGCGCGGCATCGTCACGCGCGCGGAACTCGACGCCAAGATGGAGCAACTGCGGCAGGAGGCGAACTGATGTTGCTGACCGCTGAGATCGTGCCTACAGTGGTCGCCACCGGGGCATCCGCTCGCGTCGCCAAGCATGTCGCCCCGCGCTTCCGTGTCGGCGACCGGGTCCGTGTGCGCAACCTCAATCCGACCACGCACACCCGCCTGCCGCGCTACATTCGTGACAAGGTTGGCATCGTCGAATTCGATTACGGCGTCTTCGCGTTCCCCGACACTCATGCGCATGGTCAAGGCGAGCATCCGCAGCATTGTTATCGCGTCCGCTTCACCGCACGCGAGTTGTGGGGTCCGACTGCCGCTGAACGGGATTCGCTGCGAGTGGATGTGTTCGACGATTACATGGACCCGGACTGACCGTCGTGAGTGACACCAATAGTTCACCGCTGCTTTCTCGCGCGCTGCCGAACTTTGAAGATGCCGATCTGATCTTCGCTGAACCGTGGGAGGCCAGGGCGTTCGCGATTATCGTGAACCTCGCTCAAGCAGGGCATTTCACCTGGGGCGAGTGGGTTGATTGCTTCTCGCAGGAGGTCGCCCGCGCCACGGCGGCCGAAGCGTCCGGAGCGCCTGCAAAGACCTATTACGAGCAATGGCTGGACGCGGCCGAGACACTGCTGGTGGCGAAAGGCGTTACCTCGCGCCCGCAGTTGCAGGCCAAGCGCTTCGCCATCGGTGCGGTCGGCCCGGCGCACCTGATCGCGTGAAAGTTCCGGTCACGATCCTGACCGGCTTCCTCGGTGCCGGCAAAACTACGCTGCTCAATCGCATCCTTACGGAGCGGCACAACGAGCGGATCGCGGTGATCGAGAACGAGTTCGGCGACGCCGGCATCGATAATGAACTGCTGCTGTCCGGCGGCGAGGAGCAGGTGATCGAGATGAACAACGGCTGCATCTGCTGCACCGTGCGCGGCGATCTGGTGCGTATCCTCGGCGAGTTGCGTCAGCGTCGCGAGCGGCAGGCGGACGCCTTCAACCGCGTCATCATCGAAACCACTGGCCTTGCCGACCCAGCGCCGGTCGCGCAGACCTTCTTCATCGACGAAGAGATCGCCGCCTATTACGCGCTGGATGCCATCGTGACCGTGGTGGACGCTAAACACGCCGGCCAGCAACTCGACGATTTTCACGAGGCCCAGGAACAAGTAGGTTTCGCCGACCGCATCCTGTTGAGCAAGTCCGACCTGGTGGGCGAGGCGGACCGCGACCGGCTGAGTGCCCGCCTGCGTCACATCAACCCGCGCGCGCCAGTGCGCCCGGTGAATTTCGGTGCGACCCCAATCGCGGATTTGCTGGACATCGGCGGGTTCTCGCTCGACAGCATTCTGGAAATCGAGCCGGGCTTTCTGTCGGAAGATCACCACGAACATGACGACGAGGTGCAGTCGTTTGTGTTCACCACCATGGCCCCGTTCGACCAGGACCGCCTACAAACGTTCTTTCGCGACCTGATCGCGGACCATGCGCCAAACCTGCTGCGGTACAAGGGCGTTGTCGCCTTCGACGGGCTGGACCAACAGGTGGTGTTCCAGGGTGTCCATATGATGATGTGCTCGGACGTCGGACGCGACTGGAGACCTGAAATGGCGCGGGAGTCGAAGCTCGTATTCATTGGGCGCAGATTACCGCAAGACGAGATTTTGGCACAACTGGATCGTTGCACTACGTAAAGAGCGGGCGTCGCGCGCCGCAGCGCGCCCGGTTCTTGTTTGAACCCATCTTTGACACCCGCTCAAAAAAACATTCGCAATATCAATGTTTTGCGCGGCAAATTTGCGTCGAGTAACACTACATCCGGGCATTCGGCAGGTCATGCGAGGTATTTCCTGATCCCGCCCGGCGCCGGATCGATCTGCAAGGCATCGTAGCCCATCTTTGACACTCCGGGCCCCATTTTGCGTAATGACTCCGAAAATCCCCTGTAAATGACTAGGCCAGGGTCCGGAACCTGTCATGTAGTGACATAATTGTCGGATGCCCCATTGACGGAATCCCACCGCCCGGACCAGCCTCTGGCGGATGTTCATCCGTCGCGCCAGAACCCGGAACAAAGCGACCGGCGAGGCCTATTTCACCCACCGCCTCGTCGCCTCCCTCCGTGCCGGCAAGCAGGTCCGCCAGGTGACGCTGCTCAACCTCGGCCGTCATTTCGACCTGCCGCGGTCGGACTGGTCGCGTCTGTGTGCCCGCGTCGAGGCGTTGCTGGCCGCACAACCCGGCCTGTCGCCGAGACCAAACCCATCGAGATCCTGGCCCAACGCTGTGTCGCCCGCCTGACGGCCAACCATCCCACGGCCCGCCAGGCTATCCCCGGAACTGATCCCCCCGGTATCGGCCTACCGGAGTCGTACATCCGCGGAACGGTTCGCCAGGCACCAGCCGGCCAGGATCGGGGCCAAGCGGAGCAGCCCATGATGCATGGTCTTGGGGCCCGGAGGCCGGTATCCGCGGGATGTACGGCCGGACCACCCGCCCAGCCGGGCGACGATCCATGCGTACCACGCGAGCAGACTTTCATCATGCGGATTTCTGAGTTTCTCGGTGCGCCCTTCCAGGCTGGTATTGAGCGCGCGTAGCGCCGGCATGTCGGCCGGATCAGCGGCATCGGTGATCGGCTGGCTGGTGCTTCCGTCTCGGGCCATCACAAGCTGCATCGATCGTATGGCAGCGATCAGGCCCACGACAGCGAGTTTGGTAAAGCAGTTGGCATCCTCCATTTGCGAATCCTCGATCCGCAAACAGTCCGATTTCATCGAACGGAACACCTGCTCGATGGTCCACCGCATACGATACCAGGCGACAATCTGGCGGGCTTGTTCCAGCGTCGTGACCGTGTGCGTGGTCAACAACCGCCAGTGCACGCGTTCCACCCCCTCGGGCGGATCGATTTCCTGGACGTCAACGACCCAGAGCGAGACCGTTTCCGGTTGGCCTTTGTCCGAGGAATTCGCTGGACGCTTCAGGCTCACGGGGCCATAGCGCATCGCCACCGTAGCCTCGCGCGCCGGTTGTTTGCCCTTTGCCGGGACATCGATTGTCTCGCGAGCCTGTTCGGGCAGCGCGGCGCAGTAATCTGGCAGCAATCCGCCCGCCGCCAGCGTGCGGGGCTGTGCGGAACGGACCAGCAGGTGCACATTGGCCGGCCTGTTCGCGAGCAGATGGTAGATGTCGCCCTCGCGATCGCCCACCATGGTGATCATCTCAGCGTCTGTGAGACAGTCACCGGCTGTGGGTGCAGGCCGAATAATCCCCACTTGTGCCGGTTGAAAATTCCTCAGGTGTGCTGAAGGCCAGAGCCTCAGGATCCTGGCGAGCAGCCGGTGCTGATCAGCGATGATGTCCTCTTTTCCGCTCTGGGGGATGCGTCGTGGTTCGACTTGGGGAGATTGTCATGATCCTTGAACTGCACCGCCAGGGCGTCGAGCATCTCTGCCATCGCGCGCCGGGTGGCGCTGATCGGCAAGACAGTCGCTACATCGCACAAGGGCTGGAGCCGCCGTCCTACGGTCCACGCCAACCGCGGATATCCCAACTGCGGGCCTTCGAGCCCTATTTGCGCCAGCGGCTGGTGGCGTTTCCGCAGTTGAGCGGGCGTCGGCTGCATCGCGAACTGCGCGATCTCGGCTACAGCGGTGGCTACAGCATCCTGACCGACCTGCTGCGCGACCGCGCAGAAAG
>CAWHWH010000042.1:0-238933 GCA_963832865.1 uncultured Pseudomonadota bacterium
TGAAATCGTCACCGCGGGCCCGGAGCATCCAATTCGCATCTCGCACGATCTGTTCACCTGCGAACCAACTCCTTATATCCTAGTGCGTCCCGGTGCTGCCAAACACCTTGGGGTCGAGGCGCGGATCGTCGCGCCACCTATTACGAACTGGTTGCCTTGGCGGTTCCCGAATGGGCTGGCAACAAGCGCGTGTTAGGCGTCTGGAGCCGCGGCCAATTCTTCTCGCTGGGCGAATTACCGCCCGGCGAGGCGTGACGCCTTCAGCGCTGCGGGTCCGGCTGGCGGAAATCGGCGCCAAATCGCCGAATGGGTCCCCGGTGCATGGCGACGACGTCGACGGGGACATGACCAAACCGCTGGTTCCGGCGGCAGTTCTGGTTCCGGTGATAATCAGCGATACGCCAAGCATTTTGTTAACGAAGCGGACCTCCCATCTCAGCGCGCATGCCGGGCAGGTTAGTTTTCCGGGCGGCCGCATCGACCCCGAGGACAGCGGACCGGAGGCCGCCGCGCTGCGTGAGGCATGGGAGGAGATCGGGCTGGAGCCGACGTCGGTGCAGGTTCTGGGCCGCATGGCCGACCAGATTGGCGGGCACAGGTTACAAAATCACACCGATTTTGGGGTTGCTGCCGCCGGGACTGACCTTTCAGTTGTCAGCGCATGAGGTTGAAGCAGTTTTTGAACTGCCGATCAGCGTCCTGCTGGACCCGAACGCTCCGAAGTTGCAACGTCAGCACGTGCGGGGGGTGTGGCGCGAGTATTGGGTGTGGCCGCATCCGAAACATTATATATGGGGCGCCACCGCGGCAATTCTGGTGCGGCTGGCTGAACTATTGCGGGAGAAATCTGTTTGATGCGTGGCGCAGTGTTCGCCGGCTTGCTGGCGTTGATGTCGGGGGCGGCGTTCGCCCAGACGCGGGTCAATTCGATCGACACGAATTTCCGTTGGTTCGGACCGGACAACAAGATCGTCGTGGAGCGCTACGACGATCCCCGCGTCGAGAATGTATCCTGCTACCTGTCGCGAGCCGAGACAGGCGGGTCAAAGGCGGCCTCGGGTTTGCCGAGGATCCGAGCCGCTTCTCGATCGCCTGCCGCGCCGTGGGCCCGGTTTCTCTGCCGGCGTCGATGCCAAAGTCCGAGATCATCGGTTTCTCGCAGGCGTCGCTGTTTTTCAAGACGTTTCGAATTCATCGCTCACTGGACCCTGAGAAGCATGTTCTGGTCTACACGGTGGTGAGCACCAAGTTGATCAACGGTTCCCCATTCAACAGTATCAGCGTGGTGCCGACCGACGTGCGGTAAAGCTGGAGCAAGTCATCGCGTTCGTTCCGGCGGCGCCTCTAGGCCGACGCCATGGAGGTGACAAAACAGTTCGCGCAATCTGGCCCGATCCGCTTCGGGCAGCGGTGGCTTCAGGATCGACGCTATATTGCTCCGGAGGTGGGCGGCGTTGCCGGTCCCAAACAAGACAACATCGACGCCGGGCTCGTGACAAACGTATCGATACGCCGCGTCAGTCACGCTGCTGGCGCCCTCCGCGTGGACCAGAAACCCCAGCGGATCATCGGTTTCCGCCAGCCATTGCGGAACCTGACCGGCCGCCGCCAAGTTCCGCATCGTCGCGGCTAACTGACCAGGGCGCGCAAAAATTCCCCGGTCCCACGAACATCATTAACGTGCCGATTCGATTTGCGATCGTGTGTGGAAAGACCTGCGTGCGCGCGACCTGGTGCATCAGGTGAAACGCTACCATCGCGGTATCCCAGCAGTCGTCCCGGGCCGCTCGACTGAGCATCTTTTGCTCGGGATCGTTCGGCGCTGTCTCAGTGATGCCCAAAAAGCGAAACTTTCCTTTGTCCCGCTGCCTCAGCAGGGCGGGCACGACCACGTCGCGGACGTGGTCGTAGGCGGCGGGCGGAACAGCGTGAAGCTGGAAGACGTCGACGTAGTCGAGGCCCAGCCGCTTCAGCGAAGCATCCAGGCTGGCAACCACCTTGTCCGCGCTAAACGTTGCGTCCCCGGAGGGCTTCGAAGCCTTGGTGCAGACCACCACGCTATCGCGTGGCACTTGGCGCAGCGCAGTGCCGACCACTCCTTCGGTGCCGTAGGCGGCGGCGGTGTCGATCAGGTTTACGCCGAGATCGAGCGCTTGGCGCACAAGCCCTGCCGCATGTTCGGCAGACTGCCCGGTGCCCAGGCCAAGCCTGCTGAAGCCGCCGCAGCCCAGGCCCGCAACGCTGACCCGAAGACCGGTGCGGCCGAGCGTGGTGTATCTCATCGATATGGTCCTAGAATGTAATTCGAGAACGGTAGCAAGGTGGCGTCATTGGCGCGACGTTTAGACATCCAAGGGCATCGGGGTGCACGAGCGCTGTTTCCGGAGAACACGTTGGAAGGCTTCCTCGCGACGGCCGCGCTCGGTGTGACTGCCTTCGAACTCGATGTGGGGTTGACCGCGGACGGCGTGCTGGTCGTTACTCACGATCCGGTCCTGAACCCCGACATCGTGCGCGACGCGTCCGGCGAGTGGCTCAGCGAGCGCGGGCCGACGATCCATTCCCTGACTTACGCCGATCTCCGCCGTTACGATGTCGGCCGCTTGCGCCCGGGATCACGCCTCGCCGCGTCGTTTCCCGATCAGCAACCGTGTGATGGCGCGCGCATCGCAACTTTGGCCGCGATCTTGGCGGCGATGCCCGATGCCCGTTTCACGATCGAGGTGAAGACTCATCCGGCGCATCCCGAGTGGACTGTGTCTGCACAAGCCTTGGCCGACGCCACCCTGGCGGTCATTGACGACGCCGGGGCAGTCGAACGCGTGATCGTTGAGGCGTTCGACTGGCGCGTGCAACGCCACATCCGCTTGCGACGCCAGGACATTAAGCTGGCATGGCTGACGAGTGCGGAAACGGTCCGCAATTCCGCCTTGTGGTGGGGTGGCGCCACGGCATCATCCGTGCCCGCGGCCGTGGCAACCGAAGGCGGCCCGAACTGGGCACCGGATTTCGTCACACTGACCGAAGCCGCCGTACAGGAGGCTCACGACCTTGGCCTGTCGGTGCTGTCGTGGACGGTCAACCAACCATCCGATATGCGACGGCTGATCGACTGGAGCGTTGACGGACTTATCACCGACCGGCCCGATCTGGCCATGGCTATTTGACCAGCCACTTTCCGCACATTTCCGGAAGCGTCAACACCGCCAGCATTAGGATGGTTGGCACAGGACGTAAACCTTAATTAAACACTTAATTAAGGTCTAAGGTGTAGGCAGATTTGTTGTGGCCAGTAACGTTCCGTCATCGGTCATCTTTGACGTGAACGGACGCTGCGAGCCCATTGGAAAGATGCGCTAACACTGCGCTGCGATCGGAGATCCCGTTGGCCAGACAGCACAGTGTTCCCATTCTTGTCCCCACTGGGACGGGGAGCGCGACCCCTTTGAAACCCCTCACTCAGCAGGGTGGTGAAGGCGCAGTGAGCGAGACTGACATCCAGAACCTCGTCCATGCCCATCCGGCATGTTTGCCAATCGTCGAGATTGACCCAGTGTTCTTGGGACCCGTGCCCATTTGCACTGAGCTGAACACCCCGGCAGGGCCAATCGATAATTTCATGGTCACGCCCTCGGGCCTTCCCATTCTCATCGAATGCAAGCTCTGGAGGAACCCGGAGGGGCGACGTGAGGTGGTTGGCCAGAATTCTCGACTATGCAAAAGAGTTGAGCCGTTGGTCGTCATCTGATCTGCAACGAGAGGTCAATCGTCGTCTTGGCCACAATGGCAATTCGCTGCTTAATTTGGTGCGAGCGGCTAATCCCACCGTCGACGAGATACAGTTCAATGATGCCCTCACGGCAAACCTGAGGCGTGGCCGGTTCTTGCTCCTCATTGTCGGCGACGGCATCCGCGAGGGCGTGGAAGCCATTTCCGAGTATTTGCAGGTGCACGCAAGCCTCCACTTCTCCCTCGGGTTGGTCGAACTACCCATCTATGTCATGCCGGATGGCAGCCGACTGGTTGCACCCCGGATACTTGCTCGAACGACGCTCATCAGTAGGACTGTTGTTGCACTGCCAGATGGGTATGTTCTGCAGGAATTTGAAGATATCCCCATGACGGGAGAGGTTGATCCCGATCGCAGCGCGCTTGCAGACGAACAACAGCGCTTCTGGACGGAGTTTCTTCCTTATCTGAAGCTCGACGACCCGGAGCAGCCGAAGCCAAGAGCTCGTCGTCAAGGTTACATCACCTTGTCCCTCCCGGATCCCACCAGTTGGCTTTCCGTGTATCGTGATTGGCACCGTGGCGAGCTGGGCGTGTTCCTAACGTCGTGGCGCAACACTGCAGGCGAATATGCGATAGAGGTAGTGGTTAAGGATTGGGATACAGTCAAAGAACAATTGGGCGGAACCGCGAAGCTGGTCGATAAGGATGGCCGCCCCCGGATCGTCGATTCGCTGAGAGTTGGGCCATTGACACAATCAGATTTGCGAGAACGAGGATTTTCTTGGCTCGCCGAGCGGGTGAATACCTTTGTGAACGTCTTGCGCCCTCGTATGCGATCGGCGGCGGCTGAGTATAGGGCGAAGAGTTAGTAGCGTTACGCGACCAACAGCAAACGGAACTGATTGAGCAGCATCACGATGCATGGGCCACCGACCAGGTGGGTTTCCCGCCTTTTGTGGTTCGGATTTCGAACGCTTGCATCCCGAGTAAAAGCCGAGCTTGCAAAAGAAAGATTCCCGGCACGAAATGGTGAATGAAACCACCACCCAGTCACCGACAGCTTGCTGTCTGACGACCTCGCCCATTGTTTCGTGACCGAGCACGTCACCGTGCCGTTATACTTTATGAATAGCAGGTCCGTGCCGCAAATCGCTCAGGCCGTGGCCTCTATAACAGCGTCACGTGGATGCTCGATTGCCGATCCGGCCCAGTATAGCACCGCGTCTTGCCTTTGCCGCGCTTAGCGAGTGCCTTCATGCGCAACTCCCGGCTGGACGTCACCTTCAAATGTCCGGCACTTCGGCGGCGTCTGTCGAGACTCTGCGATCACCGATGCGTATTTAGTGGCAACGACCCGGATGCCAGTAGCACCAGTGGTCGTGCGCAGGTCCTGGTCCAGGCTCCTAGATAAAGCAAGCCGTCGTGCCGAACGCGATCCCCACCAAAAGAAGCAGCACTGTGACAAGGCGGCGCATGGCGAAGCTCCCTTCTGTTCATGCGATCGCGTGTCGGTAACTACACCTGCAGGCCGAATTATGGCAGGGCTTTCACGATGCCGCGGTTTCGCGCAACCTCCGCCAAATGTGTGGACGTTACGCCAGTTTTCTTCCGCCCGAATTGATCGCGCGCCTGTTCGCCACGAAGAATCCGCCGCCGAACCTGAAGCCGACCTGGAATATGGCGCCGACCATGGACGCGCCGGTTGTGCGTCGCCATCCGGAGAGCGGGGAGCGCCACCTCGATGCGCTTACTTGGGGCTTCATCCCCGCCACCACCAAAACCCTCAAGGAGGCCCGCCGTCCAATCAATGCGAGGGCCGAGACTGTCGCCGGGTCCGGCATGTTCCGCCAAGCCTTCGTTAAGCGGCGCTGCATCGTTCCCGCCGCGGCATTCTACGAGTGGCAAGCGAGGCCTTTCGGCAAGACGCCGTATGCCATCGCCCGAGCGGATGGCGATCCTCTGGCGTTTGCGGGGGTCTGGGAGGGCTGGCGCTCACCCGAAGGCGACATTCTCCGGACCTTCGCCATCGTCACGACGAACGCCAACGCGCAGATGTCAGTGTTGCACGAGCGCATGCCGGTGATTCTGGAGACGGGCGACTGGCCTGTTTGGCTGGGAGAACAATCGGGCGACCCCGCGATCCTGCTGCGCCCCTCACCTGACGATATCTTGAGCCTGTGGCGAGTGGACAAACGGGTCGGCAACGTGCGCAACGACGGTCCGGATCTGCTCGTACCCCAGGATCACGATCAGGACAGTTTCGCGTTGAACGGTCAACGTGAGAGCGGTTCAGCCATATGAAATGCTGCTATCCCGAGAACCACCTCGCCACACGCATGATTCCGGACGCATCGTCGGATGCGGGAGAGCCGTATGGCCCGGACTGTTGGGGATTTCTTTTGGGATCGACTTTATAAATGGGGCCTGCGCCGAGTCGTCGGATATCCGGACGATGGGATGAATGGTCTTTTCGAGAGCTCAACGTCGATCGCTGGGGAAACCAATTAGTGTAACGCGACGTTCGACAATATCCCATGAAGGAGTCGCGGTATGAGCCGGCTGGACCAATTGAAGCGCGACCTCCATTTGCTGGTGCATCGGGGTAATGCTCCGGCGCTGACGCCACAGGAAAACCGTGGCCGGTCCGCGACATCGCCGCACCAGATCCCGATGCCGGGCTGGAAAGACATCCTGGTTAGAACGTGGAGCGAGTTGTCTGAAAACAACATCTTCCTGGTCGCCGGCGGAGTGACCTACGCCGTGCTGCTGGCGTTGTTCCCGGGCCTCGCTGCGCTGGTGTCGATTTACGGTCTGTTGCTAAATCCTTCCCAGGTTGAAACCCAGGTCGACGAGCTCTCGCATATTTTGCCACCGGAGAGCACAGAGGTGATCAGCGATCAACTGCACAAGCTGGTTTCTGCTTCGAGCGGTTCGCTCAGCGTGAGCGCCGCCGTGGCCCTTGTGTTTGCATTATGGAGCGCCTCCCGCGGCATGAGCGGCCTGGTGACCGCGTTCAATATCGCATACCAACAGAAAGAAACTCGCGGCTTCTTCAAGGTCAACCTCGTGGCGATCGTTCTAACGGTGCTGATGCTGATCGGTGGAACAGTGACCATCGCCCTGGTCGGCGTGATGCCCGCCGCGCTGCAATTTATCGGCTTGGAGAGTTCGACGAAGTGGCTGCTGCTGATGCTCCAGTGGCCGCTGCTGATCGCTGTTGTCATGGCCGGTTTGGCTGTGCTGTATCGATATGCGCCGGACCGTCATCCGCCACACTGGCGGTGGGTTTCGCCCGGTGCCATCGTCGCGACGTTGCTGTGGCTGCTCGGCTCAGTCGCGTTTAGCGTCTATGTCTCGCATTTCAACAGCTATGACAAAACCTACGGCTCCCTCGGCGGGGTCGTCGTGATGTTGACCTGGCTTTATCTCTCTGCGTTCGTCGCTTTGCTCGGGGCGGTGATCAATGCGCAGTCTGAACGCCAGACAGAGGCGGATTCAACCATTGGGGGGGAGAAACCCATGGGCACCCGGAACGCCTACGCCGCGGACACCGTGGGCAAGGCCACGTCTTGAAACAGGACTTTCACCTTAACACCGGCTGTGATCGGGATAAGCGTGTCATCCTCCGTTGCGCCGGGGCAAGACCCATCCGACAACCAGCGCTAGGTCGACCTCCCGCACGGGGGATTACTCAGCGAACATGATCTGCTCTGTCCCAGCCAAGCGTCTGGGATCCGGGTTCCGCAGGGGCGCTGCAAACCTCGGGTAACCAAGCTAAGGGATAGCTAGGCCCCAGCAGGTGCATGCCACGATACTAGGCGGCCCTACTGTCGTCTGATAAAGGAGGTTGACTAACAGCTCCTTCATCCGAACATGTAGGATCAGGGAGTCCCATATTGGGCGGCCAGAACACGCGGGAATCTGAAATGCGTCCGAGCCCATGCCATCTGATGCTTGTTCCCCCTGACCAGGCGGCAGCCGTCACGGACGCGCTGTGGGTCCGGTTGCGGCAGGAAGCTGAGGAAGCGTACGAACGCGAGCCTAAGCTGGCGTCGCTGTTCTTCGACTCCATCTTGAACCAGCCCAGCTTTGAGGCTGCGGTGTTTCACCGTGTTGCCGCCCGATTGAAGAACGACACCATTTCCCTTCCGCTGATCGTCCAGGCTTTCGGCAAGGCGGCCGAGGATGATGGTTGCCTCGTTGAGGCTGCGAAGGCCGATATTTACGCGGTGCTCGAGCGGGATCCCGCTTGCAACCGCCTTATAGAGCCTTTTTTGTATTTCAAAGGTTTCCACGCGATACAGGCGCACCGACTGAACCACTGGCTGTGGCACAATGGCGAGAAGGATTTCGCTCTGTATCTGCAAAGCCGTTCATCGGAGGTGTTCCAGACGGATATCCATCCGGCGGCGAAGTTCGGGCTTGGCATCTTTTTGGATCACGCCACGGGGCTCGTGGTGGGCGAAACAGCCGAGGTCGGCGATGATGTGTCGATGTTGCACCACGTCACGCTCGGCGGCAGCGGCAAGGAGTCGGGCGATCGCCACCCGAAGATCCGCAAAGGTGTCGTGATCGGAGCTGGTGCTGCGATTTTGGGAAATATCGAGGTCGGCCAGCATGCCCGTGTTGCCGCTGGCTCGGTAGTGTTGAAGTCTGTTCCGGCGCACGCCACGGTGGCGGGGGTGCCGGCCAAGGTGGTGCGGATCGTGGAAAGCGATGAGCCGTCGCGGTCGATGGATCAGACGCTGAGCGACCTCGCATATCAGTCCTTCAACTACACGATTTGATGCCTTCGTTGAGGCGCGACTTGACCTAGGAAGCGGACGGGTCATACCCCAAGCCAGCGTCAAACGCTGGGCTTGGGAACCGTTCCGGTCGCCGTAGAGAGCGATCCGATAAATCGGCGCCCCGGGGGGAACAGTGCAACATAACAGGCCTCGTGCCGGCTCGGATTGGATCGCACCCGATTGCGCTGGGATGGACTTCTATGCCGTCGACCAGGGTTTGCGCGATCTGCTGGCAATTTATCTGCCCGGCGAGGTCCTTGATCGCTTGACGCCGCACTACCAGCGGCTAGGGCAGCTCGCCGGCGGACGCCTGGACGAGCTTGCCCGCATTGCCGACCGACATCCTCCGGTGCTGCATCCTCGAGACCGGTTCGGCCGTGACTCTGACTGGATCGAGTATCACCCCGCCTATCGCGAGATGGAGCAGATAGCGTTCGGCGACTTCCAGTTCCATGCCATGTCGCATCGTGGCGGCGTCCTGGGAATGGAAGGACCGCTGCCGCCGGTTGCCAAATATGCGTTTCAATACCTGTTCGTTCAGGGCGAGTTCGGGCTGATGTGCCCAATCAGCGTTACCGACACTTCGATTCATCTGATCCGCAAGTTCGGTAGCAACTCTTTACAGGATTATCTGCTGCCGAAGATGCTGTCGTTTGATCTTTCCACGATGTGGAAAGGAACCCAGTTCATCACCGAGAAAGCGGGCGGTTCGGATATCGGTGCGGTCGAAACAGTCGCCCGTAACCATGACGGCATCTGGCGGTTGTATGGCGAGAAATGGTTTTGTTCCCATACCGACGCTGATGTCGCGTTGCTGCTCGCCCGTCCTGAAGGCGCGCCCGCCGGAACACAAGGTCTCGCGCTGTTCGCTTTGCCGCGCCGCACCCGCGATGGCGCGCGCAATGCCTATCGGATCGTTCGCCTGAAGGACAAGCTCGGTACCAAATCCATGGCCAGTGGTGAGATCAGGCTAGAGGGCGCGGAAGCCTATCTGGTCGGGCAGCAGGACCAGGGCCTGAAGCAGATGATGGAGCAGGTGAACCTTTCCCGCCTGTCGCATGGGGTGCGGGCCGCGGCGATGATGCGCCGCTGCGTGAACGAGGCTCTGGCTGCCGCGCGCGGCCGGATGGCGTTCGGGCACGTCGTCGCCGATTTCCCACTGATGCGACGGCAGTTGATGAAGCTTCTGGTGCCGAGCCGAGCAGTCGCTTTCCATGGCCTTGTGCGCGGCTGACGCCCTGGGACGCGGCGCCGCGGAACTCCGTATTCTGACCGGGCTGCTGAAACTACGGGCCTGCCGAGACAACGTCGTCGTGGCGACCGGTGCTATGGAGGCGCGCGGCGGCAACGGCTATATTGAGGATTGGGTAAATCCTCGGCTCATCCGCGACGCCCAGGTCGGGCTGCTGTGGGAAGGTACGAGCAACATTAATGCGCTGGACGTAATCGGCCGAGCGGTCGGCAAGTCCGGCGCGCATCGGGCGTTGCAGTCGAAGCTGCAGCACCGCTTGGACGCATCCACAACCCTGCCCGCGCCGTTTCTCGCCGCTTTGCGGAGCGCGCTGGACCGCGCCATCGCCCTTGTCGAACGAGTAGCCACTGAGCGGCAGGAGACATTGGCTCGTCAGGCCGCGACGGCGCTATACGATGTTAGCAGTGCGGTGCTGCTGGCGTGGGAAGGATCGCGCCCGAGGGCGGATGCTCGGCGAGCACTGTTGTCCCGCTTCGTGCTGACCCACCGCTTGTCGCCCGCTGATCCGTTGGCGCCCGAGGAAGCCGCGTGGGAAGCGCCCGCGATTGCCGCCTTGCTCGACGGCAAGAGGCTGGATCTGGCCGAGGCTGCGCCGATGCTGGGGTAGGGACGCCCGGTCACAACCCCGCGCAACCCGTGAACGGCACGATCCTCTAATTCGTCACTACCTGAGACGAATAGAGGACTCCACAACATGCCGCAGCACGATGTCGCCGCGCTGGCCGATCTGGCAGATGGCCAATTGCTACCGATCGAGATCGAAGGTACCAAGATCCTGTTGTTTCGCGAGGGCGCAACATTCCACGCAATCGGCGCCACATGCCCACATGCCGGCGCACCCTTGGCCGAGGGAGTCCGCGACGGCCACCGGATTATCTGTCCGTGGCACAAGGCCACGTTCTGCCTCCGCACCGGTGTTCTGCTGGAACCGCCAGCAGTGGACGACCTGCCTCGCTATGCGGTCAAATGTGAGGTCGGCCGTATCCAGATCACACTTCCGGCTGAAGAACCCACACAGTCTTCGCCGGCCGCCGATCAACGCCTGTTCGCAATCATCGGTGCCGGGGCGGCGGGTGCGCTCGCCGCCCAGACCCTGCGGCAGCAGGGCTTCGGCGGCCGGATAGTCATGCTCGACCCCGAAAATCGGGTCCCTTATGACCGCACGCTACTCAGCAAATACCACCTGTCCGGACAACCAGGTGCGGAGAAATCTCCGCTGCAGACCCAGTCCTTCTACCAGCAGCACGCCATCGAGCGCCGCACCGCGGAGGTGGAAACCCTGGACGCGACTACCAAAACCATCCATTGCGCCGACGGTACCACCATAAACTATGACGCTGCCTTACTCGCCACAGGGGCCGCGCCTGGGCCGGTTAGTCTACCCGGCAGCCATCTTGGGAACGTGTTTCTGTTGCGCTCAAGGAAGGACGCCGATGCGATACTGGCGCAGGCGGAACGCAGTGAACGTGCGGTCGTCCTGGGGGCCAGCTTCATTGGCATGGAAGTCGCTGCGAGCCTGCGAGAGCGTGGCCTGCAGGTAACCGTTGTGGGACAAGAAAGTGCGCCATTCGAGAAGCAACTCGGCGCCCGCATTGGCAACGCCTTCGTCGGACTGCATCGCAAGCAAGGCGTGATCTTGCGCCTGGGCGAGGAGATCCAAGCGTTAGTCGGCAAACATGCGATCGAGGCGGTGACCCTGGCCAACGGCGAACGGCTGCCGGCAGATCTTGTGGTTGTTGGCTTCGGCGTCAAACCGGTCACCGCATACGTGCGTGGTGTCCCGTTGAATGACGATGGCAGCATTACCGTCGATGCAATGCTGCGAGCCGCCGATGGTCTTTATGCGGCTGGCGATATCGCTCGCTTTCCGCATCAGGGCACGCCCATCCGCGTCGAGCATTGGCGCGTTGCGGAGCAGCACGGCCGGACCGCCGCGCTGAACATGATCGGGCAGGGGGTGCGCTACGACGCGGTCCCAGTGTTCTGGACGATCCAGTATTTGAAGCGACTGGACTATGTCGGGCATGCCAAGGACTGGGACGACGTCGTCGTCCACGGAGACCTCGAAAAGCCCGAGTTCCTGGCATACTACGTTCAGAACGGTCGCGTGCTGGCGGCGGCCGGGTTAGACCGGGACCAGGACACCGCGGCGCTGATCGCCCTTTTTGAGCGGCGCGACGACTGGACGCCGGAGGAGCTTGGCGACTCTCCGTCGCGTCTTCTCCAAGGCTAGGCTTGAGCATTGCCTGCCTGTCAATTTGCCCTCACGAAGACAGGCTGGCAGGGAATGGCGCGGCAAAGGTGAACAGAACAGAAAGAAAGGCTAGTCCACCTGTGTCGCCTTATGTGCCAGGAGAGCCATCAACCGACGGTCCCTCCATTCCTGCCGCACCGCCTGCATATTTGTTGGCAGGTCCGCCCGCCGCGCCGCATGCAGGCGATCAACCAGCGGCTTGTCCCAGGCTAAAGGTTTCATCTGCTCCTGCATCGTTGCGTACAGGGGACCGTAACGCTCGCAGTAATCAGCCAAACCGCCGGGGGCGTTCAGGTCGATCGTCTCCAGCGGTCCCATGAAGCTCCAACGCAGTCCTAGGCCATGTTTGACGAGCGCATCGAGGTCGGCGGGGGAAATGACGTCGTCGGCCAACAGCCGGAACGCTTCTGCCAGCAGAGCGCCTTGCAGGCGGTTCAGCGCGAACCCCTCGATTTCCTTCTTGACCGTGGCGGGAACCTGCCCGGCCTGTACCATAATGGCGCGGGTCCGATCCACTACCGCCGGATCGGTCCACGGCGCGGGGCAAATTTCTACCAGCGGCACCAGATACGGCGGGTTGACGGGGTGGGCGATCAGGCAGCGCTGCCGCGTTTTCAGATCTCGGGTGAATGCACTAGCCGGAATGCCCGAGGACGAGGATGCAATGATTGCGTTGGCTCGAGCGGCACGCTCCAGATCCGCAAACAGGGGTTGCTTCACGTCCGCGCGCTCAGGCCCGCATTCCTGGATGTATTCTGCCTCGCGCACGGTTTCCCACATGGACTGCATCGGGCGGATGCGCGCCAGGACCGTGGCCGGCTCGTCGGCGAGCAGCCCCGCGGCCCGCAACTCCGGCAACCGATCGGAGATAAACGCCAGGGCCTGCGTGACCTGAAGCGGGAACTGGTCCCATAAAGCCACTTGGAAGCCCGCTCGGGCGAAAACGATGCACCAGGCTCGGCCGATCAGCCCGGCTCCGATAACGGCGACGTTGGTCATGCTGGGTTCTCCTCCTGGGTGGGAGATGCCACGCCCGGCGAGGGGGAGCAACCGCTTGCGTGATGGTTGATGCGGCGTCAGTTTCCCGCCCTGCGAATGCAGGAGGACAAAGGCGATGAGCGACATAACCCGGGTGGCGGTGCTGGACGACTGGCAGGGCGTGGCGCGTGGCGCCGCCGATTGGGCGCCCCTGCAAAGGCGGGCCGAGGTGGTGTTTTTCTCCGATGCTTTCGCTGATCAGGACGACGCGGCGGCGAATTTGGCGGATTTCGACATAGTGCTGTCGATGCGGGAGCGGACACCTTTGCCCGGTTCGCTGATCAACCGGCTGCCGAAACTGCGGATGCTGGGCATCACCGGCGCGCGCAACCTGTCGTTGGACACGCCGGCCTGTACCGCTCGAGGGATTCCGGTGTCCTACACTCAAGGCGGTGTCAATGCCGACTCTGCGACTGCGGAATTGGCGCTGGGGCTGCTGATCTCGGCGGCGCGTGGGCTCGCGGTGGGGGATGCGAAGATCCGCGCCGGTGGGTTCCAGAGAGGCGTCCCGGTGGGGATCGGGCTGGCTGGGAAGACCTTAGGCTTGATCGGGCTGGGGAAGCTCGGCGGCTACATGGCGACATATGCCAAGGCGCTGCGCATGAACGTGATTGCCTGGAGCCAAAACCTGCAGCCGGAACGCGCCGCCGAGGTCGGAGCGGCGTTGGTGTCCAAGGACGAGCTGATGTCGAACGCCGATGCCATCAGTATTCACATGGTGCTGTCGGATCGGAGCCGGGGGCTGATCGGGCGCTCCGACATCGCGCGGATGAAGCGGGGGGCGATCCTGGTGAACACCTCCCGCGGGCCGATTGTCGATGAGGAGGCGATGCTGGAGGCGCTGCATGCGGGCAGGATCGTCGCCGCGCTGGACGTGTATGACAGGGAACCGCTGCCGGTCGACCACCCGCTGCGAAGCGCGCCGAACACGGTTTTGAGCCCGCACTTAGGGTATTGTGTGAAGGAAACGTGGGATGGGTTTTATCCGCAGATGATCGAAAACGCACTGGCGTTTATGGACGGCAAGCCGGTGCGGGTCACCAACCCGGAGGTGTTGAAGGGGTAGCGGACGGCGCCGTTCGCTTGGGGTCGGTGCCTCACACCCGCTTGCCCGCACTACTCGCTACGGATCTGTCCGTTGTGATCCCTACGCTGAACGCCTCATCGTTCTTGCCACTCACACTGGCGACGATCCGGGACGCGCCTGAGATTGTCGTCGTCGATGGCGGGAGCACAGATGCAACCCGCGAACTAGCCGAGGCCTCGCGAGCACAGGTCATCGTTGCCCCACGAGGCCGGGGAGGCCAGATCGCGGCCGGCATTGAGGCGGCTTCGCATCGATGGCTGTTGCTGCTCCATGCCGACGCCCGACTCGCACCGGGCTGGCAAGCGGCCGTTCATGATGATCCCGGATATGCGGGCTACTTTCGGTTCGTGCTCGACAGTCTCGATCCGCGTGCGAGGCGGCTGGAACGTCTCGTTGCGTGGCGATGCCGGACCTTGGGGCTTCCCGTATGGCGATCAGGGTCTGCTGATCCATCGCGACTTGTTGCGGGACGTCGGCGGCATGCGGCCGTTACCTCTGATGGAGGACGTGGACCTCGTCAGGCGGCTGGGACGTGGCCGGCTGGTGGCACTGCCTGCCGACGCCGTAACCTCGGCGGCGAAATGGGAGAGCCAGGGTTACCTGCGCCGCTCCGCCCGCAATCTGGCGTGCCTGACGTTGTGGTTCGCGGGCCTCCCACCAAGGCACATTCAACGGCTTTATCAATGAGGGACACCGTCATTGTGTTCGCGCGGGCACCGCGTTTGGGCACCGTGAAGCGCCGCCTCGCGCAAGAGATCGGGGACCGCGCGGCGCTGCGTTTCCATGCCAGCACTTTGATGGCGCTGTTGCGAGACCTGAAGGTTGATGGCCGATTCGACGTTGTTCTGGCAATCACGCCATGCCGAGCGCGCGTGCGAGTGCCGCGTGGTATCCGAACCATCCCACAAGGTCGCGGGGACTTGGGTGAGCGCATGTCGAGGGCGCTCGGGCGGTTCAATCGGGTTGCGCTGATCGGATGCGACATTCCGGAGGCGAACGCGGGCGACCTCCATGGTGCGTTTCGCACACTGGGCGTCGCCGATGCCGTGTTTGGGCCGACCGCCGATGGAGGATTTTGGTTGATCGCGCTGGGGCCTCGGCGACCCGCGGACCTATTTGGGTCTGCGCGCTGGTCCACGGAACATGCTCTGGCGGATACGTTGGAGCAATTCCGGCGACACCGCGTAGGCTTTATCCGGCTGCTACACGATGTGGACACGGCGAGCGATTACCGACGGTATTTTGGATGTCGGGCCTGACTACGACCTGGCCACTTAGTTACATGGCGGGCGGGGCTAGGGTAGCCACCACCGGCTGCGGGTCATAACCTGCGGTCGGATCTGATCCGACGCCGTCAGGCTCGGATGTAGGAGGAATGACCGGAATGGAGTTGCCGTCGATCGTGCCGCCGCGGCATGGGACTGCCGTGGCCGGAAGCGCCGGCCGACGCCGCGAGAATGCGCTGGATGTGGCTGGAAGAAGCAGCGCGGTTCGCGATGGAAAACGAAACGCCGTGGCCGTACGACCTGCGCCTGCACCTGGAGGGCGGGTTCTTCGAGCAGCCGCCTCTCAATGAGATCCTCGGTCCGATCCGGCCGCGTGGCCCGGCCAATGGGCTAGTGCTGCGGCGAGGTTTCAAGATCGCCTCATGGGGAGAGACGGACCAGGTCGATTTCACCTTCTCGGCGGCCAAAAGCTACCTGAGCCTGCTGGCCGGCATCGCTGTCATGGATGGGCTGATTGCCGATCTCGACGAGCCCGTCGGCCGCACTGTCAACGATGGCGGCTTCGACAGTGACCAGAACCGCACGGTGACGTGGCGGCATCTATTACAGAATACGTCTGAATGGGAAGGCGAACTGTTCGGCAAATCCGATGTGATCGATCGCAACCGAAGCCTCGGGCTAGAGGGCAAGGGACGAAAAGGCGACCTTCGACCTCTACGGCCTCCAGGCGCGTTTTGGGAATACAACGACGTCCGCGTCAATCGGTTGAGCTTGGCTCTGCTGCGCCGCTTCCGGCGCCCGTTGCCGGAGGTTTTCGCGGAGCGGATCATGGACCCGATTGGGGCGTCGTCCGATTGGTCGTGGCATGGATACCGCACCTCCTCGGTCGAGATCGATGGTCGTATGATCGAAAGCGTCGCGGGGGGCACGCACTGGGGCGGCGGCATGCTGATCCACGCGGAGGATCAGGCCCGCATCGGCTTACTGATGTTGCGCCGGGGCGAGTGGGGCGGCCGGCGAATTCTACCGGAAGGCTGGATCGACGAATCGTTGCGTCCCTGTGAGATCAACCCGGTGTATGGCCTGCTGTGGTGGCTGAATACCGGCCACGGCCGTTACGAGAGCGCTCCGGAAGACAGCTTTTGCGCCCTCGGCGCCGGCGGCAACCTGACGTGGGTTTTGCCTCGGCAAGAGTTGGTCGCCGTTCTGCGCTGGACCGATCCCGCCGCGGCCGACACGTTTATCCGATTAGTCATGCAGGCGGTGGACGATGAAGACGTTTGAAACCGTTACTGTCGTGTGGCCTCAAGACCATACCGTGCTGGTGACCCTCAACCGACCGGAGGTTGCCAATGCCATGAATACTCAGATGGGCCTGGATCTGCTGGAGATATTTGACGGTTTCTGTGCCGCACCGAACAAGCAGCGGTGCATCGTGCTGACCGGTGCCGGCGGGCGGGCGTTTTGTGCCGGCGGCGATCTGAAGCAGCGCAACGGCATGACGGACGAGATGTGGCAGGATCAGCATTTGATCTTTGAGAGGATGATCCGGGCGATGGTCGGTTGCCCGATACCGATTGTTGCGGCAGTGAATGGCGCCGCCTACGCCGGTGGATTGGAAATCGCGCTTTGCACTGACTTCATCTACGCCGCCGAGCATGCGCGGTTCGCGCTGACCGAGGTAACGCTGGGGATCATGCCGGGCGCAGGCGGGACGCAGAATTTACCGCGTGCCGTGGGTTCGCGGCGGGCCAAGGAAATTTTGCTTACGGGTAGGCCGTTCAGCGCGCAGCAGGCGTTTGAATGGGGCATGGTCAACCGGATCTGCAAGGCGGAGGCGCTGGTGGCCGAGGCGTTGGAAACGGCTGCGGTCATTTGTGCAAACGCACCGATCTCGACGCGGCAGATCAAGCAATCGGTCAACGTGGGGCTGAGTACAGATCTGCAAACGGGAATGATGTTCGAGATCGAGGCATATAACAGGATGGTCCCTACCGAGGACCGGCGGGAAGGCATTCTGGCGTTCAATGAAAAGCGAAAGCCGATCTACAAGGGCCATTAGACCGGCCGCGAATCTGGCCAAGGGAGCAAGCAATGCGGCTCAAAGACAAAGTCGCCATCGTTACTGGCGGAGCGCACGGAATGGGCGAGGCCGAGGCGCGCCTGTTCGCTAAGGAAGGAGCCGCCGTGGTCATCGCCGACGTACTCACTGGAGAAGGCGAGGCAGTAGCCGGCGAAATCAACGCCATTCAAGGACGGGCGCGGTTCATCCGCACCGATGTCACATCGGAAGGCGATTGGCGGGCGCTCATAGCCGAAACGATCGCCACCTATGGCCGCCTCGATATCCTCGTCAACAACGCCGGAATCAGCGGCAGCGCGGTCGGCGACCCGGACGGCCTGGAGGGATGGCAGAAACTGCTTTTCATAAACGCCGCCAGCGTGTTTCTGGGCACCAAGTTGGCTGCAGCGGCGATGATGCCCAATGGCCGGGGCTCGATCGTCAACATCTCGTCGATCATGGGCTTCGTCGGCAGCGCCGAGAGCCATCCCGGCTATGCGGCGTCGAAAGGGGCCGTGCGGCTATATACCAAATCGGCGGCGGCGAAATATGGCCCGTCGGGCATTCGGGTGAACTCGGTGCATCCCGGCTACATGCCCCCAATGTTGAATGCGACGAACGCGGCAGGCCGAGCATCCAAGATCGAGGCCACACCGCTGCGGCGGTTGGGGGAACCGATCGAAGTCGCTTATGGCGTTCTGTTCCTTGCGTCGGACGAGGCGTCGTTCGTAACGGGAACTGAACTCGTGATCGATGGCGGCTATATCGCACAATAGACGCGCCCTATAGCGGCCGCCGTCCGTCCTACCTTTATCAGTTTAACGAAGGCCGACGAGACCGCGTGCCCAGCGCTCGCTCCAACGCGTGGCCCACCTGCAACACCAAAGCATCCTCAAATGGGCGGCCGCCGATCTGCAACGCCAACGGCAAGCCTGTCTGACTGAACCCGTTGCAGATCGAGAGAGCCGGGCTCCCCGTCACGTTGAATGCCCGGTTGAAGAACGGTTGAAATCCAGATGCCATGGAATCCTCACCTATCGGCCGCGCCGGACACCGGGCGGTCGGGAAGATAACCACGTCCACCGTCTTCATGGTTTCCGCGAATTCGGCGACGAGACGCGTCCGTTCCCGTTGCGCATTGATGTAGTCGGCGGCAAGGATGAAGGCTCCGGCCATCAGGCGGTGACGACCGAACGCGCCATACCGCTCCGGGCAGGTGCGGAGCCAGTGCTGGTGGATCGAATAGGCCTCACTGCGCGAAATCAGACTGCCGCAGTCGGCGTAGACGCCGAACGGCGACAATTTGACATCACCGATAATCGCGCCCATGTCGCGCAACGCGACGACGCTGTTCTCGAGCGCCGCGATCGTTTCCGGATCAGTCAGAAGATCAGTCTCGAAGAAATGGCGTAGAATGCCAATCCGTAAGCCGGACAGGCTATTGCCAAGGGCAACGGTGTAATCCGCAGGCGGGATCCGCGCGCTGCCAGGGTCCAGCGGATCGTGACGAACGAGGACCTGCATCATCAGGGCGCAGTCCTCGCTGGTCCAGCACATCGGACCGGCGTGATCCAACGAGAATGACAACGGCAAAATGCCGCGCCGGCTCAACAGCCCATAGGTCGGCTTGTGCCCCGCGATGCCGCACCAAGCGGCCGGACCGCGGATCGACCCGCCGGTGTCGCTGCCCATCGCCCCCATGCACAAGCCGGCAGCAACCGCAACGGCCGATCCGGACGACGACCCCGATGGATCGAGTGTCGTGTTCCATGGATTGCGGGCCGGTGGCCAGGGCAGATCAAACGAGGATCCGCCAATGGCAAATTCCCAGGTCGCCAGCTTGCTGGTAATGACGGCACCCGCCTGGCGCAACAGGGTTACGGTGAAGGCATCCTCGGACGGGATGTGGTCCTTGAACAGGTCGGAATGCCCGGTTGTACGGATGCCGGCGGTGTTGTAGATATCCTTAAATCCGATTGGGATGCCATGCAGGGGTCCTTTCCAATTGCCTGCGGTGATCTCGGATTCTGCCTTTTTTGCGTCGGCGAGTGCCTGTTCTTCCAGCACCAAAAGATGACTGTCGAGCTTGGCGTCAACGTGCTTCACCCGCGCGAGGAACGCCTGGGTCAATTCAACCGGGGATAGAGTGCGAGCTTTGATCTGGGCAGAGGCCTGCGCGATGGTCATGAAATGCAGATCGGTCATGAATAGCCTTGAGGGTGCGAACGTTGGCTGAGGGCTAAGCAAGACCGATACCAAGCGGCGCTACTCCATGAGCCAGCCACGATCACGCAACAAGACCGGTGTTCTGATCTGCGCACTCCGTTCTGTTTCGGGCATGGCGAGCCATATACTCAGCCGTTCCAACACGCGCCGCGTCGGTAACGCCAACTCCAGCGCCAGCGCTTCACCCATGCCGTAGAATCGCAGCCCCTCCAGTTCGCCGTCGCCACCAAGCTCGCCGGTGATATGGCGTTGCTCCACGGTGAGGAATCGCACGTTGAAGCGGATGGGCAGTCCAGGCGGGGTTACCGCCCGAGCCAGGTAATGCAGCGCATCCACCCGAGGTGGGCTGCCGAGCGTCAGACCGGTTTCCTCGCGCAGTTCGCGAGCGGCGGCGGCGGCCAGTGCGTGCGCGAGTTTAGCGTTGGTCTTCTTGCGCAAGGCGCGCTCCGTAGCGGCCGGTAGGGACGTGGCGAACGGCATCGTCAGGTCGGTTCGGTCGACGCGGCCGCCGGGAAACACCAGGCGGTTCGGCATGAAACGGTGTTTCGCTCCGCGCATTCCCATCAGCATGTGCGGCTCGTTATTCTCGACCCGCCACACGATCAGGCTGGCGGCATGCTTGGCGCGAACCGGTTGTTGCCGAGCGATAAGCGCGGCGTCATCAGGCAAGATCGAAACCTTTCGTTTTCAGATAGGTGGAAAATCCGAAACGCTCAGGGACCGAAAGCTGACGCGCGGCATTCTCGCTCCAGCCGACGCCGTCGCGCGGCGGGTAGACATCGTTGTTCTTCAGGCTGCCGGCCGCGACCGGGTCGCGATCGTTCCGGCGCTGGTCGTAGCCGGCGAGTTCGGTCTCCAGAGCGCTGTCGTCGTAACGTTCGCGATGCACTATGACCGCGGGTGGCAGCCGCATCGATACGGGGCGGCGAAACACCGGCCAGCCGACGGTCAGGCCGGCCACGGGGTAGACGCCGGAGGGCAGGCCGAGCAGGGGGGATACGCGCTCTATGTGGCTGCGGACGTAGCTGATGGGGCAGGTGCCCAGTCCTACGGCGTCGGCCGCCGCCATGAATTGGCCCATGGCCAGCGTGCAGTCGACGGCGGTGTTCAGGAAAGTGTCCATGTTGTTATTGGCGTGCGGCATGTGGTGCATCTCGCAAATACGCTCCCCACGCCGCATGTCGCCGCACCACACCAGAAAGACCGGTGCGGTTGCGATCCAATCCATCGTGCCGATCCAGTCGGCGATCTGCTTGATCCTGGAGCGGTCTCGCATCACCACGACGGAGAATTGTTGTAGATCCGACTTGGCCGGCGCCGATTGGGCGGCGGCAAGCAGTGCATCCAATAAAGAGTCCGGTACGCCCTGCTCGGTGTAGCGGCGCGTCACCCGCCGGTCGATCAGGCTGGCGATCTCGTCCGGCACCTCGGTTCCCGGCAGGTCGATGCCAAACCGAGCGCGCAACAGCGCCTGGCTGTCTGCCCCAGTGGCGGTCATGCTTTCGTCCCCTCCGCATTGCTGGTCCTCGTCCGCTACCCTTGCCGGAACGTCCCTGGCGCGCAAGGTTCGCGGTCAACCGCCCGAGGTGACCGTTCATGCCTGCGTCCTATGCCAATCATCGTGCCCAACTCAAAGCCATTCTGCTCGGGTGGGGGATGCCGGAGGAGAACGCCGAGATCACCTCGGAGATTCTGTCGTGGGCCGATCTGCACGGGGTAGACAGCCATGGGATTTCGATGATCCCAGGCTATGACCGATTGCGCCGGTCGGGCCGAGCCAAGATGGATGCGCGGCCGAGGGTTGTGCGTGAGACGCCGGTGTCGGCGGTGGTCGATGGCGGCGGCGGCCTGGGGCATGTGCCGGCGCATTTCGCGATGTCGACGGCGATCGCCAAGGCGCGTGCGTCCGGCATGGCGGCGGCCGTGGTGCACGGCTCGGCGCATTTCGGCGCGGCTGGCTTCTATTCGTTGATGGCGGCGAAGCAGGGGCTGGTCGGGATGGCCTGCACGTCCGCCTCCGGTATCCAGGTCGCGCCGACGTTTGGGAAGCAGGCGCGGCTCGGTACCGACCCCTGGTCGTTCGCGGCACCTAGCGCGGATGGGGTGCCGTTCCTGCTGGATATGGCGACCACCACCGTGGCGGCTGGCCGAATTCGCAACAAGGCGAGCGAGGGGCTTCCCACGCCGGACGGATGGGTGTTGGACGCCGAGGGGCGGCCGTCCAACGACCCGCTGGTGGCAAAGGAGAAGGGCGGTTTCCTGACGTCGCTCGGCGGGTCGCCGGAGAATTCCAGCTACAAGGGCTACGGATTGGCAGTGATGGTGAACATCCTGGCGTCCTGCCTGTCGGGTGCGACGCTGATCACCGACCCGATGCACACGAAGAAGCCGGTCGGGATGGATATCGGTCACTTCTTCATGGCGATCGACCCGAGTGTCTTCCGCGAGTCGGACGACTTTCAGGTCGACGTTGCCACGTTCATGGGCGCGCTGCGATCCACCACGCCGGTCGATCCCGCTCGTCCGGTCATGGTGGCGGGCGATCCGCAGTGGAAATACGCCGAGACGCGGATGGCGGAGGGTATCCCGGTTGGCCCTGGATTGCTGAACCAGGTCCGGCAGATTGCCCAGGCGGCGGCGGCACCGTGGTTGCTGGACTAGACCGGTTCCGCCGCTCGGGCCATTTCGGTCGCAACTGCTTAAGTCAAGCTCGGCGCTGAACCGGCATAGCCCAGCCAGCGAGTGTCGGGGTCGTCTTGGCCTTGATGTTCAAATTCGTTCCGGTCATATGTTACGGAAAAGCGTTACCCATTGACCCCAAAGGGCCAAGAAAGGTTTCCGCAACTCTTAACTCGTGACACGTTGCGGATTGAGGGGACAGTGAACAATCCAATCCCGCCTGACCGGCGACAGTGAGCAATCCAATCCCGCCTGACCGGCGACGGTGAGCAATCCAATCCCGCCTGACCAATGGCCACCGACAAAACTGGCCAGCAGCGACCAACGCGATCGCTAGTGCGCGCGACATCGCCCGATGCTATGGTGTCGATACCGGCACGATTTCGGCAGCGCCGAAGCGTTGTAAGCTGAAGGACAAAGTTAAGTATATTAGCCTTCCTGCGCTAATCCTAGGTTTGGGCGTTACGGCGTTGCTCTGGCGCATGGGCGGCTAGAAGGCTAAAAACACAGATTGTACGCGAAAAGCTATTGAGCTTTTCCTTTGCCGTAGGCGTTATTACAGAAGGTGCAATCATCGTGGATGGTGCCGAGCGAATTAATTGGATGGCAAAGCGCCTTGGAAATATCCGAGGCGGTATGCCTAAATCCTTCGCTGGCCAAGTTCGCGCTGCTTGTGTTTTGAGTGCTATGAAAGACACAATCCGCAACCAAAAATCCAAAGCTGAAGGGACTTACCCAGCAACGCTTTTGGACATTGGCGGTGAAACTCTCAGATTTCTAGGTTTGGAAACTGCTGGGGCCAGTCAACCTCTGGCAAGTGATCTTGCAAAGATTGCGATAGCTTTATGCGAGAAATCACCAGACCTCTTCCCAGTAGAGGAATTATCAACCACAATACTTAATAGCAAAAAATTTAACGAAGACGAAGATTCAATACCTGATTTGAAAGATTTTATCGCAGCTCAACTTCTAGTTGAACGGACACTTGTTAACTTATATCGAGACATAGTTAGGGTAAGTCTCCTTGGTATAGGGTTAGGTTAGGAGGATTGACGGCGTCGATTTGCCATAGTTTCCCATATGCGGTCAGCGCGTGGCGGAGCAGGTCACCACTCGCACAGGGTATCGAGCCATAGTCGGGTCCTCGGAGATGAACGTTGCATCCTCGGCGATGGCCTGCGCGATGAGCAGGTGATCGAAAGGGTCTCGATGGTGCATTAGCAACTCTGCAAGGGTCAGAAGATGAGCTATGCCGATGTCTAGCAAGGTAAATCCCTCTTGCTGAACAGCGTCCGTGATCTCCTTAAGTTCGGCTTGCAGCTTTCCGATGCGGGTCTTCGCGGCGATTTCCCAGAGTGACACCATACTGACCAGAACGTTGTTGCCTGGGTCTTCAACCAGTTCCCTCGCCTGCCGCCCAAGCTGGCTATCATCAGCCAGCCACCAAAGCAGGGCGTGGGTGTCGAGGAGGAATTTCATCCCTCCTCACCCTCCATGGCGACCAGCATGTCCGAAGGGAGAACGTCAAAATCGGGCGCCATCCGGATTTTGCCGCGCAGAGCGCCCGGCCGCCGACGAGGCCGCGCCGCTTGCGGTGGCGGTCCGACCTCAGCGAGCACCTGATCACGAGACATAATCAGGAACGAACGACCCTGCCGGGCCTGGCGCAGAAACCCGGTCAGGTTTCCGCGGAACTCGCGCACGCCAACCCGTTGCGGCGACTTGTCTGCCTGCGATTCGGCCATGTCGCACCTCATGTGAACACATTTTGTGTACACGCGCGCCGCGTAACTGTCAACGATCAAGCTGGTTTAACCTGCGCCACAATGCTCCTTGGCCATCACGGCTACCGACGCCTGATGAAAAAGGTCTAGGTTCCGCAGCAAGCATCCAACGGAGCGAGACAATGAGCGAGAATGAGATCGCCGCTTTGCGGGCGCTTCTGACGTCGCGGCCGCGCCCGACCTCTGTTGCCGAACGCCGCGAGCGACTGGACGCACTCGGCAGCGCTTACCTAACGGCCGAGGATATTCGCCTTGAACCGGTGAGCGCCGGCAGCGTGCCGGCGGAATGGAGCCTCGCGCCCGGCGCGGATGCCTCCCGCGTCCTCCTCTATCTGCACGGGGGCGGTTTCTCTGTGGGATCGATCGCCAGCCATCGGGCCATGGTGACGGAGACCGGCAGAGCGGCGCAGATGCGGACGCTTGCGATCGACTATCGGCGCACACCCGAGCATCCGTTTCCGGCGGCGCTAGACGATGCGCTTCAGGCCTATCAATGGCTGCTCGAGCAGGGGCTGCAGCCTGGGCGGATAGCGATCGGCGGCGATAGCGCGGGCGGTGGACTGACCCTGGCCGTTATGGTTTCGCTCCGGGAGCGCGGACTACCGTTGCCGGCGTGCGGCTGGTGCATCTCGCCCTGGATCGACATGGAAGCGCGAGGCGACAGCTACGCCACCAGGGCAGCGATCGATCCGATGATCAGCAAGGAATATATCCTTGAGCTGGCCGGCTGGTATCTCAACGGGGTGGCACCAAGGACGCCTCTTGCCGCCCCGCTCTATGCTGATTTCGTGGGGCTGCCGCCACTTCTCATTCAAGTCGGCAGCGACGAGACCTTGTTCGACGATTCGGTACAGCTCGCCGCGCGGGCCGGCGCGGCGGACGTGCGCGTCACGTTAGAAGTCTGGCCGCACATGATCCACGCCTGGCCACTGTTCTATCAGCAACTTACCGAAGGACGCCGAGCCATTGCCAAGGCAGGAGGGTTCATCCGGGCCGCCACCGGCCAGGCGGCCGACCTGCCAAGACGGTGAAGATCTTGTGTTTCGAAATTCCAATTGGCAGATGCGGCTTTCTGGCGGGCTGTTTCTCCCTTGTATGGCACTGAGGAATGGCGAAGATACCAGCGGCTGGTCGGCGCGGACCATTTGCGCCGCACCCGGAGGAACTGCGAAGGAGATGGGGATGTTGCGATCAGTCACGATCACGCTTGTCCTGATAGTCGGACTGGTGTTGCCGGCCGCGGCACAGCAGACGTCCGACCAGGACGCAAGGCTAGCGGGAGAGGATAGTCTGAGGGCCTACAACAAAGGCCTTCTGGAGCATGACGCCACCGCATTAGCTGCGCTTTATGCCGAAGATGCGGTCATATTCACGACCAACGGGCCGGTCTCGGGCCGGCCGGCGATCGAGAAAGCGCTTGCGGATACCTTCAAGCACTATCGCCCGGACCCATCGAAGCTCGAACGAGTCGTGGCGGTCGGCAACGACGCGATGGTGAGAGGTGGCAGCTGGTCCGGCACATTTCAGGGCGTGGGCGCTCCGGTGCATCTAAGGGGCTTTTGGACCACGACCGACGTGCGTGACGGCTCGACATGGAAGATCCGCATGGAGACGTGGAATGTCGCCGCCACCGTGACAGGCGACTACTATTTTCAACCGGCATCTTCGGACGCCCAATGATCAATTTGTTATTGTAACGGCCGTCACCCTCCTCGAAGCATGGCCGTTCTGGTCGAACTGGAACGGAGGACATCATGACGCTCGTGCCGATCAGTGGCCTGTGGGAAACCCACATCTCAGTCAGCGATCTGGATAGGTCGATCCGGTTCTACCGCGATGTCGTCGGTCTCACGCTGGCTCATTCCGTCCCTGAAAGGCATGTCGCCTTCTTCTGGATCGGACAGCCAAGACAGGCGATGCTCGGGCTGTGGAGCACGCTCACGTCACCGATGGGAATGAAACTCCACTACGCTTTCCAGGTGGATATTGCAGACGCAATCGCATCGATCGCGGCGCTGAAGGACGCCGGGCTTCGGCCCACCGGCCTCACTGGTCAGTTGATCAACGAGCCTGAGGTCATCCCCTGGATACCGGCGGCCAGCGTCTACTTCCAGGACCCGGACGGACATTCATTGGAATACATCGCCATGCTGCCAGGGGCGCCGGCGCCGGCCGAAAAGCAGATGCCGCTCTCCGAATGGCGTAACCTGCAACGTGGCGTATAGCCATCGAGTAGACGGGCGAGATTCAGCCTTCCCCCCGCTTGACGATGGGAATTAGCGCCTCCAGGCTGTCGTTGGCGGCGATGGCCAGACCTTTGTCGAGCACGTCGTGGAATTGCCCGTCATTCCAGCCGCGCAGCCGGTAGAGCGTGGCGAACACAAATCGAGGCGCCGTCGCGCCTTGGCCGCCAATCAGCTCCGACCCGCGGCGCACATTGTCCATCATCCAGGCCGGCAGGCGCAGGTGATACGCGTTCCGCGCGACTTCGCCCGCGTGCAGCGACAACGCCGCCACCAGATCCGCGACGTCGGCCGGTGTCGATTCGACCATAAGATTCGGCGCTGCCATCGCGCCCCAGTATTCCGTTTCGACGACACGACAGGCAAGCGCCGGCAAGCGACGCATCGCCTCGACGACGAGGTGATGAACGCCGATATGGGTGGCGTTCCAGTCGGCTGCGTGTGGGAGGAAGACGACGTCGGGTTGCTGGGCCGCCAGCACATCGGCGATCGCCGTAACCGCCGCGTTCCAGCCCGCGGGATCGCGTTCGCGAGCCTGAAGATTGATCCCCTCCAGATCGGTTCGGCCCAGGTGAATCAGGCCAAAGCCAATGCAGGCGCAGGCCGCCTGCAGTTCGATCGAGCGCTGCTCCCGACGATCGACCCGACTCCCAAGCGTGACCGCAACATCGATCACGGCGAATCTCTGCTCACGCATGAGGCGCAGCGGCAGCGCGCCGGTGATGATTTCGTCGTCGGGATGCGGTGCAAATATCAATGCCTTAGGCGTTTCAGTCGCAACGGGAGATTTCGGGCGCACGGCCGTCGGGCCGATCGCCTCCCCCGTGCGAAGCGCGCTGACGAAGGTCTCGACCCACGCGCGGTAGGGGTTGCCTGCCATCACATCCATGAGCGCCGGGCGGCGATCGCTTCCCTGGTACGTTCGGCAACCATGGCGGGGTTCCCGGGCCGGGACTTCATCTGGACTATCTAATCAAGACAGCCAATGCGGCGGCATCCAGGTCCAGCCGTTCGGGGTGCGCGACCACCATCCGGGCATCCACAGGCTGCCGTGCCCAGCCGCTGGCACATATTGCCCCTTTGCCCAAACATAGCCCGTGCCATTCCAATCCCAGTGTCCGGGCTGCCACATCAGTGCCTCTGCCGTCACCGGCGGTTTCGGGATTTCTTCGGAGATCAACGGCGGGACCGGCGGGTAAGGGCTTACGTCAGGCGCCTGGTGTTGGACACACCCGGCCATCAGGCTGACGGCCAACAGCGCCGCCAACGTGCTACGCTTCGTCATGCTCTCGCGCTCTCCAACGATATGAGTCATTCTGGAACCAGGATGGATACCACGGCCTGGGCGGCGATGCCCTCGCCGCGACCGGTAAAGCCGAGTTTTTCTGTGGTCGTTGCTTTCACCGAAACGCGTGAGGGCTCGACCCGTAGTAGCGAGGCGAGGCGGCCGATCATTGCTGCGGCGTGAGGCGTGATCTTTGGCCGCTCGCAGATCAAGGTGACATCGGCGTTGGCCAGCCGGCCGCCCCGCGCGACGATCCGCTCCGCCGCATGGGTCAGGAACCGGGCACTGTCGGCGTCCTTCCAGGTCGCTTCTCCGGGCGGGAAGTGCCGGCCGATATCGCCCTCCGCCAGCGCGCCGTAGATCGCGTCACACAGCGCATGGATGCCGACGTCGGCATCCGAGTGGCCCGCCAATCCCTTTTCATGCGGCACCGTGACGCCGCAAAGCACCAGGGGGCGCCCGACCTCGAACCGATGGACATCGAAGCCGGTGCCGACGCGTGTGACCAGCGGAACCGCCAAGATACGCTCCAGCCGGACAAAGTCTTCCGGAAAGGTCAGCTTGATGTTGTCGTCCGATCCCGGGATTACTTCTACGCTTTCTCCGGCGGCTTCGAGCAACGAGGCGTCGTCGGTGGCACCCGTCAGGCCTGCCCTATGTGCGGCAAGAAGCGTTCCGAATCGGAAGGCCTGTGGGGTCTGGGCGCGGAACAGTCCGGCCCGAGGGATGGTCTCGGTGATGATGCCGCGCACCACCCGTTTCAGCGTGTCGGCGATCGGAGCTGCCGGAATCGCTCCCGGCGATTCCAGCAGTGCAGCCAGCAGCGCGGGTATTGTACCCTCCGGTATCACGGGGCGGGCGGCGTCGTGAACCAGCACGATGTCGGGTTCATACGGGACCAGAGCCTCGAGGCCGGCCCGGACGCTGTCCTGGCGGGTGGCGCCCCCTTGAACCACCGGCAGGCATCCTGTGACATCCATCAGCGCGGCCTCGATCGGCGCGGCGTCGCCGACCGGTTGCAGCACGGAAACGTGTGCCGCCAAGGCTTCCGCCGCATGACGAATCACTGGCTTCCCGGCGACCATCAGGAACTGCTTCGGCACCTCGGTACCGAAACGGGAGCCTGAACCGGCGGCGACAAGAATAGCTGCGACGCGCATGGGGCGGAGAGATGCCGCCGCGCGACCGTTCCGTCAATGATGCGTTTAGCCTGTCTCCGTCGAGGCGCGCCGCATGCGCAGCCGCCGCATCTCCACGAACTGCCACAACAGCAAGATCGGCACGCCTATCGCGATGTCCCTCGCCCGGCGCACGAGGGAGACAGCGAGCGACATTTCCGGCGGCACACCGAAGATCACACCGAGCCCGGCGTAGCCGGCCTCTTGCACCCCCGCGTTTACCGGCACAAGGAACGCGACAGCGGCCGCTGCGCTCAAGAGTGCCTCGATTGCCAGCGCATCGTCGAAGTCGATCGGCACAGCCAGCGCGCGGTAAGCGATCCATCCCGCGACGCCAGCGCCGATCCAGCCGATCAGGTGCATGAGGAAACCCAGCGCCAGCTTGCCTGCGTGGCCGTAGATCAACCCTAGTTCCGCCTGCAGCACATCCATCCGTTCCTCGGCATTCTCAAACCACCTACCGGCGATGCGGCGGCCCAGACGGGCAAATAATGGTGCAGCCCCCTGCTGCGCCCAGACAAAGCCGAAACATGCCAGCACAGCGAGCCCGATTCCGACCTCGGCCGGCACCGCGAGGCCCGACGCCGGCGCTCGGATCAGCAAAATCCCGAGCCCAATGCATGTGAAGGCGATCTGGGCCAGGAATTCCGCTGTAACATCGACGACAGTGGACGCGGTTGCGGTGTGCCATGCGACGCCGTGCAACGTTATCGCGCGGGCGCCGAACACGAACCCGCCGACTTGGGAGAATGGCAAGCAGTTGGCGGATGCGTCCCGCACCATGCGGCCCCAAATCAACACCCAAGGCCGGCGCATGGTTCTGGCTGGCGTAATCACGTCCCAGGCGAGGCCGAGGATCACGAACAGCACGATCTGCCACCCGAGTATCACTCCGAACTCAGGCCAGCCGATCCGGCTGAACCCCGAGACGACATTGCCGAGCCCGTAATAGGCCACCAGCAGTAGCGCGATGAGGAGGCCCAGGAGCGCCAGAACATAAGACAAGCGTTTCATGAAGGCAGGCTTCTGCCCGTGCCGCGCCTATGGGGCAAGCCAGGTCTGTTCCGGCGACGGGACCTTGGTCTATGCAAGGTGCGCTTAAATTAGCTCAGCCCGATCATGCCTGTTCGTTTGCATGATTAACGCGCTGGGGACGTTCCGCTCTGCACCGGCACGCTCAAGGAGGATGGAACTGCGATGACGACCCTGGTCACCGGAGCCACCGGCTTTGTCGGCTCCGCCGTCGCGCGGACGCTGGTCGCGCGCGGTCACAGCCTGCGCCTGCTGACGCGGGCGTCGAGCGACCGTCGAAATTTGGCTGGTCTGGAGGCGGAGATCGTGATCGGCGACCTCACCGAGCCCGATTCGCTGCGTCGCGCGGCCGCCGGTTGCCGATACGTTGTTCACGTCGCGGCCGACTACCGGATATGGGTGCCGGACCCCGACGAGATGCTGCGAGCCAACGTCGACGGCGCGCTAGCAATGGTCCGCGCCGCAGCGGACGCGGGCGCCGAGCGTATCGTCCATTGCAGTTCCGTCGCCGCACTTGGCCAGATCGGCGACGGCACGCCGGCCGACGAGGCAACACCGGCCAACGAAGCCGATTTTGTCGGCATTTACAAACGCTCCAAATACCTTGCCGAACAAGCCGTCCTGGATTTGGCTCGACGAGAATCGCTCCCGGTGGTGGTGGTCAATCCGTCCTCCCCAGTTGGGCCGCGCGACATCAAGCCGACGCCGACCGGAAAAATGGTGCTGGACGCCGCGGCTGGGCGTGTGCCGTTCTATATCGACACCGGCCTGAATATCGTCCACGTCGACGATGTCGCGGAGGGCCACGTGCTTGCCTTGGAGAAGGGCACGGTGGGAGAGCGCTACATCCTGGGCGGCGAGAACATGCTGCTGAAGGATATTCTCGGGCTCGTGGCGGATGTAGTGCATCGCCGTCCGCCGACCATCCGGTTGCCGGAAGCGGTGACCTGGCCGGCGGCCTTCATGATGGAGAAAACCGCGAGGCTCACTGGTATCGCTCCGCTTATGACGCGTGACCATCTTAAAATGGCTCGCAAGAAGATGTTCTATTCATCGGCGAAAGCCGAATCGGAGCTGGGCTACAAGTTCCGCCCCGCGCGCTTGGCGGTCGAGGACGCGGTGGATTGGTTCAGAAGCAATGGCATGTTGGCCAGATGACCATAGCGGCGATCTTAGCCGTGCTGCTCTGGCTGTACTTGCTATTTGCGCGCGGAATATTCTGGCAGGCTGGACCGGTGCTGCCTACCGCCTATCCCGCCACCACGCCGTCCGTTGCAGTCGTGGTGCCGGCGCGCGACGAGGCGCCGCTCATAGAGGCTAGCCTGCGGTCACTTCTGACCCAGGATTATGCCGGGCCGTTTCGGGTGATCCTGACGGACGACAACAGCACGGACGGAACCGGTAACATTGCGCGATCGATCGGTGATTCTCATTTGACCGTGATCACGGGCGCTCCGCGCCCAGCGGGATGGAGCGGGAAACTATGGGCCGTGTCACAAGGCGTGGCCGAAGCGGGAGAGGTGGACCTTGTCCTGCTGACCGACGCCGATATCGTTCACGAACCGGCTCATCTGTCGTCTCTTGTGTGCAAGATCGAGCGGTGCGGCCTTGATTTGGTTTCCGAGATGGTGAAACTGGCGTGTGATAGTTGGGCAGAGCGGGCGCTTGTGCCGGCCTTCGTTTTCTTCTTTCAGTTGCTCTACCCGTTTGAATGGGTCAACGACGGGCTCAAAGCTACCGCCGCCGCGGCTGGGGGGAGTATCCTGATAAGGTGCCGGGCTTTGCGGCGAGTCGGCGGCATCGAAAGCGTGAGAGAGGCGTTAATCGACGATGTCGCGTTGGCTGCGGCGGTGAAGAAAGGCGGCAGAATCTGGCTCGGCCATGCCGCCCTGGCACGGTCAGTTCGGCCGTATCCGTCGATAGCCGACATCTGGCGGATGGTCGCGCGAACCGCCTTCGTCCAGCTTCGCTATTCCCTTCCGTTGCTCGCCCTGACGACGTTCGGCATGGCCTTGATCTGGCTGTTGCCGCCCGCCCTGGCGCTGTTCGGACGAGGCGCCGCATTCTGGTGCGGCCTGGCCGCGTGGGTGATTCTTTCAGCCTGCTATCTCCCAACGCTCACCCGGTTCGGCCGACCGCCGCTTTGGGCGCCGTTTCTGCCGCTGGTCGCGGCGTTCTATATGGCGGCGACAATCGGGTCGGCCGCAAACCATTATCTCGGTCGCGGTGTCGCCTGGAAAGGACGCGCCTACCAGGATACCGTTGGATGAGCCAACCGGGTCGCTCGGTTATCGAGGACGTCGAGACCTGGTCCGGCAAAGGGCCGCGGGACGAAAATTTCCCAGTCGGCTCTATCATCATTGCGCGGAAGTATCGCGAGCCGATGCACTGCTACTACACGTTCGCTCGAAACGCTGATGACATCGCCAACTCGTCCAAGCTCTCTCCCCCGGACAAGCTCGAACGCCTCGACGTCATGGAAGACGTTTTGCTCGGTCGCCGGACCGATGGGTCACCGAGCGCCACGGCGTTGCGCGCCAGCCTAGAGGAAACCGGTGTGACGCCAACGCATGCAACCGACCTCCTGATCGCCTTCAGACAGGATGCGACAAAGTCCCGGTACGCGACGATCGACGAGTTGTACAGCTACTGTCGCTATTCAGCGGCGCCGGTGGGACGCTACGTGCTTGACCTGCACGGTGAAGATCATAATTGCTATCTGTCGTCCGATGCGCTTTGCACGTCGTTGCAGATCCTAAATCATATTCAGGATTGCGCGAAAGATCTTGCGGAGCTGGATCGCTGCTACTTGCCGCAATCAGTGCTCGATCAATGTGGCGCGACAGTGGACGATCTGCGGCTTGCCGCCGAGACGCCATCGCTGCGTCGCGTATTTGTCACGCTGCTAGACCGCATCGACAGGATGAACCATGTCGCGTCGGAATTGCCTAAAGTCGTCCGGAATGTCCGCCTTCGCTTGGAAACCGCCGTTATTCATGGTCTTGCGAAGCGGTTGGCACATCGGCTTGGGCATAGCGATCCGTTGTTAAGCCGGGTCAAGCTGCACAAGAGCGACGCTGTCTTGAGCGTCCTGGGCTCGATGTTATACTTGATATGACCAAGCCATCAACGCCGCTCGGCGCTGCCCAGGAGGATCTGGACGCGGTCGAGACTGTCGTGCGTTCGGCAGGCACATCGTTCTACCATGGCATGCGGGTGCTTCCCCCGGATCGTCGTCACGCGATGTATGCGATTTACGCATTCTGCCGCATTGTCGATGACATCGCCGACGAGGCTGGTACTATCGAAACGAAACGACTCTCCCTGGCGGCTTGGCGGGACAATATCGCGGCGTTGTATGAGGGCCGAACCGAAGGGCCAGTGACGCGCGTGCTGGCCGCCGCGGTTTCTATGTTTCAGTTGCGAGCAGAGGATTTCGTCGCCGTCATCGATGGGATGGAGACCGATGCGGAGACCGTTGTTGTGGCGCCGGACATGGCCGACCTCGATCTTTATTGCGATCGCGTGGCCTCGGCGGTGGGGCGTCTGTCAGTCCGGACTTTTGGCGATGCCTCCCCAGCCGCGGACCGGGTGGCCCATGCACTCGGTAGAGCGTTACAACTAACCAACATCTTGCGCGATATCAAAGAGGATGCGGAACGCGGTCGAATTTATTTACCGCGGGAATATCTTCTGGATGCCGGCGTTCCGGCCGATCCCGTAGCGATTTTGACGGCGCCCGGTTTGTCGACGGTTTGTGATCGTTTGGCGACGCTTGCCCACGGCTATTTCCAACAGGCCTGGAGCGCGATGGACAGGTGCGATCGAGTCGCTATGAAGCCGGCTCGTTTGATGGGCGCAACCTACGATGCGATCCTCTCGGTGCTGGAGCGACGGGGCTGGCAACGGCTGGATGAGCCGGTCAGTCTGTCGAAATGGCAGAAACTGTGGCTGGCATGCCGCTATGGGTTGTTTTGATGTCACGATGACATCTTTCACGCCTAAAATGGCTTGCTTTTGAGCCATCAAATGATGCATAATCTTGTCAGTCGATTAGGGCACATTCTTCGCCCCGGCTATGAACCCTTCTGGCCCTCACCCTTCCCCCGGAGCACACGCTCGTGATTACCTCGTTCAAGCGCCTCATCGCCGCGCTAGCTTTTGTTCTGCCTGTCGCCGCTCTGGTTGCCTCGCCAGTCATGGCCGCGACTCAAAACCATGCAAAAACGCATCACTCGGTCCACAACGCCAGCTCGCACAAGACGCATAGCAAGAAGAATACGACTGCGCCGACGACGGGCTGATTGGCTTCGCGAACCTCTCCCGTTCGTGCGGGAGAGGTTGTTGCCAGAGGGATTTCAGGCGGACCGGGCGGACTTACATCCGCTTTCATTAGATAATTTCAGTGCTCAGACGTTCCATCCAGCACAGCATGCTGTCGTTTGCATGTTCGCCTCGAGCAGCACTCTACGGCCGGCCACGGTAGGTCAGGGCTTATTATGCGTCCTGGTCGGGACCGGGACGTCCGTTTCAGCGGACCTGAAAATCGGTGGCTCGCCGCCGCCACCTGCCAGAATCGAGATCCACCGCGCAATCGCCGATGGCGGCAATTCGCCCGATGGAATGTGCGGGGAGCAGCGCGGCAATATGGCTGGCTCTGGTCAGGCAGGTCGCGGTTGGATCAAGGCGATCTGCCGCGCACAGTGCTGCCCGCCGCCGGAAGGCCCCGTCAACGATAATCGCAGGAACGGCCAGTAGCCACAACAAGGCGCCTGATACCCGGCTGCCGCCAGCGACTCGCCGGCCAATGGTCAAAAGGGTCATGGGGATTGACAGAACTGGCTTTCCTCGGCCATCCCGCGGGTGGCGAGGAATGCGATCCGGCCCGATGTGGCCGTGGATAGCGCAGCGCACAACGGCGATCGCAGCCCCTGCCTGCGGCAATCGCGACGGCAGCCCGCCGCTGCGAAGCGCAGACGCAATAGACTGGAACGACATCCCCAAGGACGGCGCGACCAGGGGAGAACACAAACAAGATGAGCAAGTCCGCCCGCGAGCTCGGCGGAGGTCCCGACAACCAATTCGGCGCGCGGCACCGTTTCACCACCGCCCGGAATAGCGTTGCGTTCCAGGGGCAGCCTAAAAAGGGATTGGGACGGAAGTTGACAGAACGCCAAAGGCTATTTTGAGATGACGCCCAATAGATGAGCGGTCTGCAAGAAAACCGCATGGGGAGGTCGAAGCCATGTCGGTAGACGCAGCCCTGTCCGGGGATGGCATGAGTTTCATCGGCAAAATGCTGCCAGATCCGCCAGAGTGGCCGCCTTTAGCGTCGGCGCGTTCGCCGTGGCAGGAGCTTAGGCTTGATCCTGGCCGAAAAAACCAAGCGTAGGAGGTGATCTCCAATGACGTTGAGATTCCGCGCCGCCGTTCTGTCCGAAGCCGGCCGGAAATTGCGGATCGAGACGGTAGAGGCCGAACAACCGCGCGCTGGGGAAGTCCTGGTGCGAATCGCCGCTGCAGGTCTGTGCCATACCGACCTGGAGGTCATCCAGGGCCAGTTGGTCTATCCCATGCCGATCGTTCTTGGACATGAGGCTGCCGGGATCATCGCTGCCGTCGGCCCCGGCGTTGATCCCGGACGGGTGGGCGAACGTGTGGTGCTATCTTGGAACCCACATTGCGGCAGTTGTTTCCACTGTGAGCGCGGGCAGCCGATTCTGTGCGACAAATACGTGTCGCAAGGCGCTCGAGCTGTCGCGTTCGACGGCACCACGCGGTTGAGCTTAGGCGGTCAACCGGTGCAAACGATGATGTACATTGCCGCGTTCGCCGAATATGCCGTGGTCACCAACGCCTGTGCTGTCGCGATCCCGCCCGACATGCCGCTCGATTGCGCCTGCCTGCTGGGGTGCGCCGTATTAACCGGCGTCGGTGCCGCGACTCGGATCGCCGGCTTGCGCTACGGTGAAACGGCAATGGTGATCGGCTGTGGCGCGGTCGGGCTTTCGGCGGTGCAAGGGGCGCGGCTGGCGGGCGCATCCCAGATCATAGCTGTCGACCTAGACGACGCGAAATTGGCAATGGCCAAGGATTTGGGAGCAACCCATGCGGTCAACGCCCGCGTGGCCGATCCCGTCGCGGAAGTCCGAGCGATCACCGGCGGGCGCGGTGCGGATTGCGTGCTGGAAGCAGCGGGGAACGAAGCATCGTTCCGTTGCTCGACCGAGGCCTGTCGCCTGGGCGGGCAGATCGTCTGGCTCGGCAAGGTGGGCGTGAACCAGGAGGTCTCGTTTCGCTGGGGAGCGCTGATGGGCGAGAAACGAATCACTCGCTCCAGCTACGGCGGCGCGCAGACCGCGACGGATTTTCCGGCGCTAGCGCGCTCTTACCTGCGAGGCGACCTAAAGCTCAATAGTCTGATAACGCAGCGGATCGCCTTGGAGGATATCAACCGCGGCTTCGACGACCTCAAGGCGGGCCAGGCGATTCGGTCGGTCATCGTGTTCGGAGACGTGGGATGAAAACCTATGAGGGTGAGCGCACCCTGCGCGGAACCAAGGTGACAGTGGATGGCGTGCCGCTACCGCCGCGAACGGATCTCCATTGCTTCAACAAGACCGGGTTCGAATGGACCTATGCCGGCCCAGGACCGCGTCAATTGGCATTGGCGCTGCTGGCCGATCACCTCAGAAATGACACCAAAGCCCTTGCGCTGAGCGAGCCGTTCATGCGCCACGTCGTAGTGTATCTGGACAATGCCTGGTGTTTGACATCCGTGGATATCGATGAGGCTCTGGCGGAGATGGCCTGAAGTCTACGCTTCCGCCCTCCGCTGAAATACTTCTTCGGCGTCCGCAACGCGAAGTAGAACCTCGGTGCGGCGGCAGCCGCCCTTCAGGGCAGGCGTTATCGTCGCGCAGGGACATCGCGTGCGGGAATATGTTCCAGCCGCCGATCGTGTCCCAGTGCCAGGATGATCGTTGCCGACACGATGGGCCCGAGTGCCAGCACCATCAGGCCATAAGTAAAACTGCCCCCTGTTGCGTCCTTGATCAATCCGAACGCATACGGGCCGAAGAACCCGCCCAAGTTGCCCAGCGCGTTGATGAGGGCGATCCCGCCCGCCGCCGCCGTGCCGGACAGCATCGCCGTCGGCAGGCTCCAGAAGATCGGCGCCGTCGAGGAGAGGCCGATAGCAGCAATCACCAGCATCATCATGGTCAGCACGGGATCGGTCATCAGCCCCGTGGCGATCAATCCGGCTGCGCCTACAGAATAAGCCAACGCGACATGACGGGGACGCTCGCCCGTGCGATCGGAGTGACGGCCCCACAACACCATCGCGACCACGGCGAAGATCGCGGGGATGGCATTGATCACACCGGTCATGCCGAAGCCCTGCGCCAGGCGGTGCACGATTTGCGGTTGGAAGAGTGCGATGCCGTAGCCGGAGAAGGAACCTCCGAAATACGCCAGGCTCAGCATCAGTACGCGGCTATTCGTCAGCGCCTGCGTCAGGCTGTAATGCCGAATGGTTTGGCGCCGGGACCGCTCCGAGTCCAGCCGCGCCGTCAGCCAGTCGCGCTGCTCCGTGGTGAGCCAATGCGCCTGCGACGGCCAATCGGTCATGGTATACCAGAATGCCACGCCGAGCAGCACTGCTGGCGCCGCCTCAAGAATGAACAGCCACTGCCAGCCGGCGACCCCCATCCAGCCGTCAAGATCGAGCAGGAAGCCAGACACCAGCGACCCCAGGATACCGGAAAGCGGGATCGCCGTCATGAACACGCCGAGGATGCGGGACCGGTAATAGGAGGGGAACCACCAGGTTAGGTAAAGCACGATGCCGGGAAAGAAGCCGGCCTCTGCAATCCCCAGCAGGAAGCGCAGCGTGTAGAACGACCACGGCCCGGTGACGAACGCCATACAGCCGGAGATAATACCCCATGTGACTAAAATCCGGGCGATCCACCGCCGGGCGCCGACTTTGCTGAGCAACAGATTGCTGGGGACTTCGAATATGAAGTAACCGAGGAAGAATATGCCACCACCGAAACCATAGACCGCCGAGCTGAAACCAAGCGCCTTGTTCATTGTCAAGGATGCAAACCCGACATTCACGCGATCGAGATACGCAACGAAATAGCAGGCGATCAGCATCGGCAGCAGCCTACGCGCGACGCGAGCAATGGTCTCGCGTTCAAGGCCTGTGACTTCGTGCGTCAACTCGGCGCCCGATGGCGTGGGTTCCATGTCGTAACCTCCCGTATTGCCGGGAAGTGTGCTTCCCTGGTGGATCCGATGCTAGCAGATCGGACGGGAAGCACGAGAGGGGCTCGGTGCAAGCCGAATCGAATGCCTGCGATTATCTGGTCACATAAGTAAAAATCCGAAACGAACCGTCCGGCTGCTTCTCGCGATAGACGCCCTGGATCTCAGCTTCGAAGCCGGGGAACAGGTTGGTGCCACGCTCGAATACTTTTAGGTAGTCTATCATCGGTTGCGCCCGTTCATCCAGACGCTCCCCAGGCACGATCGTAGCGATCCCGGGGGGATAAACCACCCACAGCGTGGTTGCGATGCGCCCTGACAGTTCGTCGATCGGCAGGTAATCGACATCGTTCTTCACAAGACGGCGGACTGCTTCTTGCGGCCGCATGGCGAGCGTCGGGAAGTGCTCGGGCCGGAACTGCCTGCGCTGCAGCAAGCTGGTGTCCTGGTCGCGATAGAACGCATGCATCTGCCGGCAGAGGTCACGCAGCCGCATCCCGCCGTACCGCTGGGGACGCCGACGCACGAATTCCGGAATGACGTCCTCCAACGCCGCGTTGTCGTCGTGCAACCGTTTGAAAAATACCAGCGCGCTGAGCAAGGTTCCTGCCTTGCTCGATTCCACCCCCGGCGTCAGCAGGAACAAGATGCTGTTGAGGTCGTTTTTTTCGGCAACGATCCGGTTCTCCCGCAGATATTGGGCCAGCACCGGGGCAGGAAGGCCGTTTTCGCTGTAAGCGCCGGTTCTGCGGTCGAAGCCCGGTGTCAACAGGGTCAGCTTGTTGGGGTCCGTGATCGCGTAGCCATGCTTTACATGACGATAGCCGTGCCAAGCCGCACCCGGCGTAAGTTCCCAGTAGCGCGCGTCGGAGGCGAGGTCGTCGGTTGGCACATTCTCCCATGCCATCACCATGCCGTCGTGCTCGACCGTATCGGGTACGAATGGATCAAAAAACCACCGGCGATCGGGCTCCGCTTCCGTTTCTTCGAACTCACGAGCGACTGCGCGCAGCTTCTTGCGCAGCTCTATGCCAAGCCGGATGGTATCATCCCAGAGCACCTCTCCCTGACGCCCCTTCATCATCTGCGCCCCGACGTCAAGCGAGGCGAACAGCGGATAGAACGGCGAGGTGGAGGCGTGCATCATGAACATCTCGTTGAGCCGGCGATGTTCGACACGGCGGCGCTGGCCGGTTAGGTGCGAATCCTTCACATGGATCTGGCTCGACTGGCTGAAGCCGGACAATTGCTTATGGGCGGACTGGGTTGCGATGATGCCGGGATGCGCCGCGTCCAGCCCATCCAGCCCCATGGCGAAGCGTCCACGATAGATCGGATGGAACTTCATGAAGCCCGCCCATGCCTCGTCGAACAGGATGTAGTCGCAGAGGGGGCCAAGCTTCTCGATGATGGTCTCGGCGCTGTAGATGGTGCCGTCATAGCTGCATTGTTCGATCACCGCCGCGCGGAACGGACGTTCCCGCCGCCACGCTTCCGGATCGGTGACCAGCGGATGGACCCGGATTTTCTCGCGGATTTTTTCGGCGTCCAGCGCTTCGTAGTCGATCGGGCCGATCAGCCCGTGTGCGTTGCGGTCGGTTTCCAGGAACACCGGGATGGCGCCGCCGAGATACAGCGCGCCATGATGCGCCGCCTTGTGGTTGTTGCGGTCGAACAGTACCAGGTCGTCTTCCGTCAGTAACGACTGCAGAACGATCTTGTTGGACGACGAGGTCCCGTTCAACACGAAGTAGGTCCGTTCAGCGCCAAAGATCTTCGCCGCTTCCTGCTGCGCCGCCAGCGCGGGTCCCTCGTGCGTCAGCAGATCGCCAAGGTCGAGCACCGAGTTGTCGAGATCGTCCCGAAATACCGCTTCGCCGAGATGCTGAAAGAAAATCCGTCCGATTGGGCTGCGGGCATAAAAGACTCCGCCATTGTGTCCGGGGCAGGTCCAGAGTTGGTTGCCCTCTTCGGCATAGTCCACCAGCGCGCCGAAGAACGGGGTCTTCAGTGTCTCGGCATATTGCCGCAGCCGGCTGATCAGGTTCTTGGCGATGAAATCCGGCGTCTCCTCGGCAAGGAACACATAACCATCAGCCTCGCGCAGCACATCGACCGGGATGTCTTCCAGCCGGTGGTGGCGGACCAGGATGATGATCGGCATGTCGAGACCGCGCTTGCGGATCTGCGATACGAGGCGCGCCATCTTGCCCTGCGGCCCGCGCTTTCCCCAGTCCAGCAGCACGCAGCCCACCGCGGCGTCGGTCTGGATCACCAGTTCGGCGTCATCGACCTTGCGCGCCTTCATGACGCCATAGCCGTCTTGCTCGATCTCCTCAGTGATCGCCTGAAGCCGCTGGCCTTCCAGATCGGCCGGGTCGAAGGCGGGGGCGCAGATCAGGAACTTGAAATGGCGGGAATATTCCATGGACGCGGCTCCGATTCGAGTGGCGGGCGCGTCATAGCATCGAAACCGGCGGAAGAAAGGGTCAGCGTTGTGAAATAAACTCGGGTGCAAAGCTCGGCCGCAGCCGCGGATTAACCGCGGCTGCGATCTTTATCAAGGTGCGATACTGGCTCGGCCGCTCAGGCGGCCAGCGATGGCGGGCGTTGCTGCCGTAGCTACCAGGGTGCCAATTGCCAGGTAGCTCCAGAGCGCAGGAGCGACATCGTCGAATCTTAATACAAAGGGCGCGGCGATGAGCCATCCTCCCGTCAGGAACCTGATCGCCATTGCCCAGTCCGGGTTGCGCGTCAACGCGGCCAGCGCCAACAGCACCGTTACCACCACACTGACGAAAGCCTTCCACGGCTGAACACTGGAAGTATCGGCAAGATTTGCCCATGTCGCCAGTGCCAAACATACTGTCGCAAAGAGTACCAGCAGGTCTACCGCGCCGTGCTCCCTATCCTTGGCATCGTCAAGCCTCACGACTTCGTCTCCCCTAAGCAATCGCGTTGGGGTGCCCGAGCACGCCGTCAACGTTGGCGCAAGGCCCGAGCACCAGTATTCAATTGATAGCGATGCGCCGCGGCATCGCCTCCTTTGCTTTCGGCAGTTTCAGTGTCAGGACGCCATCGTCGAGCTGGGCAGTGATGCCATCACGGTCGATCTTTCCTGACAGCGTGAACCCGCGAGCATAATGCCCGACGAGATACTCGGTATAGACTGGCTCCATCCCCTGGTATTTCGAGAAATCGATCTTGCCTTCAACCCGCAATGTATCGTCCTCCAGCGCGATACTTAAGTCATTCTTCTCGACGCCTGGCATCTCCAAGATCACGGTCAGCGCGTCGTCCGTCTCAAAGACGTCCGCGGGTGGGACGAAGTAGCGGCCAGGCACGGTTCTTTCTTCTTTTTTAGCCAGCTCCTGCTTCTCACGAACTGCCAATTCCTGTGATTCCGACATTTGTTCCTCCAGAATTTCCGCTGGTCTCAGCCAATCTTAATGGAGCGTGCCTTATCGCGCTCGGAGCGCGGCAGAGACACAGCCAAAATACCGCCGTGATACTCAGCCTTCACGCCCTCGGGATCGATCTCAACCGGCAATGTGACCGAGCGATCGAAGCGTCCAGACAGCCGTTCCCGCCGGTGAAGACTGGCATTTTCAGCATGCTTAGCCACCTTGGCGCCGGCGAGTCGCACGGTGCGACCCTTGACCTGCAGGTCAAGCTCAGACTTGTTGATACCGGGCAATTCGGCGATCAGAATGAAGTCGTCATTCTTACGGAATATGTTTAGCGGTGGATAGCTGCCGGTGCCGCTCGGACTTGATTGTAACCACCCACTCGTTCGGAACGCTTCCAGTGCCTCTTGAAGTCCAAGGAGCGTATTGAAAGGATTGGGAAATAACGCCATGGATCAGACCCCCTTTGCTGGTCGAAGCAGGGAGCGCTCGCCGAGCGGAACGGAACCTTTGGGTCCGTCGTACCGGGCGCTACGTTGACGACCTAGCACTCCCATGGTTCGAGTGCCAATCAACTAGTTTTTGTTCGGCGGCCGGTCAAGAGGACTAGTGGCGGTTGGTGCGAAATTTTTTCCGATGATAGCCGACCAGCATGGGTTTTCGGGCCCCTGGCCGGCTTAGCTTTGCCACGGCGATCGACGACATTAGTCGCGGTCGGGACGCCGGCTGCGCTGGGGGGATCGATCAACTGTCGATGCTGGATGCTGCTTCGGCTTCGGTCAGTTACGACACAGCGATAACTGGGCCCGCGTTACTTCCTCCAGGCGTCTGGCACACGGGAGGGCGCTCTGCCCTGCTGATTTACGCTTGGTGGCCGGTTGGACGAGGCCTCCGCGCTTTGCAACAAATCGCCGGGCAATGTCACCGAACCGGCTCGCTCGGCGCGTCGGACGGTGGCATGCAGGCGGCCAAGACGGCCGTGTGCGTTGATCATGGCAGCAAGTCTTGGCGTGACCGAATATGGCGGATAAAAGCTTCTGCCTGCTTGTATCCTGCCTCAATTCCGCGAAATCTGGCGACGTCCGCCTGTAAAGCGTAGAAGCGGTCGGGGTTTTGTGATGCGTGCGCATAGCAGGCCTGACGCTTCAGGGGCTCGACATCGATGATATCAACATACTCCGATGGGGTGAACATCAGCGTGTCTTCGCCATCCGAGACTTCGTAGTAATAAAATGCGGCCTTGCGACCCAGGCTATTCCACGCCTGATAGGTCAGGGTGGTGGTCGCTCGATGGTCGGGATGGTTATCGATCGGCCAATGGGTGAAGACGACATCGGGATCCAGGCCGGCGAGAAGCTCGGTGAAGTCACGGTAGTGTGCGTTATCGACAATTGCGTTGCCGTTGCATTGCGGCGCAAAGGCCGCTGTCGCGCCAAGAATGCGACAGGCTTCCTGGGCCTCCCGGACGCGTGTGCCGTCTTCGGTTCCGGAGCAGCCGACACCCTCTGGTTGCGGGGTTTCGCCGCGATTGAGATACAGGAGCGTGACCTTGTGCCCGAGCCGCCCATAACGAGCGATGGTCCCTCCGCAGCCGTATTCTGGATCACCGGGGTGGCCACCTGTCACCACCACGTTCAGTGCGCCGCCCGGCGGGGGCTCCGCATGACCTTGGCTGTCAGTAACAAGGGCACACGCGCTACCGCTTAGGAACACGCGACAATTCAACAACTTCGAGAGCGCCTGCGAGGACGCTTTTTCAGTTGCCGCCCAATAAGCCGGCGGGGCGCAACTCACGATCCATCTCAGCCGCGACGACGATTGCTCTCCAATCATGATCTGACCCCGCCTATACGAGCCGGCGTTCGCCGACCGGTAAGAGTCCTCTTTCGCGCGCCGCCCGCCAACCCGGCGCGCGTACCGATCACCGCAAGTGTCGACCGCCATTGGGTGGCGCCGGGGGCTAAAGGGTGACTCAGCTCGGCCACTTTCAAAACGATGTCCCTTGAAACATACCACTGATATGTTAGTCTCCACCAACCCTATAGGAGACGCCCGCATGATGTCCTCCCGCCAGGCCGCGTTCCGAGCGATGTATCGTGCCCAGATCGCTCCAGCCTATCACGGCCTGATCCACGTAGCCCTGATCTACCTGATCGGAGGTTCCGCGCTGTGGTATGCCGCCCAGCACATCCATGCCGCCACCCCAGCCGAGATCGCGGTGATCCCGATCGTCGTGATCCTGGCCAACATCTTCGAGTGGTTCCTGCATGCCAAGGTCATGCATCGGCCGATCCCCGGCCTGATGGGCATCTACAATCGCCACACCCTGGCGCACCATCAGTTCTTTACCCATGAAGCGCCGTATCACGACACCACCAGGGACTATCGGATCGTCTTCTTCCCGCCCTACGCCCTGATCGCCTTCCTGGTCATGGCTTCCGCCGGGGGTGCCGTAGTGGCGGAAATTTGGTCAGCCAACGCCGGCTGGTTCGTCGTCTGCACCGCCGCGGGCATGTACATGAACTACGAATTCTTCCACTGGTGCTGTCACGTGCAGGATGACCGCATCCTGCGCCATGTGCCGTTCGTCAACACCATCCGTCGCCATCACATCGCCCACCACAACACGGCGATCATGATGAACCGCAACATGAACCTGACCTACCCGTTCGCCGACTGGCTCTTTGGCACCAGCGACCTGAACCGAGGCCTGCTCGGTCACCTCTTCAACGGCTACGACTCACGCTTCATCCGCCATGACCTGCGCGAAACTCCGGGGCGTCCGCCCCCAGCCGATGGCCGCGGAATAGCCCTATGGCCATCACCATCCGAGACCGCACGCCGCGCAAGCGCAACGTCGCCTCTCTTGTCGGCGGCTACGTCATCGCCGTCGGCTGCTTCGTGCTGTGGATCCTGTGCGCCAGCCAACTCACCCAATGGCCGCCGAGCCTCCCGGTGATCGCGACTGGTCTCGTGGTGGCGGCAGCAATCGGCGTCTGGATCAGGCTAGCCGACCTCTAGATGGACCTCCTGCCAAACCACGACGAACTCCTCCAGGCCGAGACGCTGACTGAAAAAGCCTATCGGGCGCTGGAAGAAGAGATCGTCACCCTGCGCATCCCGCCCGGCAGCGTCGTGTCCGAGGCGATCCTCAGCCGCCGCCTCGGTGTCGGCCGAACCCCCATCCGCGAGGCCCTCCAGCGCCTGGCCCGCGAGTGGCTGGTCGTGATCATGCCGCGGCGTGGCATCGTGGTTTCCGAGATCGATCCGATCCGCCAACTCCGCCTGTTGGAAGCACGCCGGGAGATCGAGCGCTTCCTCGCGCGCTCCGCCGCGAAACGCGCCACACCGCTACAACGCCTGCAGTTCGCGGCGATCGCGGACGGTATGGACGACGCGGCGCGGAATGCGGACGACATCGCCTTCATGCGCCTGGATCGTGAATTCAACCTGCTGGTGCTGGACGCGGCCGGCAACGAGTTCGCCGCGTCAGCCATGAACCTGATGAACGGGCTCTCCCGCCGGTTCTGGTACATGCACTACAAACAAGCGGCTGACCTGCCGCTGGCAGCGCGCTTGCACGCCGCCATCGCGCGAGCCATCGCCGGCGCCGATCAGAACATCGCCGGGCACAGTTCAGACATGTTGGTCGACTACATCCAGGCGTTCGCCCGCGCGACGATAGATCAGTTTCAGCCTGACTTCGCCGGCTGATCACTCCGCCAATGCGACGACCACTGGCCGGCGAGCAATTCTCAGCACCATGATCGCCGCCATCAGACAGGCAACCCCGCTCGCCAGAAATGCCGGGACGTAGCTTCCCGTGAGATATCGCGTCTCGCCTGCTCCGAGGGCTGCGACGGCGCCACCGATCTGATGTCCGGCGACGATCCACGAGACGATCACTGGGGCATCCCTCTTGCCGAACACCGTGTTGGTCAGTGTCACCGTCGGGGGAATGGTGGCGACCCAGTCCAGGCCGTAGAACGCCGCAAAGATCCCCAGACTGACTACGTCGAAATGCGTGAAGGGCAGCGCCACCAGCGACAGTCCCCGCAACCCGTAGTACCAGAACAGCAAGATCCGCGAATCATAGCGGTCGGTCAGGTACCCGGAGACCGTGGTCCCCACCAGGTCGAACACCCCCATCGCGGCCAACAGGCTGGCGGCACTTACCGCGGGGATGCCGTGATCAATGCAGAACGGGATCAGATGTGTCGCCACAAGCCCGTTGGTCGAAAAGCCGCACACGGCGAATGTGGTGAACAACAACCAGAAATCGACCGACCTCGCACCGCGGATCAGACCAGCGATCGCGATCACGAACGGGTTGCCCGAGCGCGGCGGCAACTCCATGACTTCATCCGATCCAAACGCGCCGATCCCGATTGCGGCGGGGCTTTCGGGCAACATCAGCAGCACCAGCGGGATCAGCGCCAGGATCGTGCCTGCAACCACCAGCGGCACGATGTGCCAGCTATGGGAGACCACAAGGCTCGCCAGCAACGGGAGGAAGATCAACTGCCCCGAGGCATTGCTCGCCGTCAGCAGCCCGACCACCAGCCCCCGCCGGTGCACGAACCATCGATTGGCGATCGCCGTCGCCAGTCCGACCATGCCCGCACCGGAGCCAAGTCCGACCAGCACGCCCCAGGTAAGGTACAACTGCCAGATCTCGCTGACGAATGCGCTTAGCCCAGCGCCGATCACCAACAGGACCATCGATAGCAGGACCGTCCGCTTCAACCCGATCGTTTGGATCAACCCGGCCGCGAACGGCCCCACGAGGCCGAACAACAGGATGTTCAACGATATCGCACCGGAGATCACCGCGGCGTTCCAGCCGAAAGCCGCTTGCAGCGGCACGATCAGCACACCCGGCGCCGCCCGCACGCCGACCGAGGCGAGGATCACAACGAACATCACGGCGACAACCACCCAGGCGTAATGCACACGCCCCGCGAACAGGCGGGCGATCACTCCAGATCCCATGGCGAAACTCCAGAAGGCTTGCGCCCTAGATGACGGTCGTCATATGATCTAGTCAAGCTTTTAAAATGACGATCTTCATCGGATAGCAGGTTCACATCCCCATGGCCGAGCCAACGCAACGAAGAGCGGAAACCCGCCAACGCATCCTGGCCGCCGCCAGTAATTTGTTCCGCGAGCACGGCATCGACGGCATTGGCGTGGACGCCGTGATGAAGGAAGCCGGACTAACCCACGGTGGCTTCTATCTACACTTCCTTTCGAAGGAGGCACTGGCCGCCGAAGTCTCCCAATTCCTGCTGGAGAAAGCGGCCAGTAAGTGGGACCGGATCAGCCGCTCGCCCGACCGCGAGGCAGCGCTGGAGGCCATTGTCCGAGACTATCTGGATCCCGAACGCCTGGCGTCAGCCCATTGCTGCCCTCTTACGACGCTTGGCCCCGACGTTGCCCGCCGTTCTAACTCTCGGCAGGCGGTCGGGCACGCGCTGGGCGGCATGCTCGACGCGTTGAGCCGGTGCTTACCGGGGCGACGGCAGAAACAAGGGTTAGCTGCGCTTGCCACCATGGTTGGTGCGGTTGTTCTTGCCCGCCTTGCCGACGACCCGGCCCTGTCGCGAGCGTTTCTTCAGGCCGCCGCCGACAGCATCCTTCCGAACAATCGCTCTGAGCCGGTGGAAGCAACCGCGCCACCCAAGACGCCGATATGATCCCGACAAACGCTGATGATCCGCGCAGTTGGGCATGAGCTTTGCCCGCGTGGCAGGGCTCACTTCTGCCTCCGGTGTGGTCAGGGAGGCAGAAGCAATCCGAGCAAGAAGCAGATCAATCGTTCAGCGAAGCGCTAGAGGTTCGCCTGGAAATCAACGTAGTCGCGAACTTTGCGGTAAATCTGCAGCCTATTGCGCTGACTGTCGGCGACAATGATCTCGTCGGTCTTTGGATTAAAGTCGACCGCCGTCGGGAAACAAAACCGCCACTGGGGTTCCAAATTTCTCACGCGACGCAATGCCTTCATCATGTCGGGATTGGCATCGATACTCTGTTGGCCCCACTTGGACATCACCTGGGCATCGCCCATCAGATTGGTCAGCGGCCGTCCGTGGGAGTCGAAGATGCTAATCCGATGATTGCCCCAGTCCGCAATGTAGATATCACCATCACTATCCACGGCGACATCGGTCGGATGATTGAGTAGCCCGGCCTTGGGGTATTCCGCCGGAAGTGTGCTTGAGAGGTAGGGTCCAAGGTAGGTTACGGCATACGCATCGGCGGGTGCGGGCACCTTACCATATTCGCCAATCTTCATCCGAAACTCGCCCTCGGGGGACAGTTTCTGGACACGATGATTCTTCCAGTCGGCCACGTAGATATTGCCGGCCTGGTCGAGGGTGATCCCCCAAGGCTGGTTGAATTCACCGTCGCCGTCGCCGGCCTTGCCATACTTGGCCACGAACTTCCCGTCAGGGGTGAAGACCTGGAGCCGATTGTTCCCGCTGTCGACGACGATGACGTTTCCATTCGCATCGCATATCAGGCCAGCCGGCCGCAGCAACTCGCCGTCGCCGCTGCCGGTCTTCCCCCAGGAACGCATGAACGAGCCATTACTATGGAACACTGAGATCGTATTGGTCCATTCGTCTGACACGTACACGGTGTTGGCGCCGTCGACCGCGACGCCGAACGGCCAAGTCGAGCGACCTTCCCCTTCACCCCATTCGAAGAATTCAGCCAGCAATTCCTCTTCCCCCGGGGCGCCCAGCCTCACTCGGTTCACCCGTTGGCCGAAGTTGTTTTCGTTGCCGCGATTGGCGACGAAGATATCTCCATCGCTGCCGAGACACATCGTCTGTGGATAGTTGAAACCAGTGCCGGTTGCCGAGGCCCGTCCCACAGCATGGCTCCAATCATAAGTTCGTCCGTTTGCGACCGTCGTAAGCGGCATCACGCCCTCCCGTTATTGTGGTCCGGTTATCCGAAACACTGTTTGCGACACGTTCACCGGTCAGACCTCGTTCCCTCGGCCGGTATCGCAGCCCCGTCTCGGGAACGAAGTGCCTGACCGTGGTCCTTTTTGCTAGTTCAGGAAGGCTTGCCGCTCATAGCTGCCGTTGACGATCGGGACCGGATTCAGTTTCAACCATTTGTCCAGAATCGTCGAATATATGCCTCGGAAGTCCATGCTCGGGTTGAGGTCGCCCTGGACCAGATGTTCGGCTGCCAGCGACGGGTATTCGCCGTAGTGACCACCTTTGACTTTGTCACCGAACACGAAGGTCGCTCCGGCCGCACCATGATCCGTGCCGGATCCGTTGTCGCGCACACGGCGACCGAACTCCGAGAACATCAGCACGATAACATTGTCGGCAGCGTCATGCTGCCGGAGGTCTGTCATGAAAGCGTCCAGTCCTTCCGACACGTCGGCCCACAGCTTGGCGTGCAGGGGGTTCTGTCCAGCGTGGCTGTCGAAGCTGCCGTGGTCGCAATAGAACACACGTGTGCCTAGGCCGGCGAGATGAACCTGAGCGATCCCTTTTAGTTTGCTGGCAATCGAGGTGCTGGGATACTTGACGCTGGACTTGTAGAGCGACGGCGCCACCTTGAGGATATCCGCGCCGCGCAGGGAATCCAGGCCGGTGGTGCCCAGATATTCCATCACGCCGCTGCCTTCAATCGGCTGATACATGCGGGAGAAACGATCCAGCACCTGCTGGCGCTGTGTCGGCTCCTGAATGTTTGGCAGAAAGCCATAGTTTTCCAGCGCGCCGGCGACGCACGCCACGGGAACGCCGGGGACCGCCAAGGCCCGGAACAAGCAGGGACCGAAGCTCACCGCGGTGACCACGTTCTCTTTCTTCGGGTCGAACTCGCGCACCACGCGGCCGAGCCAGCCCTCAGTCCCAACCTTCTCCGCCTCACAGGTATGCCAAATGTCCATCGAGCGGAAATGCGAGCGCGGCGAATCGAGATAGCCGACGCCGTGCATAATCGCGAGCTTGCCCTCATCCCAGATCTTCTTCATCGGGGCGAGGTATTGCGGGAAGCCGTACTCGTTGTCGATCGCCAGGATCTGGCTCTCGGGTATCCCAACCGCCTTGCGATTATCCTGGTAGAGCGAATTATTGTAGGGAATCACCGTGTTGAGGTAGTCGTTACCGCCGGTGAGCTGGACCACCACAAGTACGGGGTCCTTTTGGGCTGCCGCCATTGAATGTTCCTCCATTACCTCTGTTGAATGTCAGGCAAATTGATACTCTCTCGTAGCAACGATCAGTTGCATCATCTGGGTGGCACGCAGCGCGGCCGTTTGGGCGTTCGGTTCGCTGTCCCAGCTCAACTGACCCCATTGTTTGGCCTGATCGTTCAGCTCCTTCCGGGTGTCGGGCCGGACCTCGATCGGGCCCAATAGGTCCAGGCACTCGGTGACAAGTTGGTCCGGAACGAGTGTGCCCTTGGCCTTCAGCCGATCGATGATGGCGCGCACACCGGGCAGTGACTGATTGCCGAGCTGATCGGCGACGAAGTTGATGCGCGCCATCAAGGAGCCGCTGTTTATCCACTCCGACCCGGTATGCCAGCCTTCCACGGACGGTGGATTAAGCAGGTCCTGGCCCATGTAGGAGGGCTGCATCGAAATCTCGCCATACCCTGGCTTCGGCAGTTCGTGCCCGCCCACCAGGCGCAGCGTGCCGACAACCACCTCGGCTGGGGATTTCAAGTGCTTGTAGCGGGCGTTCTTGAAGAAGTCTGAGTTGAACAGCAGGCGCAGCACAGGCCGGATCTCATAGTTTAAATCGCGGAACGCCTTCGCCAACGCATCGACCGCCGCCGGGTCCCGCGGTTCCTCAAGCGACCAGGCGGGAACCTGGGGTTCATCCGCGACAAAGAAGTTGTACAAATGCCGGCAGATGAAGCGAGCACAGGCTGGTTGCTGCACGATGATGTCGATGATGTCCTCGCCGTTGAGGTGTCCTCGGTGGCCCAGGAATTCCTTCAGGCCATCGTCGTGATCTTCGGGGCGGTACTCGAACTTCCAGGGGAAGCGCCCATAGGGCAGGCGTGGGATCTTGGTTTCGAAGGTCCAGCCGGTGAATGCGCGTGATGCCTCGCGGACGTCCTTTTCGGTGTAGTTTCCGGCGCCAAGGCTGAACAGTTCAAGCAGCTCGCGACCCCAGTTCTCGTTCACCGCGGTCCCGTGGTTCTGATTGTTATCCAGCCAGAAGATCATCGTGGGGTTTTTTGCGATCTTCAGCAGAAGGTCGCGGTAGTTGCCCATTCCGTTGCGGCGGAACAATTCGATTTGTTCCAGGAGTTGATCGTAGTTGTCGACCTTCGAGTTGCCCGTGGCCAAAACATGGTGCCAAAACAGCCCCATCTTCTCCTCGAGGGGGCGCTTTGTGGTCACCAGATAATACATGTAGTTTACATTGCCCATCGGTGGCTGACCGCCCGGCAGCAACGCCGACGGCTGATAGCGAAGTAGCTCGTAGGGATCGACCGGTGGTTGGCTCTCAGGGTTCAGCAGTTCTTCGACTGTCGCCTCATACCCTTTTGCCACGCGGGCTTCGAGTTCATCGCGGGACGCTCCGAAGCCCGCGCGCCGCATCAGGTGGGCCATCAAAGCGATGTCGTCCTGGTTTGCCATCTTTGTTTTCTCCCTGTGTCAGCATTTAGTCCATGTCATCATCGGTACCCACGGTCGCGGATCGGGCGCGATGCGCGGGGGCACCGCTGGTGCGTCTTTTCCGGGGCTAAGCCGCCGATACGCTCGACGGCGGAACGGACCACGGCCACGTTACCTGGGCGGCAGAATGAATGCCGGTTCCCGATACAATTCCCTACCGGCCCGACACGTAACGAACGCGCTCCGTCTCCGCGGCTCGCCATTCGCAGTCGCGGTTTGGCGAATGCCCTCGAGCGACGCTCTCGCTCATTGGTCGCGGGTTTCCCGAACACCACGGCGCCGTTTCCTCTACTTTAACGCGAGTGGTAGCCAGACCGACCGTGTCGCAGGATGTGCTGACAGTCAAGGGCGAGAGCGGTGGGCGCTGGTTAGGCTCGCCTGTCAAACGACCGGCGCAAAGTATAGAATGACAAGATTGGCGAATTCAGCGTCTCTTATCTTGAGAACACGGCCTGCTACTTCCTCAGCAGCGGACACTCGCTCTCGGAAAGCGGCCGAAATGCCTGGTCGCCCGGCTCGGTTGCTAGAATCTGATAGACATCGTCCGGCGACCGAGCATCAGCCGGGGCTTTCACTTGCATCAGATACATCCTCGACAGCACGCGCCCGTCCTCACGAATTTGGACATCCTCGTTGTACATATCGTTCACCGGCAGCGCGCGCATCGCCGCGGCCGCCTGCTTCGGGTCTCGGCTGCCCGCGTGCACGGCTCGGACATAGTGGCGCACCCCGGCGTAGACCCCGGCTTGGTTCATTGTGGGCAGGCGGTTCTTCTGCGCGCGAAACCGCTTGGTCCAGGCTCGGGTCGCCTCGTTCAGGTCCCAGTAGAATGCATTGGAAAGGACCAGCCCTTGCGCGCTGGGTAGACCAAGCGCCAGCACGTCGGTGACGAACAGCAGCATCCCGGCCAGCCGCTGGCCATCGCGGCCGAGGCCAAAATCGACCGCCTGCTTGATCGCGTTTTGCGCGTCCGAACCGGCGTTGCAGAAGGCGATTACTTTGGCCCCCGACGCCTGCGCCGCGACAAGATAGCTCGAGAAATCAGAAGTACCAAGCGGATGGGTGACGCTTCCCAGCACCTTGCCCCCTCCTCGTATGACGAAGCGCGACGTGTCGCGCTCCAGCGCATGGCCAAAGGCATAGTCGACGGTGACGAAGTACCAACTATCGCCGCCCATCCGGGTAAGGGCCTGCCCGGTGCTGTGCGCCAGCGCGTGGGTGTCGCAGTTGAAATGGAAGCCGAACGGCGAACAGGCCTTGCCGGTGATGTCGGAACTGCCGGCTACAGTGATCAAGAGGATGCGCTCCTTCTCGCGCATCAGCGCCTGCAGCGCCAGAGCCGAGCCCGACGTGGAGCATTCCACCACCGCATCGACGTGCTGCGTGTCGATCCACTCCCGGGCGATAGACACGGCGATGTCAGGTTTGTTCTGATGATCGGCCGAAAGGATCTCAACCCTCGGCGTTCCGCCATTTCCAAACTCCTCGGCGGCGAGGCGTGCCGCGACGACCGCCCCCTGGCCGGAGAAATCCTCATATGGGCCGTTCATATCGGCCAGCACGCCCACGCGTATCGTCTTGTCCTGCGAGAAGGAGGTACCGGGCGCTGCCACCGAGCCGGCCGCGGCGGTCAGCAGGTGTCTGCGGGAGACTTCTCACGTCACTCACTCCAACTCCGACGGTTTGGCGCGGGTGGAAATCGCCCGCGCCTTGGATTAACCCCAGTTGACCATAAAGGTCACGGTTATTCGGCCTCGCGATTTCGTTAAGTCCAAGCAAGGCGACGGCTACGAATGTGGTTGTAAATTTCATTGACGCTGAAGCCGGAACAGGTGTGGATTGAGCGGACGCGCCGCGAAATGCTTGGCCGCGCCTCGATCTTTCGTTGCTCCGCGACGCGCCTGTGACCCGGCAAGCCCAAGAACGTCGGCCACTCCAAAAAATCAACTACCATCAGGAGGCAGGTTCAATGCACACGCACAGGCTAACGGTGACAGTTTTCTTGCTAGGCGCTTCCTTCGCCGTCGGAACTCCGGCGATGTCGGCTGATCTGCCGCAATCGGGCACCATCAAAATCCACAGCAACATCAAGGGCAACGACCAGGTCGTTCAAGTCGGCGAAAAGCACTTCATGGTTTCTGGCAACGGGTGGGGTGTCACTTACAACGACGCCGGCAGCGGGCCACTTCATATGGGCGCTTGGTTTTGCACATGGACAGCCGATGACGTGAGCGGCTCGTTCACCAATGGCGGCGCTTGCGCCTTCGGCGATGCTGGGGGCACTGACAAAATCTTTATCGTATGGTCGGGGAAGGGCACCGACAACGTAGGCGAACAAGGCACCGGGACTATTACAGGCGGCGCCGGGAAGTATGCTGGTATCGAGGGTAAAATGGTTTGGGAATGCAAACCCGTCGACGCAGCGCAGGACTTGTCGACTTGCACACAGCAATTCGACTATCAATTGACGTCGGCGTCCGCCGCTAAATAATCAAGTCCAACAGCAAGTTTAGCCCCGTCGCGCACGTCCGATCCGGACGTTTTGCGACGAGGCAAAAGAAAAAAAAGCCGGTGAAGTGGATCACCACTTCGCCGGCCTGATCTCCGTGACGACGGCCGATGGAGCCAAACATTGGCGCGCCAGATTCCATCTCCAATAGTTCAGGAAGGAAGTCCTACTGAAGCTCGACTTTGGGCTCTTTAAGCGTTGGGCCAGCTAGCCCGGTCGGCCACCATAGCCACAGTCGCGGATCAGGGCACTTTATGCTCTGCACGGTCATGGCGGAAGCGTTTTCGTTCAGCTGCCGGTATCATATGGCTGCGCCGGCAGAAGGCCATTGGTCATCACTCCGTCTGGCCTCAACAAGTACGGCGGGACGCTGCCAGCCGGGATCCCGTATTGCTCATCTATTGCAATAGGGTCATTGGGCGGAGGCGCTGTGGTGCTGCACGCCGCCAGCGTAAGGGCCGTCATTGTTGCGATCGCAACGCGGACCACAAACTTGCTGGATGACATTCCGGCTTCCCCGAACGGTTAAGCATAGCGCTCAAGGGACCATATCCCCGGGAAGCCCCCCAGGGAAGTCCGCCCCGCCAAAGTCGGCAATAGCGGGCGTCGTTTGCTGCCCTCGATGGAACCGGTCGCCGAGAGGCATGACGAGGGTGAAGTGGCGCCTCGGCCCCGTCATGATGTAACACCAACCCAGCAATAATCGGGAGGACACGGCGATGCCAGCACGCACCGGAGCGCAATTTCTACGCGGCCTGCGCGACAACCGTGAGGTCTGGCTCGGAGGTCAGCGTGTCACCGATCCGCTGGACCACCCGGCCCTGCGCGGTGCCGCCGAGTCGATCGCCGCCGTCTTCGACCTGCATTATCAATACCCTGACGACTGTCTCATGCCGGACCCCGAAACCGGCGAGAAGATCGCCGTCAGCCACATGATCCCCCGATCGAAGCACGACCTGCTGCGCCGCCACAAGGCGCTGCGCCGCGTCGCGGAGTTCTCGGTCGGCCTGATGGGACGCACGCCGGACTACATGAACGTCACCTACGCGGGCTTCGCCGGCCGCAGCGATGAATGGGGCGCCAACGGCAACGAGGAAGGCGCCGCCAACCTCGTCACCTTTCAGAAAGAACTCGCACGGAACGACCTCAGCCTGACTCACACATTGATCCACGCAATGTCGGATAAGTCGAAAGGACACGTGCCTTCCGGTCTTGACGAAACCCAACTGCACACCGTCGAAAAAACCGAGCACGGCATTCTCGTCCGGGGCGCTCGGGTGCTGGCCACGCTGGCGCCGTTTTCCGATGAAATCGCAGTCTATCCCAGCCAGCCGATGCCGGATGCCAGCCGTCGCCATGCACTGTCGTTCTGTATCCGCATGGACACGCCGGGCCTGAAATTCATCTGCCGCGACAGCGTGTCTCTGCCGGACAACCGATTCGACCATCCGCTATCCGGTCGCTTCGACGAGCAGGACGCGTTCGTCATCTTCGACAACGTGGAGGTGCCGCGAAACCGCGTTTTCTGCGACGGCAATCTGCCTGTCTACAACACGGTCATGTCGGCAAGCTGGCGCGCCAATGCGATGCACCAAACAATGATCCGAGCCTGGACCAAGCTGGAGTTCGCCTGGGGCATCGCCTGCCGCATGGCCGAAGCGATCGGCGCCTCCGATCCCGCCACTCTCCAGATGCTGGGCGAGATCTGGGGTTTCGCGGAGCTGACCCGTGCCGCGGTCCGAGCGGCGGAGGAGGGGGCCTATCATCACGGTAACGGCGCCTGGTTTCTCGACGGCAGGCCGATGGACGCTCTCCGTATGTCGCTACCGTACTGGTTTCCCCGGGTAAACGAGATCATCCGACTGATCGGCTCGCACAACGTCCTGGCAACACCAGCGGCGGAAGCGTTTGAGGACCCGCATCTGCGCCCCCTGATCGATAAGTACCTGCGCGGCGCCGGCGATATCTCGGCGCTCGACCGCGCTCGCATATTTCGCCTCGGTTGGGACTTCGCCGCCAGCGCTCTGGCGAGCCGAAACGAGCAGTATGAGCGGTTTTACCTCACCTCGGGTGCCCGCAACCGGCAGAACGTGCAACTGCGAGCGGATCGGACCGAGGCAAATCGTCTGGTCGATCGGTTTCTGCTTGAGCAGTTGTAAGAACTGGTAAATCGGCAGAAAGTATGTGCCGTCTTGCCCTGGTCCCGGATCGTAGCACCATACCCCGCCGGGCGAGAGGGGCTGCTGTGCCCGCCAAGTTCGCCAGGAATTAGGAGCAAGTAAATGACCGCTATCGATGTGCCCCGTCGGGATCATCAGGCAATATGAAAACCCAGGTCGGAATTATTGGCGCCGGCCCCGCTGGCTTATTCCTGGCGCATCTGCTGCATCGCGCTGGGATCGCCGCAATTATTGTCGAATCCCGAGGCCGTCACGACGTCGAGGAAACCGTTCGCGCCGGTGTCTTGGAGCACTGGGTCGTCGAACTGATGAAGGACCTCGGGCTGGGCGAACGCATGTTGCGCGAGGGCCACTTCCACGAGGGCATTACGCTGCAATGGAACCGGGAGCGCCATCACGTCGACATTCAAGGACTGACCGATGGCAAGCGAGTCGTTGTCTATCCTCAGCACGAGGTGCTCAAGGATCTAATCAGCGGCCGGGTGGCGCAAGGCGGAGACATCATCTTTGGCGTCGGCGGTACCGCGATTCGCGACATCGATACCGACCACCCCGTGATCGAGTTCCGCCGCGAAGGCAACGGAGCGCTGGAAACCATTCAGTGCGACTATGTCGTCGGCGCGGATGGCTTCCACGGGCCGGGACGGCAGGCGATTCCTGCCTCCCACCGCACCGAATACCAAAAGATCTACCCGTTCGGCTGGCTTGGTATTCTGACGGACGCACCGCGATCGTGGCACGAGTTGATCTACACAAACCAGCACGACGGATTTGCGCTACTCAGCACGCGCTCGCCTGACGTGCAGCGCATGTATATCCAATGCGACCCGAACGACCACATCGGGAACTGGTCCGACGCGCGGATCTGGGAGCAATTGCACGCACGCCTCGGCACTGATGACGGCTGGTCGCTCACGGAAGGCCCGATCGTGCAGAAAGGTATCATCCCGCTGCGGTCGTTCGTCTGTGAGCCAATGCAATTCGGCCGCCTGTTCATCGCCGGTGATGCCGCGCACATCGTGCCTCCGACGGGAGCCAAGGGCCTGAACCTGGCGGTCGCCGACGTGCTGATCCTGTCGCGTGCGCTGGAGGCGAAATACCAGCACAACACCCAGGATTTGCTGGATGGTTACAGCGCCGTCTGCCTGCGCCGGGTATGGAAGGCGGAACGGTTTTCCTGGTATATGACCACAATGCTGCACAGAAACAAATTGGAAACCGACTTCGAGCAGCGCATTCACTTCGCCGATCTCGATCTCGTCCGCACGTCTCTGGCGTCAGCCCGTTCGCTGGCCGAAAACTACGTGGGGCTGCCGTTCGACCAGGACTGACCCCCCGCTCTCTATTGGTAGTGCGGTCGGCCCGAAGTCGATCCCAGAACCGTCGTCCACAATGAGATTTTCACGTTTTCGACACCGTGATCAGGCGGCGACCGCCACCGCGGCACCGGCCGCGCCGATGGTGCCCGGATAGGTCCGGCCGAATTCGTCGAGACAGCGCATCACGCGTTCCGAATGCTGCTGCATCTCCGCGACGAGGCGCTGGGCCGTCGCCGTGTCACGCGCGGCCAATGCCACGAGCGTGCGCCGCCCGAACTCGTGCACCTGGCGATGCGGCTCATCCATGGCCTTGAACGATGGCAGCGCAAGGGTGGCCGGGTCGGCGATATGATCGTGCCATCGTCCGAATCGACAATGATGATGTGTCGCCAAGCTGGCCGGCGGCAAATTCCCACCTGTCGCCACGGCATCCGCCACGCGCCCGACGAACGCCACATGATCGCTTTTGGCCAGCTTCACGAGGTCCGCTGTTGTCTCCAGGCTGATCCGGTCAGCCTCCCCCGCTGTCAGGCCTTCGCCGCTGAACGCGAGGTGCAGTCCGTCGTGTCAGCCTGCTCCCTCACGGTGCACTGTAGCCGTTTGCCGAGGCCTGAGAGCGCGACGTTGACCTGGCACCCAACCGGGCAGCGCAGTTTGCTGACAACGTAGCAGCCACGCTCGGAAATGTCGTGGAGCGTTCCGACTGCGGATTGTCCTTCATGGCTGACCGTGGCTTCGACCAGACAAGGACGGCGCCGAGAGGCACGCCGATCGACCTCAGTTGTCGCGGTGCGCACCACGCGGACCACCGAGTGGCGCAGTTCGTCCATCGCGTCACTCAGGCCGGTGGCGTTCTCGCGCACTTCGACTGCCTGATGGCCGGTCTCGCCAGCCTCGGCCGAGACCTCGGTAATGCGGGTGGTCATCTCGTTGGCGGCGGTCGCGGTTTCGGTGACGTTGCGCGCGATTTCCGCCGTCGCCGCGCCCTGCTGCTCAACCGCCGCGGCGATCGAACTGGCGATAGAGTTCACCTCCGTAATGGTTTGCTCGATCCGCGCCACGGCCTCCACCGAGGCTCCAGTGGCCGCCCGCACCTTGTTGATATGCTGGGCGATCTCTTGTGTAGAACGGGCTGTCTGGGTGGCGAGTGCCTTCACTTCCGAGGCGACCACGGCGAAGCCCTTGCCGGCGTCACCGGCACGTGCCGCTTCGATGGTGGCATTCAGCGCCAGGAGGTTGGTCTTGGCGGCGATCTCCCCAATCATCCCGGCTACCGCGCCGATTCGTTCGACTTTTGGTTCAACGCCTCGATCGTTGCACGAGCCTCGGCTCCGGCGGTGACCGCCCGGCTGACCACCGCGGCGGACTGGCCCATCTGGCCGCCGATCTCACGGATCGAGGCGGTGAGCTGTTCGGCCGCTCCGGCGACCGACTGCGCATCGCCATGGCTTGCCCGGCCGCGCCGGCGGCGGTCTCGGCCGCGGCGCCGGTGCGTTGCGCAGAGGCGCTCATCGCCCCTGCCGTGGCCATCATCGCCGTCGTACGCCGACGCATGTGTTCGAGTGATGCACCAGTCTCGGTCTCGATCGTTTCGGCCATCGCGATCAGGACCGCTCGCTTGTCCGTCTCGGCGCGTTGGTGTTCCTGCTCCTGCTCCATTCGCAGGCGCTGCACGGCCAGGGCGTTGTCCTTGAACACCAGCACCGCTTGGGCCATCCCCCCCATCTCGTCGCGCCGGTTCGTACCCGGAATGACGATTGTGAGCTCATTCTGAGCGAGCCGCTCCATGGCAGCCTTCAAACTTGTCAGCGAACCGGTCAGATCGCGATTGATTAACCAGGCCAGCCCAAGGGTGATCGCAAGGATCACCCCACCCATCGCGCCTAGCCAGAGCAAGTTGGCGCGAAATGCGGCTTCGAGATCGTCTACATAGGCACCGGCCGCGAATACCAGCTCCCAGGGCGCGAAACGGGCCACATAGGTGACCTTGGTCGCAACTCCATCTGTCCTGGCTTTGCAAACAGATAGGCGACGATCCCTTCGTCGGTGCTCCGCAGCGCGTCACGGATCAAGTCGGTGAGCGGCGTGCCCTTCTCGTTGGCTGCTGGCGACGGCTTGCCCTCCAGAGCTGGCGCGCCACCATGCGGCACCAACATGTTGTCCAGCGTCTGAGCAAACACGTAACCATCGCCGGCGTCGAACCGCATGGCATGGACGTCGTCACGGAGCAGCGAGAGCGCCTGCTCCCGGGAGAGTTGGCGTGCTGCAACGCGAGTTTCGAGCGACTGCGCGATGCCGATCGTTGATTGGACGACGGCCCGCAGTTTGTCGATTCGGTCGTCCACCATTCGTGCGTGCATCAGGGACGCCGCCGCGCCGACCGAGATGACGAGCGCCAGGGCCGACAGACCGAGCAGCAACGTGAGCTTGGTGCGAACCTTGAGGCGGCTGAGAAGGTTCATTCATTAATCCTCGGTGGAGCTAACGAGAGCGCAGCATGCTTCTGTTGGCAGATAACAATGAACAAATGATTAAATTAACGGCTTGCGGCAAAACCAGTGCTGCGAGTCCTGGCAACGGTTGCCTCTAGTCGTCGTAGTAAGCGAAGGCCTGGCGCCGACCATACGTCGCGGACGGGTCCCTGGCCCACGATCCGCTTATTTGCCCAAGGCCGCAACTTCACATCGTCTCGCCGATCCTGGAACTGAAGCGCTGGAAGATGCCTTACGGAACGCGCCTCGGTCGGGGGTAGCAGAATGCTGATTTTTCTGCCGAAAGCGCACCGGCGCTTCGCCTTGCACTTTCGTTAGCCGGCCGCCGCCTGCTGGCAATCCGCCTGGGTGCGCCTCTGGACCGAAGCGACCTCTCTGCCGCCGCGTCGGGCTTGGATCGACAAGGATTACTCAAGCCGCGTGTCCGCCGATCAGTCAGTCTCCCGCAAAGTCTCCGTCTTCAGCGGCAACACCGCGCCCATCCAGGTCGCGTTGATCGTATGATCGTCCCGGGGTCGTCCGGATTGCGGATGCAGCAGCACGGTCAGGCCCAGCCGGTTCATCATGACAAACGGCACCAGTGTTGGAAACAGGTCGGTCGCGAACTGGATCTGATACATCGGCGTGGGATGGGGCCCGACCGGAACATCGTGCCAGCGGCCCATGCGGACTGGGAAACGTTCCTCTACCCACGTCCGCAACTGCCCAGCGCGATCCCGGCTATCGGGATCATAATAGACGTGCATGTGATAATCATGGATCACAGCAGGCTCGACTGGCGAGGGGGCCATCATATGTCCTTCTGCAACAGATGTTTCACGTCGCGTTTCGTTACTTTGCCGTAGCCCGATTTCGGCAGTTCCGGCCAGAAGACAAACTCATGCGGCCATTTGTATTTTGCCAGCCTGCCGTCCAGGTGTGACAGCAACTCCGTGGGCGAGGCATACATCCCCGGTTCCAGCACCAGAACGGCCGTGCCGCTCTCGCCCCACTTTTCGTGCGGCATGCCGACGACGCAGGCCTCGGCGACGGCGGGGTGTAGTAGCAGGGCTTCCTCGATCTCCCGAGGGTACACGTTGGACCCGCCGGAGATATACATGTCGGATGCCCGCCCGGTGATATAGACGAAGCCGCGCGCATCCATGTGGCCGAGGTCGCCGGTATGGAACCAGCCATGCGCGGTGGCTTTCGCCGTGGCCTCGGGATTATTGTGATAGCCGGCGAACACGCCCGGGCCGCGCACACAGATTTCTCCGGTGGCGCCGGAAACGACCGGCTTACCGGTATCGTCCAGTATCGCGACATCCATGCCGGTGCGCGGAAAACCGCAGCTCCCGACTGGCATATCGGCATCGATCTCGCTGTGCAGGGAAGGCGGCAGGACAGTGATATTGCCGGTCACCTCGCCGAGGCCGAAATACTGCACCAGCACCTTGCCCAACTTGCGCAGAGCGTGGACCTGGTCGGCGCGATACATCGGCGCGCCGGCATAGATGACGTAGCGCAATGACGAATGATCATAACGATCGACCGATTCGTGTCGGCGTCAGCATTGTCAGGATCGTCGGCACGGTGAACATGTTGGTCACGCGATGCCGCTCGATCAGGCGCCACGCCTCCTCGCAATCCAACCGTTCGCCGGAAAGCAGAATCGTGGCGGCTCCCCGCGCGATTTGCGGCAATGCGTGGATGCCGGCACCGTGCGACAACGGCGCCACCACCAGCGATGCATCCTGCTCGGTCGTTCCCGGCATCAGGTCGCACAGATGGTTGCACACGACATAATCCATCTGCCCGTGCGTCAGTACGGCCGCCTTCGGATGCCCCGTGGTACCTGAGGTATAGAAGAACCAGGCTGGATCATCGCGATCGACATCGGCCGGCCACATCAGGTTCGTCGGGTGAGCGGCATACGCCTCCCAATCGTCGCGGTTGCTGCCACCGATTGAAATTTCCAAACGACAGGCAGGGTTTTCAGATCGCGCGGCGATAGCATGATCAGGGAAAGCGCCATCGAAAATGTGGACGGTGGCGCCGGAGGATTGTGCCAGATAGGCAACCTCCGGCGGGGTCAGACGGAAGTTCGTCGGCACCCACACCGCACCGAGCATCCAGGCCGAAAACATGGTCTCCAGCACGGCGTTGGAGTTGCGCGCGTGCAGCAGGATCCGGTCGCCATGACGCACACCACGTTCGGCAAGTGCAGCGGCCGCGGCCTGAACGCGGTTACGAAATGACTCCCAGGTCCATGTGGTCTCGCGCCAGACGATCGCCGGCCGGTCGGGAAACCGGCGTGCCGTCTGGATCAGCAGCGACGCAAGGTTGGCAGTTGGGATCAGCGCAGCGGCTCCAGGATCGAGACGTAGTTGGCCACCGCCGCCCCACCCATGTTGAACACCGCGCCCAGGTCCGCCTTCGGTAACTGCATGCCTTCCGGTGCCTGGCCGGTGAGCTGCATCGCCGTGATCGCGTGCATCGACACGCCGGTGGCGCCGATCGGGTGCCCCTTGGCCTTCAATCCGCCGGAAGGATTGATCGGCAGCCGGCCGTCCTTCGCGGTCCATCCCTCCAGCACCGCGCGCGCACCCTGGCCCGCTGCGGTAAGACCCATCGCCTCGTATTCCAGCAGTTCGGCGATGGTGAAGCAGTCGTGCGATTCGACGAAGGACAGATCCGCAAGCTTGGTGTCGGACGACCGCAGCGCTTGCCACCAGGCCCGCGCCGCGCCCTCGAACTGGGTGATGTCGCGCTTGCTGATCGGCAGGAAGTCGTTGACCTGCACGGCGGCCTTGAACCGGACCGCCTTGCCCATGGCGCTTGCGGTATCCTCGTCCGCGAGCACCAGCGCCGCAGCGCCATCCGAGACCAGCGAACAATCGGTCCGCTTCAGCGGCTGTGCAACGTACGGGTTTTTTTCACTGAGATTGCGGCAGAAGTCATAGCCGAGGTCCTTGCGCATCTGCGCGAACGGATTGTCCACGCCGTTCTTGTGGTTCTTCGTCGCGATCGCCGCCAGGGCATCGGACTGGTCGCCGTGACGCTGGAAATAGGTGTCGGCGATACGGCCAAAAACCCCGGCGAACCCCGCGGAAATGTCAGACTCTTCCTTGTGGTAGCTGGCCCTGAGCAGGGCGTCGCCGACCTCCTTTCCCGGCGTCCCGGTCATCTTCTCTACGCCGATCACCAGGGCAAAGCGGCCACGGCCGGCCAGCAGGAAGTCCCGCGCACCGTAAACCGCGGCCGAGCCGGAGGCGCAGGCGTTCTCGTAGCGGGTGATCGGTTTGAACCGCAGTTCCGGCACATGCTGCAGCACCAGGGATGCCGGAAAATCCTGCGCCGAGAAGCCGTTATTGAACAGGCTGACGAAGGCAGCATCGAGGTCGTGCGGCGAAATGCCGGCATCCTCGATCGCGGCGCCGGCCACCCGGCCGATCAGGGACTCGATATCGGGGTCTTCAAGCTTGCCGAAGGGCGAATGTGCCCATCCGACGATGCAGGCTTCGGTCATTTGAGGTCTCTCGGTCAGTAGATTTGCGGTAAGATTAGCGCCTCGGGCCGCGGAAGGCGAGGCGTGGTTACCGCGATGCCCCACCTGCTCCGCGCTCGGTGAAGCGACGGTCGACCCCGACCTTTCGGCAGGCCGGGGCGAAGTGACGACGGTCTGGGCCATACGATCGATCCAGGCACTATGCTCGCTTACCGGTAGATCCTCCGTCTTAGTCACCAGCCCGTTCAAGTCTAGTTGACCCAGGGTGAAGCGCTCTTCAATCCGCCCGAGTGCCGAGGACATAGCCCCATAGTGGTCCGATCCCGACAGGAGCATCCCTGCAATAGAGTGTATCGGGCCACCAAAACAAGGGCTGGTGGATATAATCTGGCGGCACTATCCGTCGGATTATATCCAATAGCTCGCAGCGAGGTAGTTCCGCCGCTCCAGCAGCCCATTCGCGACAAATAGCGCCAAGCGTTGTGACAACGCCGATCCAGGGGGCTAACCTGGGCCTGCCGAAGCTGCTGCTGGCGGCTCCAATGACCGTAGCCGATAGTGCCGCCGCAAGGCTGACGTAGCGTAAACACCGGCTCCAGGTTTCATTTTGCTTACATTCCCTTGCATAGAACAGCCGTTGGTCCCGAAAGCCGGTGGGCCAGGTACAACTCGGCGGTAAACTGTTCCGGCGGTCTCAGTTCATCCGCTTGGGCCGGGTCGGCACTTAGCCTCAAGCGGGTCACCGCCTCGATTAACGTGTCACGCCGCGTCCGAATCAGCCGATCCGATCATCGCCGGCATACTCGCCTGTTCGAGCCGCGAGCCGGTAGCATCCGGATTTTATCCCTTCAGCGGTCGCCCGAGCGCGGATCCAGCCAGCCTCGCGGCCAACTGCCAACATATCCCTGTCCGAGAACAGGTGTAATCGCGGCGCAAGCGGAAGCAGAAAATGCCAACACAGGCGCCCAGTCGGCCGCGGCATTTGCCTGACCGGACCGGCGCCCCGGGATCGCGGCGAGAATCGCGAATAGCATGGCCAGGGCGGTCCATCATCCGGATTCCGTCTGGCAAGTTTCGCGCTCTCTTCGCCCAGGCACGATACTCGTCCCATGCGATATCGGTCATCGGCTCTGAACTTCCCCGCTATACCAACTTGCAGCCATCCGATCTTCGCGCACGCAATATGAAACCGAACCAGCGGAAGGTGTTGCGATCTTGGGGCGGCTGTGCTTCTATTAAAACAAGCCATAGTAGCACAACGAAAAAAAAGCGTTCGTGAGTGGGAGAAGTCATGTCATGGAGATAGGTGTATTCATTTCCTATAACCACGCCGACCGCCGAATCGCTGGGGCTCTAAAGCAATGTCTTCTTGCCCTGTCGCCGAATCTGAATGTTTTCATTGACCATGAAAGCCTCGAAGCGGGCGATAACTATGAGGAAAAGCTTGCCCGGTACATCAGCAAATCTCAATGGTTTCTGCTGATATGCAGCGGCCCGCCGCGGCAGGAGCGAGACATGGGCTGGTGCTTTCAGGAAGCCGGTCAGTTTCGCGCGAAGCTTCTCAACGAAAATAAAGAAGATAATGTGATACGCAGCCGGCTTGTTGCTATTCATGATGATGATCGCCCGCGTCCCATTTCCCATTTTCAGAGCGTACGGATAACAAGCAGTAATCGACAAGGCCAAATACTGGATTTGAAACAGGGGTCCGAGGATACGAGTGCGTTCGAAGACACTGACGCCTTCAATCTGTTCAAGACCATAATCGAGAGATCGGCGCCGGAGCCTCTGCGAGACCTCGCCGATCAGGACGTACGAAGCATATTACGGGACCAGGCGCGCCGATTGATCCGGGCTTTCGTTGAAGAGGGGAGCGAACATCCGTTACCGGAGGTGGTTTTGCAGCCGCGCATATCGTGCAAACTACCTCCGATTTCCGATGATGCGCTGGTCGCATTGTCCGATGACATTGAGGTAGTCGGCGACCCTACGTCGTTACGGGTTATCTTCGGGCTGATGGGTACCACAACGACGTGGGGAGCCATCAAGCAACGTGTAAGGGGTTCGGATGGACGCGACCCCCCCTGGCTCACGGACATCGAAGCTGCCGCGCTTGCGGTCGCGAAAAACCGTAACCCCGCGCAACCGGGCGGCCTCTGCAGGGCCGCGACGAGCGATTCGTTCTATCGGGTAATATTTGATCGGTATCAACCGTATAGGAATGGCAGGCGCACCTGCTACGTGACTTTCATCCCGAGCCGCCCGCGAAGGTTTGAGGTGAAAAAGCGCGCGTCGACCCTGCTGAGCGCGCTTATCTTGTCGATCCGGTTTCGGCAAAGGGCTCTTCCGTTCATCGAAACGATCGGGACAACGTCCAAAACGGCCAAGCGCGACGAATTACTGAAATTTGAACGCGAACTGCATGAGATCGAAACAGAGGCACTGGAGTTTGGCTTGAATCTTCCGCGGGACGAGGACGACGAGCAGCCTCTGGTTCAGGCCCTGCGAGAAGGAGAGGGCAAAGCATTTGTTGAAGAAGCCATCAAGTCCTGGACGGTTGGGCGCGCGGCCATCGCTGTTGCGATGTCTCGGCTGCGAACCTCCGACCCCGAAATGACCCCAGCGGAGGCGGTTGCCGCGGCCGAGAGGATCGTGGTGGAGGAATTGACAAAAATCCGCTCCGTGAATGGTAGATTCATTGAGATACTGACAGAGGAGATTCTATTTACCGAGAAGGTGGGGCTGGACACCGTCGCTGCCGGAAGCGCAAGCGACCGCACGGCATCGTTGGTTTTGACGCTCAATGAACACCCTGAATTGCTATCGAAAACCGCAGATGGTCGCAGAGGCTGACAAGAAAAGAAACTTCAGGTTTCTAGTAAGTCCGACAGTCTCCTTCCAGCTTGTCCGACAGTCCCCTTCCAGCTTGATCGGCCGTGATCCAGGCCAACCTTTCCATCGCTCAAGTTTCATGCCGTCTTCGCTTTACCGTGAACCCCATCACCATTTTGTATGGGCCGTTTACAAAGGTGCGAGATTCAATCCAACCTTCCAGGACCTCGGAAGCAGAAGGTCCGCGCATGTCGATGGCTCAATACACCGCCCGCAAGTCCCTTGAAGCCATCGCCGCCCACGCGGATGACCACGGCAAAGGCCTGACCAAGACACTCGGCCCGTTCTCGCTTGTCGGGCTGGGCATCGGCTGCATTATCGGAGCCGGTATCTTCGTCCTCACCGGCAAAGCCGCCGCCAGCTACGCCGGCCCCGCGATCTCCTTGTCCTTTATTCTCTCCGGCGTTGCCTGCGCCTTCGTCGGTTTGTGCTATGCCGAACTGGCGGCGATGATACCGGCATCCGGAAGCGCCTATGTATATACTTATGCCACGGTCGGTGAGATCTTCGCCTGGATCATCGGCTGGGATCTCATTCTGGAATACGCCATGGGCGCCTCCACCGTTGCGGTTGGCTGGTCCGGCTATTTTGTCAGCCTGCTGGGAAGTTTCGGCATCCATATTCCGCCACAGTGGGCCGAGGCAACCGGCCAGGCGGTGAAACTCGCCGATGGCACGGATGCCACCGCCATCTGCAACCTGCCCGCGGTGCTGATCGTCATCATCCTGACGGTGCTGCTCATGTTCGGCACCAAGGAGTCGACACGGGTCAACAACGTCATGGTGGGGTTCAAGCTGTTCGTCGTCGGCGTCGTCATCGTGGTTGGCGCCTTCTACGTCAGCGGCGCCAACTGGATACCGTTCGTCCCTGAAAATACCGGCACCTTCGGAAACTTCGGCTACAGCGGCATTCTCCGCGGCGCCTCGGTCGTGTTCTTCGCCTATATCGGCTTCGATGCTGTTTCGACCGCCGCTCAGGAAGCGAAGCTGCCGCAAAGAGATATGCCAGTCGGCATCCTCGGTTCCCTGATCGTTTGCACGATCCTGTATGTGCTGATGTCCCTGGTTATGACCGGCATGGTCCCTTACCAGAAACTCGGCGTCGCGGACCCGGTGGCGGTGGCGATCGACACCACCGGCATCGGCTGGCTGTCCGTCCTGGTGAAGTTCGCCGCTCTGGCCGGTCTGACAACCGTCATATTCGTACTGCTGTTCGGGCAGGCCCGGATCTTGTTCTCGATCGCCCAGGATCGCCTGTTGCCCGCCTTCTTCAGTGAGGTCCACCCGCGCTTTCGCACCCCCTTTGCCAGTCAGGCGCTGATCGGCGTTGTCGTAGCCTTGATCGCCGCGAGCTTCCCGATCGGTCTGCTCGGGGAGATGGTCAGCATAGGCACCCTGTTTGCCTTCCTGCTGGTCTGCCTGGCGGTCCTGCACCTGCGCCGCAGCGCACCCAAGACGAGCCGACCGTTCCGGACGCCAGCCGTTCCCTGGGTTCCGCTGTTCGGAATTGCGTTCTCCCTGCTGTTGATGTTGGGCCTGCCGTTGGACACCTGGCTGCGTCTGTTAGTGTGGCTTGTCATTGGTCTGGTGATTTACTTTGCCTACGGCCACCGCCACAGCCTAGTGGCCGAAACGCCGGTCAAATGACGCGCCCGATTGTGGTCATGTGCGTGATGCTGGCTCCGCTTCTCGGCCATGCCGCGGAGGAGGGGCCGGCGGCGTTATGCGCGCAGGCACGAGACGACGATACGGTACGCCGCATACGATCCGTCGCTTCGCGCAGGGTTACTCCGGGCTTACGCACATCTGTTTCCGCAGGCCCGAATGCCACCGAACGAGCAGGACTTTCAGGTCGGTGCCCATTTCCGCTGCATGGACGGCCGGCTATGGGCGTGTTTCACGGGCGCCAACCTGCCCTGCGACAAAATGAACACGGCGCGTGATAACAAGGGCGCCGAGGCGTTCTGCCAAACCAATCCGGGCGCGCCATTCGCGCCGGCCTTCGCCACCGGCCATGACACGATCTATTCCTACCGTTGTGTCGCGGGGCGCCCGGAGATTAGTGGCGAGACGTTCCGGGTGGACGCAAGAGGGTTCGCGGCCAACCTTTGGGCGCTGGTCGAATAAGTACGCTGCCTCGGTTACGCTGCCCTTTGCACCCGAGCCAGGACGGCCAACGGTCGGCCTGGCCGCAGCGAGAGCGATCGGCGTTCGTGGGTTCGATAGGGCTCAGGCGCGCCGTGGCGGCAGAGGTGGCGTCAAAATATTCAGGCGCGCGCGGTCAGTCTCGGTGCGCCCAGCGCAGGCGCCCCCGGCCCGTGGGCCAGGTCTAGAGAACCGTATGCCGCGTGGATCTCGCGCGTCCGGTCACCCCCCGCAGAACGCCCAAAACATTAATTCGCAGTCGTACATCCGTTCGGTCATAACTTACGGAATTTCTTGTCGGCAGAAGCAGAGCCAGCTTCACGCGGCCCTGCTCAGACTGCTTGCTGCTTTCCATTATCCCGACGTTACGGCAGTTTGTAACTGCCCTTAACGGGGCCATAAATGACGTAGGTTCCTTCAGCCGCCGTCCGGAATTCTGGCCCGTGAATAACGATGGTATAACCACCGCTGATGCCGGCATACTTGCCAGTGCCCGTCGTGAACGTGGCCGTCCCGTTATAGCTCTTGGCGTCCGCGGCGTACTTCCCGTCACTGGCTATATCGACAACAATTTGATCTCCCACAGGGTCAGTGATGACACAATATCCGCTATATTGGCTGATGCCGCTGGAGATATCTTGCAAACCAAAACAGTGCCATGTCATGTGATCGAGAATCCCCTTACCCACGCTTAAGTCGTTTTCCTCCCAGGCGATCAAGATCCGCTCTTTCCCGACTGGCGTCGCCTTGAACGTCCCAGCGCCAGCAAGCGTGACGTCAGACGTCCCTTCCTTCGCCCGCTCTGCGGCTATTGCCCCAGCCCCGCAGAGCATGGCGGTGCCCAGTGTGAAGGCGGACAAGATTGATGTGTGCGATTGCATCGACTTTCCTCTCCATGATCAGTCATTGATTGCTCAGTGCGACCGGGGTTTTTGGGTTCGCCGGCTTCAGGCGCGCGCCGGCGACGAAAGATCCGATCGCCGGGCCATTCGGGCTGTGGCTGTCGGCGGGCGCCCCATGCATGATGTGTGTGACGGGCACAAACCAAACCGTGCTGTGTGAGGAAGAGCGGCCGTTTCCGGCGCCCAAAGGGCCTGGCCGACACGCGAGCGGGTCGCCTCACGAGCGACTATTGAGTGGTTATTGAGTGGCCTTCGTCGGACTCTCAACCTCGTTGTAGTCCCATGCACCGTCTACCGTAATAAAATAGAGCGCGTCTGTATCCGGTTTGGTCCAAGCTTCATGAATCATTTTGGCTGGCATGTAAGCAAAGCCGCCGGCGTCTAGCGCTACCGGATCACCACCATGGTCATGTTTCATGATGAAAGTGCCGCTAATGATCGAGATTTTCTCGTTGGCCGAATGCCAGTGCCTCGGCACGTGAGTGTTCGGCGGGTTCCAGATCAGAAGCTCAGTCGTCTGGGTTGTTGGATCAATGTGCACGATCGACACCTTGGTCCCTCCTGGATACACCTGCCACTTTAGGTCTTGAAGTTGCATAAACACTGGATGGGCAGCGTCCGGAGCGGGGGGATTTTGCGCGACGGCCACTGGGCAAACGAGAGTGGCGATTACCATCGCACCAATTAATCTGTTCATGGTTCATATCCTCCACTTTGGTCGTTTCCACCGACGCAATCATGATGCCTGAGTTTCTGTAAGCTCGTGATCACCGGGCGGTAACAGACTGGTAACAGGCCTCTAGCCCGGCATATGCTGACACCGTTCTGCTCGGGGGAACCGCAATGCGGCACCGGATCCTCGTCGTCAGCCGAGATGTGGCACTGCGCGCACGTCTTGCGCGTTCGTTGAGTGCTGCCCGATATTCCGTTGACATCGCAGAAAGTCCCGCGCACGCCTGCCGCATTGGTCTGAGGGGCTTTGGCCTGGCGGTTGTCGCTCCCGCAGGGCTAGGCGCCGAAGTCAGTGGCCTGATCGACAAACTTCGGGCCGCGACCGGCAGGGCGGTGCTCATTGTCGGCTCCGGGAGTTCACCTGACCCCACCCAAGAGATCGTCGACGCCTCTGACGAGGCCGCACTCCTCGCGCGGGTCAATAGTTCATTGGTCCCCGCAGCCAAAGCGGAAGAGGCTGCTCCGGTGCTGCACTTTGCTAATTACAGCCTGGACCTTGTGGGCCAAAGCCTCGTGGACCAAGCGGGGCGGGAGGTTTGTCTCACACGCGGCGAGTTCAGACTCCTGCGGGAATTCGTGCAACGACCCGGGCGGGTGTTGTCCCGGGATCAGCTTCTGCAGGTATCGGCCGGACGCGATGCCGAGGCGTATGACCGTAGTATCGATATGCTGATCATGCGTCTGCGCCGCAAGATCGAGTTTGATCCGAAACGGCCGCGCCTGATCGTTACCGTTCCCGGTAGCGGCTACAAGTTCACGACCCAGGTGCGGAGCGTTTGGAGCGCCGGGCCGAGGAACGGGCCTGTCCCCGAGCGGAATAATGCGCCAGCCGAAAGCACGCCTCCTTCTGCCGAGCGCAGGCAGATCACCGCGCTCTCCGCCGAGTTGGCTCCGGTCGGTAGCAACTTGGCTGCAGACCCTGAGGAACTGCAGACGATTATCGATACCTACCGCCGACGGACCGGTGCCATCGTCACCCAATTCGGCGGGATCGTAGGGCAGTGCGTTGGGCGCGAAGTTTTTGCCTACTTCGGTCACCCGGTCGCCCAGGAAGACGCGGCAGAGCGGGCAATAAACGCCGGGCTCGCTCTTGCGCAGAATGTGGACGGCGCGGAAATTTCGCCGGATCTCTCCATTCGTGTCGGGATCGCGACTGGTGTTGTTGTCGCCGACCCCGGCGGCGAGGTCATTGGCGACGCGCCCACCGATGCCGGGCGGATGCGTAGCCTGGCAGAACCGGGTCAGGTCGTCCTTGCAGCAAGCACACGGCAATTGGGAGGTCGCCTTTTTGCATATCATGCCTTCGAGCGGATGACGCTGAATGGCGTCCTCGATCAGACGACTGCCTGGCGGGTCCTGGACCGGAGCACGTTGGTCAGCCGCTCAGAGGCACTCTATGACGGCACATTGGCGCCGTTGGTCGGACGTGCGGAGGAGCGCGACCTACTACTACGTGCCTGGCTGCAGGCGAAATCCGGCGAAGGTCGGGTTGTGCTGCTCTCCGGTGAACCAGGCATCGGGAAGTCCCGTCTACTCGTCGAACTTGAGGCCTGGCTGGCAACAGAGACGCATGGGAGTTTGCGCTATTTCTGCTCGCCCTTACATCAGGGTAGCGCGCTTCATCCGATCATCGCGCGCTGGGAGCAGGAGGCCGGCTTCGCGCGCGGCGACACGGACGAGCAGCGCTTGTGCAAACTGGAATCTGTTCTTGCTCCGGACGAACTTTCGCCCACGGACGTTGCGCTCATTGCCGGCATGCTGGGGGTCTCGGGCGGTGAGCGTTACAAACAGCCTGACCTCAGTCCTCCGCGGCGCAAGGAACGGACCCTCGCCCTGCTGCAACGCCGGCTCGCATGCCTTGCCCAAAGGCAGCCGGTGCTGATGCTGTTCGAGGACGCTCATTGGGCCGACCCTAGCTCGCTGGAATTGCTCGAGACGCTAGTGCGGCAAATTACTGAACTTCCAATCCTGCTGGTGATATCCTTCCGTCCGGAGTTCGTCCCGCCCTGGTTCGGCCGCGCCGGAGTCAGTCTGGTCATGCTGACACGGTTGGATCGGCGGCAATCCGCGGCGCTGGCCGCGCAGGTAACCGGGGCACATCCGCTGACTCCCGTGCTCCTGGAGCGCATCATTGCACAGACAGACGGCGTCCCACTGTTTATCGAAGAGCTGACGAAGACGATGCTCGAAACCGCAGCCGATCACTATCCCCTGGCGCTTACCGTTCCAACCACGTTGCAAGCCTCGCTAATGGCGCGTCTCGACCGGCTGCCCGCGGCCAAGCAAGTGGCACAGATCGGCGCGGTGATCGGACGAGAGTTTCCCTACAACCTTCTGGTGGCGACCGCGGGACTTTCAGAGGCGCAACTGGCAACGGGCCTGGACGAGCTTACCGCCGCCGGCTTGGTGTTCCGCCGCGGCCTCCAACCGGAGGCTGTTTACACCTTCAAGCACGCTCTGGTGCAGGATACTGCTTATCAAAGTCTCATCAAGATTCGACGCCAGTCTATCCATCGGCGGATCGCTGAGACGGTGCGCGATCAACTCCCGGAACAGGCAGACGCGGAGCCCGAAATCGTTGCCCATCATTTTACCCAGGCCGGCCTGCTAGCACTAGCGGTGGAATGGTGGGGCAAGGCGGGCGAACTGGCCTTGCGGCGGCCCGCCTACGGCGAAGCACTGGCGCACCTCGAACAAGCACTTCGACTGGCTGAGGGATTGGGAGAAGGATCCGACCAGAAGCGTTCGCGTCTGCGGCTGCAAATTACCTATGGCAACGCTCTTCGGATGGCGCGAGGCTTCGCGGTGCCGGAAACGCAGGCAGCCTTCGCCGTTGCCCGCGACCTCGCCGCCGTTGTCGAGGACGTATCCGAGCGGTTTCCGGCCTATTTCGGACTCTGGAACATAAGCTACGTGCGCAGAGATCCGAAACCGATGCAGGACGTCGCGGCGGCCTTCCTGCGCGACGTGGAGAGCCAACCACAGTCTCCGAATGCCGCCATGGCTCACCGGATTAGCGGCACGACCCGTTGGTATGAGGGTAACTTTTTTGCAGCGCGACGGCATCTGGAGCAGGCGGTGGCGATTTGCAATGCGGTCCAGGATCGGGAACTCGTCTTCCGCTTCGGCCTGGATGTGGCCTCCCCAGCGATGACCTATCTCGCTCTGACACTCTGGCCGCTCGGCCTGTCCGAGCGCGCGAGCTCGCTCATGGAGGAGGCGGTCGTCCACGCATTAGAGACAAAGCATATTCCCACAATCGCTCTCGCCCATAACCAGGCCGCAATGTTCGAGATGGATCGGCGGGACCGATTGCGCGCCGCGCCGCACGCCCAGGCGCTCCTGAGCCTCGCCCGCGAGCATGAGATGCCGGTTTGGATCGCAAACGGCATGTTCCTCGATGGCTGGTCGCGATGGGGTGCGGATCAGGAGGCTGGCATGGCGGAAATGCGTCAGGGCATGGCGCTCCTGCGTCTGCAGCAGCACGAGGTTTCCTTACCGCCAATGATGAAGGCGCTGGCCGAGACGGAAGCGGAAGCCGGCCGTCCTGACCTGGGCCTCGCCAACATCGAAATGCAACTTGCGGCGATAGAGCGGACCGGCCAGCGCTGGTTTCTTGCCGAGCTCCATCGAGCTCGTGGAGAAATCCTGGTCAAGTGTGGGTCAGGCGATGCGCTTGCGGCAGAATCCGCCTTTGCGCGCGCGATCGAAATCGCCCGCAGCCAGCTGGCAAAAGGGTTCGAGCTTCATGCCGCCGTAAGCCTCGCGCGTCTGTGGTTGGCGAAAGGCAAGCGCCCTCAGGCTCTTGAACTGATCGCACCGCTTTGCGCCTGGTTTAGTGAGGGCCTTGACTGCGACGCCCTAAGGGAGGCGAGGGCGCTGCAGAGTAATCTGGCGGCCAAGTAAGTCGGCGGGCTGTGATGCGTCGAGCGATGATCGCTACTATGGAATCTGCCCCGCCGTCGGCAACCCGGCCAGCGCCCCTGGCTGTGTCAGCATCGGATAGCGCCCGTGACGCTCCGGGGCATCAGATACCGAAGTGTTCCGATCCTGCTGTCAGAAATGATCCAGCTTCACCGGCGCCGTCACGTGGCCTAGGCAACCACCAGATCCGCCACAAGCTCTTTGCCCCTCGTCTCCGGCCCTACCCAAAGCGCAGCGATGTAGCTGGACGCGAAGACCATGGTCCCGATCATCATCGGGATTGCGTAGCCAAGGCCCCAGACCGTGGCGAAATAGGCGATGATCGGCGCCACGAGGCCACCCCAGATCGCCCCCTGGTGATAGCAGAAGCCGCTCGCGGTGGCGCGCACCTCGGTCGGGAACCGCTCGTTCATGAAGGTTGCCAACTGGCCTTGCATGCCGCCGGCGGCCGCCGCGCCCTGCAGGACGAACCCCCACCAGATCAGAGAAAAATCAGTGCTCAGGAGATAGACTGGCGCGAGCGGGATCGCGATCAATGCGGGGATGATCATCGCAGCCCGGCGCCCGAACCGGTCTGCCACGAAACCCCACCCCACACTGGCCAGGAAAGTAACGAGGTTGGCAGCGACGCCCACCTCGCCGATTGCCCCCGGCGACATCTTCAGGTCGACCTGCAGATGTGTCGCGAAAAGAACGGTGACGGAATAATAGGTGATGAACGCGCTCGCCATCCACCAGCACGCGTTCAAGGTGTTGCCAATCATGCCGCGCTTGAAAATACTGAACAGCGGCACCTTGACCTCACGCTTATGGGCTTTCTGTAGGCGCCGGTTTTCCACCCACAGCGCCGGCTCCTTGACGAAGAAGCGCACATAGATGACCGCGAAGGCAGGCAGCACGCCAACCACCAACATTCCGCGCCATCCGATCGAATTGTAGAACAGGCCGTAGATGGCGAAGGACATCATAAAGCCGATGCCCCACGATCCCTGCAGGATGCCGCCGATGAGCCCGCGCGAGCGCTGCGGCCAGGTTTCCATCGCCAACGCTGACCCGGCCGGCCATTCCGCACCCATGAAGAAGCCGAGGATGGCGCGCGCGATAAAGAGCAACGTGAAGGTCGGCGCCAGACCGGCGGCGAGGTTGCATAGCGAATAACCGAGGATCGAAATCATCAAAGGCGTCTTGCGACCGATCCGATCGCAGAGCCAGCCCGAGGCGGTAGCACCCGCAAGACGCATCCATAGGGTAATTGTGAATACGAACGTCACCGATATGAACGGCACGTGAAACGCCTCGGCGATCGGGTGCATAATCAGCAAAAAGATAGTGAAATCGAATGCGTCGAGCGTCCATCCCAACCAAGCGGCGACAAAGGCGTACCACTGATCTTTGGTGGGTTCTTTCCACCATCGGACCGAACCCACGACGTCAGTGCCTGTTGCCAGAATTTTATTATCGGATATTGGCATAATACTCTCCCTGTTGGCACCTTCCCCGTGTCTACGTACAGCTCAAAGCCGACCCTCCCAAGCACCGGAGATCGGTTCGTCAGCTTTCAGCCCAGCCAGTCGGTAGTCCGAATCACATTGCTGATCCTCGGTCGGCTTCTTACGACCAAGCGATCATATTCGAATCCCGATAGACGGGGTCAGGTTGTTTTGCATTGAACGCCAGCCTTAGCGCAGTGCTGACTCGATAGGGGCAAGCCGATCGTCCCCCTGGCGCGATAGACCTGACCCCCTAAACTTCACCGACAGTCTTTTCTGCTGCCTTTGCAAAGGGTAACGGAAGAGTGCCACGCAGTGATGTTAAAACGATACCCTCGGAATCTATTCATCACAGATATGTGATGGCGTCCTTTATCTTATATTTACATACAATATATCGGTGTCACCGCCGACAGCTGGCGGCAGAAGTTTAGCTTGCCGAAATGGTAATCGGCCGAGCCGGCTTTCGCAACGCGCGAGCCGCCTGTCAGACATGCCCGCGCGTTGCGACTTCCAGCACCGACCTTGAGGTATACTTCGGGGGTTTTCATGTGTAGGGACTTACAACAGGGTCTCATTTTGGCACGAGGATTTTGCCTGTTCGACATCCTGTCGTGACGCACTGGCTTTTCTTTCAACAAACAGCCGCAGCGATAGCCGCACTTTACAAGAGGTTGAGACCGCAACCCTTGAAGACCATTTGATTAATTTAGTTCGCCTCCGGCCTTCGGCCGACTCCCCACCTCCATCAGCAACCCGGCCAACGCTTCCGGCTCCGTCAGCATCGGATAGTGCCCAGTGTCCAGTTCATACCATCTGGCCTTCAACGTCTCGGCCGCCCGCGTCTGATGCGCAACCGGCGGATTAACGCTCCGCCGGCACCAGATCACCGAGGCGTTCCAATCCTGCTGCCAGAAATGATCCAGCCTCACCGGAGCCGTCATGGCCGCGACCGGATGCGGGGTGTAGCGCGCCAGCGCCCATTCCTTTGTCGCCTCATCCAATGAAATGAACATGCGGTTGGCGGCATCCTCACGCGTCGGGCCAGTGCTTAGCGCGTCCGTGACAGCGCCCGAGCGCTTCACATGGTCGGCGATCGTCTCCCCATCGAACAGTGCCAGAGCGTCGGCCAGAACGATCCGCCCGATGCGCTCGCGCGTGGTTTCCGCCACGCGGGCGGCGACCATGCCACCGCAGCTTGTGCCCACCAGGACGATATCGTGAAGATCCTCAAAGAACAGCATTTTCGACACTTCCTCCGCCTGCGATTGGGTGTCGATGCCGGGCCGCAGCGCCTGGCGGCGTTCGGCGCAGCCATCCAGCGTGGGCGCGAATACGGAGTGACCGGCCGCGCGCAGATGCGGCGTCACGCGCTGCCAGATCCATCCGCCCTGATAGGCGCCATGCAGCAGGACATAGGTTGCCATTCGCGTTCCCTCCGCCTCATTGTTCGACGAAGATCAGCACAGCAACGGGGGAAACGCCAATGGCGAGCCAGGCGGTCAGTTTCTACAGCGAAGGCATCCGGCTATCGGGCGACCTGTTTCAGCCGGACGGATTGAAGCCCGACGAGAAGCGGGCCGGCATCGTCCTGTGCCACGGCTACACCGGCGTACGGAACCTTTACCTACCGGACACCGCTAAAGCGTTGACCGCCGCCGGGTATGCCGTGCTGACCTTTGACTACAAGGGTTGGGGCGATAGCGACGGCCCGAAGTCACGTCTGTCGCCATATGGTCGCGTGCTCGACTCGCAGGCGGCCCTGACGTTCCTCGGTGCACAGCCCATGGTAGATGCCGGCCGGCTTGGCCTCTATGGCACCAGCTACGGCGGCGGGACCGTCATCTGGACCGCGGCGGTGGATCCCCGGGTCAAAGCTGTCGTGTCAGTGGTCGGCGTCGGGCATGGCGGCCGCTGGATGCGCAGCGTGCGCCGCCCCGACGAATTTGCCGACCTGCTGGCGATATCCGAAGCAGACCGTGTCCGACGGGTGACGACCGGCAAATCCGAATTTGCCGACCGCAACGCCGTCCTTGTGCCCGACCGTCAGTCCGCCCAGCTGGCCGCCGCCGCGCGGCGTGGCAATCCGGCCGCTGTCGGCGAGATCCCCCTCGAGTACATCGACGAAACGCTCGGGTTTCATCCGGAGTGGATCGTTGACAAAATCGCTCCGCGGCCGGTGTTGTTCATTACCACCGATGACGACCGGCTGGTGCCCCCGGACGAAAGCGAGTCGTTGTACGCCAAGGCCGGCGAGCCGAAGAAGCTGATCGTGCTGAAGGGCTGGGGACACTATGAGGTTTACACCGGCGAGGCGTTCCGTCAGGTGATCGAACCCACCCTCGAATGGTACCAGACCCATCTGCCGCCAAAGTAGCGAGCGGCGCCCTGGTTGGACAGGTTGGCCCTGACCCGCTATCGGGCGGCCTTCGATTGCCTTGAGGTGCCATGATGCCCGATATCCCCCCCGATCGCCTGTCCAACAATCCCAATAGTCCGTTTTACGACGAGGCCGCGCTGCGTCGGGGCGTGGGCATCCGCTTCAAGGGCGTCGAACGGACCAACGTCGAGGAGTATTGCGTCAGCGAGGGATGGGTTCGAGTCGCAGTCGGCAAGACGCTCGATCGCCGAGGCAATCCTCTGACCATGAAGGCCAACGGCCCTGTCGAGCCCTACTTTCGCAACCACGCCAACGGACGAGGTGTAGGCCGCTGGATTGCATCCGGGGCGACCCGAGCAGGGGCAGATTTGCGCGGCAGGTCCTGCGGTGAGGCTCAGTCCTCGGCGATGATCGGGTTGCGCAGAACGCCGACCCCGGTGATTTCCACTTCGATAGTGTCGCCGGGCTTCATCCATAGCGGCGGAGTTTGATAGGCGCCGACCCCGCCCGTGGTGCCGGTAGCGATGACATCGCCAGCCTCCAACTGGGTAAACGTAGAACAGTACTCGATCAGCGTCGGGATATCGAAGCACAGGTCGTCGATCGTCGCGTGCTGCTGCTCTTTGCCGTTCAGCCGGCTCATGAGATGCGCCTTGGTGATCTCGCCGGCTTCCTCCGGCGTGACAATCCAGGGGCCGAACGCCCCGGATTTGTAGAAATTCTTGCCGGGCGTGAACTGCGTGGAATGGCGCTGCCACTCACGAATTGAGCCATCGTTATAGCAGGAATAGCCAGCAACCACGCTCGCCCAATCGGCCTTTTTAACGTGACGGCAGCGTCGGCCGATGATCACGGCGAGCTCGCCCTCGTAATCGAAGGTGGCTGACGCGTTCGGGCGAACCATTGCCTGGCCGTGACCGACTTGAGAATTCGGGTAACGCGTAAAGATGATCGGCTTCGGCGGCGGTTCGCGTCCCCCTTCCTTGATGTGGCTTATGTAGTTCAGGCCAACGCACAAGATCTTATCCGGGTTCGGGATCGGCGGCAGCAAGGTGACGTCGTCCAACTTGAAATCGGCGTGGCGCGCGGCTTCCTCGGCCAGGGATGTCATCGCCCAAAGTGCGTGCTTCAGGCCGGGAGTTCGGCTGCCGAGGTCGACGATACCTTCATTCTTGAGAATGCCCCAGCTCTCGATGCCATCCGGCCGGCGGAAAGTCAGCAGTTTCATCGTAACGCCCCTGTTTCCAGAACGGTCGTAGCAATACGGGGGAAGGGATGTGCCGTGCAAGCTGGGCCGGTGCCGGATGCCACTATCGCATGATCGCGTTGAGCGGAACGTTCCCGGCGCGTGAATCATGCGATCAAACAAAGAGATAGACCATTTCAGCCTGCACAGTCAGGCTAAAATTATCTAGCGAGGAAACATCCTCCAAACGATTGGGCGTCAGCCTGCGGTATTCGGCGCCGCTATCTGCAACGCAAGGGCATAAGTGAGCCGGACAGCGCCGGCCATACCGAGGTGCGGGTGGCGCTCAGGCAGCATCGCGGCGGGCGGACAGGCTTGCCAAGGCTCGATCAAGCCGAGCGAGCATACTCGGCGTCTCACTGAAGGTAATCACGACAACACCGTCCGTCGCTCGGATCACACGGCCGGTCACCGGGCCACCGGCATCCGGCAGATCGACCTCGAGGTCACGACCGACAGCGATCGAGCCGGCGTGGCGCAGCGCGATGGCGGTTCTCGAAATGTCCCGGATCACGGCTTTGGCCGCAGCCGCACCCGGCAGGCGAAAGGTCACGGTGACATCGCCAACCGCGATCCGTTCGCTACGTCGGCGTTCCCCTGAATCGGTTTGGACGGCTCGGAGGAACCCCTCCACCTCGCGGCGCAGCTTTTCCGACTCGGAGCTGATTTCATTTGCCTCAGCGAGGATGTTACGGCTGGCGTCGCCGGCCTGGTCGGCGACCTGCACGACGTGCCCCATGGCCTGCGCGGCTTGCGCGGTAGAGCCGGCAACCTCCTGGATAGCGGAAGCGATCTCGCGTGTGGTGGCACTCTGTTCTTCCACCGCGGCAGAGATGGCTGTCGATACCTCACCCATTCGGCCGATGATGCTGCCGATTTCGTTCATCGCCACGACGGAGTGCTCGGTCGCCCCCCGTACCGTTTCGATTTGTGCCCCGATCTCCGCTGTCGCCTTGGCAGTCTGTGCGGCGAGTGCCTTTACTTCTCCGGCGACTACGGCGAAGCCCTTGCCGGCATCACCGGCTCGGGCTGCCTCGATCGTTGCGTTCAGCGCCAGCAGATTGGTTTGGCCGGCGATGCTGTCGATCAGGCGGACCACATCGCCGATCCGAGCGGTGGAGTCCGCGAGGCCTCGAATGAGTGGCTTGGCTGGCCTCGGCGCGCTGCACCGCCTGAGTTGCCACATCGGAAGCGACCGCGACCTGGCGGGAGATCTCCCCGACGCTGGCGGTAAACTGTTCAACGGCGAGCGGCGACCGCGGTGAGGTCGGCCGAGGACTTTCCGGCGCCGCCGGCGGTCTCAGACGCCTCCGCGTGCACCGAGGCTGCGGAGTCCGTCATGATGTCGGCGGCCCGTCGCATGTTTCCGGCCGCCTTGGCGAGGGCCGTCATGACGCCGGTGACTGAGTTGCCAAAAGCGAGAGTGTGGCGATCCATTGCTTCCTGCCGGCGCGATCGGGCCGCCTGGGTCGTTTCCTGTTCAACTGCCAGCCGCTCCGCCGATATCATGTTGGTTCTGAACACCTCCACCGCGCGCGCCATGTCGCTGATCTCGTCGCTGCCATTAGCCCCTGGGATTGCGACGTCGTGGTTCCCGGCGGCCAGCGTTCCCATTGCTGTGGTCATGCCGGTGATCGGGCCGGCGATGCTGCGTCCGATGAAGAAGGCAAGGAAAAGGCCGCTAACCAATCCGAGGCCGGCAACCGTCAGTTGGGTTGCGGTCGTGTTGTCGCGAAGGCTCGTGGAGATTGCGGCCGCGTCGGCCGTATCTCGTCCCAATGAGTCGTCGGCTTTGGCGAGTTCCGTCAGTATGGCGGAGATCATCGGACGTTGGACGGTGTCGTATGCCTCAGCCAGACCGAGCAGGGCAGGGGCGGTCACGGCGAAAGCTTCTGCGTAGGCGGTCAGCGCCGCGCGGACGGGTGGTATGAATGGCGACAGCTGAGGAAACTTCTCGACCGCGTCAAGCGCCGTGATTGCCGCCGCGATATTCTTTTGAAACGTGGCCGGTCCGGCTTTATCCCGGGTTGCCAGAAAACCGCCAGTTCGCCACCCGTACCAGCAGCGCTGCGCGTTCGACCTGTGCAACCAGTCCAGCGTCGCAAGCGTCTTCCATTTGCTGCGAAGCTTCGACCAGCTTTGAGGTTGCAGCCGTCAACGCGTCCCCGCCGCTGAACAGACGCGCGCGTCCGTCCATTATCACGCGGCTTAGATCAAACGACTTTTCAGCTGACTGAGCCCGCGCGTCGAGTTTGTCGAGAACGCCCTGGTAGATTTCCTTGCGCGTGGCAGACAGCGTATGGGCTTTAGCTTCGGTGGCCGCTCGCGAACCTTATCTAACGCCTGATGGAAGCGGGCCTTACTGTCGTCTTCAGGCTCATTGCGGGTACGGAGCAGGATTTGTGAGATCAACTCCTCGTTCTGCTCCGCGGCTGCCACGTAGCGCAGATTGCCCGCGAGTGAGTTCATTTGGACACTCTGACGACCCAGGCCGTCGATGCCCCATAACCCGGCGGCAGCGACGACCAGGCCCAGCACGACCAAACTGGCAAAGCCCATGTATATGCGCGTACGTATCTTCAGGCGACTGAGTAGCATCGCTCCCACCCTTCCAAATGAACGAACGCCTGACGCCGCCCGGGAGAGTGCCGATAATCTATCGGTCTTAATTTTCGGTTAGCGGCGACTGTAGACCGGAATCCTTTCGATAGGCCTGGGGTCCGATGTGGCTGGGCGGTTGCCGTCAGGGTTCTCGTTCGCCCCGCACCGGAACCAGCTCAAAAGGACCTCAGGGTTTGACGCTCCCCGTTCGGCACATGATGCGAGGGAGCGAGCCCGGCGCCCAACCTCCCATTTCCATCGTGCCCACCGGAATCGGGCGCGGCAGCAAGGTGAGTAACAAGGCGTAAGTCCACTCCACTCGCGGCGAGGCGGACACTGTAAGGTCAATCTCGGGGCGGTATGGCCGTAACCACGAACTCCACCGGCTTTGCGACATGGCCCCAGAACACATGAGCCAACGACACCTCCTCCCGACTGGCCTCCGGGGTTATGAACGCGGCGGTTTCCGCGAGGCAGATACGATCGGTGCTCACGCAGACTGAAAGCAGCCCATGCCTGGCGAGCGCTTCCGGCGTAACCCATAAATTGCGGGCATATTGAAAATGAACAAAGGTGTGCGGTCGATCGGGGCTATAGAATGCCACCGCATTCTCATACCAGTCAGAGCCTCCAACATAGAGCAAGGGCCGAGACGTTCGGTCATGCCAGAACTTTGTCGCCTGGACCGCAACCTCCTGATACGGCGGAACTCCCATCGCGCCGGACGACAGGTAGGCGCGCGCCAGCGCGATCGCCGGCGAGAGTGCCACGGCCCCGAGGGTGAGCGCTCCAGCCATGCGGACACTGATCCGGCAGAGGCGATCGATCCCTCGAGCGCCGAAGACTTCGATCATCAGGAGCGGCAACAGTGCGAAGGTTCCGATCGTCATCTCCGGCGTGGTCCGCGTGCGCAGTACCAAGCCGCTCACGATAGTCAGGACCAGCGGTGCTAGAGCCAGGATCGCGAGTACGCCAAGCTCCGGCTCCTCCCGCCCGAACCGTGTGCTCTCCTCACGAGGCGTGGTCCAGGCCGTCAGTCCAACGATGATAAAGACTCCCAAATTCATCGCGAGCGCACCGACAAGAGTGCTCACGGCAAAGCCATAAACAGGATCCCACCCCAGGCCCGACAGCTCGGCGATATACTGTAGCGGGGGCGCTCGATTGGTCACGAGCCACCAGACGTGAGGTGCGCAGACCGCTGCCGCCACCACCGCGGAGACGTAGGGTGAAAGTGAGGCAAAGTACTTCACATAATGCCGTCGAATCGCTACCAATAGGCATGTAGCGGCCAACGCCAGGGCATAGTATTTGCTCATGAGTGCGAGGCCGATCAGCACGCCGAACACGACGGCGTCCCAGAACCCGCGGCTTCGCACGGACTTCATGAAGTAATGCAACGTCCAGGGCCAAATCGCGATGAATATTATGTTTGCGTTATATTTGTAAGCAAAAAATGTGTACAGTGGCGTAAGAAGCAGCAGCGCCCAGGCCGCGATACGTTTCCGCCCCTCGGCAAAGTCTCCGATCAGCGCCCACGCCCCCCAAAGGCCGATCGCGGCATTCGTGCTGCTCAGTAGCGCGAACGCCCAACCGGTGCGGGGAAGCACTTGAAACCACAGACCGCACACCCAAGCCCAAAATGGCGGGTGCTGATTGTAGCCGAGCTGGAATTCCTGGCCCCAGGCGTATGCTTCCGCCATGTCGTGTTTGATCGCAACTGGCGCCTCGGTTACCCAGAAGTATAACGCCCATATCGTCGCGAATGCGGCAACAAGTGCCAAAATTGTGGGAAGGCCCAGCCGCGCAAGGTCGAATTTTTCGTCGGCCGCAGCTTCATGGCGCGCCCGTTCTCTAACGATCATGTATCAAAAGGCCCTCGATGGTCCTGAATTTGCCGCTTTTAGCCAACTTCCCCCAGATGGCAATCGGGCTCACCCTTGAGGGCATGATCACACTGAGCGGAACGTTCAAAGCGTGTGAAGCATGCGACCAAACAAGAGGATAGAGCATTTACGGCCCTGCCCAGTCAGGCTGAAAATGCTCTAACCCGGGAGCGCTTCGGCCGCTGGCTTCGTGTCGATCACCTGGATCTGCGCGGCCAGCGCATCAGCGGCAGCAGGAGCAGAGCCGGCAGAGTCGTGCAGATCAACAATACATAATCGTTTACGTAGGCGATGATTTCGGCCTGCCGGCTGACCAGTCGGTCCAGCATTGCCGCTCCGTGATGCGTAGCGGGGTTGAACGCCCCAATCGCTTCCAACGCTCGGTTGAACGGCGTGGCGCTCGCGCCGATCACCTCGTGTAGCGCCTGGGTGTTACGCGCCAGCACCGTCGAGGTGACCGACACGCCAATCGCGGCGCCTATATTGCGCAACAGTGCGAGCAGCGAGGCCCCCTCGGTTCGCAACGAAGAGTCCAGTGTGGCAAACGCCAAAATTTGCAGCGGCATGAACGCAAAGCCCAAGCCGGCGCCTTGCAGCATGATGGTCAGGACGATGGTCCACTGTGAAACATCTGGCGTCCAACCCGTCATCACATAAAACGAGGCGCACATCATGAGAAGGCCAAGGGCAACGAGAACGCGTGGATCGACCCGGTTCACCAGATGGCCGCTGATCATGATGGCGGTGAAATTGCCAATGCCGCGCGGTGCCATGATGAGCCCCGCCGTCAAAACAGGATAGTCGCTGAGGACCTGCAGCCAGGGCGTCATCAGCACCAGACTAGATACCAACAATGTGCCCACCGCGAACATCGTAATCATGCTGAACAAGAAATTCACGTCTGCGAACATCGCTGGCTGGACCAGCGGCCGGCGGGCGGAAAACATGTGAACGGTGAACAAATAGAAGCCGAGGCTGGCGCACATGGCCTCGACGACGATCTCCCGCGCAGAGAACCAGTCCAGGTCTTGGCCGCGGTCCAGCATCAACTGCAAGGCGCCGATGCCCGTGGAGAGCACGGCAAACCCGAGCCAGTCAAAGCGGGAGAAACTGGTTTCGCGGGTGTTGGGCAGGAAGCACAGCAGGCCAGAGGCGGCGAGCAGTCCGAACGGCAGGTTGATATAGAAGACCCAGCGCCAGTCGTAGTGGTCGGTCAGGTAGCCGCCTAAAGTCGGTCCCATGATTGGGCCGATCATCACCCCCATGCCCCAGATCGCCATGGCGAAGCCTCGGCGCTCCGTCGGGTAGATATCGAGAAGCGTTGCCTGCGACAACGGCACCAACGCGGCGCTGAACATACCTTGTAACAGCCGGAACCCCACGATCTGTGCCAGTGACTGCGCCGCCCCGCAGAGCATAGACGCAATTGTGAAACCGATTATGCAAACGATGTACAGCGGCTTGCGGCCGAACCGTGTGGACATCCAGCCAACCGGGGCGGTCATGATCGCGGCCGCTGTAATGTAAGATGTAAGGACCCAGGTGATCTCGTCATAGCTCGCGGAGAAGCTGCCCTGCATGTAGGGCAGTGCCACGTTGGCGATCGTTTGATCCAGTGATTGCAACAACGTCGCGCCGATGGCGGACACTGTGATCATGGCCCGATGCCGGACGTTGTATGTGGCTGGCGTGTCGGCGAAGCTAGCTTGGGCCGTGTTGGCCATGGTGCTGCTTTTGGTTGACGTCAGATGCTCGTGCAACATGGTCGCAACCACTGATCGCGGTCAAATCTATATTTTCCTGCGCTCGTCCGGGTGTTGTGACCACGGTCGCACGTTGTGTTGCGGTAATCTGTCGATCCGCGAACAGTTTGGTTCCCTTGGAGGCTCGCATGGCGACATGGCGCGATCAGGTAGCGCTCGTGACAGGAGGTGGCCGTGGCATCGGCCGAGCGATCGCTCGGCGGCTGGCGCGGGAGGGAGCATCGGTCTGCGTCAACTACCTCTCGCGGGCAGACGCCGCAGAATCCCTTGTCGCCGACATCAACGCAAACGGCGGACGGGCGATCGCCGTGGCCGCCGACGTGGCGGATGACGCAGCAGTGGAGGGGATGGTGGACCGGGTCGGCGCCGCGTTCGGACCGGTGACCATCCTGGTGAACAACGCCGGTGTTTCGTACAAGGCGACCCTGGAAAGTTACGATCCGGAAAAGCTGGAACGAATGCGACAGGTGAACGGCGATGGCGTGATCCACACCACGCGCGCGGTGATGAATGACATGCGCCGGCAAAAATATGGACGGATTGTCAATATCACCTCAATCGCGGCTTTGGGCACGTCCCTGCCAGGCAATGCATTCTACGCCGCGACAAAAGCGGAGGCCCAGATCCTGACATTGCGCTTTGCATTGGAACTGGGCTCGTTCGGGATAACGGTCAACGCCGTCGCGCCCGGATACATACAGACGGAGATGACGCGTGGCAGCGACGATGAGGCGTGGAAGGAGCGCGCAAAGAAGATCGGTTCGCTGGCGATGCTCGGGCGGGTTGGGGACCCTGATGATGTCGCGAATGCGGCGGCATTTTTTGCCTCGCCTGAATCGGGCTGGGTGACCGGGCAGGTGCTGGCCGTCGACGGGGGGCGGATGGATTATCTGGGGCGGTAGTGGCTCTTTGCGGGCGGAGAACGGTCGGCATTTGACGCCGTATTCCGGGTTTGGATCGCTGTGACCTTCCCGAAAGGAACATGGCCGCGGCTAGTCCAGGGCGCCCCACGACAGGATCCGCTTGATCCGCACCGCGATAACCGGCAACGGGGCAAGATTCATCGAGCGGTACTGCGGATAGCGCATCCGAAGTTGGTCCTGGGCATGGTCATGTTCCGCACCGTTGGACAGAATATCGGCGGGGCCACGCAGCATGATCCAGGCGAGGCGAGTCCAGTCCTCGTCCCAACGGTCCACCGTGACGGCAACGGCTGGGTTCTCCTGGATGTTGCGGATTCGCTTGAGCGGGACGTCGGCGCGCTTGGGCTTCTCGTCGACGGTGATATAGAGGGTGCGACCATCGAGGTGGAAGCAAACCGGCACGAGATGAGGCGCACCGTCGCGGCCAGCAGTCGCCAGGTGGGCAACGCGTACGAGGTCGAGGAAGCGCCGTTGCGTATCGGTCAGCATAGCGGCATTCCCTGGTTCAGCGGGTCGCGGTGGCCGCCCGACGCGGACGTCCCACACGCGGGTTGACGCGCGGAAACCGACAGGCATGCCGCTGGTCGGTTAAGCAACAGGTCACTCCTTCCGATGACGATGGGCCGTTGGGATCAAATCGGCAGACAGCAGGAAGCGCCGGACCAAGCCCCACAGACCGCGCCGATCCACCAGGATGATCGCAATCGACAAGGCGCCGAGCAGCATCAGATACCAGGTGCCGTAATCGGTCAAAAACGCGCGCAGGATGAAGAAGACCATTGTGCCGAGGATCGGTCCCTCGATCGTGCCGATGCCGCCGATGACGACATTGAAAATGATGAACACCGTCCAATCGGAAATGCTGAACGACGCGTGGGGGGCAATGCGCAACTTTTGCAGCGTGATCAGTGCCCCGGTCATCCCCAGCAGCGGCGCCGAACCCAGAAAACAAACCACCCGTGCCCGCGTTATATTCACCCCGACCGAAGCAGCGCTTTCCTCATTGTCGCGCATCGCCGTCAGGCCGATGCCGATGCGTGACCGCAGCAGCAGATAAGTGGCGGCGAGCGCGATCATCGCCAGAGCGAAGGCGAGCCAATAGATCATTGCGATGCGGGCGCCGCGGCTCACGCCGAATTCTCGCAGCACGGCGACCGGCAGACTGACGCCCGATCCGCCGCCGAACACCTCCAGCTTGCCAGCGACCAACATCAGCACCTCGGCGATGACCCAGGTGCCGATCGACAGGTAGGCGGTGCGCAGCCGGAACACGAGGGCCATCGCCGGCACCGCGACGATCAGCGCGACCAAACCGGCGAGCGGCAGTGACAGGTACGGATCGACCCCCGCAAGCACGGCGAAGCCGTAGAAGGCATAGGCGCCGACCCCAACGAACCCGTGCTGCCCAACCGTCACGATATCGGCATAGCCCGCGAGCACGTTCCACATGATCGCCAGGACCAGCATCGAGAAGAACTCGGTCAGCAATACGAGTTGGGTATCGGCAAACAGCAAGGGTGCCGCGCCGAGCACAGGCACGGCGGCTGCTAGAACGAGCCGTGCGGTATTGAGCGGAGTTGGCCGCGCGGCCATTTCAGTATTTCGGGAACAGGCCTTGCGGGCGCACCGCCAGGACCACGAGAAACACGAGATGCCCGGCCAGCATCTGCCACGCGATGTCGAATTGCGCCCCGATTGTCTGGGCAACCCCCAGCACGACGCCGCCGGCGAGCGAACCCCACATGCTGCCCAATCCGCCAAGGACGATGACCTCGAAGGCAATCAACAGCCGGGTCGGGCCGGCCGAAGGATCGAAATTGCTCCAGACCGACATGAAGCCGGCGGCGATCCCGATCGTCACGAAAGAGATGCCCATCGCCACTGCATAGATGCGTGCCGAGGACAGCCCAATTAGATCGGCGGCGGCGACATCGTCAGAGACGGCGCGGATCTTCGCCCCGATGCCGCTGCGGTAAAGGAACAAATCAAGACCCCCGCAGACCAACACCGCCGCGGCAAAGGTGATGGCGGAAAATACCCCCACGTTGACCCCGGGAATGAGCACGAAGGACGCCGTTTCGACCCACCCGCCAGAGACCTTGTGCGGGTCGGCGCCATAGGTTTCCAACAGGCCGTTCTCGATAATGATCGCGAGCCCGAACGTGACGAGGATCACCAGCAGGATGTTTTCCCCGACAACGCGCTGAAGCAGGTACCGCTGGAGGACGAACCCGGTGACGAAGGCGATGGGCAGGAGGACGATCGTGCCGACGACGGGATCGAGGCCGAGCGTCGTCGTCAACGTCAGCAGCGCGAAGCAAGCCAGAACGATGAAGTCGCCGTGGGCGATGTTGACGAAGCGCATGACACCGGCGCTGAGCGAAAGACCGGTCGCGAACAGCGTATAAAGTCCCCCCAGCAGGACGCCCTGCACGAGTTGGTTGATGAGGGCGCCTGCCACTTCGTTGTCAGACCCCGAAATAGTGGCGCATGACCAACTCGCGGCTGACCTCATGGGGTCGCCCGGTGAGCGAGACGTGGCCTTCCAGCAGGCAGTAGAAGCGATCGGCGACGGCGAGCGAGCGGGAAATGTCCTGCTCGACGATGACGATCGCGATGCCGCGAGCCTTGATCGACGGGATGATTGCGTAGAGGTCGTTAACGATCATTGGGGCGAGACCGAGGCTGATCTCGTCGCACAGAAGAATGCGTGGATTGGTCAGCAGGCCGCGGCCGAGTGCCACCATCTGCTGCTGCCCGCCGGACAGCAACCCGGCTTTCTGCCGGCGCCGCTCTTTCAGCATCGGGAAGAGTTGCCAGACGGCGTCCATGCCGATCTCGCCCTTGCGGCCTACTTCCCAGCCGAGATGCAGGTTTTCTTCCACTGTCAGCGAGGTAAACAGCCGCCTGCCTTCCGGCACCATGGCGATACCGCCGGCGACAATTTGCGGCGTCGGGCAGCCGGCGAGGTCGCGGCCGGCGAAGCGGATGCGGCCTTCGATACGTTCCGCCTGTCCGATGATCGCTTTCAGCAAAGTCGATTTGCCGGCGCCATTGGCTCCGATGATGGAGACGATTTCACCGGCATTGACGCACAGATCGACCTCGTGCACCGCCTGGAACGCGTCATAGAAAACCGACAGGCGTTCGGTCGAGAGCAGCGGCACAGAGTTGGTCGCGAGTGGCAGGGCTTCGTCGTTGCTCACGTGCCAAGATACGCCGCTCTGACCCGCACGTCGGCGAGCACGTCATGCGGTGCGCCCGCCGCGAGGATACCGCCGCCGGAGAGCACACAGAGGCGCGTCACCAAACGCAACAGGGTCTGAATGACGTGCTCGATCCATATGACGGTGACGCCACCGGCATGGACCTCACGGATCGTGGTGACGAGAGTTTCGGTTTCCGCCTCGGTCAGGCCGCCGGCGATCTCATCGAGCAGAAGCAGCCGCGGCCTCACCGCGAGTGCTTTCGCCAGTTCGAGCTGTTTCATATCGAGCAACCCCAGTTGCCCGGCGCGGACCTCCGCCCGCTGCAATAAGCCGACGCGGCGGAGCACCGCATCGCACTCACCCCTGGCACGCGCCACCGTCATTTTCCCGCCGTGCACCGCGGCGACCAGGACGTTCTCGAACACCGACATGTGGGTGAAGGGTTTCGGAACCTGATAGGTGCGGCCGATACCGATGCGGCTGCGGTCCCACGGCTTCATCCCAGTGATATCGCGGCCGTCCAGCAGGATGCGGCCACTGCTCGGCGGCAACACGCCCCCAATCAGGTTGAACAGCGTGCTCTTCCCGGCTCCATTCGGTCCCAGGATGCCAAGAATCTCCCCCGCCTCGACTTTGAGATCGAGGCCGTCGATGACCCGCAGGCCGCCGAATGCGCGGGACAATGATATAAGGGTGAGCATAGTCGGCGGATCGTCGCGGTGACTTCAAGCCATGGGTTCAGCCGCGCCCTGAAGCGGGACGTTCGGCACTTGGCTATTGTCGACGATTACCAGTTCCAGCGGCCATTGCTTGCCCTTGCGCCACTGTCCGGAAACACATTTGGTCTCGCTGGTGTTGGGAAACGGCCCGGTACCGAAATTTACCGGTCCGACGATTGATTTGTAATCCGTTGTGCGCAGGGCATTGCGGATCGAAGCCGGGTCGTCAAGCATCTGACTGCGCTTCAGCGTGTCGATGGCAGATTCAATCAGTGCGTGGCGGAAGCCGAGGCCCATCGAAGCCTGCTTATTCGTGCTCTTCTCGTATGCCGTGGCGTATTCCATCGAGGATTGACCCGTAAGGCCCGACGCGTACGGGTGGAATTTCGACCACCAGACCTCAATCAGCATATTGATGGCACGGTCGCCATAGGGATAGACCCCCTGCGGAAACTCGGCCACTTTTCCCGCGGTGACTGTTTTGAGCTTCAGGCCCTGCTGTGCGGCCTGGTTCCAGAAGACGGTGAAGTCGGGTCCAGGGATCACCGTGGATACCAGTTCGACATTGGCGTCCTTAAAGGCCGCTATTTCCGGCGAGAAATTATTCGCCGGCAGATCGAAGCGGCCGGGATCGATCAGCTTGAAACCGTTCGCGGCAAATTGGGGCGGCATCACCTTGGCGAAGACCCGGCCGTCGTCGTCGTTCGCCCACAGCACGCCAAGGATCTTGTTTGACGACACCTTTGACCAACCCGCCATCTGGGCATGCACCAATCCGCCGCCCGAGAAGAAGAAGTTGTAGGTCCATTCGAAGCCCTTCTTCAGATCGCCGTGCCGCCCGAAGAAAAAGGATTCCAAAGGGTCATCGGTGCTGACGCACGGCATGCCGTTGAGCTCGCACTGGTCCGCGACAGGATTGACGGTTTCAGGCGTGGCGAAGGTAGTGACGAGATGCACCTTGTCCTTGAGGATCAGATCCTGCGCGACCTCGGCGGCGCGGTTCGGATTGGACTGGCTGTCCTTGACGACGAATTCCAGCGGGTGGACGGTGCCGTTGATCTTGATCGAATTGTTCAGCGCCTTCCGGACGTGGTCGAGCGCCCAGGCCATCTCCTCGTTGAACAGCGCCAGCGAACCCGTCTGCGGCGCAACAAGACCGATCTTGACGGTCTGTGGCACGCTGAATGCGGGTCGAGCGATCGTCACAGCGGCGGTGCCGGCGGCCAGTTGCCGGAGAACCGAACGACGCGGAATTAATCTCGAATTCTGGACCATTGTCCCTGTTTCCCTGTTCTCGCGGTCTTCGCTGCCGCGAATTGACATGCTAGCGCCCGCGAAGGTTCACCCGCAACGTGAGTAGCCTGTTGTCAGATGAGCGCTCAGATTCGCCACCGACATCACATGCGCCGTCGATGCAGCGAGTATGACCAAAGTGGCATGGTGAACGTCGGCATTCGCCATCGGCCCGAAGCCGCGGTCTGGGTAGTCGTATGTCGCTGTCGCGTCCGAAAGGAACACCACCCGGTAGTTGCGGAACATCGCATCCCGAGCCGTGGCATGACAGCAATTCTCGGTCGTCGTTCCCGAAATGATGACCGTATCGACACCCCACTCTCGTAAAATAATATCGAGATCAGTGCCGAAGAATCCGCTGTATCGATGCTTCTTGATCACGTGCTCCCCTTGAGCCGGGGCAAGCTCCGGATAGATGTCCGCGCCGGGCGTGCCGTCCACCAATGCACTGCGATTGGCTATCGGCGGGTGCAGGTCGTCAAACAAACCCATGTCGCAACCGTCACGGCGATGCACGTGGGTTGTATAGATCACGCGGATTCCGGCACCGCGGCAAAGTTCCAGGGCTTGGTTGAGCTTCGGCACCATAGCGCGGGCAGCGGGCGTTTCCATCGGAGCGCCAGCGGCGACAAAATCATTTTGCATATCCACCACGATGATCGCGGTCTTCTTTGGATCTATTGTATTTATTTGCATTGTGCTTGTCTTCTCGTTAGCTGGTGAAGCGGTTTATCAAGTCAGTCGGTCACCCGCGCCGCAACCAAGGTTGGCGGCCCGTTCGTCAGATCATCGGCCTGGACCGAGTGCGGCGCGCGACCGACCGGCACGCCTTGATCACTGCCTGGCTCGCCACGTCAACGATCGAAACATCGTCGCTGCGTGCATTTGCGTTAAAGCATCTTCTCGTCGGCGCCGAGGGCGACTCCACCGGCACCTCTGCCCATCGAGACATAGTGTTCTATCTTCCGGTCGCAGTATTAACGATCGCTACGATGTTCGCTTGGCCGAGCGAAACGAACGCGATCTTGCTGTCATTGGTCGTGGCTATGCCTAGCGGGGTGACATTGCCCTTGCCGCTCACCGCGATGCCTTCGGGCCCGGCGCCGGTCGGAACCTCTTTCTCGATGAGTTTCTCCGCCATGCTGATCACCTGAACCGCGGATTCTGCCTTGTTGGATACGTAAAGCGCCTTGTCGTCCAAGCTGAGCTCAAAAAATTCAGGATTGGCGGCAGGCGGAACGTGATCGATGACGGCGAGCGTCGCAACGTCGATCACGGCATCATCGCCGCAGGCAACCAAAAGCTGCTTTCTGCCGTTACGAAACTTCATTTCTCGCGGGCTGCGGGATGTTTCGATCCACTTGATGACACGATCGTCCTGCTGCGGATCTATTACGGCAATGTTGTTCAACTTCTCACGGCTGACGAACAGGAAGCCTGTGCCCTTTGCATAAGTCGGCATCGACCACAACATCGGCCCAGTCGACAACATCAGTCCAAGGGACAGTGCCTCGAAAATTCGTGTGGGTACCGTCATATCCCCCCGCAACAACTACCACCCGGGATACCCCGGACAGTGTCTTGTCTAGGCTTTCCCGATATCCTCCTTCTTGCGAAGGAACGCGAAGACGTTAGGCCGGGATCGAGTCCAAAGCCGCGGGGGCCTAGGAATTAGTGAATCCTCAGCCGCACCCGGTCATTCTCCGTCAGCAGCAGGCGGCCCGCAGTCCGCGATGATCTCGCCGCCGCGGTGATGCGCGCCGCCGGCGGGGCACCAATTCATTTGCCCGCCGATGCCGTTAGAGTGCCTGCTGTTCGGCAGAAAGACTTGCAGACGCGCTTGATTTTGCCTTGAGAAGTGTGTGATTATTGCTTGAGATTGCCGTTGAGGCGTCCCGATGCAATTCCATTTTGCCGATCACATACTCGACGTGACGCGCCGCGAGCTGCGACGCAGCGGCGAATCGATCGCACTGGAACCGCAGGTGTTCGACCTACTGGTGCACCTGATCTACAATCGCGACCGCGTCGTTACCAAGGATGACCTGCTGGACTCGGTGTGGGGCGGGCGAATCGTCTCGGAATCGACCTTGACCAGCCGAATAAACGCCGCCCGCAAGGCGGTTGGCGACAGCGGCGAGGCACAGCGGCTGATCCGCACTTTGCCCCGCAAGGGTATCCGTTTCGTCGGGGACGTAGCTGAGGCAAAGCCGGCAGAGCCAGCCCTGCCGCCGATGCCGCAAGACCGGCCGTCGATCGCCGTGCTGCCATTCGACAATTTGAGCGGAGATCGCGACCAGGGGTATTTCGCTGACGGGATCGTCGAAGAGATCATCAACGGCCTGTCCCGGATTAAATGGCTGTTCGTCATCTCTCGCAATTCAACCTTCATCTATAAGGGTAAGCCGATCGACGTGAAAACCGTCGGCCGGGAACTGGGGGTGCGCTATGTGCTGGAAGGCAGCGTGCGCCGGTCCGGCAACCGTGTGCGCGTGACCGGGCAGCTGATCGAGACCGAGACCGCCGCGCATGTCTGGGCCGATCGGTATGACGGCACACTCGACGATATCTTCACGCTGCAGGACGAGATGACCATGAGCGTCATCGGCGCTGTCGAGCCCAGCCTGCGCAAGGCTGAGGTCGAGCGAGCTCGGCGTAAGCGGCCCGAAAGCCTTGACGCCTACGATTTGTATCTCCGAGCCCTGCCGTTGGTTGCCGCCGCGATGCCGGAAAACGCGGACAAAGCGCTGCAATTGCTGACGGAGGCGATCCGGTTGGAACCCGACTATGCCGTCGTGCACGGGTTCATCGCATGGTGCCACGAGCAACGGTATCTACGTGGCGGGTTGCACGCTGAAACGCGGGCGGCCGCGCGCCACCATGCGCATGCGGCGATCGAAGCCGGCGGTGACGATGCGATGGCGCTCGCGATGGGCGGCTTTGTCGTCGGTGTTGTGGAACGGGATTATGAAACTGCCCTCGAAGCGCTCGACCGTTCGCTTGCCCTAAGCCCCTCTTCGGCGCTGGCATTCGGCTTCAGCTCGATCATACGCGCCTGGATGGGCGACGATACGACCGCGATTGAGCATGCCGGGGTCGGGATTCGCCTTAGCCCCTACGATCCCTTGATCTATCTACCCTACGTTGGCCTTGCCTACGCGAATTTCTTCGCCGGGAATTTCGTGGCCGCGGCCAGCGCCGCGAGACGGGCATCGGCGGCGAATCCTCGGTTCAGCGTGCCTTGCTACTTGCACACGGCGGCCTTGGTCCGGCTCGGCCGGCAGGATGAAGCAAAGTTGATGGCCAAGCTTTTACTTGAGCTGCAGCCCGGCTTCACGGTGAGCGGATTGGTCTCCGGCAATATTACCACTCCAGAACGTATGGGCCTCTTGGCTGGCGCGCTCCGTCAGGTGAGGTTGCCGGAGCACTAGACCGTGATCCCCTGAGGCCGATGGAAGGCGTGCATCACGCGATCAAACAAAAGCCTAGACCATGATCGAACGCCAAAGTGCAGATCAACCTCAAACGATCATGGTCTGGACCACAGTCGAACCGCCGGCGATCAGGTCAAGCGAGGGCCACCGCTGCCGGCCGCCAGTCACTACGGTGAGCATGCGAGCGGACCCGCCGCAGAGGTGCTTAGGTGTAAGTCATCGGTTCCGGCATGCCCTGCGTTGGGACGTCCGGCGCGAGGCTGTTGTCGACGATGAGCAGTTCCAACGGCCATTTCTTTCCCTTGCGCCATTGTCCGGCGACGCATTTGGTCTCGCTGGTGTTGGGAAACGGCCCGGTTCTAAAGTTGATCGGCCCGACGATCGACTTGTAATCCGTCGCACGCAGCGCGTCGCGGATCGACTCGGGATCGTCGATCTTCTGGCTGCGCTTCAGCGTGTCGACGGCGACCTCGATGAGCGAGTGGCGGAAGCCCAGCGCCATGGCGGCCTGCTTGTCGGCGTTCTTTTCGTATTCCGTCGCGTATTCCATGGACGACTGCCCGGTCAGGCCGGAAGCATACGGGTGATATTTTGACCACCATACCTCGGTGACCATATTGATGGCACGATCGCCATAGGGGTAAACGCCCTGCGGGAATTCGCCGACTTTGCCTGCAGTCATGATTTTCGGCTTGAGGCCTTGTTGTGCCGCCTGATTCAGGAACACGGTGAAATCGGGTCCGGGGACCACAGCCAACACGATCTCGACATTCTCGGCCTTGAAGGCGGCGATTTCGGGTGAGAAATTGTTTGCCGGCAGGTCGAAGCGCCCAGGATCGACTACCTTGAAACCGTTCTTGACCAGTGCGGGCGGCATCACCTTGGCGAAGACCCGGCCATCGTCGTCGTTCGCCCAAAGCACGCCCAGGACCTTGTTGGACGGCACTTTGGACCAGGCCGCCATCATCGCACCAAGCGCTCCACTCCCCGCGAAGAAGAAGTTGTAGGTCCATTCGAAGCCCTTCTTCGGATCGCCATGCCGGCCGAAGAAGTAGGATTCCAGCGGGTCGTCGTTGGTCACGCACGGCATGCCGTTGAGTTCGCACTGATCGGCGACCGGGTTGACGGTTTCCGGCGTTGCGAAGGCGCTGACGAGATGGACCTTGTCCTTGAGGATCAGATCCTGGGTGACTTCGGCCGCTCGGTTTGGATTGGACTGGCTGTCCTTGACGACAAACTCGAGCGGATGGACGGTACCGTTGATTTTAATCGAATTGTTGAGCGCTTTCCTGGCGTGGTCGAGGGCGTACGCCATCTCCTCATTGAACAGCGCCAGTGGACCCGTTTGGGGCGCGACCAGGCCGATCTTGATCATCTCCGGCACGGCGAAGGCTGGCCGCGCGATCGCGGCAACCGTGGCGCCGGCGGCGAAACGTTTGAGCACCGTGCGGCGCGGGACGCCCGTCAAGCGCTTGGTCATCGTGTTTCCCCCGGGTCGGCGATTTTTCGCCATGACGTCTGTCAAACGTAGCGCCTCGAAGGCTTAAAGTGCAAGCACCGGAGCCTGCGTCTACTACCTATACGGGTTTGACGCCCTGGACGTGCGCTGCCCTGGATGAAGTCAAGTTCCTTGGGAAGATAAAGCTCTGGCATTTGCCGTCGGCCGCTGTGCAGAGGCAACCTAATGCGCTTCCGGGAAACCAAACTCATCTGGCGCTTCGCCCATCTGATGGCAGCATCGGACCCTTGGGACAGGAGTTAATGGCTGGAGTTGGCCGACAGCGGTCTGGCCGGTTCGAAGTTTCCAGCCGCGACAAGCGGACGTTCACCATGGTGATGCTAACGGCAACCGCCGCGTAGCCGGCCGCGCCGTTGCGGGCTATCCGAGCGTGACTTCGGCCTCGATCACTTCCAGATCGGCGGTCATGACCATACCCTTGGTTTCCGGCCCCAGATAGACCGCGATGATATACACGACCAGCGAACCGATCGTGCCGTACATCATCGGTTTGGCGAAGCCCATGCCCTGGTTCACCGCGAAGTAAGTCAGGATCGGCGCGACGGCCGCGCCCCAGACCGCGCCCTGATGATAGATGAAACCCGAGGCGGTGGCTCGTACCTCGGTCGGGAAGCGTTCCGACAGCCAGCCGGGGTTCAGGGCATCCTTGCCGCTGAAGAAACAGATGAACAGCAGGAAGAACCCGAGGAACAAGGTCCGATCGACCTGCGTGATATACAGCGGAATGAGGAACAAGGCGATGATCGTGGGGATCATGAGCGCCCAGCGCCGTCCGACGCGTTCCGACATGGCGCCCCAGAAGCTGCAGGCGGCGAACGTGAGGATGTTGCCCCAGAACACCGGGACCGACACCTGCGCCGGCGTCCAGCCCAGTTCCTTCGTCAGATAGGTGCCGAGCATGGCCCAGACCGCGTAGTAGGCGCAGAAGTTCGCCGCCATCCACAGACAACCTGTGAGGGTGTTGTACAGATACTTGGGCTTGAAGATGGCGAACAGTGGCAGGGTGACCTGCTTTTGCGTCGCGTTCTGGATCTTCTTGTTTTCCGCCCAAACCTCGGGCTCTTTCACGTACATGCGGATCCAGACGCAGGCCAGGGCCGGCAGCACGCCCAGGATCAGCATCCCGCGCCACCCGTAGCCCTTATGCCATGCTTCCAACGGTCCGTACAGAAAGCCGTAGGCCAGGCCGGACAGTGCGAAGCCCAACCCCCAGGACCCCTGCAAGACGCCGGACATCAGCCCGCGAGACCGCGCCGGCCAGGATTCCATCGCCAGCGCCGCGCCGGCCGGCCATTCCGCCCCCATGCCGATGCCCAACAGCGCCCGGATCACGAACAGGAAGGTAAAGCTGGGCGAGAAGCCCGCGAGGAAGTTGCAGATGGAATACCAAAGAATGGAGATCATCAGAGGCGCTCGGCGCCCCAGCCGATCGGCCAGCCAGCCGGATGCCGTCGCTCCACCCAGGCGCATGACCAGCGTGACCGAGAAGATCGCGGTCACGTCGATCAGCGGAACCCCGAACTCCTGCGCGATCGGCGCCATGATCAGAAGGAAGACGGTGAAGTCGAAGGCGTCGAGCGTCCAACCCATCCAGGCGGCGCAATAGGCGTACCATTGGTCCTTGGTGGGTTCTTTCCACCACGGAACGTTTGCCGCGTTTCCGGCGTATCCAGACATCGATTTGAACTCCCTGCTTCCTGGCCTGCCTGTCGGATGGGCTTATGTTCGCCCACTCAGGCGCAAGCTACCAGTGAGTTCAAGTTTTGTGCAACCGGGTCCAATGCAAAGCCGATGTGGGTATCACCGATGCCGGATTGCCCAAGCGCGATGCACTCCTGACGCTTGTCAGTCCAACAGCGCGCCAGTTCGAGAGTCAGCGCTTTATTGAGCAAGCGGGTTCGTGCATGGGCGCAGATAAGACAGCGATACCGCATCCTCGCCCTTGAGAGGCTGGTCTCATGGAAACGAGGGACCACGTTCGGCGGCCTTCACGCTCTGCCAGCCGGCTTCCATTTCCTCAAGCGAAAGCTCGGACAGGCTCTTCGCTTGTCTTTCAAAGGCGTGCTCCATCGCGTTGAATCTGCGGGAGAATTTCTCGTTGGCGTGCCGCAGGCACGTTTCCGGATCGAGGTTTAGCTTGCGGGCCAAGTTGGCCACAACGAACAGCAGGTCGCCGACCTCATCGGTCAGACGCGTCGGATCGGCGTCTGAAAGTTCGGCGCGAAGTTCCTGAATCTCCTCGTCAAGTTTGCTGATAACTTGATTGGCGTCCGGCCAGTCAAAGCCAACCCGAGCGGCTCGGTTAGTCAGCTTGACAGCCCGGGTCAGCGCGGGAAGGGCAGTGGGCACCCCAGCCAAGGCGCCAGATTGTTTCCGGGCAGCCCGCTCCGCAAGTTTCTGTGTCTCCCAGGCAATGATCTGCGCGGCGGCGTCACGGGTGGCGGCATCGCCAAACACATGAGGATGCCGACGTATCATCTTGTTACTGATGTTTTTCGCAATGTCGGCGAAAGCGAACTGTCCGGCTTCCTCGGCCATGCGGGCGTGGTAGACGACCTGGAACAGCAGGTCCCCGAGTTCATCAGGCAGCGCCGCGAAATCGCGCTGCGAGATGGCGTCGGCAACCTCATAGGCTTCCTCGATCGTGTAGGGGGCAATCGTGTCGAAGGTCTGGGTCTTATCCCAGGGACATCCGGTGGCAGGGTCACGCAGCGCGGCCATAATGTCCAGCAGGCGACGGAGTTCGGCTTCGGCCGAGGTGGCGGGATCGGGCATATGAGGCGGATAAGGGAGCGTTCTGCCCGACGCAAGACGTTTGCTCTCGGCCGGCAAACTGATAATCGACGGGACAATGGAACACGATGACGATGACGCGCCATCCGCACTGCCTGGCAGCAAGTTCTACATGACGCCGGCGGGTCACGCGCGGCTTCGGGCGGAACTGGCGCAGCGGCGAACCGAGCGACATCGTACGGTCGAGATCGTGGCGTGGGCGGCGAGCAACGGGGATCGCAGCGAGAACGCCGACTACAAGGAAGGCAAGCGCCGTCTACGAGAGATCGATCGGCGGCTGCGATTCCTGATGAACCGAATCGCCCATGCCGAGGTTGTCGACCCGGCGGAGCAGGCGCAGCGCGACCGCGTGTTCTTTGGCGCCACGGTAACCTATGCGAACGAACGTGATGAAGAGGTTACGGTGACCATCGTCGGCGTGGATGAGGCCGATATGGGCGCAGGAAAAATCAGTATCGGGTCACCGGTCGCGCTGGCGCTGCTGCGCGCTCGGCGGGGTGACGAGGTAACCGTGCGAACACCACGTGGACCGGAAATGCTGGAGGTGGTCGAGATCGAGTATCCCACTCGGCAGCCTGGTAACGCCGACCTCACCGAACCATGACTGTCGGTTCCGGGTTGCTCGCGACCGCACGAGTTATTTCGCGATATCGACGAAGGCTGCTCCCGTGAGTCGCGTCAGATCGGCAGGCGTCAGGGCGAACAAGGCGTTAGGCGATCCGGCCGCGGCCCAGATCGTTTCATGCCGTCCCAGGTCCCGATCAAGAAAGGTCAGCGGCGCGCGTATGTGACCGATTGGTGGCACTCCGCCGACTGCTACCCCGGTGCTGGCCAACACGAACTCTGGGTCTGCCCGCTTGATCTTCTGCCCGAGCAAAGCCGCGACCTTTTTCTCGTCAATGCGATTGGCGCCTGAGGCAACGACGAGAACCGGTTGCCCATTGGCCGCTTGGAACATCATCGATTTGGCGATCTGTGCCAAATCGCAGCCAAGCACGGCCGCCGCTTCAGCCGAAGTGTGCGTGCTTTGCTCAAACTCCAGGACGCGGAACGCACCGCCCAGGATCGCCTGGAAACGCATCGCGGCGTCGCTGCTGGCTGGCTGCATCTCCACCCTTTCGTTGACAACGAATGATCCTGTACCGGCCCGGCCGCGATTTTGCTAGTCTGTGCCAGATCGATTCTCTGGCGGAAGACAGGACCGATGCGCCGCGCTCATTCTCGCCATCCCTCTGGGCACCTCCTCGCCGCGCGGATCGCCATCCACCCGCCTCGTAAGCCACCCGGAAAGTGACTTTGCTCCGCGCTCGGGCTCGGACTGATAACCGGCGCCCGATACATCCGGCATCGCCACATACTCGCAAGCCGGGGCGCAGTTCGGCTGGCCGACCGGGTCTGATCGCCTCCCGCTGGACGCCCAGGCGTTCTACGGGACGATCATCTTCGCAGTCGGGATCAACTTTATCGGTTTGGATCCGGTGAAGGCGCTGTTCTGGACAGCAGTAATCAACGGTGTGGTTGCCGTGCCGCTGATGGTGGTGATCATGATCATGGCGAAGGCACCAAAGGTGATGGGACAGTTCACGCTGTCCCGGGAACTGTGCGCTATGGGGTGGTTGTGCACGGCGGTCATGGCGATGGCCGTGGCGATCGTGTTCGCAACCTGCTAGCCGCGCTGTGGGTCGTCAGCGAAGCATCAGCGCACGCGAGCAGGCCAACACCAGCCGATCCGAGGACGCGCGCGCAAAACCGGTTCCTCGACAAAGACATGCAGCAGCCAGGCGAGCGGAATCGTGATGGCGATCGAAGCCACAGCGTATACGGATATCAGGACCAACGGCGACATAGGTGGAAGAGCAACAAGATACCGTTCCGTAACAATCAGACCGACCACGTGCGTCAGATAGAACGGGTAGCTGATTGCTCCGAGGAACAGCGGCACGCGTGTCCGCAACACGGGAAACTTTCCGCTCGCGACGGCGCCGACCAGCACGGTTGCGCCTGCAATCTCGAACATGCGCGTCATACCACTACGCCCAAGCACGACGTTGGTGAAGACAAGGATCACGAGCCCGCTGCCGGTCAGCCACCGCAAATGCCAAACGCGTTGATTAACAGAGGATATCAATCCACCCAGGAGAAAGGCCGGAAAGAACAGTATCGCGATCTCACCGCGGAAAAACGGGACCGCCGCGACGGCGACGACCAAACCCAGGGCCAATTTCCATACGCTTTCCCTGGCCAGTCCCCACATCGCGAACAGCGCAAGACTTGCAATGACCTCAACCTGCAGCGACCACAATACGCCGTTCAAACTATTGCTCAACAGCAACATATTCCTGACCAGTTCCGGCGCGCGTGCCGCCGTCAACAACCCAAGCGGCAGCGCACTGACGATCGCCAGTGGAAACAGCCGATAGATGCGAGCGCAGGCATAATCCGGCAGGTCGGCAAAGAACCGCAGTTTCTTCCGTCGAAACGACTGCCAAAGTACATGCCCGCTGAGCACAAAGAAGACCGTGACAGCCGCGTCGCTTGGCAGCAGCGAGGACAACAGGCGCATGCCGATATCCGGCCATGCCATCGAAGGAAAATCGCGCAGACTTGTGCCCCAAAGCGGCAGGCCAGTAACGTGCAGGACGCAATGCCCCAGAGCGACGGACAGGGCGGCGATACCGCGAAGACCATCAAGCCCATGGTTCCTCCGGTCCCCCTGCAGCGGTTCTCCCACAGCGGATGCGCTAACAGCGTCTATGCGACAAGCGCCCGGGCGATCGCGATAATCCGGTGCGCCTCCGACCAGAGCCCGTAGGACTCCAACTCTGCCATCGGCGCCCAAACCGCCGCGCTGACGTCGGAGGCGGCCACCGGCTCTCCCGCCACCCAATGCGCGGCAAAATCGAGGATTGTATAATGGAATCTGACACGGCCATCGTCATCACGCCGAATCGTGTCGACATGCGCGCAAAAATGCAACGGTCCGACCTCCAGACCGCATTCCTCCAGCAGTTCACGCCGGGCCGCCTGCTCGCAGGTCTCGCCGAGCTCCTGGGCGCCGCCTGGAAGCGTCCAACTGCCGAGGTTCGGTGGTTTGCTCCGTTGGCACAGCAGCACCTGGTCGTCCTTGATCACCACGATCCCGATCCCGACAATAGGGCGAGCGGGATACTCGCGGTCGGTCACTTCTTTTCGGCTTCAGGCGCGGGTAGGGGTGTGGGCGCGGGCTTCACTGGTTCCGGAGCCTTCAGGTCGTCCATCGTGGGCACCAGTGATTTCTCCTTCCAGGAACCGATCTCATACGTCCAGCCAGTCAAACGGCCGTTTAGCTTGTCCGCCTCCGGCTTCGCCTTGTCGGACAACGCCGCGGCTGCGAATCGTGCCCAAACTTCCTTGTCAGCGTGGAACAGCCGAATCGTCACCGCAAGTCCGTCATCAGTGGTGAACACCGCGTGCCCGGCCTCAGTGGTCGGCGCCTCCGCGTCGGCCTTCACCGACTGAAGCGTCAGTGACTCGAGCCCCCGAGCAACATCGTCCACCTTGTAGTCTTCCAACTTCGGATGAGCAGCCGGTTGCGTCAGGGCGAATTTGCCTTCGACCCGCCCGAATGTCAGCGCCTGATCACCAACCGCGACGGACGAGATTCGATCATGGCTGATGTTCATGATATCCCGGTCGATCCACGACATCGGGTCGGAATCGGCTTGCAGGCTGCCTTCCGCGAGCCAGGACTGCTTGTCGTCCGGCCGGCGTACATAGATCTCATCCGGCACATTCCCCTGGGTGCGGGCCCGCCGATGCCCCAGGATCACCGCCAGGATCGGCTTCCCGGCGCCATCCACTATCTGCAGAAGATCGCCTGAGGATGTCGCACCCGTGGGATCGTCAACGCCCAGCCGGGCGAACTGAGCCGGGTCAGTCGTCCGAGGCTCCGTAAGGCGCAGCTCTGTCAGCCCCGTCAGCACGCCGCGCAGCTTGGTATCCTGCACCGGATAGTCGTGCATCGAGGCAAGGCCCCAGCCGCCGTCGGCCCGCTTCTCGATGACCGTTTGCTTGCCCTGATGGGTGATCTCCACCCGCGCGGCGTCCTTCAGCTTCGGCGCCAGACCGGGGAACATGAGTTGCCCCCCCGATACCGCCATCTGTTCCGCCGGTTTCGTCGCCGTGCCGAAATACCAGCCACCAGCTATCGCTAAAATCCCCAGCCCAAGCAGCAGGCCGACCGTCCGCACCCTCATCGCCGGACCCTCGCGCGCCGCCGCCGTTGCACGATGCCCATGGCAATCGCCAGCACGATCAGCAGCGCCGGCACCAGAACGATGGTGAACACCCGCATCTCATCAGCGAGGGTCGAGATGTCGCGATTAAGCTCCAACTGCACCGCCCGAAGTTTCTGCCTTGTCTCGAGCATATCCTGCCGGGCTGCGTCGATCGCTGAGCGCTGGTCCGGGGTGATGACGGCGTCCGGTTTGGCCTTGTCGCCCTCGCCGCCGCCCGAGCGCAGCGTCTTGAGTTGCTTTTGCGTTTCATCCAGATGCGCCTGCAACGCCTGCTGAGTGCGCCGGAATTTCGCCTCTGCATCGCTCTGCATCGCCGCCACCAGCGTGAAGGGACGGTTGGTGTCGCCGCGCGAGCGCAGCCCGATCAGCGCGTCGCTTCCGGTCAAGGTTCCGACCAGGTTGGCCACGAACGGCCCGTTGTCGGAGAACGGCGTCGCAACCTGCTGCCCCAGGAAATCCGCCATCCGAACCCAGAACCGGTCGGCCAGTATGTCGGAATCCGCCACCACCACCATATTGGCCGGACCGTCGGTCTGCGCTTTATGCGCGGGGAAATTGTCCGGCCGCTTCTGGTCCCCTTGCAATGGCGGCGGTTCGGAGAAAGCTGACTTCAGGACACCGTGCACCCGTGCCGCGATCACCCGAGGCCCGCCCTCCGGCTTGAAACCGGCCAGGACTTTGGCCGGGTCAGGCATTTTGACCTCGTCGACCGACATCACGCCGCTGCGATCGCTGCTGGTCAGAATAGGGGTGAAGTCGATCGACGCGTTCGGCGCCTTCGCCAGATACCCCGATGACGCCACCGTCACCTGCTGCAAATCGGCGGTTGCCGGATCGTCGTGATTAACCCCGGCTCGGATGTTGAACCACGCTACATAGTTCACCGCCTGCGCGCGCTCGCCACCGGCCCGCACGCGCCAGGCTCCGGTCAGGTCGCCGACCACCTTGGAGGGATCGAACTCGATCCCCCAGGCGTCAAACAACGACTTCAGATCGGCGTGCGTGTCAGTCGGCGGCATCCCGGTCTGCGAGGGCGTCGCCGCCGTCGCCTCGCTCCACGGATCGACCATCGCCATCAACTTGCCACCGCGCATGACGAACTGGTCGATCGCATACAGCGTCGCGGGGGACAAATTCCGAGCCTCGGCCACCAGCAGGACCTGGATATCCGGATCGATCACCTGAACGTCCGTGGCAACGGTCTTCACCGTGTTCGTCTGCCGCAGCAGAACCGCGGAGGCGTACGGTTGGCCACCTTCCCCCCGCATCATCATGCCGCGTGGATCACCCTCCAGCGGCAACGAGGACATCACCCCAATGACTGGGCGTGCTGGGTTCGACAGTTCATAGACCAGCTTGGTCAGGTCGTATTCGAGGAACCGTTCGCGTTCGGCCTGAAAGAACGGAATGGTCCGCTCGTCATCCTCCAGGTTCGTGCCCGCCAGGCCGAAATAGACTTGTGTCGCCCCCTGATCCAGCGGTGCGGCCTGTAACCCGTAAGCCATTGCCCGGTCTTCGGTGTCGCTGAACGGTTCGGGGTCAAAGAACTCCAGCTTTACCTTGCCATGGGAAATCGAAGCGTAATCGCGCAACATCTCCCGGACATGGTCTGCGTAGGTGCCATAGGCCGGGACCGTACTGCCCAGTTGACGGGAGTAGAACAGCCGAAGCGTGACGGGTTCCTTCAGATCGGCCAGGACCTGCTTCGTGCCCGGCGACAAGGTGTAGATTTTCCCCTGTGTCAGGTCGAGTTGCACGTTCGCCAGCCGGGCATCGGCGAACATGTTGATGCCAATGACGATCGCCGCGGCGGCGATGACCCCAAGGACGGAAAAGGACAGTCGGCGCATAGCTCAGTCCGCCTTCCGCTGATCGACAAGAACGGTGTTCAGGAACAGGAAGAATCCCATGAAGGTCGCGAAATAGATCAGGTCCCGTAGGGCGATTATGCCTCTGGTGAAATCGTTGAACCGGTCGACAACGGCGATACGGCGGGTGAATTCGCCGAGCGCCGGGATGTTCTGGGCGAGAAAGTCATTGACGATCGGGTTGGAGGCGACGGCGAAGGCGAAGCAGATTGCCACGGCCAGCACGAATGCGATCACCTGGTTGCGCGTCACCGCCGACATTGCTGCGCCGACTGACAGGAACGCGCCGGCCACCAGCAGGCAGCCGATATAGCCTGACGCAATCACGCCATTGTCCGGCGCGCCGAGAATATTGACGGCGATGACAAACGGAAACGTGAGCAGCAGGGCGATGGCGCAGAATGCCCAGGCCGCAAGAAATTTCCCAATCACGGCCTCGCCTTGAGTGACCGGCAGTGTCAACAGAAGTTCGATGGTGCCGAGCCGGCGCTCCTCGGCCCACAGGCGCATCGTGATGGCGGGGATCAGCAGCAGGAAGACCCAGGGAATGAAGGTGAAAAACGGGTTCAGGTCGGCGATGCCGCGATCAAAGAACTGGCCGAGGTTGAAGGTAAGCGCCCCTTGCAGGATCAGAAAGATGACAATGAACACCGTGGCGACCGGGGTGGCGAAATAGGCCCGCAGTTCCCTGCCGGCAATGGTCAGGATCCGGCTCATCACCCTGCCTCCGAGGTCAGCATCCGGAACACCTCCTCCAGCCGCCCGGACGGATGCCGCCCTTCCAGTTCGTGTGGGGTCGCATCCGCGACGATGCGTCCGCCGGCGATAACGATTGCTCGCGAGCACACCGCATCCACCTCCTCCAGAATATGCGTCGAAATGATAATTGCCTTCTCCGGCGCCATTCGCTCGATCAAGCCGCGCACCTCGTGCTTCTGGTTCGGATCCAAACCATCCGTAGGTTCGTCCAGCACCAGCACCGGCGGATCGTGCAGCAGCGCCTGCGCGAGACCAACCCGGCGTTTGAAGCCTTTAGACAGCGTCTCGACGGGCTGCAGCCGCACACCCCGTAGCGTGGTCAGCCCCAGTGCGTGATCGACGCGATCCGCTAGTTCCGACCCGCTAAACCCCCGAATCCGCGCGCAGAAGCGGAGAAAGCCCTCAACCGGCATTTCGGGATAGGTCGGCGCACCCTCTGGCAGAAAACCAAGCACCCGGCGTGCGGCGAGGCCGTCGGTCTGGACGTCGTGACCTTGGACGCGGGCGGTCCCGGCCGTCGGAGTCATGAAGCCTGCGATGATCCGCATGGTTGTGGATTTCCCGGCGCCGTTTGGTCCGAGGAAGCCGAGGACCTCACCACGCCGCACCTTGAACGACACGTGGTCGACCGCGACGAACGAACCGAAGTGTTTGGTCAGACTGTCGATCTCGATGAGAACCGGCTGGTCAGATGCGTCCTGGACGCTGATCGTCACGTTGCGTTCCCCTACAGGTCCTTGTTGGCCGGCGGACATACCGCAATCGTGAGCCAATGCAACCGGGATGTGAGTGGGTAACCGGTTCTTAACGCGACGGAAAGGAATCCGCTGGCCGAAGCGCAAGAGCGCTATCTCGTCCCTTCTGCCAGCGACGACGGCCTAACCGTCGCGCCTCCGGTCTGGCCACCCGTCAATGAGGCCCTGCACCGCGTCTGCAAAGGCAGTCAGCGAGAACGGCTTTTTCATGACCTGCATGCCTGCGTCCAGTAATACGCTGTCAGCCGTAGAAAGGTCGTACCCGGTGATAAACAGCACCTTCAGGTCAAACCGCCGCTGCCGCGCTGTGTCGGCAAGCTGCCGGCCACTGATGCTTCCAGGTAGGCCCACGTCACTGACCAGGAGGTCGATTCGACTTTGCGAGTCCACGATGTTTAGACCGGCGGCGCCGTCCTCGGCTGTCAATACGGTATAGCCTATATCCTCAAGCCAATCGACGACGACCATACGCAGGTCCGGCTCGTCTTCGACCACCAGCACGACCGCGTTCGCTGGCGATGCTCGCGGAGCGTAGGTCGCAACGATCTCTGGCTCCGCGGGCTGGCGCGACGCTCCGCGATCCCAGGGCAGATACAGAGTTATTGTGGTTCCCAGCCCCTCCTTGCTGCGCAAGAATACCTTGCCGCCCGATTGTTGTACGAATCCGTAGACCATCGACAGGCCCAGTCCAGTGCCTCGGCCGGGCGGCTTGGTGGTGAAGAAGGGGTCGAAGGCCCGCGCCAGGGTCCCTGGAGTCATTCCGGCGCCGGTGTCGGTGATAATCAGCGTTGCATAGCCTCCAGGCGGCAAATCAGTCCCGTCCGCGGGGACGCCTTGCTGATCGGCAACGACAGAATTGGCGGTCTCGATCACCAAAGATCCGCCGTCGGGCATTGCGTCGCGGGCGTTGATGATCAGATTGAGCAGGGCATTTTCAAGCTGGTTCGGATCGCACAGGGTTGGATGCAACTCGGGCGCGAGCCTCGTCTCGATCCGGATCGCCGGTCCTACTGTGTTTCTGAATAACTCCTCCATGCCCAGAACCAACAGGTTGATGTCGGTCGACCTCGGGTCCAGTGATTGATGGCGCGAAAAGGCGAGCAGACGATGGGTCAACGTTGCCGCGCGAGCTGTCGAGGTCAGCGCTGCTTCGATGTAGCGCTCCAGTTCGTCCCCACGTCCCTCGGCCGTACGGCGGCTTATCATCTCAAGGTTGCCAGAGATCGCGGCAAGCATGTTATTGAAGTCGTGCGCAATGCCGCCCGTTAGCTGGCCGATCGCGTCCATTTTCTGGCTCTGGCGCAGCGCCGCCTCGGCTCGCTCGCGATCTGCCGCCTCGTCGCGAAGAGCATCCATGAGATGCGTCATTGTTGTCGCGCGTTCGGTCACGCGACGTTCCAGGGTCTCATTCGTCTGGCGCAAGACCTCCTCGGCCCGCTTTCGCTCACCGATCTCATATCCCAAATTCTGATTGAGCTCGGCGAGTTCTCTCACCCGGATCTGCAGAATATCAGCCATTTCATTGAATGAACTCGCAACCTGCCCAATTTCGTCGCGCGATAATACTTTGGCACGCGCGCTTAGCTCGCTCTTAGCAACCGAGTTGGCTGCTCGAATGATCTCTGTTAGTCCCTTTTGCATTCCTCTGCTCACGGATATGACCAACAACAAGCCTGTGGTTTCAACGGTGAGTGCGGTTGCAAACAGTAGTCTAAGCACCACTCTTTCGAGCCAGCGCGAGGCCTCGCCAAGCGTGTAGGAAAACTCATCCTCGAACACGGTGAGCTTTTCGTTTATTGTATAAATGGAGGCAAGAAGTTCGCTTATCTTGTCCGTAGATGGATTCTGAGAATGTACCTCTTGGCGCAATTTTTCGGCAACAGACAGTAATTCCAGGGCAACGGGTTGCGCGTCACCCCAAATGGTGATCGCCTTTCTTATGTAAGATATGTTATTGAAACGAACAAACAAACTTATCATTCCGTCAATATCGGCAGGATGGTTCCGTCCCTCCAGAAAACCTTCGCGTTCCACATCCATGTTCCCGTGCTCCATAAGCAACTCCCGTCGCGTTTTGGCATCGCCGATCGGGACGCGCATAAATTGCTCAAAGAGTTCGTAATCCTTTTCAGTGCGTGAAGTGCCGTATCTATACAAATGAAAAACCGCATCCTTCTGCGCCTTGGACCACAAGCCTTCACCTCCGACATAAGCTCGCAAAGAGGAAAGTGTGTGCAGGGAGAAGAACAAGACAAAAAGCTCAACTCCGATCAACAGCGCCATGATACCGACTGTGAAGTACAGCTTACGGGCGATGGAGACATCCCTGAACCACCGGTAGAGGAAAAACCGATCCTTCATATACGTACGATGACCGGAACGCCGGGGATTTGCCCAGCAGCAAATGCCAAACCCAAGCCTCCAAATCGCCCGGGCAGGTTGATATCAGTGGCATTGACCCGGCCGGCCGCGCGTGCCTGCACGATCGCAAACCTGTTGTCTCGAAGCCCATCAACGCGCATGTGCCCGCGCACGGAAACCCCCGGAGTGCAGTGTTTCATCGGGCGCTGAATGATACACAGTGCGCAGCGGGCTTGCGAGCCCCGATTGCGTCGAAAACGACGCCGGACCGTTGCGCAATCGGTGGAACATCAGGTCGCGCTCTCGTTCCGTCGGCACTCGGCGACGGGAAGTCCGTCGGCTCACAAAGGCGTGTGCGTTGGGCGCGTCTTGCTTGGCGTCGTCTTGGCGGCCAGCGCTCCGATAGCCCCGATCGCCCGGCACAATCGGCAAGGCAGCCGCTTCACGGTGCGCCCATCCACGCCGCCCAGCGCGGCGACCCGACCACCGCTGCCACCGCGGCGCGCAATTGCGGCCCAACGCAGCGAGCCCAGACCGGGCGCTCCGGCGTGACTGGCAGTGGGGAAGGCCGGCGACAGGAAAATCAGCTCCGCGCCTGCGCGTTGCGCCCGCTTCAGCTCCCGAACCGAATGAGCGGAACTGGTCACCGCGCCGACCGGGCGAAGTGGTCCCGGCCAACACCCGCCGCGCAGGTGAACGCCGGCCTTCAACGCAGCCGCCAGCCGCCAATCCCCCGCGACGACTAGCGCCAGCCGACGCTCTCGGCAGATCCGTGCCAGATCCCGGCCAAGAACCGCCCGTGCCGGATCGTGGTCGTGCCGCAGCACCACACCGGCCCTGCCGCGCGGCAGGCTTGGCGACGGCGGCACGCGGATCGGCCAGGCGCCGATCATCGGTGAACAGCCAGAGGCGGGGCAGGGGAGCCGGCTTCCGCCGCAACCCCCAGGCGAGAAGCTTCAAATCCACGATCCGCGCTGAGATCCAGACCTACGACTTCACGAAATGATCCTTGAAACGCGTTCGCAAGCTCGTCTTCAGCAGCTTCCCGGTCGCGGTATGCGGCAACTCCGGCACCACGACCACCTCGTCCGGCAGCCACCATTTCGCGACCTTGCCCTCATACAGCGCCAGCACCGACGCCGGATCGACCGTCTTCCCCGGCCCCGGCACCACCAGCAGCAGCGGACGCTCGTCCCACTTCGGGTGCGTGGCGGCAATCACCGCCGCCTCGGCGACGTCGGGATGGGAGACCGCAATGTTCTCCAGCGTGATGGAACTGATCCATTCGCCGCCGGACTTGATCACGTCCTTGGACCGGTCGGTAATCTCCATGAACCCGTCCGGGTCGATGGTGGCGACATCGCCGGTCGCAAACCAGCCGTCCGCGTCCACGGCGCTGCCCGGTTCATCGCCGTAATAGGCGCTGGCGATCCACGGCCCCTTGACCATCAGGTCACCAAACGCGACGCCGTCCCACGGCAGTTCCTTCCCCTCGCCGTCGACGATCTTCATGTCGATCCCCGGCAGGATGCGCCCCTGCTTCAGCATATGTGCGGCCGCCGCGTCCTTCGAAAGCCCCAGTTGCGCGGTCTTAGGCGCATTGTAGGTGCCGACGGGACTAAGCTCGGTCATCCCCCAGCCATGCTCTACCGCCACGCCGTATTCATCGCGGAACGCCTCGATCAGCAGCGGCGGCGCGGCAGACCCACCGGTCATGATGCGCGTCACGGTTTCCAGGCGTTCCCCGCTGGACCGCAGATATTGCAGTAAACCAAGCCATACGGTGGGCACGCCGGCAGTGAAGGTAACCCTTTCGGAGTTGAGGACGTTGGCCATGCTGGCGCCGTCCAAATGCCGCCCCGGAAGCACCAGCGAGGCTCCGGTCAGCGCCGCGGCGTAAGGCATGCCCCACGCGTTGACATGAAACATCGGCACAACCGGCAGCACTCGGCTGCTGGCCTTGATGCATAGCACGTCGGGCAGCGCGGTCGCATAGGCATGCAGCCAGGTGGAGCGGTGGCTGTAAAGCACGCCCTTCGGCCGCCCGGTGGTGCCGGAGGTGTAGCAGAGCGCGCTGGCGGTGTTCTCGTCGAATGTTGGCCAGATATAGTCGTCGTCAGCCGCGTCCATAAGCTGATCGTAGCAGGCCAGAGTCATGCCGGGCGCCAGCGTCACCTCAGGCATGTTTTCCGCGGCAGCCAGCATGACGACGGTATGCAGGTTCTCCGCTATTTTAGGCGCAATGGCCTCGATCAGGGCGGAAAAACTGGCATCGACGAACAGGACTTTGTCCTGCGCGTGGTTGATGATGTACGCGATATCGTCCGGGTGCAGGCGGGGATTGATGGTGTGGCAGATCGCCTGCATCCCGGGTGCCGCGTAATACACCTCCAGATGACGGTACCCGTTCCATGCCAGGGTGCCGACCCGGTCGCCAGCCCCAATCCCAAGCCTCTGCAGAACCCGAACGAGGCGGCGCGATCGCGCTTCCACGTCGCGCCAGGTGTATCGGTGCGTGGTGTTCTCGTGGGTGCGTGACACGACCTCGCCCGATCCATGGTGCCGCGCGGCATGGGTCAGGATCGAGGAAATCATCAGTCCTTGGGACTGCATTAGACCGAGCACGACGTGACCTCCGCTTGATTTTGCCCGGCATGATACTGCAACGGAAGTGAAATGCCATGGGTCGAGGATGTACTAATAGATCCCCGGAACAAGCCGCGCGGTGCGGGCACGGTAAGCGTCGTAGTCGGGGCCGAAATGCTCGTGCAATAGTCGTTCTTCCGACGTCATTCGCGCCACCAGAGGCGGGATCACGATCGCCGTCAGGATAACGCCTATCCAGGAGCGGAATGCGAGGCTCCAGCCAAGGGCGCCGAGCAGCAGGCCCAAATAGCTGGGATTGCGGATCTTGCTGTAGATGCCGTTCGTTACCAACGTGTGCTCCTCCTAAATCGCCACCAAGCCGCTGAAGCGGTTCCCGAGCACGAAGACCGGCCAGAGGCGCAAGGTCCCGCCGGTCACGAACAGCACGACGCCAATCCAGCGCACGGCGTCGCCGTCGATGGACCAAATATCGTGCCGGTCCGTCCATGCCGGCAGATACGCCTGAAGCAGCGACGGTATGATAATGGCCGCCAGCACCCAGCGATTGCCCCGATCCTCTTTCACCCCTCTGCTCAGGTTTCCACCGGCGAAATATCCGGCAAACGCCAAGGCGCATTGTATCACCACCACAGCGACCAAGGCCGGGTGCGAGAAGAATGCGGCGAAGCTCCCCCAACCCAGCACCGCGAGGCCGAGATAGCCGGCCGTACCAGCCACCAGCAGAAAAATCCGAATGATGGGACTGAGCATTTGCATGACCCCGTGGTCCGTGATGCGATGTTACCCGCAAATCAAGCGAGGGGCGAAATGCGTCAGGTCATGATTGTTACTGGCGGCAGCCAGGGGATTGGCGAGGCGGTTGCTCGATTGGCGGCGGCGCGCGGCTATGCGGTCGCGCTCACCTACCAGTCGAACAAGGCACTGGCGGATGCGGTGGTCGCCGATATCGAAGCCGCGGGCGGCCGGGCAATCGCCGTCCGCGCCGAAATGGCCGATGAGGCGTCCATCTTGGCGCTCTACCGAGCAGCCGATGAGAAGCTTGGGCCGGTCACCGCCTTGGTAAACAATGCCGGCACACCAGGGACCATGGGCAAGATCGATACCGTGACCGCAGAAACGCTGGACACAGTACTGGCGGTCAACGTCCGAGCCCCATTTTTGATGATCCGCGAAGCCGTCGCCCGCATGGCGACGGATCGCGGCGGCCCTGGAGGTGCAATCGTCAATATTTCGTCGCGCGCGGCTGAACTCGGAGGTGCCGGCGAATGGATCCACTACGCCGCGTCAAAGGGGGCGGTGGACAGCCTGACGATCGGCGCGTCCAAGGAACTCGCGCCGCGCGGTATCCGTGTGAACGCCGTCAGCCCTGGCTTGATCCAGACTGACCTGCACGCCCGCGCCGGGCTGCCGGATCGGTTGGCTCGGATGGTCGGCGGCGTGCCGTTGGGCCGCGTCGGCAGTACCGACGAGGTTGCCACGGCCGTGCTCTGGCTGCTTTCCCCGGAAGCGTCCTATATTACGGGCGTCATAGTGCCGATCTCCGGAGGGCGTTGAAATGGACATGAAAACCGCATTGATCGTCGGCGTCGGGCCCGGTCTGAGTGCCTCGCTGGCCCGGCTGTTCGCCAAACACGGCCTGCAGGTCGCCCTGGCGTCACGCGATCCGGACAAGCTGCAGAAGCTGGCCGAGGAAACCGCTGGTGCCACCTTCGCGTGTGAGGCCACTGAACCCGAGGAGGTCGCGGCACTTTTCGAGGTGGTGATCGCCACTCAGGGCGTCCCCGACATCGTCGTCTATAACGCCAGCGCACGGGCGCGCGGCCCGGTGACCGACCTGATCCCCGAGGAAGTCGCACGTGCGATCGCGGTCAGCGCGTTCGGCGGTTTCTTGGTGGTGCAACAGGCCGCGCGGCACATGATCGCCCGCGGCTCGGGGGTGATCCTGCTGACCGGTGCCTCAGCCAGCGTGAAGGGCTACCCGAACTCATCTTCGTTCGCCATGGGCAAGTTCGCCCTGCGCGGGCTCGCGTCCAGCATGGCTCGCGAACTGTCGCCGAAGGGCGTGCACGTCGCGCATTTCGTGATCGATGGCGGCATTCGCAGCAGGACCCGTTCGGACCCCAACGACAGCCCAGACAGCACGCTGGACCCAGACGCCATCGCAGAAACGTATTGGCAGGTGGCGAACCAGCCAAGGAGTGCGTGGACCTGGGAGGTCGAACTGCGGCCATGGGTGGAGAAGTTCTAGTAAATCGCTTCCATGAAATCGGCTTCTCGAGGGCGAGGATTCGGATGGGGTCGACATGCAGCCGTTCGTCACAGGAAGCACCCACCACAACACACCGATGACCACGACGGTTTAATGGTCGGTTGAGGCAGGGGATCAGACTTAGGCGACGCGCAGGCCGCTAGGTCGGAGCCGTAATTCTTGAGTGTCGCCTTAGCGAGGTGTGGTATATATCGTTCTGCTATCTGCGCCCAAGGTGGTCGTTGAGTGGATACCTCACTGCGTTGCTAGGCAGACGTGCCATCCTTCCGGGCGCTGCGGGTAGAGGCGGACATTCGAACTTGATTTATGCACCAGCCAGTTATGCACCGGCCGGGGCCGACCCGCCCTGTATAAAAAGCTACCACTAAACGAGGGTTTGGGAGAATGGCATTTCTATTCTTCGTAGAGGGCTGATCCTGTTGGGCAGATTTTTTGGTACGAAATACTTACAGACCGTGCGAAAACTACATGCCGTAACAGCAACGAGCAGCATTTGGATCCGGAGCCCTCGATAGGGAGCGAGGGATTGTTTGGAAGAAGACTCGGCGACAGAAGATTGCACGGCGATTGGCGACCTTCGACTTTCACACACTCTCCTTAAGTTCGTGACGAACCAGTGTTGGCGTGTCGGCCCAATTAATGGCAGTTACGTTTTCTGATGCTCACGCGACGACGGCGGTGCTGATGCCTGCCGCCGAGGAGACGTTCGCGTCGTGCTCAGCGGCTTTATCATCGGGGGCGGCACATCGTGGTATGGCAAACACCTCGAAGCTATTGCGCCGCTCCTCACACTTGCGGCAGGCGTATCGTCGCGGGCCGCCGACCCCTAGATATGATCTGACCTTTCTGCAATATAATAATCGCTCGAACGGCCAAAAATTGGCTCTTAAAATAAAAGGGGGGACAAATGGATAGTCCGTGGGCTGCTTTGGTGCTCACAGGCGCCGCCGTGGTCATCTCGGTGGTTCTCCTCGCGACCGCTGCGTGGGTGTTCGTTCAAGCGTTTTCTTGGACGAGATCGCAAATCTCTAAGGTCCTACCGGCCCTAACGCCGCTGGAAGTCGCGGGCGGCTTACTTGCTACCCTTCTGCTGGTGCCCGAGCCATTCGTAGTGCTCTTGCGTTTGGTGCTGCTGCTCGTGCGCACGCTCGCCTACGATATCCCAATCTCATTGATCAATGGTCTAGCACCGAGCTGTGTTGATACCAGCAGTTTAAGCCAGATGTGTGCCGGGTTTGTCACGCAAACAGCCAACTCGGTCTGGCAAGACTCGGTGACCCGCGCCCTAGTCCTTCTAGGGGAGAACCCCTTTAGCAAACTTGGCAAAAGGGGGGGGTCGACACTGACCCAGGGGACGTCGACCCCAATCGGGACCCGCTCAGGGTTTGTGTCCGGGAGCTTCGCCGAGAAGGCTGTGGAAGCCGTCTTTGCTTTCCTCATTGCGGTCGTCGTGTTTCGAGTAATAGCCATGCTTTATATGAGGTTGCGCGCAGCCGCCTGGAAGCCGGCGCAGATGATGCCCTCACTAAAGATTTGTGCTCTTGCGGGATCCCTTCTGCTGGCTCTCTATCTCTGCATCGCCGCCATCGTTGCCATTCCTGTATTTAACGACATGACTGATCAAGTTGACGAAGGCAGTAAACAGCTGCACGCTCAATTACCAGATCTTGCGAAACTCTACGCTGACAGCCTGCATACGGAAATACCCGCCGAAGATGCCATCAACGTACAAAAACTTCGCAACACATTGAGGAAATGGGTGCATCTGACTCCGCCATAACAGCCAACCTCACGTTTGCGGAGCAGGGCGTCGCAGCCTGGGTCGATTCACGAAATAGCCTGGTCGCTCGGAGGTCGGAGTTCGTATCGAAGTCGGGGTTGTTCCGTGAGCGAGTATTCCAGTACTTCGTACAGCAGAACACGCGACACGTTAACGGCCAACTCACCCTTCAACACGAGACAGTATTGGTGGGAAAGTACGGCGATTGGCTCGCCGAATACACCGCACGAATTGACCGTTGTCGCGATGTTCTGCTCAAGCGGCAATCAGAACTCAGGACCTTGATGAAGCAAATCTCTCAACTTGCTGACAATGCAAAAACTAACCAAGCCGCAAACAATGCCGAAGCTGCGCCCGCGCCTTACATTGCAGTGGCCGAATCCGAATCCTCAGAGGCGGAGATGCAGCAAACCTGTGGGAGCATTGTTCCGCCATTTGACGATTTCTTGGTGCCACGGCAGGATGTGGCGGCGTCATTGCTCTTGTTCGGCCAAGCACTGCGCTGGCTGCTTCTGACAGAAAGCCGCGCATTAGCACTAATAGTCGGGTTGCTTGGGTTCGGTTTTTTTGGTGCATTGGCGGCGTCGTTTATCCGCGATGCGCGCGCCGGGAGGACGCTTGGCAGTGCGGACATCGTTGTACCTGCTATGATCCGCGGCGTTGCAGCAGCGGTACTGATCTTCCTCGCCACGTTTGGTGGTGTAGCTGTGTTCAGCCGGGCCGAGCCGGAGCCAAACGCTTATGCGGTCTTCTTCGCTTGCTTCATCGCCGCTGTATTTAGCGAGGATGTCTGGGCCTGGGCGCAGCGACGACAGACTGCGGAGCTTGGCAAGACAGGCGGCAACGCTGCAGGCGGTGCAGACAGAGGCGCTTCGGGTGCAGATATACCGCGTCCGAACAACCCTGCCGAAGCCATTACTCCAGCTCGGGGCCCATCCGACCCGCCGCGGGACCGGTAGGCGATTAGGCGGGAACTTGTGTCGGGTTTTGATGTCAAGGAGTTTTCGGCGGCACCAGCCTCCTTTTTTGACCGGGCTTGGTTTCTCTGTCTCTTTCGGAACATGTTAAATAGGGCAACCTCATTATTCACCGGAGTGGCAACCTCTAAAGATTTGCAGGGACACGGCCGGCCGTCACGAACCACGTTATTTGCTGGCTTGTGACGTATCGTCCGGGTGCGGCGGTTCTCGTCCAGGCTATCGAGGAACCAAATAGCCCCGACCCAACATTCGTATCACGACTCGCAAAGTAGCGGCTGAGACTTCTACCGCCTATCGCTTGTCGCGCCTGGTCAGCCCCGGTTGACACCCTCCAGCGCGGCGGCGATGGCGCGTTGCAGAAGCAGGCCATCGACGCCGACGCCGAGGAAGCGATAGCCGCGGGCGATCATCTCGTTGGCTTTGGCAGGCGTCGGTGCGGGGCCGCCCATGGCCACGCCGCTGGCGCAGATCTTTGTCTCGAACGTCGCCACCAGCGCCAGAAAGTCTGGATGATCGGTGCGCCCCTTGAACCCCATGCTGATCGCTAGGTCGCCGGGTCCGATCACCGCCACGTCGATGCCCGGCGTCGCCAGCACATCGTCGATCTGAGCCAGCGCGGCGGCGTCCTCGATGGTGATTACGGTCAGGATCTCCTCATCGGCAGTGTCGATATAGCTCTGCATCGACAACCCCCAGTGGAAAGGGGCCAGGAACGGACCCCAGGCGCGATCGCCCGCCGGCGGATAGCGCACGGCACGCGCCGAAGTCACCGCATCCTGCGGCCGGGTGGTCATCGGGAAATTGATCCCCATCGCCCCCAGATCGAGCGGCCGCTTGGCATGTTCGACAGACGTGCCCGCCACTCGCACGATCGGCACCAGGCGCGTGCCCGTGGTGGCGGCAATCATCGCGTGCGCCGTGGCATAGTCGACCGCTCCATGTTCCATATCGATCAGCACCCAATCGAGCCCCGAGGCAGCCATGATTTGCACGATCGCCACCGAGGGGATCGTAGCGAATACGCCGAACGCCGGGCGGCCGGCGCGCAGGAGCGCCTTGACGCGGTTGCCAGGGAAGCCTGACGAGTGGGTGGTTGGTGCCATCGAAACCTCCATAGGCCCGAACTAACGGACGGCCCATACTTGTGGCATAAGGCGATGTGCTGGTGTTGGAAATGAGTGTCGAGGATGCGCGCCCGGATCATTATGGCGACGCTTGCCGGATTTGGTCTGGCGGCTTGTCGAGGCAGCCCGACCGTGCTGTTCATCCATGGCATCGGCATTTCTGACGCGCACTCCGCCGACGCGCTTCTGCTGCACCTGAAGGATGCGCTTGGCTTCAAGCAGCCGGTTCCAGAGCCCGAGCCGCAGATGATTTATGTCGAGGGCGTGCCAACCGAAGACAACGCAGTGCTTTACAATTTTCAATTTGTCGCCGAACCCGGGCATGGCCCGATGAAGTTCAGCTTCTTGCTGTGGTCGCCACTGACAACGCACCTCAAGACCAAGTTCGACCCCTTGGATACCGTGCTCGACAAGGATCCGCGGCTTGCCTGGGTGAACAAAAAGGGCAAGCAGTTCCTGCACGATAATCTGTCCGACGTGGCACTGTATGGCGGGACTTATCGGCAGGTGATCCGCGCGGCGGTGGAACAGGGGCTCTGCAGTTTCATCGGCGGAACGCCGCACCCGAACTCACCTAAGACGTGCACCGGCGGCGAGACGGGCATGCCGACCGCCGTGATTACGCACAGCATGGGCGCCTATATGTTGATGGACGCAACCTGTGACCTGGCAGGGCCGTCCTGCGAGACGGGCACCGGCTCCAACGGCAATGCAGCGGAGCAGATGCTGGGCGATCTGAAGTATTTTGCGTGGTTGGCAAACCAGATTTCGTTTTTGGATATGACGACGTTGACCTCCTATCCGGCGGATGCCGATACCGCGACCACAGCCGCGCCCCGCGGGCCATTTCAGCGGCTCCATCCATTTCTCAATCGTTGGCGTGCGCGGCGGAATCAGAGCCCGCTGGAGATTGTCGCGCTCAGCGATCCCAACGATTTGTTGTCGTTCTATGTTTCGCAGGACGACATTGCGGATATGGATGTCAAAATCCACAATGTCATCCTGTCGAATTCTGAGTTGAACTGGCTGGACATTTTCGCCAATCCGGTGACCGCGCATGACGGATATCTGGCCAACAACACGGCGATGCGGATCATCGCGTGCGGCATGTCCGGAGGCGCCGTAGCAACGTGCAAGCCCTGAACGAGCGCCTCGGGCGCGATGGGCATCTCTGGGCCCCGGCGCTGGCTGACCATAAGCCGACAAGGCCAAGTCAACGCGGCGTTGTCGGTGCCGAAGCCGGGCTTTGGCCTAATCCGCCGGCGACAACAGCACCCCACGGCGAAAGCACCGTCGCGAGCGTCAGATCAGCGCGCAATACGCGCTTCGCGCCCTACTTATAGCCCGTCGTTTGTCTCCCCTGCCGAGATTGATCCCGTCTGACTTTTCCGGCTACCTCGCGCGTCAGCCCTCTCGTGCCGGGGGCCGGGAGGGAGAGACCGCGATGCCCGATATTATGGACGGCACGACCGTCGGCGCCGTCTTCGCCACCACCGTTGCCGCCCATGCCGATCGCCCATTTCTAGCGGTTCCAGCCCGATCCGATCGCGACTACCTGCCTGACGGGTTCGAGATCACCTACGGTGCGGCGGCTGCGGAGGTCGACCGGCTGATCGCGGCCTATCGCGCCGCCGGATATGGCGCCAGCCATCGCGTTGCCACACTGCTGGAGAACCGGCCCGAATACGTCCTGCACAAGCTGGCGCTGAACACGCTTGGTGTCTGCTGTGTGCCGATCAATCCCGACTATCGCGCGGGCGAGATCGCCTATCTGCTTGACCACTCGGAGCCCGACCTGGTGCTCACCCTGGCCGGACGAACAAACCACATCGCATTGGCCCTGGAGCAGGCCGGCCACCGTCCGCCGGTGGTCATGGCGGAAGACTTCGACACCGCGCTGAAGCCGCCCTCGCGCCAGGCTGAAGGAACCCAGCCGCGGCCCGAGACCCCAGCCAGTATTCTGTATACATCCGGCACGACCGGGCGGCCGAAGGGTTGTATCCTGTCGCATGGCTATGAGGTCGCGACCGGCGCCTGGTATGCCGCACTCCCCGGCATCGCCGAACTGCGCCGGGGGCAGGATCGCATCTACAATCCGCTCCCGCTCTATCATGCGAACTCCGGCGTGATATCGCTCTTCGGAGCGATCCTGAGCGGCAACTGCCAGATCCAGCCGGACCGCTTCCATCCGCTCCGCTGGTGGCGGGAGATCGCCGAGACGCGGGCCACGGTCGTGCATTATCTCGGCATCATCGCCCCGCTGTTGCTGAGCCAGCCTCCGGGAGAACACGAGCGGAGCCACTGCGTCCGCTTCGGCATCGGTGCCGGGATCGAGCCGCAACTTCATCAAGCGTTCGAGCAGCGCTTTGGATTTCCTATGGTCGAGGTCTGGGGAATGACCGAGTTAGCACGCTTGCTCGGCGACACCGTGGAACCGCGTCAGGTTGGCACCCGCGCCTTCGGCCGCGCAGTGCCTGGCGTCGAGGTCCGCGTGGTGGACGACAGCGGCACCGACGTGCCGGACGGCAATCCGGGCGAGATGCTGATACGCCACTCCGCGGCCACGCCACGCCGCGGCGCGTTTTCCGGCTACCTCAAGGATGAAGCAGCCACCGAGGTGAGTTGGCAGGAGGGCTGGTTTCACACCGGTGATACTGTTTGGCGCGGCGTCGACGGCATGCTGCATTTCGTCGACCGCAAGAAAAACATCATCCGTCGCTCAGGCGAGAACATCGCCGCGGCCGAGGTGGAGGCGATGTTGCTCGCTCACCCGGACGTGCAGCAAGCTGCGGTGATCGCGGTGAAGGACGATCTGCGGGAGGAGGAGGTATTGGCCTGCGTCGTGCTGAACCGCGACCTGCCGGCAGCAGACGCCGCTTCGGCGCTGTTCGAGCACTGCTTTGCGCGCCTGGCCTATTACAAAGCGCCGGGCTGGATCCATCTGCTGTCGACCCTACCGACCACGGGCACCCAGAAGATCCAGAAGCACAATATCTACCCGGGCGGCACTGATCCCCGGACGGCACCCGGCATCATCGACCTACGGGCACGCAAGAGGCGTGGCTGAGGGTTTACGCTGTCGACCTGGACCACGCCAGCCGCTCGCCTCGGCGATCGCCGAATGGCCTGAGGCGTTTGCGTTCTCGCATGCGTCAGCCCGTATGGTACGGCCACGACATCGGAGCGATGAAGTGCCAATGAAATACGGCATCTATTTGCCTCACGCTGGCGAGCAGGCGACACCGGCGCTGATCCGCCCCAACCCCGAGCGTGCCGCCGCTACAATTTGCCGCAGCGACCGTCTCACGGGCCTTTTCGTCGCCGGCTCGATCTGCGCCTCGCGTCCGCCAACTGTTCATCGGCGGTGTGATGCTCGTCGTCGCCTACAACACCCCACTTGGCTGCATCGGCGGCTACTACCCAGAGTGCAACGTCCTGCTGCTGATTTGGCACTACGCGGCGGGCAGTAAGACCCCGGCAGCGAAGACAATCCCTGTCACCGTGCATGTCGAGGACGGCAGTGTACTCGAGCCGCAGCTGGAATACGCCGGTGAGTAAGCTGCTCGAGGGTCAAAACGATGATGGTGGCCGGACGTTTCACCGATCTTCGGCTACTCCCCGCTGCGATATGTCCGCAGGAACATCGCGATCGAGGCTTCAACCACCACATCGATATCACCGCCCGGCGGATCGGGCAGCATCTCCAGCCTGCGGCGAAGTACCAATCGCGTCTGGCACAGATGGAAAAACTGCTCCGCGGCAAACTCGGGATCTGGCACCGACAATCGGCCGCGCCGCGTCTGCTCGGCGAGCCACCCCGCCATGAAGCCGATCGCACGCGCCGGACCGGCTTCATAGAACCCACGGGCAAGCTCCGGAAATTTTGCTGCCTCTGCGATGACGCCGCGATAAATGGCAAGTCCAACATCGGACAACATCATCTGCACCATCCGCTTTCCGATGCTGCGCAGCACCTCCGCCGGATCGCCATCGTAATCGGCGCCCTCGAACACGGTCGCCAGATATTGGCTGCATTTCTCCCCGACATAGGCCGTAAACAGCGCCGCCTTGCTGTCAAAATGATTGTACAGCGTCCCCTTCGAAACCCCGGCAACCGCGGCGATCCGAGCCATGCTCGCCCCTTCGTAACCGTCGGCTGCAAACACTGACGCAGCTCCCGCCAGGATCTGGATCCGCTTTTCCGGACTGAGCGCGACCTGACTGTCCATGACGTACCATCCCGCCCGAGGACCGTATTGACAACCGGTCTAACCGGCCTACGTCTCCGACATAGGTGACTGAACGGTTCGGTCAATAGGGTGCTGCAACCAACCCGGCACCCGATCAGGGAGCGAAGTCGATGGACGACCTGACCCGCGAACTGCAACACCGGGATCCCGAACCCGACGCTGACGCCCGTCCGACGCCAAAGCGGAGCGGCCTGAAGCGAATTCTTGGTCTCAGTCTCGGCACCATCCTGATCCTGGCCATGGTTGCCGGCGGTATTTGGTACTGGCTAAGCACCAAAAACTTCGTCACGACCGACGACGCCTTCGTCGATTCCTACACCACGCAGGTTGCGCCCCGGGTGGCCGGCCAGGTGACGAAGCTGCTGTTCGCCGACAATGAGCATGTGGCAGCGGGCCAAACGCTACTATTGATCGATCCGAGGGACTACCAGGCGAAGCTGGACCAGGCCAAGGCGCAGCAGGCAAGCGCCCAGGCCAGCGTTACCCAGGCTGAGGCGCAGGTTTCCGTGCAGCAGGCCAGCATCGACCAGGCTCAGGCCAACGTGCGAGTGGCGGAAGCCGACACACTGCAGGCTCGGCAGGATTACGATCGCTACCAGCACATCGCCTCAGGCGCGGTTAGCCGCCAGCAGATCGAGGCGGCAACTGCGACGTTCCACTCCGCCGAGGCGAAGCTCGACGCCAACCGCCAGATGGTTGGCGGTGCACAGGCGCAGGCGCGGGCCGCGCAGGCGCAGGTGCTTGCGGCACAGGCGTCGCTGCAGCAGGCCGCGGCAAACACCCAGACGGCGGAACTAAACCTCTCCTACTGCACGATCGTGGCGCCGGAGGCTGGTCTCGTCACCCATCGCACCGTCAGCGCCGGCAACTACGTCAATGCGGGCCAAGCGCTGTTCGCCCTGGTGCAAGACGACCGCTGGGTGACGGCTAACTTCAAGGAGACCCAGCTGGCCGCCATACGCCCAGGGCAGGACGTTGATCTTGTTATCGACGCGGTGCCTTCGATCACCTTCCACGGCAAGGTCGACAGTTTCCAGGGCGGCACCGGCACGGCATTCAGCGTGCTGCCGGCCGAAAACGCCACCGGCAACTACGTCAAGATCGTACAGCGCCTGCCAGTCAAGATCGTCTTCGATGACCCACGATTGAAGGACTACAAGCTCGCACCTGGGATGTCAGTAACGCCCTCGGTCCGAGTGCGCTGACCTGTGGCCAATCCCGCCCTGCCACGCTCGGCCGCCGGTGACCGCAACCCCTGGCTGATCGCGGTGGTGGTGTCGATCGCCACGTTCATGGAGGTGCTCGACACCACGATCGCTAACGTGGCGCTTCGCCATATCGGCGGCAGTCTGGCGGCGGACCAGGACGAGTCGACCTGGATCCTCACCAGCTACCTGGTGTCCAATGCGGTCGTCCTGCCGGTCAGCGGCTGGCTAGCCAACGTCATTGGCCGCAAGCGCTTCTATATGATCTGCGTGGGACTATTTACCGCCAGCTCGCTGCTCTGCGCGATGTCCACATCGCTCGGCATGATGCTGACGGCCCGAGTGCTGCAGGGCATCGGCGGAGGCGGCATGGCACCCACCGAGCAGTCGATGTTCGCCGATACGTTTCCGCCCGAGAAGCGAGCGCAGGCGTTCGCGTTGTATGGCCTGACCGTGGTCAGTGCCCCAGCGATCGGCCCGGTGCTGGGGGGCTGGCTGACCGACAACCTCTCCTGGCATTGGGTCTTTCTGATTAACCTACCCGTAGGGCTGCTGTCGCTGACATTGGTCGGGCTGCTGGTTGTGGAGCCGCAGGTTCTGCAGCAGGAGCGGCGGGCGCTGCTGGCCAAGGGCCTGCACATCGACGTATTCGGGCTGATCCTCGTGTTCGTCGGCTTCGGCACGTTGCAGATCATGCTGGACCGGTACGAGATCGATGACGGATTTTCCTCCGGGTTCATCGCGACCCTCGGGGTGATCAGCGCCGTCAGCCTGGTAACGCTGGTGTTCTGGGAGCTGGCCCATCCTCAACCGGTGGTGAACATCCGCCTGCTCGGCTATCGCAGCTTCGGTATTTGCTGCGGCCTGATGTTCCTGGTCGGGTTCCTTCTGATCAGCACCACGCAGCTTCTTCCGCAGCTCGCCGAATCGCTCCTGGGCTACAACGCCACCACCTCGGGGTTGACCCTCGGCGTCGGGGGGATTGCGACCCTGGTACTGATGCCGGTTGCTGGCGTCGTGACCGGACGTCTGATCCAGCCGAAATGGCTGGTGCTGATGGCGGTCGTGGGAATTGGCCTGTCTATGCTCTCAGCATCCCAGCTCGATGTCGACATCGGCTTCTGGAACATCTCCTCCGCGCGCATCTTGCAGGTGGTATGGCTGCCGTTCCTGTTCATCCCAATCAGTGCCGTGTCGTATGTCGGCTTGCCGCCCTCGCGCTCCAACGAGGGGTCTGCCCTCATCAACCTGATGCGCAACCTCGGGGGCAGCGTCGGAGTGTCTTTCGTCACCACAATGCTGGAAGAGCGGACGCAGTTTCACCACGCGCGTTTGGCGGAACATATCACAGCCTATAACGGCTTTAACTGGCCCACGCCGCTTGCGCCGGTCGATGCGATGGTGCAAGTACAGGCAACCATCATGAGCTACCTCGACATCTTTTGGCTGCTCGGGCTTGTGGCGCTTGCTGTCGCTCCCGTTGTCCTGCTCCTGCCGCGAGTGTCGAAGGGCGCTGCCATGGCGCATTAGGGGCTGGCGGGTTTTTCACCGATGGGCCCTTCGCGTTTGCACTCCCCCGCTCGACCGCTGGATTTGTCCGTATGATTATCAACGAAACAAAACGAAAATTGGCCATTCTGACAGCTCTGGCAAGTGCCACGATGTTAAGCGGTTGCACCTTAGGACCCGACTTCAAGCGGCCCGACTGGGCGTCTCCGGCGTCCTGGTTTGCCGGACCTAAGGAAGCAGTGAAGCCCGCCCGCAGCACTCCCGCCGCCGAACCGATCGATGCGGCTTGGTGGAGCCTGTTCAAAGATCCCATTTTGACCGGGCTGGAAAAGCGCGTTGCGGCGGAAAACCTCGACGTCAAGACCGCCGCCATCCGGATGGCGGAATCCCGCGCACAACTCGGAGTCGCTCGGGCGGCGCTGTTTCCCACACTCAACGGGAACGCGTCCTACACGCGAGAGCTGGCCAGTGAAAACGGCGTGTTCGGCCTCATCCCGGCTGCGGCGGGCGCGAACGGTGCGAACGGTGCAACCGGCAACTCGACGGGTGGGATACAAGGCACCGGCCTGAAGCCGTTCGATCTCTATCAGGGCGGTTTCGACTCGACGTGGGAGGTCGACCTGTGGGGCGGCGTTCGGCGTTCCGTCGAATCGGCCTCCGCCACCTCCGACGCAGCCAAAGAGACAGAGCGCTCGGTGCTCCTGTCCAGCTTGGCCGAGGTCGCTCGCGACTATATGCAACTTCGCGGCACGCAGGCGCAGCTTAGTATCGCCCGCGAGAACGTTCGCACCGCCCGGCAGAGCCTCAACTTGACGCAGCAACGCGCCGCCGGCGGGGTGACCACCGATTTGGACGTGGCCAATGCCTCCGCGCAATTGCGCACCACGCTGGCGCAGATTCCCACCCTGGAGCAGCAGGAAGCGCAGACTATCAACGCCTTGAGCCTGCTGTTGGGCCAGCCCCCAAACGCCTTGCGCGCCGAACTGGTGACCGCCAAACCGATACCCCCGGTACCGCCACGCGTTCCCGTTGGATTACCATCGGAACTGGCGCGGCGCCGTCCCGACATTCGTCAGGCGGAGGCGCAACTTCACGCCGCGACAGCCGATATCGGCGTGGCGGAGGCGAATTTCTATCCGTCGCTCAGCCTTACCGGCAGTTTCGGGCTGCAGTCGCTGCAGTTTAAAAATGCGTTCAACCTCAATTCAAAGCAGTACGCTCTGGGTCCGGGCCTGACCATTCCGATATTTGAGGGCGGCCAGTTGCGCTCCACCCTGCAGTTGCGCAAGGCGCAGCAGCAGGAGGCTGCGGTCAACTTCCAGAGGACTGTCCTGCAGGCCTGGCACGATGTGGACAACGCGTTGACGGCCTATCAGGCGGAGCAGTCACGGCGCGATGAACTGGTCGGGGCGGTGGCGGAGAATCGGCGGGCACTGAATCTTGCGCAGAGCCGATATCAGCAGGGTGTGGCAGACTTCCTGACGGTGCTGGTAGCGCAAACCAACCTTCTTGCCGCAGAGCAGCAGCTTGCCAGCAGCACGACGACGGTGTCTTCCAATCTCGTCGCACTTTACAAGGCGCTGGGCGGGGGCTGGGAGATCGACCTGCCGCGGGAGCGAACGGCGGCCGCGAAGTAGCATACACGGAACATCGACCCGCCGGCTTGTCGTCAGGCGCCGGCCACAACTGAAGGAGCTGAGAAACGCTCGATCAGCGTCGGTATGTCACCCGCCGGCACCGCCTTGCTGAACAAGTATCCTTGCAGGTGCGTGCAATCCTCCAACGCCAGCAGCACCGCTTGCTCGTTGGTTTCGACGCCCTCGGCCGTGACGGTCATGCCAAATGTTTCGCCAAGGCCGACAATGGCACGGATAATCGCCATTGCGTTCTTGTCGTTCGGTAGATCTTTGATAAAGCTTCGGTCGATCTTGACCTTGTCAAACGGGAAGCTCCGCAAATAGCTCAATGACGAATATCCAGTCCCGAAGTCGTCCATGGATATCTGTACGCCGAGCGCTTTGATCTTGAGCAGAATCGCAAGAATAATGTTGCTGTCGTTTAACAGGACGGATTCGGTGATCTCCAGCTCCAGCCGGTTGGCAGGCAGGCCGCTGGCTGCCAAGGCGGCTTGGATGTAACCCACGAGGTTCTTGTCCTTGAACTGCGACGGGGACAGGTTCACCGCGATCTTGACGTCGCTGTCCCAGGTCGCCGCGTCACGGCACGCCCTGCACAGCACCCATTGCCCGATCGCGCCAATTAGTCCGGATGACTCCGCGATCGGGATGAATGCGTCGGGGAAAATCAACCCCCGCTCCGGATGGTTCCACCGGATGAGTGCCTCGCAGCTGCACACGCGATGCGACTGGGCGTCGACCAAAGGCTGATAGGTACAGCACGAACTCGTCTTCCACGAGGGCTCGCCGTAGTCCCGCCTCGATCTGTCGCCGGGACTGGAGGGCGACGTTCATCGCGTCTTCGTAGAAGCAGGATACGCCCCCACCGCCGCTCTTCGCCTCATACAGCGCTGTGTCGGCCTTCTTCAGCAGCTCATCCGAGATGGCGCCATCGGCCGGCGCCAGCGCCATTCCAATACTCGTGCCGATGTGGATCAGGTGACCGTCGATTTCGTAGCTCGACCTGACTGTCTCGATGATCCGTGACGCGAGGACATCCAGCTCGGACGGCTCGTTCAGATTCAGCAGGATGATGGCGAATTCGTCGCCGCCCAGACGTGCCACCGTGTCGCCGTCACGGACGCAGGCCCGCAAACGTTCGGCGACCCTCTGAAGCAAGACGTCGCCCACCGGATGGCCAAGCGTATCGTTGACGAGCTTGAATCGGTCGAGGTCGAGACAAAGCACCGCGAACCCGACACTGCGGTCGAGCAGCTTGAGGGCTTGCTGGACGCGGTCTTGGAATAGCGCACGGTTGGGCAGTCCGGTCAGCGGATCGTGGTGCGCCAGGAACGCGAGTTGCCGAACGTTGGACTGAAAGATCGCCAATGACTGCACGATCGTGCCGAGTTCATCGTCCCGCGCCAGGACCGCAATATCCACCGCCGCATGGCCTTGCGCCACCTTCTCGGTTGCTGTTGCGATCTGATTAACCGACCGGACGATCGCACGGGTGAGCAGCGCCGCGATGCCGAACAGCAGGAGAGATCCAACGACCGAGGCCGCCATCAATGACAGGCGTATTGTCTTCGCAAGATGCATGGACACCTCAGCGCGACTTTTCGCATCCGCCACCGCCCGATCCGCGATGTCGCCGATCATCTGCAGGACTTCTGCCGCATTCTTGTCAAACGGCCGAAAAAACTCCACCGCACTCGGGAAGTCGATCTCCAGCATGGAGCCGAAGACGTCGATCGCCTCCCCGTAGACGCGGATTTTCGCGACAACCTGCAGGATGTCGTCACTTTCTACCGCCATGCCTGTATTCCAGCCCTGGGTGGCAAGATCGTCAGCCAAGGACGCGGTCTGCATGACCAGCCTTTCGATCTCCTGCGTGACACTCAGGTCGGTTGTCTTGCTGGCTTGCAGCGTAGAGAGGCGGTACAGGCTGCTGTTGATCTGCTGCAGCCTGGTGGCGCTGTCCGTCAGCCGTACGGCAGTCGACAGGTCGTGCTGGACCACCGCGTCGATCAGGGCCGCCTGTTCGGCCGTCACGAGGATGCCGTTCAGGCCCAGCCCAACGAGCGCGGCCATCGCGAGCGCCGGACAAAACGCCATCTTGAGCGCGAACGGCCAGTTCGACACGCGAAGCAGCTTTGTCAGCGGTCGGACCGACACCTTGTCCATCCGCCATTTCGCCAATCGCAGCAATGCTTTCTCCCATGCCGCATTTCCGCGATCCTTATGAGAGAGAGAGATTAAGAAAGCGTTGATGGATAATCCGAGTGCCCAATCCCGGATTATTCCGATTATTTCTGCCGCGGTTTTTTGAAGCGCGTTAACCGCGGCTTAAGGATTGGGTCGGCACAACGACGCTCTGAAGTCCGTCAATCGGGTAGTCGATGCTCCGTTCCTGTCCGACACATGTCCACCGCGACCCGACAGCGCGACATAAAAAAGGGCCTATTCGGAACTTAGTAGTATCGACTTGCGTCGGAATCGCCTCGCTCGCCTTGGTCGCCGCAAGTTCCACTGCGGCCGCGGCGGATTTCAGTGCCAAGGATGGGCAGGTCCTCGGGCGAACCCTGGGCTTCGTCGGCGACGGGATGAACGGTGTCGTGGTCGTTGGCATCGTAGTGTCAGCAACCGATCCTGCCTCGCGGCGAGACGCCGATGTCATTTGCGCGGTAATCGGCACTGACCTGGCGGCCGGGCGGGTTCGTCTGCAGGTTCGGTTGATCCCGCTTGAACAACTGGCCGTCGTCACCGGCGTGGCCGCTCTCTACGTGACATCCGGCCTGGCCGCCAGCATGGAAACAATCTCCAACACGGCGCAGCGCCTGCATGTTCCAACCATTTCGGCGGATATGGCCTGCGTCCAGTCGCGCGGCTGCATCATCGGATTCTCAACGGAACCAACCGTCCAGATCGTCATTGACAAGGGTTCGGCCGAACGCACCGGTGTCCACTTCATGCAGGCGTTTCGCATGCTTGTGCACGAGAAATAGGATGCCCTCCTGGCTTCCCGCACGCCTGGCCCGCGTCCTGGTCTGTAACCGCCCGAAGGGGCGAAGCCTGGTATTCCCCTTGGTAACATGTCGGACCGCGACGCGTCTGGCCGCGGCATGGCTCGCCTGCCTGCTCAACGCATCGCCGATATCCGCGCAGTCGGTCGACTACGCCGGCTTCGAGCAATTGTTCGGCGAACCCGTCACAACCTCCGCCACCGGCAAGCCGCAGCGCATCTCCGAAGTGCCCGTAAACATGGAGATCATCACCGCCGACGACATTCGCCGCTCGGGCGCGGACAATATTCCCGACATCCTGCAGTTTGTCGCCGGGATCAGCGTTCGACGCTATGGCTTCGCTGCGGCCGACGTCGGCATTCGCGGCTACAACGAGACCAGCAACCCACGCTTGCTGGTTCTGCTGAACGGTCAGCAGGTCTACCTCGATGACCTCGGCCGCACGCAGTGGTACACCCTGCCGGTCACCCTCGAAGAAATCCGCCAGATCGAGGTCATCAAAGGCCCCAACACCGCGTTGTTCGGTTTCAACGCCGTATCAGGGGTGATCAACATCATCACCTACGATCCGTTGCAGGAGAGTGTGAATACCGCGACGCTGCGCGGCGGCACTCAAGGCTATGCGTCGCTCTCGGTCGTCGGCACCGGCCGCATTGCCGACGTCGGTGGCTTGCGCGTCGCCGCTGACGGGTTTCGTGCCCAGGAGTACGCTGCAACCAGTGTGGCCGCCGGAGACCTGCCGTTTCGGGAGGCGCCGCAGCGCGGCGCGTTCAACATTGATGCGCGCGTCCAGGCTACGTCCAACGTTCAGCTCTTTGCCTCGGCCGCCGTGGTCGATACCCAGATCTGGGAAGCTACGTCTTCCCCGTACTACGGCACCGATTTCGAGCGCACCAATTGGTCGCGCGTCGGCCTCGTCGCGGATACGCGGTATGGCCTGCTGAGTCTCAGCGCCTACAGAAATGAATTGCTGTACGTGTTCAGCGGCGCCACCGAGTGGGAAAACATCAACGACACTGTCACCGTTGTACAAGCCAGCGACCTGGTGAAACTCGATGCCAATCATACCATACGGATTGGGCTTGACTATCGGGACAATCAGGCCAACTCCGACGCCGTGCTCGCTGGCAAGGTCGGGTACGACGTCTACTCCGGCAGTGCAATGTGGGACTGGCAGATCACGCCCAACCTCTCACTGACCAACGCTGTCCGCTTCGATCATTTCGCCTTGAACCAGAACGGCCCCTTGGTGCCGGAAGTCGGCTACCCATCGTCGGCCTACCACAACCGGACAATCGACCAGCCCAGCTTCAACACCGGCTTGGTCTGGAAGGTGACCGACCAGGACACGCTTCGCCTGTTGGCCGCGCGGGGACTGCAGTTACCTAGTATTTATGATCTAGGCTTGCAGGATCGTGAGATTGTTGGGCCGTCTGCCGGGACTCTCAGTCTCGGTAATCCCGGCGTCAGCGCCGCTTCGATCAACAACGTTGAATTGGACTGGGATCGCTCCCTGCCAAAACTGAGCTCGACGTTCCGAGGCGCAATCTTCGTGCAGCGGACAAACAATATTCTGATAAATCCCTACGAGACAGCGTATCTACCTGATGGCGCTATTGTAAACGGGCTCGAGGAACTGCGCTCGACGTCACAGAATGTCGGCTATAGCTCGGCCATTGGCACCGAGATCGGGTTGCGCGGACACTCGCCTTCTGGCTTTCGGTGGAATGCCAGCTATTCATTTATATCCATTTCAGACCATCTTGCCATCAACCAAACCGGCATCTACAGCCCGCAGAACTTCCAGCAGGGGACGCCGACCGACGTCATCGTCCTCAGCGGCGGTTATACCTACGAACGATGGGAGTTCGATGTCCAAAGCAAATGGCAGTCATGGTTCCTCGACTATCGCGCCAACCCCAATGCCGTCACGCTGCTGCCGGTGAAGGTCAGCGACTACTTCCTGGCCGACGCCCGTGTCGGATACCGGGTGAGCGACAACATTACGGTCGCGCTTTCGGCGTTGCAGTTTAACGCGTCGAGCTTGCAGGTATCCGCGGGACCGCCAATTCAACGGCGCGTCTTTCTCAGCCTGACGATTCATCTTTAAGTTGTGTTGCACTGTTCGACTTGGTCACTCGAAAAGGAACTCCCTACTGCCGCTGGAAAATATGATGCCACGTTTGGTCCAACCCTCAGCCAGGTTTTGGTCCATCGGCACAATGACTGGACAGCCGGCCTAGCCCGCGGCCAGACAGCTTCGGCGTCCACGCTACTGGTCCGATCCCGACAGAAGAAGCATCCTTGCGGTCGGGTGAATTGGCCCGCCAAAACAAGGGCCAGTGGATATAGTCGGGCGGCACCATCCGTCGGATTATATCCACTACCGGCTGTTAACTAAATATTAGCCTCTTCACGCGATAGTCCGCGCGGTATGTGGGCCCGCACAACCCTGCTTTGGATCTTCCTGGCACTTACCGTGGGGATCTGTCTGGCAGGCCGGGCGGTGGCTGAGCTCATTACTGCGGTGTTCCCAGACGGTGTTCCGGGGTACGACAATGATGAGGGGGTGACAGTGGAAACGCGGCTCCATCCCGAGCAAATGCCGCTTGGCTTGCGGGAAGGGGCGTTCGAATTTCTGCCCCAACTCGATCAAAGCTTCGGCTATTCCAGCAACGCGCTTTCCGGACCCTATCGCCGGGGAAGTTGGGAAGTCGGCACGGCGCCGGCGCTGGCCATCGCCTCCGGCTGGTCGCGCGACAGCTTCGGCGCGCTCTTCTCGGTAAACGACACACGGTATCTGTCGCTGCCCAGCCAGGATCGCACGGATGTAACGGCGGTGGTGGGCGGGCGGCTGGACATCGGCGAAGACAAGCTCACCTTGGCGGCGGCGCACCTGGCGCAGCACGAGGATCAGGCCGCGCTCGACACAATCGCCAGTGAGCGGCCGATTGCTTTCCAGATCGATGATGTAAGGGCCTCGTATGCGATGACCCGGGGCCGGTGGAGCATTGAGCCCGGCATCCAAGCAACGAACTGGACTTATGACGACGCGTCGATCAACGGGATGCCGGCCAGCCAGGCCTATCGCGACAGAGTGGTCGTCCAGGGCGGCGTAACCGCGCGCTACGAATTGGCGCCGCTGCGCACGGTCGTATTCGTCGCTCGAGCGATCGGACAGGACTACACGCATACACCGGCCGGCCAGGCGAGCCCGAATTCGACCAGTTATCAGGTGCTGGCCGGCATCGATTACGACGACGATTCGGTGTGGCGCTATCGGCTGCTGATCGGTGGCGAGGCGCGGGAGTTTACCAGCAAGCTGTATCGGCAGCAGAACACTCTGATCGCCGAGGCTGGGGTCGGCTGGTCGCCCTCCGGATTGACTACGCTCAACGCCACCGTCAGCCGGGAGACCGGAGACGCGGAGCAGGAGGGCGTCTCGGGCCTGACCTACACCAGCGCGCGGCTAACCATCGATCATGAGTATTTGCGGGACCTTTTATTCCGGGCCTCCGTGGGACTGCAGCGGGCCGACTTCTTCCAAGGCGGCTATCAGGTCGGCACAACGGCCGGGTTCGGCGTGACCTGGGTAATGAACCGGTCTGCGCGGTTGTCCTTCACCTACGATCAGACCGACGTGCGTGGTTCCAACACTCCAACAGACACGTTGGCGACAGGGTATAGCCGCGGCATCGCGCTGCTCACGATGAGGCTCGGCCTTTGAGGGGCGATCGCAAATGAAGCCGTTGGTCACCCTCGCCGGTCTCGATTTCGACGATCTGGACATTGTGCAGTCGGCCTCCTGGATCGCGGGGCGTCCGGCCGAAGCGCCGTTCGGCTACGTGGTGACGCCGAACGCCGACCACTTGGTGCGAGTCAGCCGCGATCCAGAACTGCGCGCGATTTATCGCGGCGCGGCTTTGTGCTTGCTCGACTCTCGGGTAGTCGGCTGGTTGGCTCGACTGATGGGGATGCTCGCGCCGGCGGTCGCGCCGGGAAGCGACCTGACCGCGCACTTGCTGGCGCACCACCTCGCTCCAGGGGAGCGGATCACGATCGTAGGGCTATCGCCTGTCTGGCTGCCATCCCTGATCGCCCATTGCGGGTTGGCGCCCCCCGCGCACTACAATCCGCCGATGGGATTCGACCGTGATCCGGTCGCCTTCGCGAATACCATCGCCTTCGTCAGAGCAAATCCGGCGCGATTGGTGTTTCTGGCGGTCGGCTCGCCGCGGCAGGAGTATCTCGCGGCAGCCCTTGCAGCGGCCGGCGACATAACTGGCACGGGGTTGTGTATCGGAGCGAGCTTGGAGTTCCTCTCCGGTGCCTGCCGGCGGGCACCACGGATTTTGCAACGGTGTGGCCTGGAGTGGCTGTTCCGCTTTGCCAGCAATCCGCGGAAGCTCTTTCGACGCTACGTAATCAATAGCCCGTTGGTCATCGCTTTGCTGGTGAAGCAACGTTTGCTGCGACCTTGATCCGGCACAGGACCTCGCGCACGATACGGTGCCAAGCCGATCCCCGATACACACGGTCGTTCGAAACCACATACGATAGCGCGTGTGGCGGCATCGGGCGCGTCGAGCGGGGGCCCATCTTGGCGGCCGCTCGGATCGCGCGCAGCGTCTGGAGCGGCAGTCCATTGCATGTGCCTTTCAGCATATATCCAGCGATGCGAGGCAGCAGCGCGAACCAGCTGTGATCCAGCTTCCGTTCGATGTAAATTCTGTTGCGTACAAAGTAGAACCATCGAGCCTCGGCCCAGCCGACACGCTGTTCAGCACATACCTTGTGGCGAATGACGATGTCGCCGCGGTAGCGGATGTGCCAGCCCAAGGCGATCGCGCGAAGGCAGAAATCAAACTCCTCCCAGCAGAAGAACAATTTTGCATCGTAGCCTCCGGCCTGTTGCCAAGCCTCGCGCCGGATCGCATGGCCGGCACCCACATAGGTGACTGTATCGAAACTTTCCCCGGCGCTGGGCAACAGGCCAATGGGATAACCCCAGGACGACAAGTCATCGTTCCCGCTGGCATAAGTCACGATCCGGCAACCGATCGCCCCAAGCCGCGGTTCGGCGTCCAACGCGGCGACCATCTGCGCGACAGTATCGCGGCCGGCAAATTCAGCGTCGTTGTCCAGCGCAACGATTACCCGTCCATGACCAAGGCCGGAGATCAGATTGCGGCCCCCCGCTACGCCAAGATTTTGTTCCGTGGAAAGCAGCGTGATATCGCCGCGGCGCTGCACTTTCCGCTCGAGACGTCCGAGCGCCAGTGAGCATGATCCCTGGTCCAGCACGAAAATATGGACCGATACGCCTCTCTGTCCGCTCGCCGAGGCGATAGCGGCCAAAGTCTCCTCAATCCGGTCCAGTCCAAGAATGATGATGTCCGCATCGTAGCGCTCGTTCGGGGGGACTGGGGCACCGGCGATCAGCCGCGTCCCGCGAGCCGGCGGCGATCCCACCGTGCCAGCCTCGTGCTGATATTGTCCAACGCGGACACCGAGCGGGTTCATTCGACAACTCCCAGTGGCGGGATTGCGAGGTAGGCCAGACGCTTGTTCTCTTTGCGGGCGCGGGACACAGCATCCAGGATCAATCCGCAGCTCATCGACAGGGTCGACAGCAGGACCAGTCCAGTTGACAGTAGGGCCGTCGGCAGGCGTGGCACGAGGCCAGTGTGTTGAAACTCCACCACCACCGGAATGCCGAGCCTAATTCCAGCGATCAGCAAACCCAGGGCGCTGACGGTAAAGACATGGAGCGGCCGTTCATGCTGTATGAGCGCGAGAATCGCGCGCAGGATTCGCATCCCATCCTTGAATGTATTCAACTTCGAGGACGTCCCGGCCGCTCGGTTCCGGTAATGCGCGCGCACCTCTTGCACCGGCATGTGCAGAGTCAGAGCGTGGATGGTGAATTCCGTCTCGGTCTCGAAACCAGAAGCCAAAGCGGGGAAAGACTTGACGAAGCGGCGGCTGAATACGCGGTAGCCGGACAGCAGGTCCGTGATGGCGTCACCGAACACCCAGGAAACGATTGAGCTCAACACGACATTGCCCAATCGGTGGCCAGGCCTGTAAGCGTCGCTCATCGCTCCGTAACGGGCCGCGCTAACCATGTCCAACTGCCCGTCGATCAGCATTTTCAACATGCCAGGCGCGACGGCCGGGTCGTAGGTGTCGTCTCCATCAACCAAAATGTAGACGTCGGCGTCGATGTCGGCGAACATACGCCGGACAACGTGGCCTTTGCCCTGCAATCGCTCCCGCCGCACCACCGCGCCGGCCGCCCGCGCCTCGAGGATGGTGTGGTCGGTTGAGTTGTTATCGTAAACGTAAATAATCGCGTCGGGTAAAACGCGCGCGAAGTCGCTCACGACCTTGCCGATGGCCGCTTCTTCGTTCCGGCATGGGATCAGTACCGCGATAGTCGGCTGGTTTCCCGTCAGGCCAAGCTGCTCTGCCAGTGACCCGTCCGACCGCCAGCGATGCTCGGGAGCTTCGCACGCTAGTTTTTCCAGGGTCTCGAACATCACCCCCGCTTCCGGCTAGTAGGCATTGGGCATGCGCAGCACCGTGGCGATGGTACGGCCGATGATTCGCAGGTCCGCGCCAAGGCTCCAAGTCGCGATGTATTCAAGATCGCTGTCGATCCGGCGCAACAACTTTACCACGGTGTCGGTTTCGCCCCGCCAACCGCGGATTTGGGCCAGGCCGGTCATGCCGGGTTTAATGCGGTGGCGGGCCGCGTAACGATGGCTGACTGCCTCGAACGGACGGCCACCGACGCAGGTGCCGGGAGCATGCGGCCGGGGGCCAACCAGTGACATCGAGCCCATTAAGACGTTAAGCAATTGCGGCAACTCGTCCGCCGATGTGTGGCGAAGCCAAGCGCCGACCCGCGTCACGCGGGGGTCGTCGCGGGTGGCTTGCGGGCACGATCCCGGGATGACGGGGATGTGGATCATGGTCCGAAATTTCAGCATGACGAACCGGTTGCCGTTCAGGCCGATACGTTCCTGCCTGAACAGGGGCGGTCCCTTGCTGGTGAGAACGATGGCCGCGGCGATCACAAGCATCGGTAAACCAGCCAGCGCCAGGAACGTCAGAGCCAGAATGATGTCCGACATTCGTTTGACGAAAACATCGCGGGGTTTGGGGGCGCCCCCGCTTATCTCGGCCGATGCGAAAGAAACCGGGGCCAGCGACAATCGATCCCTGTCGTAAGCAAGGCTCTCCAAATTGGCGGGGCGGAACGCGGACATGCTCTCTGCATTGTTTGGTTTCGATGCGTCCAGCTTCGGCGTCTCTAATTAGAAAATCGTTAACGTCACAGACCGGTGTACGGCGGCTCTACTTTATTCAGCCGAACAATGCCGATTGCACGAACAGACAACGAACTCAGCTATGGGTCTTATCGGAAGACCAGTCGGCGGGAGAGGCTGAAATTGGCAAACATCCCGGCAACGGCGCCGGCGGCGGTGGCAATCACCGGCTGGCGCGTCGCGGCAGCGACGAAGGTGATCAGCAGAATATAGGCGCCCCGGTTCAGCACGAAGCCGGCGAGGTTGGTCAACATGAACATGGCCCATTGGCGATGTGCTGGCCCCGATCCATGGTTGCGGAAAGTCCAAATCCGGTTGAGCGCCCAGTTGCCGGTAGCGGCGATCACATAGGCGATGAGCCCGGCACCATAAAGACCGAGAAAGTGGCGCAGCCCGTAGACCGTAGCTGTGTCGACAAGGAAGCCAACGCCTCCGACGGTTCCGAAGCGCAGGAACTGGACGATGATTAGCCGTTGGCCTGGAGAAACGGAGCGTTCCAGCAGCAGTCGGTCCAATACTGTCTGATTCACGAACCCTCGTTCGCCTTATTTCGGGCTTCGTAACGCTAGAACGGCGACAGGCGCAAGGAGTGTTCGTTCCGGCCGAGCGCAGGCCACGGATCCCGAGCGATAAGCGGGACGCATCTCCCGGTCGGCGCGGACAGGGTGGCCATTGACAGGTGATCCGGCCAGGCTTGACACGCCATCCCGTCGGGCGACCCTGAGGCCCCGCACGGGAGACCAAGTGTGATCATCGGTACCGCCGGCCACGTCGATCACGGCAAGACAGCGCTCGTCAAAGCGCTGACGGGCGTCGACACCGACCGCCTGGCGGAGGAAAAGCGGCGCGGCATCACGATTGACCTCGGCTACGCCTACGCCGGAGAGCTCGGCTTCGTCGACGTTCCCGGCCATGAGCGTTTCGTGCACACCATGCTCGCTGGCGCTAGCGGCATCGATACCGCCCTGCTGGTCGTGGCGTTGCCCGAGGGCATCCGCCGGCAAACCCGCGAGCACCTTCAGATCCTCTCCCTGCTGGGCATTGATCGCGGAGTCGTGGCACTGACCAAGGCCGACCTCGCGCCAGACCGTATCCCCGATGTGTCTGCAGCGCTGCGCACCTTGCTTGCGGACATCCCTGCTTGCCCAGGCGCCGATGATACCGGTCTCGGCGGTTAGCGGCCAGGGCATTGACGATTTGCGCGCCGCGCTGCTGGCCTCGACAGGACCGTCTCGCGACACGAGCGGCTACCCGCGCCTCGCCGTCGACCGCGCATTCACGCTTTCCGGCGTTGGGCTGATCGTCACCGGCACATTGGTGTCGGGGCGCATAGCGGCGGAGGACCGGCTGGTTCTGTCGCCCTCGGGCCTCGAGCTCCGCGTCCGTGGACTGCATGCTCAGAACAGGCCTGCCACCGAGGCCGTCGCCGGCCAACGCGTGGCCTTGAACATCACCGGCCCCAAGCTCTCGAAGGACATGGTAACGCGCGGCGACTGGGTCCTGCATCCGGAAATCCACGCCCCCACCGCCGCCCTCGACGCTCGGATCACGTTGCTGGCGGATGCTCCAAGGGCACTCCGACAGGACACGCAGGTGCATCTGCATTTGGGGGCAGGGCATGCGATGGCACGGGTCTCGCTGCTGGATCGCGAGTCGGCTGGAGCCGGGGGAGGGGGCGCTGATCCGGCTGACATTGCCGCAGCCGATTGGCGCTTTGGCGCGGGACCGGATCGTCCTGCGGGATACCGCGGCGACGTGCACGATCGGGGGCGGGGTCGTGCTAGACCCGTTTCCGCCACGGCGCGGGCGGCGGACCCCACAGCGACTGGCACAACTCCACGCGCTCAAGGCTGGCGACCCCGCGGACGCGCTGCGTCGGCTGTTGGTGGTCGCGCCCGGTTGGACTGATCAGCCGGCCTTCATGCGCGCCCACAACGTGGTGCAAGCCAATCAGGCGGAATTGGTCGCGGCTGTTCCGGCCGTGGCGGCTGGAGAGCTGATCCTGTCGTCAACCGCATTTGATGCTGTCTGCAGGTCTATCCTGGAGGTGCTCGAGGCGCATCATCGGGTCTCGCCCGAACTGCCCGGCCTGCAAAAGGATCGGCTGCGGCTGGCGCTACCGGACCGCCTGCCGATCGCGGGATTGGTGGGGATTTTGGAGGCGTTACTTAGCCAAGGAGTGCTCGCTCAGGATGGCCCCTGGTTCCGCTTGCCTGGCCATCGCATCACCCTGTCGCCCCAGGACGAGAAACTATGGCGGGCGGCGCGGCCGTTGATCGCGGCTGAGCGATTCCGTCCCCCGCGAACCCGCGATATAGCTCTCGCGCTCAAGCTGCCTGAAGCGGCGGCGCGCAGGACGCTGAAGCTGTTGGCGCGGATGGGCCATGTGATCGAGATCTTCCCGGACAGCTTCTTCCTGCGTGAGACCTTGGCGGAGATGGCCACGATAGCTGCTGAAATCGCCGAACGAGACGGAGTGTTGACAGTAGCTTCGTTCCGCGACCGGCTGAATAACGGGCGGAAGGTGGCGATCCTGATTTTGGAGTTCTTCGATAAGGCCGGCGTTACGATCCGTTGCGGTGACGTGCGGCGGGTGCGGAGGGATCGGGTAGAAATGTTCAGAGCGTGATCGCCTGACCCAGTCGAACGTCGCGAAAAAAAGCTAGATCAAGACGGATACTCTAAGCGGCCTGATTAACGTTCAACCGGCCGGTTCGGCGGCGCAGCATGTCCTCGAACGCCGCAAATATCCGGCGCATCTGCGTCTGTTTGTAAGGAAACAAATCAGGGGGGTCCATCATGTGGATTATGGCGGCGGCGTCGGCTTCGAACAGCAGAAGGCGGCCGTCTACAGTCTCGGCGCAGTCAATAGAGTAATAGTCCAACTCCAGCCGTTGATGTATCGATTCGAACGCGGTGGCGTGCCGGCGGGCGAAACCTTCGTCGAAGTCGGCCATGGCTCTGGCTTCTTCCGCTCGTTTTTCCGCGGACTCGGTCATGCCCGCGTTCAGGTAGTGCACCATCCAACGGCTCGAAATCCCCATGTGGCAGAGAAACGGCTCCTGGTCGATAAAGACAACGCGGGATTTGCGATACAGCCCATCGGCGCTGGCGTAGTCCTCGAACGATGTCAGGAAAAAGCGGGTCTCGAAGGATGAGTGCAGATATTTCGCCAGTTCCCCCGGGTCGACCGCGCGCGCCAGGCCGGTGCCGGCGTGAGAGGAAAGCGGCCGGATCAGGCAAGGATAAGGGCCGCACGGCGGCGCAAAACCAGTGATATCAACACCATATTCGATATGGGCCTCCAGAGCGAGGCGGTCCACAGCGACCGTGCGTGGGCTGCACAAACCGGGGACGTCCGCGAGCGACCACGCCAGCGTGTCGCGCTCGAGCGACCGTAGAACGTTTGGGTTGTTCAGGGCGGGGCGCGGCCACCGGGCGAACAGATCCCGCAGGCGTTCGAGTTCCTGGGGATCGGCCTCCCCGACCGCGAAAAAAGCGATGTCGTGGTCTGGGATCGATACCGGCAACGGCCGTCCGGGTATAAGGTAAAGCAGGTCCAGCCGGACATTCAAGTGATTGGTAAGAAAATCCAACGGCGTGTTGGTCATCAGGTCGCCCGGGCTGACCAGAGCCAGCAGCCGCAGCGCCCCCTCGAGTGACGTTCCGGTACGGTAGATCTGAGCCGCCTCCAACGCAGCGCTCTGCAGCAACATCCCTTCCGCTCGACGGAACGCGAGTTGGGAGGCGAGGGATCTGTCGTAAAGGTAGGCTGCCGAGTCGATTTCTGGTCCAATACGCTCCAGCAGCGCCTCGTAACCGTTGCCCTGGTAAGCGAACGTCGTGAGGTCCCCAGTGCCGCGGATGGTTGGTGGCACAAGTGTCTCGCTGAGCGTCGGGATGGCTTCATCGAAAGCGAGCATCGGGTTCCCGGTCTGGGTTGAGGCGCCCAATCTGCCAGCAAAAGGTTAACCAAAGGTTTCCGGTCGTTGGTGCTCCGCCCGCCGCCGTGCCACCATCGCGTCGTAATGACAGCGTCAGGAGGACCTCGTTCGTGCCCATTGACTATGAAAAGAAGGACGGGGTCGCATATATCACCCTGAACAACCCTTCGAAGGCCAACATCCTCGACAAGCCCACCTCCGACGCTATCTCGGAGGCCTGGATCGATTTGTGGGAAGACCGCGCCATCCGCTGCGCCATAATCACCGGCGCCGGTGACCGGCACTTCTGCGGCGGCCACAACCTGGCACCGCGTCCGGACCTCACCCCCGACGACCGCGAGTATCTCCGCACCCAGCGGATCTATTGGCCGCTTGCAGGGACGGTGCACGGGCAGAAGACCGGGGTCGACGGCCGCATGGGCGATCACTATCCGCGCGTCTGGAAGCCGGTCATCGCCGCGATCAATGGTTGGGCCGCCGGGGCGGGGCTGTACCTGCTGCTGACGTCCACCGACATTCGGATCGCCAGCGCGGAGAATGCTCGGTTCAAGTTTTCGCTGCTAACCCAGGGGTGGCTGGGCAACGGGCCGGGCGCGAGCATGCTGATCAAGCAGCTTCGCTATATCGATGCGATGAAGATTCTTCTCACGGACGAACCGTTCGATGCCGCCGAGGCGCTGCGGGTGGGTCTGGTCAATGAGGTGGTGCCCCATGCCGAACTTATGGCGCGCGCGGAGAAGCTGGCGCGTCATATCGTTACTCTGCCGCCGGCCGCGGTGCGGATGATGAAGGAGTTCGTGGTCCGCTTCGGCAACCTGCCGGATGACCAGGCGTGGCATGTGCAGAACTTGATCAACTCGTTGCTGATCCAGACGACGACGGATGGCGAAGAGGGACGCGCGGCGTTCAACGAGAAGCGTCCGCCGCACTTCACCGGGACGTTGCGCAAGCGCGGCGAACCCTGGCCCGAACCCTCCGAGGAGGATGCGCGCCGGCTGGACGAGGCTTATCGCAGCGGGGAGTTCTAGCCCGATACGTCGGCGTCCCGTAATGCCGCAATCTCAACAGCCTGCATTCCGAGCACCTTGCCCAACAGCATCCCTATCGGGGCGGGTCCAGTCGCTCGGCTGAATGGACATGTGACTTGAATGATGGGTAGGCCAATACGGGCCCTGATCCCGAGAGCGCCCCGCGCCCGATAACGCCAGGTTGGCACGACCCGGACCCCCGATGCGCTGGATTGCTGCGAGTTCGGCTGGCCGACGCTCGAGATCAGAAAAAGCTACCATGAATTCCAATAGCTTTCGCGTGACAGCCTGGTCGCAACGCTAGCAGTCTCAGCTCGTTCTGAACCACACCATGATAGGCCCGCGTAAAGTTGTGTGCCGTGACGCCATCGGCTGGTCAGCCTATCAAGCTGACCAGCCCCAACCATACGAATTCCTTCAACCCCTCTGGGTCACGGCGTCCAGGCGGACGGCGGGATCACCTGATGCGTCGACGGCGTCAGCGTTGCCACCGAGACATGCGGCCAGCTGAGCTTTGCAAAATTGAGCAGCACGAGTTGGGAATATTGAATCTGCGTCGTTCGGACTGTGATAGTGATCGGCGACGGGATATCGTGCGGTGGCGACACCTGGAAGGTGGGTGCCGGAAGATCGGGATGCGTAGAAGGCGCTTTAATCATCAGCGGCGCACTGCCCACCTTGAAGATGGGAATATGCAGCTGATGCTCGACAGTTTCGATCCAGAAAGTCGCCGTCATGCTTGCGGCATCGGCATTCGGCTTGGCGATCGCTGCATCGCCTTCGAGGAAAGCGATGTTGTCGGTGCCACCACCAAACTCCGGTGCAGCGGGCGACGTCGAAACCGTAAAAACAAATGTTTCGACGATGTTCTGCCCGGCAATAGCTTGCCGTAGAATCGTATTCGGATCGTCCAGGATCGCCTGGGTGATCGTCCCGGCGGCGATGAATTTGGAAAGATCTTGCGGGATGCGTGGTGTATTAGTGCTGGCGGCCGTCTGACTGGCAAATCTGATTGTCGTGGTAGGGTTTCCGATGACAAACGGCGTGATGCCAACCGACGGGATGGTCGGGGGCCCCTTGATCGATCCGGCGGGAGCCAGTCCCTGGGCATTGATTGTCGTTCCGTGCGGAATAGACGCCATTCGAGCCAGCGACTCGGCGAGCACAGGGACAGTCTCGGTCGCCGGAATATGCATCCACAAACCGGGCTCGAAATGAATGCCGGTCGGTGGGCCGTCCGCCTTACCTGTCGCCGGATTGGTCACGTCATTGATCGCCTGGACGTAAGGAACGCCATTGAGGAAAATGTCCTTCTGTGTCTCCAGGCCCCGATTAGGCACATTGCCGAGGGCATTCGAGAATGACAACGTTTCGGTTGTCAGGTTGAGCTCGAGGACATTTTCGTTCGGCGGAGTGGGTATCGGAGGCGCCGGAATCGGATTGGTGAACGTCGTGCCATTTGGCGGGCCGCTGTTCGGTCGGAAAATCATGTTGAAGCCACGGCCCGCAAAGTCGCCGTGAAAATTCGACAGGATTCCCAGCGGGGGCGTGGGTGTCGGAATGACCAGCTTGGGTTCGAGCGGCCGCGTAGGCCTGACTTGATCGAACCGGAAGCTGGTCGGAAGAACAATGGTCGGCATACTATCGGACATGCGTTTGGTTCTCCGTTAAGAGTTAAACACGCTGAAGTCCCGGACCACATTTGTTGCTTATCGGCTTTGCCGGCAGTTGAGAAAGATACGTTGCTCAATCACTCTCGTTGAGCAGCGCTAAACAGACTGTTCGGCTGCCGCTTGTTGTAATCTCTGCCTACCAGAATGCATATCATCAGAACCATCTAGAACCGACAAGCCTCTCGGATTGTTTATAATCGGCGTGATGTCCGTGCTTCCGCCGCTTTGAATACCAGCAGGTGCTCGTTTGGGGTGGCCTGCGCGGCGCTCTTTGCCGAGGTTGCTTTTTCGATATTCATAAAAAGCTAGACGATGCCGTGGTTTATTCGCCGGTTAGGCCTCGTCCAGCGGTTGCCTTCGACGGTGCATACACTTCCTAAAATCCGCAACAAGCGGCTACGCGCCGTTGAATACGACAATCCATAGGCTCGCCGATCCAACGTTTGGGCTTGTCGCGGCTCCCGAGGACGCGCGCCGGCTGGACGAGCCCTACCGTAGCGGGGAGTTCTAGCCCAATACGCCAACGTCCCGTAATGCCGCAATCTCAACCGCCTGCATTCCCAGCGCCTTGCCCAATACAGCATCCGTATCGGCCCCCAATTCCGGGGCGGGTCCATTCGCTCGACCGAATGACGCCCGCCATGGCAAGCCCGGAAGTACGCCGGAACCATACGCTTCCCAGAAACCGCGGACACGAAGATGCGGCCAGTCAACAAGATCAGCCGAACGGGCAAGAGCCACGGCGACGTCGGTCGGTGAATGGTGATCGCCGGGTATCGGCGCGCGCACCGACCCTATGCTGAGCCAGTCGTCAGGGCCGTCACAGCGATTGACGACCCCAGGCTCGGACAACTGCATCTCCGGCACCTGCTCCTGCAGCAGTGGTTCCGCCATAGTCCAGAGCATCGCTTCGACCATGGAGAAATCGACCCGAGCCACTGCACCGGTGCGGCGGCGCCAGACGCTAGCCGCGGTGATGAACGCCAGCATCAGCCCGCACATCGGGTCCAGCCACGCCATCCCGACGCGCGGTGGCACTCCGGGATGGCGGTTCAGGCCAGCGAACCCGGCATAGCATTGCAGCAGCGTCCCGTAGGCGACGGCATGCGATTCCGGACCGGTGCGGCCGAGCCCAGAGGCTGAGATATAGATCAGGTTGGGAGCGACGGCGTACAGCGCCTCGGCGCCCAGGCCCAGACGGTCCATCACTCCGGTCGCGAAGTTCTCGACTAGCACATCGGAATTGGCCGCCAGCGCTTTCGCGATTGCAACGGCTTCGGGCTTCTTCAGATCCAGCACAATCGACTTTTTGGCCTGACCCAGAACCATGTGCAGTTCGGACGCTCGCCCCGGATCGCCTCGGCCAGGCGCCTCGATCTTGATGACCTCCGCCCCCATCGCCGCCAGATATCGTGTCGCCGTCGGGCCGGCGATCACCCAACTGAAGTCGAGGACGCGGACACCCGACAGCGGTAGCGGACCTTTCGTCAAGCCAGCCGGTTCGCCGCGATGAAGCCGCAGCCCGAACGGCGATCCCGGCATGTGCACCGTCCGTCCGCCCACCGAGACGGTCCGGAAGAACCCCCGATGCCGAAGTTGCGGGGATGCCAGATGCTCCTGGGGTTCGCAGAGCGGAAAACTGGGAACATGCGCGGCCTGGGCAGCCTCGGCAATCCAGTGTTTGGGCTTGTCGCGGCTCCAGGCCGCCATCAGCGCGTGCAGCGCGTCCCAGTTGGTGACGCGGTCCCTCTTGGTGGCGAAACGGGGTTCCCGGCCCCAGTCGGGCGAACCCATCACCTCCAGCCAGGACGCCCATTGGCGGTTCTCGCGCGGCGAAATCGCGGCATAGCCGTCGCTCGCCGGCAGAATGCAGACCGTGGCGCCGTTCCCATCGCCGACGCGCTTGCGCGACCAGCTTTTTCCCGTCTGGCCCGCCCGCGACAGTTCCGCGATCGCCAGCGTCGCCAGCGCTTCATGGATCGAGACATCGACGACCGCGCCGTCGCCCAACAAGGCCGCGTGCATGCCGGCGCAGGCCGCGGCGATACCTCCAATGAACGCCGACTGCTGACCCACCGGGCTTATAGGTGGCTCGTCAAGGTCGTCCACCTGGCCAGTGAGCATCCGAGCAATGCCGCTGGCGAAGAACAGAGTGAGGTCGGTGGCTGGTTCTTCTGCGCGCGGTCCACTCTGGCCAAACGGCGAGATCAGCACGATCGCAGCGGATGGGTTGCGGCGGCGCAGGGTCTCCACGTCGTGACCGGCGCGCTGGAGGGTGGCGGGGCTGCCCTCGCAAACGATCAGGTCAGCCGCTTCGAGTGTCCCGTTCCAGGAGGCGCCGTGGTTCAGATAATCCGCCAACGGCGTTGACCGGTCCGGATCGATCCGGGCCACGTCCGCGCCCACATCCGCGAGCAACCGCCCGCACACCGCGGCAGCCAGACCCGGCCCGACCTGAACCGCGCGAAAACCCTCCAGCACAGCCATCCCAGTCTTCCCACTGACCCGAGAGGAACGATGCACAGAGATGCAACGCTTTACAAATCCTGACGCCTGCCGCTCGACGTGGAGGCTCGCCCGGCCTACCGCCCTGTCGTGATCGGCGCGCAATTCGTCCGGCCGGACGCGACACAGTCCTGGATCGCCGCCGCGTGCCGCAATTGCTGCATCACGAACAGCACGCCCACGATCAGCACCACAATCAGTCCCAGTCCGACCACCGCTCGCAGCGGACCGCCCTTCGGTCCATCCTCAGCCATTCGCGTCCTTCCTCGACCGCATGGCAGGCAACTTCGACGTCGCCGACCATGATATGCATCGGCTTTTCCACACGACATCGCTCGCTGGCAAGTGGACAGCGTGGATGAAACGCGCAACCGGCAGGAGGTGCGATCGGGCTCGGCAATTCTCCCCCGACAGGCGTCCGAAGTCGGCCACCTTGTTCCAGGTCCGGGATCGCGTCGAGCAGCAAGCGCGTGTAGGGATGGCGGGGCCTGCCAAAGATGCTCTCCGCCGGCCCCTGTTCAACGATGCGGCCGAGATACATCACGCCCAGCCGGTCGGCCATGTGCCGCACGACCGCCAGGTTGTGGCTGATGAACAGGTACGTCAGGCCCAGCCGATCCTGAAGGTCGCGCATAAGGTTCAGAATTTGTGCCTGGACAGAAACGTCAAGTGAGCTGGTCGGCTCATCAAACACCAGGAAATCGGGTTCGCTTGCCAACGCGCGCGCGATCGAAATGCGCTGGCGCTGGCCGCCGGAAAATTCGTGTGGGTATTTCTCGCCGTCGCGTACCGTCAGCCCCACCTGGGCCAGTAACGATCCGACGCGCCCCATGATCTCATTCGGCCGAGTGGCCAGGCGGAAGGCGCGGATGGGTTCGGCGATGATATCCCGTACGCGCCAGCGCGGGTTAAGCGACGCATAAGGATCCTGGAAAACCATATTCATCCGCCGCCGCAGTGCCGGTTGCCCACGGACAGACGACAACGCTTGGTTCTCGAACAGCATGTCACCATCGGTGGGTTCGTAAAGACCGACAGCGAGACGAGCGATGGTGGATTTTCCGCAGCCTGATTCGCCGACCAGCGCAAACGTGCTGCCCGGCATGATGGCGAATGAAACCTCATCCACCGCTCGCAACAATCGCCGCGGTTCGCGGGCAAAGACGCGTTGCAGAAATGGTCTGGAGACATCGAAGTAATGCGAGACCGCGATCGCCTCCAATGTCTTCTGCTCAAGCATGGTCATGCAGCCAGCAGGCCGCACGGGTCGCCCCTGCTTCCAGTAATTCAGGCTGTTCTTCCCTACACCTGCCGAAGACGCGTGGGCAGCGCGGATGAAAACGGCAGCCGGCCGGAAGCGCGTCCAATCGAGGCATAGCGCCATCGATTTGCCGCAGGCGATCCACACGGTGCTCCAGTGACGGTATACTGGCCATCAGGCCGTCGGTGTATGGATGAGCCGGCCGTCGAATCACCGCCGCGACCGGACCGATCTCCACGATGCGGCCGGCATACATGACGGCAACGCGATCGGCCGTCTCGGCGATCACGCCCATGTCGTGGGTGATAAGCATAACAGCGGTGCCGTGATCCCGCGTCAGGTTCTTCAGCAGCGTGATGATCTGTGCCTGGATCGAAACGTCCAGCGCGGTCGTAGGTTCGTCCGCGATGATCAGAACCGGATCGGCGCACAACGCCAGGGCGATCACTATCCGTTGGCGTTGACCGCCCGAGAACTCGTGCGGGTAGGCGTCGATGCGCTGGATCGCTGCCGGGATGCCAACTCGGTCGAGCCAGCCGATTGCCTTCCGCCGGGCCTCGGTATTGGAAAGGCGCGCGTGAGCCTGCATCGTCTCGGTCAACTGACGGCCGATCGTGTAAAGCGGATTGAGCGTGGTCAGCGGGTCTTGGAAGATGGTGCCAATGCGACGGCCGCGGATTTTCCGCAGGGATTCAGGCGGCAGGGTGTCGATGCGCTGTCCGTCCAGCGTGATTTCACCGCCAGCGACGCGGCCGGGTTGTTCCAAAAGCCCGACGATGGCCGCGCCGGTCAAAGACTTCCCAGCACCTGACTCGCCGACAATGCCAAGAATTTCGCCGCTGTCTATACTGAACGAAATTCTGTGTAACGCTCGCAGCACACCAAAGCGGGTGGGGAATTCCACGATCAAGTCCCGCACTTCCAGCAACGCCATCAGCGCAGCTTCGGGTTGAGCGCGTCACGAAGCCAGTCGCCCAGCAGGTTGGTCGTCAATACCATCAAGATCAAGGTCAGGCCGGGAAAGACCGTCACCCACCACTGCCCGGAGAATAGAAAATCGTTGCCGAATCGGATCAACGTACCGAGCGAAGGCTGGGTGGGCGGAAGGCCGACACCCAGAAATGACAACGTGGCCTCGGCAATGATCGCAAGTCCAAGTCCCAAAGTGCCAATGACCATGACGGGGCCGATGACGTTAGGCAGGACGTGGTTGACCATGATGCGCCAGGGCGGCACGCCGATTACTCGGGCTGCCAGCACATAATCCTTGTTCCGTTCAACTAGTGTAGATCCGCGTATGGTGCGGGCGAAGTTCGGCCACAAACTGATACCGATGGCAAAGATGATCACGTAAATCTGCAACGAATCGCGCATGGTGCGGGGCAGCGCGGCGCTGATGACTCCATCGACCAACAAAGCAGTCAGGATTGACGGAAAGGTCAATTGCACATCCGCCATCCGCATCAGGACTGTATCAATGACTCCGCCGACATATCCGGCCAGCAGGCCAAAGGCGATGCCGATGACGATCGCGAACAGAACCGACAGGACGCCAACCATCAAGCTGATGCGCAGGCCGAACATGATCGCGGACAAAACGTCTCGACCCTGGTTGTCGGTGCCCAACGGGTTGGACCAGTCGGCGTCGCTAAATCCAATCGGCGGCCTGAAGCTGTCCAGTAGCGACAACGACGCGACATCCATCGGATCATGAGGGGCGATCCACGGCGCGAAAGCGGCGGCGGCGACCAGGATCAGGGCGATCACGGCGGACCCGACCGCTACAGGCGACCGGCGGAAACTATACAAGAAGTCGCTGTTCCAGGCGTCTGCGAGCGTCAACGTTGCGGCCTCAGGCGGGGATCAACGGCGTAATACAATAGATCGACGACCAGGTTTATCAGCACGAAGACCAGGGCGATCAGCAGCAGATACGCTGACATCACCGGGATGTCGGCGACAGCGACGGATTGCACCAGCAGCAGACCGACCCCCGGCCACTGGAACACAGTCTCCGTCACGAGGGAGAACGCGACGATGCCGCCGAACTGCAGCCCTATGACCGTAATGACCGGCACTAGCGTGTTCTTTAGTGCATGGCCGAAGTTGATACTTCGGTCGGTCAGGCCACGGGCGCGTGCGAACCTGATGTAGTCGGTGCGCAGGACCTCCAGCATCTCCGCCCGCACCAGGCGCATGATCAACGTCATCTGAAACAGTCCCAGGGTCGTCGCCGGCAGGATCAGTGCGCGAATCCCGGCCCAAGAGGTGAAGCCCGTCGTCCACCAGCTCCCAACATGCACCACAGGCCCGCGCCCAAAGCTCGGCAACCAGCCCAGGGCGACGGAAAAGACCAGAATCAGCAGGATACCCAACAAGAACGTCGGCAGCGAAACGCCGACCAGGCTGACGATCATGAACACACGCGTGAGTACGCTGGTCTGGTGGATACCGGTGTAAACACCCATCGGAACGCCGATCGCGAACGCCAGCACTGACGCCGTAACCGCCAGCTCCAGCGTCGCCGGTAGCCGCTCGGCGATCAGTGGGCCGACCGGCTGCGCCAATCGGTAGCTGATGCCGAAATCACCGTGTAGCGCGATCCATAAAAAGCGGCCGTATTGCACAAAGAACGGCTGGTCCAGACCAAGTTGCCGAACCAGCGCGATCCGTTGCGCCTCGGTGTGATCCTGACCGAGCAGGATGTTGACCGGGTCGCCGACGAAGTCGAATAGCGCGAAGGCGATGAAGCCGACAACAAGGAGGACAGGGATTGCCTGGAGGAGCCGGGAGCCAATGAGTCCAATCATGCTGGCGTCAACTAAGGCGATTTGACGCCGCGTTGCAAACGGGGTGTCTGCGCGGCAGCAGCCTCGGTGACCAGCCAGTCGCGGAATTGTTGAACTTGGCGAATGCGCAGGCGGTCGGGAAGTGCGACAAACCAATGGCCTTCCTCCGTCAGGACGGGCGGATTGGGCGCGGTTTCCGCCAGGATCCCGGCGGACAGCATGCTGACGACGAGATTGCGGTCCACCACGGCGGCCCCCATGCCGGCCGTCGCCGCCTGGACCGCCAGCGCCCGGGTTTCAAACGTCAGGGCAGCGGGCGTGTCCGGCCAACCGAGGGCGGCAGCGACCAATCGCCAGTCTTCGGGCCGGGTACGAGCGGCGAGGCGGGGCAGGGATTCAGTGCCCGCCAGCCGAGGATTCGTTACAACGACTGGGTCATCCCGGAACAGCAGCATGGCGGTAAGGTCCGGCCAGGGACCTCGGCCCCAACGGATGGCGCAGTCGAACGGTTCTGCCGATAGATCCACGGGGCGAATCCCAGTGCTGAACAGCAGGCGAATGTCGGCGTGGCGTGCCTGAAAGCCGGTCAGCCGGGGAACTAGCCATAGGGTGAGAAAACTGGACAGCGCGGAGACACGAACCTCGCCAGCCTCGTGCCGCGCCTCGGTGATTGCGGCTTCGATAGCGTCGAACGCGACGACCAGGCGACGTCCAAGTCGTTCCCCGGTTTCGGTAAGCCGGGCGTTCGGACCGCGCGTCACGAACAAGGTCAGCGCAAGTGATTGTTCGAGTTCTCGCAACAGGTGCGAGACCGCCGACGGCGTCACGTTGAGCACGCGTGATGCCCCCGCCAGGCTGCCGGCTCGAGCCGTCTCGGCGAACCCGCGCAACGCGCGGAGGGATGGGCGCGACATGAGGTTTCCTCATGCTAAGGGTCTACCTTTTCACTACCGAAAAACCGCCGGTCGCGCCAGAATCATGTAAGGGATCGACGGCCGTCGTGGCCGCTGCCAAGCCGTCCCATCAGGCGCCAGGAGGAAAGAAACCAATGCTAAAAGCACATTTTGACCAGCTCGCCGCCTATAATCGGTGGGCAAACCGGCGGATCTACGCTGACGCCGACTCGCTGCCGGATGAGGTACGGAAACGGCCGGCCGGGTTGTTCTTTGGCAGCGTGCACGCAACGCTGAACCATCTGCTGGTGACGGACTATATCTGGATGCGCCGGTTCACCGGCGAGGGGCCCCAACCGGAGCGGCTGAACCAGATCCTGCACGAGGATTTTTTCGATCTGCGGGCGTCTCGGGAGCATCAGGATGATCGGATTTTCGACTTTGTGACGGGGCTGGAGGCGTATGACCGGGTGATTTCGTATCAGAACTCCACCGGCAAGACGTTTCAGCAGTCGCTGGCGCCGGCGCTGACCCATTTCTTTAATCATCAAACGCATCATCGAGGCCAGGTACACGCGGGGCTGACAATCGCGGGTATCAGGGAACCTGCGCCGCTGGATTTGTTGGTGTTGCAACGCGGCGGGTAGGCACGATTTCCGGCGGCAGCCTCCATGGAAACCTCTAGGGAGGCCTCTGGTTGCGATACGATGACGCCCGGTCCAGGATAACCGCGGCGGCTGCTGAGTGCCGCGAAACAACCAGGAACCGTCCATCATCATGTCTCGCTTCGCCGGCCTGACGCCGCTTCTGGCGCCCCGCTCCATTGCCGTCCTCGGCGCATCCTCCGACCCGACACGGATCGGTGGCCGCCCGATCGCCTATATGCGCGCGCAGGGATTTGCCGGCGCGCTCTACCCCGTCAACCCGAACCGGGCGGAAATCCAAGGGCTGAAAGCGTATCAGTCGGTCGCCGATTTGCCGGAAACGCCGGACGTGGCAATCGTTGCGGTGCCCGCTGAACTCGCTGCGCCGGCAATCGAGGATCTCGCCAGACGCGGCGTCAAGGGCGTCATCATGTTCACCGCGGGATTCGCCGAGATGGACGACGAAGGCGCCGTCAAGCAGACGCAGATGGTGGCGTCCGCCCGTGCCGCCGGTATGCGCATTCTTGGACCCAACTGCCTGGGCGTCTTCGACGCCCGCCGATCGTACTATGCAACCTTCTCGTCCTCGTTCGACAGTGGATGGCCCGTCCTGGGGCGGATCGGCATCGCCAGCCAGTCCGGCGCCTATGGCACACATCTTTACACCATCGCGCGCAACCGCGGCATCGGTGCGTCGCTGTGCGTGATGACCGGCAACGAGGCTGACGTCACCGTCGGCGAATGCATCGGCTGGCTGGCGGAAAACCCGGACGTCGATGTCATCGCTGTCTATGCCGAGGGCATTCGCGAAGCTCCCGGCCTGATCGCGGCACTGGAAACCGCTCGAGCCGCGAAAAAGCCAATCGTTATGCAGAAAGTCGGCCGCAGCGAACTCGGTGGCAAAGCTGCGAAGTCCCACACAGCCTCGATCGCCGGAGACGATGCGGTAACCGAGGCGGTGATGCGGGAGTTCGGCGTGTTTCGCGCGCGCAACAGCGAGGAGATGCTGGATATCGCCCACACGGCGACACGGAAGATATATCCGGCGAGGAACACCCTTGGTGTGATCACGGTTTCCGGTGGCGCCGGCGTGCTGATTAGCGATGTGGCGGAAGGCCTCGGGCTGGCGATGCCGGAAATGCCGATAGCGGCGCAACAGAAGTTGCGTGCGCTGGTGCCGTTCTGTGCGCCGCGCAACCCGGTGGATGCAACCGCTCAAGTGTCGAACGATGTGACGCTGGTGAAGACGTTCACCGAATCGATGGTGCGCGACGGCGGATACGCCTCGGTACTGGGGTTCTTCAGCATGACGGCGTCAGCGCGGCGCTGGCCGGCGATGCGCGAGCAGTTGAATGCGGTGAAGTCGGAAAACCCTGACCGGCTGTACGTGCTTTCGGTCATCGTTTCGGCGGAGGGACGCGATGAGCTGGAAGCCGACGGCTGGGTCGTGCATGAGGACCCAACCCGCGCCGTCACCGCCATCGACGCGATGGGCCGCTTTGGGACGGCGTTCGCGGTAGAGGCAGCCGATCCCGCTCCGACTATTCCGCCGGTGATGCTGCCGGCGGCAACCTTGTCCGAAGCCGAGGCAAAGCGCCTGTTGTCCAAAGCGGGAATTGAGTCGGCTCCGGAAGTCGCCTGTTCCACGGCGGATGAAGCAGCGGCGGTAGCGCAACGATTCGGTTTCCCGGTCGTGATGAAAATCCTGTCCCCGGATATCGTGCACAAATCCGAAATCGGCGGCGTGTTGCTCGATGTCTCAGATCCCGATGCCGTTCGTTCCGGTTTCCCGGTGCTGTTGGAGCGGGCCCGGACCGCGGCGCCGGACGCTCGCATAGAGGGAGTGCTGGTCGCGAAACAACTGAAGGGTGGCGTCGAGTGCATCCTGGGCATCCATCGCGATCCGGTATTCGGCCCGATGGCGATGTTCGGACTCGGTGGAATCTTCGTCGAGGTGCTGAAGGACGTCGTCTTCCACCGCTGCCCGTTCGGAGCCGATACGGCGGAGGCGATGATCCGCTCGATCAAAGGCGCACCGCTGTTACTCGGCGCGCGCGGACGGAAGAAGGCAGATGTGACGGCGCTGGCGGTAATGCTGTCGCGGCTGTCGGTGTTCGCAGTGGCGGCGGGTGATCGCCTGCAGTCGATCGACTTGAACCCGGTGTTCGCGATGCCGGAGGGAGAGGGCGCATTCGCGGTCGATGCAGTGATCGAGGTTGGGTAGACTATTTCAGCCGGACCGGGACTGGCTGAAATAGTCTAGCATAATTGCACCCCCACCTTGGCGCAGCTATCGCTTGATTGGGCGTGAGGTCGGGCTATAAGCAAGAACACAGTCGCCGACATCATCAAACGCCACCGCACCAAGGCGCCTCTGGTTGCCTGAGCTACTTTGCGTCTGGTGACACGAATGTTTGTGTCCGGGCCTATTGCCGGTTTCTTTATTGCGCGTCACCGTCGTGTGCTCTACGTCATTGGCTAAGAATGCGGCGTAGAGTCAGCGTAATTCAAAAATAACGCGGTGGCGAAACAAACAGGGACGGCGGCGATGGCGGAGAAATCGCTCTCGGCGATTGAGCATGCGTTGGAAAACCAGCGGCTCGGCAGCTTGCAGATCCGCGTCGCGGTGATCTGCGGCCTCATTCAGATGTGCGACGGCTACGACATCGGCTCGATTGGCTGGTCAGTGCCATCGTTGACCCATGTCTGGGGTGTCGCGCCGTCGGCGTTCGCGGTTGCCTTTCTGTGGTCGAATATCGGCGTCATGGTGGGTGCCCTTCTTGCGGGACCGATCGGCGACCGCTTCGGGCGCAAGCCGCTACTGATGATGAGCGTCGCACTCTTCGGTATCGCCTCGCTGGCAAGCGCTGTTTCCCCTTCGCTCGGGTTCCTGGCGGGGACGCGCTTCTTCACCGGACTTGGGATTGGCGGCGGGTTTGCGGGAACCGTGGCGCTGACCGGCGATTACACGCCGCAGCGCCTGCGCGCTATGATGATCATGTTGACCTTTACCGGGGCGCCGCTCGGCGGCTTTCTCGGCGGTCTGCTCGTCTCCGGGCTGCTGGCTGAGGGGTTCGGCTGGCCAATCATCTTCGTCATCGGAGGCGTCTTCCCGCTCATCCTGTTGGCGATCACAACGCTATGGCTCCCTGAATCGCCGCGTTTTCTGGCGGCGCGTGCTAACCTCGGACCGCGCCACCACGCGTTGCTGCAGCGTCTCGCCATCACGCCGTCGGCGGAACAGGCGTATGCGGTTGACGTCGCCCGGGGCAATCCGATCAGGATGCTGTTCGGCGAGGGTTACGCGCTGCAGACGACGCTCCTGTGGATCATCTTCTTCTGCAGCCTCCTGAACCTTTTTCTGTTCATTTTTTGGCTGCCCGAAGTTCTGCACTTGATTGGCATGACGCCGGCGCAGGCGGTCTTCGCGACGAGCCTGTATCCGCTCGGCGGGATTATTGCCGTGCTCTATCTCGGATGGGCGATCGATCGCCTCGGTACGCGCCGGTCGCTGGCGGTGCATTATGCTATGGGGATCGTGTTCATCGCGCTGATTTCGCTTGTTGCGATGCCCTATTTCGCGTTGCTTGTCGTGGTCCTGATGTCGGGGGTGACGGTACTCGGCAGCCAGACCGGATTGAACGCGGCGTGCGGCAAGCTTTATCCGGCACGCATGCGCACGAGCGGTTACGGGTTCGCGACCGGCGTCGGGCGATTGGGCGGCATCGCCGCTGCTCCGCTCGGCGGGTATCTACTGGCGTGCGGATTGCCGCCCACCTATGTCTTTTTGTCCGCGGGCCTGTTCGCGGCGATCGCCGCCGTGGCGACCGCGCTTCTGGCGCTACCCGGCAGGCAGCCGAGTGCCGCCCCCGCGATTGAAGCGGCATAGGGAGTGCTTTTATCTCCGCACACAGTTCGCCAGGATGCCACCCAATCGTGAGCTTTGCCGCGCCCCATGGGGAGACAGTCGGCTTTCGGCCAACTCCAGCCATTAGCTCCCATCCCAAGGACCCCTTGGTCGGAAGCTGCCACCAGACGGGTGAAGAGCCAGATATTTTTGGTTTCCCGGAAACGCTGTACTAGCCAGCGGGTTACCGGGCACCCAACCACCAATCCAGCACCTCGCTCTGTCCATCGCGTGGGTAGGCGTGGGACAGGTCGGCGATTTCCCGGTAGACCACCGCGGCGCCTGCCGCAGCCAGCGTCCGGTGCGCGGTGCGGGCCATGCTCACCGGAAACATCCAGTCCTCGGCACCATGCGTCAGATGCACCGGTAGCCCGGTCAGCCGCTCGGGACTGGTCATCGCCAGAAGGAACGGATGAAACGAGGCCGCTGCCGGCGCCAGATGGGTGAACGGGGAGTCGTCCGCGAGCCCGCTCAGCAGCGAGAACGTGCCGCCGTCACTCATGCCCGTCAGCAGCATGTGGCCAGGGTCGATGTTCCACCGATCGCGCACGCGCGTCAGGATCGCCCCCAGGTTCTGACTGTCAATTTCGGGTTCCATCAAAGACCAGGTGCTGCCGATCGCGGTGGGCGCGACAACGATAAGGCACCGCGACCTGGCCTCCGGCACCCAGTTCCACAGGAACAGACGCCCGTGACCGGAACCGCCGTGCAGCGCCATAATCAGCGGCGTGGGCTTGGATGGATCGTACCACGGCGGGACATATAACGAAAATCCGCCGCGCTGATCGGTCTGATTGTCGAAATGGAAGGCGCCGGAATCGGGATGCGGCGGTTCGGCCAGTCGCTGCATCAACGCCACGTCGTCTTGAAACCGCGGCTCGAGCAAGTAACGACTTACCGCCGGCAGGGTCTCGGACAGGCGAGCCAGCGCTTCGAGAGATTGGCTGTACTGGCGCATGGCCCGGTAGGCCTGCATCATCGGATTGGCGGCCTGTGGCGCGGCACGCAAACCAGCGCAAGCCTGCGCCGCCAGCCCGGCGGCCAGCGCGACCTGCCCCTCAGACCGCGCGGCAGCGATGGTCAATCGCGCGTCCTGATCGCCGAGGGTCTCGATCAGGGCCTCCAACCTCCTGGGGTGCATTTTGCGGGATACCGCGCCAAGTGTGTTCAGGACGCCGAGCAGGCACCTCAAATCCGAGTCATCTTCCATCGGCTTACCCCTTCGATGCCGCCATGACCTCTGTGCCAAACCGGCCGAAGAAGCAAAACACCTAATCGAACCGGGGCAACGGCCGCCACGGTTCTCGGTCTGGCGCCAGCACGTCGGGTGTCCAGAAAACGCCCGCCTGCTGTGGGGGTAAAACGATTATGCTCAGACGCTCGATGAATTGGAGCACCTGCTGAACGACCCGGACGTGCCGATGCATCCGGAGTTGATCTGGCGACTCCTCGACAAGGTATCGGAGCGGGACTTGCCGGGCGGTACCATGTTGTCGCGGATCATGGCCGCCAGACCCAAGGCGCCAACCGCAGAATACGTACCGCCGATGACGCCGGGCAATGCCGGCTGAGGGAAGGGGCACTGACCTGCGACAGGCGAGAACAAAAGCGATGAGATCTCGGAGATTGGCCAGTGGCCCAGCAACTCGGCTTTAAAGAGTTCAGAAATTACAATCCTCGCTGCAGGCGAAAGCTAAGGCGAGCCGGACTTTCGGTTCCACTCGTTGTGGACAAAGCGTGTCGGGCCGACGTCCTCGAAGAAGCATTCCACCGCCGGCAGGAGTACGCCCAAGGGCGCGGCCAAGTTGCGGAGCTCGTCATCGCGCGCCCGGAAGTCGTTAGGGCGCAGGTGCAGCAGCGGGAATAGTCTGCGGCATAGTCCCTCCTTTTAGCGCCGCCGAAATCCGGCCGCAAAGCTCGAGATACCGGTCGCTTGGCACCGTCAGACCATCGAATTTTCATTACCCTAACATAAATCGAAACGACAGGTAAACTCAGTTTCACGCGCTGCCCTCTGCATCAAACCGTCGCCGGCCTTCCAGCTGCAGCATCCGGGCGTCGATGCCGGCCAGAGCACAATCCTGGCGAGCCGGGCTCCGTCCGCACAGGCTTGTTCAATGTCACGCGCCAGGATCTGGCGGTCTTCCAGGCGGGTCATACGTCCTCACCTCCGTGGAAGACCGCCGAGAGTTTTTTTGGATAGCACGAGGAAGGAGGCCGTTACCGCCACTGCGATGGAACTCTCGATCCAGCTGCTTGACCCGCTGGCGGTCCTGCTGGGCCTTCCCAGCACGAGCCGCCCACTGCCCGCCGAGACCGGCGATCGCATCCCGTTTCCGGCGGATCTAGCTCCGCCGCGTAGCACATGCGTTAGACACTCGCGCCGATGTCGTTCGACGACCATGCGCGGCCCCGCCCGTGCACGCATCTCCCAGTGGCACCCGCGCACGTCTCCGTCGCAGCAATGCGGCGTCGCCGAGGGCATTCCGGTGCGCGGCTCCCGGACAAGCTGCAACATGTACCCACGCTCGCGCGCAATGTCACTGTCAGGGGCGCTCGCCTAACGGCTATTACTGCGCAGGCGGCCGGCCCTCAACGATGAACGAGCGAGTTGTCGCTACGGCGTGTCTGACAGGCTTGATCTTGTCGTAATCGGGCGAATTGTACCACGCTTCGGCCTTGTCCACGCTCGGGAACTCCAGAATCGAGACGCGGCTCGCTGGGGGCGCGCCCTCGATGCTCTCAGTCCGCCCGCCCGCTGCTAGATAGCGACCCCCGTAGGGCGCGAGCGTCGCGGCGACATGGGAGGCGTAGTCGTTCTTGTATTTGTCGAGGTCACGGACGTTTACTTCTACAACGTAATAGGCAGGGGCGGCAGCGTTACTCTGCGCATGTAGAGCGGCGCCCCCTGCAGCACCTATCACGATGCCACCCAGCGCATAGAGCACTCCTCGGTGTTTGATGTTCATGGACGTCTCCTGTTCGTTACGTCACGGCCGAGCTACTTGCACCAGCAGTCGCTCGATAGGTCCCCGATCTATGAAGCCAAAGCGGCGGCTGGTTTGGCCATTTGTTTCAGCTTCGCCAACAGGGTCTCCGCGGCTGAGCCTGAGGAATGTGGGTTCTGTCCGGTGATCAGCAGGCCGTTGCTCACGACGTGAACCTCCCAGTTGGCCTTCTTCGAGAAGATCGCGCCCAGCTTCAACATCTCATCTTCGACAAGAAACGGCACTATTGTGGTGAGGCCGACGGCTGTTCATCGGTCTCGATGGCCGTCATAATGTCGCGAAAATTCGAGAACGAATTCTGCACCCAGCAGATTTAAGGGCGGATTGCTGAATGTAACCCGCCAATAGGCAGGGGACGATCGGGTCAACCGGATCTGCGCCGTCTTTGTTGTCGCGTCCACAAGGGCCTCCTATAGCAACCACGATCGGAATGCCCCCAAAGTCTCAAACCACGGCGGGGTCGTCTTGTACAGAGTTCGCCTCTATTGGACGATCTTGACCTAAGCGACGTATCTGTCGGCGGGTCAGGCGCTCAGTTCGTCGTAGGTCTTGAAACACAGCCTCGGCATGAAGAAGCGCTCGCACACGAGACCGCCTGGTTCTCCACCCGACCCTGCTCCCAGCCGGACGCCGGTGTGCAGGCGACCGGGTCGATCAGATGATGGGCGCACGTTTGCAGGAAGCGGCGATTGTATTGCCGCGCCTTACCGTTGCAGCGCGCCCGGATCGAGGACCATACTAGACTTCCATCGGCAAAGCCGCGGCGCTGTGTTCTTTTTCCGCCGAGCGTAGCTGGGGGTATCCTTGCGGCCTCGCCGCACCATGACCATACACCGAAAGAAGGGACAGAGAAATGAAGCCCCTGCTGCTGGCGAGCGTAATGACTTGGGGCCTGTGCAGTTTTGCTGCCGCGGCGGAGCTTCCGAGGGCCGACCCGGCCAGCGTCGGGCTTGATCAGCGGCAGCTCGATGCTATCACTGTTCTGTTGAAAAAAGACGTGGCCAACCACGTGTTACCCGGGGCGGTGCTGTTGATCGCCCGTCACGGCAAGGTCGCCTATGTGCAGACGGTCGGTAACCGCGATCCGCAAAGTGGCGAACCGATGAAGGCGGACGATATTTTCCGCATCTACTCCATGTCTAAACCGATCACAGTGGTGGCGGCCCTTACTCTGGTGGAGGCAGGCCGCCTGCAGCTCGATGACCCGATTTCAAAGTACTTGCCGGAGTTCGCGTCCACGCAGGTCGGCATACCGAGCGCTGAATCGCCCGATGGCATTCGCCTCGCTCCGGCTGAGCGACCGATCACCGTGCAGGACCTGATGCGTCATTCCTCCGGCCTGACCTATGGCTTCTTTGGCGACACACCGGTGAAAAAGGCCTACCAGCAGGCGCATTTGGAAGCGGACAATCCAGACCTCGCCACTTTTGTAGGACGGCTGGCGAAACTGCCGCTTGCCTACCAGCCAGGCACCACCTGGGACTACGGCTACAGCATCGACGTGCTGGGCCGGATCGTTGAGGTGATATCCGGCCAATCGCTCTATGACTACGAGAAGGCGCATGTGCTCGACCCGCTGGGCATGACCGACACCGGCTTCGGTGTGCCGGACGCCGCACAGCAAGACCGTATTGCTGAGCCATTTAGCGACGATCGAAACATCGGCGTGGACGTCAACATCAGCGACCCGCGCCATCCGGTGCGGATGCTGTCGGGCGGCGGCGGCATGGTGTCTACGGCTGAGGATTATGCTCGTTTCCTCCAGGCGATGCTCGCGGGCGGCACGCTGGACAGCCACCGCGTGATTGGCCCGCAGACCGAGCGATACATGACCGCCGACCAACTGGGAAGCGTCAGACCGGGGCCGTACTACCTCCCTGGGCCGGGCTACGGTTTTGGCCTCGGGGTCGCGGTGCGCACGCAGACGGGTGTTGCTCCATTTCCCGGCGACACGGGCGACTGGTATTGGGGGGGTGCCGGAGGCACCTACATGTGGGTCGATCCGGCGCGCGACCTCGTTGTAGTGTGGATGATGCAGTCACCGCGCCAGCGCCTGCATTACCGCAGCTTGCTACGCGACTTGGTGAACGCGGCGGTGGTGGACTAAATGGTTTTTAGTTAGTCTCGATGGGCCGACACTCGCCCAGGATTTCGCCACGATTTGAAGTCGCGCATTGCTGCCGTCATAACTCAACAGAATTTCCTGAAGTCTCGATATACGCTCGGCAAGCGCAATGTCGACTGTCTGGGGAACTGCGGTTGGTTGGGGCGACAGAGCGTTTTCGTTTGCCCATGCGGCAGTGATCTCCCAATTTCTAGGACGGCGTTCCGAAGGGGAGATCACGATGCGGGGGAACTGTCTGTGCGGCGCAGTCGAGTTTGAAATCGTTGGTGAAGCGTCTCGGCTTTATCAATGCCATTGCTCGCTGTGCCGCAAGCAATCGGGTTCGACGTCGAATTGCTCGTCGCTCATCGAGTCCGAGAGCTTCCGCTGGCTTGGCGGCGAGGATTGTATCTCGTCCTACGTGAAAGAGTTGGGCTTCCGGTCCGACTTCTGCTCTCGCTGCGGGTCCCCGGTCCCCAATCCCCTCCGGACCACAAAGTATGTCTGGGTCCCAAGCGGTTTATTGGACGGCGGTAGTCGGCTGGAAGTCGGTGCCCATGTCTGCGTGGGCTCAAAAGCCTCCTGGGATGCGATCCCCGCCGAAGGCACGCAGTTCGAACACTTGCCGCCGAACCTCGAAACCCTTCTTGAATGCCTGAGACACCGATAACGCGTCCGTCTTTGCGGTCAGACGATGCGACCCCGAGGGCGATAGATCGATGCATCACCATTACGGTCAATCCTTCCGGAAATCCGAATCTCATGCAGACTGTAAGTTTCGCACAAGACCCCTCGGCTGCCATCATCTAGGAAGCGGACATTCCAGACCTCGCCACTTTTGTGGGACGGCTGGCGAAACTGCCGCTCGCCTATCAGCCGGCCACCTGTGGACCAGCTGCAGGGCGCCGAACGTCCCAGAGATTTCGGACGCGATTGACCAAGCCGAGCGCCCAGCCCTCGCGGATCACGGCGAAGCCATAGCGCGACATTACGTCACTCAACTCGCCGCCTCGGCCTCGGTGTCGAACCACAGCCCCTTGCACGTGCAGCCAGACCGCACTTTCCGGCTCGCGGTTTGTAAGCTTGTTCAAAGCGTCCAATCAGCCGCCGCGGGTCCAGGGAGAGCGAAACGAGCATACAAAGCCAGTGGAGTTGTTCGTGGAATTTTCTGCGGTGGCCCCATGATCATTCCAGGTTCCTCGCGGACGCTAACGCTTACTCCTTGATGCTACATTGTGTCCTACGCTTTTGCTCGTGATCTTTCAAATGGATGGACCTCTTTGATCATTGCATCGTGATCTGAGCATCGCTTACCATTTGGCCGCCGCTCGCAATCGCTTTTTCTGAGTCCCGTGAACTCCAGTTGAAAGTCTCTATATGGGTCTTTCAACGAAGGGGCATTGTGGGCCGCTGACGCCGCCACGGTCGTCAGGGAGGCGTTAATGGCTAACCCGGAAAACGGACTTGAATGGTTTTCCAAGCGTCTCATTGAAACTCTTCCAGCCGCGGTCTGTGTATGTAACGCGGACGCCGTCATCGTCGCGTTTAATAAGCGCGCGACCGAACTTTGGGGACGCTCCCCAAGGCCCGGCCAGACCCACGAAAAATATTGCGGATCGCATAAGCTTTTCTGGCCCGATGGAACGTATCTTCCGCCCGATCAAACGTCGATGGAGTGGGTACTCCGAAATGGTAAGCCGTGGCGTGACCAGGAGGCGATCATCGAGCGGCCGGATGGCTCGCGTGTGACCGTGCTGATCAATATCGATCCGGTCTTCGACGACAACGGTAAGCAAATTGGCGCCGTCAACTGCTTCCAGGATCTCAGCGCGCTGAAGCACGCCGAGGCAGAGCGGGAGCAAGTTCGCGCGCACGCGGCGGCACGCCAGTCGCTCCTGCTCCGCGAGTTGTCTCATCGTGTGAAGAACTCGCTGGCGGTGGTGCAATCAATCGCCGCGCAGACACATATGTTCGCGCCTCCGGAGCAGTTCTACGGCGCCTTTGCGGCAAGGCTTGAGGCGCTCGCGAAGGCGCATGACCTTCTAACGCAGTCGAAATGGGAGGGGGCTGGTCTTGCCGACGTGGTGCGCCTGGGCTTCGCACCTTATGAGCCTCACTGTGATGTACAACGATTGATCGTCGAGGGGCCCAGTATTTTGCTGGCCCCGAATGAGGCCATGACCTTGAGCCTTGCGTTCCACGAGCTTGCCACCAATGCAGCCAAATTCGGTGCGATATCTCATCCAGCCGGAAAGATTAACGTTAATTGGTCCGTGCGCGGTGCGGGAGAAGCGCGATATGTTGACATACACTGGCTCGAACACGGGGGACCGACCGTTGCGGCCCCGTTAAGGCGAGGTTTCGGATCTAGGCTCCTCGAGAGAGCCATTGTTCACGAGCTTGGCGGGAATACTCAGCTTGATTTCGCCCCCGCGGGAGTCGAATGTCGCATTCAACTTCCCCTTTCGTCGAGAGTCATTGCGCAGGACGAAAGTCACGACCCATAATGGCCGAACCCCAGGGCCATTCCCCACTCATTCTGGTCGTCGACGATGAGGTCATGATTGCGATGCTGCTAGAGGACATAATCGTTGCTTGCGGGTGCGAGGTGCTGGGACCCGCAGGCAACGTGGCGACTGCGATGAGCCTCATCGAAGGTCGTGGCAGGGGTGCTATTGATGGCGCCTTCCTCGACGTGAACCTCCGGGGCGAGCTGATTTATCCGGTTGTCGATGCGCTGGCAGCACGTAACGTGCCGATTGTGTTCGTATCCGGATATGCCGGAGACGGGATCGATCCTCGATATGCCGCGATCCCGGCCCTGGCGAAGCCGGTCCCGATCGCAGAGATCGAGCACTACGTGACGGAATTTACCAACCGTGCGTCGAGAGCGATAAGGCTTGGAGCCTGTGCGGATGGCCCGGCGCCAGGGATCGTTTCGCGGCGTAGTAGCCCACCCTGACCCGCGCGCAGTTTTAGGTCGAGGGTCACGGGCCGCGCCGATTAGTCCCCGCCGGGTCTAGCGCGTTTCGTTGCGCGTATATGCGGCGATCAGCAAAGCGATTGACCATGATCCGGCTGCGACAGTCACCCCAGCCCGAGGCGGCAAGGTGGGTTCCGTATTTCCACTCACCGGATGACGCCCCTGGCCAATCGTGCAAAGTCAGGCTGAAATGGCCCGAAGGAGACACCGGCATGGCCCGCATCCCACGTCGTGACTACGCCGCGCTCTACGGGCCAACCACCGGCAATTCAATCCGCCTCGGCGACACCTCGCTGATTGCCGTCGTCGAACATGATCACGCCCATTACGGCGACGAGTGCCTCCATGGCGGCGGCAAGACACTACGCGACGGCATCGGACTGGCCGCCGGCGTAACCAGCGCACAGGGCGCGCTCGACCTGCTGCTATGCAACGTCGTGCTGATCGATCCGGTGCTCGGCATCGTGAAAGGCGATCTCGGCGTCCGCGCCGGCCGCATCGCCGGGTTCGGCAAGGCAGGCAACCCCGCGATCATGGACGGCGTCGACCCGCGCCTCATCGTTTCAACAGCAACCACAGTCCGCGACTGCGAGGGCATGATCGCGACTCCCGGCGGCATCGACGTGCACGTCCATTTCGATTCCGCCGGCCTCTGCGAGCACGCCATCGCCAGCGGCATCACCACATTGATCGGCGGCTCGCTCGGCCCCATCACCGTCGGGATCGACTCCGGCGGTCCGTTCAATGTGGGAAAAATGCTGCAGGCAGCCGAAGCATGGCCGCTGAACTTCGGCTTCCTCGGGCGCGGCAACTCCCATCGCGGCGAGTCCCTGCGCGAGCAGCTCGCCACCGGGTGCCTCGGCCTGAAAATCCACGAGGACTGGGGATCGATGCCCGCCACCATCGACACCTGCCTCGCCGTCGCCGACGAGATGGATTTCCAGGTCCAGCTGCATTCCGACACGCTGAACGAATCCGGTTTCGTGGAGGACACACTGGCGGCCATCCGCGGCCGCACCATCCACATGTACCACACCGAGGGCGCCGGCGGCGGCCACGCGCCCGACATCATCCGCGTCGCCGGCATCGCCAACTGCCTGCCATCCTCGACCAATCCAACCAACCCCTACACCGTGAACACCTTCGACGAGCACCTCGACATGACCATGGTGTGCCATCACCTTAATCCGGCGATCCCGGAGGACGTCGCCTTCGCCGAGAGCCGCATCCGCGCCCAGACCATCGCCGCCGAGGACGTGCTGCATGATCTCGGCGCCATCTCCATGCTTGGTTCCGACAGCCAGGGCATGGGCCGCATCCACGAGGTGATCTGCCGCACCTGGCAGCTCGCCTCGAAGATGAAGGACCAGCGCGGCACACTGCCCAACGATAAGACGGGGTTCGGCGACAACGCACGCATCCGTCGCTACATCGCCAAATACACCATCAACGCCGCCCGCACCTTCGGTGTCCAGGACCACATCGGCTCGCTCGAAGACGGCAAAATCGCCGATATCGTCGTCTGGCGGCCGGCCTTCTTCGGCATCAAGCCGGAGCTGGTCATCAAAGGCGGCTTCATTGCATGGGGCGCGATGGGCGACAGCGCCGCGTCCCTGATGACCTGCGAGCCCATTCTCCTGCGTCCACAATGGGGCGCCTTCGGCCGCGCCGCGCCGGCGCTGTCATCCTGTTTCGTCCATCCCCTGGCAATCGAGGCAGGACTTTCGGATCAGCTCGGCCTCTCAAAGTCGCTGCTGCCGGCCGCTGGCACGCGACGCCTGAAAAAGTCCGACATGCTCCACAACGACGCCTGCCCGGACATCCGAGTCGACCCCCAGACTTTCGACGTGTTCGCCGACGGCGTGCTGGCCACTTGCGAGCCCGCCAAAACGCTGCCCCTCGCCCGCCGCTACGTGCTGCGATGACGGCCGCCCGCATCGGCATCGGCGGCCCCGTAGGCTCCGGCAAGACCGCCCTGATCGAGCGGCTGATCCCGCGTCTCGCCGCCAGCGGCGTGGATCTGGCCGTCATCACCAACGATCTGGTGACGCGCGAGGATGCCGAACGCATCCGCCGGTCCGGCCTGATCGATCCGGCGCGCGTCGGCGCAGTCGAGGCCGGCGCCTGCCCGCACACCGTGATTCGCGAGGACCCGACGATGAACATCATCGCCGGCGACGACATGGAGACGCGCTTTCCCGGCCTGCAACTCCTGATCTACGAGTCCGGCGGCGACAATCTCGCGTCCACCTTTTCGCTTGATCTGGTCGACTGGTGGATGTTCGTCATCGACGTCGCCGGCGGCGACGACATCCCCCGCAAGCGCGGCCCAGGCGTGCTGCGATGCGACCTTCTGGTAGTCAACAAGGTCGATCTGGCACCATTTGTCGGCGTAGATCTCGGACGTATGCTCGAACAGGCTCGGGCGGTTCGTGCCAACCGGCCTGTGCTGGCCACCAACTGCCGAACCGGGGAGGGCATCGATGCGGTGGCCGCCGCGATCGACGCCGCCGTGCTGTTCCGGACGTAGAGCATGATCGCGCGGAGCGGAACGTCCCAAGCGCGTGAATCATGCGATCTGGTTTAAGCATGATCGCGCGGAGCGGACCGTCCCAAGCGCGTGTAATCATGCGATCTGGTCTAAACCAAACAGCGCACACCGGCCGCCAGCAGGGCGCCCGACTGCGCTTTGGCGTGGCGGGCGGCCGGACGGCGCTGCTGGATCAGCACGTGCCATATCCCTTCCATATCACCCGCCCGTTCCATCTCCACCCGGCTCGCCCCGAGTTGGCAACGCTATACCTGCAGTCGGCATCCGGCGGACTCTACGCCGGCGACGATCTTTCTCTGGCGCTGCACGTGGGGCAGGGGGCCGCTGCCCACGTCACCACGCAGTCGGCAACCATCGTCCACGCGTGCCATGACGCGCCCGCCCGGCTCGCGGTTGGGGCCACCGTCGAACCCGGCGGCTTCCTCGCCCTGGTGCCTGATCCGTTGGTGCTGTTCCCCGCTGCCGATATCGCCACGGTCACCGAGCTTACGGTGCATCAGGGTGCGCGCGTTATTTTCTCCGACGCGGCCTCACTGCACGATCCGCAAGGCAAGAATCGCCCGTTCCGGCGCTTCCACGGCGCCATTACAGTGCGCGACCACACCGGGAATATCCGCCTGAGCGAGCGCGGCGGCATCAATGGCGAGGCTTTGGGCGGCCCCGGCGTCCTTGGATCGTGGCGGGCCTGGGGAATGCTGCTGGTCCTCGCACCCGCGGCACAGCTCCCCGACCCGGCAGCACTGGAGGCAGCAGCCGAGGCCGCCGGTTGCCTCGCCGCCGCCACCATCCCACCCTATGGTCTGGGATTAGCGCTCCGGCTGCTAGGGCCGGACGGCGGCACGCTCGGCCGCTGCCTGTCAACCCTAGCAGCCGACGCCGCGGAGTCTGCTGCCGCCTGCCGGCTGGCCACCCGCGGGAAGTAGTCTCCGGCCACCCCCGGCAGAGATGGTAAGCCCCCCACGACGACGGAGGCCCGTGTCGCCGACCTCACCAAAAGCGCCGAATCTGCCAACAGACCTAATTGACCACCAGCACGCTCATGCTCTGTCGCTCGCCCGGCTGGTGGCTTGACCCGGCACCGGAATTTGCCGCCTTTATCGCCGGTGGTCTTCTCCTCGATTCCCTTCCTATTCTTCTTCCTACCGGTCTTCTTGGCCGCTTACTTCGTGACGCCATCGATCCGAGGCAAGAACCTGGTCACCCTGCTGTGCTCGCTGCTGTTCTATGGGTGGGGCGAGCCGTGGTTTGTGCTGGTGCTGCTTGCCTCCATCGCCTTCAACACGGTTGCGGCGGTGGTGATCGACGCGTGCAGGGGACCCGAACGCGGCATAGCGCTCGGCATCGCCGTCTCAGCTAACCTCCTGCTGTTGGCAACCTTCAAGTATGCCAATTTCCTCGCCGCGAATCTGAACCTTTTGCTGCGGCCTTTCGGCGCGGCGGTCAACCTGCCGGATATTCCGCTGCCCCTGGGCATATCCTTTTTTACCTTCCACAGCTTGTCATACATCATCGACGTCTATCGGCGGCGCTTCCGCGCCAATCGAGATCCCGTCCAGGTCGCGCTTTATATCTCACTGTTCCCGCAGCTCGTGGCCGGACCGATCGTCCGCTACAAAACAGTGGCGCGCCAACTGCAAGCGCGACGCCATACCCTGTCCCGAGCTTCGGCGGGTGCGCGTATCTTCATCATCGGTCTGGCACAGAAGGTCCTGATCGCCGACCCGTTGGCGCAACTCGTCGAGGTGGTCTTTGATCACACGCCGCTGCCCTCGATGGCGGAGGCTTGGACCGGCCTGCTCGCCTACACGATCCAGATCTATTACGACTTCGCCGGGTATTCCAACATGGCGATCGGACTGGGTTTGGTGCTGGGTTTCACCTTCCCGCGCAATTTCCGCCTGCCCTATTCCTCACTCTCGATCACCGAGTTCTGGCGTCGCTGGCACATGTCACTCTCGGCCTGGTTGCGCGACTACCTATACATCCCGCTCGGCGGCAACCGCTTCGGCGTAGTGCGAACTTATCAGAACCTGCTCACGGTCTTCATCCTGTGCGGGTTGTGGCACGGAGCGAATTGGACTTTTGTCGTGTGGGGCGCGTGGCACGGGGGCTTTCTGGTGCTGGAACGCCTGCGTTTCTCGCGCCTCCTGGCTTGGCTTCCATTGCCGTCGCGCTGGGCCTACACCCAACTGGCGGTAATGGGCGGATGGGTGCTGTTCCGATCGCGCGATTTGCAAACCGCTCGGGTGGTCTACGCCGGGTTGATCGGGAGACACGGATTGGGGTCAATGAGCCTCGACATGCACGCGACCCTCAGTACCGGCCTTTCCGTGCTTCTGTTGACGGGTTCAGCATTGGCCGTGCTGCCCCGGTGGGTGCGCTTGCCAAAGCTGCCACCGACCCTGATGGCATCCGCCGACACCGTCTGGACTTTCGGGCTGCTGATCTTGGCAATGATCTTTGTCGCCGCCGGCACCTACAGTCCGTTTCTATACTTCCGCTTCTGACCGCACATGTTGCGTCACTACCGCCGATACTGGGCACCGCTTTCAGCGTTCTTGCTTGGCTTGCCATTGCTTGTCGGCGTCCTGACATCCGGCGGCAAGTCCGTATCGAGCATCGAGGCAAGATCGCTGGCGCCCCCGCCCACAATCCCCGAGGACTTCACCGCGTGGCGCACCCTTCCAAGACAGACGGACGCCTATTTGCAGGATCATTTCGGTTTGCGCCGGATCTTCCTCCAGGCGTACGGCTTCATCATGAGCCGTGCGCCGTTGCAAACCGGCAAGCCATTGGTGTTGACCGGATCGCATGGGTGGATGTTTCTCCGCGCCGATCAAATGCTGCAGCTGAGCGCGGGCTTGGTCCGGCGTGACGAACAGGTGACGGAGACCGCCGATCTTCTGGCGACGATGCACACCCTGCTGGCCGCTCGCGGCGCCCGGTTGCTCGTCGCGTCACCGCCCAATTCCGCGACCATCTACGCGGATCAGCTCCCATTGTGGGCGAGGAATCGAGGGCAACGCACGGAATATGATGCATTGCTGGACGACTTGGCAGCGCGGGGTGTTCCGGCGGTCGACCTGCGGCCCGCCCTCATCGCGGCAAGAACGGAGGGCAAAGTCTACCACATGCATGATACCCACTGGACCGCGTTCGGCGCGGTGACAGCCTTCAATGCGATCGTCGAAGCCGATTCCCGCCCGGACTGGAAACTCGACCCCACCCGCGTGCTCGGAGCGCCTGAAACGTTCGTGGGAGGCGATCTCGCCCGACTGCTGGGAACGGCAGACGACGTGAAGGAAACAGATCGGTTGTTGACCTTGCCGTCGGGAAAACGCGAACCGCTGGACAATCGTAAGCAATTTGCCACGGCCCTTTCCACAAGCGACCGCTCTGGCCCCACGATCATGATCATCGGCGATTTATTCACCGAAGGCTTCTTTGCGCCGATGCTTCTGCAAAACACTGGGCGCGTTGTCTGGCTGCTTAACGATCTCTGTCGCTTCGATTGGAAATGGATCGACCAGCTTCGGCCGGACGAGGTCTGGTGGATGCCGACCGAACGCTTCATCGTGTGTGCGAAGGGCGTCCGTCCGGTCGGCCTGCCGCCGCTCACGTCCGCCAGCCAGCAATGATCCCAAGGCAGACCGGCCGGAGGCGGCGCTCGCAAAAGTGCGCAAAGCGAAACGCTCCCGGGCAACACAAGCTGTGGGACATCATGTTCGTAGCGCATCGTCGCGTCGCCGCGGGCCCCTTGCGGTTCTGATCGCACATGTTGCGTCACTACCGCCGATACTGGGCACCGCTTTCAGCGTTCTTGCTTGCCTTGCCATTGCTGGTCGGCGTCTTGACATCAAACGGTAAGCCGGTATCGAGCATCGAGGCACGGTCGCTAGCACCGGCGCCAACATTTCCCGAGGACTTCGCCGCGTGGGGCAATCTCCCAAGACAAACGGATGCCTATTTGCGCGATCACTTCGGTTTGCGCCAAATCTTTCTCCAGGCTTACGGCTTCATCATGAGCCGCGGCCCATTTCAAACCGGCAACCCAATGGTTCTGGCCGGATCGAACGGGCGGATGTTCTTCCGCGGCGATCAAATGGTGCAGCAGAGCGCTGGCTTGATCCGGCGCGACGAACAAGTGGCAGAGACAGCGGATCTTCTGGCGAGAATCCACACCCTGCTGGCCGCTCGCGGCACCCGGTTGCTTGTCGCGTCACCACCCAATTCCGCGACCATCTACGCGGACCAGCTTCCATTGTGGGCAAGGAATCGAGGACAACGCACTGAATATGATGTATTCCTGGACGATCTGGCAGCGCGGGGCGTTCCGGCGGTCGACCTGCGGCCTGCCCTCATCGCGGCGAAAGCGGAGGGCAAAGTCTATCGTATGAATGATACCCACTGGACGGCACTCGGGGCGGTGGCCGCCTTCAATGCGATCGTGCAAGCTGATTCCCACCCGGACTGGAAACTTGATCCGGCCCGCGTGCTTGGAGCACCTGAAACGATCGTGGGCGGCGATCTTGCCCGAATGCTCGGAACCGCGGACAACATGAAGGAAACCGACCGCCTGTCGGCATTGCCGCCTGGAAAGCGGGAAGCGTTAGATAAAGTCAAACAATTTACTGCTGCCCTCGCCACCAGCGACCGCTCTGGGCCGACGATCATGATCATCGGTGACTTATTCACCGGGGACTTCTTCTTATCAATGCTGCTGCAGGGCACCGGCCGCGTTGTTTGGTTGCATCACAGTTTCTGCGGCTTCGACTGGAAATGGATCGACCAGCTCCGGCCGGACGAGGTTTGGTGGATGCCGACCGAACGCTACATCGTCTGCGGAAAAGGAGGCGTCCGCCCGGTGGGTATGCCCCCTTTGGACACGCCTGGAGAACACTGACTGAACATGGAGGCGATACGATGGCGAGCAGTCGTCAGCTACCAGCCGCCGAACCAGATGCCGACACCATGCACGATCCCGACCGGAAAAAAGGTGGCGTCTGCGATCATGAGCGGGCGGTGACCGTTGGTTGCGCAGAATATTATCGATGTCAGCCAGGCCGAATAACAGGTGAAAACGACCAGCGCGATGCTCGCCGCCGTTCTGATATCCATCGCCCCACTTTCGCGCCGCGCCATCAGCTTGCCTCGTTCCACAAGCGGTCGGTGATTAGATGGGCATCTGTCCGCGCCACCAAAACCAGCCTGCCACAGTTCATTTATACCCCGTCTCAATCTCGCGTGCACGACAAAATGGGCGAAATGTCTAGCCTCTGATCATCTTTAACTTAAATAGAGCCGTTGCAGAGTCGCCTCGTCCATTGCATCTGGCGACGCGTGCAGCGCCGCGCTGCCGCGCGACAGCACGTAGACATCCGTTGCGATCTTTAACAATCGCGGCACGGTCTGCTCGGCGACCACGACCGTGGTGGCCAATTCGCCCCTCACCCGCTCGATAACATCGAAAACCGCCTGCACCATCACGGGCGACAGGCCAAGACTTGGCTCATCCAGCATCAGCAGCCGAGGCCCGCCCATCAGCGCCATTCCGATCACCAGCATCTGCAACTGTCCGCCGGAGAGCACACCCGCCTGCCGATGTTGCATCTCCCGCAGGAACGGGAAGTAATCAAACACCAGTTGCATGCGCTCGCGTGCCCCAGCCCGGCTTATCAGCGAGGCCGCCTTAAGATTCTCCTGAATCGTCAACTCGCGAAAGCATTGCCGGCCGTCCTGCACCAACGCGATGCCACGACGGGTGATGGTGGCCGGATGAGACCCGATCAGCGATCGACCCTCGAAGACGATCTGCCCGCCGACGATATCGCCGAGTTCGAACGGCAACATCCCCGTCACGGCCTTCATAAGTGTCGTTTTGCCCGCACCGTTGGGTCCGAGCAGGGCGGTGATGCCGCCCTGCTCGATCGTCATGCTCACGTGTTGAAGTGCAACAATCGCCGAATCATAAGTCACCGAAACGTCGCTGACCTCGAGTAGTGCCACCGCTTTGCAACCCCTCGCTCAACGAGCGTCGATCCAATCGCCGACCGGAACATATTTTCCGTCTTTGATCTCGGCAATCCGCGCCACCGTCGAACCCTGGTGACCCGCGTAGTCCAGCGGCGGCGTGATGCCGCCGTCATCAAGTCCCTTGAGCCCCTCGGTGGCATCGCGCACGGCCAAGCGGAAAGCTTTGATGTCATCTGGAACCTTGCCGCCATTCTTCTTGATCACAACGTCAATGGCCGACGCTATAACGATCCCCTCGAGCCACCCCTTCATATAATACACATCCTGCTTCGCGATCTTGTTCTTTTCACGGAATGTATCGATCTGTTTCATCGCCGGGATATCGGACCCGAACGCATTGTAGATCTGGATCGCTCGGAAGCCCTCGGCGGCAGGTCCAAGCTGCTCCGGGATCGCCGGACTGATGTTGTACATATTGCCTATGAACAACTTTGCCGGCAGACCGATCTTCGCAGCGTCGCGCAGCGCCACAAGAGCCTGCGGCGCAGAGGACTGAATATACACCAGATCAGGGTTGGTCGCCTTGATGCGCAACATCTGCGCCGTCAGATCCTGCGCGTCGTATCGGACCTCGACCTGATCGACCAACTGCAGGCCGAGTTTCTCGATGATGCCCGACTGCTTGATAACGTTCACCGGAGCGCGGCCATACTCATTGTCGGCATGCATTAGCGCTATGCGTTTGCCGCCCTTAGCAACCAGATCGCGCAGCGCGATAACGATCTGCTGCTCATAGGTCGGCCCAGCCATAAAGATAAACGGCAGCTTGACCGGATCGAGCACCTCGCTGGAGAAGGACTGAGTGATGAATGGCACTTTGTCTTCCGAGATCTGATCGCGCAGCGCCTTCACCGCGCCGGTTGACCAGCCGCTGATAAAGGCCGCGCCCTCTTCGTCGACGCAGCGCCGATAGATCTTCAGTTCCTCGTCAAGCTTGTAGCGCCCATCAAGCAGAAGCGTGTTGACCTTATTGCCTGCGATGCCGCCTTGTGTCTGATTGAGGTACTCAAGGTAGTCCCGGATGCCATAGCTCATCCCGTTCACCAGCGCGTCGGGACCGGTGATCGTGCCCCAAATGCAGACGTTCAGCGCCGCCGCGTTCGCCTGAGCCGTGGCACCAACGGTAAGTGCCAACAACGATCCTAAAAGCCATTTCCGCACGAGTTTCCTCCCTTTGCCGGGTCTAGCCGGATTATCTACGAGCCCGGGGCCGCGCCCCTCGCGCGGCGTCCTCCGGGTAGCCAACGCAAACCAAGTGCCGCCAATCCCCGCGGCTCGAAAACCAGAAACAGGATAATAAGCAAGCCGAACGCCATCTCGCGCAAGGCGGATAGCACATCGGCGAGCCCAGCCGTCTCGCCTACCCGCTGAATCGCCTCCGGCAGCAGCACGACGAACACCGCCCCAATGATCGGTCCCACCGCCGAACCAAGGCCGCCGACGATGATCATCGCAACGTAGTCGGCGGAAAGGTCGAGTGTGAAAGTCTCGGGGCTAGCCAACCGTGTGGCAAATCCTAGCAATCCCCCCGCGATGCCCGCGATGAACCCGCTGATCGCGAACGCCCACATCTTCGTCCGAGGAACGTCGATCCCCATACCCTTGGCGACGATCTCGCTCTCGCGCACAACCAGGAATGCCCGGCCCAAGTTAGTCCGCATCAGTTGCCCCAGCCCAAGCCAAACCAACAATAGCACGGTGATCGAAATGACCGCGGTCCCCTGGTCAGAGGCAACCGGAAAGCCGAACACCGTCTGCCGGCGGATCACGAGACCGGAGATACCGTTGGTCAGCGGCTCGATGGTCTTGAACAGGTATTCAAGAATCGTTTGTGCCGCAACCGTCGCGATTGCGAAATAGAGGCCGCGCAACCGCAGCGCCGGCAGGCCGATCAGCATACTTGCAACGCAGCCGGCAATGCCGCCGCCAAGCAGCGCCAGCACGTCCCAGCCCGCGTTGCCCAGATTTCCGGCGGCATAGGCGCCAACCCCAAGCAATGCGCCCTGAGCGAAACTGATCTGCCCGCAATACCCGATTAGCAAATTCAGTGACAAAGCCCCAATGGCAGCGATTGCGATCGCGTGCACCAGATAAGCGCCGTAGCGGCCAAGCAGGAGGCTGACTGCCATCATCGCCACGGCCGCGACTACAGCGACAAGCACGCGTCGCGGCGTCATCGCGTCAAACCCGCTCGGTGCCGCGGCGGCCGAACAGGCCCTGCGGACGCACCAGCAACATCAGCACCAGCAGAGCATACGGCACGACCTGCTGCAGCGCGCCGACCGAGGTCACGGTGGTGTGGTCGCGCAGAAATCCCTCCAGCGCCGGTGTAAGCAGCCCATCGGTAAAAGCCTGAAGGATGCCGAGCAACAGCCCGGCAACGAAGGCTCCGCTCAAACTCGACAAGCCGCCGACAACGATCACCGGAAACGCCAGCATGCCTACATCCGATAGCCCCGGCGACAGCCCCGTCAGCGTCGCGACCAGTGTGCCAGCCAAACCCGCGAGCGCCGCGGACATCGCCCAGGCGATCGATACCTGGTTGCTGACGTGGATGCCGACGGCGAGCGCGGCGCGACTGTTATCCGCCGCGCAACGCTGCATCAGGCCAATCGGCGTGAAGCGGTAGAAAGCAAGAAATCCAAGGCTCAGAAGTGCCGCCAGCAGACCGGCGGCAATATAGTTATAGGTGACGAAGATACCCGCCGCTTGAACAGCGCCAGCCGGAAACAACTGCGGAAATGCGATCTGATCCGGACCCCAGATCACCAGGCAGCAGGCGCGAATGAAGATCAGCAGCCCGAGCGTCACCATCATCACCGCGACGACCGGGGCCTTCAGCATCGGTCGCAGAACCAGTCGCTCCGTCAGCGCCCCAAATCCCGCCATGACCACCATCGCGAGGATCACCGCTGGCACTGAGGGGACGTGAAGGCTCAATAGTATGAACGTCACGTAGGCGCCCAGCATTGCGTAAGCCCCCTGGGCGAAATTAACCACGCCCGAGCATTTGTAGATCAGCACGATCCCGATCGCCACCAGCGCGTAGATGCTGCCGGTCGCTACGCCCGAGATGATAAGCTGTAGCGCGAGCGTCACGGCTCACCCAGATAAACGCGCCGAACTTCTGCATCCGACTGCACTTCGGTGCCTGACCCCTCGAAGATTTTGCTGCCTGCCGCCATGACTACGATGCGGTCGCAGGTGTTCAAGACCACGTCCATCTTGTGCTCGACCATCATCACGGCACAACCGAGCTGTTCGCGAACCCTCCGAATCACCCCGGCCATCGCCATCGCCTCCTGCGTTGTCAGGCCGGCCACCGGTTCGTCCAGCAGCAACAGTTTCGGGTTGGCCGCCAGCGCTCGGGCCAGGTCGGTGGCCTTGCGACGCCCGTAGGGCAGGGTCTGGATCGGTTGATGCGCATACGCCTCCAATCCCAATGGAGTCAGCAGCGTCTCCGTCAGTTCCCCCTCCAGCGCCTTGGATGCCCCAAACAGTCCGCGAAAGCCGGGCCGCTGCCGGCTCATCCCCGCGCCTAGCTTTACCAGGTCCATGACGGTGAGGTCGTGCAGCGAGGCAACATTCTGGAACGTTCGGGAGATCCCCAGTCGCAACAACATATTGGGCGACAGCCCTAGCAATTCTTTGTCCTTCCACCGGACCGACCCGGCCGATGGCTGATAGCTGCCGCAGATACAGTTAATGAAGGTGGTCTTCCCAGCGCCGTTCGGTCCAATCAGCCCGACGATCTCGCCTGGCTGAACCACGATCGCCATCTGGTTGACCGCGATCACACCGCCGAAACGAATTGTCACGTCGGTCGCGCTGAGCGTCATCCGGCCACCATGCGGTCTCGCCGCGCTTTGCGAACGAACGCTGATGATTGCGTCGCCGTATGGAGTTGGGCCCAGTTCACATGCAACGAGTAAACCGCCCGATACCCTCCCATCAGCTTCCCCGTTCCCGACTCCCTCTGCAGGGGCACCCGTCAACTAGTCCAATTCACGCTTGAACCCATGATGACCAAGAGCAAGATGGCGAGCTTATCACCACCAGTCAAACACCGCGCCTTTCGTTACCCAGCGTGACACCCTTAGCGCTGCTGGGGGAACGGCATGCCAACCTCCCTGGCGAGGCACAATTAGCGAGTGCACCCGGATGGCGTGTGGTTTAAGGTGGCGCAACCGCGTATACCACTCGTTAAACAACCAGCTCGAGACTTAAGCAGGATCACCCTCTTGAGCGACACACCCCGCGACTTCACCCTCGAGCGGGTCAACCGCCTGACCCTGGCGATTGCCGATCTTACCGAGAGTCATGCGGCCCAGGGCCGGCAGTTCATGGCTATGATGCAGCGTCTCCTGGAGCACCTCGAGCGCATCGAGGCGCATACGGTCGTCTTGGGCAAGGATCTACGCGAGCTGGCGAGCGAACAGGTGCTGCTAGGCAACCGCGTCGAAAACGCATTTTCCCGCGCGCTCCGCACTAACATCCGGCTCGACGAAATCGAAGACGAGGGAGCCTGACCGCGGTCGGACGAACAGAATGCCGGTTTCTGCCGTATCTCAAACGCATCAATTGCCCTGGGTATCCACAGCCGCAGTCGCAAAACAACTATGCGAAAGGTATCGATCACCTACGGGATGGTGGGCGCGACAGGGATTGAACCTGTGACCCCTCGCGTGTGAAGCGAATGCTCTACCGCTGAGCTACGCGCCCATCCGCCGCAGCGAAGAGGCGCTTCCTACTCGGTTGCCGAACGCACCGCAACCCTACCGATTTCCCAACCTCCGTTGCAGGAACCACAAGGATAGGTCATCGTCCCACGGTCCAACCGACGGGGAACATATAATGATCCGCGACGCACGCGGTCTGCAACTCTCCACCGACAGCCCACAAGCCGCCACGCTGTTCGACCGCGCGGTGGAACACTACCTGAAATACCACGCAGACGCGATGGACCTGGTCCAACAGGCGCTCGCGGCCGATCCAGGCTTCGTCATGGGGCACTGCATCAGGAGTTACCTGATGCTCGCCGGCGCCAACCCAGCGCATCGTCCGCTCATCGCTGCTAGCCTCGCCTCCGCTGAAGCCGGCGCCCCTCTGACGACACCGCGCGAACAGCGCCACGTCGCGGCACTCTCCGCCTGGCAGCGCGGCGCCCTCGGGGACGCGTTCGCGATATGGCGCGACCTGCTCGATGTCGACCCAACTGATCTGCTTGCGGTGCGTATCAGCGACACCACGCATTTCCGCTTTGGCCACACCCAAGCGGTGCTCGAACAGGCCGATCGCCTCGCCCCGGCCTGGTCGCCCGACCTCCCCGGATACGACTGTTTCCAGTCCGTCTGGGCCTTCGCTCACGAGGAAGCCGGCGACACTGCCGCCGCGGAGCGCGCGATCGACGACGCATATGCCACAGACCCGACGAATTTCTTCGCCCACCATGTCAAGGCGCACATCCTGGAAGCGGAGAGCCGCCCGCGTGAGGGCAACGACTGGCTCGCTCAGCAGACCGGCTACTGGCCGATCGGCAACAATCTCGTGCACCACCTGTGGTGGCACCGGGCGCTGATGCAGCTCGACCTCGGCGAACGGGACGCCGTTCTCGCCAGCTACGACGCAAACATCCGCAACCTGAATGCGCCGATGACCAAGGCCGCGCCGGACCAGTTCAACGATCTGCAAAATGCCACCGCCCTGCTGTGGCGGCTCGAGCAACTCGGTCTCGACGTCCACTCACGCTGGGAGGAACTCGCCGACAAAGCCGAGGCGCGGATTGGCGACAGCGCCTACCTGTTGCTCCCGCCGCACCTGATGCTGGCGCTCGCCGCCACCGGACGCGACGAAGCCGCCGCACGCTTCCTCGCAGCCTTGCGCGAGCAGGCACAGCAACAATCTCGATGGGACGCGGCAGCGATCGCCGACGTCGTCATCCCGGCATGCGAGGCCGGTCTGGCCCACCGGCGCGGCCAGCACGCCCGCGTGGTTGCTCTGCTAGAGCCACGTTTCGACTGCATCCGCTTGCTCGGCGGCAGCAACGCGCAGCGCGACCTGTTCCGTCAGATCCTGATCGATTCAGCCATGCGGGCCGACCGTCGCGACCTCGTCGCCGCCATGATCGCCGAAGAGACCGCGACCCATGCCGCTCCCCCGACCGAACGGGCCGGCTACGCGACCGCGGCTCGCTGGCTGATGTGAAGGGAGAGCAATAATGCCGCCGATCGAACGCTTGATGCTGGACAATCAACCGGAGCCCGTCAGCCATTATTGCCACGTCACAAAGGCAGGCAACCTTGTGTGGGTGTCCGGCACCGTTGGCATCGCCTCCGACGGCCGCATTCCGGAGGACGTCGTTGAACAGTTCGAGGTCGCTATCACCAACATGGACGCTTGCCTGAAGGCAGTGGGGGCCGACGCGGAGAACGTGGTGAAGGTGACCGTATACCTGACCGATATCGCCGATCGCGCGAAAATCAACCCGATCCGGCAGCGCTACTTCGGCCCGCACCGCCCGGCCTCCACTTTGGTCGAGGTCGCCGCCCTGGTCCTTCCGGAACTGAAGGTCGAGATCGAGGCGCAGGCAGTCGTCTCGTAGCCGGCCCGACGATACGCGTTACCAAGGAAACCTTCGCTCAAATTCACGGCTTGGTGAGCCTTCTCAAATCAACCGACCTATCCTCATAGTAATCGACATCTCGGATATTTGTTCCCTCTCCATCACTATTGTAGAGTTAAATGCGTGGCTTGTTGCGATCTGCCCAACCCCGCACATGACGTGAGGACGCCATGGATCACCCCTCGCCCATCGAACCCGTTCCTTCGGAAGGGCTATCCTTTGATATGGAGGATTTGCAGACAGCTCTCGCCTGGGTGGCGAAGCGGCCCGCCATTCGGCTGGAGGTTGCGACAGATCATCGCTTCGTGCCGGAGGCTCTCGAAATCTCTCCGCCCGGATCAAGGTCACCTCGCTGGTGCATATGGCGGGACTACACCGGGAACTTGCACCTCGACGACTGGGTAAGGTCTGAATTTGATCTCCCCTATCATACACTCGCAACTGCCTTGGCGTTCATCGAATTGCATCTCTAGCGAGGCACTGTGGCCTCAAGCCATGTTGCCCTATCCCGATCGGGGCCGCTTTATCAGACAACCCCAAGGATTACGCCTCGCGATCAGGGAGCCGGAGCCTCGGGACGAGGTGCGTCGCAGTGGTAACCATTTGGAATGGCGTGGCAACCAGGGACATAGCTGTAGTCCGGGGGGTCTCCCGGCGCCGGCGCGATTCGCCCTTGCGCATAGTTCGAACCTGAAATGACAATCACCTGAGGTTCCGAGGGCACCACGGTCCCGACCTGCGCCTGCGTCGTATCGATGGGCCACCACGGATACGGCCAAATCCCGGCCAAACCCGGATTGCGACGTGCGGTGCCACCGCGGAAGACATTATTCTGGAAACCGCCAAGACCGCCGATCACGCCCGGTATTCCGATCCGTCCCGACCTAAAGACCGGAGAAACTCGCGCGGAAAATCGGGAGATACCAATCCCGTGGCCGCCGCCGCCGCGCGCGAATGCTGGCGCCATGCTCCCTGTACCCAGCAGGCCAAGTATTACGGTAATCATCGGAAGCCAGAAGACACGCTCGCCCATGGCAAACCCCTCGAGGGCAGACGCTCGACACCGCGTCAATACATCTGACCAAATCAGAATGTGCGCAATGTCAATTGTGCGCAAGACCTCGGCAACCGGCAAACAGTCTAGTGAACAAGATCGTGGTCGGCCGCACTGCGTTTTTGCTACCAATAGTAGCTACATATCGATATGGCACAACCTTAGAGGTGTCCTTACCAACGCCTAACCCAGTGCCTCCGAAAGGACCTTCCGAGCCTCTATGATCCGAGGCAATGCCTGCATCGGCGCAACGGTCGGTGGCGCCACGACAAAGATGTGCGTTACGCCATTCGCCTGAAGTCGTCTGCCGTCCTCGACCCAAGCTGCCTTCCCGCGATCGTCAGCCAGCACCGGTCCACGCACCATGAGCTGTCGAGGGTCGCGCTCAGCCTCCTCAATATATCCGTGCAATCGCGGCAAGTCCGCAGTCGGATCGCCGAGCGACATCCATCCATCCGCCAACCGGGCGACGCGTCGAAGTGCCTTCTCTCCTGATTCCGTCCCAAACCAGATTGGAATTCGCGGCACAAAACTCCGATTGAGACCCACCTTATCCAGCGTATGATATCGCCCAGTGAACGTCACATAAGGCTGCGTCCACAAAAGGCGCATGACCTCGATCTGCTCCTCGATGCGACGACCCCGATCGTGAATGTTCTGCCCCAACGCGCAGTATTCCGCCGCGTTCCAGCTTATCCCTACACCGAGTTCGAAACGGCCGCCGCTGAACAGCGCAAGCTCCGCCGCCTGTTTGGCGACAAGCACCGTCGGCAACGCGGGGAGAACCAAAATGCCGGTAATGAAGCGCAGCCGGTGAGTAATCCCCGCGAGGTAGGAGAACGTGACGAAAGGATCGAAGAACGGCCCCACATACTGCCGATCCGGCCGCTGCGGATTGATACCGGCGGGCTGCGCCATCACATGTCCGCTGGTTGTCGTAAAGTCAAACCCCGCACTCTCGAGCGCCTCGGCAAATACCTTGACCTCGCCGACGCTGGCGAACGCGGTCAACGGAAGAGGCGTTCCATATTGCATCGCATTCATCCATTTGAATCAAAGTCACGGGTGCCGACGACAAGTCGGCACACCGTCTCAAGTTCACGCAGGTAAAGACTGGGACGCATGAAACACCGGAACGTCCTCGACCCGATCTTTCAGCGCATCGGCGCCCTCCGAGGGCACAATCTCCGCGAAGTTCAAGGCAGCATTGATGTCGCCGCCCCAAACCTCTCGAGGCAATTCGTATAATACCTCAACCCCATACCCATTGGGATCGTTAATGTACAAGCTGTGGGTCATGCCATGTTCAACGCGCAGGTTGAACTTGACCTTCTTCGCCTGCAGATAACTGAGTTGTTTCAGCCAAGCATCCCTGTTTGGAAATGTTATCGCGACATGGTTGATCGCGCTCGGACCACCAAACAAGCCCCACCGCTCAGGAGGTTTCGGCAAATCCTTGTTTTCCACCAATGCGAGATCATGATGGTTCATGCTGCCATCATGATCGCCACTGTAGAATCGCATCTTGACACCGGGGAACTCGGGCCGAGGCTTCAACTCTCCGACCTGCTGAAAGCCGATGATCTCAGTCCAAAAGCGATGCGATTCCTCCATATCACGAACATTGAGCACGAGATGGTTAATACCCGAAGGCCGCATGGGTTGAGATGGTGTCTGCTGCCCTGACATCTGATTTCCTCCTGTTGTTCGTGCGTCGGTTTAGGCGAAGTCCTCGTTTAGAAACCACGACGCAAGACGATCCCCCGGCGCGCGGTCGTTGTAAAGATGCGCGTTCGCCCCCTCCGTAATGCGCTTCTTGCGCCATGTTGATTGCACGACACCGGTGCAGATGGTCAGCTCGCCAGAATTCTCGTGAGACTGTGCAAAAAGAAATTATCGCTCGGCCGAGTTTTCTTTTATTTCAACCGTTGTTACTTGTCGCTGCCGAACGAGCGGCAACATACTGCTCACGCGTTGCCGGAGCGCGACCTCTTCCATGCTGCGAAATCCCGCTTTGCTTCATCGCTGACGGCAGGGAACAGTCCGGCTAGCGGCCTGCCACGCGCGACCTCTTCCTCCGCGAACTCATCATAGAGCGTCGTCGCAAGTGACTCCTGAGCAATTTCATCGACAATGTCGGCCGGAACCACGACAACGCCGTCGCAGTCTCCCACGATAATGTCGCCCGGGAACACCGCCACGCCCCCACAGCCGATCGGCAGATTGAGGTCAATCGGAAAATGCACAATCGGGCTCGGTGGCGAAGTCGGGCGCTTTAGGTAGGCCGGCAGCCCGGTGCGAAGGATACCCTCGGAATCGCGCAGTCCGCCATCGGTAACAATGCCGCTGCAGCCGCGTGCCTTCAGCCGCCCGATGTAAAGGTCACCGGCCGAGGCGGCCCTAGCATCACCGCGCGAGTCGATGACAAGGACATGACCCGGCGGGCACTCCTCCATCGCCCGAGGCTGCATCTGCGCCTGCCCCCGCACCCCGGGGCCGTTCTTGTCTTCACGCGCCGGGATGAAGCGCATGGTAAACGCGATGCCCACCATGCGCGGCTGATCGATGCGCAATGGATTGACGTCCTGCATGAACATGTTGCGTAGGCCACGTTTGTACAGCGCCCCCGTCAAGGTCGACGTCTGAACCTTCAACAAGGCATCTCTGGTTTCCGGAAGCAGTTCCGTCATGAAAATCTCCTGTCACGCTTTCGGGGGAGGGGGCGTCACCGGCCGTCGCGCCATCATGGGCGCCTCGCGGATCGAACGCAGATCGACTTCCGGCATCGGCAACCCGAGTTGCTGCATCACGCCGTTTGCCAGCTCCTCGTAACGATTATAGCTGCGCCGCAACCGATTACGCCATGCCCCCAGGCCGCCGTTTGCGTGCAACTCGTACACCGATTCACGATGGTCGAGCGCGGAGCCGACATGATCCCACGCCATTTGCAGCAGTGCCGATCGTTGCCGAGCAGTATAGCCGCCTCCACCAAAGGACTCATCGAGCCCCGCCGCCAACTCCGGATCATTCAGATCACGGTCCGATGGAGCAACGACAAGCGAAGATCCGGGTAATGCGCGGAGTATTTCGCCCATGAGCGGCCGAGCCTTGAGCATGGCTATACTGCCGGCGGAGAGATGAGAGTGGTTTGGGGCGCAAAACCCCTCCGGCGTGAATACTGGGTCGAGTTCGGTCGCAACGAGACAACTGCGGACCGTCTGCACGTCGTTGATCAGATCGATCAAGTAGTCGATGGTCGCATCATGTGAAACCAACCCCATCGCATGCGTACAGGCAAACGCAAGTCCAAGCGTGAACTCGGCCTTTGAAAGCCAACAGTAAAGCTGATGCCAAAACAGCCATCGCGCCACCGGTTCAGCCGAAGGCTCAGTTAGGAAAACATGCTCCCACGGGATCAGCACGTCGTCGAGCCACATCTGTCCGTCGAGTTCGTCGAAGCGGCTGCTGAGCGGCGCGCTGAACGGGTTCGCCTCTCGCGCCGATCGGCGTCGGCAGATAACGGTTACACCGGGCGCATTCACCGCGACCACGAACGTTGCGCGATGGCCCTGAAAGTCGATGCCGTTGTTGGCTCCGATGTAAACATCCTCGGCGTATGCGGGACTCGTATGCATGCCGATCTTGCCGCGAATCACCAGACCCGCATCGGTCTCCCGAACAATCCTCAGCGCCGCGCGTTCAACTGGATCCGGACGCATGCGATAGCCGATCGTGGCAGCCCCAGCCGCGAACGTAAGAAAGCGGCCAGTACGAGCGATCTTCGCACGATATGCCTCGGCATTGTGGGTCCCAGCGGCCGAGGCGCCGCGTTGGCCGACAGCGTGCAGCACCCCAAGTGCGATCATGTGGCCATAGGCTGGGGTGTGGGTAATATTGCCCGCGCTGAGAAAGGTCGTTGCTGAGAAGCTCCGGCCCATCCGAGCCAGATCATTGGCACTACGCGGCACGAGGTAACCAACAGGCGTTGGCCTGCTCTCACATTCTGTCAGCAGTAAATCCTGCCACGCCGGATCGAAATGCCGATCATACCAAGTAACGTATTCTTCCACCATTGGCCGCGTTGCCGGATGGGTCGTAACATCATCAATTTGACCATCGCCGAGGACCCAGATTCGGCGCCCGTCGCGCAGTGCGTCCCTGTAGTCGGCCCCGGTTCTCATGCGGCCTCGGACCGAGCGTTTGCCTCCGCGCGCGCCTTCTGTATTGCCTGCCAGATCCGTTCACTTGTCGCCGGCATGTCGAGCTCGCGCACACCCAGCGGCTCAAGAGCTTTCAGAATGGCGATCATTACCGCTGGAAGCGCGCCGACGCAGCCGGCCTCACCGGCGCCCTTCGCGCCGAGCAGATTCGTCGCGGTCGGTACTGGGTTGCTGCGGATCGCGACGTTGCACATCGTGTCGGCGCGCGGCATGGCGTAATCCATGAAGCTCGCTGTCAGCAACTGGCCCGATTCCTTTTCGTAGACCACTTGTTCCATCAGGTACTTGACCCACAGCCTTGCGCCACGCCGCCATGTATTTGTCCGGCCAACGTGAGTGGATTGATCACCGTGCCGACATCGTCAACCACCAGGTAGCTGATCAATTCGACAGCGCCCGTCTCGGGATCGACCTCGACCTCGCATACGTGGCACCCGTTCGGATAGGTGGGTCGCTCCGGCGCGTAGGTCGCGCTTTCGATCAGGCCGGGCTCCAAGCCTTTCGGCAGTCGAGCCGGCTGGAACGCCGCAACTGCCACTTGCTTCAGTGTCACGCTGCGGTCAGTGCCAACGACCGAGAACTTCGCATCGTCAAACTCGATGTCGGCGACAGCGGCTTCCATCATGTGCGCCGCGATCTTCTTGCCTTTCTCGATGACTTTGTTGGCGGCAATAACCACCGCCGTGCCGCCCGCGACCATCGAGCGCGAGCCGTTCGATCCCATGCCGAAGGCCACCCGATCGGTGTCGCCATCGATGAAGTGCACATCCGCCGGATCGATCCCGATCTTCTCGTGCAGGATCTGCTTGAACGAAGTTTCGTGTCCCTGTCCATGAGTTTTGGTGCCCAGCAACAGCATCGCGCTGCCGCTGGGCTGAAATCGGATTTCGGCATATTCCGGCACTGGGCCGGCCGCCTGCTCAATTGCGTTGGCGAGCGCGATACCCCGCAACTTGCCCTCGGCGCGCGACGCCGCCTGTCGAGTAGAAAATCCCTTAAAGTCAGAGGCCTCCAGCGCGATCTCCATGTTCTTGGCGAACTCGCCGCAATCGTAGATCGGCCCCAGCGGAGCCCTGTACGGCATCGCGCCCGACTGGACGATGTTTCGCCGCCGCAACTCGATCGGATCTATGCCGATCTCTCCGGCCGCAACTTCGATGATCCGTTCAATAAGGTAGATCGCTTCCGGGCGCCCGGCGCCGCGGTAGGGCGCGGTCGGATTGGTGTTCGACAGCACAGCGTCTATCGTTACATAAGCGGTTGGAATGTCATACACCCCCGATACCGTAACAATCATCCCAAACGGGGTGAGAAGCTGTCGATCCGACGCGATATATGCGCCGATACTTGCCAACATCTTGAGCCGCAGCCCAAGGAACTTGCCGTTGCCATCAAGCGCGAGTTCAATTTCGCCAATATTGTCCCGTCCGTGCTCGTCCGCGAGGATCACCTCGGAGCGCTCGCATTTCCACTTGACCGGCCGCTCCAGCTTGCGTGCGGCCCACAGCGTCAGCCGATGATCGACATACTGCCAGCCCTTGGCACCGAAGCCGCCGCCGACATCGTAGCAGACCACGCGGACCTTGCTCTCCGGCACCTGGAACACCGAGTTCGCCAGCATGTTGCGCACCCGGTGGGGATAGTTGACGTCGGCATACAGCGTGTAGCGGTCTTCAAACTTGTCATACGAGCCGATAGCGCCCCGAGGTTCCATGTATTGGGCATGTACCCGCGAGATCACGTAGCGACGGCGCACGATGTGCGAGGCTCTGGCGAAGGCGGTGTCGGTTGCGGCCTGGTCGCCACGTTCGAAGGTGTGGGAGATGTTGTCCGGGTTCTCGTCCCATACGCGCGGCGATCCGGGTTCCGCCGCCTCCGCCAGCGAGGTTACCGACGGCAACGGATCGTAGTCGACCTCGACGAGTTCGCTTGCGTCCTTGGCCTGCTCAAGCGTCTCGGCGATCACCATGGCGACCGGATCGCCAACGTAACGTGCTCGGTCGCTGACCAGCGCGGGGCGTTGCGGTGCGAACATCGGTGACCCGTCCGCCTTCTTGCGCGGCATCATCGCCTTTGGCATGGCGAGCCCGTCTGCCTCGTAGTCCGCGCCGGTGTAGACTGCGACTACTCCCGGGGCGGCGAGGGCAGCCTCGGTATTGATAGAGCGGATCCGCGCGTGGGCGTGGGGTGACCGCACGAAGATGGCGTAAGCCTGTCTAGGCAGCGTCAGGTCGTCTTGGTAGCGGCCCCGGCCTGTGAGCAACCGGAGGTCCTCGAAACGCCGCACCGGTTGTCCCACGCCGTACTTCATTACCATATCAGTCTTCCCGCGTCTAGACAAACCGTGCCGAGATCGATCCGAATGGCCCGTAGTCGACGTGGAAGGTGTCGCCGGCCCGGGCTTCGACCACGCTGGTGAACGAACCGCCCAGGACGAACTGGCCGGGCTCCAGGGCGATGTCGAAGGGGGCGAGTTTGTTGGCGAGCCAGGCGACGCCATTCGCGGGATGGTTCAGCACCGCGGCGGCGACGCCGGACTCTTCGATGATGTTGTTGCGGTAGCATAGGGCGGCCACCCAGCGGAGGTCGACGTCCATGGGACGCATCGGACGGCCGCCGACGATCAATGCGGCGTTGCCGGCGTTGTCGGCTATACTGTCGAGCACCGTCCGGGGCTTGTCTGTTTCGGGGTCGATCCGGTGGGCGCGACCGTCGACGATCTCGGCGGTCGGCACTACGTAGTCGGTCGCGCTGAGCACGTCGAAGATGGTGCAGTTGGGGCCCTTGCAGCCGGCGTCCGATGACGAAGCCGATCTCGCACTCCAATCGAGGCTGGATGAAGCGGGCCATCGGGATCTCGGCGCCGTCCGAGTAGAACATGTCCTCCATCAGCGCGCCGTAGTCAGGCTCGGTGATGTTGGCCTGGCGCTGCATGGCGCGTGACGTCAGGCCGATCTTGTGGCCCTTGATCCGGTTGCCTTCGCTGACCTTGATCTCCACCCAGCGGCGCTGCATGGCATAGGCGTCCTCGATCGTGAAGCCGGGGTATTGAGCGCTGGGTGGGCGGATCAGCTGCCGATCCTTCTCCGCCCGGTGATAGGCTCGGGCGATGGTGTCTATGGTGGAATGGTCCAGCATATCCACAGTCCCTGTCAGGACAGGACGGCGGTGAAGTCGGCCTGAACCATGGCTCGGCTATCGGGCGGCAGTGGCAGGGTATGCCTTGCGGGGCGGGCTGCTGCATCGGGGAACATCTTGAGCCACTCGGCATTCAGGGCGGCTCGTTGGGTGGCCGGATCCTTCACCCAGAACGTTACCTTGATGATGTCATCGACCGTGCCGCCGGCGGCTTGGATATCGCTCCGCAGGGCGGCGAAGACGTTCGCCACCTGCTGTTCCAAAGTGTGGGCGGCAGTTCTCTGCGTGCCGGGGTTGGTGCCGCCGATGACGCTCGACATGACGATGTTGCCGATGCGGCTGGCGTTGGGGATCGGGTTCTCGTGCCGAGCGACCGGCTCGTTGATGCTTTGGCGCTTGGGCATGGAGCGGGTCCTTATTCGGCCGCGGTTTGGGGGGCGCGGAAGACCGGGACGTCCTCGAGGTCGGACAACGCCTCGGGGCCATCGGTCGGCACCGCCACGGCGAAGTTCAGGGCGGCGTCGATGTCGCCTTCCCATACGTCACGCGGCAACTCGTAGAGCAACTCGATCCCATAGCCGTTCGGGTCATTGATGTAGAGGCTGTGGGTCATGCCGTGCTCGACGCGGCGGTTGAACTTCACGCCGCGGTCTTGCAGGTATTTGAGCTGGCGCAGCCAAGCCTCACGGTTCGGGAGCGACAGGGCGATGTGGGCGATCGCCATCGGCATGCCGTTCATGCTCCAGTCGGCGGGCGGGGCGGGAAGGGCGGTGTTCTCGATCAGGGCGATGTCGTGATGGTTCATCCGGCCGTCGTGATCGCCGCTGTAGAAGCGCATCTTCGCCGGGTTGGGCCGTTGGGGCGTGGCTTTCAGCTCGCCGACCTGTTTGAAACCGAGGGTCTCGGTCCAGAACCGATGGGATTCCTCGAGGTTGCGGACGTTGAGGACCAAGTGATTGAGGCCCGTCGGTGTGACGGGACCGGACTCTGCCGATTGACTTGCTGACATGGTGTTCTCCCGACTCTTCGCAGTTTGTAGACGACACTGTGGCACCGCGGGCCGCGGCCGTGACATCACTTGTTCCGAAGGATGGTTTGCTCATCCTGCCGCGCCCAGTTTGGCGGCCGGTTGTGGATGCTCGACCCTGACCCCTGCGCCATTGATATCCTGCCGAGCAGGTTTTGTCACATTTGGGGGGCGGTGGACGGGTTGGGTTGCCCGGGGCGGGGCAATAACCGCGTTAAAAATCTCGTTTGCGCCGGAAGGGTGAGTTCGTCAAGCCGCCGGAAGCCGGGCTTCGTTAGAGGGTGTCCGGGTTGATCATTGGTGGTGAGGACGGCTGTTGCGCGCGTCGCGACGGAATTTGGTCGTGCGATTACGGGAGGAGGGGGATTTTTTTGGCGGACGACGCTTGCGGGGGCGGATTGGTTATCGCGGGAGGGGTCGTTCGGCGCTGGGCTTGCGGAAAGGGGGTTCGCGATCTGGGGAGTGGGAGCGCGCGCGGGCTGATTGGGGCAGGGTCGCGAGACTTATCCGCGGATGGCGGATGGCACTTGGATCGCGGGGGATGGATGCGGTGGCTTGGTGGTCTGTAATTAGCGAGAAACGTGTTGGTGGGGCGTCAGCGGTGCGGGCGTCTGCCTCGGAGCGCGGAATCGAGCAGCGATGGCGGCATTGGTTTGCCGGAGAGCAGTTTTTGGGCGACCTCGCTGAGGACGGACGCGCGCAGCATGGCGGCTCGGCGTTCGGCGAGCGGCATTTTGGTGAGATCGGCGGTGGATCGGCGTGCGGCGATGATCATGGCGGTGGCCCACGCAGTGCGGCGTTCGTTTTCCTCCTCGGGCGATTCGGTGCGGATCGGGTCAGGAGGGATCAGGGTTTGCTTCGGGCCGGCTGATGTCATTGGATTTTTCTGGGCGGCGGGAAGGTTGGGTCCGGGGTGCGGCGCTCGGCGTTGCGAGCGGCTTGCAGCATTTCCTGCATCGGGTTCGGGGCCTTGGGGGTGGGGTGCGGGGTTGGGGTGGACGGCCAGTTGCGGGGTACGGGCGGGGGCGGTTACCTCGGCGAGGCGTTGCTCGGCGGCGGCGATGTCGGCGAAGACGGCTTCTTCGCTCCGGCGTTCGGCTTCGGGGTCGAATTCGGGGGAGGGATAATAGGACGCGGCGGTGTCCAGCGGGGCATCACGCAGCACCCGTTGGCAGCGTTCGGCGGCACGGCTGAGGCTGGCGGCGTTGCTGCGCAGGCGGAGGACCTGGGTGACGGAGAGGTTGTCGGCCATCGATCGGTTGAGGGAATCGAGGATGGCGAGGCCGAAGGCGATGATCTGGGCGATGTAGAGGAGATCGACGTGTTCGCGGGCCCTGTAGCCTTTGACGGCTTCGGTGGCGGCCATGCGGGCGTATTGGACGTCGCCGCCGGCGGTGGCGAGGAACATCGGTGTTAGATAAGTAATGATGAGGTGCATGAACACCTCGGCGGGGTTGAGCGGGGTGTTGTTGGGTTGTGGGTTCGTCATGTGCCGCCGGGTGGGTGAAAGTTGGGGCGGTTCTAGCGCGGCGTGGGAGGGTTTGTCAAGAAATATTTCCTATATGCCGCTGGGTAGATTTTGTTATCTTCGTTACTGATCTGTCGATCCTCAAGTTTTCTTTTGCGACATCACAACGGTTTGGCTAAACTAGTCGGGGTGCCGCAATCTGGGGGGTGCCGGCCCCGATTTGCCCTGATGACGGATCGTGAGTGAAACGAACTGTCTTTTCACCCAATCTTTATTTTGAGGCTTAAAGTTGCCCATCGGCCTTCTTGTTCGTGACTGGATCCTCCATCTCGCGCAACTGCTCGTCACCGACGAAGCGCCCGGCATGGTGGCAGCGAGCTTTGGCATCCTACTGTTGGGGCTGGTCGCCTGGGCACTCACCCACGCCATCAGCCGCATCAGGGCCGTCCGTGGGCTGACGGCCATAGTCAACATGTTCAAGGATGGCGTTGAGTTCAGCGAAGGTTTCGATCGGTTCAACGCCGGGCTCCAGAACTGGACTCGCGGTTCCAGCGTTCGCCGGACGGTCGTCGATGCGTGGGAGGAATACGCCGAGACCATAGTGATCGACTCACGCGACGGCCAGGATTTGCGCCGGAACTCTGTGCGGCCGTCGAATTTTCTCAATCTCGAAGACCTCGGCTTCGGCCCGGGCACTTTTAGAATTGCGCCTGGGCTGTTCGTCTCGCTCGGTCTGTTGTGCACCTTCTTGGGTCTGGTGGCGGCGCTTAATGCGCTGGGAACCGACCTGAACAACGGCTCCAAGCCGGAAGATGTCGTCATCAAGCTGATGACGATCGCCTCAGCCAAGTTTGTGATGTCGCTGGCCGGTCTGGCCTGTTCGATCGTCTTCAGCATTGTGCTGCGCAGCTCACAGGGGTGGCTAGATTCCGCGCTGCACCGCCTCTGCCATGCGATAGAACGGCGGTTGAGCTTCGTCAGCCTGGAGGATCTTGGCTTTCGGCAGCTCAAAGCGGTTGAGGAGCAGCGCGAGGCGTATCGAAAGATCGGCATGGAGTTCGTCGAGCAGTTGCAGCGGCCGCTGAGCGAGCTTCCGGGTAAAATATCAGAGTCGATCTCCAGCTCAATTGTCGCAGAGATGAAGCCGATGTTCGACAAGGTCAGCCAAATGGGCTCCTCGGGCATGGAGAGCATGGTGGGGGATCTCTCCAACCAGATCACCAGCAAAATCGGGCTTGCGCTGGAGAAGGCCAGCACGGCGTTGACCGAGGCCGCGGAGCAGGTCAGCCGGATGGTCGACCGGATGAACACCTCAAGCAACCAGATGGGCCAAGGCATGGAAACTGCGCTCGGCCAGATGGCCAGCGCGATCGCCGACCTGCGCGGTCAGGTTGCCGCCACCGGCGAGGTCGCGTCGACCACAATGACTGAGGGCGCGGACAAGCTGCTGGGTGTGATGAACGATTCGTTGCAGGGCATCCGCGACAACACTGCGGCCGGGGCCGAGGCGATGAAGGCCGCGGCTGCCGAAATGCGCACGGCAGCTGAAGGTTTCAGTAAAGACATGGCGGCGGCCACCGCGAACGGTGTGACAGCCGTTTCGCAGCGGATCGGGGCTGCGTCGGATGCAGCCGATCAGGCCATCACCAGTGCCGGCCAGGAAATGCTCGTCGCCTTCGGCAAAACCAGCGCCGAAATCGCTAAGGTGGGCGCTGATATGAGCGCCGCATTGGGCAGTGAAGTGGTCGGTCACCTCAACGCGCTGGGCAAACAGCTTGAAGATCTGGTCGGGGCGGTTAATGAGGGGGTTGGCGGCATGCGAAGTGCCTCGACCAGCCTGAAATCCGGCGCGGATGCCATCGCGGCCGCCTCGGTGAGTTTCGGCGGCGCGAGCCGCGAGCTTGTCTCGGCAACCGATCCCGTGCGCGTGGCTCATGAACGGATCGAAAACAGCATTCGCGACCTCCAGCACTCAGCCATGCTCACGGCAAATGTCTCGAAATCGATGGTTGAAAGTGCAACCCAGGTGCTGGAAGCGGCACGCTCCGCTCTGGGCAATGAGCGTGAGGGCATTCGTCAGACGCTTGATGCAGCACGGGCCACTTTGTCCGAGCTTTCGGATGAGGCCGAAAAACTGAACAACATCGACCAGCTGCTTGGCCGGGCGCTTGCTCAATACACTCAGCAGCTCAACGAAGCTCTGGGCACCGCGCAAACCCACATCCGCAAGATGCAGGACACACTCGCCCCCGGCATCGACACGCTGCGAGCGGTGGTTGAGCGGGTTGAGGCGTTCAAGCCGTCAACTGCAAGCGTGAGAGGATGATGCGGGCGCAGGGTCGTCGACACAGAAGCCACGAAGAGGATGAAGAAAGCGCGTTCGTGTCGATGACTGACATGACGGTGGGCTTCCTCTTTGTGGTAATGATCCTGTTGGCCTTCTTCGCCAGCGAGTTCAAGAACACGCAGACCGTCGCCCTGGACGTCTACGATCGATTGCAGCAAAAATACGACGTTATTCTACAGGACCGGGATCATTTGAAGGTCGAGACGGACCGGCAGGCCGTCGAGATTGAAAAGCTGAAGGCGCATATCGCCGAGATGGAAAAAAGCCGGATTGATCCGCTTGAGGTCTATCTGAGCAGGGTAGCTCAGGCCCGGCGCCAACTGCTTGAGCGCCTACGGGATGGACTGAAGATTGACTTCCCCGACCTGCAAGTGCAACTGAACGAGCAAAGCGATGCGCTGCGTTTCCAGGGGGATGGCCTGTTTGTCCAAGGTGGATCGATATTCACCGCGGGCAAGTCGGAGGTGGTTAAACGGATCGCCCAGCGCCTGAACGAGATTCTACCGTGCTACACGCTCGGCAGCTCGGTGCAAAGCTACGCAACTTGCAATCCGGATTACGCCGTGGTGGAAGCGGTCCAGATTGAAGGCCATACCGACTCAACCGGGACATATCCATTTAACATAAAGCTCTCGGCGGACCGCGCAACGACAACATTTGGCTTGATGATCGACACCGTGCCGACGCTGCGGAGTTATAAGAATTTGAACGACCAGGCCGTAATTTCGTTCGCTGGTTATGGCCCTGATCGCCCCGTGGCTTCGAATGACACGCCGACCGGGCAAGCCACCAACCGACGCATTGACCTGCGGTTCATCATGGTCACTCCAAGATCGAGCAGCCAGCTCGATGTGATTCGCGATAAATTCAGCAATCTTGGTGCTGGGAAGCCATGAGAGCCTCTGCCCAGCTTCAGAGCGGAGATAATAGTCTACAAGGAGCCGTTCTTCCAACGCTGACGCATTTGGAAAGGGCAGTACGTCGCGTGCAGGATCGCTGGCCCGGCGTCAAACCAGAGCCGCCAGAGAAAGAGCGCAATGCATTGGCACGCGAAATGCTCGATCGCGTTCAGCGCTCGGACTGGTCAGACGTTTCAACTTGGCGAGTGACCGCGGGGGCCGTTGCTGCTTTTGATGAAGCGCGACGTGATTCTGAGGCTTTTGCGCCACTGCGCGCGTTTTACCTTAGGGAAATAGAAGCTACCGAACAGCAATCCATTCTGGACGGCCTTTTTTGGGTGTACATTGAGAGTTTTTACCCTGGGGCGGATCACACCGAGCGCTTCGCAGCAGCCCTAAGCAAACGTGCCGGAGAGTTCGGCGCCCGGATCGGTCAATTGTTGGCCAACTTCGATGGTCTGCTCCGCCCCTCCAAAGCGGCGGATGCGGTCACCCGCCAGATGGTTAGCTCGTCGGAACCCTACACCAGTCTAAAGAAACTTGGTTTTCCAGCACCGCACGCGCCGGGGTTGCTCTACTTCGCCCATCTGGCTTTTCTCGATGCGATCAAGGGTCGCCTTGATCGCTCAGATGAACAAAAGCGACTGCTTCAATGGCTGCGGCCCGAGAACACGCAAGCGCTACAGCAGGGCGCGGCGCAAGCAATCGCTGCTCTTCTCTTTCCGTGGCAGCAGGTTTCTCCACCGGCGCCGGTTCAAAGCTATCTGACGGAATTGATCGTCGGAGCCTACGGGGATCCGCGTCTCATTCACGGTGGCGTCTGGGGGGCATTCCCCGAACACCTCAAGAGTGTTCTCCTCCGCTGGTTGACACGGGAAGATATGCGGTTCTTCTGTGACGTGATCACCCAGACGCAGTATCATCACCAATGGCCCCCGCGCCGGGATTTCTGGCTGCGCCTATTTAAGGAACGACGCATTGACGAAGCCTGGGTCGCATTCGGCAGCGCGGCACGGGAACATGCCAAGCGATATTATAAAGGAACTGCCGCATTCGACGTTGATAAGCGCTTTGCACAGCAGCTTGATCGAGGCGGCAGCACGTCTTTGCTGATCATGAGGATTGGCAACAAGATCGTGGTCGATGGGTGCCATAACTACAGGACTCACATCTTCGGAGCGAATGAACCGACGGCACCTAAACTCTATCAGGCCACTTATAAAAGCGAAGTCATCATGAGCAAGTCAAAGTTATCAAAGGCCCACAATCACATTCCGAACTGGCAACTTTGGGTAGAGAAGCACATTTGACAATGCAAATCGACTTAAGTCACGATGACGCCAACATCACGCTGCGTCTTCGAGGCGAGAGGCCCGGGTTGTTGGCCCGCCTCGTCAGTGCGCCACGCAAGGGCACATCGTTCATGTCGCTGCCGGAAAGCGAGCAGGCGCTGATCTTTGCCCTGGGCGATCTGCGCGCTTTGGAAGAACGGCGGCCACTCGAAGTGGAATTTGGCGAAGAGGTCGTCCGAATGTCGCACACCGTGGCGGCATCGCTCTCGTCGTCGTCAGCCCAGGCACTGGGATTGCCCGGTGACGTTCATCTGACTTTAGCAACGGACGCGGCAGGAACTCTAGGAAGCCCTGATTTCCGCCTGACGTACGAATGGCGCCACATGGGCCAGCAGCAGTTGCCTCGGCGTGTTGGCTGTCTCCTCTCAACTAGCCAGGGGCTGCGAAGAGTCCCCATCTGGATGAAGCAGGCGCTCGATCTCGCCGACGGGTTTGCTGCTTCGGTGCCGCTTGAAGATCACTGGGCCGCACTCGCCACTTTCCGGCAGGCATTAGAGCCTGACGAGGCAATCCCGGAAGCGTTGGCGGATGGGTCCCGGGACGCAAGGGTCGCCATGACATCGTTCTTGCGGGGATTGAACATCAAACTGGCAGATCGCTTCTCGATTTCGCCTGGCGCCAATCTTAGCGAGTTCGATATCGTACCGTTTTCGGGTCAACGGCTTGAGCGTGCCGGAATTCAAGACGGCGATGTCTCGGAAGCGAATTCCGAGCTTAGCGGCGAGCTTCGCGAGGCATTTCAGTTGAAGCTCTACACGCGGGGCGCTTGCCCGGCCTACAAACTGGCCCCCAACACCTACCTGGTCGTGGATCGGGCCGCGATGCCGGTGTTGGCGGAAATGGCCAGGGCGCAGCGTGCGCCGAAGGGCGAGCGTGAAGCGTTTATTCGCAACCCGCGCGCCTTCCTGACGCGAGCGGTAACCGAGGATCTATCGTCACGTGGCGAATTTGATCAGCTCAGTGCGGTCGAGCAGGAAGAACTGATTGAAAACATTGTTGGTCCGATTCTACTAGAAACCCGGGAATACTCGGCCCGCGTGAGAGGCATTACGAGATACGTACCATCTGTGCGACCTGTGGAAGGGTCCGGAACGACCTGGATGCCGGAGATTTTCTCCGCGCAGGTGCTGCAAGCGCTGGCGGCGATGCCAATCGAGGAGCTGAATGATCTGCACCAGACGATGGAGCGACAGGTCGATCAGCCGGGTTCGACGGTCACCATCGCCGGGGAGTCAGTAGGGGTAACACCTGACCGCGTCGCTTCAGTGAAGGTCATTCACGATCAAAAGCAGTCTACTGAGAAGGAGAGTGTGCAGCCTGAGCAACTGGCCGCCAAGACAGGGCCTTTGATCTTGGATGCCGGTGACAACTATGACGAATTGGGCTGGTCGGCGTCGATTACGCCACGAGTGCCGATGGTCGAGCCACATGTTCCGGAAACAATCCGAACCCCGCTGAAGCCTCATCAGGTAGATTCGTTCAAGTGGGCTGCGCAGGCTTGGCAATCAGGATTGCCCGGCATCTTGAACGCGGATGAGCAGGGCTTAGGGAAAACGCTGCAAACAATCGCATTTCTTAATTGGTTGCAGGCCCACATGCGGCATCCGGAGGCAGCAAAGCGCGGGCCGATAATGGTGGTCGCTCCAACATCTCTTCTGGTGAACTGGGAGGAAGAGGTTGAGCGTCACGTCGAATCCGGTAAATTTGGCCGGCTGATTCGGCTGTACGGCGGATCGATCGCCACATCGAAACGTCGGGGAACGAACGGTGTCGAAATTGACAATGGCCTGCCCCTTCTCGACCTAGATTGGCTCGACGACGCAAGGGAAGATGGGAGAGCGCACCGCTTCTGGTTGCTGACAACTTACACAACACTGACTAACTACCAGCATTCGCTTGGGACGATCCCGTTTTCGGCCGTCGTATTCGATGAGGTTCAGGCAGCGAAGAACCAAGACACCATTCGATCCAAATCCGTGGCAGCCGTGAATGCGGATTTCCGAATTGGACTTACCGGCACCCCGATCGAAAACTCTACGTTAGACCTTTGGACTATCATGGACCGCTTGGCTCCCGGTGCACTTGGCGCAGGCAAGGAGTTTAGGGAACGCTACGGCACGCCGACCGAAGGCAATATGTTTGAGCTCCATGCCCGCGTCTTTAAGCCACAGGGAACGCTTCCGCCGCTTGGCTTACGGCGTATCAAGGACGAAGTGGCAAAGGATCTGCCGGCGAAAAGCCGTCGTATACATCCGCGTGAAATGCCCGCGCTTCAAGCTAAGGAATATGACGTTGCTCGCCAAAAACTGGCCTCCGGTGGCCCTGGCGCTGCACTCAAGATGCTACATCACATTCGATCCGTTTCGGTCCATCCTGGCTTCGATGTTGGTGGGGCTGCTGACGAATTCGTTGCCGTGAGTGCACGCTTGCAGGCGACGATAGACATTCTCTCCCGAATCAAAGCCGCCGGTGAACGGGCGCTCGTGTTCATCGAACACCGCGATGTTCAGTACCGCTTTGCCGAAATTGTGCGGCAGCGGTTTGGCCTAACGCGTGTCAAGATCATCAACGGCGATACACCGATCGCCAAACGCCAGAAAATTGTGAACGAGTTCCAAACGCATCTCGTAGACGACCGCGGTTTTGACCTTCTCATATTAGGCCCCAAGGCCGCAGGGACGGGATTGACACTGACTGCCGCGGTCCACGTCATCCATCTGTCTCGTTGGTGGAACCCGGCTGTCGAAGAACAGTGTAACGACCGAATTCACCGGATCGGCCAAACTAAACCAGTGACCGTACACGTCCCAATGGCTATACATGGCGGCTTCCGCGAATATTCTTTCGATTGCCTACTGCAGAGCCTAATGCAGCGCAAAAGGCGAATCGCGGCGCAGGCGTTGTGGCCGATGGGCGACACCGAGGATGACGCAGCTCAGCTACAAAGCATGTTGAGTAGTGGACATGAGAGCTGTGGTGGTGATGCCGTAGACGCGGCTATGGCTGCCATGTTTGTCCGCGATGGCCTTCCGCTCCCTCCGAAGGAGTCAGATGGATCTTTGGCTATTTGAAGTGTGAATACTGGACGCTTAGATGACGGCAGGCCATAATAAACCCGAATTTGCGCGACGACCTATTGTGCTGCGCGTCGAGAATTCTGGACTTCTATGGTGAGGTGCGACAGCGAGCGGAACCGCGACAGTTTGGCCCGGTAGTAGTCGGAGCCATGCGGCACCTTCGAAATGATCGAGACAATCGCCCCAAAATGCCCCGGCCCCAGGCGCCAGAGATGCAAATCGGCAAGCTTGTCGCCGTCGCTTTCAATCGTCTGGCGCAGATTGTCCGCCATGCGCCGGTCCGGGTTCATGTCGAGCAAGATCGATCCGGTATCGCGGATCAGGCCATACGACCAACTCGCGATGACGCAGGCTCCGATGATACCGGCGAGCGGGTCCATCCAGAGCCAGCCAAATGCGCGGGCAAGCAACAGACCGACAATAACCAGCACCGACACTGCCGCGTCAGCGATCACGTGGATTATGGCGGCGCGCATATTGTTGTCCCGGCCCGCCGCACCGTGCGCATGCTCGTGCTCTTCGAACATGACGGCGTGATCGTCCGCGCCGAGATGCACATGCGCGGTGAACGCATGCGGCTCCGGGATCTCCTCGGCTGACTCCAGATAGGCGCCCCGATCAATCATCGTGAATCGCTGGCGCGCCCCGTCGGGCCGCTCGGTTTCGATCGTGGCCGCAGAAGCCATCAGGGCAGGCCCCGCCTCGGCGTGCAGGCGGAAACGCGGCGGCACGCCATCCTCGAACACTTCAAGGACAACGACCCCGGCTGCGGTCGTGATGCGGTGCATCGCATCATGGTCATGCCCGCCATGCGCATGTCCGTGACTGTGGCCATGATGATGCTCGCCGCCGCTGAGCAGCCAGGCACTCGCGATATTCACAGCCAGGCCGAGACAGGCAATCGGGATTGCCTCGGCGAAGTGGATCGGGACCGGCGCGAAGATACGGCTTACGGACTCGTAGCCGATCAGGATCGCGATCATTGCCAGGATGATGGCGCTGGTGAAGCCCGCGAGGTCGCCGAGCTTGCCGGTGCCGAAGGTGAAGCGTGGATCGTCGGCGTGCTTGCGCGCGTAGGTATAGGCCAGCGCCGCCAGCAGGAGTGCGCCGGCATGGGTGCTCATGTGCAGGCCGTCGGCAACGAGCGCGATTGATCCGAACAGCAGGCCGCCGATGATCTCGGCGACCATCATCACGCCGCAGAGCCAGATAACGGCCCACGTTTTGCGCTCGCTTTTTTCGTGGCCCTCGCCGAGGAACACGTGACTGTGGGATGGCGAAAATGCGATGCGGCTGGTCTCGCTCATGGCGAACCTCATTTGAGATAGGTGCGGACAACTTCGAGCAGTTGTTCGGCCGCTTCGGCGTTCAGAGCATTCGGGTGCTTTTCGGCATCGACGAGATGAGTGCGCACGTGTTCTTCGATGACCTCGGCCATCAGACCGGCGATGGCACCGCGCACTCCGGCGATCAGGTGCATCACTTGTTCGCAGCCAGCTTCGTTGTCGAGCGCCCGATCGATGGCCTCGACCTGGCCCCGGATGCGGCGGACGCGGGCCAGGAGCTTTTGTTTTTCGCGGACGGTGTGGGTCATGAGGGAATGATAGGATAGGGGGTCACCCTATTCAAGTTATTACAGGTTCGCTTGGGATGCGCTGTGAGTATTCACTGGACGACCACCTTGGGCCGCGCAATCCGATCAATCCCGCTCGTGGTCAAGCGGATCGTGCGATTTTAGACTGTGCTGCTCCGACCCAGGACTTTTGGGGAGGATCGATCCCGGGCGTCATTTCACTGCGCAACGGAATGGGCCGGCTAAACTTAACCCCTCAGCGCCGCCAGGATGGCGTTTCGCACGGCTTCCGGCTGACCCTCGACGGCGTGAGCCAGGGCACGCATCTGGCTTCGGAGGGTGTAGATCTGGTCGAGCAGGGACAGCACCAGGGGCATGGTGTCTTCCGGCACGGCCATCGCACGGCCAAAGTCGTGGATCAGGCGGACGCGGGCGACGTCGATCTCCTGGAACACCCAGTCGGGTTCGGTGCCCTCGGGGCGGACCCAGCCGCGCTCGACCCACGAGAGAAGTTCCGCCTCCGGCAGGTCGGGGAACAAGGCCACGACGGAGGTGACGCGCATCATGAGCCCTCCCTCGGGTTGACCTCTTTCCGTGGGGTCCAGGATTTCAGGAATTGGGCCAGTTCCGGTTCATCGGCTGGGGGCACGACGACGTTCAACTGCACGAACTGGTGGCCGTGGCGGATGCCTTTGCCGCGCAGGCGCAGGCGGGTTCCGGTGCCTGATCCGGGCGGGACCGAGACGCGCACCGGGCCGTGGATGGTCGGGACCTCCAGCGAGGTGCCGAGGACGGCCTCTTTCAGGGAGACGGGAACGTCGGTGACGATGTCGTCGCCGTCGCGATGGAAGCGGGGGTCGGGGGCGACGGCGATTTCTATTAATGCATCGCCGGCGGGGCCGCCGTTGAAGCCGGGGCCGCCCTGGCCGCGCAGGCGCAGGACATGGCCGTCCTCGGTGCCGGGTGGGATGCGGACGTCGAGGGTCTTGCCGTCGGGCAAATTGAGGCGGCGGGTGGTGCCGGTCGCGGCATCGACGAAGCTGACGGTCAGCGTGTATTGCATATCGCGGCCACGCATGCGTTGGCCGGTGGCTCCCCAGTCGGAGCGCTGGCCGGATCGGCCGAAGGCCTGGGCGAGGAAAGCCTCCAGGTCTTCCTGGCTGAAGCCGCCGCCCGCGGTTTCGTAGCGTTCCTGGCCGGGGGCGTCGCGGTAGTATTGCCGCTGCTGGTGGACTTCATGGCCCTCGGCATCGATCTCGCCGCGGTCGAAGCGGGCGCGCTTGTCCTTGTCGGACAGCAGCTCGTAGGCCGAGCTGATCTCGCCGAAGCGGGTCGCGGCCTCGGGCTTGCCGGGGTTGACGTCGGGGTGGTGCTTTTTGGCCAGCTTGCGATAGGCCGCGCGGATGGCCGCCTCATCGGCGGTGCGCTGGACTCCGAGGGTTTCGTACGGGTCTTTCATCGTTGCCGATCACGTGGCGATGCGGCGAGGTCCGATCAAGTGCCGGTCCAGTGCGGTTCGCGCTTGGACAGGAAGGCGTCGATGCCTTCCGTTGCGTCGCGGGCCAGCATGTTTCGGGTCATGATTTCGGATGCGTAGTCGTAGGCGGCGGCGAGGGACATTTCGGCTTGGCGGTAGAAGGCTTCCTTGCCGATGGCGACGGTTAGGGGGCTTTTGGTGGCGATCTGGGTTGCCAGGGCGCGGGTGGCGGCTGGGAGGTCGGCTTCCGGGACGACTCGGTTGATGAGGCCGAGCTGTTGGGCGCGGGCGGCTTGGATGAGGTCGCCGGTGAGTAGCATCTCCATGGCGGCCTTGCGGCCGACGGCTCGGGAGAGGGCGACCATGGGGGTGGAGCAGAACAGGCCGATGTTGACGCCCGGTGTGGCGAAGCGGGCGGTGTCGGCGGCGACGGCGAGATCGGCGGAGGCGACGAGTTGGCAGCCGGCGGCGGTGGCGATGCCGTGGACCTGGGCGATGACCGGTTTCGGGCAGGTGGACGATGCGCTGCATCAGGCGGGAGCACAGGGCGAAGACGGCTTCGTAAGCTGTTCGGGAGGGGTTGGCGCGGATTTCCCTCAGGTCGTGGCCGGCGCAGAAGGCGGGGCCGTTGGCGGCGAGGATGACGGCGTGGATGGTGGGGTCTCCGGCGATGGTTTCGAGCGCGGCGTCGAGCGCCTCCATCAGGGCGGTGGACAGGGCGTTGCGGGCGGCGGGACGGTTCAACGTCAGGGTCGCGATGTTGTCGCCGTCGTGGCGGAGCAGGATATCGGTCATGATGCGGTTGGATAGCACAAGGATGGCGTGATGACGAACAGCGTTACTCCGCGGGGGGAGCTTTCTCTGCGCACCGTCGCGATGCCGGCGGATACCAATCCGAACGGGGACATCTTTGGCGGGTGGATCATGTCGCTGATGGATCTGGCGGCGGGCGTTGCGGCGGGGACTCGGGCGAAGGGGCGGGTGGCGACAGCGGCGGTGTCGAACCTGAGTTTTCTGCAGCCGGTGAAGGTGGGGGACGTGGTGTGCGTGTATACGGAGATCACGAAGACTGGGCGGACGTCGATGACGGTTGGTGTCGAGGCTTATGTGCTGCGGCGCAACCAGGGGGAGCGAGTTCGGGTCACGGCAGCGGAGTTCGTGCTGGTGGCGGTTGACGACCACGGGAAGCCGCGGGTGTTACCCCCGGGTTGACACGGTTTGTGGCGTTTCGGGTTTGAGGCCGTAGGTCTTCATCCAGTGTTGGGCAAGTTGGATTGCGTCGTCGGGGGTGAGCCAGGACCACTCGGCGCCACGTGCCCGGACGGCCACCCAGCGGGTGCCTCCATGCAGGTGCTCTTCGACTGCCACAGAACCGATCGTTTGCATGACTTTGTCCTCCTGGGTGCTGGTGTTGTCGGGGAGAGATTATCGTGGAGGAAGGGCCGGCGATGTGACCGGGGCCACAGGAATGGGTGTGGAATCAGGGTGGTCACGTGACTGTCAGCGAGGTGACCGGGGCTTTGCCGGGGGCGTTCTTGCTTTGCGAGGCCTGGATAGTGTGGCAGTGATGCCGCTGTAGTTCATCCGAGGAAGAGGGAATGGCCAGCCTGCCGAACCGCCTGCCGGGACTGAATTTCTGTCTGGGCGAGAGCGCCGACATGCTGCGCTCCACTGTCGAGGCGTTCGCGGCGGAGGAGATCGCGCCGCGGGCGGCGGCGATCGATCGGGAGAATGCGTTCCCGATGGATCTCTGGCCGAAGATGGGCGCGCTGGGGGTGCTGGGGGTGACGGCGTCGGAAGATTATGGCGGCGCCGGCATGGGGTATCTGGAGCACGTGGTGGCGATGGAGGAGATCTCGCGAGCGTCGGCGTCGGTGGGGCTGTCGTATGGGGCGCATTCGAATTTGTGCGTCAATCAGATTTTTCGAAATGGCGGGGAGGAGCAGAAGCGGCGGTATTTGCCGGGGCTGATCGACGGGACGCAGGTTGGCGCGCTGGCGATGAGCGAGCCGGGGGCGGGGTCGGATGTGGTGGGGATGCGGACGCGGGCGGATCGGCGCGGCGATCGGTATGTGCTGAACGGGTCGAAGATGTGGATTACCAACGGGCCGGATGCGGACGTGTTGGTGGTCTACGCCAAGACCGATCCGGCGGCGGGGCCTCGGGGGATTACGGCGTTTCTGGTGGAGAAGGGGTTTACCGGGTTCTCGACGGCTCAGAAGCTGGACAAGCTGGGGATGCGGGGGTCGAATACTTGCGAATTGGTGTTCCAGGACTGTGAGGTGCCGGAAGAGAATGTGCTGGGGTCTGTCGGGCGCGGCGTGAATGTGCTGATGAGCGGGCTGGATTATGAGCGGGCGGTGCTGGCGGCCGGTCCGATCGGGATCATGCAGGCGTGCATGGATGTGGTGGTGCCGTATGTGCATGAGCGCAAGCAATTCGGGCAGGCGATCGGCGAGTTCCAGTTGATGCAGGGCAAGCTGGCGGACATGTATACTACGATGAATGCCGCCAAGGCTTACGTGTATGCTGTGGCGAAGGCTTGTGACCGAGGGGAAACGACTCGCAAGGATGCCGCGGGGGCGATCTTGTACGCGGCGGAGAAGGCGACATGGATGGCACTGGAGGCGATCCAGGCGCTCGGAGGGAATGGTTACATCAATGACTATCCGACCGGGCGGTTGTTACGCGACGCCAAGTTGTACGAGATCGGGGCGGGGACGAGCGAGATACGGCGAATGCTGATCGGGCGCGAGTTGTTCTCGGAGACGGCGTGATGAGGGTTCGCCGATGACTGCGATCCGGTCCGATATTTCGCCGCGGTCTGCCGAGTTTGTGGCGAATGCCGCGGCGATGGGGGCGCTTGTCTCGGATCTGCGTGAGAAGGTCGCTGAAGTTTCTCTCGGCGGGGGTGCGGTGGCGCGGGAACGTCATGTTTCGCGCGGCAAGTTGCTGCCTCGGGAGCGGGTTGCGGCGTTGATCGATCCGGGGTCGCCGTTTTTGGAATTGTCACAGCTTGCGGCCTATGGGCTTTATGGAGGCGAGGTTCCCGCTGCCGGGATCGTGACTGGCGTTGGTCGCGTGTCGGGGCGGGAATGCGTGATTGTGGCCAATGATGCCACCGTCAAGGGCGGCACCTATTTTCCTATGACGGTTAAGAAACATCTTCGCGCACAGGAGATCGCTCGGAAGAATGGGCTGCCTTGCGTGTATCTGGTTGATTCCGGGGGGGCGTTCCTGCCGATGCAGGACGAGATTTTTCCGGATCGGGAGCATTTCGGGCGCATTTTCTTCAATCAGGCCAATATGTCGGCGGAGGGGATTCCTCAGATCGCGGTTGTTATGGGGTCCTGCACGGCGGGTGGGGCGTATGTGCCGGCGATGAGCGATGAGAGTATTATCGTTCGGAAGCAGGGCACAATCTTTCTCGGTGGGCCGCCGTTAGTGCAGGCAGCCACCGGCGAGGTTGTCTCGGCTGAGGATTTGGGTGGGGCTGATGTCCATGCCCGCACGTCGGGCGTGGTGGATCATTACGCGCGGAACGACCACCATGCGTTGTCGATCTGTCGCCGGATTGTTGGTGGTTTGAATCGGGAGAAAGCGACTGGGTTGGTGCGGCGGCCGGGAGAGGCGCCGAGGTATGATCCGGCTGAGCTGCTGGGAGTGGTGCCGACCGACTTGCGCGCGCCCTACGACGCTCGGGAGGTCATCGCCCGTATCGTGGATGGCAGCGTGCTGGATGAGTTCAAGAAGCTGTACGGGACGACGCTGGTTTGCGGCTTCGCGCATCTTTATGGGTATCCGGTTGGCATTATCGCGAACAATGGGATTTTGTTTTCGGAATCAGCGCTGAAGGGGGCGCACTTCATCGAGTTGTGCAGTCAGCGGGGCATTCCGTTGATCTTCTTGCAGAATATCACTGGGTTCATGGTGGGGCGGAAGTACGAGGCGGGTGGTATCGCAAAGGATGGGGCGAAGTTGGTTACGGCGGTCTCTACTACGGCCGTGCCAAAGATTACTTTGATTATTGGCGGCAGTTATGGCGCGGGCAACTATGGGATGTGCGGCCGAGCGTATGATCCTCGGTTTTTGTTTATGTGGCCGAATGCACGAATTTCCGTTATGGGAGGAGAACAAGCGGCTGGGGTGTTGGCGACGGTGCGCAGCGGGTCCGCTGACTGGACCAAGGAACAGGAGGAGGCTTTCAAGGCACCGATACGCGCGCAGTATGATTCTCAGGGGCACCCGTATTATGCCAGCGCACGGCTTTGGGACGATGGCATCATTGATCCGGCGGACAGCCGGCGGGTGCTGGGTCTGTCGCTTTCGGCGGCGTTGAACAAGCCGATGCAGGATACGCGCTTCGGCGTGTTCCGGATGTGACGGGAATGTTTCGTTCGCTGCTGATCGCCAATCGAGGCGAGATCGCCTGCCGGATCGCGCGGACGGCACGGCGACTTGGGGTCGAAACGATCGCGGTTTACTCGGAGGCCGATGCTGGGGCGCTGCATGTGCAGGCGGCGGACCGCGCTTATCCGATCGGGCCCTCGGCCGCTCGAGAGAGCTATCTGAATATCGGCCGGATTATCGAGACTGCTCGGGAGGCTGGGGCGGAGGCGATCCATCCGGGTTATGGTTTTCTTTCGGAAAATGCTGAATTCGCGGACGCTTGCGCGGCGGCGGGGATCGTTTTCGTGGGACCTCCGGCGTCCGCCATGCGTGCCATGGGATCGAAGTCGGCCGCCAAGGCGTTGATGGAAAGGTCGGGAGTGCCGCTGCTGCCTGGGTATCATGGGGATCGGCAGGACGCGGATTTTCTCGAAGACCAAGCAGTGCGGATCGGCTTTCCGGCAGTGATCAAGGCGGTTTCGGGCGGCGGCGGGCGGGGGATGCGGGTGGTGACCGCGGCGGCGGAGTTCGCCTCGGCGCTGGGTTCGGCCCGGCAGGAGGCGGCCTCGGCGTTCGGTGATGACCGGGTGCTGGTGGAGCGTTATCTGCAACGGCCTCGGCATATCGAGGTTCAGGTTTTTGCCGATACGCACGGCAACGCGGTGCATCTGTTCGAGCGGGATTGCTCGGCGCAGCGCCGGCATCAGAAGGTGCTGGAGGAAGCGCCGGCGCCTGGGCTTTCAGACGCGCGACGCGAGGTCATGGGGTCGGCAGCCGTCGCTGCCGCTCGCGCGGTCGGTTATGTCGGGGCGGGAACGGTGGAGTTTGTTGCTGATAGCGACGGGTTCTTTTTCCTGGAGATGAATACCCGGCTTCAGGTCGAGCATCCGGTTACAGAGATGGTCACCGCGTTTGACCTCGTGGAGTGGCAGCTTCGGGTGGCGGCAGGGGAGAGGTTGCCGGTGGTTGATCAATCGGCGATTACGCTGAACGGCCATGCCATCGAGGCGCGAATCTATGCCGAGGATCCGGCGCGGGATTTTGCGCCCTCGGTGGGGCGGTTGGCGCTGTTCCGGACGCCGGCGGTGAGTGAGGGCGTGCGCGTCGATACTGGGTTCGCCACCGGCGATACGGTGTCGGTGCATTACGACGCCATGTTGGCGAAATTGATCTGCCATGGCTCGACCCGGGAGTCGGCGCTGCGGCGGATGGGCCAGGCTTTGGCGGATTGCGCGGTAGCCGGGGTGGCGAGCAACCTCGACTTGCTGGGGCGCATTGTGGGGCATCCGCTGTTTGCGCTCGGGGGGATCGATACGGGATTTATTGCGCGGGAGAGCGAGACGCTGCTGGCAGGGCAGGGGACGCCGCCGCCGGATGTGCTGGCGATCGCGGCGCTGACGGCTCTGGAGGCGGAAACACCGCGTGCAGGGGGTGATCCTTGGGATCAGCGTGATCTGTGGTGGCTGAATACCACGTCGGTGCGAGAATTTTGCTTTACTGATGGAGAAACGACCTATCCGGTTGCGGTGAGGCGTGAGGGTATGGCCTGGCGGATCGGTGATGTTCTGGGCGCGGCGGAGCATGCCGGTGTGGGACGGCTTCGGGTGTCGCTGGATGGGGTTTGGCGGATGGTCAGCACGATTCTGGACCAACACGTGGTGACGCTGCGCGACGCGGGGCTGACGTGGCGGCTGACGCTGCCGGACCCGCTTGCCCCCGGGGATGACGAGGAAGACGTTGGCGATCGATTGATCGCGCCGATTCCGGGGCTGGTGACACAGGTTCTCGCGGCGGTGGGGGACAGTGTGACGCGCGGGCAGGTGTTGGTGGTGCTGGAGGCAATGAAGACAGTGTTCCGGCTGTCGGCGCCGGCGGACACCGTTGTGGCGTCGGTGTCTTGCGCCGCCGGTGAGATGGTGCAGGAGGGGCAGATGCTGGTGGGGTTCGGCGAGGTCGCTTCAGGGGGATAAGGCGGCTGCGAGTTGTCTCTTCAGGCACTCGGCCACCGCACGCCGGTCCGTGTCGGATAGGTGCCCAATGGTGGCGACGAACCGGCTATCGATCGCGGCGATTTTCGCGGTGCGGATCAGGCTTGGGCGTGCCAGGCCGGCCGCGGCCGGATCGGTGATCGGAATATCCTCTGGCCAGGGCGCGTGGCGCGCGCTGGTGATGATCAGGACCCAAACCAACCCGAATGCGGGCGTTGCCATCGGTGTCGCAATGACGAGGGCGGGACGCGGCCGTACAATCGGCTCGTCGGCATAGGGGAAATCGACGCGAACGACATCCCAGCATTGGGCGGGCATCTGCTACAAGTCTGCATAGTCCTCGGCATCTTCCGGGGACAACCATTCCGAGAAGGTGGCGAACGGGTCCTCCAGCGGATCGTTTCGACGGATCGTGCGGGCGGGTGCTTTGGTCAGGATTACACGTCCGTCCTCGATGAGGTAGGCGAGTTCGTCACCTTCCCGGACGCCGAGCGCCGAGCGGACGGGTTGTGGGATGGTGGTTTGGGCCTTGGTGGTGAGTTTGCTGACGATCATCGTTCTGGCCTTGCCGGTCGAACTGAGAGTAAGGATTATCCTTACCAGATTCAAGGTTTGCGTGCCGGTGGTGATGCCGCGCTGCCGATGGGGCATATCGGGATGGCGTGAGCAGTGCCCGATTGCCGCGTGGCCCAAACGCCGGGCGCCAGGTGGTACGAGTTCGACGCAGCTGGATCGTCTTCGGAAGGATTCTCAGACAGCGGCAAATTAGCCGCCAAACTGATCATTCCGGCAGTATGCCACCCCGCTCCCTCGAACCTTCGTTCAAGGGAGTTATACAGGTTATCCGTTAGAACACAAGCGGATTATTCCGTACACATTCTCCAGACCGTCCGACTGGGCTTGCCCCAATCGGATGCGACAACTGGGACGTTGCGGCTTCATATAGCAGGAGGCCGTGGCCCCGAACGTGGCATCCAACTGGCGGAAGCTGGTGCGATACCGCCCCCGCGTCCTTTGCTTCAAGTTGCAAGGTAAGCCGTTTTTTTAACGATGCCTTAACTTTTGTCTGCGAACCTTCCGGCTGTCGCAATGGTGTGCGCAAAGATCACTGAATGAACTTCAGGAGAATCCGGTGTCATTCTTCGCAAATCTGCCGATAGCACGCAAATTGTTGATCGCCTTCGCCGCGGTGATATTAGCTATGGCCGCAACCAGTTCGATCGTCTACCAGAAGCTCCGCTTTATTGAGCAAAGCGCTGGTTGGACAGAACACACCTACATCGTTCTCGAAACCTTGGACGCGACTATGGCCGCCATGGTCGATCAGGAAACCGGACTGCGTGGCTATCTCGTTTCCGGCGAAAATAAGTTCCTGGACCCATATCGCACGGGCGCTCAGTCGTATTCCGCCGCCTTGCAGAAGGTTAGAGAACTGACATCAGACAATCCCGCACAGCAGACCCAGACTCCAAAATCTAGATCAGTTCGCCCAGCGTTGGCGTGCCGAGGTTGCTGAGGAGGAAATCGGGTTGATGGCGAAGCCTGACATGCGGGAGCAGGCACGGGCGCTAGAAGCCTCTGGCGCCGGTAAGACGTCGATGGATGGCATCCGCGCCGCCGTCGCGGAGATCGGAGGGGTCGAGCGCACGCTCCTGACCACGCGATCCGCCGCCCAGCAGGATGCGTTCACGGTCAGCTTTGTCACAACCGTCGTTGGCGGTATTTCATCTCTGGCGGTAGCGGTGCTGATGGGGACTGTTCTGACGCGCGGGATCAGAGGGCCGATCGCGAGCCTGCGTTATGTCATGATGAAGCTGGCGGAAGGTGACACGGCGGTAGAGGTGCCAGGGATCGGGCGCAAAGACGAGATCGGCTCCATGGCCGAAGCCGTCCAAGTTTTCAAACAAAACAAACTCACGTCGGACCGCCTCTCTGCTGAGCAGGTCACGGCGAGCGAAGCAAAAATGCAACGCGCAAAGCAGGTCGAGGCGCTGACCAGCGATTTCGAATCCAATGTCGGCCAACTGGTGGGTGTGCTTGCTGCCTCATCGACCGAGATGGAGGCAACAGCCAAATCCATGTCGGCTACCGCTGACGAAACCAGTAAGCAGGCCGCAACGGTCGCGGCGGCGGCTGAAGAAGCTGGTACGGGGATGCAGACGGTCGCTTCAGCGGCAGAAGAATTGTCCGCGTCGATCACGGAGATAAGTCGGCAAGTCACGCAGTCCACCAAAGTGACCGGCAAAGCTGTATCCGATACGCAGCGCACGGACCACATCGTCCGTGCCCTCGCAGACGGCGCCCAGAAGATTGGCGATGTGGTAAGCCTGATTACCAACATTGCCGCCCAAACCAACCTTCTGGCTCTGAATGCGACCATCGAGGCGGCGCGTGCCGGTGATGCCGGAAAGGGCTTCGCTGTAGTGGCGTCCGAAGTGAAGAGTCTCGCGGCGCAAACAGGTAAAGCCACAGAAGAAATCGGTTCACAAATCAGTCAGATGCAAGCGGCGACCAAGGAAGCGGTGGAAGCCATTCGAGGAATCACCGGGACGATTGAGGAAGTGAGTTCGATCTCGACTTCGATCGCCTCGGCAGTCGAGGAACAGGGCGCGGCGACGGCGGAAATTGCTCGCAACGTGCAGCAGACAGCCGCAGCGGCGCAGGAGGTCACGCGCAGCATCTCCGGCGTTAACCGTGCCGCTGGTGAGACCGGCGCGGCTGCAACGCAGGTGCTGGGAGCGGCAGGCGGCCTGTCGCAGCAATCCGAGCGACTAGCGGCGGAGGTGCGGAGTTTCGTCGCGGGCGTTCGAGCAGCCTAAGTTCTGAGCCCCAAGGATAGTGCGCGAAGTGTGCCTATCGCGCGCCTAGATCGCGGCTCCAGGGCTAGGTTTTCTTCGATTATCGAATTAAATCAATCAAATATGCCGAGCGTGCAGTGGGAATCATAATCCCTTCCTCGTGCGGGGCTGTCCCGAACTCGCGCCATGTTCGCCCGACGCGCTGGCTGGAATCGTGCAGCGGGCGAAAGCTGTGTAGATGGATTTCACGGTTGTACCCTCGCGATCCCACTGGCCTGTCGGATTCCCTGTCTTCGTGCTAGGCTGACGCTATGAGCAGTGTCCTCCGCCTTCTATGACGCTCGAACAGTTCCTCACCTGGGAAGAACACCAGACGCTACGCTATGAGTTTGATGGATGGCAGCCGGTCGCAATGACCGGCGGCACCGTCGCGCATGAGTTCATCGGCGGCACTCTGCGAGCGCTGCTGCGAGAGCATCTTCGCGGTAAGCAGTGCCGGGCGGTGGGCCCGACCCTGAAAATCGAGGTCATGGGCCGCATCCGCTACCCCGACGCCTTCGTCTATTGCGCACCGGTTCCCCCGGGCGAAACGGTCATCCGGGAACCCGTCGTGGTCTTCGAGGTGCTCAGCCCCGGCACCTCCCGCACCGACCGCATCGAGAAACTGCGCGAATACCAGGCAACCCCGTCCATCCAGCGATACGTTATCCTGGAGCAGGACAGTATCGCTGCCACCGTATTCACGCGCCATGCCGCCTCCTGGGATGCCCGAGCGCTTACCGCCGGCGAGACCCTGGCGATGCCCGAGATCGACGTTACCCTGCTGTTGGATGACATCTACGCCGACGTGACCTTGCCGGAGATTGAGCCCGGTTAGACCTCGTCGGTTGCGTCATTCGCTGCCTGCTGTATTGACTCCCCCTCAACAGCAGCAGGAGGAGGAAGCGTGACGCCCGAAACCGGCCTGCGGTCCGCCGCCGAGAGTGTCCCGCTGGACTGGGAGGCGGTGCGCGCGCATCTCGCCGAGCATGGCCATCGGCTGGATGCGGAGCCGCTGCCGCGGCAGTTCGCCGGGGGGCTGGCCAACCTCAATTATCTGATTCATCTCGACGGCCGGCCGGCCGTGCTGCGCCGGCCGCCGATGGGGGAGTTGCCCGCCGGAGCTTATGACATGGCGCGCGAATTCCGCATTCTGTCACGGCTGCCGGACGTGCTGCCGTTCATCGCGCGAGGGCTCTATTTGTGCAGTGATCCCTCGGTCATCGGCCAGCGCTTTCAGATTATCGAATACCGGCCGGGGCTGGTGATCCGTGAACATGTTCCGGCCGAACTGGCACATCGGCCGGAGATTGGGGTTCGACTGTCGCAGGTGCTACTGGAGACGATCGCCGCGATCCATGCGGTGGATACCAAGGCGGTCGGACTCGATGATCTCGGCCGGCCGGATGGGTTCCTGGCGCGCGGCGTCTCCGGCTGGCGCAAGCGGGGGCTGACGGCAATGGAGCCCGGGACGGAGACCTTGCACATCGATGTCGGCAACTGGCTGGAGCAAAATCTCGTTCCTGATGGGCCTCCCGGATTGCTGCACAACGATTTCAAGCTGAACAACATGATCCTAAATCCGGATGATTTGTCTCCGCGCGCGGTGGTCGATTGGGATCAGGGCACGCGAGGCGATCCGCTGTTCGATTTCGCCACGCTGCTGTCGTACTGGATCCATGCCGACGATCCGTGGGCGATGCACGACATGGAGCAGATGCCTGCCCTTGAGGCCTGCCTGTGCACGCGCCAGGAGGCGGTTGCGACCTATGCGCGGTTGTCTGGCCGCGACATGTCCAACTTTCTGTTCCACCGAGTGCTGGCGATGTACAAACTGTCCGTCATCTTTTTACAACTTGGCATGCGGTACCGCACCGGGGCGACGCAGGAGGCGCGGTACGCTCCGCTGGCGGGGATCGGAACGGGGATTCTGGAATTCACCCACGAAATTGCTCAGGGACGCGCTTTCTAATCTCGTTGTCGCCGGGTGTGTCCCGGTATCGGAGGATCGCCGCATGGACTTTTCCCTTTCTCCTGAGCTGCAGGAGTTGCAGCAGCGCACTCGGGCTTTCATCCGCGATAAGATCATTCCGCTGGAGGGCGACCGCCGCCAGACGCATCATGGTCCCACCGAGGAATTTCGTCGCGAACTGGTGGCCCTGGCGGCGGCCGAGGGGTTGGTGGCGCCGCATGTCGGGGTGGAATATGGCGGTCTGGGGTTGTCGCACGTCGGGAAGGCGGTGGTGTTCGAGGAAGCCGGGTATTCGCTGCTCGGGCCAGTGGCGATGCATATCTTCGCGCCTGACGAGGGGAACATGCATCTATTGGAGGCCGTTGCTTCCAAGGAACAGAAGGACCGGTGGCTGCGGCCGTTGGCTTCCGGCGCGACGCGATCGTGTTTTTGCATGACGGAGCCCGCGCCGGGCGCCGGCTCGGACCCAGCGGCGCTGGCCACGACCGCGGTGAAGGACGGCAACCACTATCTCATTAACGGCAACAAATGGTTTATCACCGGGGCCGAGGGTGCCGCTTTCGCGATCATCATGGCCAAGGGCGAGGACGGCCATGCAACGATGTTTTTGGCAGACATGGACACTCCGGGCATCGAGATCGTCCGGCAGATGGACAGCCTGGACAGTGCGTTCGCCGGCGGCCATGCGGTGATGCGGTTTCGCGATGTTCGGGTGCCGGCGAGCGATATCTTAGGCGAGCCGGGGAAGGGGTTCCGCTACGCTCAGGTGCGTCTGGCGCCCGCTCGACTGACGCATTGCATGCGCTGGCTGGGTGCGGCGCGGCGAGCGCACCAGATTGCGACGGATTACGCGCTGCGGCGGGAGGTTTTCGGCGCGAAGCTGATCGGGCATGAGGGGGTTGGCTTCATGCTGGCCGACAATGAAATGGATATCCGCATGAGCCACCTGTCGATCCTGCACACCGCCTGGATGCTGGATGAAGGCTCGCGCGGGACGACGGAGTCCTCGATGTCGAAGGTGTTCGTGTCAGAAGCGGTGTGGCGGGTGGTCGATCGTTGCGTGCAAGTTCTGGGCGGGCAGGGTGTGACGGGTGAGACCTTGGTCTCGCGCATTTTCAACGAGGTGCGCGGTTTTCGGATCTACGATGGTCCGTCGGAGGTGCATCGCTGGAGTCTGGCGCAACGGATCGCGCGGAATGGGGCTAACTGGTGAGGGTCGGCGGGCATCGGCGTAGGTTGGCCCGCTATGGCGCCGCGGTGGCGATGGTCGACTGCCACCTTCCTTCTGTGAACTCGGCCTCGCCATCGCCCGGCCACGGCGGCATGGTGATCGCGACCGCGGCCAGAGGCTCGTTTCCATGCGAGCGGAATTGAAATCCGACGCCGGCCGGGATCGTCAGACACAGGCCAGGGGCCAGAGTGATGATCTCCTGTTGGTCGCCGGCGGCCCTCCACATCTCGCCATGACCGGAGAGAATATACCAGATTTCCTCGACCGTGCGATGGCGAACTGCGCGGGAGACCTGCCCCGACGGGAGCAGAAAATGCGCCATGCTGCCGCGCGAGAGTGAGAGCAGAACCCTTACTTCGGACCCGTCCGGCGCGAGCACGTCGACGTCCGGCGGCAACGTCATGACCGAGCCTGTGTGCATGTCTTGACCTCGGTGGCGGGCCGGTAAGCTTAAGGCTCGGGGGCAAGGAAGACCAGCGGTCGGTTTCCGCCGGGCCGATCCGCCAATTTTGTGGTGACGCCTGATATTCCCTGATCGGCGATCACCTCATCGATCTTGAAGCCGACTGCTTCGGCATGCGTTCATGGTGCTAGACTACTGTAACTGGCAGGCGGAGTATACTCTTGCGGACAAGCGCCCTGGACAGCACGCAGCGTTTTTGGCTTGGTTCTTCGTTGGGATCCAAAAGATGGCGTTAACCGAAAATTCACGCCTATCCGGCAAGATGGTGGCCGGCTGTTGTTTTCACCCCAACGCCGCTCCGATTTTCTGGATGGACCAACATTGTTAGGCACAAGGACCGATATCGCTCCACCTCGTGACGTTTCCGGAAAAGCTCTGCAAGCCAGAAGCTCTGGATGGGAGGCTCAGCATATGGAGACATATTCGTTGTCTCGACGCTTACGCGCCGCGACAGCGGAATTGCATCTCCAGGCCGAGAAACTGTTGAATATACCATCCCTGATATTCGACAGGATCAGTTACGCCGAGACCCTCAGACGGTTCTACGGAATTTACGGACCGCTGGAGCGGGCGTTGGGCCAGCAAAGCGGTTGGGATGAACTCGGCCTCGAGCTGAAGGACCGTAGCCATGTGCGACATATAGCCCGCGACTTAACCGTCCTTGGAAGCGAGCCTTGTCCCGACGAGGCATCTGATGTTTTCGAGATCAAATCGTTCGCGCATGCGCTCGGCGCCCTCTATGTGATGGAAGGCTCAACTCTCGGGGGACGGATAATACTACGCCATTTCGAGACGCAAGAGATGGACATTCCGACCGGTGCGATGTCCTTCTTCGCGGGTCACGGCGCGGAGACTGGGTCGATGTGGCGTTCCTTCGTGGCGAAACTCGATGCGTTCGGGGAACTCAATCCAGCATCATGCGATGCCGTGCAGGGGGGTGCTCAAAAAACATTTCAGGCGGTCATCGCGTGGTTCGAGCCTTTCTGTAAGCAAATGAGGGATCGTCCGTGACTCCATCCGACGATGCCCTTGTCGGCCTCGACCATGACATCGACCTGGTCGCCTGTGAACAGGAGCCTATTCACACGCCGGGAGCAATTCAGCCGCAAGGTGTCCTGCTTGTAGCCCAGCTAGATGATTTCATCGTCACGCATGCCAGCGACAACTTGGACCATTATCTCGGCGTACCACCCGATGCCGCGTTGGGACGGCCCTTGCGTGAAGTGCTTGGCGAGGCGGCCTGCGATGCCGTTCGGGGCACGCTGGCATGCGAGCGGTATGCGCCGTGCGTCGTGTTGGCGGTCACCGCACCGAAGGCGCCGTTCCCGCTACAGATGGTAGTCCATACGACAGGCGGCTCCGTTTACGTTGAGCTTGAGGTTGCTCCTCAAAGCGGGAACCAGGGCCTCGTGCTCCAACGGACCCAGGCCATTATGCACGCGCTTCATGCCGCCAGGAGCCAGCGCGAATTGTGCGATATCGTCGTGATGAAGCTCCGGGAGTTAACAGGCTACGACCGGGTCATGGTCTATCGGTTCGACCGGGAAGGTAACGGCGAGGTCATTGCGGAGGATCGGGACCGCGATCTTGAGCCATACCTCGGCCTACATTACCCCGGCTCGGACATTCCGCCCCAGGCTCGGCGCATGTATCTGGCGCAGCGCGTTCGAGCCATCGCTGACGTTGACTATGTGCCCGTCCCCATGCGGGCCAATCCCGCACTGGGGCAGGTACCCCCGGTTGACATGACCCTCTGCGCGCTGCGATCCGTCTCGCCAGCGCATCTCGAATACATGCGTAACATGGGCACAAGGGCCAGTTTAGGCGTGTCCCTCATTCCAAGCAGCTCGCTCTGGGGCCTGCTTGTTTGCCATCATCGGTCGCCGCTGGTCATCACGGCCGACCTGCGTGCGCAATGCGATTTGCTCGGCCAGCTAATGTCGCTGCTGCTTGGCACCGTGGGAGAGGCGGAATGTTACGCTGAGCAGCTTCGTCGTCAGCGAACGCTGCACGAGGTTATCGCGCGGGTGACGGCGTTGGGGGACGTGGCCGATGCGTTGCTGGCCAGCGGTGACGCAATTCTGTCCATGCTCGACGCAAGCGGTGCCATGATCCGGCTCGGTGAAAGAACGGTTACGCTTGGCTCGACGCCGCCAATTGAGACCGCAACACGGGCAATGACCGCGCTAATCACCGGGTCTGACGCGGACCTCATTGCTACTGACGAACTCCGGGAATGCGTTCCCGATTGGGAAACAGAGTCCGCGACCGCCAGTGGCGCCTTATATTTAGCCCTTCCGCCCGGACTCGGTGACGCGATAATGTGGTTTCGCCCCGAGATTGAGCGTGAGGTTAAGTGGGCAGGTGATCCGACCAAGGCGGTTGATCCTGATCCAACGACCGGCCGTCTGTCACCGCGCCGGTCCTTTGCGGTTTGGAGCGAGCGGATAGCAGGTCATTCTGAACCGTGGCAGGAAGCTGATCGCGCCACCGCGCGTGAGCTACGACGCACGATCACGACGGCCCTCGCGCGACAGGCAGTCGCGGAACTGGCCAAGCTGCGGCATTACGATTCACTGACCCAGCTTCCCAATCGACGAATGTTGCAGGAACATCTGGATGCTTTGGGCGCTGTATCGGACGTTGCGCTGCTCTTTCTCGATCTCGACGGGTTCAAGGCGGTGAACGATGCGCACGGGCACGCGGCGGGCAATTCGATGTTGCTCCAGGTCGCGGCACGGCTCATCAAGGCAGTCAGAAGCGGCGACCTCGTTGCTCGGGTGGGCGGTGATGAATTCGTAATTCTTTGCTCGAAAATCAGCATTGACGCTGCCAAGGCGCTCGCCGAGCGAGTCCGTCAAGACTTAGCCGTATCGTTCAATCTCGGCGAGCAGGCTTTCTTCGCTGGCGGCAGCGTCGGTGTCGCACACACTGACACCACCGAGACCAGCAAGCTCCTCGATGCTGGCGACACTGCGATGTATCTCGACAAGCGGCAGCGGAAGAGCCGGGCAGCGGCTATCAAAGTACCGGGCTCGTCCAACGGCCGGTACGACGTCACCGACGAGCATGCTCCTCAACCGCTTGAGTGCGAACTGAGATGCGCGATCGAACGTGATCAACTTTTACTGCATTACCAGCCTCTGATAAGTTCCTCAACCGGCGAAGTTGTTGGCTTCGAGGCGCTGCTCCGGTGGCAACATCCTGAACGAGGTATGATACCTCCGCTTGAGTTTATACCGTTGGCGGAGAAGAGTGGCCTGATCATGAAGATTGGTCAGTGGGTTCTTCAGACCGCCTGTGCGGCAGCCGCAAGCTGGAATGAGCCGTACTGGGTCGCCGTCAACGTTTCTCCCGCACAATTTCACTCACACGACCTGCCGCAAACCGTATCCGACATCCTCGCACGCACGGGACTTCCAGCCGACCGATTGGAGATCGAGGTAACGGAAAGCCTTCTCATGGAGGCACCCAAGCAAGCCGCAGACCTCTTTTCCGCGCTGCGCCGGTTCGGTGTACGAATAGCGATGGATGATTTCGGTACAGGCTACTCAAGTCTTGGCTATTTACACGAATTCAAGTTCGACAAACTTAAGATTGACCGGTCCTTTGTGAAACGGTTTGGTCAGACCGAGGATGCAACATTCATCGTGAGTGCGATCATCGATCTTGCTCGCAAACTCGGCCTTACAATCGTGGCCGAAGGGGTGGAAACGGTGCAGCAACTGAATGCGCTTCGAGACCTCGGATGCGATCAGATACAAGGTTATCTAATTGCCCGACCTATTCAGATGGACAGCCCCGCTGAATTATTGGCCGCGTGCGCCAGGATTCACCGAGAAAGTCGTGAGCGCAATCTGAGTGAGCAGCGGCTAGGCATCGCCGACAGTGAGACGAAGGCTGCCGCAGCCGACGTTGAACAGGGACATCGACCGCTGAAGCGTCCGCTAAATGTACTGGTCGTTGATGATATTACAATGAGCCGGGACATCGCCCAGTCCTTCTTGCGCGCGGCAGGCCATTGCGTGGTCTGTGTCGAGGGCGGTGCTGAGGCGGTCGCGGCAGCCGCAGACACCGATTTCAATGTCGTCCTCATGGATGTATGTATGCCCGAAATGGATGGGCTGGAGGCCACGCGTCGCATTCGGGCATTAGAAGGTGGGCGCGGACGGGTTCCGATCGTGGCCGTAACGGCCCAGGCATTTGCCGGACAAGTGTCAGAGTGCCGCAAGGCTGGTATGAACGGCCACGTCTCCAAACCATTTGAACCGGAAATGTTGGTTGCCGCCGTGGTTCGTGCGGCCGTGACAGGTCCTCAAAGCGACAGCTTCGGGCCGGGATTTGCACTCCCCATGCCTGCCACCGGTATGCCTCCGATAGTTGGTGCGGACCTCTCTGTCCTCGACCCCAAGGTATTCGACCGAACCACCTCCTTCCTCGCGCCCGAGGCGGTGGCCGCTTATCTGACCACCATTGCGGTGCTTGGGGAGAGTCTCCTGCGCACATTGGATGTGTCGAATTCCCTCGTATCTAAGAGAAACTGGCTGGCAGAAGCTGCTCTAACGGTCTCTGGCGGTGGCGGAATGTTCGGCTTCGAGCGCCTAGCGGCCGTCGGCCGCCAATTCCAGCACGCCCTGACGTCCGGCACGGGCGACGCACCGGTGCTAGCTGAGAGCCTGAGCGCCGCACTCAACGCCACGCTGCCCGAGATACACAGCCGCAAGGTGGCTAAGGACGACGCACGTCTCGAAGTCAGATAGATGGGCTCATAACGACGGTGGTATCCCCCAAGGTATTCAGTTCAGCCACCTCACGGACAAAGATTTGCCGGCCCAACATAGCAAGAAAAGGCTTTCAAATTCAAATACTAAGGTAAGTATAGTTGCAGTAACCCCCGCGGGTGGGCTCGGGATCGTGAAATGGGCCTGAGGCTCTCTTAACTTAGTCCAATTCCTGTCCAACCGATTTCCGACCGATGGGGTGCACCTCAGTTTCCGACCACAGAGCACCAAGAATTTCATCGGTGCGTGGCGTGCAGCACAACAGCAGGAACCGCAGCGCATGCGCCTGCGGATTGTCGCTGGTCAGCAGCTTGGCATACAGGGCAGGGGCCTGTTCCACGGCGTGGAGTCATGTGATTTATTGCTCGGCTGTACGCCCTCCTTTAGCATCTTGCGTGTGATAGGCGCTGGGTTGCCGCGCTGAAACCGGCGTTCATCCACCGCCATCGCTTGTCCGATCACCGCGCTGATCTCATCCAAGATGCGCGGCGCGGTTTGCAGCTTGCCCCAGATCGGATTGACCGCAGAGAAGATGTCACGCGCAGTGATGGTCGCCGTGTCCCGATCACCCAACACCGGGAAGATGTGCTTGGTCATCCGCGCCATGCGATCGCGGGTATAGTCCCGGTTCCACGTCGCTTGCCACTTGTCATGATGCGCCTGCACATTCCTTGCGGAAGGTCGGGCCGTCGTGGAGATTTCATCGGGATCAATCGGGGGGACGTGATGTATCCTCGCCCATCACAGAAAATACCACATAAAAACAGAGGATCAAAATTGATCCAAGCCGATGGGACGCGAAATTATGATCTAGTTGGTCCCAGCAAACAGCGAAAGAAGGTGTCATGCGGATCGTCATTATCGGCGCCGGCGTGCTCGGCTCCAGCACAGCGTTCCATCTTACCGGGATGGGTGCGCGGGTTACTATTGTCGACGCGAACCTGGAAGGACGAGCAACCGCCGCCGGCGCCGGCATTATCTGCCCGTGGGTTTCAGGGGTCGATGATCCGATGTTCTACCGGTTGTATGCCAAGGGCGGCGACTATTATCCGCTATTGATCGCCGATCTGGCGGCAGCGGGTGAGACTGAAACCGGCTATCGACGGTCCGGGGCGATGCTGGTGTCCGGCGACACGGCGCAATTGGACTGGCTGGAGCGCATGGCGGGTCAGCGCGCGGAACCTGCCATGGGGGAGGTCTCGCGGCTTTCCGCGAAGGAGGCGCAGGCGCTTTTTCCGCCATTGCGGGCTGGCCTGGGCGGCATATTCATCAGCGGCGGCGGGCGGGTTGATGGCCGGAGCCTGACCGCTAGTCTGCTTCGGGCTGCGGGGTCTCGTGGAGCCACGATCCTGCAAGGCCACGCGGCGGTGGCGGTCGACGCGGATCGGGTGGTGGGTGTGGACGTTGCGGGCGAACGCATTCCGGCTGACTGTGTGGTGGTCACCGCGGGCGCCTGGACGGATCCGGTGCTGCGGGTGTTGGGCCTCCGCCTGGCGGTCGAACCGCAGCGCGGCCAGATCGTCCACCTACGCCTGGAGGGCACCCGGACGGAGGACTGGCCGGTCATCCTGCCGCCAAGCAGTCATTACATCGTGCCGTTTGAGGGCGGGCGCATCGTTGCCGGCGCCACGCGTGAAACCGGCTCCGGCTTCGATTACAGGATCACGGCGGCGGGGCAGGCGGAGGTGCTGGCCGAGGCGCTGGGAATCGCACCCGGTCTGGGTGTGGCGACGGTGCTCGAAACGCGGGTTGGGTTCCGGCCTGCGGGGCCCGAGGTGCGGCCTTTGCTGGGATGGGTGCGCGGGATCGAGGGACTGGCGGCCGGCACCGGGTTAGGGGCGGCGGGCCTGACGATCGGGCCATTTGCCGGACGGTTACTGGCGGAACTGGTGAGTAGGCAGGCTCCATCGCTTGACTTGGGGGCGTTCGATCCGATGCGGCACGCGGTCTGGGGTCCTGGAGATCCGGCCCTGCTGCGGTAGCCGGGTTACCGGTTCAAGCCGCGGACCGCTTCGACCATTGCGTTGGTCACTTCCTTCGTGGTCGCAGTTCCTCCCAGATCCGGCGTTAGGATGCCGGCGGCACAGACTTGCTCCACCGCCCGCATCAGCAGATCGGCGGCGGGCTTCTCGCCGAGATGTTCCAGCATCATCGCGCCCGTCCAGAACGTCCCGACGGGGTTGGCGATGCCTTTGCCGGTGATGTCGAACGCGCTGCCGTGGATCGGCTCGAACATCGAGGGGCTGCGGCGTTCAGGATCGATATTTCCGGTGGGGGCGATGCCTAGTGAACCGGCGAGGGCGGCGGCCAGATCGGACAGGATGTCGGCGTGCAGGTTGGTCGCGACGACGGTGTCTATCGACCCTGGCTTGCGGACCATCCGGGTGGTCATCGCATCGACCAGTTCCTTGTCCCAGGTCACGTCCTTGTAGTCATGGCTGACCAGCGCCGCGATCTCGTCCCAGAACACCATGCCGTGGCGCTGCGCATTTGACTTCGTGACGACGGTCAGGTGCTTCCTGGGACGCGACCGAGCGATATCGAAGGCGAAGCGCATGATGCGTTCGACGCCGCGGCGGGTGAAGATTGCGGTCTCGGTGGCGACTTCCTCGGGCAGGCCGCGATGGGTGCGGCCGCCCTGGCCGGCATACTCGCCTTCGGAGTTTTCCCGCACGATCACCCAGTCGAGGTCGCCAGGGCCGATGTCCCTCAGGGGCGAGGTCACGCCGGGCAGGATGCGCGTCGGCCGGACGTTGGCGTATTGGTCGAAGCCCTGGCAGATCTGCAGCCGCAAGCCCCAGAGCGAGATATGGTCGGGGATGTTGGGGTCGCCGACGGCGCCAAAGTAGATCGCGTCGGCGGTCCGCAGCCACGCCAACCCGTCGGCCGGCATGAACTCGCCATGCTTGCGGTACCAGTTCGAACCCCAGTCGTAGTGATCCACCATCAGTTTAAATTCGCCGTCCTTGGAGGCGACCGCTTCCAGCACTTCCAGGCCGGCGGCGATGACCTCGGGGCCGATGCCGTCGGCGGGGACGGAGGCAATGCGGTAACTGCGGGTCATGGGTCGGGCTCCTTTGCTGCGGTCGCGGCTGTTGGTAGCGCGGGCTGGGCAGGGAACCAAGATGGGTCAGGGGAGAGCGCTTGTCCCAGCTATGGGTTTTCGGTTTGACGACCCAACGGAGCCTGTGTTGCTTGGGGGTTCGACTTTGTTCGCGGCGAAAGAGACACGCCCGCATGCAAATACTTTAATACAAATTTTGTTGATCCGTGGTCGGATGGGCCTAGACTGCGCGTAGAGGCAGGAAGACGCGCCTCGTTGGATAGAAGACCGGCAGGGGTTTTCTTGAACGGGGTGAGTATCACGAAGGGGAACGGGTTCATGTCCATCGTGCCGTGTTGTGTCACGAGTTGGCTACGGCAGGTCCTTATGATTGGCGGTGTGCTGTCCATAGGATTGGCCGCGCCCACCATCGCAGAGGCCGGGACGTCTGGGGATCAAATCGCATCGGTGGTTTCCAAGGTATCTTCCGCGGTTGTCGGAATTGTGGTGACGCGCCCGCCAACGGTTGAGGCGGACGGATCGGCGCCGAGGACGGTTAGCGCGGACCGGCCGACTATCGCCATCGGCTCCGGCTTCATCATTGATCCGTCCGGCTTTATCGCCACGAACAAGCACGTCGTGTTGGATGCGACCTCGATATTCGTCGTTGCCACCGATGGCGCGCGTTATAAGGCGTCGGTGGTAGGAATGCCGTCGAAAGCCGATATGGCATTGCTGCGGATAGACGCTGGGCGACCATTGCCATTCGTTCAATTCGGCAACAGCGATAAGATGCGGGTCGGGGACACGGTTATCGCGATCGGAAGTCCGTTTGGGCTCGATAGTACCGTGACCGCGGGCATTCTCAGCGCCGTCAACCGCGACGTCATGGAAAGCCCGTTTGACGACTATCTTCAAACTGACGCAGCAATCAATCATGGCAACTCCGGCGGCCCGTTGTTCAACCTGGCCGGGGAGGTTGTCGGCATGAACAGCATAATAATCGCGCCCGGCACCGGGTCGGTCGGGCTTGGCTTTGCCATTCCTTCGAGCGACCTTCAGTTTGTGTTCGATCGATTGAGGAAAACTGGCCACGTCCAGGCCGGAATGCTGCCGATTTTTACTCAGCCGGTGACCTATATGCTGCACCAGGCGCTGGACACGCCGGATCTGCATGGGGCGCTGATATCCACCGTACGCGATGACGACGGGACGATGATGCACGGCGAGATCAAGTCTGGCGACGTGATCCTGTCCTTCAACGGACAAAAGATTATGGACCCTCGAGATCTGGCGAGAAAGGCGGCGTGGGCGCCGATCGGCAGCGATGCCGCGATCGAGATATGCCGGCATGGGGTGCATCAGGTCGTGCATGTAACGATCCACGAATGGCCCGAGGACAAGCCGGCTGCTCCCAAGGGTGATACGCGGAGAGCGCTTGGTCTGGAACTGGCTTCCTCACGAGGCGCGAAGAATGAGCCGGTCGTGATGGTGGCTTCGGTTGATCCTGCTGGGACGGCGGCCGATAGTGGTATCCAGAAAGATGACATCATCGTCGAGGTTCAACAGACGTCGATCTCGGAGCCTGATCAGGCGTTGCAACTGTTGACGACGCAATCGGGGCAGAAGCATCATGTCGCGGCAGTGCTGGTGGAGCGTGACAAGAAATTCACCTGGTTGCCGCTTGCGGTTCCGGAATAAAGGGCGAGGGTGGGGGGTTGAGCGTTGGGGTCGAAGCGTTTGATTGCGCACGGACGACGTATCGACGCCGGATCTAACTTGTAGCGGAACCGTGCATCCCGCATTATATGCGGATAGAGAACGATGCGCGGGAGTGATGAAGTGCCTTTTGTCTACCCCGGCTGCTGCGTCGCGGTCGTGGGCGCAGCCGATTGGAGCGAGCCGCCGGGCGAGCGGTAGCGATCGAGAGTTTCCAGCTTCAGGACGCCTGGTGGGTCGAGGCGTATCATGACGACCCTTCGGTTCGCTGTCGCGGCGCATTACTTAGCTTGAATCGACCGAAGGCGGCGCACCTGAACTCCGCCGTGGTGATCGCGGGTTGCCTGGTTTTCGCCTTGCTGCTGTTCCTGCCGCCGATTCTGAATGACGGCGACACGCTTTGGCAGATCCGTGCCGGCGAGTGGATTCTAGATCACCACGCTATCCCGGCGACCGACCCGTTTTCCTTTACCGCAGGCGATCGTCGCTGGTTCGCACACGAATGGTTCGCAGAGACCCTTATGGCGCTCGCCTACCGGGCAGGGGGGCTGAAGGGCGTCATGGTGCTGGCCGCGGCGACGACTGGACTAACCGCGGGCGTGCTGTTGGACCATCTTCGGCGGTTCCTGCCGGGTGTATATGCCTGTACGGGCCTGGTTGTGGCATTGTGCTGCGCTGCCCCGTCGATGCTCGCCCGTCCACACCTGATCGTCGGCCGTGCCTAGCGCTGTGGTGCGGTGGCCTTGTGACGGCGCGAGCGAACCGCACCGCGCCCGCGTGGGCGTTGTTGTTGGTCATGCTGGTTTGGGTCAACCTGCATGGCATGCTTGGAGTGCTGCTGCCTGGCGCCTTCATGATCGAGGCCCTGCTGGACCGTGGCGCCGGGCGCCCGGTCTTCTTTGCTTGGAGCCGGTTCATTGGCGCTGCCTGGCTGGTGGCGCTGGTCAACCCGGATCTACTGGCCGGCGTGGTGTTTCCGTTTCATCTGGTGGGCATGCAGAGCCTCGCCTGGATCGGGGAGTGGCAGCCTTCCGATTTCTCTAAACTTCAGCCACTTGAGCTTGTCATCCTGGGCAGCCTGGCGCTTGGCTTGTCTGGGCGCGTCCGACTGCCTGCGATCCGGTTGATCATGCTTCTGGGCCTCGTTCACCTGGCTCTGATACATGCTCGTAATCAACAGGTTTTGGGTATCGTGGGTGCGCTGATCCTGGCGGACCCAATCGGCGAGAGCCTTTCTCGAGGCCGAGCGGAAGCGCCCCGGCGAGTTTGGGGCGGTTTGTCGGTTGGGGCTTTGCTTATCGCTCTGGCAGCGTTGATAGTCCGTGTCGTACTGCCTCTGGGGCCGGAGCGCACAGGTGTGACCTTCACCGCGGCACTCGAGGCCGTGCCGCTTTCGCTGCGCGCGCAGCCGGTGCTGAATGAATATGGTCTCGGCGGCCAGTTAATCTTCGACGGCATCCGACCCTTTATCGATAGTCGTGCCGACCTTTATGGCGACGAATTCCTGGCGCGTTATCGGCGCTTAAATGTAGCGGACCGCGCGGAGTTGGAGCGCACGCTGTCCGAATACCGCATCACATGGACGATATTTCCGGCTGGCCATCCGATCGTGTCGGTCATGGACGAACGGATGGGCTGGCGGCGTCTGGTCGACGCGGGCGGAATTGTGATCCACGCTTGGGGGGATCGGTTGCCGCAGTAGGCGCTGCAAAGCGGCGACGGCGCGCGGTTTCAGGGAGACCTAGCACGCACCACGAGCGGCGGCGCGACCGGGCCATGAGGTCATCGCACGGGCGCGGGGCGGACGCGAGCGTTGCCGACATGGGAATACCGGGGGGCGCGGTGGAACCGTTCCTTTCCCGGTCCACCGTCCGGGGCACAGCGTTATTTTGCCGCTTCGGCCGCTGGAGGCATGGTCATGGTGGTGGTCCAATACCCCTTCACATGGGGATGCTACGTACATCACGCCTGACGGGCCCCTATTCGGCCGAGCGGCGATTCAGAAGCTTTATGAGGAGGAGTTGAAATCCGCCACCCCGGAACCGGCCAAGCTCGATCGGGTAATAATGCTCGGGGACACGGTGAGATTGAAAACCGGGAGTTGGTCAGCGGTGTTTCATAGCCCAGACGGGCCGGTCCCTCGGAGAAGAGGGCGGCTAGTCCAGCGGCGTCCTTCGCTTGGCTCGCCTTGTTAACCGCCTGGACCACGCTTTCGCCGGCCTGTCGTGCATCCTGAACAGACCGGCCTGCGCTACTTATCAGGCGCGCTTGGCCTCGCGCCCAAGACCGCCATACAGATCCAGCACGCGGTGCTGCCATTGAGCGACAGGATCATTATCCTCAAGTAAGGCAAACCGGCTCGCACAGCGTGGCCACATCAGCGTTCCGGCAATGATATGGTCCGCGTAGCTCGGCGCCGCCCCGCCGAGCCAATCCTGCCGCCGCAATACCAGCCGGATCGGGAGCAGCAAATCCCGAAACGCCGCCAGCCGGTCGTCGCGGCCCGCTTGGACCGCTTCAAGACTGCAGCCGAAACGAGCCTCGCGGCTTGAGCGGAAATACTCGACATCCTTCGGGTCGATGATGTCCAGCAGGTCCCGCACGATAAATCGGACGATCCCGCTGACCAGCACGGCATCGGCCCAACTGTTGATGAACAAGGCATGGGCACGCCCGGTCCCCCCACCGAACAGTGTTGGGGCGGGCACCTGCTCCTCCAGATATTCGGCGATCGCCCAACTGTCGGACACCACCTTTCCGCCGTCCTTGATCACCGGCACCTTCGCCTGACCGGAGAACGCGATCTCGTCGCGGTCGGTGAAGCGCCACGGGACGGTTTCCACCGGCAAGCCTTTGTGGGCCAGGGCAAAGCGGGTCCGCCAGCAATATGGGCTGAACCGCACATCCGGGTCTGCTCCGGCAAGGTCATACAGAACGATGCTCATGGCGCATCTTGATCCTGATTTCCCTCATTCGTCCAGTTTCCTTGGCTACGAGACGCACGGGCGCGCTGCCGGGCGAGCTATCTTAACCGGAACCGCTGGATCTTCCCGGTCTGCGTCTTCGGCAGTGCCTGCACGAATACCACAGAACGCGGATACTTGTACGGCGCGATTGTCGCCTTGACGTGGTTCTGCAGCCGCAACCGCGTCGCATCGTCCGGCGTTACATCGTCCGCCAAGACGACATGAGCCTGCACGATCTGTCCTCGCTCGTCATCCGCGACACCGACCACCGCACATTCCTTGACCTCGGCAGCGGACAATAGAGCCGCTTCCACCTCCGGCCCGGCGATATTGTAGCCAGCCGAAACGATCATGTCGTCGGATCGGGCGGTAAAGTGAAAAGCCCCCGCCGCGTCCTGCACAAACGAATCCCCAGTCAAATTCCATCCGTCGCGCACGTAGACCGATTGTCGTCTGTCCGCCAGGTATCGGCACCCCGTCGGACCCCGCACCGCCAGATGGCCAACCGTGCCGCGGGGTACTTCGTTCATGTCGTCATCGACGACCCGCGCCTGATACCCTCTTACAGGGCGCCCCGTCGTATTCGGGGCCATATCATCAACCCGATTCGTAATGAAGATGTGCAGCATCTCGGTCGAACCGATCCCGTCGAGGATCGGCTTCCCGGTCTTCCGGATCCAGTCTTCGAAAATCGGTCCCGGCAACGTCTCGCCCGCGGACACAGCGATGCGCAGCGACGACAAATCCGCGCCCCTGTCCATCGCCTGCAGCATCGCCCGATAAGCCGTCGGTGCGGTAAAACTGATGGTCGCGCGATAGGTTTGGATAATCTCGATCATGTTCGGTGGCGAGGCGTATTCCAACAATGTCGCAGCGGCACCGAAACGCAGCGGGAAAATCGCCAGGCCACCGAGCCCGAAGGTGAATGCGAGCGGGGGCGATCCCACGAAGACATCTTCCGGGGTCACTCCAAGCACCTCCTTCGCATACGCGTCGGCGATGATCAGCAGATCACGATGGAGATGCATCGTAGCCTTTGGCTCGCCGGTCGTTCCCGAAGTAAAGCCAAGCAGCGCCACGTCATCCCGGCCGGTATCCACTGCCTCGAACCTGACCGGTTTACTCAGCGCCACTCGATCGAGTTCGGCATCATGGTTGGCTGTCCCGTCAAATCCGACGACCGTGTTCAGGAACTCGCTGTCCTTGGCGCAACTGACCAACTCATCCATCAACCGGGTGTCGCAAAGCGCCAACGAGATTTCAGCTTTATCGACGATCTTCGCCAGTTCACCGGAGCGCAGCATCGGCATGGTGTTGACCACGACCGCCCCCGCCTTCGTCGCCGCCAGCCAGCATGCGACCATAGCCGGATTGTTTGCCGATCGTATCAGAACCCGGTTGCCGGGCTTGACCCCGTATTCCTCGACCAAGGCACGTGCGATGCGGTTGGTCCAGTCGGTCAACTCCTTGTAGGTGCGGTGGCGGCCATTGCCGATCAGTGCCGTGTTGTCGCCGAATCCCTTGCGAACCATCGCGTCGGTTAGTTCGACCGCGGCATTCAAGCGCTCAGGATACTCAAATCCACTGAGCCGCAATTCGGGCCATTGTTCCGGGGGCGGAAGCCGGTCCCGGGAGAACGTATCCAGATGGCCAGAAAATCCCAGCATCCTATTGCGCCTTGGCTGACGGCTGTGATGGCACGCCGAGCGACCCCATCGAATAGTAAACAAACGTCATCAACCAGGTCCCCGTTGCAACCAAGCCCCCCGTGGTTAACCAGGCTCCGGGCTTGTCCGTCAGAAAATTGAGGACGTATAACACACTAACCGTGGGACCGTGTCAGCAATGCAGATTGCCGGCCGAAACAGCGCCCCGGCACCGGAGACGCACCCAGGATGACCACAACCGTCGCCCGCCTGCTGGCGGACAGCCTCGAAGCCCACGACGTCGACCAGATCTTCTGCGTCCCTGGGGAAAGCTATGTCGGCCTGAGCAGCGTGCTCACCGAACGGAACTCGATCCGTATGATCGTGTGCCGGCATGAAGGCGGGGCGGGATTTATGGCGGTGGCAGACGGGCGGCTGCGCAATCGCGCCGGGGTCTGCATCGTCTCCCGCGGTCCTGGTCTGTCCAACGCAATGGTCTCGCTCCATTCCGCCTATCACGACGCCACCCCGATGGTCATGCTGGTGGGACAGGTCGAACGCGCGGACTTCGGCCGACTGGCCCTGCAAGAGCAAAACTACTCCAGATTACTCTCGGACATCACCAAAACCGTCATCGAGGTCAATGAACCGGAACAGGCCTCAGAAGCCATCGCGAGGGCATTTCACATCGCCGAGTGCGGCACGCCCGGTCCGGTGGCCGTGTATCCTGCCGGAGGATATCTTCGACGAAACGACCGATGCTCCATTGAATTTGCCGCGCCCTCGGGTCATCGCTGGCCCGCGCAGCGAGGACCTTCAGCGCCTCGCCGATATGCTGGCTAAAGCCGAACGGCCGCTAATTCTGGCGGGCGGCGCATTGCTGGCGGACACCATGCATGACAAATGTGTCTACGCAGACCTCCAGCGTCTCTCCGAAGAATGGGTCCTGCCGATCAACCCCACGCACCGCCGGCCGCAACTATTTGACGCTCGCCATCCCAATTACGGCGGCTACATGGGTATCCGCGTCCCCCCGGCACTCATCGGCGAGATGAAGAAGGCTGATCTGCTTGTCGCCCTTGGTGAGCGACTGACCGACACGGTCTCGCAGTCTTACAGCTTTCCGAACGCGCCGCAGCCGCAGCTTCCGCTGGTGCATATTTGGCCCGATCCGAACGAGGTCGGCCGCGTCTGGCGCCCGGACCTCGGCATGCCCTGTGACCCATACGAAGTCGTTAAAGCCCTGCTGACCCTGGAAATCCCATCCGACGCCGCCAAGCGCCGAGGCTGGGTCGATGGGCTGCACAAGATCCATCTGTCGCTACTGGAAAAGACCTGGGAGCCAACCACGGACGGGATCAACTTTGCCGCCGTGGTCTGTGAGATCGACAAGCATCTCGCGGACGACGCGGTGATAACGTCCGACGCCGGCAATTTCGGGTCATATATACACCGGTATATCGGCTTCCGACCGGGTCAGGAATTCTTGTCGTCTGTCGTCGGGGCCATGGGCTCCGGGATGCCGATGGCGGTCGCTGGCTGCCTGCGCCGGCCCGGCAAACAGGTCGTGGCGTTCATGGGGGACGGCGGCGCACTGATGATGGGCAACGAGATCGCCACGGCGTGCCAATACGGCGGCAACCCGATCGTCGTTATCTCCGACAACTCCATGTATGGAACGATCGGCATGCACTCCTACGTGCGCTATCCGGATCGCAAATTCATGGAAGCCACCCGCCTGACCAACCCGGACTTCGCTGCCTGGGGGAGGTCGTTCGGCGCCGAGGGCATCACGATCCGGGAAGACTTTGAAATTGCCGGCGGCATCGCCCGCGCCTTTGCGGTGAAGACCAAACCGGTCGTCGTCCACTGCCTGACCTCAGCGGTGCAGATGAGCGCCTGGCGCCGGTTTGAGGGCGACGGAAAATTGTCCTGATGACTGGAAAAGGACGACTGCGGAGGCCCGGGAACCCGACCGAATGCACCCTTTCGTCCGCGAGGGTTGCTCTTCGGTGACTTCGGGTCTGGCAAAACAACGCTGCTTCAGGCGGCGATGCCGGGCTCCTGGAACGCGACCCGGTCCATAACGCCCTCACTGATAGCGGCGCGGTAGATCGCCGTGGCGAAACGCGGATCATCAGCTAGCCCGTCCAGATTAGAGTGTGGCAGCCATGCCATGCCGCTGGACACGACTTGGGCCATGAGATCTCCGTCGACAGGCACGATGACACCGCAGGTCATGGCGAATTCGTCGGGGCAGAAAAGCCGGGCGGCGAACACAAAACCAGGCTCCGTGCTGGCCGCCAGGCCTTCATCGACCAGCCACGTATCGTGAGCACGAAGCATATCCCTGACGATCAAACCGGCCACCTCGTGATGGCGCTCAACCCGCCAGATCGAGAAACGAGCGGCACGCAGCGTTTCCAGTGTGGAGGCCTCGTCCGCACCGTCGGAAAGTGCCGCCGCTCTGGCATAGCGATCGATCGCGCGGGAACGGCCCGGCTTGGCCGTATGAACGGCCAAGTCAAATATCAGCGCCATGGCCTCCTCGCTTTCTAAGACCAAGGTCTGTCCATAGGTGCAGCCGAGATGCTTCGCTCGTTCCAGCATGGCTGGCCGCGCCACGCAGTCGAGGGCGGCGTTGTGATGGCGTGTGCTGATCTCGCGCAAATGGCAGTAGCGAGTCAGAATGTCTTGCCGTTGCAAAGGTACTTTCCATGGAGGCGCTCGCAGCCGGTGGATCGGGAGCGGACCATACACCTGCCCAATCGAGTCGCCTCCGAATGGAGAAGCTGCAGGCTCAGTAAAATAGAACGTGATCGGCCCGTCGATCCGCCGCGAGACGTCAACCGGGCTCGCTCGTCTGATCATGACATAACATCGGCATCCAATTGCCGTTGCGCCACATATGGGCAAATCGCGCCGGGATGGACCAGCCCGGAACGCAGGACTAGAATACCCGGCGAGCATTTAGCGCAGCCGTTATAAGGAGACCAACGGGATGGACACCGCCGTCATGACGCCGACTTTCGACCGGACCGCTGAAGATCTCGGCAATATCGTCGAACTCGGCCACGTCAATGTCCGCGTGCCGGATCAGAGCAAGGCGATCGCGTTCTACCTGATGGGTCTTGGCCTCACCCGTGACCCGTACCTAATGGCTGGTCTGGACAACATGTGGGTGAACGTCGGGCGCGGCCAGTTCCATCTGCCGACGGGCGGACCCGAGGTCGTGCGCGGGACAACGGGCCTGGTGGTGCCGGACTTGAACGCGCTGCTGAAGCGGCTGGATGGTGCGAAAAAATACCTCGAAGGCACCAAATTCAGCTTCCGTGAGGCCGTCGACGCGGTCGAGACGATTTGCCCCTGGGGCAACCGTATTCGCGTCCACGCGCCCGACCCGTCCCGTTTCGCCGCCATGCGTGTAGGCATGCCCTATGTCGAATTCGACATTCCCGCTGGCACCGACCTTTCCGCCATAGCCAAGTTTTATGTGGAGATTGTCGGCGCCCTCGCCGGTGTCTCCAGCGACGAACGCGGCCCTTACGCCTGGGCGCGCACCTCGGCCGAGAGCCGGGTGATCTATCGCGAAACCACCGCGCCGATCCCCCCGTACGACGGCCACCACATCCAGATCACGCTGGTAGACTTCTCCGGCCCGCACAAGAAACTGCTGGAGCGTGGTCTGATCAGCGAGGAAAGCGATCAGCACCAGTATCGGTTCCTCGACATCGTCGACGTGGACACCAACAAGCCACTGTTCCGTATCGAGCACGAAACTCGGAGCATGCGCCACCCGATGTTTGGGCGGACCTACATCAATCGCAATCCGGATATGAACAACCGTAATTTTGTTCCGGGCTACGAAGTCGGGCTCTGGGCGCTGAATTGACCGGCCCGCTTGAGTTGGAAGAATGATCCTCCCACCTTACCTGGTTTCCGCCTTCAACACGTCCACCGCATCGGAGAACAAAATCCACGATGGAGCCACCGCTCAGCGCCTTGGCTTCAGCGGGGGCTTTGTCCCGGGGGTCAACGTCTACGCCTACATGACCCATCAACCGCTACAGCGCTGGGGTCGGGCGTGGCTCGAACGCGGCACCTGCGAGGCTAAATTCATCAAACCGGTGTACGACGACGACATAGCCGAAGTCACCGCCGTCGAGGGCGCCGACGGCCTGACGTTGACTGTTCACAGTCAAGGCGTCCTCTGCACGACCGGCCGGGCCGCGATTGCCGCGACCCCGCCGCCTCCGGCCGGCCTCAGTGACTTCAAATTGGTTTCCCCTCGCACCAACCGCACCCCGGCTGACGAACAGTCGCTCAAGGTCGGCGACTGGCTTGGGATGAAGCCGATTTCGATCACCGAAGCCAATCACGCCCAGGACCTGAAAGACCTCCGTGAAACCGATCCGATCTACGCACGAGAAAAGATCGTTCACGCAGGAACGTTCCTGCGGTGCTGCAATCGGGTGCTGACCGACAACGTCATACTTCCGGCTTGGATCCACATGGGCAGCACGGTCCGCAACCTCGGTCTAGCGCATGTCGGCGACACATTGAACGCACGTGCCAGGATCGTTAAAAACTACGAACACAAGGGCCACAAGTGGGTGGAACTCGACTGCATGGTGGTTGCCAACGAAACAACACCGCTAGTTCGGGCGACCCACATCGCGATCTATCGACCCCGCCAGTTGGCCGAAGCTGCGTAGGGCTCCACGGGGTCTATTGGAACTGCTTGATGCGGCGCGCCGGCCCGTGACGGTTGGCGCTGGCGGCGGCTGGTTCGCTTATCTCGATCGTCGAGCGTGAGCAACTTGACCAACGCCGGCGCAGTCAACAAGGTGCACCGCACCATGAGCAAACCGGTCATTGAATATCAGGATATTGTTCGGCCCGAGTGGATTGATTCCAATGGACACATGAACCTCGCCTACTACGTCCTCGTGTTCGACCTTGCCACCGACGCGCTCTACAAAGCCCTAGATATCGGCGACGGGTATCGCGAAGCATCAGGCAATTCATGTTTTACCGCCGAAACACATACGCTCTATGAGCGAGAGGTTCACCTCGGCGACAAACTCTCAGTCCGAACATGGCTGCTTGGTGCCGATACGAAGCGGCTGCACTACTTCCACGAGATGTTCCATACCGAAAGCGGCGAGCGTTCTGCTGCGCAGGAACTGATGGCGCTGCACATCGACATGAGCGTTCGCCGAGTGGCGGAATTTCCGCCGGACAAATACGCCGCCTTGCAGGTCGCTACGAGAGAGTACGCGCCGGCGACCCCGCCGAAGGGTGCCGGAAGAAGGATCGCGTTGCCGGATTAGCCGCGGTGTGTCGAATACTTGTTCCCCTTATATGCGCAAAACCCCTGACCATTTCTTTGTTCAAATATCCCAGAGAGCGCGCGAGGCAGAGAGCCTCTCGCGTGGCACGAAGCGAAGCGGAGTGCCATCTGCGGTCGTGCGGCGGATTGAAGAGTGCCGCGGTTGAAGACGATTTGGCGACGATTTCATCTCGCGCCGTTTCCTAGGCTTCTTTTCCCTCGAAGGCTTAAGCCGCCGCTCGCGACCGAGCGTGCCGCGTCAAATAAACTTCTGCTCCCCCTTATTGGACAATCAACCTTCCCATAGTAGCCCTCGGCAAACATCCAATTGTAAGATCGCCGCACGATTCGTGCGCTCCGCTTATCATAGGACGCTGCCGTAGGATGGCGAGATGATGTATTAAGCCTTGGTAAGTTAACGGTGGGCACGCCTAGAGCATTGGCAAGTTCCGAGTTCCAAATTCTCAAATCGAAGAATGCATAGAGTGTCCAGTTTGGTACCGTCAGCAAGTTGATAGAAGCACCACGACCGCCAAATATCAACTGTTCCGTCACGATCCCATATCCATCGAAGGTAGGATCGGAAATCGAGTTCGGCAGCCTTCATTACCCGTTGTCGCATCGTCTCATCCCGCAAATCGTCTTTCAGCGTTGCCGATGAGGCGAGTACGTTGCGATAGTAAAGATACATCGATACTTCTCGATCGAATGGATTGCGGATAACGCTGATAACCCGTTTGAAACTCATTGTCCCGACAACGGCAGCGGCATAGCCCATCGACATAGAGAGCGACGGATGATACGTACCGAGTTGCCGAACGCCCGCCGTATGAACCGGCCCCGGCAAGTTTGAGAGCAAATAAGTGATCAACGACGTACCAGCAGTTTTTGGATTGTGGACCAACAGGGTCTCATCATTAAAGACTATCATGGTACATAACCCAATGTTGCCAACAACAGCTCCATGGGAGCGGCCGGATCGAACTCGGCAGCGTGGTTCACGCACGGCTTCAACCCACCGCGATCTGCTTCGGCGCGACCGGTGGGCGGGACGGATGCAGCACGAGGGCGCGGTCTTCAACCCTGACCTTGGCAGCGGGATAGCCGAGTTTGAAGGCCATTGCTTATCTCCGGGCGACCTTGCGTCCTTCTATACCCTGAAGCGCGTAGTAACTTGATTGAACTGACCAAGGGGGGTCTGGGCCCGAGGCGGCCTCAACCACGTGTGCCTTCCAGGCCGTGATCTGGTTGGGGTGCACATCATATTGCTGCGCCAACTCGGCCAACGTCTTCTCGCCCTTGAGGGCGGCCAGCGCCCCACTTTGGCCTTGAAGGTCGGGGCGTGGGTTCGTCGCGTTCGCTTCGTCATACTTGCTCCTGATCCGCGGCATCCTGGCCGCTCTCAGGCAGATTTTCCACTTATCGGCCTGTCCGAATTGGGCCGACCATCTCTGTGCTCTATCTGGACGGATCGCCCTGTTGCACCGATTGGCATGGAACATCGCAAGCCGAACCCAAGCTAGACCCTGACAAGCAGGCGGCTTTTTTCAAGGGTATGAAAATCTCCTGAACCCGCTTGGGGATGACGAGGCGGTCCTATTTGGCGATGCGGTGCATCCTACGCATGCGGTGCGGGCTGTGGGGTGCTGGGCGCCGAAAGACACACCGCTTGCGGTGCCGCAGACCAGCGGTCGGCAACGCCTGAACATTCACGGTGCGATTGATCTCGAGACCGGCAGAACCCGTATGATCGAGGCGGCAACGGTGAATGCGATCAGCATGATCATGTTGCTGCGGGCGATCGAGGCAATGTATCCCGGCAAGCGGCTAACCCATCTGTTTGTGGACAACGCCCGCTACCACCACGTCAAACTGGTGCAGGCTCGGCCGGGCCGGTCGGGCTGCCGGGGTCAAACTCCACTTCATCCTGGCCTATTGCCCGCATCTCGATCCCACTGAGCGGCTATGGGGGTTGATGCACAAGCATGTAACCCACCAATCGATGTATGCGACATTCCCTGAGTTCGAAGCCGCAATCCTGACCTTTCTGCGCGAGGAGGTGCCCAGAAAATGGCACACCTATTGTGACCAGGTAACGGATAGCTTCCGTATCATCTCGCCCGAGGATTTCGGGTTCTGCATTGAGCGGGGTATACATGAGACCTCCGTGGCTCTCTTTTGTCCGCCGTGGTAAACTCTTGCTTGTTCACAAACCATCGAGCCTCGCCTGAGGCAATGGGAAAGCGATAAAAGCATCACCCGGCCGCGAAGGGAGAAATCAATGAAACTGATGTGGTTCCACTTGATGCCATATACCGAGCTGCCGGAAAACTTTTGCGGCAAGCACCCGTCGGTGTGGGTAGACATCCACTCCTCCCTGTTCGACCCCAGGCGCGCCCACTTGATGTACAACGACTTCATGGACGAGCTCGAATACGCCGCCGAGGTCGGCTTCGATGCCATCTGCGTCAATGAACATCACTCCAACGGCTATGGCCTAATGCCATCGCCGAACCTCATCGCGGCTTCCCTGGCGCGGCGGACCAGTGACACGACGCTGTGCGTCATGGGCAACTCGCTGGCGCTGTACAACCCACCGACCCGAGTAGCGGAAGAGTTCGCTATGATCGATGTGATCTCGGGCGGCCGGTTGATCGCCGGCTTCCCGGTCGGGTCCCCGATGGACACTTGTTACGCCTATGGCCAAAATCCATCGATGCTGCGCGAGCGCTACCTCGAAGCACACGATCTGGTTGTCCGCGCCTGGACCGATAAGGATACCTTCGCGTTCAACGGCCGCTACAACCAGCAGCGGTACGTCAACATCTGGCCGCGACCGGTGCAAAATCCGCATCCTCCGATCTGGGTTCCCGGCGGCGGGTCGGTCGAGACCTGGCGCTGGTGCGCGGAGATGGACTACGTCTACTGTTACCTCTCCTACTACGGCTACAAGATCGGCCAGGCGACAATGGACGGGTTTTGGAACGAAATGTCCCGGCTCGGCAAGGATCGCAACCCCAACCGAGCGGGGTTTCTGCAATTCGTGGGCGTGGCCGAAAGCCGTCAGCAAGCCATGGATCTCTATGGACCGGCCGCAGAATACTTCTACGGCAACTGCCTGCACATCGACCCTCGCTTTGCCGCCCCGCCGGGATACGCGACCGAGGCCACCCAGCGCATGGGCCTGCAAAGCCAAGTGTTGAAGGCTGCGGAATACACCAACAAGTTCAACACGCTCGCCCGCGAGATGGACGCGATCGTCGATAACGGCTACGTTATGATTGGCTCCCCAGATGAGGTTTCGGAACAGCTTCGCGAAGTGGCGACGAAACTGAACGTCGGCAACCTCATGATGCTGTTGCAGTTCGGAAACATGAACAAGGAAATCACTCGCTACAATACTCGACTATTTGCTGAGAAGGTCCAGCCGAAGCTGGCGCCGCTGTTCAGCGAGTGGGAGCACCGGTGGTGGCCGCGCCCGATGGAAACCGCTCAGCGCGCTGCGGTCCCCGCCTTCATGGCGGCCGAATAGATGGACATCGCCGGGCCGCTGCCGCTGCGCCCTCCGGTACCTTCCCCACCGGAGGCGCAACTGTCATTGCGAGCCTTCCTGCGCGCGGTGCGGACCAACGCGCTGACCATCTTCCCGCGCGCCGCATACCACGAGGACAGCACCTCCCGTCGTCTGCTCGGCGGCATGACCATCACCCTGAACGCCCCGAACGCGATCCACCACGTTCTGGTCGGCAACCCGGGCAACTTCCGTCGCTCTCCGGCCTCGATCCGTATCCTGCGGCCGATCACCGGGGAAGGGCTTCTGCTCAGTGAGGGCGATGCTTGGAAGCTTCAGAGGCGCACCATCGCGCCCGCCCTGGGCCCGCGGGTGATACCCATGTTGGCGCGCCACATCGTTGCCAGCACCGATCGAGCCATCGCCAGGCTGACGACGGAGTGCGCTGAGCCGCTCGACCTGCTCGCCAGCATGCAGAACCTCGCATTGGATATCGCAGGCCGCTCGATGTTCTCGCTTGAAATGGATCGCTACGGCGCCACGATGCGGACGCTGATGACCGAATTCGGCGAACGCTACGCGCAGCCGCATCTGCTGGACATGATGCTGCCGCCGTCGATCCCCAACGTCCGGGACTTTGCCCGGTCTCGTTTCAAGCGGCGCTGGATGAAGTTCATTGAATCGATCCTGGCGGTGCGCCTGGCCGAACCGCAGCCTGAAACGCCGCGGGACCTGTTCGACCTGTTGCGCGCCGCGCGCGATCCCGAAACCGGCGCGGCGTTCTCCCCGCCTCAGCTTCGCGATCAGGTCGCGACCTTGATCCTCGCCGGTCACGAAACCACCGCCGTCACGCTGTTTTGGGCGATCATCATGCTGGCCCAAGCCCCCGAGGAGCAGGCGTGGCTCGCGGAGGAAGCCCGCTCCGTGTGATCGAACCTGAGACAGCCACTACCGCGATGGCCAGCCTGATTCGCACGCGTGCGGTTGTGAACGAGACGTTACGCCTGTTCCCCTCGGTGTTCACGATCGTGCGAGACCATCAAGCCCGACAGCGCTGCGGGGGTCGAATTGCCACCGCGCTGCGTGGTCATGATCGCGCCTTGGGTTCTACACCGTCACCATAAGCTGTGGGATGATCCCGAAGCGTTCCGGCCAGCGCGGTTCATGCCCGATCAACCAGCCCCAGCCCGCTTCTCGTTTATGCCATTCGGCGCCGGCCCGCGCATCTGCGTCGGCGCCCAGTTCGCGATGACCGAGGCGGTCCTGGTGTTGGCTGCCTTGATCGGCCACTTCCGCGTGGCGCGCGTAGATACACGGCCGGTGCTGCCCGTCGGGATCGTCACCACGCAACCCGACCACCCAGCCCGCGTGCGGCTAACGGTTCGTGAGTAGGAAAGGCGCTTAGACCATGATCGTTTGAGGTTGATCCACACTTCGGTGTTCGATCATGGTCCAAAGCTTATGTTTGATCGCGTGATTCACGCCTTCTGACCGGATCAGCCTCAGGGCGACCACGCTCTAGCCCGATCCATCCGACAGGTCGGCCGACTTTGTGCGCAAGCTCTCCGCCAGCGCTTGCGCGCCCCCGCGAGACAACAACCGGCGAAAATCCGAGCGCTGCACAGCGACGCGACTGATCGATCCGTCGGCCAGCACGTCGACCACCCGCCAGCCCGCGGAACTCTGTCGCATCACGTAGTCCAATTCGTGGCGGTCGCCCTTTTTTGGGATGACTTTGGTCTCCACCACTTGCTCGCTACCGACGGTGCGTGTCTCGGGGCTGATCTCGAAGTGCTGGCCGTTGAAGTCGTCGAAGCTGTTGACATAGGATGAAACGGTGTAGCGCCGGAAGGCCTCCGTCAGCATGGCCTGTTGCTGAGGCGGGAGGGGAGCCCAGAAGGAACCAACAGATTCCTGCAAAATCGCGGTTAAATCAAATGTTTGGTCGATAATTGGCGCTAATGTCGCGTAGCGCTGCTGGAATGGGGTGGCCCGGCCCGGCCTTCATGATCTCAACAAGGCCATCGACCAGAAGCTGGATGGGCGCGACCGCTGCCTCCTCCGTGGCGGCATGAACTGGCGCCGCCGGCGGTAAAAGCAATGCGGCAGCCACTGCAAGCACCACACGGCGCCGTGACCGACAATCACCCACTCCGCCACATTTATCTGGAGGTAAGCAGCATACGGGGAACGATAATCTTCTCATGTGGGCCTGACGGTTGACATCATCCAGATACATAAGGGGCGTTTCGCTTCAGAGTAGGCATCGGGCTTCGCATCGACTCACGAGTTTGTGTCGCTGGGACCCGGCTGAATAGGGTCCAACTTCGATAGGTGGAATGAAACATCACAAGACCGTTTAGCGTGGGAGTTGCTCTTGACCATCTTGACCCGGGTTTTGCGCCTGGCGGATTCAGTTGTCGGCTCTTTGGGGATGCTGGATCGGCCACTGGACCCGGACGAGCTGAATTTTGCTGGCACGACAACAACCGAATCTACGAGATTTTGGCGATGCCGCGTTCATCGGCCCGTTGGTCCGCCTGCTTGAAGCATGCTCGACCGAAGCCTCGCTCAGCATCGTGGGGCGCCTTGCAACTCGTTGGGATGTTGTCCGTTTCCTGTCCAATCTGCTCACTATCGAGGCCGCGTGCGTGTCGTATCCGGACATCGCCACGAGCCTATTCGCCGACCCATCTTCATCACTG
>CAWHWH010000043.1:0-30242 GCA_963832865.1 uncultured Pseudomonadota bacterium
ATTTTACCGCAGGCGCCATGACGGGTTTTTGCCGCTAATTGAACGACCGCTGACGCATTCGGAGGACAGCGGACATGAGCGATGACGGCAAGACGTTGGCGGCCAACGCAACGTCGAAGGTCCACAAGGAAGACCTATCAACCGCTAACGCGGCAACATCGGACGCTGATGGCGGCGCTACACAGGCGTCAGGACTGATCTCGCGCGGACGGAGGAAGCTGTGGGTTGCCCCCGATCCATGTCGATCCCTCATTGGTGCGATTACTCAGGAATGGGCCGTACCGCGACTTACGAACTGATGGCGCAGGGTCGGCTCCGAACTATCAAAGTCAGAAAGCGCCGGCTTGTCGATGTCGACTTCGGCGTCGCCTACCTGGACAGTTTAGCCGCCTGACCCTGCCGGCCGCGTTGCGCGCGAGCCGGACAGGAAGCAGTCGTTGCCTTTGGCGGTCTAACCATGTCCGGTGGCGTTATAGCGAGGCCGGCTCCGCGCAGGGAGACCGAGCGATGTCCAAGCAAGCCAACCTATTCCCGCTGTATATACAGCGTACCGCACCTGCCGAACGGAATCATTTCAGCGGCTTGCCCAAGCAGGTAGAGCGGGCGAACATGCAGGGCATCCGCGCCGGGAAGCCGACCAGCAATCGGCCGGATATAGCCCCGGCTGGGTTTGGCATCAGGAGCGCCACGAAAAGGCCGCAAAAGGCCTGAAGACGGTGGACAGAGCGGTCGACACACCCCGCCCGCCGCCTGAATTGATCAGGACTTCTGCCGCTGAAGGGCAGCCTGTCCCGCTGCGAGGCCGGCGCCCATGAACGGGATTGCCTATCTGACAAGGGTGCGGGCCGTGTCCTGACAGCGGACGAAACCCGCGAGCGCAGCAGGCAGCATCGAACTCCGGCCGGCAAGCTGACGATATCGCGCCGGAGTGCCATGCCGCGATCTGATCCGCGCGCGCGCGGAGTTGGATGGCTTGCCGCCAAGCGGTTCCGAGATGTCATCCGCTGGATGCCGCATGCCCTGCACCCGTCCGGGCTGAGCCTGCCGGTGGTGTTCCTGGCTGTCACCGACACGAACGAAGCCTTCCGGGCGGTGCATCGGTTGTTTCTCAACCGAGAGCGTGCCGAGAAATTCGGCGCGCCGCTGAGTTACGGGCCGATTGCTGGAAGCTGCCTTATCAAGCTGGCGACGACAGGCCAAGTCACCGCCGCCGTGCTCTGGTCATCGGCGAGGAACTCCAAACCACCGCCGTCGGCCTGCACGCTGCTGCGGCTGCCGGGCTGGTGCGGGATCGCGGCTGGAAACATCCGAAAATCGCTTGTGCTGCCAGCGCAATTCCGCTGCGTAACGATCGCGGTGGACCGCGACGCGCCGGGTGAACGGGCGGGCAAAGGCCGCCGCACAGCGATGGCGGGCCGAGGGGCGGGAGGTGTGGTTTGCAATGCCGAATTGGGATGGAAACGATTGTAACGACGTTCTAAAGCAAAGGATCGTGTTCAGTGGCTGATGATGGCATATCCGTCCGCGCGGATATCCGGCCGGACCTCGTTATGAATGATGGTCACGCAACGGATACACTGTTGGTGCTGGCGGCGCACATGGCGGTGGAGGGACCAATATTCCACCAAGGCGACGGGAAAACTTGTCATGGCGTCGTCGTCCGGGAGCTGACCCCGACCGAGATCAAGGCACTGGCCAGAAACGACCAGCATCGGCTACGGGCGGTGGTTCCGCGTGGCTTGTTGATGCCAACCCCGCTAACCATCGCGCACGTGCAGGACTTTGCCGAACGCCACTTCGATGTGGTGAGGCTCCGGAAGAACCCGAAGTCCACCATCGTCGAGACGCGACCCGCCGACTTTCGCGCGGAGCTGGCCACGCTTCGTCGGCACCAAGTTGCCGGCGCTACGACTGCTGAAGGGGATCGCCTACACGCCCATCCTGAGGCAGGACGGCACCATCATTGCCGCGCACGGCTACGACGCCGACACCGCGTTGTTGCTGATGGTGGACGACATACCAGTGCTACACGTGCCGGATCGACCGACACACGCGGATGCGACGGCAGCATACGAGACGCTGGAGGAACTTGTCGCCGAGCACCTGTTCGAGACCGACGCCGACAGGATCGCGGGTATCTCCTTCCTCATGACCCGGGCGCTCCGGTACTTATTCGGCCTGCGCCCCGCTGCTTGTCGCCGACGTCCACCGGCCAGGACCGGCAAGGGATTACATTGCTGGCACCGCGGCCAGGATCGCGAGCGGCCATCCGCCCGTCGAGTTTGCGCTGTCCGATAGCCTGGAAGAACAGCAGAAGCGCATGGGCGCGGCGCTGCTATGGGTGCGCGATGCCTGACCTTCGAGCAACATCAACGGCAAGCTGCGATCTGACCGACTTGACCGCCTACCTCACGCAAGGCGGCTGCGTGATTCGGCCACGCCACGACCGGCGGCGCGCTCTATGCTCCGAATGGCAATGTCATGATGGCGAGTGGGAATAGCATTTTCCTTGTCGGTGACCTGCCGGAGCGGGCCGTCGTGTCGCGCCAAGATGCCGATATGGCGTCCCCAGGTGAGCGTCGGTTCAAGAACAACCCGCACAAGATTGTGCTGACCGAACGGGGCAAATACCTTTCCGCCATTTTCACCATCGCGCGGTGGGCGCTCGTGGGCGCCGACTATGCGCCGCCGGACGTAACGGGATTTGGTGGCTTCGATGACTTTGACCGCCGGCGCGCCGACCGGTTATCGCGTTGACCGACATCGATCCGATTGAGCGCGGCCGGGAGCAGCTCGTTGCCGCGCGAGAGTCGCGATGGGAGCCGACTTTCATCGACGCGCTAGCCACACTATTCGCCCCCTCGGAATTCCCGTTCTGTACAAAGAATATCACCGAGGTGTTGAAAACGCGTTTCACCAAGATGGGGGAAGCCGATCTTCTCGTCCCGCTTCGCCGCGATGACCTGCCGTATGCGCTGAGGCGGGCGAAGGGGATGCGTGGGGCGGAGCGTCGTTTGGCCGGGATCGACAGGCCAGCGGGAGCGGAAGCGGTCGCTTGGTACCGGTTGGAGGCGCTGAAGCCCAACGGGGTGGATCTTAGAGTTAGGACTTCTTTGGACTTCACCTGTACGAGCGAGCAAATCGACCACAGGAATGATTCTAGGACAATACCAGGGGAAAAGCCTAAGAACACCTATCCCTATAATCCCGACGACGGGGTGATCCTGTGAGCGCACGGGATGTCCTGGAGCGCGCGAAAGCCTCGGGCGTCCGAGTTTTTCTGCGTCGCGATGGCGCGGTGCAGGCCATCCCGACGCCTCCCGCCGACCTTCTCGCCGACATGCGCGCCCAAAAGGCCGGCATCGCCCTGCTACTCGGAGCCGAGGCGCGATCGCCCGACCTGCCCGCGTGTCTGGTCTGCGGAGGCCAGCGGTTCTGGCGCGACACCACGGGCGGCGCCGTTGGCGAGTGGACGTGTGCGCGCGCGCCGATCCCGCACGCGGTGCGCGATGTGGACATCCTCAGCGCGTGCCGGGGCGAGCCGACGATCGTCATGTGCTGCACGCCCAGCGAGGCCGCCGACCCGGAGTCCTTCGCCCGGATTGTCGCCACCATAGGCGCCTACGTGGCGTTGGGCCGGACAAGGGCGCGGCCATGCCAACACCGTCTACGGGGAAAACGCGCATGAGCACCATGCCGCCTGACACCGCCGCCTTGCTCGATCAGATCATTCGAGACCTGCAACGTCTGACGCTTCGTGGCAGCGACCGGAGGTGTTCCATCATTTAAGTCCGAACTGATCGACAAGCTGAGGACGATGCTTCGTCATCCGCTCGTGACGCAGCATGTCGTGCGGTTCGTCCAGACGCCACCCCCGCGACCCCCACAGCCGCCACAGCCGCCAGCACTGGCGGCGAGACCGCGGCCGACCCGTGACGCCCACGGGTATCCTAAACCGCGCCACGCGGTGCCAGGGCAGGCCGCGCTGGGCCTGGAGACGTCCCCCTGACAGCCACGCAGCCGGACCCTCTGCGGGGGCGATCAGCGGCCAATCCCGCAAAGCAGGCCCGCTGTAAACTGATGGAATACCGAAGGTCACGTCACAATCCTCTCAGGTGCAACCCAGGAAAGCTGGAAAGTGATTACGCTTATACGTAGCGCTTCGCTCGGCGTGGCAAAGGCATCACGTATATCATTGGGGTAACAACGGACGGATTGGACCTGAGTTGACGACTAGCCCTGCTACTGCCGTTCGAGGGCATGTGGCTCGCGCGCGCGTAGCGACCGGGTGACCGGATGGAGACTGCCGCGCAAGATGCGGATGCAAAGCCTCACCATTCGCATGCTGGCGATGCCGTCCCTCGAATACTGACCATGGCTCCAATTCCCATGTTGCCGGCAAAACTCGGGCGCCGGGATCTGACGAAAGGCCCGGAAGGCGGCCCAGCCGGTTGGAACATTACGCAACCGCGTCACCATCGTCCTATTCCTCGTTCGAGGGGTATTGCCGGGTACAGGTAAGCCTGATTCGAACGGGCAGGGGCCATTGGTTGGCCGGGCACGAATTTGACGCGGAGGCGATGGGGTATAGTTTGCTCACCCTTGACGCGCATCGCCCGCGTGGTCGCCGGCGCAGAAGGCGACAAAGCCGCCGGAGCGCCGATGCCGAGAGACGCCGTCTTCGAGATGCAAAAGTGGGTCGTCCTACCGCCCCTCGCCGTGGGCTTTTTTCTGCCGCGCCAGGAAAACGGAAACCCTAGATATGAATACCCACTCGTGGGCCTCCATCGCGGCATAAAGGTCCGCTATGAGTTGATCATATGTCGTTTGGTGCATTCCCTTCGGCCGGACTAGGCGGGACTTGTTCATAATGGTCGTATTCGCTGCCGAGCTTGCTGTAGAGCCGCCGCTGTTTGGCGTGCGTCCGGTCGATCTTCGTGTCACGTTGGATCTGATAGGCCAGCCGATGACTTGCCTGGCCGCAAAGAACAGCGTGCATCGGGTCCGCAACCCAATATTTCCAGGATGGAAATTCGCCCCCTGGGTCACACTGGGTCACACAGGGGGCTTTTTTCGTGAAGGCTTCCGAAATGGGGCAGCCAGAGACGACGATGCTATGTGGAATAATCCCCGTCTCCGTCTCTGGCGCGCGAGCTTGGGGATTTCACGGATGACCCTCATGCGGGCTCGCGATGGGGTAAACGGCGAGGCTACATGATCGCGCAACGACCGGACCACGCGCCTGGAGATGCGGCCCCGGCGGCCGGGATTTACGAGCAGCTCAATATCTTTGGGCGGCCGACAGGGATACGCGTGAAGGAGCATGGCCATCCGCTGCCCTCGGCCCCGGTTGGTCACAACTGGACGCTGGCCGACGACGACCGGGCCGAGTGCTAAGGCTGGGGGCTCAGCGTGAATTTAAATCCCAAGATGACGCGAACGCTCCTGGCCATACTGGCGGGCCGCTCGCGAGGGCGGGTTGTCCGATGCGGCGATCATCGTGGTGCTCGAAGATGCCGTCGAAGGGCTGGGTGAGGGATTGTCGGGCGCTTAGAACCTCGGCCGGATCATCCTGGCGAAGAACGCGGCATCGCCGCATCGGGGCCATAACCGGGTGTGGACGAGTCGAGTGTGAAGAATTGAAGGTGATAGCCACCAACCCACTCCCCAGGCGTTGAAGCCTTGTTGTCGCGTCAGTGCGCGGCTCAAGGATGAAGTGTAATGGTGAACAGGACGTGGGCTTTTGCCTTGGCGCTCGCCCTGGCGGGGGCGCCAGTTTCATCGTTGATGGCTGCTGCTTCTCCTAGCGGCGGAACCACAGCAGGCGGCGGCGGACCTGCGGGCGGTGTAGCGGTGGGAGTCACCCCTCATGCGGCAGCGGCGTCAATAAAGCGCCCTTACCGAAAGCCGCAACACCACCACGTAGCCGCACCGCAAGGAATCAGGCAACCGGTTGTGATTAGCAGGAAGCCCGCCGTGATGAGCCACTAGCTGGGGTCATTTAGGGCGAGCCGTCGCCTAGGACCCTCGGTCGGATTATCCTGGCGACACCTATGCACTCGGGCGGTAGGTCAGGTGGACCAACTTGATCGATCCCGCTCGAACCTTCAAGTTCGCTGAAGACCAGAAAGCATAACCGAAAGCCGCCTCCTGATAGGCCGGCTGCGAGGGAGGAACTTAAAAGTGTCACCGGTAACGGCTGGCTGATCCATGGCTGTCGCTGGCTCAACCACGACCCCTGAGCGGGTCCCGCATCTCGCGATTATCACCACCTGCGCGATCGGCGGCACCTTGCTACAATCGCTGGACCAGACCATTGCCAACGTGGCGCTGCCCTACATGCAGGGCAGCTTCGCGTCGAGCTATGACGAAATTACCTGGGTCGTTACGTCCTACATCACTGCCGCCGCGATCATGACCGCGCCGGTAGGTTGGCTCGCGGCGCGGTTTGGACGGAAGTGGCTGTATGTGGTCTCTATCGTGGGCTTTACGCTCACCTCGATGCTCTGCGGCGTGGCGCAGTCGCTGTGGCAAATCGTGTTGTTCCGGCTGCTGCAAGGAATGTTCAGCGCCTCCCTGGTGCCGCTAGCGCAGACGACGCTGTTCGATCTCTACCCGCACGAGCGGCGTGGTTTCGCGATGGCGATCTGGGGCGTCGGGGTGATGATTGGCCCGATCATGGGCCCCACGCTCGGCGGCTACCTGACCGAGATGTACAGTTGGCGATGGGTGTTCTACATCAACCTCCCATTCGGTACGCTGGCTGCGGCCGGCTTAGCCGCGTTCCTGCCGAACACCCGGGGGCAACGCCTGCGGTTCGATTGGCTCGGCTTCACTGTGTTCGCCATGGGCATCGGCGCGTTACAATTGATGCTGGACCGGGGCAACATCCAGGACTGGCTCAGCTCGCGAGAGATCATTGTCGAGGCCGTGCTGGCCGCACTGGGGATCTATCTCTTCGTCGTGCACGTGCTCTGGAGCGCCCGGCCGCTGATTCGGCCGGTGCTGTTCGGCGACCTGAATTTTACCCTCGGCTTGGTGATGATGTTTGCGGTCGGCACCATCATGGTCTCTAGCCTCACGTTGATGACGCCCTGGCTGGAGGTGCTGAGCAACTACCCAGTGGCGACAGCGGGACTTGTGATGGCACCTCGCGGTATCGGCAATCTCCTCACGATCATCATCAGTGGCCGGATCGCGACGCGAATGGACCCGCGTTATCTGGTCGCGGCAGGGCTGCTGATGATGTGCTATACGTTCTGGCGCATGACCGGCTGGACGACGGACGTGTCACAACGCGAAATCATCACCACCATCGTCATCCAGGGCGCCGGGCTGGGCTTCGTCTTCACCCCGCTTCAACTGCTCGCCTTCGCCACGCTGCCGGTGCCGCTGCGGACGGAAGGCGCGTCGCTGATCAACCTGTCGCGTAACGTCGGCGCCGCGATAGGCGTCTCCGTGACATCGTCGGTGCTGGCGCACAACGCCCAAGCACTGCATGAGATCATCGGCGGCACGGTAACCCCTTTCAACCGCGCGTTGCAGGCGCTACCGCCGCTCAATTTGGGGGATCGCGGCGCAGCTATGCTGGATGGGTTGGTCAATCAACAGGCCCAGATCATTGCGTACAGCAACGATTACACGCTGATGATTTTTATCGCCTTACCGTCGTTACTCCTACTGGTATTCATGCGGCATCGACAAAAGGTCCCTGGGTCGGCCGGTCGGCCAGCCACGTCTGTCGCGCTTGGCGAATAGGGAGGTAACATCTTCCCGATCCTGCCCGAGCTTGGACCGAGGCTCCATGTCGGGAGAAAACTGGACAGCGACGCTCACCCAAGCTGTCGCTCTCGAATATTGGCTCTGGATGCCTGGCGATCAGACGCAATCAGGTGTTTGGGGCATACAGATGCCGGCGCGTCGGGAGGTTGTGACGCCCGACCTGATGATCGCACCACTTCTCGGCTTTGACCGTGCCCGCTATCGGCTGGGCAATGGCCGTGGCTATGGCAAGGACGAGAGGCGGAGCATCGTGCGGTGGCGGAAGCAGTACGCCCGGACTATCTCGCGGCGGTGGCTGAAGGACGGACGGAGGAAAGCGGCGTGTTCGTAGGCGAGGCAATCGGGCTGATTTATGATGCCTCGCCTGCGGGTGAAATTCTTGCGCGTGTGACCAAGGAGGCCGAGGCGCTACTGCGCGGGCGCGCAACAGAACTCGTCGTATAAAGCCACCATCAAGATGATGATCAGATTGCGGAAAATCGCGCTGAGCAGAGGCCTTCTTCCTATCGCCGTAGTTCGGTTGGTCAGGTCCCCTGCCCTTTTGGGGCTTCGGGAAAGGGAGCAGGGGAACTTACCTTTTTGAAAATTAGTTGGTGTAGGATTTTGAGAATTAATCGGCGCTGCCAGTGTGTGCGGACCGAAGCCGGGTCGCGCGCTCGCGTATAGACGGGACGGATGCTCGCTCTATCCTTCGCTGGCCCGCTGCGCCGAGGGAGGAAGCGATGCCGTTCGATGGGATTGCTGATCCGGTAGCCGCGAAGTCGCTACAGACGCTGGATCTCATGGAGGACCGGCTTCAGGGTGTCGCAAGTGGACGCGCACTTCATGTTCAGGGAGCGGCGGTGCCGCTCGCGCTAGCTACTTTAGTGGCAACATCGGTGCCGGGAGGCAGGCTGACCGGGCGTTGGAATGCGCGAGCGATCATGCCGAGATCGCGCGCCAAGGACTGGAGCGACCGGTGCTGGGTCGAGACGACCATCGCGGACTTCAACGACAACTGTGCGGGCTATGGCGAAATCGAGCGCGTTCTGCGCGCCGCGCAAGAACTGGTCCGCGCCGACATTACGGCGGCACCGCCAGCATAAGGGGGCCGGGCCGCCGGGCTTGTTCGGTCACGCCGAGGCGTCCAGAAACTCCGGGATTCCAATGGCGAGGCGGACATATGATTGCGGACGAGAAAGCGGACAGCAAACCTTATCCTTCCGAGCGCCACGGCGGGGGGACTGCCATCTTCTCCGCCTCCCTGAGCCGGGACCGGATCGCGCCAATTAATTCTCAAAATCCTACGCCAAATAATGTTTAAAATGACAAGGGGCTGTGGGTTATCGGGCCGCGATGTCGGCAAATCCACGTAAAAGTGACGGGTCCGGAAAACCGAACGTCACTTGATGAAATTTGTTCGAAGTGCCGGACACAGCACGGCCCGCACCGCCCGGAGCGATTTGAAAAACACCGATTCTGTTTATTACGATTAAGGTACGAATAAATCCACTCTTTTTTCGAGCGGGTATTTTTTATCAAATGACACCTTGTCCTTTCGATTAGTAGCCTTGCTATTGCTGTGGCTAAAAGTAACTCTCGTTGTAGTGGACATCCTGATTGACGATCAGGCTGATCCAATTTTTCTGTCTCTCCGCTGGGCGAGGAAGGAGGTTGGTACCACCTTATCGCCCCAATGCGGGAAGGACTGGTCAAGAGAGATAGGGACGTCAGGGACAAGGCATCGAGATCGCTCACAAGGTCTTAAGAACTCGTGTATCGGGTCATGAGGGGGAAACATGAAAAGACGCATCTTTATGGCTGCTTCCGCGGCCACCGCGACCGCGGCAACTGCAGCCACTCTAGGAGTAGCTGTCGCCGCGACCGAGGGTCCATTTGGCGAAACGGGGGTCGGCCTTCCGGTCCCGCCCAGCCAGCAGCTGCCACTGGGTCCGCTGCCTGACTCGCGCTATCCGGATGGTCATATCGAATCCTTCGACAAACGCTTCAAGGGCAGCGTCGGCACGGGCGCCGTCGAACGGATCGCCACCGGCTTTCGTTGGGTTGAGGGTCCGCAGTATTTCCCCGCCTGGCGTTGCCTGATTTTCAGTGACATTCCCAACAATCGCATGATGCGATTGGACGAGAGCGACAATCATCTGAGTGTCTTTCGCTATCCGTCGCTCAACTCGAACGGTAACACCTCTGACGCACAAGGGCGCCTGGTTAGTTGCGAGCATACCGGGCGGCGAATAGTTCGCACTGAGTTCAATGGCACCATCACTGTCATCGCCGATCAGTACAACGGCAAGAAGCTGAACTCGCCCAATGACGTCGTCGTTGCCTCCAACGGCTCGATCTGGTTCACCGATCCGACCTACGGCGTCAGGGGGTGGTACGAGAGCCTGCATGGCGATATCGAACAACAGAAGCACAACGTCTTCCGCGTCGATCCGCAGAGCGGGGAAGTCAAGGTCGTTGTGGATGACTTCGTACAGCCTAACGGTATTTGCTTTTCGCCGGACGAAAAGAAGCTCTACGTCATCGACAGCGGCATATCCGAGGGACCAGGGAATCCGGCACATATCCGCGTGTTCGATGTCGATATCGATACCGGTAAGGTGTCCAACAGCAAAGTCTATGCTGACGGATTCTCGCCGGCCCTGACCGATGGTATGCGAGCGGACGTTGAGGGAAATATTTGGTGCAGCGTCGGCTGGGGGGATCCAAAGGAGGATGGGGTCCGCTGCTACAGTCCCGCGGGAGAACTGCTCGGCAAGATCCACATACCCGAGACCGTTGGAAACATGAGCTTCGGCGGAGTGCTGCGCAACCGGCTCTATATCGGTGCCACTTCATCCGTCTATGCGTGCTACGTCGGCACCCAGGGTGCGGGTCTACCACGGATCTGATTGCCCAGCTGATGATTTCGTTCTTGGTCGCGGCAAGATTGGAATACAGCCTAGCGCGGAGGGTCCGAAGGGATAGTCCGCGCGTTGATATCGTGGGCTTCATGCTGCGATATACTCGCCACTGTCGGTTGTTCCCGCCAGGCAAGGTCCGGCAGAACCAGTCGATGGCTATTTTGATGCTGACGTGTGGAACTACTGGGCAATAACGCTGGAACCGAAAAAGGAAGGATTTTAGGAAGATGAGACTCAACCTGAAGACGTTGCTTCTAGCCACGGCAACGGTCGCCTTTTCCTGGGCGGGAGTGATGACGGAAGCGAAGGCGGAATCGCCGCCAGGGATGAAGCTCTACGTCTTCTCGTCGGGTTTCCTGAATATCGACAAATCGGCCCTGCAAGCCGGGGCGGCACCGGGCAAGATCGATATCCCCGTTGGGTTTTTCCTGATCCATCACCCGAAGGGAAATGTCCTATTCGACACCGGGAACAATGACCGCGTCATCACCGACCCGACCTACTGGGGGCCGTTGGCAGCCATGTTGAGCAATCCGGCGAACAACAGCAGGAGCCCCGATGTCGCAATCGATGCGCAGCTAGAGAAGGCGGGGTACAAGATATCCGACATCAATTACGTCATCCTCGGACACATGCACCTCGACCATGCAGGCAATGTCGGCAAGTTCCCGAACGCGACCCTCGTCTACCAGCGCGACGAGATCATCAACGCGCTCTGGCCGAAGCCCGGTTATGCCGGACCCTACATCCCCGGCGATCTCGGCCGGGCTGCGCGCCCCGGTCGGCTCGAACCTGCCGGCCAGGCAGAAAGTGATCGAACTGGATGGTGATCTCGATCTGTTTGGCGACGGCAGTATCCTAATCCATCGCAGCGTCGGGCACACCCCGGGCAGCGAGCAGGCCGTGGTGCATCTACCCAAGACAGGTGCGATCGTGCTGACCAGCGACGCCGCCTACATGTCGGAGAACATTGAGAAGGACCTCCTGCCGAGCGTCGGCCTCGCTTACGACCCGGTGGGTATTCTCCAAGGTTATCAGTGGATCAAACACATCCGTGACAGCGAGGGTGGTCAGGTGTTCATGGCGCATGACGCCGAGGGGTACAAGCAGCACAAGCACTCGCCAGAATTCTACGAATAAGCCCGTAGAGTAGAAGCCATTCGCATGTAAAATGGGCCGCGCGGTCTTCGGACCGCACGGCCGCTCTTGTCGTAATCCCGTGCCACAGTCGGGCATTATTGTCGTCGAGCGCCTTGTGAAGCGCTATGGCGCCCGCCCCCTTGCCGCCGTGGCGTATCCTTCGCCGTCAAAGAAGGGGGAATAATCGTCGGCCTGCTCGGATCGGACGGACGGCTCGGGCAAAAGCACGATCCTGCGCATCCTCACTGGCTATCTCAGGTCCTCGTCCGGCTCCGTGCGCCATCGGCGGTGTCGATGTCGCGGACATGCGGCCCGAAACTACGCGGGCTACGTGCCGGAGGCTGCCCCGCTGTATAACTGGATGCGGATCGCCGAATTCCTCCAATTCATGGCCCCGACGAAACGAGGCGACCCACCGCCGCGCCGCCACCCATATTCAGAAAGGCTTATCACTGAAGAAAAACCCCGGTTCTCGGCAGAGTACGCCGAGAGCCCGGGAAGTTTTAGGAAAAACATTTGAAACTAACGACGCCTTGACGCCGCTCTCTAGCCATACCGCAACGCACACCAGAACCCAACAGTCCCTTCGATAGAGTCCGCGGCGGCATGTCTGAGAGGCGGCCCTTTAAAACGCCATTCGTATTTCGATCATAACAAACTAGAACGGCCCTTTTCAACTTGTTCCGAGCGGGCGGTCAATGCTGGGTTCGATACATCGAACAGATTTTGTCAGGGACGTCCGGTTTTCCGGACGCGTCACATTTGCGTGGATTCCTCACGCTATATGATTCGCCTGATCGAAATCGATGTCGGATCCCCTCTTCGGCCCGTAGCGGCTTTCTCGTCTTCCCCACCCGCTTCTTGTTGTTTGCAGCCGGCGACGAGGTAACCTTCGTCTTCGTGGGCTTCGCCATATGGGATCAGACTCCAATCGAGCAATCGACAAGCATCGTCTGGCTCGTCACTCAGAACTTTTCAGCGGTGCGTATTAGTCATCCTGGCGTAATCGGCTGGGCAGTAGTTCGCCTTTGCCCTCGAGCACCGGATACGCTGCCGCGGCAACCAGGTGCGCGTTGATCCGCTTGAGGTCGCGCAGTGCATCCAGGTGGAGCGAACTGGTTTCCGCTGTATCAATGCGGCCAGCCCGAAGCCGCTCGAAATGTGACGCCGTGGCGGCGGCCTCTATGCTTCGAAAAGCTTCTTTTTCGGCGGCCAGCAAACGGGCAGCGCGATCATCTTCCGTCATGAACAACGAGGCCGTAGCGCGGAGGTTTGCCATCAACCGGTCGATCATGGCCAGCAGCTCCCCCTCCCCTTCCCTAGAGAAGGCTAACCCGCGTTTCAGCTGTCTCGTGGCCACTCCCAGCAAGTTCTTGTCCACGATATCGCCGGCCTGCTCCATGTTGGTGGCGAAGGCCAGTATCTCGGCGACCCGGCGATGGTCGGCATCGCTCATTGCCTCCGGATCGAGCGAGGTAAGATACGACTTGATGGCGGTGTTCAGCTTGTCGAGCACATCGTCCAGGCGCTTCGTCTCGCCGATCTGACGCCGGTCAGGCTTTTCGAACGCGTCTCGAACGCCTTGCAGCATGGTCTCCAGCACGTCGGCCAGGCGAAGCGCTTCGCGCGCGGCGGCGCCAAGAGCGATTACCGGCGTCTCTTGGGCCGAGCGGTCGAGATACATCGGATTTCCGGGATCGCCCGCGCTAATCCGTGCTGGCAGCCAACGCCGCAACAACGCCGCGTAGGGCTTCAGCAGGGGGAAGAAAAGTAGCGCCAGGATCAGGTTGAAGATCGTATGGAAGTTGGCGACCGCTCGCGAGTTGTCGGGTTCGATGGCCATCATCCACGGACCCACATAGGGCAACGCTGCGAGGGCAACGCTGACGCCGAGAACCCGGTTTAACAGATTGCCGAGGGGGAGCCGCTTGGAAGCTGGATCGCTGCTGGTCGCACCCTCCAGGACGGGATTGATAGCAGTCCCGAGATTAGCCCCGAGCACCAGGGCAAAGGCGGCCTCGGGCGGGATCGTCCCCTTGGCCGCGAAAGACATGACCAACAGGACGACTGCGACACTTGAATGGGCTGCCCAAGTCAGCGCTGCGGCTAGGATGACATCGAGCATGGGTTGGGTGGACACCGCGCCGAGAAATGTCCGCAGGCTGGCTAAATTCTCGTATGGTAGGAGCAGATCGACGAACTGGTGCAAGGCCATCAGCACCAGACCGAGCCCGATCAGCACGCGGCCGAAGTCACGCGGGCCCGCCGAGGCGCGGCGGAACATCAATACCCCGATCAAGATTAGCGCCGGCGCGACCTCGGCGACGTCGAGTGACAATACCTGCACGATGAGCGTGGTGCCGACATTGGCGCCGAGCATGACGGCAAGGGCGGGCACCAGGTCGACAAGGCCACTGGCCGCAAAGCCGGTAACCATGAGGCCCGTCGCCGTGCTACTCTGCAACAGGGCGGTCACACCGATTCCGGCAAAAAAGGCCTTGAAACGGTTTCGCAGCGCGCTGCCCAGGAAGCTTCGAAGTTTTGCTCCGAAAGCCCGCTGCACACCGGTCTGGACCATATGGACGCCCCACAGGAGAAGCGCCACAGATCCGGCAAGGTCCATCAGGGTGAGGGGAAAGCCCATCAGCCCAGCTCCTTTCAAATCAGGTATCGATCTGCTTGGTCGAGAAGCCGGAAGCCGCAAATACTTGTGGCGGCCGGCGTAGTTCGAGAGAGGCCTGTGTCTCTTCAGTACATCGCGAACACCAGCGCGCCAGCGAGCATCGCCGCCAGCAGCGTGATGACGGGGTGCTCAACGAAAATGGAGATGAAGCTTCGCCTCAGCTGCTCCCGGTCGTTGGGTAGAGCCATTCATCACCCCCGGCTCTGAAGCTCGTTGTCGTCATTGGTCAGCACACCACTCCTCGCCGAGCTCGTCGGCCAGCATGGCGCCGGTACTGCCGACCGCGGCTAAACAAATCTCTCATCCGATCCTCCCAGGTATTAAGAATCCTCGATCCACTTATCGAGCCCGTTTTTAGAAAGTGACTTTCGGTCGAAGAGGGACAATGCCTAATGTTCGGAAGAGGTCGTGTCCCTCGTCGAAGACGAGGAAACCGCCGGCAAGAGAAGTGCGTTCGTAGCACTTTCGGAATTGTCCTGAAGGCTCTCCCTCAATGTGTTCTGAGCAGATACACCCCACTACGTCCGATCTGCTGAACAAGGTCCGCGAAGCCACGGTCAGATATCCGAACATTTCACAGCTGCGTGATTCTGACAGCGCCAATTTGGCAACCGATCCGGCGGGAGGTGTCGGCGCGCCGCCGACCGCGAAAAGTGTATTCCTGCGGAGGGGGGCGGTCATGCTTGGCCGTCTTCTGGCCTCAGGGCGGCGACCCTGGCCGCTTACCGCGCGGGTTCCAATGGTTTCGGGCGCACTGATCTTGGCTGTTGCGGTCGCGACGTCGCACTTTCTGATGTCGACGATAGCTCGCGAGCAGGAACTCAGCGTGCGCCGTTTGGCAGCCGTCTACCTCGATGGCATCTCCACGACGGTCTATCCACATGTCGTGGCACGCAACCTCACCAACACCGTCGAAGCCTTGAACCGGACTATGTGGTTCCACCAGAGCATGCGCGAGCAACGGGCGATGGTCCGCCTCCCCGATGGAACCCTGTTTGCTGACGTTTCTGCCAAGCAGGATGGTGCCAGCACCGAGGATCCGATCCACGACCCCGATCTCGGTCGAAGGCTTGAGCGGGGAGACGGTTTCGTCTTTGACGAAGACACCGGAACGGGTTGGGCCTCTCGTGACATCGTGCGGGAGGGTAAGCATGTCGCGGACCTCTATGTCGCGCTGGAGTTGAAGTCGCTTATCGACGAACGACACGTACTCCGCCGCAACCTGCTAGTGGCGACAGTAGGAGCCAGCCTTTGTGCGGCGGCGATCGGTTTCATGATTGTACATCGCATGGTGCAGCCGCTTCGTCTGCTGACCGAACGTCTGCGTCGCGCTCAGGCCGGCGACTTCCAACGGGTATCGCCCGACCTGCTGCCTGCGGCATCGAGTGAGTATGGACGCCTGCTGCGCGGCTACAACGACCTCGTAGACGCACAGGGTGAGCGGGAAGCAATGGCAATCCGCTTGGCCCAGCGCGAGCGGGAGAGCGTACTGGGGCGGCTCGCGGCTACTGTGGCGCATGAGGTCCGCAATCCGCTCGGCGGGATGTCAACGGCGCTCGATACCGTGCGTAAGTTTGGCGACAATCCGGATGTCCGGGGCAAAAGCCTCGATCTGATCGAGCGAGGTTTGTGGAGCATACGGAACGTGGTGGGTTCCGTGCTGGCCTTCCACCGGATGCCGCCGGACAGTCGCAGGCTGACTCGCGGAGACTTGGACGACCTGCGCATCCTCATCGAGCCCGAACTGACCCGGCGGCAGCTTAAATTGTCCTGGCGCAGCAGCGTCGCGGGAACGGTGGACGTCGCCGCGACCGAGACCCGACAAATTGCCCTGAATCTCCTCTTGAACGCTTGCGAGGCGTCGCCGCCGGGTAGTGAAGTTGGCTTCCAGGCATGGGTCGGTGCAGCTCCCGATCACGCGGGGCTTATCGAACTCAACCTGGAGGTGGTCGATGCTGGCCCTGGGCTGCCAAAAGCCGTCGCCGCCGCACTAACGGAGGTCGGGGTGACGGACCCGGGGGATCCTCCCCGCGGGCTCGGCATCCGTGTCGTCCGCGACCTTGTCCGCGGCCTTGGTGGACGCATCGTCGCCACGCCCGTAGCGGATGATTATGGATCCCGCATCGTCGTTACTTTGCCCCCAACTGGCATGACAAGGCAGGAGATCATGACGTGAGTGGCTCCGCTCCGAATTCGGCGAACATTTCAAGCGCCGAACCTCGCCCCTTGATTGGCATCGTTGATGACGATCCGATCATGGGAGAGTCGCTGGTGCAGCGTCTCCAACTGGAAGGCTACCAGGCAATTTGGTGGCAATCGGGCGAAGAAGCTCTGTGCCACCTGCCCAGCGCGAACTGCCGGGTTTTGGTGTGCGACATTCGCCTGCCGGATCTGGATGGCGAGCAACTGTTCCGGCGTGCTCTTTCCAATCTGGGAGCGACACCGGTGATCTTCATCACTGCGTTCGGCGAGATAGAGCAAGCTGTGCGGCTAATGCAGGCGGGAGCGGACGACTATGTGACCAAGCCGTTCGAAATCGAGGTGCTGCTCGATAAGATCGCCGCCCTTTGCGCTCGAGAGGTGGTCGCAGGCAACGGCAACCCCGGTCGAGAGACGCTGAGCGCATCAGCCGCGATGCGCGTTGTCGAGTCGGAACTCCTGCGTGTGACCGACACATCCAGCCCCGTATTGCTGCTGGGCGAGACTGGTGTGGGCAAGGAGGTGGCAGCGCGCCAGTTGCACCACGCGTCAGCACGTCGCGACCTACCCTTCATCGTCGTCAGTTGCGCGACGATCCCGGTTGACCGGGCAGAAAGCGAGATGTTCGGCCACGAACGCGGCGGTGTAACCGGCTCACGCACCGCTCATGTCGGTTTGGTTGACCAGGCCGGCGGCGGCACGCTGTTCCTCGACGAGGTCTCGGTGCTTCTGCCGTCGCTGCAGGGCAAGCTCCTGCGGCTGCTGGAGGATGGCAGCTATCGCAGACTAGGCGGTACGCAGGAGCTTGTGTCCGAGGCTCGTATCGTGTCGTCGAGCAACGCCGATCTGGCGGCGCTGGTGGCGAAAGGAAATTTTAGGGCCGATTTGTACTACCGGCTGAACGTGATCGAGCTGCATATCCCGCCGCTGCGAGCCCGGTGTGAGGACATCATTCCTCTTGCGGAGCACTATCTTGCGCAATTCGCCCGTGGCGCTGGCCACCGCGTGCCGTCCTTGACGTCGGCTGCGCGAGCGGCCTTGCGCGACCATGGTTGGCCGGGAAATATCCGGGAGTTGCGCAACCGGCTCGAGCGCGCGCTTGGCCTCTCACTTGGTGCGCCGCAGATATCGGCTCGGGCGATCTTCCCGGAACAGGTGTTGCTCGATCAGCCGGGAGAGCAGGTCGCAACCCTTGCCGAAGCGCGCGAGCGCGCTGAACGTCGGCACATCGAGGAAGCGATCTCCCAGACCAATGGCGAAATCGCTAAAGCGGCCGCTCTGCTCGGAATCTCTCGCACGACCCTTTGGGAAAAGATGCGAAGGTGGGATCTTTAGCGAAACCGGCGCGCATGACGCGGACTAATCATGTTTCGCTCCCTGGGGCGAAACAAAGGATCACAGTCTCATTGCCTACGCGCGTCCACCAGACGACGGCATGGCCAGTCGGATTTGGACTGCCGAGCGGGTCGCGCAGCGCGGTTACAGGGACAGGACGCCAAGTGCCATTGATCCAGACCTCATAGTGGCCGTCTGCCGCTCGCCAATCTGATTCGGCCAGAATGTGACCGTCTGCGACCTTGCAGCACCACGCTCCGGTAATGGAATGCTGATGCTCGAACCAGGTATGAAGGGGCCCATCAAGATCGGCGCCGGGAGGCGGAGCCGCAAAGCACGGCAACGCGAAGAGCATCAAGGCGACGAACCAAAGCACGACTTGGCCTCTTCAGGGCATCCGTCCTAATTTAGTCAGTGCGACATCAACACGGGAAGGGTCATGCGCTGAAACAGATCTCGGCTGACGCCACCGAGGAAGGTCCCGCGTAGCTGGGAATGATGGTAGGATCCCGCAACGATCAAATCGGCGGCGAGATCGACTGATCTCGATAGTAGCTCGTCGGATATGGCGGAGCCCAAGTGGAGGGCCTGAGCCGCGCGGGCAGCAATGCCGTGTCGTGCCAGATGGCGCACGACACGCTCCGTCGACATGCCGCCGGGCTCCAAATCCTTTGCGCGGGCGCGTACGGTTATCAGCGTCACCTCGTCGGCGCCGTGAATCAACGGCAGCGCATCGTTGAGCGCTCGCACGGCCTCGCGTGAGCCATCCCAGGCAACCAGAACACGGCGGCCGACGTGGGAGTAGCTACCAACATACGGGACCATCAGCACCGGGCGGCCACAGCAGACGACGATCTCCTCCGGTCGCCAGGTCGGCGCTGGACGAGCGTCGGGTTTTACCTGGCCGATGATGACCAGATCGGCCGCCTGCGCCAGGGTGATCAGTTCGCCTGTATCGGCTCGGGACAATGGATACCAATCGCCCTCGACCTTCAGAGAACGGAGGCAATCGCGAAATTGTTGCTCGGCAATGTCCGCAGGTTCTGAGATCTGTGACGTAACGATCGCGCCGGAGGTGGGTGGCCCCGTGACCAGCCCCAGCCACGGCGCAGCAAAGCGCGGTCGCAAGCCCGTTGCCTGGCCATTCTGCAGAAAGACAGCACTTAGACAGGCACCATGGTCCCGAGCGATCTTCGTCGCCAGTTGAAGACGTCCCTCGCTGGCGCCGCCCTCATCGAGGAAGACCAAGATGTCCCTGAAACTCATCGATGCCTCCCTGCCCGGCTAGCCCTTCCCGCACCTATGCGCCATCAACTTCCTCCCGCTTAAGTGGGGAGATGCCGGTTTGGGTAAGGCCGAGCGACGATTAGGATTTCCGCTCAGTGACAAATCACTTTCGCGCGCCGCAAAGCAAGGCATACGATTCGGGCACTTCGCAGTATTTCTTGTAAAGAAAATCCGCACCCTGAAGAAGGATGCCGTTTAGTGTGTTACCGGAATAGTATGAAGAGCCTATCGTCAAGGCTTTCAAGTTGCACTGCCTCGTGCTGCGTCAGATATCTCGAACAAGCTCCACCGAGGGACTGTTCGGTTTCCCGGACGTACCACTATTGCGTGAAGCTGCCGGTCTGTGGCCCTGCAGAGCGACGGCGAGCCTCGCGAATACGCATGGTCTTGGAGCGGCCAGTCAATTTAGCTCAGCGCCCGCCCACCGGCTCTTGCTGCCTAAGCCCGCTAGTTGGATCAGCCGCGCCAACTAATCCAGCAACACTACGACAGATAATGCCGAAAATGACCGCCTTGTATGAGTGGGTTGCTAGTCCGAGACCACTCATGACATTCGCAGCCTCATCGGCGCAACTTTCAGCGCGATGACAGCGGCGAACCCGATCCCAATCGACGGGCAAATCCACCCGGCGCTGGCGGTTGTTCCGCATTGGAAGAGACAGATGTAGAGGCGAGGACGCCAATTGTGTATTTCGTAGAATATGTGACGGGCCTGCCCGTGCCGGTCGCTTCATCGGAGGACGTTCCGATTTCCCGACGTCACGATTACGTTAATCTGCCAGACTATGGTACTGCGTTCGTTGCCTTAAACACAGTGGAATTGGAGTAGTCCCCCGAGGAGCCCTTTATTGGCTGCACTCTTTTCGATATCCGGAATATCGTCGTCAGCCCGACGTCATAGGTGCGCGCCAGTTCTTTGAGTGTCGCCCCTTCGGCGCGGCGAAGGCGGGCTTCCTCCTTCTGCGCGTCAGTGAGTTTCGGGGGGTGCCCCAAGCGCTGCCCGCGTGCCTTCACCCGGCTTCGCCCGTCCGTCATCCGGGTGCGGATCAGATCGCGCTCTACATCTATCAGCCTGCCGAGGACAGCGATCGTCAGCCGCCCGGTGCTGGTCGGTGTCCGTCCACGGCTCGGCCAGTGACCGAAAATTGACCCCCCGCGTCCACGATTTGTTTGACGATGGCAAACAGATCGAAGATCGAGCGCGCCAAACGGTCGATCCGCGTTACAATCACCACGTCACCGGGGGTCAAAGCCTTCAGAAGCTTCAGCAGTTCGCGCCGATCGGTTCGGGCACCGCTCACCTTTTCGTAGTAAATCTCAATGCAACCGTCGGCCCGCAATTGCTCAAGCTGCGTGTCGAGCGTTTATCCATAAGTGCTGACGCGGGCATAGCCGAGGCGGCGGATTTCGGTGGGCCTCTTGGCTTTGGCCTTCAAGTTTGTTCCGGTCATATGTACTTCGCTTCGAAGAAGCCGGATTGGATCAGGGGTGTCCGTTCAATGACAATCACTTCTGGCACCGCGAACGCAAGGCGCACTGATCCAAAGGGATATGCGTTTTTCCCGAAGAAGGTGATTGCGCGAAAAGATATTCCATTTGTGCTTTGTTCATAATAAACGGAATCGGCTCTTTTCAAATCGGCCCGTTCCCAACAGTCGTGTCACCAGCCGCCACTTGGGGTCAGGTGAGGACCGGGATGCGGCTGTCCATGTCGAGTTCGAAGCGGCCGTAGGGGTTCACGTGGTCCCAGATCAGGGGCGTGATGGCGATTTGGTCGCGCGGCGTGAGTCGGTCGGACCAATGGGATCGGGCGAGAACCTGCTGCAGCATGAGGGTGTTGATGAAGACCATGCAGTTCTGAAGCAGGTGCAGGCTCAGCATGCTGAGTTCCTGGTCCTCGCGACGGTTGCTGCCGAGTTCGCCGCGCCTGGCGAAGAACACGAAGTCATTGGCGCTGTTCCAGTGCTCGATGACATTGAGCCCATCGTTGATTTCACGCCGTAGCGCCTCGTCGTTCAGGTAGCGGCACAGGAAGATGGTCTTGATCGCCTTGCCCAGCTCGGCGAGGGCTCTGTAAGTCGGATGCTGGACGTTGGCGCGGGTGAAGCGGCGGAGAATCGCCTCGGTCTCGGCAGTGCCGAGGCGCAATGCGGTGGCGTACTTGACCATCTCGTCGTATTGCTGACGGATCAACTCCCAGTCGATCGGCCGGGACAAGGCATGCTGCAGGCGCGGATAGGCGTCGGGCTGGCCAGCGGCGGGGCGGTAGAGGCGCTGCCGGCCAATGTTCTTCATCCGCGGCAAGAGCTGGAAGCCGAGCAAGCGGCAAAACGCGAAGGCGACCTCGCTCTGGCCATGGCTGTCGACGTACTGGCGGTCCACCGCCATCTCGGTGCAATGGCGGATCACGCCCTCGATCATCGACGCGACCTCCGAAGAGGAGGGGCTCTTCAGCTGCGAGTGAATACACAGGCTTTTCTTCTCGACATGCCAGTAGATCATGATGCCGCGGCCGCCGTAGCGAACGTGCCATTGCGTGGTGAGGTTCTGGTCCCACGCGCCGAAGTGCTTGGAGTCGGAGGCGCAGGCGGTTGTCCCGTCGCCCCAGATCGCCGGGTTGCGGGCATGCAGCGTGCCGTTGGTTACGATCGCGATCGCCTGCCTAAGTCGGTCCGGTGTGATATAGCGCCGGCGCGCATAGACCAGTTCGCGGTAGCTCGGTCCGCCATCACGGGCAGAGTCCATGCGCTTCAGCCCGGTATTGGTACCAAGCCCGTGCAGGCAGAGCAGCAGGCGCGGCCGCAGTGCGGCGCGGTCAAGCGTCTCGTAGGCCGTGGGGCTGCTGAGCACGTCGGTGAAGTTGAGGCGCAGATCGGCCTCCTTGACGATGTCGAGCAGGCTCGTCATCGGCCATGTGGCGCTGACTTCGGCCTTCAATGCTTCGACGTTCTCGGGATCGGGGCGAGCCTGCAGTGGCGAGAGGGTGATCCAGCCGCCGCGCCGGGCAGTGATCTTCACATGCGGATTGCGCGGCAGCCCGGTGTCGAGCTGGTGAAGCGCCACCCGTATCTCCTCCTGCAGCCCGGCGATAAAGCTGTCGGGGTCGAGCGGCAGTCCGAGAGCCGCATAGTGGATGGTGCGTTTCTCGGCAAAGTCGGCCGGCAAATCCTCATCCGGGTTGCGGTAGCGGTTGGCGCCGACCACCCAGATCTCCTTCGAGCGCAATCGCTCGCGCAGTGCCTCGAGCACGCAGATCTCATAGGTGAGGCGATTGACGCGCGTCCGGCCGTTGGCGTCGGTATCAACGATGGCGTCGCGCCACAACGGACGCACCACGCCGTCGATCGGCACGACCTCGTCAACCGGGATGTAGCGGTGGCGGCTGGTGGCATAGCGTCTGACGAGCGCAAGCCCGTCAATCACCGGCCGATGGATCGCGTTGTTGGAGCGGAAGTCGAGAGCGTCAAGGAGTTTGGGCACCATGCGACGATAGTGCCCGGCGTAGGAGTTTCTGATCGTGGTCCGCAGGCTCTTGCGATACATCGGGCCGGATTGCCATTCACCGACTAGGTCACGCAGGGTCTGCTCCCCGGCGACCGGGAAGACGACCTGGCGCACAGTGCCATCGGGTTTAGCCAGCGAGGCATTGGCAATCTCGAAGAGCAGGTTGCTCTTGCCAGTGACCTTCCGCAGCTCATTCATGACTTTCAACTCGACGCGCCGCTCCGCACGGGCGCCGATTGCATGAACGGTCTCGACCAGCAGCTCAATAAGATTGTCGGTCAGTGCGCGCCCGCGCAGGTGCGCGAAGGCAGCGAGCCAGGTGATGCGCACCGCGCCGGGCAGTCGTCGCAGATCGGAAGGCGGCTGCACGGCAACCCGCTGGCGATACAGCTCGACCTCGTGCGGCAACACGCGAGCGAACAGGTTGGCGGGCAGGCCGATCGCCCGGATCGTTTCGAGTCGTTCAAGCTCGCGCATCACGCTGTCGACGCTGGCCCGACCTGGATCGCCGCGTACGAAGTTCAGCAGGGCGCGAGCACCGGCTGTCGGAGACTCGGTCTCGTCGTCCTCCAATGTCGCCGCGGCGGCCGGTCGCAGCAGTGCATCAAGCCGGTCGCGCACCTCCGTGGCGAGCCGCCCATGAATCCCTGTGGTGAAGCGGTACTCGTAGGCGCGAACCGCGCCACGGACGATGCGCTCGACACGGTCGGGCGCTGGAGGCTCGATGCGGAGCGTTCGGCAGCGCGCCTCCAGCTCCGCGGCCAACCGATCGTGGTCGCGAGACTGCGCGACGGCGTGGTCACAGAGCCACGTCCCGAGCGCCGCGGCGTCGGCAACGGTCGCCTCGCGGAAATCGAAGAGGGCGCGGATTTCGGACCGCTGTCGTTCGAGTGTGCGGTCGCCAACGTCGAACGCGACCGGCTCCGGCGGAAGCGGTACGTTGAGCGCGCTCGCCAGCCGTGCCATCGCCTCCGGATCGAGGATGTCCGCACCACGCGGGAAGCGGCCACGGTCGCGGAAGAACAACAGCATGACGGCGAAGCGGAGCCGGTTCACGCGGCTCTTTGCGGCGACCAGCGCGTGGTCGGCCGGTGCCAGGTGCCAGCCGCCCTCTCCGGGGCTGGCTGGCTCGTGCGTCAGGGTGTCCATCGCCAGATCGTCGCAGTCGGATCAATAGCGGGGCAGGTTGAGGAAGACCTTGCGTGCCGCCCCCTCACGGCTCCGGGCGGTAAGGAATGTATAGACGACCGTATTCTGAATATTGGCGTGACCGAGCCAATCTTGCACGAAGCGCAGATCGGCACCGGCCTCCAGCAAGTGGGTGGCGATGGAGTGCTTGAGGCAATGAAAGTGCCGTTTGGCGGGCGGCAGGCTGGCAGCTTCGCCATAGCGTTTCATCAGCCAGTCAAGCGTGCGGCGCGCGATCGGGTCGCCCCGGTTGCTTGGGAACAGGACGGGCGACGGTGGCGACGGCTGCCCGCGCAGGTGGGCACGCAGCGCCTTGACCTCGTCCGGTTGCATCGGATGTGCACCGGAGTGGCTGCCCTTCAGCCGATGCACCATGATGCGCAGCGCCCGGAAATCGATGTCGTCGGTACGCAGCAGCCCGACTTCACTCGCGCGCAGCCCATGACGGTAGGCGATCAGGAACAGCGCGCGGTCGCGCGGACTGGCCCGCGCGACCGCGAACAGCCGGGCGAGCTCCTCAAGGGTGAGGAACCGGATCGTCTCGGTGGGCGAGCGGGCCATCGCCGCAGGATAGGCCGCCGCGGTACTGCCCGAAATAACTGTGGTGGGCAGTTCCGTCGGCCGCCGCCACAGCATTCTCAGGCGAAATCGGCTCTCTGTTCGCCCCAGTTTCTCACTGTAATGGGCAGTTTGGCGGAAAATACCCTTCCGTCGGCAGGTCAGACATGGTCCCGCGCCTCAAATGGCGGCTGGTGACACGACTGTTGGGAACGGGCCAACATGATCAGCGCAACTGTCGCACTGATCGCGTTGCATTTGGGCGGAACCACGACGATACCAGGCTTGCTGTTGCACTCTGGTGGTAGGGCTGTTCTGCTACCTGACCAAACTCGATGACGGCATCCGCTCCGCCTATATCTGTGTCGTGATCATCATCAGCACTGACCGCTTTGCTGACCTTTCGCCGCCCATAGACCGCGTGGCCGCCGTCACAGTCGGTTCAATCCTGGGCGTCGTGGTATCGTGGATTTTCGCAAGAATAGGGACGCGGTCTTCGGCAAGGACGCATGGCGGGGTTGTGCGTTGATGAGGCGCCGGGCGCCACCACTTCTCAGTTCCGAAGCTCAGGAAAGTCGTAATCCTGCCAGCCGGGCACATCCGCGACTTTGAAGAACTCGTGGCCCTGCTCGACAACCGCCGGGCCGCATGCCTCGCCGGCCGGAACGTCGGCGGCCTTCTGTTCGTCGGCTCCGTACGGAAATGTCGCATCGATGCCCATCGCAGATCCCACGCGTCGATCCAGCGGGAGCGAACCGTCGAGCGAGGGATCAAGGGTACCGCCCGGCAGATTATCGATGATGATGACGTCGCGGGCGGGTTGGGTGCGGAAGGTAATAGCCCATTCAACCTGATCAGGGTTGCGAACATCGATGTCGGGATCGACCACAACAACCTTCTTGGGACGCTGGCTGCTGGCGATCGTGGTCAGGATCGCATGGCGTGCCTCGCCGGCATAACGTTGCTTCATCGACATTACAACGTAGAATCCAACTCCGCCGGAGGCCGGTATCGCGAGGTTGGTCAGCGTCGGGTGCTGCGCCTTCAGCATGGCGAAGTACGAAGCCTCGTACGAGAGCTGCTTCAGGATGTGATTCTCCGTCGGCGGCACGCCAGTGAGAAGGGCCTGGAAATATGCGTTGTTACGATGAGTAATCGCCTTGATCCGGGCGATCGGCTTGTTTGAACCGGGCGTATAATACCCGGTGAATTCGCCGAGCGGCCCCTCGAAGACGTGCTTGGTCATATCGACTTCCAGCTCGAACACCAGTTCGGCACGCGCCGGCACCTCAACATCGATGGTCTTGCAGCGTACCGAGCTCAAGAGCGGCGCCCCGCATGCCCCCCACCACTTCGAAGTCGTTGGTTCCGTCAGGCACCTGGATCGGGCAGCTATAGGCCATGACCGGATCCACGCAGATCACCAGCGCCGCAGGAAATGTCGTTTGCCCTAGGCGACGCGCCTTCGCCATGTTCCGAGCGAAACGATGGTTCGGCAGGGCAAGGAAGCTGAAGGTCTGCTTGTCGATGACCTCAAACCGGTAGTGCCCGATATCCGGAATTCCGGTTTCGGGATCCTTGCTGACGACAATTCCGGCGGTGATGTAGGGCCCTCCGTCGTCGGGGCTGTATTTGGCCACCGGGATCTTGGATAAATCAATGGCATCGCCCGTGAGAACATTTTCATGCACCGGCGCATCGGTCACCACGACGGGTGAAATGCGCGCCGCCATTCCGCGCAAGACCTTATCGAAGACGTTCTGCTCGGTAGCCTCCAGCGCGATCAGCGCCTTGGAGCGCGTGTTGTAGACACCACCGACCAACGGGAATTCGGTTCCATTGTCCTTGAACATGACAGCCGGCCCGGACACTGCCGCACTCTTGCGCATCGCCTTGGCGACTTCGAGCATCGGCGAAACGGGTCGATCCACTTCGATGAGTTCGCCGGCCTTTTGCAACGCGTTGAGAAACGCGCGGAAATCCTGAAACGGCATGACGCCCCATTGTTGTTACGGCTGTTAGCGTGCTTTGTTCTGCCCGGTCCAGCGTGGCACTAGGCCCGCATCCAGCCCGAACAGGTCCAACACTCTTCCCACGGTATGGTTCACGATATCGGCTACTGTATTTGGGCGCGTGTAGAAGGCCGGCACTGGTGGAAAAATGATTGCGCCGTTTTCGGTTGCTGCCGCCATGCTCCGAATGTGGCCTGCATGGAGCGGCGCTTCGCGAAACAGCAACACCAGTCGTCGTCGCTCCTTGAGGCAGACATCGGCGGCTCTGGTCAACAGGCCATCAGTCGTACACTGGGCTATTTCAGCAAGGCTATGCACCGAGCACGGTGCGACCACCATTCCCATGGTGGGAAAGCTGCCCGAGGCGATGGCCGCACCAATATCAGCGTCGGGATATGTGTGGTCCGCCAGGCTTCGGAGCTCTTGAATGGTCAAATCCGTTTCGTAAGCCAGGGTGCGCTCGCCAGCCTTCGTGACGACCAGATGGGTCTCAATCTCAAGTGTTCGCGCCACCTGAAGTAACCTGATGCCATATACGGTTCCAGTCGCGCCGCTGATCCCTACTATGAGCCTTGGGCGCTGCATGACCGCTGAATGACCTTGATTATTGTGGGATGGGCTTACTGATGCAGCAACCGTCGTCTAGCAGTCAGTCTATGCACAATGCGCTATAAGGACGCAATGAGCCAGGATGGTCATTCGATTTGCCTGGTATCCGCGATCCAGATGTCGATCAATGGCAGTCGGTGGGCAATAGGATGCTTCGACGGGGCGCCGGCGCTAGACCGTCGCCGAGAAGCCGATGTTCCGCGGCGCTTTCAAATACCGGCGGTGCATTATCCCGGCGAGCGGGTTCTATGAGTTTATATGGACATCTGAGATGGCGTTGAATGACCCTGGCGAGGGGCAGCGAACATGCGGATGGTCGAGGATCGCGGTGCGTCCGGGTCTGCGACAGGGAAAAACACCTGCGAGATCGTGACCGCGAGGAAGCCGTAAAATAACGAAGTCGAAGTACTCGAGGACATTGCCGACCGTGGCGGCGATCACGACGCGCCGCAGCGTCGATACGGGCGGTGCGGCTCCGGCCATAGCAGCATTGGTGGCCATCCCTGCGTCCTTTTTTGAGACCGGCTTTGTTCAGCCAGTAAGAGCGCCGAAACGCCCGATTGGTTCCCGGCCACGCGTTATCCCCGCAATCATCCCCGGATTCACGGTTTCGTGCGTTGTCGGCCGCGCGCAAAAGCTTGTTGCTAGTTGCGGGATTCAGAGAACCACCAACAGTGAGTTGGAAAAATGGTTTCGTCGGAGCACCTGCGGGACAAAGCAAGCCGCTACTATCTGTTAGCGCGATCGATCACCTCTACTCGGGATATAGCGCATTTCGAGGCCCTCGGCGCTGAAGCCGATCAAGCCGCCGCCGAGATGGAAGCCGAGGAAGATGCCGCTTGGTTGTCGAGTTCGAATGAACCTGACAATGACAGCGAATGCGGATAGGACTTGCGCGTTTGTCTTTGCGGCTGCATGCCGATCCGGCGTTATGGGCTGACGCGGGAGCAGCCGTGGCCTTATCGACCGCAAAATGGTAAATCGCAAATATGCCGACGCCTCGAAGAAGCTGCGTCACCCAAGACCTCGCTAGCTGGCAGGCTGGCTACGACGACGCCATGAGCGCCGATTCCCCGGAACGCCTGCAATGCCTGCGCGCGAGACCCGTTGCCCGCGACGACGTGGTGATCCCACCGTGCCGCCGGTTCGCGCTTCTGCCGCCCCGAACGGACGACGGGCACGCTCGCTAAGGTCACGACCAACCGCCGCATACCGTGCGCGAATCGATGATGCATCTGCCATGCCGCAACGATAAACGGCATCGCGTCGTGCCGGAAATCTAGCCCCTGGGCCGCGCATCTTCGCGACCCATACCAACTCGTTCATTGTTGGGTGTCGCCTGAGAATGCGGCAGCCCGCGCCTCGGCCTCTTAGCTAGTGTCCGTCCATAAACGCTAATCGTCTAAAATCCAGCTGCTTCGCGATATCGCGAGTTCAAGCCCGGCGGCTTCGATTATGTTCGGCAGCACACCACTGCAGCCGAATCCATACCCCACCGCCGGAGCCCGATCATGCGTCAGGAACGCATCATCCAAGCCAGTCTATTCGATATCTTCGCCACACACGAGATCGGTCGCGAGTTGAAGCAGATCTCGCAGTGGCTCGATCAGCATCGTCCATTGCTACGCCTAGTCAGCAACGATTTGCGCCGCGACGGGGTGCGCGAGACCGGCCGGCGTGGTCTGCCGGCGGAAGCCGTGCTGCGCTGCGCGCTGCTGAAGCAATACCGCCAGCTGAGCTACGAGGAACTGGCGTTTCACCTGGAAGATTCAGCATCGTTTCGCGCCTTCGCACGGCTGCCAATGGGCTGGACGCCGAAGAAGGCGGTGCTTCAGAAGACCATCAGCGCGATCACCGCGGCCAGCTGGGAAGCGATCAATCAGGCGGTGGTGCGCAACGCCCGGCAAACCAGGCTCGAGCCGGCGACGATGGTTCGCATCGATAGCACGGTCACTGAAGCGCTGATGCATGAGCCCAGCGACAGCTCGTTGCTCTGGGATGCGGTGCGGGTGATGACGCGGTTGCTGGAACAGGCGTGTGCGTTGGCCGGCCGCGCCGCGATCAGCTGGCGTGATCACCGCCGGTTGGCCAAAAAGCGTGCGCACGCCATCCAGCACAGCCGCGGCAAGGAGCGAAAGGCCAAGCTGTATCGCGAGCTGATCGCGGTCACGCGTGCCACCAAGCTGGCGCTTGAGCGAGCGCTCGTGGTGCTGGCGGCATGCGCTGGACCGACCGCCGCGGATTGGTGCCGCGAGGTCAGCCATTACCTGGCCTTGATCGAGCGCGTCATGACGCAGACCAGGCGCCGGGTGTTCGACGGCGAAGCGGTGCCAGCCAGCGAAAAAGTGGTCAGCCTGTTCGAGCCGCACGCTGACATCATCGTCAAAGGCGGCCGCGAGGTGCAATACGGCCACAAGATCAATCTGGCGACCGGTCGCAGCGGCCTGATCCTCGACGTCGTCGTCGAGACCGGCAATCCGGCCGATGCCGAGCGCTTTTTGCCCATGCTGGAGCGCCACATTGCGTCTCACGGCCAGCCGCCACGCCAGATCGCGGGCGACGGCGGCTATGCCAGCGCGGCCAACGTCACCCAGGCCAAGGCGCTTGGCGTGAGCGATGTCGCCTTCCACAAGAAGGGCCACCTTGGCATCGAAGCCATGGTCAAAAGCCGCTGGGTGTATCGCAAGCTGCGCAATTTCCGCGCCGGCATCGAGGCCAACATCTCCTGTTTGAAGCGGGCGTTTGGCCTGGCACGCTGCACTTGGCGCGGGCTGGCACACTTCACCTCATACGTTTGGTCCTCGGTTGTCGCTTACAACTTGGCTCTCTGTGCGCGACTAGCCGTGGCCACGACCTGACCGCCGCTCGCATTGGGCACGCCGAACGCCGCTGCCCGCACTTGCCCAGCGGTACACGCAAAGGTTGCAATTGCACCTACCCCGCCGCCAAGGCGGGAAATTGCCGCCACTGGAACCGGTCGGGACAGCCGCACGGGGCCTACCGAAGAATGTCTTCCACGAAAAACCCCCGTTTATGGACGGA
>CAWHWH010000044.1:0-37500 GCA_963832865.1 uncultured Pseudomonadota bacterium
GACAAGACCGGCACGTTAACCGAAGCCGCGATCAAACTCATGCGGACGATCGACGGCCACGGTGCAGAGAGTCCGCACGCATTTTCCTATGCCTATGTCAACAGTCAGTTCGAGAGCGGGATGAAAAGTCCGCTCGACGAGGCAATCCTGGCGGCACATCCGTTCGACATGACCGGCTTTCGGAAGATCGACGAAGTGCCGTTCGATTTCGAGCGGCGGCGAGTTCTCGGTTCTGGTCGAGCACGACGCCCGGCGCCGCTTGATCGTCAAGGGCGCGCCCGAGGACCTTCTGCGGCTGTCAGCCCAATACCAGGACGCGGATGGGAAGCAAAAGCCGCTCGACCCGGCGACGCGATCGGTCTTTCAGACCACCCTCGACGCGCTCGGCGAGCAGGGATTCCGCGCGTTGGGGATCGCCAGCCGCCTGGTCGATTCCACCCACGAGACTGCCGTGATTTCCGACGAAGCCGATCTGGTTTTTGCCGGCTTCGCGGTCTTCCTGGATCCACCGAAAGCCAGCGCAGGCGCAACGATCCGGGCAATGGCGGAAGCCGGCATCACGGTGAAGGTCCTGACCGGCGACAACGAGTTGGTATCCCGCCACGTCTTCGCCGAGATTGGCGTTCCCGTGACGGGCGTGCTGACGGGCGACGCGCTGGAGCATCTGCCGGAAGAGGCCCTGATCGGGCAGTTGTCCCGGGTCAACCTGTTCTGCCGGGTCAATCCGCAGCAGAAACATCGCGTCCTGCTGGCGCTGAAGCGACTGGGCAACGTCGTCGGCTTCCTGGGCGACGGAATCAACGACGCGCCGGCCCTGCACGCCGCCGATGTCGGGATTTCGGTCGATGGCGCGGCCGACGTCGCTCGTGCCGCGGCCGATCTGATCCTGCTGGAACACGATCTTTCGGTGGTGCGCGACGCTGTGGTCGCCGGCCGCGCCACGGTGCAGAACGTGTCTAAATACGTGCTGATGGGCGCAAGCTCGAATTTCGGCAACATGTTTAGTATGGCCGGCGCCACGCTGATCCTGCCTTTCCTGCCGATGCTGCCGATCCAGATATTGCTGAACAACCTGATCTATAACGTGTCGGAGATCGCGATCCCATTCGATAGCGTCGATCCCGAGGTCGTTGTCGGGCCGGTAAAGTGGGACATCAAGCTGATCGAACGCTTCATGCTGGTCTTCGGTCCAGTCAGCTCCGTCTTCGACTTCATCACCTTTTACGCCATGCTGGTGTTCTTTGGCGCGGGTGAGGCGCTGTTTCAGACCGGATGGTTTATCGAGTTCGATGACAACGCAAACGCTCGTGGTCTTCTGCATCCGCACGCGGAGGCTTTGCCTACGCAGCAAACCATGTCGGTTCCTCGTTGCCATGAATCTCGGCGCCGTCGCCCTCGCAATCATTCTTCCGCTTGTCCCCTGGGGCCGATGGTTCGGGTTTGTTGCGCCTCCGCTGCTGTTCTTCGTTTTCCTAGTCGGTGCGACAACAGCCTATCTGGGACTCGTTGAATTAACCAAGGTCGTGTTCTACCGTTTCATGGCCGGGCGACAATCGAGACACGCGTGATGTCGAGACGGGAACGGCACACCGCACCCGACACACAGGATGGCTGCGCGCGGCTGTGATCGGCGCGGACGACGGCATCCTATCGACAGCAAGCCTCATTCCGGGTGTCGCGGCGGCGCATGCCACCAACAGCAGTGTCCTGATCGCGGGGATCGCCGGTCTTGTCGCGGGAGCCATGTCAATGGCTGCCGGCGAGTATGTATCGGTGCATTCGCAGAAGGACACCGAACAGGCGGATCTGCCACTGGAACGCACGGAGCCACGTGTCGACGACTGGCGAGCATCAGGAACTAGCGGCGATCTATGTTCCCGCGGCCTCGATCCAATACTTGCCGACCGGTCGCGGAACAACTGATGGTGCATGATGCGCTTTGGCGCACATGCCCACGACGAACTCGGTATCTCCGACGCGCTGAAGGCCCGCCCGATCCAGGCCGCGCTGGCGTCGGCCGGTCGTTTCGCCGTCGGTGCCCGCCATGCCTCTCCTTGTCACAGTCGTGGCACCGGACATGTGGTTGATCATCTTGGTGTCAGCGAGTTCACTGCTGTCACTCGCGGTTCTCGGAGCCTCGGCGGCCGGCGCCGGTGGCGCAGCTTGATCCCGGGCGCGATACGCGTCACGTTCTCGGGCGCATTGGCCATGGGTGTCACCACCGGTGTAGGGACCCTGTGGCATGATCGTCTGAGCAGACCGTGAGGCCTCCTGCGTATTTTCCGAGGCTACGGAAACGACTACGGCGCAAGAGGACGCGTTTGACAGGTGGATTGTTGATCGCACGGGCATGATCGCCTATGGCACAGGGGTTAGATGTTGACTGGACGTCGGATTACACGTCCGTTCGGCGATCTGGCCGCGGCGTGTCCCGAGGAGGACTTCAGGCACGACCGGAAGAACCGCGCTGCCAACCACGTTCTGGATAGCGCGCACCAGATCCGCTTCGACAAACGGCTTTCGCAGCACCGTCGCCCCCGGCCGGCGCACGTGCGCGCCGCTCATGAAGACACAGGCAACCGAGCCCGTTCGAAGAATACGTCCCACCGCCGACATGCCGCTTCCCTCAAGCAATTGCTCGTCCACGATCATCAAACTGGGCTTGCACCGAGCCGCATCCGCCACTGCGTCTTCCTCGGTGACGGCGGTCGCGCAAACGACGTGACCCATTTCTTGTAGCATCTCCGTCAGAAGCATGCCGATCAGCGCGTCGTCCTCGATGATTAGGACGTTAAGGGCTTCCATCGTGTGTTGCTCGCTTTTTACCACAGGATCGCGATGTCATTCTCGACGCCGACGGTACCGGTCGAAGCAGGGCGAGCCGGATTTTCTTGCTGATGTCGGACACATCGATGACCGGCTTCACGACGTCCTCCAAGAACTATTCGCCGGCAGATGGCGTCATCGATGAGCTATAGTCGATGATCGGCCGGTCGATGCAGCATCGGAAACTACTCAGATGGCTCATTTGCGTGGGATCAATGCAGCCGGTGGGTCGCCTTGATATCCAACAAGCGTTAATGTCAATCCGAGCCAAACTGCTAAAAGAACCCACCATGCCAGACGGCCGCCAGGTCCAAGCCAAAGCAGCTTCACGAGACCGACGCCCACTCGCGCGCGGGCCGCCTTCTCACACTGCTGATCTCCCGGTCGTCGGGATCGGCGCGTCCGCCGGTGGCCTCGATGCCTGCCGGAGACTTCTAGCCGCCCTGCCAGCCAATAACGGCATGGCCTTCATCCTGGTCCAGCACCTCGATCCGACCCATGAAAGCATGATGGTGGACCTGCTGGCCAGCCACACACCAATGACCGTGCTGCAGGCGACCGATGGTATGCCGGTCGAGCGCGAGCACCTCTACGTCATTCCCCCAGGAACTTATCTGTCGATCGTTGACGGTGCGCTGCACCTCTCGCAGCCTCAAGCGCGTCATGGCGCGCGGCTCCCGTTCGATTTCTTGTTGCGTTCAATGGCGACGGCGTGTGGGACACGCGCCATCTGCGTGATCCTCTCGGGCACCGGCGCGGATGGCAGCCTCGGATTGGGCAGCGTAAAGGAAAAGGGCGGTCTGGTGATCGCGCAGGACCCCGACGAAGCCGGCTATGGCGGGATGCCGCGGGCCGCCATCATGACTGGCAGTGTCGACTTCGTGTTGCCGGTGGCCAAAATTCCGGAGGTCTTAGCAAAGCACCTGCCTGGCACCCAGAGTGCGCCGAGTGGGCTATCTGGGCAGAGCTACCGCCGAGGCACGATTACCTGAGATCATCGATCTCCTGCGCGCGAGGACCGCCCATGATTTCACGCTCTACAAGCCAGGCACGCTGCTGCGGCGGATAGAGCGGCGCATGATCATGGCATCGGTCGACGTGTCCGATGCGGACCGGTATCTCCAGATCCTGCACAGCGATCAGGACGAACTCGCCCTTCTCGTCAAGGACCTCCTCATCAACGTCACCAGCTTCTTCCGCGATCCAAAAGTTTTCGACCTCCTGGCGCAGAAGATCATTCCGGATCTGGTGCGCAGCCACGCACCCGACAAGCCGATCCGAATCTGGATCGCCGGTTGCAGCACAGGCGAGGAAACGTACTCCCTGGCTATGCTGTTCCGCGAAGAAATATCCGCCGCGAAACTCGATATCAAGCTTCAGGTCTTCGCCTCGGATGTCGATCCAGATGCCATCGCCAGCGCTCGTGAGGGCCTTTATCCGGATAAAATCGAGGCAGACGTTTCATTGGCAAGGCTTGGGCGCTTCTTCTCGAAAGAAGAACACCACTATCGCGTCTCACCGGAGCTGCGCGCCGCGGTGGTCTTCACGGTGCAGGATGTGTTGGCCGATCCGCCGTTCTCACGCATCGATTTCGTCTCGTGCCGGAATCTGCTGATCTATCTGCGCCCGGAAGCGCAGACGAAGGTCCTGTCGCTGTTTCACTTCGCACTGCGCGAAGGCGGCATCCTGCTGCTTGGAACCTCCGAAACCGCTGGCACCGCCGAAGATCGCTTCGAGATCGTTTCGAAGCCGGAGCGTGTCTATCGCCACATCGGCCACGGCCGTCCGGGGGAGTTTGGATTTTTCCGCGGCGTCGGCGAGGGCGTGCGGGCGCCAATCCGGCCGGGTCAGGGCGTGCCGCCATCACGCCAGGCGGTCCTGGCGGAGTTGTGCCAACGCATGGTGATGGACACCTACGCGCCGGCTGCGGTTCTCATCAATCGCAAGCACGAATGCCTCTATTCGCTCGGCCCGACAGATCGCTTCCTGCGTGTCGTCCCAGGGCATCCGTCGCAGGACTTGCTCGCCATGGCTCGTCAGGGCATGCGAACGAAACTCCGCTCCGCGATCCAGCAGGCCACCCAGGGGGACGTACGCGTCACGATCACCGGCGGCCGGACGAACGAGGCGAGCCATCCTGGTACGTTCAGCATCGCGGTCCAGCCGTTCCGCAGCGAAGGCGAGGATCTGCTGCTGGTATACTTCGTCGACGATCCGAAGGCTGGACCAGCGCGCGACAGGTCAGGCGCCTCACGCGACGCTCCGCGGGTCGCCGAACTGGAGCGGGAGCTGGAAGCAACCCGGACTGAGCTGCAAGGCGCGATCCATAACCTAGAGATCTCTAGCGAAGACCAGAAGGCGATCAACGAAGAAGCACTGTCCGTGCAGGAGGAATATCAATCCACGAACGAGGAGCTGCTGACGTCGAAAGAGGAACTGCAGTCGCTGAACGAGGAACTAACCGCACTGAACAGCCAGTTGCAGGAAACGCTGGAGCGGCAGCGAACGACCGCCAATGATTTGCAGAACATCCTTTACAGCACCGATGTCGCGACACTCTTCCTGGATAAGAGTCTCAACATCCGATTCTTCACGCCTGCGACTAAAGCACTGTTTGCGATCATTCCGAGCGATATCGGGCGCCCGCTGTCGGATCTGAACTCGCTGGCTACGGACGCCAATCTGGTGACCGATGCCGCGACGGTTTTGCTGACCCTGGGGCCGATGGAGCGAGAGATTGAAACGCGGAACGGCGCCTGCTTCATCCGCCGCGTGCTGCCCTATCGCACGCAGAACGACGGGGTGGAGGGCGTTGTCATCACCTTTGCCGACATCACCGAACGGCGGCACGTCGCGGACGAGCTCGGGATCGCCAAGCGGCAGGCCGATCAGGCGAATGCCGCCAAAACGCGCTTCCTCGCCGCGGCAAGCCACGATCTGCGTCAGCCGCTGCAAACTCTTGCCCTGGTGCAAGGACTACTGGCAAAGAATGTCGAAACGGAAAAGGCCAGGAAGCTTGTTACGCGCCTGGATGAGACTCTGGGCGCGATGTCGGGAATGTTGAATACGCTGCTCGACATCAACGAGATCGAAGCCGGGGCGGTCCACGCCGAGATGATCGATTTCCCGCTCGCAGGTCTGCTGGAGCAGTTACGGGATGAGTTTACCTATCACGCGCAGGCCAAGGGCCTTGCTCTTCGGGTCGTCCCATGCAGCCTGTTCGATCAGCAGCGATCCCCGTCTGCTCGAGCAGATGATCCGGAATCTGCTTTCAAACGCCTTGAAATACACCAAGCGCGGCAAGGTTCTGCTGGGCTGCCGCCGGCACCAAGGAAAGTTGAGCATCGAAGTCTGGGACACCGGAATCGGTATTCCTGACGATCAGCTTCAGGCGATCTTCGATGAGTACCATCAGATCGACAACGCCGCGAGGGAACGAAGCCGCGGCCTCGGTCTCGGCCTTTCTATCGTGCATCGGCTGGGCGCGCTCCTCGGTCATCAGGTCCGGGCGCGGTCGCGTCCGGGAAGGGGATCGGTCTTTTCCATCGAGCTCAACCTGCCACTCAGCAGTGATGCTTCCTCGTCCACGCAACAGCCGCCCGGCCTGGCGGCGAAGGGGAACGGGTATGCGCACCACATCGGCTCGCTCCTCGTCGTTGAAGACGATCCGGACGTACGCGAACTGCTGGAGGCCTTCCTCAAGGACGAGGGCCATGAGGTCACAACGGCGTATGACGGCATCAGGGCGCGGGACTTGGTCGCGGGTGGGATGGTGCGGCCGGACCTTCTCCTCGCGGACTTCAATCTGCCGAACGGCATGAATGGCACGGCGGTGGTGACCCTGGTACGGGAAGAGCTTCATCTGCCGGTGCCTGCTATTATCCTCACCGGCGACATATCGATCCAGACCGCGGGCAAGGTCCTGCTTCAGGACTGCGTGCTTTACGATCTGAGCGTAATTCGACACCGGCATGATGCCTGGCACGATCGGCGCTTTGATCCCAGCTGCCAGACACAAGTCGAGGAACCGCAGGTAGGTTGAGGTATCGAAGAAATACTGGGTAATCGCGCGGGTCGCGCCGGCATCCAGCTTCCGCTTCAAATTCTCTAAATCCGCCACCGGATTCGGCGCCGTCGGGTGTACCTCGGGGTAAGCCGCGACCGAAATCTCGAAATCCGCGACTTCTTTGAGTCCGGCGACGAGATCGGAGGCAAAACGGTAGCCGCCCGGATGCGCTTGGTAGGTCGTCCCCAGCGGCGGGTCGCCGCGCAAAGCGACGATATGGCGCACGCCGGCATCCCAGTAGCGGCGAGCGACCTCGTCCACCTCGTCGCGGGTCGCCCCGACGCAGGTCAGATGGGCGGCCGGGACCAGCTTCCCCTCACGTGCGATTCGGGCAACCGTGGCATGGGTGCGGGCCTGGGTTGACCCACCCGCGCCGTAGGTCACCGAAACGAAGCGTGGAACCAGAGGAGCCAGGCGTTCGATACAGGTCCAGAGTTGCTGTTCCAGTGCCTCGGTTCGTGGCGGAGAGAACTCAAACGACAGTTTCGGCGCGGGGTGATCGGCTGATTTGATCGGCAGAGCGCTGAAGCGCGGGCCGGTCAGCCATCGGAGCAAGGTGGCGGTTGGCGTGTCCATGGAAGCTGCATCCACATTTTCGAGCTCAAAAGCAAGGGAATCTAGCCAGCTTGAGGCCTGATGTCTTGGGATTTCGCAGCTGTAGAAGGCGTGGTATTGGCATTGCACCGAAGTTCAAGGAAAGTCGGTATCGGGGTGTTCCTATCCCGTCCGAAAAACGCCATGTGAGTCCCGGCCCGGATGCGCGAGGATCAGCCGCATTCGGACCTTGCCCGAGGAAGTCAATGCGATCTGTCCAAAAAACTCGCCTCTCGTTCTTCGGGGCATTACGGTTCTTGGCCTTTTTGGCGCTGGCCGTTTTCCATCTGTCGGCCTGCGCCACAAAGCCTCCGGCGAGCGATCCGGACGCACTTGCTGACTACGAACAGACGAATGACCCGTTGGAACCGACCAACCGGGTATTCTACGCGATCAATAACGGCATCGACACGGTGATCCTGCGGCCGGCGGCGCTGGCATACCGGTATGCGGTACCCGGCCCGGTGCGGGAGGGGGTCCACAACGTGCTGGCCAATATCAGTTCGCCCGTACAGTTGGCGAACAACATTTTGGAAGGCAAACCCCGCCGGGCCGGTGACACCACAATGCGGTTCCTGATCAACACGACCGTGGGTGTGCTCGGCATTTTCGATGTGGCCACCAAATGGGGTTACCCGGATCATGACGCGGATTTCGGCATGACCATGGCGCTTTGGGGCGTGCCGGAGGGGCCGTTCCTATTCCTGCCTATCCTGGGCCCGTCTGATCCACGTGACGCCGCGGGGTTTGGGGTCAATATCGCTCTCGACCCATTCACCTGGATCGGCACAGGGCCAAACAAAACGGGCTGGACCGCGTTTAAGTGGTCACGCCAGGGTCTTAACGCGATTGACCAGCGTGAGCGTGTTCTCGATGCGCTCGACCAGATCAAGAAGACGGCGCTCGATCCGTACGCTACGTTCCGTAGCCTTTATCGTCAGCATCGTCACGCACAAATCGACGAATTGCGTAACGACAATCGGGCGACTGTCCCCGCCTGGTACCCGCAACCAGCCAAAGCGCCAGCGCAGTAAACGACCCCGTTCCCGGAGCTCGGACACTTTATGATCAATCGCCGGAATTTCCTGACCCTTGCGACCCTGTCGGTCCTTTTCCCGCTATCGGTTCGGGCGCAAAGCGCCGAAAAGGCGGGGGCCTTCGTCAAATCGACGGGGGACAGACTGGTCGCGGTCGTCAACGGCCCGGGTTCAATCAGCGACAAGCGCGCCGCGATGACCCAAATCATCAACAGCGATGTCGACGTTGAGGGCATCGCGCGGTTCTGCCTGGGCCGCTACTGGAAGCAGGCATCGTCGGAGCAGCAGAAGCAATACTTGGCGCTGTTCCACGAGGTTCTGGTTACCAATATCACCGCCAAGCTGGGCGAATACAAAGGTGTAACGTTCACCATGGGGCGCAGCAGACCCCAGGATGAGGAGGCGGTCGTTTCGACGACCGTGATCCGGCCGAACAATCCCCCCACCGCGGTGGACTGGATCATCGCCAACCCTTCGGGCGCGCCTAAGATTATCGATGTGGTTGCCGAGGGGACGTCGCTCCGGCTGACCCAGCGGCAAGACTACGCGTCGTACCTGCAACACAACAACGGTAATGTCGACGCGCTGATCGCGGCGATGAAAAACCAGGTCTCGCAGAGCGGCTAGGCTATTAGCCGCTGAAACTCTCATAGAGGATCATCGTGTAACCGAGTTGATCGAACGTTTCGGCTTCCCGCATGCCGATTGCGCCCAGCACGATGCGCGACCCGAAGTTGCTCTCCCGCGCTACCCCGACGATCCGAACCAGACCAGCTCGCGCGTGACCGAAACGCAGCGCTGCGAAGGCGGCCTCCCGCGCAAGGCCGCGCCCTTGGGCCTCTGACCACAACGCGAAGCGTAACGCGACGCCGCGACCGTCGGGCCGGTGCTGCAAGCCTGTTATGCCCATGAAGCGGCCCGCTTCACGGACGGCCCAGATGCCGAAGCCGTGGCGGCCCCAGGCGACGACGTCATGTGCCAGATCCTCGGCGGTTTGGGAGGGGTCGCGCACGCCGCCTCGCATGACGGCGAACACCGACGGATCGGCCTTTATTGCCCGCAGATCGGCGAGGTCGCTGCCGCCTACCGGGGTGAGGATCAAGCGGGCGGTGCGCAGCATCCAGGTGGTGCTCACGGCGGCGGCCTCGGCGTGACGATGATCCTGGTCCTGTGCGAGTCTCGCGTGGTTTGCGAGGCCTGCGTATTGTTTAGCAATGCGCCGGACTGGAAGGTCTTCGCTCCTGGAGGCCGTCTTCAGGGCTGTTCACGGTCCGTAGCGGATCCGTTTGTACGGCTTGACGCTCGATCTTTGCGCGGGGATAGCGGCGTGGTGGAAGATCACGTCGCCCCACCCATGATGCGCCAGTAGCCGGTAGGACGGCGGCAAGGTCCGGTCTGGCTCGAACGTCGGCTTCGGATTGGATCGTGATTTCGGCGTCCACCGCGTTTCCCTCCGTCCGCCGGTTGAGATAGCGAAGTGGGCGCGCCAGGGCAATGCGGGCGGGGTCACCCCCAAACAGATCTGGGCCGGGCCCCGATCTTGCCGCGCAAGAAGCCGAGACAATCGCCAATTGATGCGGTAGGTGAGGATTGACGGACAGAGGAAGGCCAGGATGCAGATCAAGAGAGGCTACAAACAGCTGCTCGCTGATGCGAACGCCGAGATTGAGACTCTTCCGGTCGAAGCCGCGATTGAGCTCGTGGGGACGCCCGACGTGTTATTCGTTGATCTGCGCGACCCGCGGGAGATGGAACGCGAAGGCAGGATGCCGGGCGCCTTCACCTGTACGCGCGGGATGCTGGAATTCTGGATCGACCCTGAGAGCCCGTACGCCAAGCCAGTGTTCGCGGAACCTAAGCGCTTCGTCTTCTTTTGCGCCGGCGGTTGGCGATCCGCGCTGGCGGCCAAGACCGCACAGGATATGGGCCTGGAGAATGTTTCTCATATCCAGGGCGGCTTTGGTGCCTGGAAAAAAGCCGGCGGCCCGGTCGACGCGCCTAAATCCAGGGAGTGACGATCAGGTCTGCGATCCAGATCGGAGCAACTCAGCCGGCAGCCATACTCGCTGCACCCTCCACTCGCCGTTATGCAGGTCCATCTCAAGCTTGACGGGTTCTATTTGACCTGGCGCGTGGAGGCTGATCATGAACGTCGTCAGACCGTCAAAGAAAGCCCAACCGACATGAACGTCGGCACCCCGCGGCGCCGGGTTGTTCGCGGGCAACGTGGGAGCCGACGTGGCGGCCAGGAGAGCTTGCGGAGTCACCGCCTGATCGATTGCGCTTGAAGCAATCCCGCGCCTGAATGAGGCCCCGAACGGAGGCAAGGCACCTCCGGTTTTCGGGATAGGATCGTCCGATGCCAGATCACAGACATCCTCCTTGATGCCCTCCCGCACAGCAGGCCAGTCGACCAGCGATTCCAGGGTAGCGGCGTCAGCGCGTTGAATCGCCGACCCGAGGCGGTAAAGCGTTACATACGGATAAACGACGTATGCGACAGCGACGCTGAGTATCGTCGCTACAACTGGCCACCCGGCACGCATTCGCATACTCCGCTTCTGGAAGAGGGTGTGGCAGATTAACGCTCCGATGTGCAATCGTTTCCGTCGGGAAAGCACTAATTGGACCACAACTGCTTGATGAGTGGTCAACTCTGCCGTGACACAAAACATGATTGTAAGTGACCCGATCGGTGACACCCTCGGTTCCGAACAGCAGGATCCGGCTGTCGTCGCCCACACGCAATGCGGCGCGCAGCTGGATGGGCCACTGCCAGACGCAGCCCCGCCAGGCCGCCGACACCTGATCCGACGATGGCAACTCGGTCAGCCGGCAGAACCGTCACGCCTGGGGTTCCAAATCTCGGATTGACCGGAAGTTCGAGGGAATCGGACATGCTCACTCCGCGACGTTGGACCGGCGACCGCGCCGGTGCAATCTAGTCCCCGCGAAGAGGAGACAGAACGATGAAGGTTTCGATCCTGGGTGGTGGCGGGTTCCTCGGCCGGAAGATCGCGGCGAAATTGGCGATGGATGGTGCACTTGGCCGCCAGACGGTCAGCGCGCTGACGCTGTTCGATGTCGCGGAGCCTCCAAAGCCGGACGCGTCCTTTCCGATCAATTCTATTGGCGGCGACGTCGTAGCGCTGCCCGACGACGCGATCCCGGCGGGAACCGACGTCGTGTTCCACCTCGCGGCGGTGGTCAGCGCGCAGGCGGAGGCGGACTATGACCTCGGTAGGCGGGTCAACATCCGCGGCACGGACGCGGTGATCGATCGTTGCCGAACGCTAGGAACCTGCCCTCGGGTTGTTTTCACCAGTTCGGTCGCCAGCTTCAGCGCCGACCAAAATTCCGTCCTGCCGGATAATACGCGTCAGATCCCGGGCAACAGCTATGGCGCGCAAAAGGCCGCCGCCGAGCTGCTTCTGGCGGATGCTTCGCGCCGAGGCTTTCTGGACGCCGTCTCGCTACGGCTTCCCACGGTCATCGTGCGGCCGGGGCGGCCAAACAAGGCCGCCAGCTCCTTCTTCTCCGGCATCGTCCGCGAGCCGCTTCTGGGGCTGGATACGGAACTGCCTGTTCCGGACGATTTTGCCGTTTGGGTTTGCAGCCCACGCCGCGCGGTCGACTGGCTGATGCATGCGGCGGTGATGGATACGAGCAAGATGGGGCTGGATCGTAGCGTTGACCCGCCCGGGATCAGCACTACCGTCGCTCATCTGCTGCAAGCGTTGGACGCGGTCGCGCCGGGCGCGTCATCGCATGTCAAGCGGGTTGCGGACGAAACCATTGCGGCCATCGTTTCGACCTGGCCGCCCGCCTTCGAGGCGCTGCATGCCCGCACGTTGGGATTCTCCGCCCACGAACCGATCCTGGAGGTTGTGCGCGCGTTCATTGCAGACGATCTGGAGGCGACTAAAGCCGAACGTGACTAAATCGCAATCTGTCGAGCGATGTTTTTACCACATGGAAGCCCGAATCAGAGATGAATTGTTGCGTGGGGCCGGGTCCGGTCCCAAAACACATTTGTCTCCTCTTTTTTTCTCGGCTGGACGTCCTGAATGCCGCCACCACCCGGCGATTCCACACTTGCGGGCCCGCACAGCGCCCGCCTCGCCGGGGAACTTGCGTCCGCCGCTGATGAGACCCCAACCAACAGACGCCCGCAGACCCGACGTCCCCGCCGCCCGATCGGCTCCGCGGTCATGCACGCCCCGCAGGTTCTGCGCGCGCTGGTTCGCGCGGACGAAATATGGCTGGTCGTCCTTGCCGCGTTTTTAGGCTGTGCGACCGGCATCGCGGTCTGGATGATGACGGGAACGACGCAGCTTATCCATGAAACACTGTTCGGGATCGGCCCGAATCAGCGCCTCAGCGCGATGACGTCGCTCAATCCCCTGCGCACGGTGCTGGTCCCTGCGATCGGCGGCCTCGGCCTAGGGTTGCTGACGCTTGGCATTACCCGTGTCCGTCCGCGTCGTACGGTGGACCCGATTGAGGCCAATGCATTGTTCGGCGGCAGGATGTCACTGAACGGTAGTCTGATCGTCGTGCTGCAGACCGTTCTGTCGAATGGCGTCGGCGCGTCGGTCGGGCTGGAAGCGGGCTACACGCAAATTGGATCGGCGATGGCGTCCCGCTGGGGACATGCATTCCGGGTCCGGCGTAACGATTTGCGACTGCTGGTCGGGTGCGGCGCCGCCGCGGCGATCGCCGGCGCATTCAATGCTCCGCTGACCGGCGCCTTCTACGCATTCGAACTGGTTATCGGTACATATACTTTGGTTGCTTTCGCGCCGGTGGCCGTTGCCGCGTTGGTATCTCAGGCCGTGGTTCAGGCGCTTGGCGGCTCGATCTTCGACGTGACGCCGCAAGTACCGGGGCATGTTGACCCGCTCGACTACATCCCGATCCTTGCACTTGGCATGCTGTGCGCCTTGCTCGGCATCTCGATCATGCGCGGCGTCACGATTACGGAGGAGCTGTTTCGCAAGAGCGGCGTCCCGATCTGGCTGCGCCCGGGGATCGGGGGATTAGCGATCGGGAGTCTGGCCCTGGTGACGCCGGCTATCTTGTCGTCCGGGCATGGGGCGCTAGGAATATCTTTTGAGGTGCACGACCCGCTGCACTGGGTCGTTCTGCTGGTGATCCTCAAGGCGACAGCCTCGGCGATTTCGATCGGATCTGGGTTTCGCGGAGGCTTGTTTTTTGCCTCGCTGTTTCTGGGCGCGCTGCTGGGCAAGGCGTTTGCCGGAGCGCTGGCGCTGGTCAGCGCGGCTCACGCGATCCCGCAGGAGGTTTGCGCGCTGGTGGGCATGAGCGGGCTTGCCGTTGCGATCATCGGCGGCCCGCTTACCATGGGATTTCTGGCGCTGGAGGCGACCGGCAGCCTGCCGATGACCGTGGCAGTGCTGGCGGCCTGTGTGGTGTCGTCGCTGACCGTGCGGCGGACCTTCGGGTATTCGTTCGCGACCTGGCGCTTTCATCTGCGTGGGGAGGCGATCCGCAGCGCCGTCGATATCGGCTGGATGCGTAACCTGACCGTCGGGCGGATGATGCGGCGGGAGATGCGCACGGTACGTGCCGAAACGCCGCTGAGCGCGTTCAAGCGGGACTTTCCGCTGGGCACCTCACAGCGGGTGATCGCGCTGGATGAGGATGACCGCTACGCCGGGATCGTGCTGCTACCCGAAGCGCATGCAGATGCTGACAACGACCACAAAGTGAGTGACATCGTGCAGCATGCCGAGACGGTGTTGCTGCCGCAAATGACCATCAAGGAAGCGGTGGCGATGTTCGAGAACGCCGAGAGCGATGCACTGGTGGTGGTCGATAACGCGCAAAACCGGCATGTGATCGGGCTGCTGACCGAGCAGTACGCGCTGCGTCGATACAGCGACGAACTGGACCGCAGGCGGCGGGAGTTGTCCGGAGAGTAGGCGGGGCCTCGCGTCGTCTATTAAATTTACGCTGTGGGGCGGCCGGCGTCAGCTGAACTAGAATTCGATATCCAGTTCGTCGATCTGCTCGGGTTCCTTTTGAGCAGCGGCGAACCACTCCTTCATTTCCGGCCACGCCATGATCTGCCTGCAATAGCGCTCACAAGCGCCTTCCATCGCTACGTCATAGCTACGGAACCGAGTGACGACCGGCGCATACATGGCATCCGCAATCGTCGGCTTCGCGCCAAACAGCCACGGCCCCTTCCATGCGGTCAGGCATTCGCGCCAAATCTCGGTGATCCGGTCGATATCCGCCTGCACCGCCGACCACACCGCGAACCCGGGGCGGAACAGTCTCAGGTTCATCGGCAACGCCTCGCGCAGGGCGGAAAATCCAGAATGCATTTCGCCTGAGATCGACCGGCACCGTGCTCGCGCCGCTCGCTCGGTTGGCAGCATTCCGGCGTTGGGGAACGTTTCGTTGAGATATTCGGCTATCGCAAGAGTGTCCCAAATGACTACATCATCATGCATCAGCGCCGGAACCCGGATCGATGACGATTGCATAAGCAATTCCCGCCGGTTCGTCGGGTCGTCCGGGTCGGCGATTTTTTCCTCGAAAGCCAGTCCGGCGAGGCGCGAAAGGAGGTATCCCCTCAGTGACCAGGAGGAATAATTTTTGCTGCTTATGAGAAGCGTAGCCCCTGCCATGGTGACAACCCCCGAGCGTGCTGGCATGCTGCGTCGCAATATAGCAACATGTCACCCTACAAGGCGAGCGTTTGTGACAACCCAAAATAGTATATCGACAGGGGAAGCGTGGCCAAGCGGGCGATGATGTACAAGCTATATCAAGCTCAGGCCGACCTGCTGTATCCCGCTCGCCAACTGGCCCGCTTCGGCGCGGGCTTGGTTCGGGCGTTTGATATGGGCGAGTTCACGCCACAGCCGCTCCGGCAGTTCGGCGCGGTGTGTACCTTGCTGGCCGAAAGCGGGCTGACCCATAGCAGGCCCGATTACGGCTTCGGATCCACGAGAATGGGCAACAATGTTGTGGGCGTGACCGAGGAGTCTCGGTTTGACACGCCGTTCGGCACGTTGCTGCGGTTCCGCAAGGACAGTGGTGTGGCGCAGCCCAGGGTGCTGGTTGTGGCGCCTATGTCCGGGCATTTCGCCACACTGCTGCGTGGCACCGTGTCGGTCCTGCTGCCGGATCACGACGTCTATATCACCGACTGGAAGAACGCCCGGGATATCCCCCTGTCAGACGGCACGTTCGGGTTCGACGAGTATGTCGATCATCTGATCCGCTTCCTGGAGGTCATGGGAGAAGGCAGCCACATGATCGCGGTATGTCAGCCCGCTGTGGCCGCTTTGGCCGCGGCGGCGGTAATGGCCGAACACGGCAACCGGGCACAGCCGCGCAGTCTTACGCTGATGGCTGGCCCGATCGACACCCGTCAGAACCCGACTAAGGTCAACGAACTCGCGAAATCCCGCACCATCGAGTGGTTCGAGAAGAAACTAATCGCCAAGGTGCCCTGGAGGTACAAGGGCGCGCTTAGGCGTGTGTATCCCGGATTCCTGCAATTGACGGCGTTCATGAGCATGAACCTGGATCGCCACATTAACGCCCATATCAGCCAGTTTCGAGCCCTGGCCTGCGGCGACGTGGTCGCGGCCGAGGCGCACACGAAGTTCTATAGTGAATACAATGCGGTGATGGATCTGCCGGCTGAGTTCTATCTGGAAACCGTGCAACGCGTTTTTCAGGACCACGATCTGCCGCTTGGCAAGCTGAGCTGGCACGGGGAAAAGGTAAAGCCGGAGGCGATACGACGCACCGCTCTACTGACGGTGGAGGGCGAACGCGACGATATTTGCGCGATCGGCCAGACCATGGCGGCGCTGGACCTTTGTACGGGGGTCCGGATCAGTCAGAAACGTCACCATCTGCAGACCGGCGTTGGGCATTACGGCGTGTTCAGCGGATCGCGCTGGGCGCGAGAGGTCTATCCCAGGGTTCGCGCCATGATCGAGGTGACGAACCATTAAGGGCGCCCGGGTCCCGCTGGTCCGACACCACGCGGGGATGTCACGATGACGGCGGTCGACGCTCTGTCCGTGCGTCACGGCGATGCCGAGCGGCAAAGCCTCCGGCTGGTGTTTGCCGGACTGATGCTGGCGCTCCTGCTTGCTGCGCTGGACCAGAACATCGTCGCTACCGCCTTGCCACGCATCGTCAGCGATCTCGGCGGCCTGGCCCACTTGTCCTGGGTGGTGACGGCGTTCCTGGTCGCGTCCACGATGACGACGCCGCTGTATGGCAAGCTCAGCGACGTTTTCGGCCGCAAGCCGGCGTTCTTCGTATCCATTCTGACCTTCCTCGCCGGTTCCGTGCTGTGCGGCCTGTCGCGCAGCATGACAGAACTGATCGTGTTCCGAGCGGTGCAGGGACTGGGCGCCGGCGGTTTGATCACCCTGTCGCAGACGGTTGTCGGCGACCTGGTCTCGCCACGGGAGCGTGGCCGATACCAGGGTCTGTTTGCCAGCGTGTTCGCGGCATGCAGCGTCGCCGGGCCTCTGCTCGGCGGGCTCATCACCCAGGCGCTGTCGTGGCACTGGATCTTCTACGTCAATCTCCCGGTCGGCGCGGCGGCGATGGTCATGATCGGGGTCGGCCTCAAGTCGCCTGCCAATCGGGTCTCGCACCGGGTTGATTACCTGGGGGCGCTGTTACTGAGCCTGGCGACCTGCTGTGCGCTGCTCGGGTTGAGTTGGGGCGGCAACAGCTACGCCTGGTCATCGCCGACGATCCTGGGGCTGGGCGGTGTCACTGCCGTGTGCATGGTGCTGCTGGTTGCCACCGAGCGGCGTGCGGCGGAACCGCTGTTGCCGCCGCAATTGTTCCGCAGTCCGGTGTTCGTGCTGAGCGTGGCGGCAGTCGGCTTGTCGGCGATGGGGTTGTTCGCCGCGGCCATCTTCCTGCCGTTGTATTTCCAGCTTGTGCAGGGTGCGAGCCCGACCGCGGCGGGGCTGCTGATCGCACCGATGATGGGCGGCGTCATTGTGGCCTCGGTCGGGGGCGGCCGGCTGGTTTCGCATACCGGGCGCTACAAGTTGTTGGTCACCGCCGGTCTGCTGGCCGCCGCCCTGAGTTTCGCGACCCTGGCCGTCAGCGCATGGACCGGCGGCGGCGTGGCCATCGGCGAGGTCACACTGATCGTGTTGGGCCTCGGCATCGGGGTAACGTTTCCCAACCTGACCACGGCGATCCAGAATGCGGTGGACCGGGCCGATCTGGGTGCGGCCACAGCGATGTCGGCGTTCTTCCGCTCCCTGGGTGGTGCAGTGGGCGTGGCCTTATCCGGTGCCATCCTGACTGCTCGGTTGCACACGCTGATGCCGGCCGGCATCGGCGGCGCGGGTCTGGACCGCATGCCGGCGACGGCCGACGCGGACGTGGTGTTTGCCTATCGGCATGCGCTCGCCACGACGTTTCTTGCAGGCGGGGTGGTGGCCGCGGTCGCGTGCTTGATTGTGGCGCTGTCGCCCGAGCGTCCATTGGGAACACGGCGTGGATGACCTGTTTTTATTGTGTTATCGTAATGATATCCCTGCGCAAACCCGTGCTTCCACGGCGACGGTTCCGGCGCTAAACCCCCGCCCATGTCTCTCCTCGTCATCTCGGGCGCCGTCATTCGTATGGGCGGCCGTACGCTGCTGAACGAAGCCGACCTGACGATCGACCCCGGCCGGCGGATCGGTCTTGTGGGACGCAACGGGGCCGGCAAATCCACGCTGCTCCGTGCTATCGCCGGTGAAATCGCCCTCGACGGTGGGGACATGCGCTTGTCGTCGCGTGCGCGCGTCGCAACTGTCCGCCAGGAAGCGCCTGAGGGGCCAATGTCCCTGCTCGATACGGTGCTGCAGGGCGATCCGGAACGGCTGGCGCTGCTGGCGGAGACGGAGACCGCCGACCCGCACCGTTTGGCGGAACTCCACGACCGACTGGTGACCATCGAGGCTGATTCGGCGCCCGCCCGAGCGGCGACGATCCTGGCGGGGTTGGGGTTCGACGAGGCGGCTCAGGCTCGTCCGGTGGGGGAGTTCTCGGGCGGCTGGCGGATGCGGGTTGCCCTGGCCACCGCGCTGTTCGCCGCTCCCGACCTGCTGCTGCTGGACGAGCCCACCAACCACCTCGATCTGGAAGCGACGATGTGGATGGAAGGCTGGCTGGCGCGCTTTCCCGGAGCGGCCCTTGTGGTTTCTCATGACCGTGGCCTGCTCGATCGCGCGGTGGAGGCCATCGCACATCTGGACAAGGGAAAGATCTCACTCACCCCTGGCGGCTTCGACGAGTTCGTCCGCATCCGCACGGAACGCGCGATGCAACAGACCCGCGCGGCCGAACGGGTCGCGGCGGAGCGGGCGCATATTCAATCGTTCGTCGACCGCTTTCGCTACAAGGCTTCCAAGGCTCGGCAGGCCCAGGCTCGGATCAAGGCGCTGGAACGCCTGCCGCAGATCGAATCGGTAATCGAAGATGCCCCGACGCGGTTCAATTTCCCTGAACCGGCCCGCATCGCCCCCCCGATTCTGGCGCTGGAGCGGGTGGACATCGGCTACGGCATGACCAAGATTCTGCGGAACGTTTCGCTTACCGTCGATATGGACGATCGGATCGCCCTACTGGGAGCCAACGGCAACGGCAAGTCGACCTTGGCGAAACTGCTGGCGGACCGACTGGTGCCGCTGTCGGGGGACGTTCGGCGCGGCCCGAAGCTTAAAGTCGGCTACTTCGCACAGCATCAGACCGATGAGTTGATCACGTCGGAAAATCCGATCGACCACATGGCGCGCGCGCTGCCGAACGCGTTACCCCCCAAACTGCGCGCGCAATTGGCTCGGTTCGGCCTGGATGCGGATCGCGCCGAAACTCCTGTGGCCAACCTATCGGGGGGCGAGAAGGCGCGCTTGCTATTGGCGTTGGCCACGCGCGAAGCGCCGCAGTTGCTGATCCTGGACGAGCCCACCAACCATCTGGATATTGACGCCCGCGATGCGCTGGTTAAGGCATTGTCTGATTTTCAGGGCGCGGTGCTTCTGATCACCCACGATCCGCACCTTGTCGACTTGATTGCGGACCGTCTGTGGCTGGTCAGCGAGGGGACGGTCAGGCCGTTCGACGGCGATCTAGACGACTATCGCGCGCTGCTGGTCGAGCGGGCTCGTCCCTCGACGAAGCCCGGCGCGATCACTCGCAAGGACGATCGGCGGGAACGCGCCGAAGCACGGGCGGCTCTGGCGCCAATGCGGAAAATGGCTCAGGACGCTGAGAAGCGAATCGTTGCGTTGGCCTCGGAACGGGCGAAAATCGAGGCGAAATTGGCCGACCCGGCAATCTACGCCGCAGGGCGGGCGGCGGAGGTTACTGCAGCGAACACGCGGCTCGCCGCCATCGTCAAGGAAGCCGCCGCGGCCGAGGAAGCGTGGTTGCTGGCCGAACAAGCGCTTGAGGCAGCGTCTTAGCATCGACAGCCTGGTTAAGGAGTATTCGAGCCGAATCGTCCGATTGATTGGTCGCTCGATCTACTTGGGGAATGCACATATTATTGCTTACGTAATGGACGTAACCCCAATTTGATCAGATTAGTTATCGACGACTATTTACAAATGGAACTAGGGTCCCATCGCACCCTTGACGTTAGGCTTGCATGACGTCCGATCGCGTCGCGATCCAATGGTATAGAGACATGTGTATGCACAGGCCAGACATGACGAGTATGCAACTACACCCTAATACCGCCAGCCGCCCGCACCGGGATTTTGGTTAAATGTTTCGACTCTCTGGTATGGTCGAGCCGCCTTTCGCACAGAGGTCGGTCGCCTGGCGGGTGCAAGGTGCCACCGGGCGTAGACCCATCAAGCCCTCCTTGCCTGATGGGCGATACTAACCGACCGACACCGAAATAAAGCGTAAAAGCTCGTGGTGGGACATCGGCTTTTCCAGCACGGTCATCACTCCGAGGCTGGCCGCTTTGCGCTCGACCTCCGGATCATGGATGCCTGTTATGAGGAGCGCCGGAATATTCACCCCCCGCTCCGACAAGCGTTCGATCATCTCCAACCCCGTCATCCGGGGCATGTTTTGATCGACGACCAGACAGGCCAAGCGGTCGAAACTCGCCTCGGAAAGGAAATCCAAGCCGGATCGATAGGTTTCGAACTGATATCCCATCGTCTCCAGCAATCCACCGAGGACATCGCCCACATCGTCGTCGTCGTCGATAACCGCCACGATGCTCGCACTGTCCCTGCTCATAAATCATCCCCTCAAGAGATCGTCGCCGGAAAGGCGTCGATCCAACCTGTCTCATAGGTTAGCCCGCCCGCGAAAGGTGAATAACCCTTAAAGAAGCAGATCACTTGCTATTGTTAGTAACAGGCTATACATAAGGACTGCTGGGTGGTGCGAATCGGCCGGGTTAACAGAAATTAAGCAACGCCATGCTGGCGTGACCACCGCCGTGGAGCTATCCGTTTGAAGATGTGTCTTTTTTGGCATGCACCCCAAGGAAGAATCAGGCGAATGACGGCGACCCCGCGGGACTTGGCCCTCAGGGCGGCCATTGTCCGAGTGGGCAGCCTTGTAAGACTTAATACTCCTAAATCACCAGGTGATGGAATTGTCTGAAAATCTAAAACTACGCCTCGAGAATCTCGCTGGCGAGAACCAACAAGACAGAACGGTCCGAGCGGCAAATACAGCGATTGGCGACGATGCCGAGCCCAATGACGAAGCCGAATCGCAGATGCGGAAAGCTCTTGGCCTTTTGGGCGAGGGGCAACGCAACCGATCCGAACCGGAACGCTCGGAGCAGTCGCACCGCGCAGGCGATCGGTTCAATGGCGGGCTGCACCGTCGCCGGTTTGTCCAGGACGGCGATATTCCGGTTACCGTGCTCCGCCGGGATCCGGGTCACGAAGTGCCAGCCCATCGCGGGGTTGCTGCGGCCGCCCCGCCGACAACTAGCCGATTACAACGCACTGAAGCGGCGCTAGCGGCTGAAACCGCCGCCCGCGAAAGAGCAGAGCGGTCGCTGTCCGAGACGCAAGCCTTGGCGCACGATCTGCAAACCAAGATCGGCCATGGCGAACTTGCAAAGAATGAAGCGTTCGAGGCTCTGCGTCGCGAGCGTGACCTGGTCAGTCAACTCAGGGCTGACGCGCAGGCGTTTGAGGAGCGGCTGCAAGAGGCGGTATCGCGTAAGCATGTCGCTGAACAGGCTGCGGCATCCTATGAGCATCAACTCTCGGAAGAACGCCACGCGCGTAAAGCCGCCGAAAAGGCGTTGAAGGCTTCAGAATCGGCGCGTGAGACGGCGGAACAGTTGGTCCGAGCGTTGTCGGAAGAAGCCCCCGCTACCCGGCAGATGGAACCAACCCGCCGGCCGCGCGCAGAACCTGAAGTTGTCGCTGCGACCATATCGCGGCGACCCCGCGTTCCGGAGCTTCCGGCGGCGGAACCCGAGCCAGTGAAATGGTGGCTCAATCCGAAACCGGTCGCCAAACGCCGTACCTGATGGTCGGCCTGCCTGTGCAGGCTCAACAAGTCTGCCGTAGATTGAGTGTTTTACATGCCCGCACCTGGTTCGGGTGAGCGCGATAGTCGTTGTGAGTGACATTCTTGATTAGATCGGACCTCTCCCCGGCAACTTGTAATTGTGTCAACAGTGGGTCAGGGTAGACAGGCGAGGCGCTTCAATAAGTCATTGCAGCCCTAAAGGGGGCAGGTTCACAAAGGAACCAACCAGATCCGGACTTACAGGGCCTGTCGCATGCTAAGTGCTGACTACTACATGCAACGTCAGAGTTAGACTTGGACGAACTACACAATCGTACCTTGGTTCGGTGTATTCAGCAACATCATGCTGCGTAGCATTGGAGCGATCGTGGCCACCGGCTGGGTGACCACCGCCCGCCGCCGCCTGGTCGATGTGGCCGCCCGGCTACCGGCTCCTTTGCGTGGGCGTCTGAGACGGATTGCTGGCTTGATGCGTGCTGACATGCGTGACATCGACAGGGCTTACCCGGCCTGGATCGATCGCTATGATCGTATTGACGCCGGCACGCGGCTCGCGATGACCGAGCGGATCGCCAATATCGATCAGCCGCCTCTGATATCGGTTCTGATGCCGACCTTTAATCCCGCACCCCGGCACTTGCTTGCGGCGATCCGATCGGTGCAGGCGCAGATCTACCCGCGATGGGAACTCTGCATCGCGGATGATGCTTCGACCGACCAGGCAATCGCGCCGTTGCTGCGGGCGGCTCAGGGGGCCGACTCGCGTATCAGGATTAAGTGGAGGGAGCGAAACGGCCACATCTCCGCTGCAACGAACTCGGCGCTGAGCCTGGCGACCGGCTCATTTGTCGCTCTGTTGGACCACGATGACCTGTTGGCGCCGAATGCCCTGTATGAGGTCGCGAACCACACTGCTGACCGGCCGAAGACGGATCTTCTCTATTCCGACGAGGATCGTATCGACGAAGCGGGCCGGCGGTCGACGCCCTATTTCAAGCCGGATTGGGATCCAGATTTGATGCTGGGGCAGAATCTGGTCAATCATCTTGGCGTTTATCGCCGCAGCCTCGTGGAGCGGGTAGGCGGGTTTCGCGTCGGGATGGAGGGGAGTCAGGATTACGACCTGGCATTGCGAGTGCTGGCGGAGACCACGCCTGACCGTATCGTGCACATCCCGCGGGTCTTGTATCATTGGCGACAAGGCGGCAGCGGGCCCTCGTTTTCCGAGTCGACGATTGAGCGATGCGCACTCAACGCGCGGCGCGCAGTGGAAGAGTTTCTAGTCACCAGGGCGCCTGGGGCCATCGTGCAGCCCGCTCCAGCCACGCCGCTTTGGAACCGGGTGATCTATCCAGTTCCAAAACCAGAACCACTGGTCTCTGTCATTATTCCCACACGAAATCAGGCGGATGTCCTTTCCCGAGCAGTGGAGGGGGTGCTTCAGCGGACCGATTATCCGTCTATAGAAGTGCTGGTCTTGGACAACGAGTTAGATGAGCCTCCGGCCTTGGCACTTCTCGCGCGACTTGGAAGCGACGATCGTGTGCGGATATTGCCGTATCCCGGGCCCTTCAATTTTTCGGCGGTAAACAATCATGCTGTGAACGAGGCGGCGGGCGAACTCGTCCTGCTGCTGAATAACGACGTGAACGTAATAAATTCGACCTGGCTGCGGGAGATGGCGTCGCACGCGGTACGTCCCGGCATCGGCGCGGTTGGGGCAAAGCTGCTGTATCCTGATGGGACCATCCAGCATGGCGGGATTACGGTTGGCGTGGGAGGCGTGGCTGGACATCAGTATTTGCATAGGTCTGGCGGCGATATCGGCTATTTCGGCCACCTTAAGCTGGTGCGGAGTGTCACCGCGGTGACCGGCGCTTGTTTGATGCTGCGCCGGCAGGCTTATCTGGAGGTCGGTGGTCTGGACGAGGTTTCGCTGCCGATAGCGTTCAATGACATCGACCTTTGCCTGAAGCTGGTGGCACGTGGGTATCGCAATGTATGGACCCCATACGCCGAGCTTTATCATGAAGAGTCGGTTTCTCGCGGCTCGGATCGGGTGGGCGAAAACGCGGCCAGATATGCGCGAGACGTTGCGACCATGCGGCGGCGCTGGGGCGACTTGCTGGATCATGACCCGTATTGGAACCACAACCTTTCGTTGAGCCGGGTGGTTCCCTCGTTGGCCTTTCCGCCACGCGACACCGTAAAGATTGCCTGATGCCCAGGCGAGGCGGGCTAATAGGCGAAACCGCAATTTCTCGCCAGCCTGTTAGAGCACGAGCGGGGCGCACGCCGCCGCGAGCCATTGCTGGGTAGTCTCGGACAGAGAAGGTGCTACCTCCTGGTATACACGAGCGTGGTAAGCATCGAGCCATGTCCGCTCCGGCTCCGTCATCAGTCCGGGGTTCAGCAGGCGGCGGTCGAAGGGGGCGAGGGTCAGGGTCTCGAAGCAGAAGAAGGGCTTGGTGGCATTGGGCAGAGCAGACGGCTGGACCAGCAACAGGTTCTCCAGCCGGATGCCGTATTGGCCGGGCAGGTAGAACCCGGGCTCGTTCGACAGGATCATGCCCGCGGCGATCGGAACCGGGCGGCCCAGCCGCGAGATGCTGACAGGTCCCTCGTGCACGGATAGGTAACTGCCGACGCCGTGCCCGGTGCCGTGGTCGTAGTCGAGGCCGGCGAGCCATAATGCGCGCCGAGCCAGTGCGTCGAGATGGGCGCCTCCAACACCCTTGGGAAAGGTTGAAGTGGCTAGCGCGATATGCCCCTGCATCACGCGGGTCACCCGGTCCCGCACGGTGTCCGGCGGCGTTTCGGGGCCGGTCCAGATCGTGCGCGTGATATCCGTTGTTCCGTCCGGATACTGGGCACCGGAGTCTATGAGGTACACCTCGTTCGGCTTGATGGGGCGATTGGATTCGTCTGACACCCGGTAATGGATGATCGCACCGTGCTCGCCGGCTCCGGAGATTGCGGGGAAACTCTCGCCGCGGAATCCGTCGATCTGACGCCTGAATGCCAGCAAGGCGTCGGCGGCGGACATCTCGGTTTCCTGGCCGGTGGGGGCGGCGACGGACAGCCAGTGCAGGAAGCGGCAGACAGCCGCCGCGTCGCGGAGATGAGCGGCGCGAGCACCCTGTTGCTCGACGTCGTTTTTGCAGGCTTTAGGGAGTAAGCATGGGTCGCTGCCGGCGGTCACCGTGGCGCCCGCCTTGGCCAATTGCTGGGCGAACCAGACTGGCGATCCGGCCGGATCGACACGCACGTTCTTCCCGGTCAATCCGACCAACGCGGACAACATCGTGGTGCGATCGGTGACGGAGACCGCGTTGCCCAGCCAGCTCCTGGTTTCGGACGGCACCTTGGCCGGATCGATGAACAGGTCGGTTGCGCCGTCAGCGTGCACCAGGGCGAAGCTTAGGGCGAAGGGCGTAAATGACACGTCGCCCCCTCGAATGTTCAGCAGCCAGGCGATCGATGCCGGATCGGTCAGCACCGCCGCGTCCTGCTTGGCGTCCCGCAATAGCTTCGCTACATCGGCGCGCTTATCCTCCGAGGATTTACCAGCAAATGCCAGCGGATGCGGCCGGGCAGGCACGCTTGGCGGGAGCGGCCGATCGGTCCAAACGACGTCGATCGGGTTGCGTTCGACCGCCACCATTTGCAGACCCGCCTCAGTGTAGCGGGTGAGGCCTTCCTCGCTGATCAGCAACGGGTCGTAGCCAATGCGGCCTTGTTTCGGCGCGTGCCGAGCCAACCAGGTTGGCGGTGGTTCCTCGGTGATATGCAGACGCTGCCAAAGGTCGGGATCGGTTTGTTCGGCAAGTTGCAGGACGTAGCGGCCGTCGGTGAAGACGGCGGCGGTCGAGGCCAGCACGACCGCCAGCCCAGCGCTGCCGGTGAAGCCGGTCAGCCACGCCAAGCGTTCGGACGAGGGCGGGACATACTCTCCCAGATGTTCGTCCGCACGAGGGACGATAAAGCCGTCGAGGCTCTGTCGAGCAAGCTCTTGCCGTAGGGCTGATAACGCGCACTCACTCATTTCCGACCCTTCGCGTCTTTTTATGCATAGAATTCATACCTTGTTAATGATCCATGCGTATATCGCATGGCAGTTGCGGGTTTCTCCCTCTTAATTCACGCGTCGTGCGCCTTATGTTGCGTTGCATCAAACCCGGGGGCGCCCCGCCTTCCCGACGTTGCGTTGCACCTGGGTCTGTATGGACGTTTGCCATGAGTGCTCAAATCGCTGACTCGGAATTTGCCTTCAAGCTGCCCAGCTTGAGCTACATTGACGCAAAATGGGAAGAGCCCAACCTGCGGGTGCCCTCCGCTTCGCGCCAAGGCGCACAAAGAAGGGGCTTGCCGGGCTGGTGGTCGCGCCACGCGGCGGCCTTCCTCGCCTGGCGTCGCAACAACGCAGCCGCACGCGAGCTGTCCGCCATGTCTGACCGCCAGCTTGCCGATATTGGCATCAGCCGGTCCGATCTTGGTGCGTGTGTTCGACGCTGCTTACAATCAGGACTTGGGGCAACGTGGACACTATAGCTAAGGCTTTCGGCGGCTAATTCACCATTGCGAGCGCAAAATCAATGATCGCCGGCATTTGATGCCAACCTACCAATAAATAGTAGCACGCCAGTAGTATGATGATCCCTAAAACCGGGCCCGCAAAGGCTCGGCCGCCGCGGATTTCTCTCCGTGGTGTTCGCATGCGGACCTCCAGCCGGGCTTCCGTGCAGGCAGTCACGTAGACCAGCATTGCGGCGAAATTTAGCACGAACTTTGCAACGTTCGTGACTTCTGGGATAGCCGCTTCACGCCGGATGGATGGTGCGGGGTACCAAGTTCAGGCGCTGGCCGGACCCGCAAAGGGCCGGCGGCTCTTTGATCCCATCGATCCGGGCCCTCACGACGGCGGGAGCGGGGCCTTGGATCACGTCGAACTGGCTATGGTGCTGGCGGTCGATGGGTCGGCCAGTGTGACGTATGATGAGTTTGGCCTGATCGCCGGCGGGATGGCCGTCGCGTTGCGCGATCCGACGGTGGCGGCGGGGCTGATCGGGACGAGCGTGTTGTCGTTGTTGTTGTGGTCGGGCGCCGGACAGCAGGACGTGCTCACCGGCTGGACCCGGATCTTTACCGAGGCTGATTTGCGGGCCTTCTCGGACGATGTCGAGAATATGCCGCGCACGGTCACGGCCGGAACCACAGCAATCGGCGAGGCTTTGCTGGCCTCGCTGACGTTGCTTGCACAGGTCCCGGCAGTCCCAAAGCGGAACATTGTGAATGTCATCGGCGACGGGCGATCCAACGACGGGATCGCGCCCGCGCCGATCCGTGATCGCATGGCGGCGGCGGATATCACCATCAACGGGCTATGCATCCTGCATGAGGAACCGGATCTGCTGTCTTCCTACGTCGCCGAGGTGGTTGGTGGCCCGGGGGCTTTCGCGGTCACCTGCCGCGCCTACGAGGACTTCACGGAAGCTATGCGGCAAAAGCTTACGCGAGAGATCAAGGGTCCGATTGTTTAGCGTCATGAGTTTCGGCACCATTGCCGGGGCAATGGGGTGCGGTCCTGGCCTCGCGTCGTCCGCCCGCTTACCGTTTCTTGAAGTGGTACACGCCTCAGGAGATTTTTATCCCGCGATTAGACTATACCCTGACGCTTTGAGAACCCGAATGCCCGGGCCTCTCAGCCTACCGCCCCCCGCGGAAGCGTTCGACGGCGGCGACCAGGGCCCGGCGGATGCCGGGCTCCAGCGCCGAGTGCCCTGCGTCTGGAACGATGGTCAACCGGGCGTTTCGCCAGGCGGCAGCCAGATCGAACGCCGTTGCCGCCGGGCAGATCATATCATAGCGGCCTTGTACGATCTCCGCTGGGATGTGGCTGATCCGGTCCATGTGGTTGAGCAAGCCGCCAGGTGGCAGGAACAGACCGTGCGCGAAGTAGAATGCCTCGATCCGAGCAAGACCGAGGGCAGTGCGATCCTGAGAGAAACCACTGACAGTTTCCGGGCTGGGCAGCAGCGTGCTGCAGGTGCCCTCATAGACGGACCAGGCTCGGGCAGCCGGTAGATGGTCGGAGGGATCCGGGCTTGTCAGGCGCCGCAGATATGAGTCCAATAGGTCCGTCCGCTCCGCTTCTGACAGAAAGCCGGTGAAAGCGGCGTGGGCTTCGGGAAACACCAGCCGCATTCCGTGCAGGAACCACTCCACTTCCTGGGGGCGCCCGAGGAACACGCCGCGCAGGACGGCGCCGGCAACGCGCTGGGGATGGGCCTGGGCGTAAGCCAGGGCGAGGGTTGATCCCCATGATCCGCCAAACAGCAGGAAACGCTCGATGGCCAAATGGCGCCGCAGAATCTCGATGTCCGAGACAAGGTCGGAGGTGGAGTTGTTATCCAATCCCCCGAGCGGGCGCGACCGGCCGGCGCCGCGCTGATCGAAGATAACGATGCGCCAGAAGTTCGGGTCGAAGAAGCGGCGGTGCACCGCGCCTGCGCCAGCACCGGGACCGCCATGCAGGAACAGCACGGGGCGCCCGTTCGGGTTACCCGCTTGCTCCCAGTACATCACGTGGCCGCCGGACAGGGGCAGATAGCCGGTTTCGTACGGGCCAATCTCGGGGAACAGGTCGCCGCGGGGCATGATTCGATAATGCTATAGGCACTGCCGCCGGCAGGGAACCGAGAATTTTGCCACCCCACTGGTTGCTTGATTTCGATGTTCCGGATGCGCGTGTGCATCGGGAGGCTTTCTGTACGTTGTGACAGTCTTGGCTCTATCCACGACCGGCGGAGGACACCTTTGATCAGAACCGCGCGCCTGATGCTCCGTCCCTGGCGGAAAAGCGATCTTCCCCCGTTCGCGGAGCAAAATTCTGATCCGGCCGTTATGCACTATCTTGGGGGCGTTCTGAGCCGGGAGGAAAGCGATGCGTATGTGGAGCGGGCGGAGAGGCATCTGTCGGAGACCGGCTTTTGCCCGTGGGCCGTCGAGGCCCCTGGCGTCTCCCCATTGATAGGGGCCGTGGGATTGAAGCGCATTGTGTTCGAGGCGTCATTCACGCCTGCGGTCGAAGTCGCGTGGCGTCTGCATCGGCCGTATTGGGGCCAGGGTTATGCGACCGAGGCCGCTCGAGCGGCAATCGACGACGGTTTTCGTCGTGTCGGTCTGCAGGAGATCGTCGCCATGACGGCTCTGCTCAACACCGCCTCGATCCGTGTCATGGAGCGGTTAGGGATGGTTCGATCAATCGAGTTCGATTATCCGAATCGCTTGGAGGGGAGCCCTCTGCGCCGGCACGTCCTTTACCGATTGCGGCGGGGTAATTGACGCCGGCGTGAACGTGTAACGACCATCGGTAGGGCACGCCGGCGACGGGGCGGTTGCACCGGCGCCATCTGCCGGTGAATAGTCCCCGATAAGTATAGCCGGGGAGGAGATCCGCAATGTCGCCAGGCACTGGGACGAGCGCCGACCAAAGGCCTATGACAGGGGCGGACTACCTCGCCTCCCTGGATGACGGGCGGACGGTCTACATATACGGCGAGCGCGTGGCCAAGGTCACCGAGCATCCTGCGTTTCGCAACACGGCTCGGATGATCGCGCGGCTGTTCGACGCGATGCACGATCCGGAACAGCAGTCCAAGTTGATGGTGCCGACGGATACCGGTAACGGCGGGATGACGCACGCCTTCTTCAAGGCGCCGAAGACCGCCCAAGATCTGATCGCCGGGCGAGAGGCGATCGCGGCGTGGGCAAAGCTCACCTATGGCTGGGTCGGCCGGTCGCCGGATTACAAGGCGGCGTTTCTGGCGACCCTCGGCGCCAACGCGGAGTTTTATGCGCCGTATCAGGAGAATGCTCGGCGCTGGTACAAGTTCAGCCAGGAGCGGGTGCCGTTCATCAACCACGCGATCATTCACCCGCCCGTCGATCGTGATCGGCCGCCCGATCAGGTGAGCGATGTGTGCAGCCACGTCGTGCGCGAAACCGACGCCGGTATCGTGGTGTCCGGCGCTAAAGTGGTGGCCACCGGGTCGGTGCTGACCAACTACACGTTCGTCGCCCACCACGGGCTGATCCCGTTGCAGGACAAGTCTTACGCCGCGGTATTCATGGTGCCGACCAACGCGCCGGGCATCAAATTCGTCTGCCGCACGTCCTATGAGATGGCGGCGACGGCGATGGGCAGCCCGTTTGACTACCCGTTGTCCAGCCGGTTGGACGAAAACGACGCGATCTTCATCATGGATGAAGTGCTGGTGCCCTGGGAGAATGTTTTTGTCTATGGTGACATTGAGAAGGCCAACAACTTTTTTCCACGGACCGGGTTTCTGCCGCGGTTCGTCGTGCATGGGTGCACCCGGCTGGCGGTGAAGCTGGATTTCATCTGCGGACTGTTGCTGAAGGCAGTCGAGGCGTCGGGCACTAAGGATTATCGCGGTGTGCAGGCGAATGTCGGCGAGGTGATCGCGTGGCGGAACTTGTTCTGGGGATTGTCCGATGCCATGGTGCGCGATCCGAAGCCGTGGGTCGGCGACTATGTGCAACCCAACATGGACCCGGGCAGCGCGTACCATATTATCGCCACGATGGCCTACACCAAGGTAAAATACATCATCGAGCAGACGGTGGCGTCCGGCCTGATCTACCTCAACAGTCACGCCCGCGATTTCCAAAGCGCGGAGATCAGGCCGTATCTCGACAAGTACCTGCGTGGATCCAACGGTTACAGTGCCGAGGAACGGGTGAAGCTAATGAAACTGCTGTGGGACAGCATCGGGTCGGAGTTCGGCGGCCGGCACGAGCTGTACGAGATCAACTATGGCGGCTCAACCGAGGAGATCAGGCGGTACTGCCTGTTCGGGGCGCAGGCATCAGGCAATGCGGCGGCGTTCAAGGGCTTGGCCGAGCAATGTATGGCTGAATACGACCTGAACGGCTGGACGGTGCCAGACCTGACCGATCCGGGCGAACTGAGTTATCATCTGATGCGGGCAGGCAGGTCGTAGGCCGCATGAAGGGGCTGCGAGAGATGGACGCGGTGACCAGCCCCGGGATGATTACGTTCGAGGGCTTTCGCTTTGATGTCGGTCTCCGACGTCTGTTGCGTCCGGACTCAGTGGGGGTCTGGGCGCCGGTGGCGATTGGGTCGCGCGCACTGGACGTTCTTGGCGCTCTGTTACGGCAACCAGGCGTCCTGGTGACGAAAGATGCCATTATGCGGCAGGTCTGGCCCGGCATCGCTGTCGAAGCGAATAATTTGACCGTCCAGATCACGGCGCTGCGCAAGGTTCTCGACGGCAACCGCGCGGCAGAAAGCTGCATCCAAACGGTGTCCGGGCGAGGCTACCGTTTCGTTGCGCCTGCGCTGCGGCTTTCGACCGAAAGCATAAGCGAGCTTCCCGAGCGGATTGTCGGACACCCGAAGCTGCCAAGCGGGTCGGTCATGCCGGCTCGATTATGGGGTCTGGGTGTCCCAGAGGGGCATGAATGTCCGGTCCAGGGCTTCATCCCATCCGATCGGCCACCAAACCCAGGAGCTCTCACCGCGACAGGTTGGGCGGAGCCAAATGCAAGCCGCCTGGTTGCACCGTCGGCCGAGCGCCGGCAGCTAACCGTTTTGGCTTGCGACGTGGCCGGTTTGGGGGAGCCCTCGATCTGCCTCGATCTCGAAGACCTGTGCGAGATGACCACTGCTTGTCACCGGTGCTGCATGGATATCATCGAGCGATACCATGGCTATGTCGCCAACTACGCTGCTGACGGCGTGCTGGCCTATTTCGGTTATCCGCAGGCGGATGAGCATGACGCTGAGCGCGCCATCCGAGCCGGCCTCGCATTGATCGAGGCTGTGCCGAAGCTTAAGACCGCAGCAGGCGTGCTGCTGCACGTGAGTGTCGGGATCGCCACTGGTATGGTCGTCACCGGCGGCCAAGTCGGGTCCAGCGTTGCCAGGGTCACCGCGGTGGGCGGCACGCCCAATCTCGCTGCGCGTCTGCAAGGACTCGCGGCCGCCGACCAGATCGTCATCGCTGCCTCGACCCGTCGATTGATCGGCAACGCGTTTGAACTGACCGATCTTGGCGAACATGAGTTGAAGGGGATCGCGGAACCCGTTCACGGCTGGCGCGTGGAACGTGCCCAGGTGACTGAAAGCCGGTTCGATGCCAGTCGCGGTAACAGCGCACTGACGCCGCTGGTGGGCCGCGAAGAGGAATTGAACCTGCTGCTTCGCCGATGGTCGCAAACGAAGGACGGCGAAGGCCAGGTGGTGCTACTTTCGGGTGAACCTGGGATCGGCAAAAGCCGCATCCTGAGCACGTTGCGCGAGCGGCTCGACGCGGAAGGCGTGCAGGCCCTGCGCTTCCAGTGCTCGCCCTATTACGTGAACAGCGCCTTCTGGCCGCTCATCGACAACTTCGAACGGACGCTGAAGTTCTCTCGGGACGAATCGTCGGACGCCAAACTCGACAAGCTGGAAGCGCTGGTCGTCACGCGCTACGGCAGGAAGCTCGCCGAGGTCCGATTCGTCGCTGCCATCCTGTCGATCGCTTACGAGGCCGCCCGCTACGGGCCCTCTTCGCTGACGCCGCAGAAGCACAAGGACGAGACGCTGCGAACTTTGGTCGATCTCGTCGAGGCTGCTGCCCGCCAACGTCCCAGCGTGATGCTTTTCGAGGACGCACACTGGGCCGACCCCAGCACGTTGGAGGTGTTGGATCTGCTGATCGACCGAGTGAAAACCGCTCCCCTGCTGGTCGTGCTGACCCACCGGCAGGAGTTTCAATCGCGCTGGTCCGAACATGGACATGTCGGCGCACTAAATTTGTCCAAGCTCACTCGGGCGCAGAGCGCCGCGATGGTCTCCGCCCTCGCGGGCGGCAAGGCGTTGCCGGGGCCGCTCCTCGAGCAGATCCTGGCCCGGACCGACGGTGTCCCGCTATTTGTCGAGGAACTGACCAAGTCGATTCTGGAATCAGGTAAGTTAAAAGAGGCAGGCGATCATTTCGAGTATGGTGGCTCGGCACGCACCGTCACCATTCCGGCAACGCTACGGGACTCGCTGATGGCGCGACTGGATCGTTTCATCTCGGTGAAGGAAATCGCCCAGATCGGGGCGGCGATTGGCCGCGAATTCAGCTACGAGTTGATTGCCGCGGTCGCGCCGCTGCCGCAGGCCCAACTCGATGACGCACTGGCGCAACTGAGCGAGTCGGGACTAGCCCTCCGTCGTGGCACGCCGCCCGATGCCGTGTACACGTTCAAGCACGCGCTGGTGCAGGACGCGGCTTATGACTTCGTTGCTGAAGAGCCGCAGACAGGAGTTGCATGCCAAGATCGCAAGCGTGATCGACCAGCGCTTCCCGAACATCAAGAGCACCGAACCCGAGGTGCTGGCACATCACCTTACCGTCGCGGGCCTTTCCGAAGCCGCTATTCCGCTTTGGCAGACTGCTGGCGAGCGGGCGCTGAAACGCATGGCTTTGACGGAGGCCATCTCCCATCTCAGCCAGGGGCTCGAACTGGTCTCCACCCTGCCTCCGTCATCGGAACGAGACGCCAGCGAACTGGAGCTGCGCACCCGCCTTGGCACCGCGTGGGTGGCTCTCAAAAGCTGGCCCGCCCCTGAAGTTTGGACCAGTCTGCATCCGGCCCTTGCCTTGGCGAAATCGCTGGCGCGCTGCGACACGCTGGCGCCCATCTTCTCGGGACTGTTCCAAAACGTTCTGACGCAGGGGCGCGTAGCGGAGTCCCTGCCCTGGGCGGAGGAGATGCTGGACATCGCGGAGGGCACCGGCGATTCCGACTTGCTAATCATCGGACACGCACATGCCTGCGGAAGCTACTTCTGGAGGGGCGAGCTCCTCAAGGCTGTGGAGCACTCCGGCAAGGTACTGGACCTCTACGACGCCGAGAAGCATCGCCATCTCGCGGACATCGTCAATCACGATCCCAAAACTCGAGCCGGTATCTTCGCCTCGAGTTGCACCTGGATGTTGGGCTACCCGGACCGCGCACTGCGGCTGAGCGATGAAAAAGACGCGCATGCGCGCCGGCGCTGCCATCCCTTCGACCTCGGATTCGCGCTAACCATTGGGGCGCATGAGTTCGATCGCCGCTGGGAGCTCGACGGCTTGCGCAAGCGCGCGGACGAATGTGAGCGCCTGGGTCGGGAGAGCAGCCTTCCCATGCTGTGGGCATATTTGGCACCCGTTTTGTGTGGGCAGGCCCTAATTCAGGGCGGCAAACCCACTGAAGGAATAGCCTCGATCAGAGCAGGCCTAACGTTTTGGGAGGCGAGCGGCGGCAAGCTCCGCAGCCCGTCCACGAAAGCTTTCTTAGCCGAAGGCATGGCACTGACCGGCGACGTCGACAATGCCCTGCAGCTGATCGACGAGCAGATTGCCCAGATCGAATGCCCCGGGTGGGAGGAGCGTTGTTACTACGCCGAGATCTTGCGGCTCAAAGGCTGGATGCTCTCGCTCAAGGGCGACCTTGAAGGTGCCGAACGGAACTATCTCGCCTCGCTCGACTGGGCGCGCCGCCAGCAGGCGAAATCGTGGGAACTGCGGACGTCGAGCAGCCTGGCTCGGCTGTGGCGGAGCCAAAGCAAGCCGCAAGACGCCTATGAGTTGCTTGCCTCGGTTTATGGTTGGTTCACCGAAGGCTTCGACACCAAAGATTTGCAGGAGGCCAAGTCGCTTCTCTCCGAGCTGAGGTAGTCGATTTGCAACAGGGCAACGGCCTAGAAGGAGGAGGCCCGCCCCGGTCGAATAGCCGGATGATCGATTTCGAACGTCGAGGAGGCGAGAATCGAAAAACGTCCCCTGTCGTTTTCGTCGGGCCTATGACGAGTTACGCTGCTGCGCCATGATGCGATGCGGCATAAGTTCCGGCGACATCACGTAGAAGGACGAAAGCCATGAGTCTGAAGGGGAAGGTCGCCTTGGTCACTGGATCGACCAGCGGAATCGGGTTGGGGATCGCGCACGCCCTTGCAGCGGCGGGAGCGGATATCATGCTGAATGGGTTCGGCGATGCCGCGCTGATCGCGGCGGTGCGGTCGGAAATGGCCTCATCGCACGGAGTGAAGGTCGGCTACTGCGGCGCCGATATCAGCAAGCCCGAGCAGATCGCCGCAATGGTGGGGGAAGCGACGAAGACGTTGGGTTCGGTGGACATCCTGATCAACAACGCCGGGGTGCAATTCACAGCCAACGTCGAGGACTTCCCGGACGAGCGGTGGGATCAGATCATCGCCATCAATCTGTCAGGCGTGTTCCACGGGATGAAGGCGGCGATCCCTGGCATGAAGGCTAAAGGATGGGGGCGCATCATCAACATTGCCTCCGCGCACGGGCTGGTGGCGAGTCCACAGAAAGTCGCGTATGTCGCGGCCAAGCACGGTGTGCTCGGCATGACGAAAGTGGCCGCGATCGAGCTCGCCAATACCGGGGTTACGGTGAACGCGATCTGCCCCGGATGGGTGCTTACCCCGCTGGTTGAAAAACAGTTACGCGACCGCGCGGAAAAAGACGGCAAGACGGTCGAACAGGAAACCCACGATCTGGTGGCCGAAAAGCAACCGATGGTGAAGTTCACCACCCCCGAACAGATCGGCGGCCTCGCGGTGTTCCTGTGTTCCGATGCGGCCAGCACGATCACCGGGGCGCCGTTGTCGATCGATGGCGGATGGGTGGCCCAATAATTGCTGCCTAATAGGGACTGGGCAATGTTCCCCTAACTCGTAGCCCCATGTAGCGACTGGTCAGCGCTTCCGGGCAGCGCATGCCGTCGTGTAGAACTCCCTCGGTTCAACCCGGGAGTTTGTATGCAGACCCAGGAAAAGGTTCGCTTTACAGCGATGATGACCCGGTCGTCGGATCTGAAGCAACGGATTGCCACGGAACTCGCCGATGCGGTCATCAGGGTCGTCGATGCCTGCGAGGCGAGTCTGCGCGCTGGGGGCAAGCTCATGTTCTGCGGCAACGGCGGATCGGCAGCCGATGCCCAGCATTTGGCAACGGAAATGCTGATCCGGCTGCGGCCGAAATCCGAACGACCGTCAATCGCCGCTCTGGCGCTCACGCTGGATCCGGCGATGCTGACCGCTTGCGGCAACGATTACGGCTATGACCGCGTGTTTGAGCGCCCGTTGCGCGGACTAGGCCGCCGCGGCGATGTCTTGTTCGGGATCACCACGTCCGGCCGCTCGATCAACGTGATCCGAGCGCTTCAGGCGGCGCGAGAGATGGGGATCGTAACCGTTGGCTTGCTTGGCGGGACAGGGGCGCCCGCGCTGACGGAGTGCGACCTTGCGTTGTTGGTGCCCGATACCGAGACGGCCCGAATCCAGGAATGCCACATCTCCCTCGGTCACGCCGTTCTCGAGTTGCTTGAAGATCGCATTATCGCTCGGCCCCACCAGTGAAGGTCCTCGTCACCGGGTGCGCGGGCTTTATCGGCTACCACGTCGCGGAAGCACTTCTGACAAGAGGCGACACCGTGCTCGGGGCCGACAACCTGAACGACTATTACGATGTGCGGCTAAAGGAGGCTCGGCTGGCACGGTTGCGGGAGAGGCCGGGCTTCAGCTTCTACCGCGTCGATATTTCAGATAAGCAGGCGGTCGGTGATATGGTGGCCGCCCACGGCGACATTTCCCAGATTGTGCATCTCGCGGCGCAGGCTGGGGTGCGGCATTCTCTGGTGGACCCATACGCCTACGTGCAAGCGAACGTGATGGGCCATCTTGTGGTGCTCGAAGCCGCTCGCCGTCTGCCGGGACTTCGGCACCTCGTGTATGCCAGCACGTCGTCGGTCTATGGACTGAACGACAGTCTGCCATTTCGCGAGACTGATCGGGTGGACACGCCCATCTCGCTATATGCCGCGACCAAGCGGGCTGATGAACTGATGAGCCACGCTTATGCGCATCTCTTTGGGCTGCCGCAGACGGGCCTTCGGTTCTTCACGGTGTATGGGCCATGGGGCCGGCCCGACATGGCATATTTCAGCTTCGCCCAATCGATCATGGCGGGCGAGCCGATCACTTTGTATGACGAGGGCCGGCTAAAGCGCGATTTCACCTACATCGACGACATCGTCGCCGGAATTCTGGGCAGCTTGGATCGGCCGCCGGAGGATGCCGCTATTCCGAGGTTGCTGAACATCGGCAATCACCGAGTGGAGGAGGTGCGCGAACTTGTGCGGCTATTGGAGGAAGCTCTCGGTCGGAAGGCAACCGTTCGTTCAGCGCCGCGGCCATCAGTGGACGTCGAGGCGACGTTTGCGTCGGTTGAAGCAATTGGCGCGCTGACGGGCTTTTCTCCGAGCACGCCGTTGTCCGTGGGTATTCCGCGGTTCGTGAGGTGGTTTGAGCAATGGCGGAACGGGTAATCCGCGATTTGGCGCGAAAACCTG
>CAWHWH010000044.1:40000-338493 GCA_963832865.1 uncultured Pseudomonadota bacterium
CCTGACCACCGATAACTGACCACTGATCATCGATTAGTATCGCGGAATGTCCCGAATTCGGTTTGATCATCGGCCTGGGCAAAGCGTCCTAAGGTGGTGTGGTCATGCCGTTTGTGTTGCCCGGTTGGGTGATATTGTTCTTTGGAAGTGTGAATCAGGTTCTGGTGCGTCTCTGGGCGCGTCATCAGCAGGTGTTGGTGCATGGGTTTGGCCGGTCGATCCGGTTCTGATCCCTGACAACTGACCCCTGAGAACTGGTGCGTCGTTCGATCGAATTGTCTGACCGGGAATTGCTGTCTGTGAGGATAGCGCCCCAACGGTCGGCGGCGAGGGTTCAGAGGCGTTGTGAACGATTTTGTCGAATTTCTCGCGGTGCTCGCGCAAGCGGCCACGGAGGAGCGATTCGAGAGAATCCTGTTGTGTGCGGAGTAGATATTTCCAGGACTGTCCTCAAACAGTCGATCGTTTCCGTCGCGGTTGCTTCTGGCAACTGACGCCTTCTGGCAACTGACGACTGAACCCTGACAACTGCGCCTGAGGATGGTTTCTGTGCATGGTGAGGCGTCTTCCTTCGGGAAGCGGCCGGGATATCGAGTATAAGAAGGGCATTCGGTGGATGCCTTGGCACCAGGAGGCGATGAAGGACGTGGCACGCTGCGAAAAGCCACGGGGAGCCGCGAGCAGGCGTTGATCCGTGGATATCCGAATGGGGCAACCCACCCGCAAGGGTATCGTAAACTGAATACATAGGTTTACGAGGCGAACCCGGGGAACTGAAACATCTCAGTACCTGGAGGAAAAGACATCAACAGAGATTCCGCTAGTAGTGGCGAGCGAACGCGGAACAGGCCAGTGGTTGTCTGAAGATAAGTAGAACGGTCTGGAAAGTCCGGCCAAAGCGGGTGATAGCCCCGTATACGTAAAGCGCAGACAATCCTTGAGTAAGGCGGGACACGTGAAATCCTGTCTGAACATGGGGGGACCACCCTCCAAGCCTAAATACTCCCTGGTGACCGATAGCGAACAAGTACCGTGAGGGAAAGGTGAAAAGCACCCCTAAAGGGGAGTGAAAGAGACCTGAAACCGGATGCCTACAAGCAGTCGGAGCGGCCGAGCATGCCCATCGAAAGGCGGGGGTGCGGGTGCCGTGACGGCGTACCTTTTGTATAATGGGTCAGCGAGTTTCTGTTCGCGGCAAGCTTAAGCCGATAGGCGAAGGCGCAGCGAAAGCGAGTCTGAACAGGGCGTTCAGTCGCGGGCAGAAGACCCGAAACCGAGTGATCTAGCCATGGCCAGGCTGAAGGTGGGGTAACACCCACTGGAGGGCCGAACCCACGCCTGTTGAAAAAGTCGGGGATGAGCTGTGGCTAGGGGTGAAAGGCCAATCAAACTCGGAAATAGCTGGTTCTCCGCGAAATCTATTGAGGTAGATCGTCATGTGTTTACCCAGGGGGGTAGAGCACTGGATGGGCTAGGGGGTCCCAAAGACTTACCAAACCTAACCAAACTCCGAATACCCTGGAGTATAGCGTGGCAGACAGACGGCGGGTGCTAAGGTCCGTCGTCGAGAGGGAAACAGCCCAGACCACCAGCTAAGGTCCCCAAATCGTGGCTAAGTGGGAAAGGATGTGGGAATTCCAAAACAACCAGGAGGTTGGCTTAGAAGCAGCCATCCTTTAAAGAAAGCGTAATAGCTCACTGGTCTAATCAAGAAATCCCGCGCCGAAGATGTAACGGGGCTCAAGCCACGTACCGAAGCTGTGGGAACAGTGGTCAGTGGTCAGTCGGTCAGTGGTCAGACAGGAAGAGAGTGATGGCGGGGATGCGCGGGACTGAAGGTCTTTCAGCGTGCTTATGCGCTCTCGCTCGATGTTCATCGGGCAAGCCTGGATCTGGCCGAAGGTCGAGCAGTATGGCGGGATCGCCGATCAGGTGCGGCGGTCGTCGAAGTCGGTTTGCGCCCTCCTCGTCGGAGGGTGTCGGGCCGGTCAGCCGGGTTCGCGATGCCGAGTTCGAGCGCTATCTCGTCGATGGCGCTGGGATCGGCGGACGAAGCGAGGCTGTGGTGCGACTATGCCGAAGATCTCGGACTATGTCACCCGCGAGACAGGCTGCAGCATGGCAGGACGAACTTGTCGGAGATCGCGCGGATGCTGCAAGGCCTGCTGTCCGACAACGGCAACGTCAGTTCTGACAACTGACCACTGACAACTGACCACTGTTCGGTAGCGGAGCGTTCCGTAAGCCTGCGAAGCCATACCCGTGAGGGGTGGTGGAGGTATCGGAAGTGCGAATGCTGACATGAGTAGCGACAAACAGAGTGAGAAACTCTGTCGCCGAAAGTCCAAGGGTTCCTGCGCAAGGTTAATCCGCGCAGGGTGAGCCGGCCCCTAAGGCGAGGGCGAAAGCCGTAGTCGATGGGAACGGGGTTAACATTCCCCGGCCTGCTGGAAGTGACGAATGGCCGAAGTTGTATGGGCTTATCGGATTGCCCATGCCGCCACGCCGTTCCGGGAAATAGCTCCAGCGTATAGACCGTACCCGAAACCGACACAGGTGGACTGGTAGAGCATACCAAGGCGCTTGAGAGAACGATGCTGAAGGAACTAGGCAAATTGCTCGCGTAACTTCGGGATAAGCGAGACCCGTTGCTGGGCAACCAGTGGCGGGTGGCACAAAGCAGGGGGTAGCGACTGTTTAGTAAAAACACAGGGCTCTGCGAAGTCGAGAGACGACGTATAGGGTCTGACGCCTGCCCGGTGCCGGAAGGTTAAGAGGAGATGTGCAAGCATCGAATTGAAGCCCCGGTAAACGGCGGCCGTAACTATAACGGTCCTAAGGTAGCGAAATTCCTTGTCGGGTAAGTTCCGACCTGCACGAATGGCGTAACGACTTCCCCACTGTCTCCAGCATCGGCTCAGCGAAATTGAATTCCCCGTGAAGATGCGGGGTACCCGCGGTCAGACGGAAAGACCCTATGAACCTTTACTGCAGCTTTGCAGTGGCATTAGGAGGGAGCTGTGTAGGATAGGTGGGAGGCTTTGAAGCCTGGGCGCTAGCCTGGGTGGAGCCAACCTTGAAATACCACCCTGAGCTCTTCTGATGTCTAACCGCGACCGGTCAGCCCGGTCCGGGACCCTGCATGGTGGGCAGTTTGACTGGGGCGGTCGCCTCCCAAATAGTAACGGAGGCGCGCGATGGTGGGCTCAGGCCGGTCGGACATCGGCTGCTGAGTGCAATGGCACAAGCCCGCCTGACTGCGAGAGTGACAGCTCGAGCAGAGACGAAAGTCGGCCATAGTGATCCGGTGGTCCCGCGTGGAAGGGCCATCGCTCAACGGATAAAAGGTACTCTAGGGATAACAGGCTGATCTCCCCCAAGAGTCCACATCGACGGGGAGGTTTGGCACCTCGATGTCGGCTCATCACATCCTGGGGCTGGAGCAGGTCCCAAGGGTTCGGCTGTTCGCCGATTAAAGTGGTACGTGAGCTGGGTTTAGAACGTCGTGAGACAGTTCGGTCCCTATCTGCCGTGGGTGAAGGAGATTTGCGAGGATTTGTCCCTAGTACGAGAGGACCGGGATGAACATACCTCTGGTGCACCAGTTGTCACGCCCGTGGCATCGCTGGGTAGCTATGTATGGACAAGATAACCGCTGAAAGCATCTAAGCGGGAAACTTACCTCTAAACGAGATCTCCCAGGGGTCAAACCCTACAGGGCCGTGATAGACCATCACGTCGATAGGCCAGATGTATACACGCGGCAACGCGTTCAGCTAACTGGTCCTAATCGCCCGAGCGGCTCGATAACAAACACCATGCATGGAAATCATCCCCAGGGAAATCATCGCCCAGGGAAATCATCCCCAGGATAACAGTCGTCCGATCAACGTCGCGAGTTGATGGAAATGACTGGCGCTCGGATGCCGAGCACACAACACACCGCCAGAACCGTCCACCCCAGTCGTTTGACAACCGACGACTGAAACTTGACAACCGTCTCCAGGGTGGATTGGACGACCTGGTGGCTTTGGCGGGGAGCCTGCACCCGATCCCATCCCGAACTCGGCCGTGAAATTCCCCAGCGCCCATGGTACTGTGTCTTAAGGCACGGGAGAGTAGGTCGCCGCCAGGTCCTCCAATCCACCCAAATACACCAACGCGGGGTGGAGCAGCCCGGTAGCTCGTCAGGCTCATAACCTGAAGGTCATAGGTTCAAATCCTATCCCCGCAACCAAAATTCAACTGAGCCGCATTCGCCGCCGTCCGGATAGTATTTCGCGTCCGTAAGTTACTTATCCAGGTGCCGAGGCGTGGCGATTGGCAAGCTGCCTGCATCAACCGTTCGGCCCCCCAATCAGCCAAATCAACCGATCGAACTCCGCCACCGACAGTGTCTCCGCGCGCCGTTCGGGTGCGATCGCGGCGCGCGCTAGCAATGCCTCTCCGCCCAACCCACGCAGCGACCCGCGCAACATCTTGCGACGCTGGCCAAATGCCGCCCCGGTCAAAGCTTCCATCCGGGCGAACGCCGCCGGATCCGGTTGTCGCTCGTGGGGTGTCAGGCTGACCACCGCCGACCAAACCTTCGGCGGCGGGCTGAAGGCTGCGGGCGGCAGACGCACGACAATTCGAGCAGCACAAGTCCACTGCGCCAACACTGACAGCCGCCCATAGGCCGGCGTATCCGGCTCGGCGCAAATTCTCTCGGCCACTTCATGCTGGAACATCAACGTCAGCCGCTCGAACGACGCGGCCTGACGCAGCCATCGCACCAGCAGCGGCGACGCGACATTATAGGGCAGATTGGCGACTACCTGCCGTGGTGCCGGCACCAGCGAGGCGAGATCGACCGACCTCGCATCGCCTTCGAGCACCCGCAGCCGACCACCGGCGGTTTCGGCCAGCTCCATCATCGCGCCGATTGCCCGGCGGTCGAGCTCGATCGCGATGACGTCAGCCGCCTCGGAGGCCAGCAGTGACCGGGTCAAGCCGCCCGGTCCCGGTCCGATCTCGATGATATGGCGACCTGCAAGATCGCCGGCCTCCCGGACGATGCGGTCGGTAAGGTTGCCGTCTAGTAGGAAGTGCTGTCCGAGCGAATGGCGGGCGGCAAGACCATGACGAATGATGACCTCGCGCAGCGGTGGCCATTCAGCCACCAGACAATGCTCGGTTCAGACGCCGTTGTCACGGATATCGATGTTCGCTTTGCGGTGCAGGTCGCGCATCGCTTGGCGCGACATCATCTCCACCCGTTCATTGATCAGGCGATTGCGGATCTGTGTTGCAGTGATCTCTCCGACGTTTTTCTGTTCGCGCGTGCAGACCGTAATGACCGCGATCCCATCGCGGGCGATCAGCGGCTCGGTTGGCTTGCCCAGCGGAATGGTCTCCAAAAGCTGTTTGAAGGCCGGCGGACTGACACCTTCCACCTTTACCTCGCCTGGATCGATCGGGCGATTCGACGGGTTATTGGCTTTCGCGTACGCCTCCATCTGGTCGCAGCCCTTGATGCTGCTGCCGAGCGATCGGGCCTTCATCAGCGCCTCCCGCTGTTGGTCCGTCGGTTTTTGCGGATCTGTCAACGGGGTGGTGAAAGGAAAGAAGGCCTGCCGCATCGTCGCGACCGTTGCGATTTCATTGCCGATCACCCGCTTGGCCTGCAATGTGACGATAGAGAAGCCGCCCGGGACCCGAATGGGATTGCTGATGGCACCCACCGGCATCTGGCTGACGACGCGGTCCACCGCGGGGTCGAGCTGATTGGTCTGTTCCCAGCCCAGCTCGCCGCCTTCAAGTGCGGTCTGGGTCTGGCTGAACTGGGCCGCGACCAATGCGAACGAAGCGCCAGCATGAAGTTCCGTGATTACCGTTTCAGCAAAATGCTGAGCGTCGGCGCTGTTGGCCGGGTCATCCACGGGAATGAAGATTTCCCCCAGGCGATATTCCGTCTGGCCGGTCTGTTGAGCAGCCAGCTTCTGCTGATCCGCGACCTCGGCGTCACTGATGTTTATCTTGTCGCCGATCGAGGAACGCAACATCTGCGTCCAAGCCAATTGGGCCCGGATCTGGTCGATCAAGGTGCGGGTGCTGACCCCGTCGGCGGCCAGTTTCGCCCGAAGTGCACCCGGCTGCAGGTTATTGCGAGTTTCGATGTCCTTGATCGCTGCCGCAATCTGCGCGTCTTGGATGACCATCTTACGGCGCTGCGCCTCCTGCACGCGCAACCGCTCATCGATTAACTGGCGCAGAATTTGCGACTTCAGCCGGTCAATCACTTCCGTGGACAAGGGCAGGCCGGTCGAAATGGCAAACAGCCGAGCGCGATTGCCAATGTCAGCCTCGCTGATCACATCGCCGTTGACAACGGCGGCGATGCGGCTGGCATCGGTAAGCTGCTGGTCCGCCGGCGCAGCTTGGGCCCGAAGGGAAACCTGAGGCGCGGACGGTTTCGCCGGCGTCTCGGCGGCAAAACCGGTTGCGGGCGCTGTCAGCAATACCGCCAAAAACGCGGTCAGGCCGCAGAGCGACATGCTCCAAACCCAAGAACAAACCTCGCAGCGAGGGGTCGGCATTTCAGTAACTCCCAAACTCACATCGCGCGATAGCCGAATTGGCCGATCGTCTTGAACGTTAGTAAAAACAGAATCGAGGTGGCGCCATTGTCACCGTTGATGTCCGTATAGCGCCGATAGAGTCGTAGATCAAAAATGAAGCACTCGTCCTCATAGATTGCGTCGGCGCCAGCCAACACCATTTGGTTCGTCGCCACATCGCGGACGGCCGTGCCATTGAACCTATAAAAGCCCCATTTTGACGATACCCCTAAGGTGACCTCGTTGCGCGGAAAGTAATATGGGTTTCCGAGTGGTGGTGGGGCAGCCTGCTCGTAATAGCTGTATGGGTTGGTATTCGTGTAGATGTAGCCTCCGGAGAGTCTGAACTTTTCCACCCCCACCGAAGAGACCGCCTCCGCATAGTGAGTGGCCAGCGACGACTTGTCGAGGCGCGTCCGGTAGGTCACATCGAGCCAGTTGGTCGGCGAAAACGTGCCGCGGGCGACGATGTCAGAAACCTCGTCACGCAGCCCGGATTCCACGGGATAAACATAGTCTTTGTTGGTGCGATAGGATTGTCCGACCAGTCCGTCGAACGTGACACCGCCCAAATACCAGGCGCCGTGGAGGGCGACGTTGGCACGCTCGCCGCCGTCCAGACGATCGATGCCGGTGAAATGATTGAAGCCAAACAGGTTGGCGTCGGTGAACTCGAAATCGAGGCTGTCTTCATTCGGATAGCGGTTCACCTGACTGTTGCCGCTCTGCGGCGCTACGATCACCTGGACGATCGGCTCGATGAGTTGCGTGCCCCATGATCCGCCATCGCGCGCAAATGGCCAGTGGAAGTCAACCGCCACCTGCGGCTGGGCCCGGGCCGTGTCGACGTTATTATACGGAGAGAAATTCGGTATGCCATTGAGATCCGATGCATCGTAGGCGGCGGCATCGCCGTGCACCGTGATCTTCCACTGGTCCCCGAGAAGGCCGCTGAAAGGCCGCTCATAATCCATTGTCAGTGAAGCGCGCCGGGTACTGGTAGCTCCCCCGGTGCGGATCACGTTGAAGGCACCTGTTGAGAGCGAGAACCGGCCGCCCAGCGAGTCGGGCGTTCCAACGAAGCTGTACTCGTAGCGCGGTAACACGATTGGGAGTGCGCTGGTGTCGATGACCGTGTTCAGTCCCTGGTAAAACTTCGAATCCAGGCGAGTATAAGAACCGTCGCCAAAGCCCTCTAAATAGAGCTGGCTCGACAAGATGTTTGGATCACCGGTCAATCCCTCGGTCAGGTGGAAGTCGGTTACGTATGTCGTCGATGACGCGCGATTAATGTCGAAGCCGTAGCGCCACGTGTCGTCGTAGCTGAACTGTCCGCGTGACGCGAAGGAACCCTGGGGGCTGCCGTCGAGGTATCCGGCAGAGGTGTTCACCAACAGCGTGCCATCGTTGAAGCGCCTGCGATATTCAATGTCGAATTGCGGGCCTGCCTCGGTGCTGATCAGCGGTAGGAAGGTCGCGTCAGACTGGTCATCAATCACCAGATAGTAGGGCTGGCCATAGAAAAAACCGACAGTTGACGAACTCCCGAACACGGGCGGCAATATGCCTGATTTTCGTTTGACCGAGGGATCGGCAGTCCAGAAATAGGGAAAGTAGGCGACCGGAATACCGTACATCTCCAGCGTCCCATCGGTGAATTCTATTTTTTTGTGCTCCAGGTCTTGAACGGCCGACACGGCACGAATTTGCCATAGCGGCGGCCTGGTCGGATCCTTGGCGCATAGATTGCACGTTGTATAGACAACCTTCGACATTTCGTTGATCTGGCCGCCGGTCCGTTGCGCGCCGTTCGCGGCCAGCTTGCCGTTTTGTTGCAAAAGCGCGCGCATATCCTTCAGGATGCCGTCGTTCATGTTGTTCTGCATCTCGGCGTAATCGGCAAACAAAACTTCTCCGTCTGGTTCCAGCAGCACGACATGACCGGTTGCGGCCGCCACGCCGGTGTTTCGGTCGAAGGTGATCTTGTCGGCGCGCATAACGTGGCCGTTTTGCCAGGCCTCAACATGCCCGGTGGCGGTGACAATGGCTTTGTCCTTGTCGTAATCCACCTCATCGGCGGAAAACGTGACCGGCTCGTTTTTGGTGAGCGCCGGGGCCGCCGAGCGATTGCTCAAGTTCCCCAATTGGGCCGACGCCGTCGTCGCGACGCTACAGGTGATCAGCACGCCCAGCAGTATTTGGTAGAGTTTGCGCAATGCCGCGCGCACTGAACTACTCCCGCGGGCGCAACAGTCCGCCTTCTCGACCAGTGAGACTGGGCCCGGGCCTTTGTCCCGTCGCGACAAACGGTCCAAGTCATCCATACTCAGCCGTCTTCCGTATGTAGCAACAAGGCCACGGCGAGCATGAGGCCGGAGGCGGCGGGAGCCCATGCCGCCAGGATGACGGGCAAGGCGCCAGACTGCCCGATCTCCTCGGCGATCTTCGATACCACAAATAATGCGAAGCCGGCGGCCACCCCGCTGCCAATCATCTTCGCGACCCCACCCCGGCGGGCCGGACGCATGGAGAATCCGGCCGATACCAGCGTCATGGTTGCCGCAAGCAGCGGCAAAGCGAGCAGTGCGTGGAAGTGCAACCTGTGACGGATCGACGAAAATCCCGATCGATCGAGCAGGCCGATGAAACCGGGCAAAGCCCAAAAGGACAGCGTGTCGGGTGACGCGAAACTCTCCTGCACCCTGTTCACCGTAAGGTCAGTCGGCAAATTCATGAGTTCGGGCGGCTGCGGAAATTGGTCGGGACGGATCGTACGGGCATTGTCGAGAATCCAATTTCCGCGAGTCAGGGTGGCACTGGTCGCCTCGATTCGCGACAGCAGCTTATCGGAGCCGTCGAGCCGGAACACGCTGACCTCCTGGGCGGTCAACTGCTTACCGTGTACTTCCACCTGCTGAGCATGGATGATGGCGACGCCCTGTGGCGACGTCTGGCGATCTGACTGCCTCAGCCAAAGCTGACCTCCATTCAATGCGAGCGGGCCGCCGCCGCTACGGAGATAAGTATTGTCCATCGCTTCGGCCCGGGCGAGCATTACCGAAGAGACTGGGCTGATCAGAGCGGTCGCGACGACGCCAAACAGGAAAGCGCACAAGGTTGGCGCCGTCAGAAACTCCCACGCCGAGATCCCGGCGGCACGTGCGACGATGAGCTCCGACGAACGTGTCAGGCGCCAGAAGCACAGGATGCCGCCCAGCAGGATTGCGAAGGGCAGGATCTGCATCGCCACGTAGGGCAGGCGGAGCGCGGCAATTTGGCTGACCAAGCCAAAGCTGACCTCCGGGTGATTGGCGGAACGGCGCAACAACTCGATGAAGTCGAACATCGACACTAGCCCGGACAGCGCCAGCAACATCCCAGTCACCGAGAGCGCGAACTGCCTGACGACATAGAGCGAGAGAGTTAGGGCGGCCGTCATCGGGTCAGGCTTCGGCTCGGCGAGTTTGATACAAGCGGAACGAGGGTGCGAACAACAACCACGCGCAGACCACGGCGGGCACGGCGGCGTGCAGCCACATGAGGCCCAGAAGGTTCTCGTTGCGTGCCGCGAGTGTGCCAAATGCTAGGCCCAACGCTAGCAGTCCGACCATGACGCCAACGGTAACGAGTGGGCGGACGATGTTGCCGTGCCGCCTGAAACTCCCACCAAGCGACGAGAAAAGGCCGACCAAGGCATACGATAATGTCGTCAGTGGTTCGGTCAGTCGCCGATGGCCTTCGGCCATCCATTTCGCGCGGTCGCGCTCGAAGAACGGGTGCGGATCTAGCAGTGCGCTAAGCGGGAACTCGGACATGTCGATTGGGCGAGCAGCGTCTTCTTTGGTTGCATCAGCGAGATCGAGTTCGTTCTGCTTGAATGTGAGCATGTCAAGCCGTCCGGATTGGTGGTCGATCACTTGGCGACTGCCGTCCAACAACAGAACAACTGGTCCGCTGGGACTGTCCAGGAGACGACCCCGCTCGGCCAGAATGGTGGCGTGAGCCGTCGGATCTCGCGCATCGTCCACTAGAATTCCCCGTAACGTGCCATCCTGATCGCGGGACCTGACATAGACCGTGAGTTTATCAGATAGGGGAGTGAACACGCCGTCCTGCAGCAGAAAAGCCGCGAGGCGATTGCGGATTTCCCACTGGAACTCCTTGAAATCCGTTGTCGCTGCAGGGACGCCCCATATGCTCAGGCCGTAACCAACAACTGTTGCCAACAACGCCACCACTAGCGCCGGACGGGCCAGTGCCCAGGGCGAGAGGCCGGCAGCGCGCATCACCGTCAGCTCCCGGTCCGTCGCCATGCGCTGATAAACGAACTGGATCACCACGTACGTGGTGATCGGGAGTATAACCGCAACGAAGCTGGGGATGAGCAGCGCGGTCAGATGGATGAAAACGAAGAAGGAAAGGCCGCGGTTGACAACAAGCTCCACGAAGCGGAGCGACTGCGTCAACCAGATGAGCGCTGTCAGACCGCCGGTTGCCACGACCAAGGCAAACAGCACCTGTCGGAATATATAGATATCGAGTCGAGAAACCGTCTTGCGCATGCTGCCTTTTGCGGCAGGCTCGGGTGTGATGCAACCCGACATTGTTCTGACTGGTGCGACGCCGTGCCAATCCGCTTGGGGATAGCATTGAGACGGTCTATCGCCGGTTCAGTCATGCCCTAGCGGTAGTCGAAGGGGTCCGGCCCGATGGCCGCTAGCGTGCGGAAGCACTGCGAAAACAGGGCGCCTCTCGGACCGTGCTTTGGCCAAAGGGCCAAAGGGCTTCCCATCCTGGCGACCTGTGGACGCCGGCGTTGCCGGTCATTCTGCCCTACGCGCGGGCGATCGCGGATGCGCTGCTGTCGCTGATCGCAATGTTGTTCCTGATTAGCCGGTATCGCGAATCGGACTGGGACTGGGACTGGTTGAGCCACCACACACCCGCGTGATGCTGGTGCTCTGGACCTGGATGCTGTTTTGCACATTGGTCGCGGCGCAGGTGCAGACGGTTGAGCAGGCCGTGGCGGCACTGCAATTCTTCGTGTTCACACTCGCCATCGGGATCATGCTAGAGTGTTGGCGGCAATACCTGTTTGGCGCAGCGTGCTCGGTTACCGGCGCTACATCGACGGCGCGCTGACCGGCCCGTTTCAGCGCCCGATCGCGGGTGGGACCTATTTGGCCGTGCTGTTCTTTTCTATCGCCGCATGCCCTCGGACCATCCGGCAGGCCAGTTTGAAAGACCCGGCATGAGAATCTGCCTTATTGGAAAAATCGGGAGCGTGACGCATTGGTTGGAAGATTGTGCTGCAGGTTTGATCGCGGCGGGCCACGTTGTTCAGATTTGCCCGACCCGAAACCCGAAGCTTAGCCCCACGCTCGAAAGGCTGCTGCTGGCACATGCATTAGGCGCCCCACGAGCCGCTTTAACCGTCAAAGCAGTTAGACGATTCATTCCCGATCTAATTTTGGCGGTGAAGGGATTCGATATGCCGAGCGAAATCCTAGATCGGTTGAGATCGTTGCCCGATCGGCCGCCGCTCGCGGCCTGGGTTGGTGACTCGTTCTTCGAAACGGATAGGCCGATCGCCGAACAATATGATATCGTTGCATACACCGACAGTTTCTTCGTGAAACAGCATCAAAGCATGGCGTTCACATCGCGTTGCCTATATGTGCCTCACGCTGCCAACACCCGTCTTGGCGAGCCCAATGCGACCGCCCGGGCGCCGCGACTGGTCTTCGTCGCGAACCCGACATCGCATCGTGTCAATCTGCTAAGTCAAGTGCAGATGCCAATCGATCTCTATGGGCCGGGATGGCAACCTTTCCCGCAAGCGACCCATGATATCCATAGAGGGCAACTCGACATCCCGGCACTCTCGGCGGCGTATCGTAGTCATATCGGCGTGCTGAATATCCGGCATGAGACCAATACTGTGCATGGCCTAAATCAACGCAGCTTCGACCCGTATCTGCTCGGAACGCCGGTGGTCAGCGACGATCAGCCGGATCTTAAGAACTGCTTCGAGGAAGGCCGCGAGGTCCTTGTGTATCGTGACACTGATGAGCTTGAGGATATCTACCGGCGGTTGAGGAAAGAGCCCAAGCTCGGCCTGGACATCGGAGCGACGGGACGACGGCGAGTAATTTCGGAGCATTGTTACAACCACAGAATCGACAAAATCACAGCTGCGTTGTTCTGACGAAGACATTGCGCATCGCGCCAGGGTGCCGGTTCGGTGATCTTGATGGTGGAAGCGGGGTGGAGTGTGACTCAGGCGTCGTTTGCACCCTGGTTCGGCTCGCAGCATGGCGGAGCAGGCCGGGGAACAGGCGGGCGAGCGGGATCGCCGCGGTTTGGGTCAGGCGGCTCATTCCGGCGCGATGCAGCAGGAGAGCCAGGCGCATTTGCGGGGCAAGGCTGCAGGAGAGGGCGCGCTGATATGTGGGGGCATCAAGAGCACCGATCCACGCCTCGGCGGCTTGCTGTCCGCTGTGCAGGGCGATGGCGATGCCGTCGCCGGTCAGCGACGGAATCACCGCCGCTTGGTCGCCCAGACGGAACAGGCTGCCGGGCGAAGCTTGGTAGCCGTAGGGGAGACCCGCCACCGCTAACGGTCGAGGCAGCAGCGGGCGAGCTCCGGCCAGCATCCTGGCAAAACGAGGGCTGCCGCGCTTGATCGCGGCAATCAGCGCATCCCACCCACCCCCATAAGCAAGGAACGCAGCGCGCTCGGCGGCGATGCACAGCACGGTTCGGCCGGCTTCGACACCCTGCATCCCGGCGTAACCCCCAGGAAACAGGGTAAGTTCGATCGTGCCGTCCAGGGATCTCGCTGGTTCCGGCGCCAATTCGAAATACATCTTCATGCCGACAGCGTCACGCTCGGTGTGTGGACGTGGTGCATCGCGCAGGTCGTGCTTACCGGTGGCCAGGAAGACAGTCTCGGCCGTCAGGATCGTATCGGTTTGGATGCTCCATTGTTTTCCGTCGTGTGTCAGGCGGCGGACGGTTTGGCCTGTATGCAGGATCGCACCGGCTTTTGCGGCCTGGCGCAGCAGGGCTGAATCCAGCATGCGGCGGGACAGACCCAGCGCCGGAAAGGGAAGCGCGGCGTCAACCGCTCGCTCACCGTGGGTCAGGCGGATACGATGGATCGGAGCCGCGCCGAGGGCGGTGGGGTCAACCCCAAGCAATTGAGCCCGCTTAATTGTGTCCTGGCTGAGAAAGTCGCCGCAGACTTTATCAATGGGGCCCCCCGTCCTCTCGATCAGGATCGGCTGGTGGCCGGCCCGAGCCAACATGATTGCCGCGGCAGCGCCGGCTGGCCCGGCGCCGATGATTACCGGGTCCCGACGCACAGGCGGAACGGAATGTACCAGGCGACGAACGCCTGTTGTTCGGTGATGCCGGCTTGGCGCAGCAGCGTGTCCCACTCGGCGCGCCTGAAGGCTCGGGCGATCGAGATTTGGCCGTCCTCACGCACGAAGCGGTGCCAGAAAGCAAGACGGGCAAGGATCGGGAACCCGTAATAGGCGAAGACATGGCGGTGGAGGTCGCTAATGAACCAGCCGCGAGCGGCGTTCAGCTGCAACCACCGTAGGAATGTCACGACCTGCTCATCCAGCAGGTGGTGTGTGAACTGCGACGTGACGACGAAGTCGAATTTTTGCGCCGCCCCGTATGCAAAGGCATCGTCGTTTATGAACTCGATCCGGGCGGCCGGGTCGGTCGCTTCCTTCGCGGCTCGGCAGGCCCAGGGGTTGAGATCGATACCGGTCAGCTTCGCCTCTGGAAACCGCCGGCGGATTTTCCGAAGTGCGTCGCCGCGGCCGCAGGCGACGTCTAGCACGGAGAAGTTGCCCGTTGCGTGCCTCGCCAGCCAGGACAGCGTGGGGCGGTGCGTCATCGTAACGATATTCACGCGGGACAGGTCACGCAGGCAGCGGCTGTAGTCGTCGAAATCAACGCAGTCGGTGTCCATTCGCTCGGATAGGGCGCTGCGTTGAGACAGAATTCATGACCGCTGGAACGCGAAGGTTTCAACGCTCAAACCGGGGCCAAACGCCATCGCCATTCCGGTTCCGCATGCGTCGCGGTCGCCGAGGATCTTGGCCAACACAAACATCAGCGTGGCCGAGGACATATTGCCGTAATCGCGCAGGGTCTCGCGCGAGTAGCGCAATGCGTCCGGCCCCAGATGGAAGCCCTGTTGGACCGCGTCAAGAATCGATCGGCCTCCGGCATGAACCGCCCACAGCGCCAGCGGATCAGGCGGGAGCAGGGCGGGGCCGAATTCCGGCAGCCAGCGGCGGATGCGGCCTGGCACCTGGCCTGAGAGATGCATGGAGAAACCCGTGTCGCCGATGTGCCAGGTGATCAGGTCGTGACTGCGCGGGATCAGTGTGGATTGGAACCTGCCGAACGCGATGCCCGTCCGGTCCGCCGTGATCAGGGCGGCGGCGGCGCCGTCGGCGAAGAGCAGGAAGCTGAGCATTTTGGGGACATCCTGGAAATCCTCCTGCAAGTGGAGGCTGGAGAGTTCCAGATTGACGACCAGGACGCGTGACGAAGGATCGGCGCGGACGATCTGATCGGCCAACTTCAGAGCGTTGACTGCCGCGAAGCAGCCCATGAAGCCGACTATGGTACGTTGGACGCTGTCGGATAATCCTGCCGCGCGCATGATCTGAAAATCAAGGCCCGGGGCAGAGAAGCCGGTGCAACTGGCGACGATCAGGTGTGTCACTCCGTCTGGTTCCAGCGCCCGGACCGCCTGCATCGCGAGATTTAGGGCGTGCGGCTCATACAGCCCCATGCGCTGAGCGGTGGAGGGGAAGGCGCCACGGCGATAGAAGCCGGTGGCGTCGAGGACCTTGTCGCGTGGCTTCGGCCCTGGCTCGAAGATGGCGTAGCGATGCTCGATGTCGGCCAGGCTCGCCATGCGGTCGAACAACGCGCGCTTGTGCCAGTCCGCGAGCGTGTCGCGGCCGAACTCGACGAAGGCGGCGTGGATGTCGTGGGGCGGGACCGCTGTGGCAATGCGGTTGAGCCAAGCCTGATTCACGGGCGGTCCCTTGTGCGTTCTCGTCGAATGTAGGGCCGCTGGGATGTTTCGCTAGGGCAGGGTTATGGACCAACGATCATCTTCGGGTCGACGGACAGCCCCATCGCCATGTAGCCGGCCCGATTCGGGTGCAACTTGTCGCCTGGGCCGCCGGTGGATGAGTTAGGCTGGTACTCGGCCTTCAGTTCTCCGGTCTCCGGATCGGAAGTGACAGCGTCGAAGTCGATCACGCCATCGAAAATGCCGGCGCCGCGAATGAAGCGGTTGTACGCCTGCCGCTTGTCGTTGACCACCGCCGAGCCGTAACCGCCGTTGGTGCTATTTTGTGACGAGGTCACGGTCGCCATGAACACGCGCACGCCGGGGATGCCCGTCCTCAGGCGTTTGACCACCTCGCGCACGCCGGCGGCGACGTCGTCCGGCGCGGCGCCGGCGTTGCCGAAATCGTTGATGCCCTCCAGCCATATGACGGCTTTGACGCCGGGCAGGGTGATCACGTCTCGGTCGAGCCTTTGGGTTGCCGGCGGGCCGCCAGCGAACGGGGTTGTTTTATAGTCCGGCGGCCCGATGACCTGGCCGCCCCCGATGCCGGCGTTCACGACCGAGTACCTGATTGCCGTACAAAGCGTGGACATGACGCGCGAACACGTCGGGCCAGCGGTCGTCGCCGTTGATGGTAGAGGCGGTGCCGTCGGTAATGGAATCGCCGAACGCCACGATGGCTTTGGTGTCACTCGTTGCGCTCATGAACAGCGCGTCGAGGAAATACCAGGAGGTGGACGAGTAGGGGAACGCTTGCTCCGCTTCATCAGCGGATTTGGCGCCGCTGCCGGGTGGGCTGATGTAGGAGGTGGTCAGCGCCTTGGCGTGCCAGGTCATCGGGCCGCTGTCGCCGCTGATGTGGAAGGAGACGGCCAGGTGGCGGCCGGTCAGCATCTTGTCGTCGCGATCTCGGACGAAGGGCAGCGCGACCGGGTCGCTGACCGCGGACGCTCCCGGGGCAATGATGATTTTGGTCCTGGCGCCGAAGGAGACGGGGCGATTGGTGCCGGACAGGATCGCGCTGCCGCTCTGCTGGAGGCCGATATGGACAGTGTCGAACGTAACCGGTTTGGTCCCGAAAGCGTTGGACAGGCGGATGCGGGCCTGCTTGCCCCAAATGTCGGGTCGGACGATCAGGCGGAAGGACTGGTCCGTGGCGCCTTTCGCGACGTCAGGGAAAGCGAAGCGAAGCTCGGGCTGGGCGGTGGCGTTGCCGACGGGATAAGGGCCTTGAGCGGAGGCGGTCCAGGCGACGACAAAGTTCGGCGGGGCCGCCGTGCCAGAGGTGGCGAGGGTCAGGGACGCGGCGAGGATCAGGCCGGCCAGGATGCGGCGGGTGATGGTGAACATGGACGTCGGTTTCCCCTGGGTCAGCTTGGATGCCGGTTTTGGGACGGTGGCATCGGGGCCACGTGGGGGCAAGGGGCGGGGTTCGCAGCGAAACAAAACCTGGCAGTGGACGGTCATTGCGCGCGCGGCGGGCGAAGACCGTGGATTTGACCCCAATCCAAAACAAATTGGCCGCAACGATTTTATATGGGGATGAGCGCCCTTGCTTGCTCAAACGTTGCAAAGGTTTCCCGTCTAGGCCCGAAATCCTTAGATTTAGGGCTTTTGGGCGCAATAGTGCTGCAAGTCGCGGCACGGTGACATATGCTCCAAGCGAAAGGCGTGGGGCTTACCGTCCACGGATTTGCCTGGATCGGCGCAGTAAGCCATGGATAGCCGCCGGCTCGAGCTGTTCATAGCCGCCGCGCAGATTGCTGGCCGGACGGCAACAACCAGCTGATCGGAGGGGCGTCGTGTCATCATGGCTCCTATGACCGGCGAGCCGCACCGGCTACGTCCGCACTGTCAGAAATGGCTCAGCTCAGTATGAAACGTCCCGCCAAACTAGTTCTAGCGCGGCAATCCCCGCCTTTGCCGCGCATGCTCCGCTCGATGCCGCTTAGTCAGAAAAAATCGTCCAGGCTCCTGTCTTGAAGTCAACGGCGCAGACTGGACCGGTCACCGCGTGACTGGCCAGCCATTCATGAACATTGGATCGATACTCGTCGCCTTCCGGGTGCACGAGATTCCAGTGCGGCGGCAAAAACGTCGAAAAGCCGTTGATCGTTGGGATTCCCGAGATTTCCGCAAGTATCATCGAATCTACGTTGTGGCGATACCACGTGTTCAAATCCGGTCCTGGCCGGCTGTTCTCGGCGAAAAAAACTCGGCATGAAGGAGGAACATGATCCACTTGCACGAGGAAGGCATTCTCCGCAGGACGATCAACGTTGAACACCGGGTAATCATTGATCTGCTCGATCAGCAGCAGGACGGCAACAAGGACAAAGACGGATCGCATTTGCTCCAGCCGCCAGACTGCTGCCATGACGCTGCACGCTACAAGGACTGTCGGGATCATCAAGACAAGTTGGATCATGGAAATGACGCGCACGCCTTCTGAACCCGGAATAAAACGGTATATCCACGCCCAGGGCCACACGCCGCTCCAGCGAATGGTCACCGCCAAAAGCAGCAAGTTTGAGCACCACATTGCGAACAAGATCGCCCGCCGCCATTCACCCCTGCGATCGTGGCGTAATGTCCAGCCACCCGTGAGAAACAAGCCGAATAGGATCGGAGTCGCGCCTGTCTGGTGATACAGCGCACCCTCCCACTTCGGGGCCAGCAGCCCAAGCGCACGTTCATAAAAATGGCTCCAGAGCAAATTGTAAGGCCCGACGTTTATGACATCCGTGGGGCGCAGTGAGAAAAGCGCGATCTCGTAGAACGGGTGCATTCCAGTCTCAGCCGCCTTGGGCAGGTAGATCATAAGGAACGGGACACAGCAGAGGGCCAAGAGAACCAGCTGCATTGCTGCGTGACCTCCCCACCGCCGCAGGGCGGACACAAAAGTCACAGGGACTGGGGCACAGAATGGAAACATATAGTATAAGCACTAGAGCATCAGCCAGAATGAAGAAGAAGGAGACGTAATAGCTAGTAATAAGCATTGCACCCATCAGTGCCGCGAAAATTGCGGCGAGAAGGGCGAAGCGGTAAGTAGCCCCGCCGGCGGCCGCGCGGAAACTCTCAGCCTGCAGCAGGATGAGAAGCGGCAACAAGTTGCAGGCAAGAAACTGTGCATGGACCGTAGCATTTGGGTAGTAGCAGTTGGCGGTGACGAAAAGCGTGGCCGCAAGCACATTTACCAAGCTCGGCCAATCGAAACACCGCCGCGCCAAGACCCACATTGATACAAATCCAATGGCTCGGAAAGACCAGTCGACGACTTGGAGGCCAAGAAGTATATCAGCTCCGCAAAACCTCACCAGGGCCAGTAAGGTCCCATGCAGAAAAAAACTATCATTATAGCCGAGTGTGTCTCGAATCGGGAAAAAGTAGTTGGTTGTCCGCCATCCCAGAGCCGTTCCATTGAAGACATGCCCCCAATGCATCTCGATGGCGAGCGCCAGCATGCCGTCCAGCGTATCACCACCGATCCTGCGGAAATGGGACATCACTGGAACACGCATGATGAGAAAGGCAGTCCAGAGGACAAGGAAAGCGGCCAAGGACATGCGAACCAGGACTCTGCTGTCGAGGTTTCTCGCGCGCAGTGGTAGCAAGGAACTGCCTTTCCCGTTTGATGGTACTCGTCACCTTCGGAAGTTTTGTTGTCCGCTGAGTTCGCAAAGCGTAACCTGGGTAGGTGGCTCAGTCACCTCCCGTATCTGGAACACGCCATTTGCAAGCTCTTTCCCGTCGAATGAAGCGTATTTGCAAATATCCACCAAAATAGAGGCAATATTATAACGATACCGTAAAGAAGTGTGAATAGGCGTAAGTGTCATCTTCACGCTTCGAGTATGGCTCTTGTCTTTTTGTTCCAACGCGGTTCAGTGTTTGTCCAGGAAGGTGAAAGCCTTTCTTGACGCCATGGTCTCGTTGCTCAGCGTCGTGCGCCTCGGCATCGTCGGGGTCAAGCAGCCGCACCGTCTTGATGGCGACCCGGCGGCCGATGACCGGGTCCCACCCGTCATAGACCGTGCCCATCGCGCCACGGCCCAGCACCCCACGGATCTGATATTTTCCGAGTGCGGCGGGTGCGGACCTAATCCCGCTCATTTGCCACGACCTGCATCACCACCGCGGTGACGTTGTCGGTGGCGTTCCGGTCGAGAGTAGCATCGACCAACTTCTCGGCGGTCTCCTCAACCGGGCTCGCCGCCAACAGGCCCAGGATGGTGTTGTCGTCCAGCACCTTCGAAAGGCCGTCGCTGCACAAAAGGAATCGGTCGCCGTCGGCGACGCTGCCGATAACCTTGTCCAGTTCGACGAACTCAGCCTGGTCGCCAACCGCGCGGGTAATGATATTGGCTCGGGGATGGCCCTCGGCATCGGCCTCATTGATCTCACCGGCGTCGACCAGTTCCTGCACGAGGCTGTGATCACGCGTAATCTGCTGCAGGATGCCGTCGCGCAGCAGATAGGCGCGCGAGTCGCCGGCCCACAGGCAGGCGAAATGCCCGTGGCGGACGATGAGTACGACGACCGTCGAGGCAACCAGCGCGCCCTCCCCTTTGCGGGCGGCGCATTCGCGCAGGGCGGTATGGGTCGCGCTGATGCGCAGCCGAACCTGGGCGAGCATCTCCTCAGCTGTCAGTTCGAGAGGGATGGTCTCCAGGGTGGTAGCGATCATCTCGGAGGCGACCTCGCCGGCATCGTGGCCGCCAGCGCCGTCCGCCACCGCCCACAGACCGAGGTCGGAGCGATCGACGAACATGTCCTCGTTGTGGTCGCGCTTGGTCCCAGGGTGGGTGACGGCGTGGCTGCGGAACTGCTCCATGGTCGGTCTGCCTGTTCAGGTTGCCGCGTGCGTGGCGTCCAACATTGTGACGAAGGTAGCGCGATCCGGGAATGCATCCAAGCAGAGGCTTTGGGGATTCGTGTTTCAGTAGGCTGACGGGCGGCCAGCGCGACGTCGGCTCCTATGCTCAGTACGATGACGATCCTCAACCCGGTTTCTTGGTAGGCCGTTCTGCCGGTCGATTGTTCGAAGCGCCACCTGCCGGCGCTCATGATCTGTCCGGATCCACTGCCTGGAGCTGCCAGCGTGCCTTGGCAACTCGCCTCGGGTGCTGAACGCGGCGCGCCAGCCACCGGTCGTGTTTCCGGATCAAAGGTGCCATTCTCTACAACCCGTATAAGCCGCGATCCAGTCCACCGGGACAGTCGGCAACCAAGCGTCACGGCCTTGCTCGGCTATCAGCGCTCAACAACCTGCAAGAGCAACTGGACGCGATGAGGCAACGGATCTGCCTACGGATCGGTATTTTCCAGTAACGCGGAAAGCATAGTACGCCAATAATGGCGCCTGTCGAGCGACTTAGCCATGCTTGCGTGAAGATGAGCCACTTGAAGGGTCGATAACGTCTTCGTATTAAGATTTAGGACTGCTGGACGGATGTCCCGAGCAGATTCAAGATATATCGTGGGAAGCTGACTTATCCAAACGTACGACATTCTCTTGTTAAATCGCGCCGCGCCGAAAGCTTCTGTTGGTGCCACGTTAAATCCAGCTTGACTGGCGATCATTCCCACCGCAGAGTTTCGACCGCGCCGCGTTCTACCTTGCAGGCAGGAGGGACACCTGTCGGCGCCGAACAGGTAGTGATAGACCGTCTTTTTCGCTGAGAACCTGGAGAGATTAGCCCGATGGCGGACCATAACGATCCGAATGCGGTCAACACGATCTTCTCAGATATCGATGTCAGTGCCGCCGACCTTTACGATCTCTTTGGCTTCCCAAGCGATGATACCCAAGGCGGCGAAAACGTGGTTGTGGCACTCACCTTTGCCGCAGTACCTCGAGCCGGGGTGCTCGATTCTGACATGCTATATCGCCTCCAGATTGCCCCCGGCCGGCGCGTTGCGCGGGAGTCCAGAAGCGGTGAGACACTGGAAGAGATGCTGAAATATCTCGATGCCGTCAAGGAAAAGTATTCCGCGACATTAACACCTTCGGAACTACGTGTCACTGTGAACGACCAGGGCCGAGCAACGCTCCGGTTCAGCAATTTTCCCGGCGGAAGCTTCGCTGCCGAAATAGACGTTAACCAGAGCGTTGTTCTGCGGTCGCCGGGCGGGCATGAAATCAAGGTCTTTATCGGCGGTCGCGATGACGCGTTCTTCAATGATTTAACCGGCTTCTTTCGCTCGATCAACTACGCGCCACAGTTCTATCACGTCCCCCACACTTTAAAAGAGGCGCGGGAACTGCCAATCCCCAAGACATTTCTGGAGTTGGAAGGCAACGATCTTTTCAACTTCAATCCGGCAATTCCTGATCACGGACATGGCGTAAAGTTGGATCTGCCCCCTGGTCCTTGGTCCTGGACGGGCAACAAGTTTCGTAAGGACACAAACGGGAATTATCGTTTCGTTTATTCCGGGCGGGACGCACAAGCCGGTAAGAACATCAACGCGATCGTTCTCGAAATGCCGCTCGCTTTCGTTACGAGCGCTCCGACGCAGGAGAGGATCGTCAATGCGTGGGGAGAAAGCTGGGTCAAAAAGGCGGCCAAGAAAGTTGAGTCAATTCCTGACGACGCGTTCTGGCTAGAGCACCCATGGGCGCTTGTCGATGCCCTGAAGCTGGATGAGGAACTGAAGCAATACAAGCTAGTCGACACGGATGGCCAGCCGTTTGCCGATGCCGCGTTGAGCGAGCGCGAAGACAACCGGCAGCTTGGCGGCAATAATTTCTGGCTGGCGCCGCATTTCGTCAAGCGGCTCGGTCATCTCGGTTGGGGCTTTGGGCCGTCAATCAGTGCCCTGGGGCTGCAGACATCGTTCGATCACGATAACTCGCCGGTATCGGTGCACAAAATTTACTCCAGTGTCGTCGAAGCCTTCCCGCGGGTGGCGAAGACGCTCTTTCAAGAGCTCAACATGCCCGACGATACCTGGAATAAACGAGGTCTCGACATTCCGTTGAGACGTCCGGCGGAAATCTTCATCCCCAATGTGTGTGCGATCGATATGGATACGACCGGCACCTGGCCGTTCGGCAGGCGCCTGGAAGACCAAGTGGCGACAAGGTTTCTCTCGATGTTCCTTGACATGGGAGCCGAGCTGAACGGCATGAAATATCACATTGAACTTTTAAACGATCAGGCCTTATGGGACGCAGCGCCGATTGAACCGAAGACGCCGCCAAATCCACTCAAGAACGACAAAAACTTCCTGACGGACTTTCCCTATTTCGCCGAGCCGTGGTGAGCGGTGCGGTTGCGACGCCTGAACCGCGGCAGCCGCAGGTTCCGCCTACGCATTCTGCCGCGCCAGGATCACGCACCAACAAGGCCACGGATGGGCAGTCGGATTATCAACGCGATCTCGACCGAATCAAAGCGGCCATAGCCGAGACAGGCCCCGAGGCACTTGCTACCCCGGTCGATACCCCTCGGGCCATCAGGTATGCATATAGCCTCTATCAGCGGGCGGTCCTTACGGGAGATCTCACCCAACTTCCGGCGGCAGAGCAGGCTATCGATATAACGATCAATCATTTGCCCAACCCAGGAGATCTGTACCTGCTGAAGGCCAAGCTGGCTTTCAAGCTACACCGGTTGGCTGACGTGAAACGCAGTCTGGCGGCGATTCCATCCCTTGCGGAGGCGGCAGAAGCCAAAGGCCTTGAGGCTGATCTATATTTTCAGGAGGGCCAATACGAAAAGGCAAAGGCGGCTTACGTCCGAATCATTGACGAGGAACCAACCTGGGACAACGTCGCGCGCCTCTCCTATTTCGTGGCGAGCATGGGCGAGATCGCCGATGCAGACGATCTTTATGCTCGGGCGGAGGACCAACTGACCGCCAAGGAAATGCGGTCTTATGCTTGGCTCGAGTTGCAGCGAGGTTCGCTCGATATCGCCCAGGGCCGTCACGATGAGGCGCTCGGGCACTATCATCGAGCCGATCGGGCTTACTCCGGTGATTGGCTGGTCGCGGAACACATCGCGGAAGCGATGGCCGCCCGAGGTAATTATCAGGACGCGGCAAAGCTCTATGAGACTTTGATTGCGCGGGTGCCGAAACCTGAACTCAGGCAGGCGCTTGGTGAACTGTACTCCGTCATGGGCAACGAAGACCGCGCGAAGCCATTATTTGATGCGGCTGAGGCAAGCTATCTGGAGTTGGCGCGTCGGGGTGAGGTGCACTACTACCACCATCTGGCCGACCTATACGCGGACTCAATAAGGAGCAGCAGTGATGCGGTGAAGTGGGCGCGTCAGGACATCATGTTGCGGGAGAATTTCGCGACCCAGAGCGCTTTGGCCTGGGCACTCTGTCGAAACGGCGAGGTCGATGAAGCGGCTCGGTGGATGGCCAAGGCCTTAACTTCGGGCGCGAAGTCCGCGCATCTGTTCCATCGAGCGTCACGTATATTCGCGGCCGCTGGCCGAAGCGCCGAGAGCGCGGATTATTCGCTGTTGGCGTGGGAAATGAACCCGCGCTTGCTCAGCTTTCATGTTCATCGCTAATTGATGCGAGGGCCTTCCGACGGCCGGCCTGCTCGCTAAGGGAATCCCAACGCCCTTGAAGGTCCCGGGGGCTGAAGCTGTCCGAGGCAAAGCAACGGGCCTGGCGTTTCGTACGCGTTCGGGCGACCATGCCCTGGGGAGGGATCGAGAATGCTACGGACGACGATCGCCGGGAGCCTGCCGAAGCCGGAGTGGCTAGCCGAACCGAACAAGCTTTGGGCACCGTGGAAGGGTTCGGGGGAGGCTCTGGCCGCGGCGAAACGCGATGCGACGCTGCTGTGGTTGAAGCGTCAGGAAGACGCCGAGATCGACATCGTCACCGACGGTGAACAGTCACGCCAGCACTTCGTGCACGGTTTCCTGGAACAGGTCGAAGGCATCGACTTCGACAACAAAGTCGAGATGGGCATTCGTAACGATCGCTACAAGGCAATGGTGCCAACGGTCACCGGCCCGCTGCGCCTGAGCCGGCGGGTGCATGAAACCGAGGCTCGGCTGGCTCGGGCCCACACCAGCCGAGCGTTGAAATTCACCTTGCCGGGCCCGATGACGCTGGTCGATACGATTGCCGATCGGCATTACGGCGACAAGGTCGCGCTGGCGATGGCGTTCGCGGATCTGCTCAATCAGGAGGCCCGCGCCCTGGAACAGGATGGGGTCGATACGATCCAGTTCGATGAGCCCGCCTTCAACGTTTATATGGACGAGGTGGCAACCTGGGGCATCAGCGCCCTGGAGCGAGCCGCCGCGGGGCTGCGTTGTACCACGGCGGTGCATATTTGTTACGGTTATGGTATTCAGGCGAACATCGACTGGAAGGGCTCGCTTGGCGCTGAATGGCGGCAGTACGAGCAGACGTTTCCGGTGCTGGCTTCCAGCTCCATCGATCAGGTCTCATTAGAGTGCCGCAATGCGAGGGTGCCGCTGCGGCTGCTGGAGTTGCTCGACGGGAAGGATGTGCTGGTCGGGGTGATCGATGTTGCGACTGATGAAGTGGAAACGCCGGAACAGGTCGCCCAGGTTATCGAGGACGCGTTGGCCTTCGTGCCGGCCGAACGGCTGTTCCCCTGCACCAATTGCGGCATGGCGCCGATGCCGGTTGACGTGGCGGCGGCGAAGCTGGTGGCGCTAGGTCAGGGGGCGGCACTGGTCCGCCGGCGGCGGGGAGTGTAGGGGTTTCGTTACTGGAGCGCGCTCAGGCATGCGCGAGGCGGATGAGGAGGCGATTGGCCGGCTTGTGAAACGGCGGTATCGGGAGATCGCATCGCCTTGGTTCATGGGCGGCTGCCGCTATCCAGCATGGCGCGGAACGCAGCGGCGCCGGGCATGGTGTCCAAGACAAGCCCCTGGGCCGGCACGAGGGGCGCACCGTCCGTCCACCACAATCCGGCGTCGGGGCCCAGGCCATCGGGCAAGGGGATGTCGGGCGTCGCTGTCAGGTCTGGCGGGGGCGGGATGCTCGCCGTCAGTTGCTCCGGCGTAAGGTCATCGGCGATGGCGTCGCGTCCCGCGTCCTCCGCCGCGTCGAGCCAGGCGGTGCCGTGGCGGCGCATCTGCTCCGGCGTGGCGCCGGGGCAGGTGGCGGCGATCATCAGCGGGAAGTGCCGGCCAGCCTTGTCAATGCTGGGCATCCAGAGGCCGAGAAGAGGGGCGGGGCCGCACATTGTTCCGGGCAAGGCAAAACGCCAGACGGGAGCCTGCAGCCAGACGTCGGACCAGCGGTCACCTAGGGCTGTTTTGACGGCCGCCAGAGAAGTGGAGATGGATTGGTCCCAGCTTTTGACGGTGGGGTTTGCGAGACCAGCCGCCACGAAATCCCCTCGCGCGGGGATCTTGCCGAAAAAGCCTGTGCGGGGACCGGTTAAAGTTGGCGTGTAATTATTTCATTGCTGCTAGACAAGCAAGCGCCAATGACGTTCGGCGGAAATTGTCGCGCCGCTTGGCCGTTGTCGCTGGCCCGATGATGTTTCGTGTATGGACAAGGAAGATTTCCAGAATTGTACCGGATCGACAAGCTATTATTTGAGTAGGCCGCACAAGGGGCTCCCTACGACGATCGCTCCGCGCTGGTGCTTCACCGCCGCTGCTGCAACTCCTTTGATGAAGGGAGCCGACGCTCATGTCTAACCAAAATGCATTTATTCGCCACTCCCTGAACCAAATCCGCGGTTTGATCCAGCAGCAGAAACTGGTACAATCAACTGCAAGCAAGGCCACGCGCGTGGGTGATCCGCAGCAGCAAGCCTTCTGGGACAAGCTTGGTCTGCAGGAGACAGCGCTGCGTCGCTTGTTGCGCCAACTCCACCAAAAGGCTGTTACTTTCGAATGGGAGCGCACTCACTTGTGGCGCATTCCCCGAAAGCTGTTATTTCGTGGGCTGGGTCACCAACGCTATCCGGTCCGGCAATCGATCGATGACAGAGAGGCAGTTACCCTCGATCTGGTCGAATTGGCCGAAATCACTCTACGGGAACTGCTGGAGTTCGGCGGCGACGCCGCCAGGATGAGAGCGGGCGACTGGGAGACGCTTGGGCAAAACGTAACCGAAACGGTCGCGAAGCAGTTGACCCACGCCGTGGTGCAGCAGTTGCAAAAGGGGCCGGCATTCACGGCCTCAAATGCCCTTCCGGGGCTGGGACTTGAGCACCTTGCGCCGCTGGTGGGACTTCTGGTCGCCTACATTGCAAGCAAGCGGCGCAAGCACTAGAGCATTCAGCCTGACCGTGCTAAGGGCCCGAACAAGTCCGACAATCGGCAATATAGCTGGCGTCGTGCCGCAATTCTAAATCCAAGGGGTTGTAGTTATTTTCGGCGTTTCGGCTCCGTGTTGAGGTGGGTTGAGTGGCGGGACGGTGGGATGCCTGTGGTCAAGGTGGCCGTATCGCGGCCGCGGCGATGGACTGGAGAGGTAAGGCAAGTCCGGAGACCAGTCGGCGGGGGCGGTCGGCTTTTTTTCGAAAAAGCGATAATGGGGCCACTGGCGATTCATGGCGGCTCGCCATGGCGAGGACCCCGAGATATAGCGGCGGTTGGAATGCGAAAGCGATCAGATTGAGGCGCGATCAGGATGCTGGCGAGGGTTTTCTTGCCGTGCCCAAAGTTGTGTTCGAGATTGTAACCGTTGGTCTTGAGCACGTTGAAGGTCTCGTTTTCGATCTTCCAACGGGCGCGGCCGCAGGCGGCCAGTTCGGCGACAGTGTCGCGTGTGATGGCGAGATCGGTGACGAAGCTGTTGTAATAGGTTCGCTTGCCCTTGGCGTTGAAGGTCTCGATGGAGAACCAGTTGACCAGGATGGCATCGTCCGTGGCGCGCAGCGGCACGGCGTTGAGCCAGCGGTAGGTGGTGGTGGTGCGCTTGCCGCGTTTGCAGATGGTCTGACGATGTTCTTGCAGTTCGGCGCCCTGCAGGTATTCAGCAATCGTCTTATGCGAAGCTGGCTTGCAGGTGAGGATGAATTGCCGCCGGCATCTTGGATGGCGGCAACGATCGGCTGGCAGGCAAACAGATCGTCGCCGAGATCGATCAGGCCGGAGGTGAGCGAGGTCGGCGCCGTGCCGGGCCAGCCCACCGTTTCGCGGCACGCGCTCGCAGTCCTGCTTCTCCGCCCATCTTGCGGCGCGATAAATTCCGGCGGCAGGGGCAGGACCTGCTTGTGGCCCGGTGCGACCATGCTGGCACCAGGAAGGCGTCGAAGTCGGTGCCGCCATCGGCGCGCCGCCGTGTCGAACACTGCTCGCATTTGATCTTGCGCGAACAGAAGTGCTCGCTCACATCGAGCGCGATCGGCACCCGCCCGTAAGACACTGGAACGTTCAGTGGCCCCGCTGCTGATCGCCTTCACGAACAGTCCGTCGAATGCCGCAGGCGAAGCGCCGTCCAGCATCAGGCGGATGTAGTTGTCGGAGGGGATCGCCGACATGCCGAACAGCGTCTCGCAGTTCGACCGACCGTGGCCGTCCGCCGATCGGCACATGCGCGAAGAGGGCTTACCGAAGAGGATCGAAAACGCCGTCCGGACTCAAACTGTCGATTTTGTAGTGCGAGGCCGTCGCGCCGAGGCTTCTGCTCCTGGTCCGATTGCGACCGGTTAGCGAGTGCAGACCGCGTTCAACGCCCGATGCATTTAGCATGGCGCTCCGCATAAATGTACTCCTCGATCTTCCGACAAGGATCAGCTTGCCATAGAAGATACGCCACTGGCCCCACAATTATGTGGATAAACTAAGGTCATCCTCAGCTTTTAGGCGGCGCGAGATCTTCGCCGAGCGGCTTTCGCGTCGAGTTCTTCAAGCGCAGGATCAGGCAGATGCGTCGTACAATGCCATGTTCAAGGGCAAGCTTAGGATCCAGTCCGGCCGACTAGAGGACTTAATATCACGTGTAATTGACCGGCACGCCGTGCGCCGTCGGCTGGCAGCGCATCGGAAAGGCACTTCATCGTATCGCGGGCGGAACAAGCAAGGCGGATCGCACCCTACGGTAAGGCCTCGCTTGCCGAGCCGTTCACAAGGCGCGTAACCGATCTACTCACCCTGGACGGAGGCCGCAGTGGCAGCGCGTGCTTGAAGGCGCGCAGCTCATGCGAACATGATGTACGCGCCCAAGTACCACACGGCCCCCGCGTGCCCAGGCGCGAGCAGGTCGTCGAGATCTGTTATCAGCGCGGCGCGACCATACGACCCGAGGATGACCTCGTCCATCGATCGTCACGATCTGTAATTTCGAGAAATCAGTGGCGTACAGGTCGCCGCAATGCTTGACCCACGATGACAGATGTCGAAGCCCCGATTCTAATTGCCAGCCTTGTGGATTTCGCGTGTACGAGGCATGCCGCTTGCCACGGCGCCCCCTCGCAAACAAGGATGCCTGCTTCATCGGGGGCTGAATACCGTAACGGGCACGATACGAGCAGTCCGAATTGGGTTGCGTCACGCGAATTCTCCCGCATCAATGTCCCTACCCCTCACGTCGCAACACCACCTCGATCCGCCGATTCTCCTCGCGCCCCTCCGGCGTCGCGTTGTTCCCGATCGGATCGGCATCCGCGCGCCCCTCCGTCTTGATCCGGGACACATCGCCAATGGTCTTACCGATAATCGCCGCCGCTGCCCTCGCTCGCGCCGCGGATAATTGGAAGTTAGAAGGAAATTGCAACGAGCGGATCGGCTGATTGTCGGTATACCCGATCACCTGCACGGAGCCGTGTTCCGCCGCGAGCGCCTGTCCGATCCGCTCCAGCAACGGGTCGAATTTCGACGCCACGGACGCGCTGCCGGCCGTGAACATGCCGCGATTGCGGACTCGCACCACGGGGGCCGCGTCGGTTCCGAGCACCGTGACCAGACCTTGCTCGATCTCGGGTTGCAGGAAGCCCCGCAGCTTATCCAACGCGCTTGGTTGGGCCGGAGCAGGTGCTGGCGCAGGCGGCTGCACTGGGGCAGCACGCACGATCACCGGCATCTGGGCGGGCGGGGCTGCCATGGTCCGCGCGAACAACGCGTCAGACCCATCGTTCAACCCGAACAACGTCCAGGCGTACATTCCGCAAATCACCACCAACCCGGCTGCCCCGACCACCCAGACCGGCAGTTCCGCCCGAGCGGCCCGGTAGGGCGCCGTCACGCCCCGCCAGTGCGGCGACAATTCGGGATCCGGCTTCGGCCGCTGCCGGGCGATAATCCCGTAGACGTCCTCCCGCATCCGGTCCAGCTCCGCCGGGCCACGCGGCGACAGCCGGTAGCGGCCCTGAAATCCCAGAGAGAGGCACAGATACATCAGTTCCAGCACGGGCAGGAACAATCCGGGGTTCTGCTTCACCTGGTTCAGCACGTCGAAGAACCGGTCGCCGCTGCGCACCTCCTGATGGAAAGTCGAGACCAGGGACCGCGACGCCCACGCGCCCTCACTGCCCCAAGGCGTCGCCTGCACCACGTCGTCCAGGCTGGCGCACAAAGCGTAATGCGCCGGACGCAACTGCGCGATCGGCACCCCGCTGTCTCGGGAGACTTGCTCGAACCGGCGTACTTCACTCACCGCACGCTCACGCAAAGCCCCGGAATCCGGCTGCGACAGGGTGTTGCGCAGCCGTGACAACAACTGCAGCAGGGGCGCCGCGGCGGCCAGCAGCGGCGACCTGCCTACCCGTATTGCCTCGTCCGGGCCGGAAACCGCGGACGGCTGGGGTGCCGGCTCACCGGGAGGTGGCACTGCGGCCGCTGGCGGCGCCGCACTGCGCGCGCGTCCGCCGGGCAGCGGCCGGATGATCTGCGTTCGGTCCGAATCATCCGGCTCAGAGAACGGGTTATCGCTCGGCATCGCTTAAGTCCCCCCGCTGCCGCGGATTGCCCAAAGTTCCATCTTCAGTTCCGGAAAGTCCCCGGACACATGGATGGCGAAGCCGCCTGACGATTGCATCTGTTGCCAGTGCGGACTGTTGCGGTCCAGCTCGAAATACGTAGCGCCTGCGTAGAATGGGATCTGTCGCGGCGCGGCGCCCATTGGCCGGACCGAAATGCCGGGCAGTGCCACCGTCACCAGTTCACGGATATGCTCGACCGCGCCGATCTTCACCTGAGACGGAAACAGCCGGCGCAGATTTTCGCTCGGTACATTGGCCTGCACCGACAGCACGAAGCTGGAATTGCGCAAAATGCTCCGGTCGCTCAATGGACCGACGCGCATGTTGTTGCGGCGATCCTGCAACGGGATCGACACCGCGTTGGTCTCCAGGACGGCGGACAACGAACGCCGCAGATCGGCCACGACAGGCGCCAGACTGCGCTGCAAATCCTCGTGCCGGTATGCCGGATAGCTGTTCGGCCGTCGCGAGGTCTCGGTGAACGTCGCGAACTCACCGACCATCTGCACCAGCGTCGCGTACAGGTCCTCGGGATGCACATTGCCGGAATCGGTCCAGTGCGACAGCAGCTTCTGCCAGCGGTTGACCGACTGCAGCAGCAGGAAGTCCTGCACCTCGGCCACGCCGCGCGCACCGGGTGCGCTCAGCCGGCCGGCCAGCGCCTCACCGCGTTGATTTAGCATCCCGGTGAGTTCCGCAAGCAGGCCGGCCAGTGGCGGCGCGGCTGAGCACACTAGCGAAGGCGGAATCCAGCGGTCATCGAGGGTTATGCGCCGGTCGGCCGCAACCTCGGTGATGCGGGTCAAACCGATACAGTGGTAACCAGCCCGATCCTGCGTCTCCAGCATATACCGCAGCCTGAGCCGGCCGACCTGAAGGTCCGCGGGCTGTGGAGAGCCCGAGTGGGTGTCGTAGGCTTCAAAACTCTTTGGTCCGTAGCGCCCTTCGCTGTCCGCCTCCAGCCCGACCTCGGCGGCGCCGGGCTGGCGGATCGGGGTGGCCAGATAGACCAGTACGTTGCGCGCGGTCGACGGCGGTTCCAGCGGTGGCGGATGGTCGGTTTCGCCGGGAATGACAAACAGCGTGCCGTCCTCGAACACGCCGGCTCCGGACGACAGGGCAAACCGCCCCGTCGCCAACAGGTCGCGGTCGATGGCGAATTCTGTGATGCCCCAGGGATACGGACGCAGCATGCCGGTGCGGCCGCGGACCAGCGCCTCCAGCCAGCGGTCCTGCTGCTGAAAGTGTTGGGCCCGGAGGAACATGCCCTCCTGCCAGATCACGCGGTTGGTCCAGCTCATGGCAATCCTAACAATCCGGTCTATTTACCGGCCGGCTCCAGCGAAACCGAAAGCTTTCCCACATTCAGCACGAGTTTGGTCGGCCCGTTGGCGGCGACCGGGGCCGACGCGCGCCACTTGGCATTGTCGATGTCATAGAACCAAACCGCCACCCCGAGGGCTTTCGTACCGGGCTTCAAGTCCTGCTTCATCTCCTGCTTTTCGGACGGCTTGAGCACAAACTCACTGGAGCTCAGCTCATCCGCTCCCAGCGTCGACTGTTCATGCTCGACCCAAGCGAACCCGTCGGCATTGGTGAACTTATCGGTGGCGGCGAGCTGGTACAGATGCACCGCCACCGGCCTAGGCGTTCCGTCCGCGCCTGGGTTTTGATCCGCGCTGCCGGAAACAGTCAGCTCCAGAACCGGCGGCGGTGGTGGTGGTGGCGGTGGGTCCGACTTGCCGCAACCCACCAAAGTTGCCGTCGAAAGCGCGAGCAAACCAACCGCGGCGACAGACCGAACGGTCATCGCCAGTCGTCTCCGGGATCCTTTCGCCGCGACAGTTCCTCCATCGCCTGTTCGTAGGCGAGGGCGAAGCGTTTGCCGAACACGCTGTCGAAATCATCGGAAAGGCCATGCAGGACCTCGGCGTGGAGTGCCTCATAGGCATCCCAGGCGCGTGCCTTCCGGTTGCCGAGCAATGCGCGGTTGGTAGAATTATCCTTGCCGTCGCGTATCTGGTCCGGACCCAGCCGAACCACCAAGGCACGCACCGCGGCTTGCATCGCCGTCATACTGGCGAGCTCATGCAGGCGGATGTCGGTCAAAGCGTCGGTAACGGCTTCCTCGGGCCCCATGTCGGTGTGCCGCCCGGCACCCAGCAAGCCTGCGAGAGCGTCGTCATCATTGGCGGAGAACTTGAGCAGATTGTTGCCGCGGGTGCGGATCATGGTCGTTTCGATGCGGAACTCGCGTTTCACTTCGGAGCGGGCAATCAGCGCATGGCGAATGCCGGAGACCGTCGCGCGGAACGCCGCACCGAGCCGCTCCATCGTCGCAACCGGATCGGGCAGCGCGACATCTTCCATGCCGGCGCCTCTGAGGAAAGCCGCAAGCAGGTCTCCTTCCGCCGCCGGGACCGCTGAGGGTGTTGGCGCGGCGAGCGGCGCCCGGACCTCCGCGTCGGGGAGCGCCGGACGGGGCGCCGCGGCGGGACGCCGAGCAACTTCCCGCTCGGACGGCTTCGCGACCGGTGGAGGCGCGAAATCGTCGAGATCCCAGTCGTCCGGCACCTTGGCCGGCGGCAGGTTGATCGCATCCGAAATCGCCGAGCTATGGTCAGCCGGGGTTTCTCCCGGGAAGGCCGCTTCGTCATCCGGCAACAAAGGATCGAAGTCCGGCGCGAGTGCCGGCGAATAGGGATCCAACCCAGATGCCGGATTGGCATCCCGAGTTTGTCCACGATCGCGCGGATTGGGAGCGAACAGATCGTCATCGAATGGATCGCTGAACGGGTCTCGCCTCCCGTCAGCAATCGGGGCGGATCGTCTCCAGGACGGCTGGGCCTCTTCGGCCAAGCGAATCTCGATCTCGTAGACGCCCAGGATCAGCCGGTCGCCGTCCTCCACCGTGTGCGGCCCCCGGGATTCGAGCGACACCTCGTCGCGGTTGACAAATGTGCCGTTGGTGCTGGTCCCGGCCACCTGCCAGACGCCGTTGCGGAAGGCGAGGACGCAGTGCCGCTTCGACAGGTGCTTCGTCGGATCGGGCAGCACCCATTGGTTGTCCGGACCGCGGCCAATCGAGAACTCGCCGCCGGTTACCTGTCGCACCTCTGGCGCGACGGTCGGCGGGCATCGCAGGACGGTCAAGGTGAGGGTCATCTCGGCTCAGCCCCCAATCAGAACGGTGGGCGCGCCCGGCCCAACAACGACACCACCATGCGCCGTTGAATCGCCAACGCGGGAGGCCGGCATACCCCCGACCAATACTGTGAACGAACCCAGCGCCATGACTCCCGGCGGGCCGACGCAGGTGTGCATGTCGGTGATGCGCGCCTGCGGCATCTCACCGACCAACACGGTGAAGCAGCCGAGGGTGATCGGGCCGCCGACATGCGGCACGATAACGGTCACCATCGGGCAGGTTTGCATGTCGGTCACGCGGGCGGCTGGTTGACCCATCAGGCTGACCCCTCCGGCGGCAGGCGACCGACACCGCCGGCCGCGATGTCCCGAGCGCTGCCGAGGAAGCGCCGCAGCCGGTCGTCGCGCCGGGCCGGATGTATTCTGACCGCAGCGAGGGTCACCGAACCGATGGCCGCGGTGCCGGTCAGATGTGGCGCGGGCGGCGTTTTCGGTTGGCCCAGCGGCGACATTGAATCGCCGCTCCAGAATGCGGCCACCGCGGCCCAGGCCTCGGCGGTGCTGAAATTGGCGCGTTGAGCGTGGTCGAATGCCTCCCGTCTGCACTCGTCAGTTTGGTGCCTCACCCATGTCTCGGCGGCCGAGACGGCGGCGGCATCAGCCTCACCCAGGTCGGGCGGTGTGGTATGGCGAGCGCACATGCAGGCCCACCAGACACACTCCCGCTTCGGCAGCGCGTGTGCCATCACCTTGGCTGCTTCGGTCAGGAAACCGGCATCCTCGAGCCGCTGGATCGCCGGCCCAGCTTCGGTGCTCCCTTGGACCACAGCCGCGCACTCTCCGGTCAGGGCGGCGCGCGCCAGCACGTCCTCCCACGGGGTCGCAAGCAGTTTGGTCATCGATCGGTCGTTCATGGTCCCCTCAGTTCAACATCATGACGCCGCCTTTGAGCGTCATCATGCCGTCCGCGCTGAGCTGTGTCATCGGGGCTTGTACTTGCACCATGGCTTGCCCCTGCACACTAACCTTCATTGCAGTAATCGTCACGCCCTCGGCATTGATCTCGATCGAGTTGCCGCCGACCGTGAACTTGATGCTGTTCATGGCTTTCATCGTGATGTTGCCCATGCTGGCTTCGATCGCAATGTCGCTTTGCTTGGCCGTGACCGTGATCCCGCCATCGTTGACCGTCAGGCTGTCCCCCGCCGCGCTGATCGTCGTTGTGCGGCCGTTTTTGACTGTCACGGACTGGGCGTCATCGACCTCGACGGTTTCCTTCGCCTTGACGGTCAGGGTGCGGTTGTTGTTGACGGTGATCGACTGATCCTTGCCGACGGTCAGGGTGTCGTTGTTCTCGATCTCGGTCGACATATCCTTCTCGGCGTGGAGAAAGACCAGTTCCGATCCCTGTTTATCGTCGACGGAGAATTCCGAGAAGTTGCTGCTGCTACCGCCGGTGGTGGAGCGGGTTCGCATGCCGCTCTTGGTCTGCTGGCCGGTGATCGGGAACACCGGCATCATGTCGGCATTGTAAAGTCCTCCCACAATAACCGGCCGGTCCGGGTCGCCATCGAAAAAGGCGACCGCCACCTCGCACCCGACACGCGGCAGCGATTGCCACCCCCAGGTATTGCCGGCCCAAGGCTGGATCACGCGCACCCAGATGCCGTTGCCGGCGGTGATTGTTTTGCGATGATCCCAGAAGAAACTGACCTTCACCCGGCCGTATTGCTCGGAATGGATCTCGTCGCCCGCATCGCCGATCACCACGGCCGAGTGGATACCGGCCATCACGGGCCGCGGCGTCACGAACTTTTCCCGCCACACGGTGGCCGAGGGAAAGGCGACGATGCGGTTGGTGTAGTCCGAAGCACTCCCGCCGGCGACCCAACTCTCGTCGTGTCCGCTGCTGCTGACGCTGCGAATGATGTATTCGACATTGGCCGCGCCTGTGTAGGGGTCGGCTGCGACGGTGAAGCGAGTACCGGGCATGAAACCGGGGTTGGCGCCCATAGCCTCGATCAGGCCGGCTTCCGCCTCCGCTGCCTCCATCTTCAAGCGGGCTCGTGCCGCCACATCCGGCTGGGTGAGTTCCAAGGCCGGCCACTCGAAAACGTCCCGCGCCGCTATGCCCGGGGTCGTCAGCGTCGTGGTTTTAGTGTCTTCCGGTAGGGTGCTCGGCTGCGTCAGGTCGTAGTCGAGCAGATGGAAGGATCCGTGCGCGGTGCTGCCGATTTTGTGCCAGGCCGTCAGCACATCCGTCCCGCCGCCTTCGTGCGCCACCGTCAGGGCTGGCTTGGGGGCTGCGATGAAGCCCTGGTTCTGATCGGTTACCACAAGTGTGTGGTCGCCTGAAGTATGCGTGAAGTAGTAAAAATAACCGGCCTCTTCAACAAGGCGAGAGAAAAATGCGAAATCTGTCTCGTTAAACTGGGTTACATATGGTTTGACTGTCTTATCCCCGTAGACATTGATGCTGATCGTCTGGCCGATGTCGCCACAGATTGAGGTCAGGATATCGGCAATCGTCATGCCCGGAAAGATCCGGCAATCATGGGTCTGCCCCATGAACCAGAGTTTCGGGGCAACCGTTAATGTGTAGGCGTATTGGTCGCGCACAGGTTCGCCGGTAGCAACGAACGAGCGAACCATCCCGTTGATGATCCGCGATGGTCCCGATCCGAACGTTATTGTCAGGCAAGCCGGCTGGAACAGAATTGTGTTGGGATCGATCGCAGACCGCGCGGATATCGCCTCGACCGTCACGGAAAAGGGTGCACTGATCGTCTCCTCCGCGTGGAAGGAGATCGGTTGCAGCACGCCCGCTCCGAGCGCGGTCTGCAGCGACAGCAACTGGCCGCTGGCACCGGCACCGCTTTCCGTACCTGACATCAATACCCCCGTCGCCCCTAGCGGCTTCGTACATGCGCTGCAGCCCAAAGGCTCTACTCGAGCCCACCTTTCCAGCACACCAGCATGGCATCAGCAAACCGGCGTTACCATCGGAGGTGATCGATAGCAGAAAGTTTGTAACGGCGCGTGTGACCGGCGTCACTCCCTTAGGGTTTAATTCGGATCTATGTCACAACGGAAATTGGGCAGTCTGGAAAGCATCATGGCGAACATACATGGATGGGCAATGATTCCGGTGACGTGGTTGGTTCTCATCGGGGCCGGGTGGGCCCAGTCGCACCCGTCGGCAGAAGAGTTGATCAACGCTTTGAACGCGGCATCGCTGCAGCCGAGTCAAGGTCGTGGTCTGCACCGCCTGCTGCAGCCGAGCGAGGGGACCCCTGCGCAAGCGCCCGGCGAGGGGTCGCCGATGCAGCCGGCGACATCCGAGAGCCAGATGGCGAGCGCGAATGCCGATTTGCCATCAGCGTCTTCGTTTGTTCAGTTTTCGACTGGTTCCGCCGGTCTCACGCCTCAAGCGGCGGCGGTACTGGATGAACTTGGCAAGGCGCTTGCCAGCAACGCGCTGGCTGGTTACCGCTTTCGTATTGAGGGACATACCGACACAGTGGGGGCGAAAGACTATAATCACGCCTTGTCCCAACGGCGCGCCGCGGTGGTCATGGCCTATATCGAGCGGAAATTTGGCATCGATGAAAGCAGGATGGTTCCTGTCGGCCTCGGTTCCGAACAGTTGCTCGTGCAAACTGCTGATCAGACGCCCGAGGCACGTAATCGACGGGTAAAGATCGTGAACATCGGCACCTGAACCGTAGGGGGCTACTTCCGTCGTGGATTGCCGGGCGGCTTGGCGGGGTCCGTTATTTGTGACGGGCAACGTCCGGCGGGGCGGGCAAGATAGGACGGAAGAGGGCGTGGCTCGAATGGCAAGGCCTGGGCCCCGCCCACGACCAACTCGGACCTCATGGGCTCTTCGGCTTCGGCGCGGCGAGCTGGTACGCTGCCTTCAAAGCTGAAACCAATGTGGGCTCGTCCACAGCCTCAAGATTGCAGCGGGTGGCGCCCCGGCGCCCCCAACCGCCTGGCACTGGACTGAATGCTTGCGGTGCCTGCTCGCAATAGAAGTCTCGGAGGTCCTGGTTAAACATCAAGTTGAGGTCGCGCGCATCGGCATCGAGCGTGGCGAATATTTTGCGCGGCGTACGGAAGGCACGTCGGTGCCAGTGCGGAGCCTCACTTGCGGCTGGCAACGCCAGAGCTAAATCTCGTGCCCGGTCCACATTGACAGCCATCGATGCGCTCCTGTCGAAGACAGCACCCACGCCTCACTCGGCCGCCATCCGCGGCGTATCGACCAGAATCGTGGCGCGTGCCAGATCGACCGACAGCAGGCGCGATACGCCGCGTTCTTGCATCGTTACGCCATACAACCGGTCCATGCGTGCCATGGTAAGCGGGTGGTGCGTCACGACCAGGAAGCGGGTGCCGGTTTCTCGCACCATATCCTCCAGCAGCGTGCAGAACCGTTCCACATTCGCGTCGTCCAGCGGGGCATCGACCTCGTCGAGCACGCAGACCGGCGCGGGATTGCAGAGGAACACGGCGAAGATCAGCGACAGGGCGGTCAGCGCCTGTTCTCCGCCGGAAAGAAGGGACAGGGTGGCCAGCTTCTTGCCGGGGGGCTGGGCGTAGATTTCCAGCCCAGCCTCCAGCGGATCATCGGAGCCGACCAGCGCCAGATGGGCGCGGCCGCCGCCGAACATGCGGCTGAAGAGTTGCTGGAAATTCCGGTCGACCTGCTGGAACACCTCGGTCAGACGCTCGCGGCCCTCGCGGTTCAGGTGGCCGATGGAACCGCGGAGTTTGGCGATCGCGGTAGTAAGTTCCTCGCGCTCGGTTTCGATCGTGCTGATCTGCCGCTCGACATCCTCGGCCTCCTGCTCGGCGCGCAGGTTGACCGGGCCCATCTCTTCGCGTTCCTTGAGCAGGCGTTCCAGGCGGCGGCGGGCTTTCTCCTCGCTTTCGGGGGACAGGTCGGCTGGGGGATCGGGCAGCGAAGGGTCGGCACCCAGCCGTTCGAGGATGCGTTCAGCGACGACGCCCCAGGCGTGGCTGGCCTGCTGTACTCCGCCCTCGGCCCGAACCGCGTCCTCGCGACGGGCGGCCAGCCCACTTTCCGCTGCCCGGGCGGCCCGGTCGGCGTCCCCGGCCTGGGTCAGGGCCGCGGAGAGGATTTCGGCCGCGCGACGATGGGTGGCTTCGGCGCCAGCTAAGGCGTCCAACGCTTCGGCGCGCCGGGCGGCGATCTCGGCGGGGCGGGCTTCCAAGGTCCTTAGGGTGTCTTCAGCTTCGGTCTGCCGGGCGGCGAGGTCGGTCACCCGATCGGCGGCGTCCTTGGCTCGTTCGGCCCAGCCGGCGCGCTCGGCGGTGATGACGCGGCGGCGGTTGGCCCTGGCGGTATATTCGCGGGCCAGCGTGTCGCGTTCGGCGCGGGCGGCGGCCTCGCGAGAGCGGACGGCGGAGAGCGCGGTGCGGGCCTGGTCCACCGCCAAGCGCAGCTCGGCGATGTCAGGCAGGGCGGTCTGGGTGGCCCGGACCTGTGTGAGGGAAGCGACGGCCTCATCGCGTTCCACTGTGATTCGCGCCAGTTGGTCGTCGGCGGCGGCCAGCCGAGCGGTGGCGGTGGCGGCTTGATTGCGCAGACTGGAGAGGGCAGCGCGGGCGCGTTCGAGTTTCTGTTCCCAATCCCGTCGAGCGTTGCGGGCGCTCTGTTCGGCGGTCACGGCCGCTTGCGAGGCAGTTTCGGCCGCCGCACGAGCGCCGTGCTCGGTCGCTGCTTCCTGTTCGGCGGCTGCGAGGCGGACTCGGAGCGCGGTCAGCCTGTTGCGCTGCTGCAACCGAACCGCGGCTTGGGTCGGTGTGCCGGCGCGAATGGCATAGCCGTCCCACCGCCAAGTGGCCCCGGAACGCGAGACCAATGACTGACCCGGGAGTAGTTTGGACTGTTGATCGGGAGCTTCTTCCTCGGTTTCAACCAGACCAATTTGGGACAGCGAACGGGCGAGCGCGGATGGCCCCTGTACATAGGCGGACAGCGGCTGGGCGCATTTCGGCAGCGCCGGGGCCGGGTCGAACGGCGGCAGTTCGCGCCAGTGCCGCGCCGCGCCTGGGTTGAGCGCCGAGGTCAGTTCCTCCCCGAGCGCCGCACCAAGAGCGGCTTCGAGGCCGTCGGCGACGGTGAGGGAGTCGATCATCGGCGGCCAGCGTTCGCCGTCCTTCACCGCCAGCACCTCGGCGAGCGCCAAGGCCTCGGCTGCGAGGCGGGCACGGGCTGAGTCAGCCGCGGCCTGGTTTTCACGGGCTGAAGCGAGCGCGGCGGCGGTGGCGGCGCGGTCGTGTTCTGCCTGTTCGACGGCGGTGCGCGCGGCCGTCAACGCCGCCTCGGCTTCGGAGACCTGCTCGCTTGCCCGGGCGATCAAGGCGGGATCGATCTGCTGAGCGGCGATCTGTTCGCGTTCCCGGCCGATTGTTTGGGCCTGTTCATTCAGCCGGTTGGACCGGTGTTCCGACTGCGCCAAAAGCTGCGCGGCTGCTTGGGCACGCGCATTGGCTTCGGCGGCGGCCTCGGTGGCGCGGTTGGCCTCGGCTTCGGCGACCCTGACGGCATCGGTGGCGGCGATGGTCGCGGCGTCTGCGGCCTCGGCGCGTTCATCGTGGCCCTGGTCGGCCTCGGCCAAGGTGGTTGCTTCCGCGGCCAGCCGCTGATCGGCTGCGGCGGCATCGCGCTGCAACTGATCGGCGTGCGCCAGATCCTGCCGAAGCTGGCCGATCCGCCGCTGGGCCTCGCCCAGGGCCACACGAGCGGCTTGCTCCTCGCCGGCGATCTGCTCTTGCGAGACGCGATGGCGTTCCAGAACGGTGCGGGCGTTCGATTCGGTTTCCCGCAGCGGGGGCAGCGCGGCGGTCGCCTCGGCGGCATGCGCGCTGGCGGCGGTCGCGGCATCGGTCGCGACAGCGACAGCGATTTCAGCGTCGTGCAAGGCCGCCGCCGCCTGGGCGCGGATCTGCTCCACGCGGGCACGTTGCAGCGCGAGTAGCTCCGCCTCGGCCGACCGGATCGCACCAGATATGTTGCGATAGCGGCTGGCCTGGCGGGCCTGGCGCTTCAGGTTGCCGAGTTGGCTTTCGAGTTGGGCGCGCAGGTCCTCGGCGCGGGCCAGATTCGCCTCGGCCGCACGCAGCTTCAGTTCCGCCTCGTGGCGGCGCGCGTGCAGGCCGGTGATATTGGCGGCTTCTTCCAGAACCGTACGGCGGTCCTCCGGCCTGGCACCGACCAAAGCGCCGACGCGGCCCTGGCTGACCATCGCGGAAGCGCGCGCACCCGAGGCCAGATCGGCGAACAGGGTCTGCACGTCCCGCGCTCGGGCCTCCCTGCCGTTGATGCGGTAGGCGGAGCCGCTGCCACGCTCGATCCGGCGACCGATTTCCAACTCGGTTTGCTCGTGGAATGGTGGCGGCGCGCGGCCCGCGGCTTCATCGAGGAACAGGGTCACCTCGGCGATATTTCGCGACGCCCGGCCGGCGGTGCCGGCGAAGATGACGTCCTCCATCTCACCGCCGCGCAGGCTGCGCGCGCTGCTTTCGCCCATCGCCCAGCGCAGGGCTTCGACAACATTGGATTTGCCGCACCCGTTGGGTCCGACGATGCCGGTCAGTCCGGGCAGGATCTCCATGTTTGCCGGTTCGGCGAAGCTCTTGAACCCGGAGATGCGAAGGCGGCGGAAACTGACCGGCAATGGCTACTCCTACATGGTGTTACGCAGGGATCAGTTTGCGGAATGCGTCGTAGCTCATTTCCCCAGCGTATTTTTGGTTGTTGATCACGAAGCTTGGAGTCGAGTCGATCTTCAGCTGGTCGGAATCGGTCTTCTGCTGCTGGATGATCCAGTCGCGCAGGGCGGTGTCGCCTAGCGCCTTGTCGAAGGTGATGCGGCTCATGCCGGCGAGTGCGGCGATCTTCCACAACTCCTGCGTCGGGTCGCCGCCGCGGTTGAATGCCCACCGGTTTTGGGTGGCGAACAGCGCGTTGACGAACGGTTCGTAGCGATCGACCGGCAGATAGCGCGCGACCATGGAGGCGGTGAGCGCAACCTGATCGAGCGGAAAGTCGTGGAACACCCAGCGAATGGCGCCGGTGTCGATCAGGTTTTTCTTGATCTCGGGGAAGGTGCCGGCGGCGAAGGCGGCGCAATGGGTGCAGGTGAGGGAGAAGTATTCGCCGACCGTTACCTTGGCATCTGGCTTGCCGATGAAACGTTCGGCTTTCGGGTCATTCGCCTCGGCGTGCGCCGGTGTCACCGGCAACGCGAGGGCGGCGGCAGCGAAACCGGCGGGCACCACGGTCAGTAGGGAGCGGCGAGAGAACGTCATGGAGACCTCTTTATCTGATATTACAGTTTGTTCAAGCGGCTTTTTAAGAGTTTACTTCGGCCGATGACGACGCGTCCGAGCGCGGTCAGCGCAGCCTTCAGGTCACCGTCGGGGAGGTCGGTCACCGCTGCCTCGGCTTCCGGAACCGCTTCGGGGGGCGAGGGCTTCCCGGGCGGCGGCTGGCGCGGCATCCCGGCCTGGGTGAACTTCAGCGAATGGACCGGTTGGCCGCCGAGGTGGGTGTTGATCCGGTTTATCACCTCGACGCCCATGTAATGCAGGTCCATGGCCGCCGGGCCGGCGCAGGCGATCGTCAGCACACCGCGTTCGAGGCGGCGAGGCACGGTTATCGCGGCAATCTTAGGCCCGACGATGATCTCCCAGTCCGCAACGATCTGGGCTGAGGCGGGGTTGCGCTTTCGATAGGTCCGGCGGGTGATATCGGGGACGAGGCTTCCCAAGGGGCGCGGCCCGTAGACGAATCTTTCCTGTCCAGCCATATCGTTGGATGTGTCGTCGTCTCCCATTGCCTCGGTCCCTTCCGCCTCCGCAAGCGAGCTATTGCGTTGGTACGACCGCCATCGGCGACGGCTGCCATGGCGGGCGGAGCCTGGCGAGACTCCTGATCCCTATCGCGTCTGGCTGAGCGAGATCATGCTACAGCAGACGACCGTAACCGCAGTCATACCCTACTATGACCGCTTCGTAAGCCGGTTCCCGACGGTTCAGGCGCTGGCGGCCGCGCCATTGGATACGGTGCTGTCGGCCTGGGCTGGCCTCGGCTACTACGCACGCGCGCGGAATTTGCATGCGTGTGCGCAAGTGGTGGCTGCGATGGGTGGTTTTCCGGCCGATCTCGCGGGATTGCAGGCGTTGCCGGGAATTGGGGGTTATACCGCGGCGGCGATTGGGGCGATCGCGTTCGGGCTTCCGGTCGTGCCGGTGGATGGGAACGTGGAGCGGGTGGTGTCTCGGGTGTTCGCGATCGAGGCACCTTTGCCCGCGGCTAAGCCGGCGATCCGCGAGGCGGCTGCCCGGTTGGGGGCTGATCCGGCGGCGCGGGCGAGACCGAGCGACTTTGCTCAGGCGATGTTTGATTTGGGGGCGGGGGTTTGTACCCCGGTGGCTCCGGGGTGTGCGGTTTGTCCTTGGATCGGCGGATGTGCCGCGCAGCGGATGGGGATTCAGGCGTCGCTGCCGCGCAAGGCACCGAAGAAGCAGCGGCCGGTTCGCTTTGGGGTGCATTTCTGGCTGACCGACGGGCAGGGTCGGGTGCTGCTGCGGACCCGGCCGTACAAGGGGCTGCTGGGTGGAATGACGGAATTGCCCGGAACTGAGTGGCGGGGAGCGCCGTGGACTGTGGCGGAGGCGTTGGCGCTTGCTCCGATGGCAGTGGATTGGCGTGGGGTGGGTCAGGTGCGGCACGGCTTTACCCATTTCGAGTTGGTGATTGACGTGCTGGCGTCGCAGGTGCCGGTGATCGAGGCGAAGGGGTTTGCACAGCCGCTGGATGCGCTGGAGGAGGCGGCGCTACCGTCGGTGATGTGGAAGTGCGCGCGGATGGCTGGATTGGGGAGGGGTTGAGGGCAGGCACGTTGGAACTGGCTGCGGCGCGGTCCATAGCAAAATTGGCCGCCACACCTTCCGCGCGCGACCGGCATCACCGCCTACTTTGAGGCTGGTGGCACCTTCGAGAAGGCCCAGGCCATGGCGGCGCACGAAAGCGGGCGAGCTTATGAACCCAGCCCATCCTTGTAGATCGCGCCGCCTTTCATGATGAGCTTCAGCGACGTCGCTGGCGCGGCGAGGAGCGCGATGTTTTGCAGCGGATCGCCGTCTACCACCAGCAAGTCGGCATGCGCCCCTTCTTCGATCACCCCTAGCCTGCCCGGATAGGGATTGCGTGGGCCGGACAGGGCGAGGAGTTCGCCGTTGGTCGCAGTCGCCATGGTCAGGACTTCGGCGGCGCCGCACCAGCGAGTCAAATGGGTCGTTGAGGGAGTGCGTCGACCAACCACCTGCGCGGGGAAGCGGCTTCATTTTGTGGCGGTCAGCGGGACTATCTCGGACGCCAGAGCAAGACGAGCAGTGACGTCTTGATCAATTCGACCCAGGTGAGGATCGTTGACCAGCGTTCTGGCCTGATCTGGATTAATCGCGTCGGCCAGCGGGGACAGGCCCGTTTCCAACAGATAGAAGGCGTAGGAGCGACTTTCCTGACCCGGCTCATGGGACTCGGTCGCCCTGAGGATTTTGTCGATCAGTGCCGTCCTTTGGTCAGGCGTCATCAGGCGGGCCAATGGGCCCAGGCTCCTCTGCCAAGCTAGTTAATTCGAAGAAGGGCAAGGGCGCTGTCTTAGTCACCTCGGTGGCTGCGATGAATGCATTGATTGCTGCATTCGCCTGGGCCGAGCGTCATCCTGTCGACCAGCGGCGCCAAGCCCCTTCCCAGGTCTTTAAAACTCAGGGGTCGTCCATCTTGTTACCTTCAATCATAGTGAGGAATGCGTCGATCACTGCGTTCGCCAGTTCTGGCGCCATCCCATTCGCCAGCGGTGCCAGGTCATGACCCAACGCAACGAGTTTCGAAGAATCCTTGTCCTTTTTGGTTGCCTCGATCGCGGCCAGCCACCAGGGAATAGGAAGGTCCGCTGCAACGTCAATTTCGACGGCCGCTGCTGCAATCGCACGCACATCATCGGGCGGGTAAGTGCTTGTGGCAGACTGGAACTCCGTCGCCGAAACAACCCGAGCAGCGGCGGCCTTTCGGCTTGGTGTGGACAAGCGCCGACCAAGGCGTTGGTCATGACCTCGGGCTGACGCAGAAATTTGGCTTGCCGCGAAGGATCGGTCAGGGCGAAACTCAGGCGTAAAGTCGCGCAGCGTCGTCCATCGAGGCAAGTCTTATCAAGGCGAGGCCTTCGTTGTCGCTCAGCCCATAATGGTCGCCGGACGGGTCAAAGGTCAGTTGGTTGAGTTGCTCCGCGACCGCTTCCTTCATCTGCCCGACCAGCCATTGTTCGTATCCAACCGCTCCAATCCGGCCAGAAGAGCAACAGCCAAAACGTAGGGGGCGAAGCGTATCGCGCTGATCATCGCGTATCGGCGATGCTCGGCATAGCGGAACCGGCCACGCGCCCGATCACTGAGAAAGCGAAGCTGCGCCGACGGGGGCTGCAACGCTCGCCACCATTGCGACCATGCTTCGCCTGCCAGGCGAAGCTGCTCGGCGCCTTCGGCAAGGTCGTGTGCCCATCGATTGGCTCGCCGGTCGGCATCGCGCACGGCGCGCGCAAGGTAGTCGTGGTCGAGCAGCCATTTCTGCGATTGCAAGGCGGTATCGCCGCGACGGCGGATCACCTCCTGAAGCTCGAGCTCTTGCAGCGCTATGCCTAACCGATCCTTGGCAATGCCGGGAACGGCGTCTGAAATCTCCTGTTCGGAGCGTTCGATCGTTTTCTGGCCGGAAGACCGATCGACCATGGTCAACAAAATAGCGCTGACCCGATCAGGGATGCCAGCGGCCAGCCGAGCGGCCTGGCCAATACATTCCTCGATGAAAAGCACTTCCAGGCCGGGCACGCCGTCCGCCCGCCGCAAGGCGCTAACGGTCATAATGCGGTGGGGGAGACATCCCACGCCCATGAGCACGATGCGCAGTTGCTGTGGCAGCACGGCTTGGTCGCGTTCGAGCTCCATCGTGAGCCGCTTGACGAGGTCGGTCCAGCCGCGCTCGGGATCCCTTATGACCTTGGCTTCGGTCAGGCGAACCAGGAATTCTCGATCATTCCGGCGACGAACTGCACCTTCAAGCGGTCGATCCGAAAGGCTCTTGGCGTGCAAAACTGGACACTCGCGAGACCGAGCCCGCGATCCGATCTTGTTGCGATTAAGCAGTGTATTGGGCCGGCGTCGAGCAGCGTCCTGATGTCTGCCAGAAACTGTTCGACGCGACCAGGTCATCGGGCTTTAGCCAGGAACCATCGATCAGGAATTTGCCCAGAAAGCGGTTCTGGTAGTCGTCGAACTGGTCGAATAGCAAGACCGGCATGCGACCGAGCAAGGCGAATATTTGGCTGAGGGCCTCTGCCAGTTTCTCCGGGGCCACGACGTCGTCAGCGAAGAGTTTGCGGCGTTGTTCAGGGGTTAGTGATTGCTCGTCGCCTGCCAGGGCAGTGGCCACGAACCGGCGAGGCTCGTTATCCCAGTCCCCGCCCGAGAGACTTTCGACCAGAACAGGGAGCAGGTCTGGAGCGTCGCGCAGTTTCGGCAGCAAGCCGGATCGCAGCAACGCCGACTTTCCGGCACCAATTCGCCTTCCATGAAAATCAGGCGTTCGGTCCGTACCAACGGCACGAGATCGTCCAGGACCTGGCCGCGGCCTTTCAGGTGAGCGGGATTTGCCCGATCCAGGCGCAAGGCCTCGGGTTTGTCCAGTCTGATCGGATCCGCCGCGATCGCAGGAATGACCAGCAGGCGATCAGCCAAGAACGCAGGATATTAGCCCCTTCTGCCACGGGGATAGTCCGGCGAGGACCTGCGTTGCCTCGGACACGTTTTTGGAAAAAGCCGCGACCGCGGTGACAAGGCTGGATAGGCCGGCCACGACCGTTACCGGCTGCCGGAGTATATTCTCAATAGAGAGGTCTTTGGGGCCTCGTCCGCCATATCCCACCCCCGAGCGGGCCTTTGTGGTTGCCGCGGAAGACTGGTCCGTCTTGGCCGAAGTTGCAACTCGGTTCAGCGGGGCGTGAAGGGACACCTTGCGGCATACGGTGACCCCACCAGGGTTCGGACCTCCGGCGGGGCGTGCTGGTATGGATCCGACAATGATGCAGTGATTGTCTAGAATGTTGCGATCGCCGGAAACGCGTTTGACAGTGAAGCGTGTTTCCCGACGCTCTCGCGACGTGGCGTGATGGTGGCCGCGCGATTGCTCGGCCCCGCCATCGGCGATGCGGGACATCCACAGCCAGCGCTACAGGCTCACGGGCACGAAGGGAACGAAGAGAGGATGCAGCGATCAGGATGACGATCCAGGCAATCGCCCCGATCGCCGGGTTCACCCAGCCGATTTCGTTCGGTACAAACCGGTTGCGGCCTTGTGCGATCGCAGTGAAGGGGACGATCGATGTCGCCGCGGATAGCGCCTGCCAAGCGTTCGGATCGCGGCGTGCCAGTTTGGCGTCGATCGATGGCATGCCGGCCAACGCGGTGATCAGGAAGGCGCCGAAGAACACGATCGCCGCGGTGTCGCCGTTGCCGAGGATGTGCACGCCGGCCCAGATAGCGAACGACCACAGCATCGGATGCCGCGTCACGCGGATCATGCCGCGCGGCGGCTGTGCCACATTGCCACTCGGGCCAATCATGGTGGGGTTGCGACCGTTCACCGAGGCGACGAACAAGACGAATGCCGGCAGCATAGCGAGCACCAGCACCCAGCGCAGCCAGTCGGGCGCGACCCATAGCGGCGCGGTGGGGGCGGCGCTCCATGCCCGCACGAGGAACACCAGCACGACGATCGACAGGACGGAGAAGATTACGCGGAATCGCTGGTCGCCGACGCGGCCGACCACCGCGTCACGCAATGTCGTGCCGGCAAGACCGAGATGAAGGGCGATCCAGACGAGCGCGGCGATGATGAGTTGCGTCATGGCAACCTCTCCCTGTCGTTGGGCTCCGAGCGCGGCGAGAATTACTATGCCACCGCAGGGATGATGGGAGCAATATCGGTGGGATGCCGATCGCCGGCGGGCGCCAGCATCTGTTCGACAAGGCGATAATATGGTCGGCCCGGGGATCCCGTTAGCGCTACGTCCGCATCGCAATCAGCTTTGACCAAAGCCGGGCGCAGGTCTCGAGCATGCTCCGGGCCTGAGCCTGAATAATCGAATCCGGGGGAATTGATCTCCTCTACTGCACCACTGGACACTTGAAATCCTGAAACACACCCGCCGCGAATGGGTTCAGCACCGATCCGGCGCGGATCTCGAACACCGCCTCTCGATCGCCGAGCTGAAACGACAACGCGAATTTCTCGGGCGAATCTCCCTGCCTCATCCGCGCGTGGCCGAACATCCGGAACATCGCCCACGGTCCGGTCTCCTGCAGAACTGCCGGGCTACCCGAGGGCGGCGGATCGAAACTCAATCGCGCGGTCAGCGTCCGGGTCGGCCCCGGCCAGGTGATCTGAGTCGCCACCGGCGGTCCATTGATCGCGGTGATCGCGGTCCCACCCAGGTCCAGCGTCGCCCGCTTGGCGCCGGGATCGAGTTTGACCGGCGAGATGTCAAAGCGAACCGACGGCGTGTTGCCGCCGCCGGCGAAGAACAGATCGCGGATGGCCGACGCGCGCTGAAACTGCGCCAGGTCGGCCGGTGTGACGGGCGCTACGACGCCCTCCACCGGCTGCAACTTCCAGTCTTTGCCGGACGTGTCAACGAACGGCCGAAGCTGCGTGTTGAAGTATCCGTCGAGCAGGCCGCCGGGCGCGAACATGTGGGCGAAATCATCCATCGGCACTTCGCTGGTCGCACCGGGGACGAACGGATACCGTCCATTAACCGCGAGCCCGCACAGCGATGCCGGGCCGCCGGTGCCGTTATAAGCGGCCGCCATCTGCTGCTTTACATTGCCGCCGCGGAGTGCCGTGCCGCTGGCCGCCATCGAGGCCAGCCAGCCGGACAACGGTGGCGGCTGGCGTTGCGCCTCGGCCCGCAGCGCCAGCGATGGATCGTCACCGGCCGCCGGTAAGGGCGCCGTGGCGCCGATCGGAAGGGCCGCTAACTTGGCCAGTTGCTGCTGCAGATCATTCAGCGATTTCAGCACCAGGTCGATCGCCGCGCCCGAGCCGTTGCCCACCAGATCGCGCAGCGCCTTGAAGTGTTCGTCGACCTCGTGCCCCGGTGGTAAGGGTGCGCTTTGACCTGGTTGCGCTGTACCCAGCACGGCCAACAGGCGCGGGTCCACCGTCGGCTTTGCCGCCGCTGTGTCGCCAGAGGCTGCCTTGTCCCCCGTGGCGATCCCGGCCGGCGGGACTGACAGGGTCACCTGGCGCGCCGCGGAAACCAGCAAGTCCTTCATCGGCGATTGCGGCGAGGCAAGAATGAAAAGGTCCTGCGCGGCCTGGGACAAGCTGCGCAGCGGCACGACAGTCAAGTCGTTGAGCATGGCCTCCCATGCCTTGATATAGTCCGCCTCGTACAACGTGATGACATCGCGTTCCAGCGCGCCCATCTGCGGGCCGTTCGGATCCAGCTCGGTCTTTTCGCCAAGCACCCAACTCTCGGAGGCAACGCTTTTCGCCGCCTCCACGAGGCCGGGCAGCAGCACACGATGGAACCCGTCAATGGTCAGAAAGCCTGGGATGCCATCGTCCATCGACTTGCCGGAGGCGCGGACGAACACCCCGACCCCAGCCGGGCCCAGCGCATCACGCGGCCGCCAGGGCGGTAGCGCCTGAGCGGCGGCCGAGGGCTTGATGCGCGAATATACTCGCTGCGCCAGCGACACGCGGCTGAACGTGCTGCGCGCCTGGGCTACCAGGTTGCCGTCCAGTTGCACCGCCGGCAGCGGTTCCGCCAACAGTGCGTCCAGATGCTTCATCAATGCCGTCCGCAGAGCGGCGAACCGAATGTCGGGATAGGTGGCCTGCCAATCCAGCATCATCCAGTCGTGCACCAAGGCGCGATCGAACACCGGGGCACTACCACCCAGCATCAGGTAAACCCGGGTCGCCTCATAGAGGAAGTCCGGCTGGTTCAGCTTGCCGCGCATCTGTGCCTCGAGCCGCCAGATCAGTCGCGGCAGCAGGGCGTAATCGAGCGCGTGGCGATAGACCGTGGTGGACGCGACCGCCAGCTTGTCGTCCGGGAGATAGCCCGAAACTCCAGAAGCCGCCGCGGTCGCCGGGATGGTCTACACCGAACGGCAACGCGCGCGCCTGATCCAGCAGCGGCACAAGACGCGGCAGGTCGGCGTCGTTGACCGGGTCGAGGTGCATGCCTTGGGCTGTCTTCTCGTAGGCCTCCAAGGCCTGCTGCGTCGCGGCGATGTCGCGCGCTCCACCGTTCCGCGCGGCCCACATCATGGCGCCGACAAGGATGCAGACCAGTGCGACGGCGGCGAAAGCGCCAGCACGAAGCAGCATGCGGCGGCGGGCAGTCTTGGGAGGCTCGGAGACAAGCAGGGCCTCGCCGAAGATAACATTCCGCAACAATCCGCCGAGGAAATAGCTTTTCCCCTGTTCCGGCCGCAGGCTTGGCAAACGGCGCTGATCCAAGCCGAATGCGCGCGATAACGATCCAGTCAGCCGGTCGATCGGCGTCCCCTCCTGCGTGCCGGAGGTGAAATAGACCCCGCGCAGCATCGGCGCGCGCTCCAGCCTGGAGCCGCCGAACGCCTCCTGGATGAAGGCCGTCAGCGGTTGTTCCAGGCTGGCGATCTGGGCCGGAAAACCGGCAATCATGGCGCGCTGATCGGCGCCGCGCTCTTCCTGCATGCGCGATAGCAACTGGTCGTCCAACCTGTCGACCAGGGCACGGAATTCGGCGGCGAACGATGCGGCGTAGCCGGCTTCTCCAGCTTGCAGCGGGAAAGTGGTGCCCCAGACCTGGTCGCGCCGGTCGCGATCGAGGCCGCCGAAAAACTCGGTGAAGCCAGCGATCAGGTCAGCCTTGGTGAACAGCAGATAGACCGGCATCCGGGCACCGAGCTTGGCCTCGAGTTCCTTGACGCGGGAGCGGATCGCGCGCGCATGGGCGATCCGTTCTGCCTGCGGTGCGCGGGCGATGTCGTTGAGGCCGATCGCCACAAGCACGCCGTTTAATGGCTGTCGAACACGGGTGCGCTTGAGCAGGTCGAGAAAAGCCTCCCAGCCGACGCGATCCACCGCGGCATCGGAATCCTGCGTGGTGTAGCGGCCGGAGGTGTCGATCAGCACGGCCTCGTCGGTGAACCACCAGTCGCACAGCCTGGTGCCGCCGACGCCGGCGACGGCGTCCTGGCCCATCTCGGCGGCCAGCGGAAAGCGCAGCCCCGCATTCAGCAGGGCGGTCGTCTTACCGGCGCCCGGCGGCCCAATAATCGCGTACCAGGGCTGCTCGTAGAGGTAACCCCGCGTGCCATGCGCACTTTTCAGAAGTGTGAGCGCGGTGGTCAGCTTCTCACGCAAGGCCGCCACTTCCTCGGCCTTGGCGGCGGCGCCCATGTCATCGGCTGAGGCGGTCAGACCTGCGGTCAGGTCTGCGTCACGCCTGCGTTTCAGCAGGTCGAGCAGCAGGTTCACGCCGGCCCACACGACGAACATCAGCAGAACGATGATCAGCCGGACGATCCAGCTTTCGAGCGGCGCGAGCAGCGGGCCAAAGAACCAAACCAGGATCGCAAGCAGCGCGGTGCCGATGAAGCTCAGAAACCATCGCGACAACAAAAATCCGAGGATTTGGCTCATTCTTCGCTGCTCCTGGCTCGGCGCATTGAGGTCGTTTTATATCGTCTCGCGCCCTTGCCGTGGTGATATGATCAAACGATGATCACCGAAATCTGCGGTTCGCGCAGCTGACCGAGGCACGCGTGGCACTGGTTCCCTCCACCACCATCCTGAGCACCGATGCAATGGGGCGCGTTGCGCCGCCGATCACGGCTTCGGTCGGGCGTGACGGCGCCAACCATCCGGGCGATGTGTTCGTCATCCAGTCTTTGCTTAACGACAGGCTGCCGAAACCACATTCCCCGGTGCCGGTGACCGGTCTCGCGGACGTCGGAACGATGCTGGCCATAGAGGCATATCAGGCGGTTATGGTGAATATGAACCCGCCGAGCGGACGGGTCGAGCCAGGCAGTATTACGTATTACTCGCTCGCTGCCCATCCGCTGGTGGACGACGCACCAAAAACGGCAAGCGGACATTATGGCGAAGTCCCGCCGGAGGTGATCAACGCCGCGACCGCCTCACGCTTGCGGTGGAACGTGCCGACGTCCGTGACCCTGGCACAGTGGGTTGTGGAGAGCGCTTGGGGCACAGCCATTCCGCCCGATAGTAACAACCCATTCGGCATCAAGGCGGACGCTGACCAGCCCGCAGTGGAAAGTCCGACCCGCGAGGTCATCAATGGAAACAGCGTCACCGTGACCGCCCGCTTCCGCAAATTCGGTTCGTTAGCGGACGCGTTCGATCAGCATGGCAAGCTGCTGTCGACCGCTGCGGTCTACAAGCCCGCGATGGCGGAGGCGCAAGACCCCGATGCCTTCGCCGATGCGCTGACCGGCGTCTACGCGACCGATCCACAGTACGGCTACACGCTGAAGTGGGTGATGCATAATTATGGTTTCATTCGCTTCGATCATTGATCACCGGTCGGTCGCAAGCAGAGGGCCACGTCTCCGCACCGACGCATGATCCGGGTGGTCGGATCGCCTTCATCGCAGGTATCATTTCTACGCCGCCGTTTGTGGAATTGCGGCCATCCGCGCCTCCACGACCTCAGCCTCGAACACCGCCTCGGCCGCGTCCTCTCTACGGCTGCCGGCTTCTACGGTCAGCCAGGTGTTCCAACCGAGCCGCGGCGGGGGATCGGCATCGGCGAGCAGTTGCAAGGCCGGCACCGCAGCGGCGGTAACAACGGGGTTGATGGCGAAGTCGGTGGCGAACCCGAGATAGGCGCGCACAAGGCCAACGAGACGCCCGAGCGTGGGCCGGTCGGGCAGCAGTGCCGTGAAACTTTCACGGTCGAGCGGCCCGATCCGCAGCACGATGCCAGCCTGCACGTCCCAGGCTCGAACCCCGATCGCCGCATCGCTCCGAACCCGCCCGTCGTCAGCGCCAACCTGCTCGGCCATCGCAGCATCAGGCGAAAGGCCGAGTTGGTTGAACTGTCCGCCGAGGCCGCGACCAGGAAGCTGAGATCGCTGATCAGGCGTCAACGGCAACCAGGCGCCAACGAACTGTTGGATCTCGACCGGCCTGCCCAGCCAGTCGGAGATCAGCGCACGCAACCGTTCAGCGGATCGCGGCTGTGTGGTCAGAAAGCCGGCATAGTGCACCAAAGGGTCTCGCCCCGCCGAGAAGCGATCGACCAGATGCGGTGTCCCGTAGCCGGTCAGTGACAACAACGCGCCGGTGAACAGATCCTCACCGGCGTCGGCGGCATGGCCCGACAGTTGGCTGATCTCGAATATGCGGTTCGGCCGGTATTTCATGCCCGCACTGGCGAACAGCGCCAGCATGCGGTGGGACAGCATATCGAGGAAGTCGCGCAGGGAGTTCGAACGGGACCGCAGCGTCCGATTGACGGTTTCGGTGTAGCTGCGCGGCAGCACGCCGGACGGGCCTATCAGTCCCATCACGCTGACGACCATATCCGGCGGGACGCCCTCCTGCTTCGACGCCAGCCGGAGAATGTCGGCTGGCGGGTAGGCTAAACCGGAAACCGAGCGGAAACGCACGACGCTGCCCGGATCGGTGGCGCCAGCAGAGTGCAACAGCACCCGGATCCCGGCGTCGAACCCGAACCGCTGCGGCTCCTTCGCGAGTTGTACCAGCGGCGCAGGCGTCAGGCGCGCCGGCGGAACGACGCGCTTCACAGCAGTGCGCGTTCACCGGCTCTCGCCGGCCAGGACGCGGTCACTCCGCTCCTGCCTCGCAGCACGGCACGCGTGCGCACGAAGCTGTTGACCGTCGCATGCAGGGCCAGGAAGCGGTCGAGCACGGCGGCGAGCAGATAAAGCCCCGACGATTGCCACACCCGCACGTCGAACTCCAACGTGACATCGATCCCCCTGCAAAAGGAACCGACACGCTGGCCGGGCACCCGGGCGGCACCCGGCCGAGCGGAGACGGCAAGAAGACCGTCGATCGCGGCGCGTGTTTCGGGCAAGTCCCGCAGGTCGTACAGGCGCAACGTCTCCTTCAGGGCCTCGGCTCCCGCGGCGCCGCCGACCAGCGACAGATGGCCCAGTGACAGGTGGGACACCAGGCGCCAGAAGCCACGTTCACGCAGCGGCACGTGCAGCGGTATTGTCGGTGCGGTCACGCCGATGACGCGGGTCACACCAGCGACGCCCTCGACCAGTTTCATCACCGGATGGCCACCGCCGAACGGCAGGTCCGCCGGCAGGTCGCGGTTGGTACACAGAGCGTCTACCGAGAGCACCGCATCCGCCGGCCGTTCGGCGTCGAAGTCCGGGACGTAAGGGGCAAGGAAAACATCCGTTCCGGTCAACGGCGCAGCGGAGTGACGGCGCATCGGCTGGTAAAAGCCACCAATGTCGCCGCCGGCCTGATCACCTTTAGATGCGCCCTCGGCAAGGCGATAGAACGGTTCCCAACGCCGGAAGGAGCCGTCGGGTCGGGTTTCCCGCACGCGTGTCACATTCCAGACTTCCATTGCGCCGGTTCGCCGGACATCCGGTTCGATGCGATACTCGGTCGCGGTGTGAGACAGTGCTATCGGTTCGCAACGTTTGGGAAACAGGTTGACAATCGGTACGCACCCGAGAACCAGCGCATCGTTGCCGACGGCGCGCTCCAATTCCGGAACGCTCCGGTCCAGATAGACAAAAATCTCCATCCGGTTGCCGCCGGATATCAATGTCTTGGCGTCCAGGCCGCCGAAATCCAGGAACAGGAACTTCTCAGGGAAGGCGAAGTATTCCGACAGCAGCCGGAAGCCGGCGAAGCTGCGGGCCGGCCAGGGGAACAGCGCCTCATCCGCCGCGAACCCGACCGGCTGGATCGCGCTGGCCGGAATCAGCACCGGTCCGGGGTCATTCGGGCCATCCGCCAGTGCGACGCCGATTGTGTTCCGGCACAGCAACTCATACAGCGGCAGCGAAATATTCGATGCCGCGCGCAAAAAGAAGCGCAACCCATCGACGCCGAGGGACGTGAAAGTTGCTTCGGGTGAGGTACATTTCAGCCCGATGCGCAGGAGGCTGACCGCGTTGGCCGCGCGGGGATTGGCAGGCGCCGCGAGCGGCAGTCCGGACAACCGGACACTTTCGACCTCCACCGGCCAGAGCGTGGCCGGATAGACGGTGCGAAAACGGCATGTTTCACCACGGACCGGTTCGCTATCGAGCGGTAGGTGGACCGGTACCTGGCACGACTTCTTCAAATCTGGCTTGCAGAGAAACTGAACGATCGCACTTGACGGCAATGGCGCCAGGTAGTGCGGATAAAGCACCCCGAGCAGGGCATCCGTCAGTTCGGGGAATTCGTCGTCGAGCCTGTGATGCACCCGCGCCGCAAGAAACGCGACGCCTTCCAGCAGACGTGCAACGTGCGGGTCATCCGCTGTATCTTCTGACAGCCGCAGCCGTCCGGCGACTTTGGGATGCGCTGTCGCGAACTCCCGCGCCAGAGCGCGGATCGCATTCAGTTCACGGTCGTAATAGGGTAGCAGCGCATCCGACATAGTCGCATTTAGCCATCATCGCGCGCGCGAACAACCACGTCGGCTGTGACAGGATCAACCACCGTATCGAAGGCAATCGGTTCGGGGGCTGGTTCGGCGTGCAGGACAGCCTCGATTCTGAGCCGCAATGTAGCGTCCGGGCGATCGTCCTGCGAACTGAGCCTGACCCGAACCGAGCGGAACCGCGGCTCGAACCGGCGAATGGTGTCCTCGATTTCGCGCCGCAGCGCGTCGCGCTCGTTGGTATCGTGAAATCTGGCCCCGGTGCAGTCCGGAATACCATAGTTGAGCGGCGAAACCGAAAGCTCCCTGAACGTCGCCTGCCACGACCGCCAGCGTCGCCGAGAATTCAGCAGCGCTTCAATATCGCCACGCACGGATCGCCGCAGGATGCTCATTGCCTCGCCTGGCGAGATCGGCGCGTCTTGAGCCTGTTCGGGCGCTTCGTCGATCAGTCGGTCGAGCAGCGGAAGCTGTGCGCGCAGTGGTAGGCGCTGTGCCGCACTGTCGCGCGACGGAACCGCACGGCCGCGGCTGCCGCTCATGCCGCGCCCGGCGAGGGGTCGAACGTGATCTCGGTCATGTCCATCGCGGAGACCGTGTCGTCACCTACAAGAAACATACGTTGCCCGGCGCCGCGAACCAGCGCCTGCGAAACCTCGATCCAGTCCGTTGCCTGGCCAAGGCGGAGTTCGTCGGAGAGGCCAGGATCGTCGTCGCCATAGAGCGCGGGCAGATAAACCACCCCGTCCGGGCCGCTGCGCACAGACATGTTGACACGGCGCCAGTAAAGATCCCGAGCTCGTTTTGGTTTGTCAAAGTTAATCAACTCGATCCGCTCGGTGGGGATCCAGAAATACTTGCCGGTTGTGGTCAACACTTCGAAATACCCGGCTTGAAGGTCATCGGCATCGCGGAAGTCGTCGAACGCCTTGCCGTCGATGGAGCCGGTCACGCGCGGGCGCAGGGTCTCGGCCTTTGCGGCCAACGCGCCCGCCTCGGCGGTGTCGCCAGCGCGGAGCGCGATGGTGGCCTGCAGTATCGTCGCCAGCGCGGCGGTCGGCTCACCCAGAAATTCCGGCAGGCGTCCGTCGCGCCGCTGTTGCCGCCGCGCCATTTCGGCACGCACCAACTGGCGGAACTCGGCGATGACAACGGCCGCCTGTGGATCCACGCTGCTGCCGGCGTCGAGGATGACGTCGGCGCGTTCCAGATTGCCCGCGAACAACAGCAGTTCCGCCAGCAGCACGCGCGGCGCGAGATCGGCGGGCGCCTTGCGCACCGCTGCGTTGGCGGCGGCCACCGCGTCAGCCAGGTTGCCCGCACGGAACAGAGCGCCAGCCGTCTGTTGGTCGGCCGGTTCGCGACTGTCACTCATGGCGCTTGCTCCTGGTCCGGTTTTCCCAATACGAAGAGGATCATCCGCGTTGCCCAGGCGCTGTGACTTCGGTCACCAGGCGGAATGTAGCGGCCAGGTCATCCAGCTGAAAATGCGGCTGCAAATGGATCGTGCAGCCATAGACGCCCGGCCGGCCCGGACGCTCGGAAACCGCGACCCGGCCCGCCATCAATGGCTGACGAGCACGGGTCTCCGGGCCAGCGTTGATCGCAGCGTTCACGTAGCCGTTCAGCCACGACTGCAGCCGTTGTTCGATTCTCGCCGGGGTCTCCAGCGTGCCCACCATGTCACGCCCGATTACCTTGATATAGTGCGCAAAGCGCGACGCACACAACATCGAATTGATTTGCGATGATATCCTTGCGTTGGCGGATGCGGCCTCTCCGGCGGCGCCGACATAGCTCTGCGGCCGCTGCAGGCTGCTGACAGAAGCAAATGCCGCATCGACGCTGTAGGGCAGGGCGGTAAGTGGGATGAAACCCGCCTCGACAAGCAATCGTTCCTGGGTGTCGTGCAGCACCAAATCGAGCGGCGGGCGAGCCCACACGCCAGGCGGATCGGTCGAAAAATCCTCGACCGGCAACTGCGTGACCACTCCGCCGCTTTCGCGGTCCGTGTCGACACCGCGAATATCGGCGGGCCAGGCAAAATTGGCGAACGCACGTGCCACCACGGCGGCAAACGGGTAACCGGCCGCCATCCAGACCCGGTCGGCGGCACGGGGAGCATATTCGATGTATCGGAACCCGTCGGGACGCGCCGGATCATCCGGCCAGGGTGGCCGGGCCAATACACGGGGCAGCACCACGCAGACGAACCGCATGTCCTCGCGTCCGGCCAGGCTGCGCCAGCGGTCATGCAACGGTTGCCGGAGTGGTGACGCCGGATCGGATGCCATCGCGAGATCGGCGAACTCGTCCACATCGAGCAACGACGGCGACGCGGCGAGAACCAGGATCGCGAAGGCCGCCGCGGCAACCGAGGATAGCCTGCCGATCGCCGTCACATCATCGGTCGGCGCTTCCGCGCTGGGCCGATGGCGCACTTCATGATCAATCAACAGCAGGCCGAACGGCTCGCCGCCCGGCATGCCGAACTCGCCTTCGTAGATCTGGCGGAAAAGGTGGCTTTGGTCGAACTCTGCGGCGCGCTCCAGATCGCGGCAGATTTCCGGCCAGGAGATGGTGAGTAGCCGAACCTTCACCCGCCCGCCCGGCTCCAGGCCGCCGATCAGCCAGGCCAGCCCGCGCCAGGAGCCCTCCAGTTTTCGCAACCTGGGCGCATGCAGGATGGCGTCAACCTGCTCCGACATCAGCGCGTCGATCGCCGCGATGTCACAGTCGAGGGCGCCGCGCATGGCATCCGCATTCAGCAACAATTCCGCGGCAAAGGCCGTACCGAACCACCGCCGCAGCGCCTGTCCGGCGTCCTCGACTACGAAATCGGCTAGCTGCCCAGCCTCCTCCGCACGGCGGCTGCCTACGAACCGCCCCGACAGCACCGCCTCCCGGAGCGGCGGAGGCTCAGGCGTGATGGATGTCGTATTGTCCTGGCCTGACGGCGTCGTTTGGGCGGTATCCATGGTCAAGCCTACCCGGCCCCGGAACGGGGCCGGCGTTGCCGTGTCATGTCACTGTCAGGCCTTCTTCGGGATGCTGGCGACCAGGCGCATGCTGGTGGTGAGTTCCTCCAACTGCAGCCAAGGGCGCAGATGAGCGACGGCGTTGTAGGATCCAGGCTTTCCCGGAATTTCCCTCACTTCGACCTTGGCTTCGCGCAACGGCTTCAGCAACTTCGACTCGGCTCCCGATTTTTCGTTGTTGTTGACGTAATTGCTGATCCAGCGATTCAACCAGATCTCGCAATCCGAAGCCTCCATCAGGCTGCCGATCTTGTCGCGCGCCATAACTTTCAGGTAATGAGCAAACCGACCGGTTGCCATGATGTATGGCAGGCGTGCCGAGATTGCTGCGTTCGCGGTGGCTTCCGGCCGGTCGTATTTCTTGGGCTTTTGCACCGTCTGGCTGCCGAAAAAGACTGCATAGTCGGTGTTTTTGTAGTGGCAGACCGGCAGGAAACCCAGATTGGACAGTTCGAATTCACGACGGTCAGTGATGCCAATCTCAGCCGGGCACTGGCTGTCGAGATCGCCATCGTCCGACTGGAACACATGCATCGGCAGGTTTTCCACCTTGCCGCCGCCCTCCGCGCCGCGGATGGACACGCAGAACCCCGTTTTGGCGAATGCGTCGGTCATTCGCGCGCCCATTACATAGGCGGCGTTCATCCAGCAGTAATCCTGGTGGTTCATCGCCTTGGCGGCGCCGGCCGCGTCGAACGGAGCTTCCTCATAGCCGAATTCGTCGATCGGCTTGGTGTTCGCTCCATACGGCAACCGAGCGATCACCCGGGGCATGACGAGGGATACGAAGCGGGCGTCTTCGCTGTCGCGGAAGCTGCGCCACTTCATGTATTCCGCCGTCTCAAAGATCTTGGCCAGATCCCGGGGCTTGCTGAGTTCGGTGTAGTCGCTGAAGCCGAACATGCCCGGGCCGGCGGCGGAGACGAACGGGGAGAAGCCAGAGGCGGCGACGTTGGAAAGCAGCCGGAGCGTCTCGACGTCGTCGGGGGCCGCCGTCCATTCGTAGTCGCCGATCAGCGCGCCGTACGGCTCGCCGCCGGGGGTGCCGAATTCATTTTCGTAGATTTTCTTGAACAACTGGCTCTGGTCGAATTCTACTGCCTTGGTCAGATCGCGGGTCAGTTCCCGCTTGCTGACGTTGAGCATGCGCAGCTTCAGGCTGGTTCCGGTCTCGCTGTTCATGACCAGGTAGTTGAGCCCGCGCCAGGCACCTTCCAGTTTGGTGAACTTCGGCGCGTGCATGATCGCGTTCAGTTGCTCGGACAACTTGCGGTCGATCTCGGCGATTGCCCGGTCGAAGGTGCGGGTCAGGTTGCGGTCGAAGGTGACGGTGCCCGTCAATGCTTCCTCGACCAGTGTCTTGACCAGATCCTGCGCGCGATCGCGCTCGGTTTGCTTGGTGGCACCAAGAACTTGTTCGAGCAGGTTTACGCCTTCGGTGGTTGTCGCTTCCGCGGCAGCCGGGGTCGTCGCTTGTGCGCCAGACATGGATCAGCCCCCCTTCTTGTCGAGGCCGAGCTGGCCGGACAGTGACTTGAGTTCGCCTTCGTTCTGCAGCACCTGCTCCAGCAGGCTTTCAAGTTCTTCGGACCGATCCACCTTGCTCATGAGGTCGCGCAGCTTGTTGCGGGTTTCCATGAGTGCCTTCAGTGCCGGCACCTGCTCGACGATACGGCCGGGTTCAAAATCGTCGATCGAGTTGAATTTCAGGTCGACCGCCATTTGGCTGCCGTCGCCCGCGAGGGTGTTGTCGACCTTGAGGTTCAGGCCGGGGCCGATCCGCGCCATCACGTCGTTGAAGTTGTCGCGGTCGATTTGCACGAACTTGCGGTCGGTGAGTGACGGCAGGGGCTTCGTCGGGTCGCCCGAGAATTCCCCCATGATGCCCATCACGAACGGCAGTTCGCGCTCGATTTGGGCGCCTTCGGTCTCGACCTCGTATTTGATGTGAACGCGCGGCTTGCGCACGCGGCTGAGCTTCTCGTGGATACTGGCACTCATTGGAGCCTCCTGGGTGAAGCCTATTACTCTGACTATAAAAGAGGGAGCGGCGCACGCAAGCGTTACCCATTGCGCTGGTGGCGCAAAGGACTTCCCCGATTGACCCGTCCGGCGAAGACTGCCCGGCGTTTCATCCGAGGTCAATCGGATAGTGCGCCGGCGGTCAGACCGCCTTGTGCCGCCGGCAGCACGGGCGGATTTTGGCGCCTTGTCCCGGGCTATCGGCAACGTGAGGACCCGGGCGCCGGATCGGATGCCCGAGCGAAGGGCATGGGAGATCAGGTGGTGTCATCGTAACGCTCTCTTGGTGTTTGTTCGGTTTATCAACTTCTCGTCGGTGCAGCCGGTGTCTTTCAGATGAACGGCGGCGTCCGCTGAAGACGTGGATACATCGATGCGCAAGTTTGAATGGTGACCGGTGTCACACAAACCCTCAAACTTTCGACCAGCATCGCCGGGTCAACGATGTCAACTCGTGGTCGCGGGCCTTTACTTGGGTAACCGGAGGACCTGGCAGGTTGATACGGCGGGTTGATCCGGATCGCCTGACAGTTTGCCCTGCATACCGGCCCGAGGTCGGACCGAGCGCTCCGACCATCAGTCGGAAGGACGACCAGCGCGAGCGGCTGTCGCCGGCGACAAAAGTGCTGGTCCGAGGTAACCCGCGTTACATAGTCGCGTCAACAGATATAAGATTCCGCTGACCCAATCAGGATTCCCGGCATCGCTCGCTCCGGCGTCAGTCGCTTGCTTCACCGTTTGCCTGCGGGCCGCCGCGGTCGACCGGTTCGGTGGGTCCGTCTGGAACTCGAAAAGCAGATCCGAGACCCTGCAGGCACTATGCCGAACCCTAGTTCTTTTCGACCTTCTTGGTCAGTTCCGTCGCGGTGTTCTGGAGGTTCTTAAGCGCCTGGTAGTTTGCGAGCTGCTTAGTGGCGATCGCGTCAACGGACGCGACCTGCGTGTCCACCGCCCGCTGACGCTGCCCCAACTCAACCATCGTGGTCTGATGCTGCTGTTCGACCTGCGACAGTTGCTGCCGGTCCTGGGCTTCCTGGTGGACGTCTTTCGCAATCTTGCCGTACTGGTAGGTCTGCCACACCGTTCGCACAACTGGGATCGGCTTGACGATCACGCTGATGACGCTCTCGGTCGTGTTCTGGACGTCGCGTTGGGTGTAGCTTTTACGCCGCTCCTCCATCTGCTTCTCGAGGCGGACGCGCTCCATGTTCTGCGCAGCGACTGAGTTCTGCGTGGAGTCGCGAAGGGCAACCAACTGCTCCAGCTTGGCCATGGTCTCGTCGGATTGCTGCTCGAGGTCGCCTTTTACTTTGAGCTGCCGGCCGAACTCCTGATTGGCCTGGGCGAGGCTCTGCTCGTCCTGCCGCTTGCGCTGTTGATAGTCCATGGTCGCGGTCGGCCCCTGGACGGCAGTCTTGAAGGGAACGCCGGTAAGCTGGTGGAAGAAGCCTTTTTCGTTGCTGCCAGACATCGGCCATCCCCCTACAACGTGCGCTCGTCACCGAGTGCAGGGTAGCAAAACTCTGGACTTCAACACAACCTTAACCATGGTTGCCATGGTTGCCGGTGGCGGTGACCAGCAGGTAGCCGGGGTCGCCGCCGAGGTCGGCTGCCTGCGGTTGGAGTGCCTCGGCGATAAACACGCTGAGCGCCTGACGCGCCTGGGCGTTGCCTGACATCAAAGCTGCCAGCATAGCCGGCGGAAGTGCCACCAGTATCGGCAGTTGCTTATGAAAAGGGCATCAAGGTCTCCGACGAGGAGATGGCATCCCTGAGCGTCAAACCAGATTCTTTTCATGGTGAGTGGAACTACACTATCGCCCAAAGGCGACCGGACGGATGATGCGGTTATCCGGGCTCGGGCCCTAATCTCAGTCGCGGGTTAATCTTAGTCGCAGGCCGGAAAGTCTGTTCCAACGGCGCCGCTATCCCGGGGGTGCCGGCCGGATGCCCAACATGACCAGCATGCCGCTGCGGACCTTGTCGTCCGGCACCACCTCCGCCAGCAGTTCCGGCCAGGTCAGGCGGCCACGCCGGACCGCTTCCTCCAGCGTGTAGGCGAGCGGTGAATGTGGTTCAGTTTTGCGGAAGAAGTCGGCGATCCGCTCGAGCTCTCGCAACATATCCTCCCGCGTCACCGGCCGGGTAGTCTGACCGATCGTTCCAGCCCCCCCGGAAAGTTGCACCTCGGTGTTCGACGCGGCGTCTTCTTCCGTCGCAACGGTGTCCTCAGGTGCGTCGGGTTCGGGAGGCGCATAGGTGTTTGCGACGCTAGCGATTGCGCGGAGTAGATCGCGCACCCGGCTGGTGGGCGGGGCTGCGGCGCCGGCTTTCGCCTCCACCACCTCGCTCATGTGCATCCACGCCCTCAAAGCGCCCTGCACCTCGGAGCGCAAGGCGGACAGCCGAGCACCACCGGCCTGCCTGGCCGCACCGGCCATGTCAGCCAACGGCACGACTTTCGCGGCCAACCGTTGCTTGCGCCGGCCGGCGTCGGTGATCGTCTCCAACTCCTCCGACTGCAGATACTGCCAATAGCTGACGGGTTCCCCGTCCAATCCAGGGAATAATACGCATTTGCGCAGCGGCTGCATGAGGGTGCCGTCCGTGCCCTGCCCACTCAGTCCGGTGATCGGCGCCACCTGGGTTTCGATCCCCTCCTCATCCGGCTGTGGATGCAGGCCGTTGTCCCACAGAGCCGCCGCGAGGCCGGCGATCACCGAGCTGCCGGCGGCCAGACCTGACATGCCCTCCAGCCTTACCAGCGCCTCGGTCAGCCAGGCGGCGATTTCCAGGTCCTTGGTCTGCTCGCCCAACGCCTTGATCGCGAGATCCCGCACCGTCCGCCATTGTATCGGCACCCCGGCATCGGCCGCGGGATCGTGATCGACGCGCCGTTCGATCTCGCGTGCCTCGGCCCGCGCATCACGCAGCCGATAATACAATGATTGCGGAGTGAAATCCTGTCGTAGATCCGGGCCCGCGGGTGCGTCTCCCGGAAGCGGTGCCGCTAAACCTGCCAGACCGTCGGCAGCCAGACCCTTGACAATGGCTGCGTCATCCATCGGTCATATCTCCATCGGGCGCGAACATAAACGGTGGTGTGAGCGGAACGAAAGCGCGGTCGATCGAAACCTACTGGACAGCACCTTATCGAAACCATAATCTCCAGTGAAGCGGCAATACAAGGCTGGATCGGCATCAGTCTTTCCTTCAAATCGCGGAACGTTCGTGGCATAAATGGCGGCAATTGACCTGAAGTCCCTGGTCGGGAAGCTGGATGAGCATTGCCGCCGCGCGTTGGAGGCCGCCGCCGGCCTGACATTGTCACGTAGTCACTACAACGTCGAACTCGAGCATTGGCTGCTCAAGCTGGTGGATGGCAACGGCACGGATCTTCCACTTGTTCTGCGGCATTACGACCTCGACGAGGGCCGCTTCCGGACTGATCTGAACGCCAGCCTTGACAAGATGCGCACCGGCAATGCGCGCGCGCCCGGATTGTCGCCGGACATTATCGAACTCGCCAAACAGGCATGGCTGCTCGCTTCGGTCGAGCAGGGACTGTCAAAGCTCCGCTCCGGCCACCTGATCTGGGCGCTGCTCGCCGATGAGACGCTGGCTCGGCGGGCACGGGACATCTCGGGCCAATTGCTGCGCCTGCAACCGGAGGCCTTGAAGCGGGATTTCAACGCGATCCTGGGGAGCAGTACGGAAGCTGCGACCGTTGTGAGCGCCGCTGAAGCCGGCGGTGCGCCGGCCGATGGTTCGGCACCGCCTCGGGCGGGGACAGCGGCACTTGATCAGTTCACCATCGATCTAACCGCCCGTGCGCGCGCCGGCCGGATCGATCCGATCCTCGGCCGCGACCTGGAAATTCGCCAGGTGATCGACATCCTGACCCGCCGACGGCAGAACAATCCGATCCTCACCGGTGAAGCCGGCGTCGGCAAGACCGCGGTGGTAGAAGGCTTCGCGCTGCGCATCGCCGCTGGCGACGTACCCCCGGCCCTGAAGGATGTGACCCTACGGACGCTCGACCTGGGCTTGTTGCAAGCGGGCGCCGGCGTGAAGGGCGAATTCGAGAACCGGCTGAAGTCGGTGATCGAGGAAACCCAGGCGAGCCCGAAGCCGATCATCCTGTTCATCGACGAAGCGCACACGCTGATCGGGGCCGGCGGGTCAGCCGGACAGGGCGATGCGGCGAATCTGTTGAAGCCTGCGCTTGCCCGCGGCGAGCTGCGCACGATCGCGGCGACAACTTGGGCCGAGTATAAGAAGTACTTCGAAAAAGATGCTGCCCTGACGCGGCGTTTTCAGACGGTTAAGGTCGAGGAACCAACCGAGGCGTTGGCGGTCGCGATGATCCGGGGCCTCGTCGGCACGCTGGAGACGCACCATAAGATCCGCATTCTCGATGACGCCTTGGTCGCGGCGGTGCGTCTGTCGGCCCGCTTCATCCCGAGCCGCCAATTGCCCGACAAGGCTGTCTCGTTGATCGACACCGCCTGCGCGCGCGCCGCTATGAGCCAAGCCGCTATTCCCGCTCCGGTCGAGGATCTGCAGCGGCGGATCGCATTGATCGACACGGAAATCGGTATTCTGCAACGCGAACAAGCTTCCGGCGCCGACCATGCAAAGCGCATCGTCGAACTCAATGAGGAACGACTGACCGCGAACGACCGGCTTGGCGCCCTGGAGACGCGGTGGCAGGAAGAACGCGCTATCGTTACGGAAGTCGCCGAGGCGCGTGCCGCGCTGGAAGCACCGGATGGGGCAGAGGATCGCAGCGCCGAGCGGACACGGCTGACGGGCCTGATGGACCGGTTGCGGGAGATTCAGGGGGAACAGCCGCTGATTTTCCCAGTCGTCGATGCGCAGGCCGTCGCTGAAATTGTCGAGAACTGGACCGGCATTCCGACCGGGCGGATGCGTTCTGACGAAATCCGCACCGTGATGAATCTCAGGCAGGCGATGGGGCAGCGGATCATCGGCCAACCGCACGCGTTGGAGGCTGTCGCGCAGTCGATCCAGACAAGCCGTGCGAAGTTGACGGACCCGCGCAAGCCGATCGGGGTTTTCCTGATGGTCGGAACCTCCGGCACCGGCAAGACGGAAACCGCGCTCACCTTGGCCGAACTGTTGTATGGCGGCGAACAGAATTTGACCACCATCAACATGACCGAGTTCAAGGAAGAGCATAAGGTCAGCCTGCTGATGGGAAGCCCGCCCGGCTATATCGGCTATGGCGAGGGCGGCATCCTGACCGAAGCCGTGCGCCGCCGGCCATACTCGGTGCTGCTGCTCGATGAGATGGAAAAGGCGCACCCCGGCGTTCAGGACGTGTTCTTTCAGGTATTTGACAAAGGCAACATGAAGGACGGCGAAGGCCGCGATATTGACTTTAAGAATACTGTCATCATCATGACCTCCAACGCCGGCACGGACCTGATTACCAAACTGTTTGCTGATCCTGAAACGGCGCCCGACGCCGCGGGCCTGGCCGAGGCGCTGCGCCCCGAACTGATGAAGTATTTTCGCCCGGCATTCCTGGGCCGGGTGACCCTGGTGCCTTACTTTCCCCTGTCTGACACTGTCATCCGCCAGATCGTCGATCTGCAGCTTGCGCGTATCCGTGGGCGCGTCTGGGACAGCTATCGCGCCGCTTTCGACTACGATCAATCTGTGGCGGAAACCATCGCGGCGCGCTGCAAGGAGAGTAGTTCCGGCGCGCGCAATATCGAGAACATCCTGTCCCGCACACTGCTGCCGGAACTGTCGGCTGAAGTTTTGGCGCGCCTGGGGGAGGGTTTATCGATCTCCCGGGTGACGGTGGTCACAAATTCCTCGGGTTCGTTCGGTTACAACGTTTCCTGACGCCGAGGGCGTTAATTGAGCCAACAGGAGAACATCAAATGCCTATCTACATGAACTACAACAGTCTGGCGGTGAAGGGTGACGTGACCGCCACCGGATATGTCGGCTGGATTGAACTGAACTCGTTTCAGTGGGGGGTCGGCCGCGGTATCTCCTCACCGACCGGCGGGTCTGCCGATCGCGAATCGTCGGCGCCAAGTGTCAGCGAGATCACGGTTACCAAGGATCAGGATTCTTCCACTGGTCCGCTGTTGACTGAGGCGCTGAAAGGCGAGGGCGTGACGGTCATCATCGACTTTGTGAAGACTTCTTCAGGCCAGCTTGCCAAATTCATGGAGTACACGCTGACCAATTGCATGATCAGCGGCTTTTCAACGAGCAGCGGCGGCGACCGGCTTTCGGAAAGCGTCTCGCTCAACTTCACGAAGATCGGGGTCACTCCAACGACCATCGATGCAGCCGGCACGATCTCTAACGCCACGCCGGTTAACTACGATATTGGCCTCGCGGAAGTCGTCTAAGACCTCGAGCCGCACCCGCCGACGGAACCGGCGCCCCGAATGGCGCCGGCGTCCTTGTCCGGCCGTTGCGTATACCTGAAAGACCAAAATGAGTACCTTCCTCAAATTCGGCAGTGTGCTCGGCGACGTCGAAGACGCTGGACACACCAAATGGATCAACGTCCATGCGGTAAGTTGGAGTTTTCGCGCCCGGTAACCAACCCGGCGGGATCCAACTCGGGCCGAGTTCTCTCGGCACCGCAACTTTCTGAGCTGATCATCACGAAGGATGAGGATATTGCCTCAATTCCTCTCATCCAGGCTGCGCTGGAAGGCTCACCCGTCGCCGCGCAAATCGACTTCTGCACGACCGGGACGACCCAACAGCAAGTCTACTACAGTATTGCGCTGACGAACGCGATTATCACTACCTTTGGCCAGACGGCATCGGATGGACGGCCGCTAGAGAGCGTGACACTCAATTTTACACAAATCGCATTCACCGGAACCCAAATGGATGCGGACGGCACCGCAGCCTCTCCAGCCAGCTACGGGTGGAACATAAGCACAAACGCGGCAACATGATCAGCTTCGGCGGCCCGCAATCCCGACCAGGCACTCCCAGGCGAGATGTTCATGGCGGTCCAGTTGACCCAGAGCAGTGTGACGAGCCAGCAGATCGCCCGAGCCAGTGCACGACTTCTCAAAGCGCCCGTGGTGATCCCGGGGTAGCCGAGGCAATCCGTAATCAGCGAGACGAAATTCAGAACCTTGCCGACCGCCGCCTGCCAACGCTCCGGACTGTCGGCGTCGCCGCAGGATCGCGTTGGGGCGCCGACCGATGCTGCCGACCTATCTCGTCTTGTCCTGGGGCCGCTGAAGGGGGGACGCCTATCCCGGACTTGCGCGCGCATTCGCTTTCCCAGGCGCACGGTCTATGCTGATCACGCACCGGTCTGTGAATGATCAGACATCAGCGTTCCTGGGGGCGGACACTCTGCATCGCGTAAACGATCCGACGGGGCGGACTGTCCGAGCCCTTGCGGCAGTCGCGGTTGGTGCTGATGGCGGCGTCAGCAGGTGCTACGCGCATCCGTTCTACGGGGCATCGTTCGCACTTGTTAGGGAGGAACGAACCTCACGCGCCGGTGCTGAAGCACGATCGGCGGAGCGACCGATATCAGTCGCCGCCGCGCGGTAACGCCCCGCTCAACGGCGGATCTCCGTGGAATGGGCTAGAAACCGGAGGCCGCGCGGCACCGCCAGTGGGGAGTTTAGACCCGACCGAAGGTTGTGTTCTTCTATCAAATACAATCCGTCCAAGGCATGCTGATGCGTGTGCAGTTAACCAGGCCACACCCGGCGCGTACTTCATTCGAATATCGTTGATGACAGTTACGCCGATACCTGCCAGGGTGCGGTGAAGTAAGGCCCTTTAGATCGCCACTTTGAGGAATCATGGCTACAATAATCGACCATATTGGAAAATATGAGTTGAGGTCCGTGCTGGCTCGCACACCCATGAGCACGGTCTACGACGGCTGGGATTCCGCGATCGCTCGGCGCGTTGCTGTCAAGCTTATACCGATGTCCGCTATCGACGACGCCGAAGCAGGGGAGGCTTACGCCCGTTTCAAGCGCGGTGCTCAGGCGGCCGGACAACTCAATCATCCTAATATCGTGAGCGTGTACGACTACGGCGAGACAGCGGACTACGCTTATCTGGTGATGGAATTTGTCGACGGTCCGAGCCTCAAGAGCAAGTTCGACAACAACCAGCGTTTCGCGAAGACGGAAATTTGCAAGATTATTGGCTCTATGCTTGAGGCGTTGCAATATAGTCATGATCGCGGCGTGGTTCACCGAGATGTGAAGCCGGCCAACATCATGTTCACCAAGGACAACAGCCTCAAGATCACCGATTTCGGCATCGCTCGGCTGGAAAATAGCGACATGACGCAGTCGGGCATGGTGATCGGCACACCCGCGTATATGTCGCCGGAACAATTCCTCGGCGAGAAAATCGATTTGAGGACGGACATCTACTCGACCGGCGTCGTGTTGTATCAGATGGTGACCGGCGAGCGCCCGTATGAAGGTAACCTCGCGACCATCATGCATAAAGTGCTTTATGGGACACCGCTGTTGCCCTCGCGGGTGTCACGGCTGGCGACCCCGGCCCTGGATGACGTCGTGACACGTGCGATGGCGAGAAAACGCGAGGACCGCTTCCGCAGCGCGGCCGAGTTCAATGCGGCATTGCAGGCGGCAGGGCAGAGCACCAGCCAACCGTTGCGGCCGCAACCGACAGAACCGAGCCGTGCCAGCCGTGTCCCGTTGGCCCAGCCAGGCACGCTTAACGCATCCTCGCAAACTGTTCGGGTCAGCGTCCTGGCTGCTGCCGTGCTTTTGGCGATCGGAGCGGCCGGGTGGTATTTTCTAGCCGCTGGAAATCGGCAGCCGGTCCGGGAGGCTTTGGCCCCCCCGGCGCCGCCGCCTGCCGTTCATGCCGTTCCTGAGCCTGCGCCTCCGGCTCCTCCGACGCAGCCGCCAACCCAGGCGCCGTCCGCGTTGGCCGAAGCCCCGGCTTCGAGTTCTGCCGGACGCGAGCCAATCTGATCCGGTGCCGGCGGCCGAGCCCGTGGCTCCGCCCGCACTGATGGCGCCACCGCAAGAGGTGTTGGAGCCGCCGCAACCCCCGACTATCGCGCCGGTCGCCAAGCCCTCGACCTACAATCCAAAGACCAGCCCGCCGCGCGTTCCGCCGGGACGGTCTGCGATGAACGATCCGACAGCCGGAAAGCCGGATGCCTCCGATACCAAGCTTAAGACTGCGGCCCTTGAAAACAATGTCGATTTCGGCCATGCGCCGGCTGCGGCAGGACCGGCAGGACCGGCAGGACCGGCAGGGCCGCACGGAGCCGCCCCCTCCTCCGCCTCAGGAGCTTAGCGTTCCGCTGCCGTCTTATCCGGTCACGTCGAGCAGTGCCGTTGGACTTCTATGCCAATCAGTAACAAAGGAAACCGCTGACAAATTGGGCCTCGAGGCACCGCAAGGTATGGTCGTCACGGGGGTCGTTGTCGGCAGCCCGGCTGACCGGGCGGGTATTCGCGAAAACGATGTCATTCTCAAGATCGGCGGGACGGAGGCGCACCAGCTTTCTGTACTCGCCAAGGTGGCGGCTGACACGCCGCCCGGCCAGACCGTGCCGCTCGATGTCTTTCGCCAGGGCCACCGGCGGGTGGTGCAGCTTGCAGTCGATGATCTACGTCACTGAGGCGTTTCAGGGTCGGCTGGTGGGCTTAGACATCGTCATTCATGAGGCAAGGTTTCGGGGCGCTCTGAGCGCCGCAGCGGAAATCTGTCTAACGCAACAGGGCGAACGCGACCCGAGCTCGACGTGACCGGGTTTATCGCTAGGCCAGTTCGGCGAGAAGCGCCTTCGCGTCCTGCAAATCCTTGGTGTCGAAGCCTTCGGTGAACCAGCCGTAAACCGGGGCGAGCAACTCATACGCGTCTTGGCGTTTGCCTTGGCTCTGCCACAGCCGTGCGAGGCTGGTCGACGTGCGCAGCTCCCACATTTTCGCCTGCTGGCGGCGCGCCCAGTCGAGCGAGGCGAGAAAGTTCCGTTCGGCACCTTCAAGGTCGCCCTTGAGCGAGAGCATCCAGCCCTTGAGGCGCAGGATCTCGGCGTAGTGAAGGCGTTCCTCCCACCCGGGGCGTTCGATTTGGGCGATCTGCTCGTCGATCAGCTGCAGGGCATTGTCGAGGTCGCCGGTCAGCGCCATGGCTTCGGCCAGGAACGCTTTCAGGTCGGGCTGCGGATCTTGCCGCCGCTCGCTTCCCAAAACGCGATGCCGGCCTTGAGCGGGGCAATTCCTTCGGCGGGCTTGCCTTCCCGGATGAGTGCCAGGCCATATGCAACGGGTGCCAACATCGCCCACAGCACGGGCAGGCTGTTCTCCCGACCCAGCCGCTCACATTCTTCGGCGCGCTTGCGCAGGTCCTCGTGCTCACAGCGGTGATCGAACTCATGCGCCCCAATAGTCAGCGCAAATCCGAGGTCGAAGGGGTGACCGCGCCGGCGGGCGTGCGCGTCTTTTTCATCGCTCAGCCGCAATGCCCGGTCCGGGTAGCCCAGTATCCAGGTGCTAATCGAGCCGCAGATACCGGCTGAAGTTTTGGGATCGTGGTTGAGGATGTCTGCAAGATGGCGATGCTTCTCGTCGTCGTAGAGGTCCAGCACCTTGTCGGCGTGCTCCACAGCCTTGGTGAACTCGCCCGCCCAACAGTAGCAGATGCAGGCAAGTGCGTGTCCCGCGATCAGCAGGTCGGCATCGCCGGTCGCCTTCGCGATGTCCAGCATCTCCTCCGCCCACGGCAGGGACTCCGCTACGCGCCCTTGCGTCAGGACGTTGCTCGTCAGTCCCCAGAAGATGGGCGCCAGCGCGTCGTGGCGCTCGAGCGACTTCGCCAAGGCAAGGGCCGGATGCAGGCTGGTCCAGACTTCCGGGGCGGCCCAGCCTTTGAGCGCCATCCACGCGGTGCCAAGGCGGCTGCGCAGCCCCAGTTCGCTGGCGTCTCGTTGCGATGACCGAGGCAGGGTGGAGACCAGTTCGAGCCCCTGGTTGAGATGGGCGATGGCCTCGGTCAGGGCCATGCGCTTCAACGCCAGCTCGCCAGCGGCCTGCCAGAGCGGAATGGCGGCTTCGGCAAGGCCCGCGGCCGTGAGGTGATGCGCCAGCACCTCGGGTTCGGTGGTCTTGATGTTCGGGAAGCGCTGCTCGATCACGCGGGCGATCTTGGCGTGCAACTCCTGTCTGCGGCTCTTGAGCAACGAGTCGTAGGCCGCGTCCTGCACCAGCGCGTGCTTGAAGGTGTAGATCGGCATCAGGCGGCGTGCCGCGACGGAAGGCCAGTCCCGACTCGCTCAGCTGCACCAGGGCGTCGTCGAGTTGCGCCTGCGGCATCGGCGCGACCGCGGCGATCAGCTCGTAGCTGAATTCGCGGCCAATCGCCGCCCCGATCTGGGCGATCTCCTTCACCGGCATGAAGCGATCCAGCCGCGCCATCAGCGAGTCCCGCAGCGTGGCCGGAATGGTGACGGCGCGAGCGGAGCCACCATACTCGTAGTGATCGCCTGCCTCCTTCAGCTCGCCCGATTCGAGAATGGACTTGGTCAGCTCCTCGACAAACAGCGGCACGCCGTCGGTCCTGGTCAGGATCTGCTCGAGCAGCGCCGCGGGCAGCGCCTTGCCGCCCGCGAGCGCGGAGACCATCGCCGCACTCTGCGCCCGGGTCAGCTTGGACAGGTTCAGTGCGCCGACATGTCCCTGCCCGGACCAGCGCGACTGAAACTCCGGCCGGTGGGTGAGCACGACCAGCAGCGGAACGGTTCTCACCCGGTCGATCAGCAGATCCAACACCTCCAGCGTGGTGGGGTCGGCCCAGTGCGCATCCTCGAACAGCATCACGCTGGGTTGCTGGCGGGCGGCCGCTTCGGTGATGATCGACCAAGGTCCGCAGCGTCTCGTCCTTGTGCTTCTGCGGCGTCATCGGCAGGGCGCCGTAGCGCTGCTCGCAGGGGATGGACAGGATCGAAGCGACGAACCGGACGTCGGCCAGCGGCCGGCCGTAGTGCGTGACGATCAGCGCTTCCAGCTTGTCGAGTTTCGCGTCCGCTGTTTCGTCGCGGGTGAACTTCAGCGTCCGTTCGAAGTTGTCGATGATGGGCCAGAAGGCGCTGTTCACGTAGTAGGGCGAGCACTGGAAGCGCAGGGCCTGCACGCCTTGCGCCTCGAGCCGCTCGCGCAGCGCGCTCAGGATGCGGCTCTTGCCGATCCCGGGTTCACCCGACAGCAGCACCACCTGGCCTTCGCCGTCCTTCGCCTGCGACCAGCGGCGAAGCAGCAGATCCAGTTCCTCTTCGCGGCCCACCAGCGGCGTCAGCGCACTACCGCCGCGATTGGCATCGAAGCGGCTCTCCGTCACCAAGGCACGCTCCACCCGCCAGGCGTGAACCGGTTCGGCGATCCCTTTCAGGTCATGTTCGCCCAGATCGGTCAGTTCAAACGCATTGCCGACCAATCGACGGGTCGAGGCGGCGATGACGATCTGGTCGGCGGCGGCCAGTCCTTGCAGACGCGCGGCGAGATTGGGCGTGCTGCCCACCGCCAGCTTTGACTGGTCCCCCGCACCGGCCGCTTCACCGACGACGACAGGACCGGTGGCGATGCCGATGCGGACCGACAAGTCCTCGGTGGACGATGCCCGCTTGACGGTCTGAACGATCTCCAGGGCCGCCCGCACGGCGCGCTCGGCGTCTTCTTCGTGCGCGGTGGGCCAGCCGAAATAGGTCAGGATGCCATCACCCACGTAGCGGGCGACAAACCCGTCGTAGCGCGCGATCACATCGCCGCAGAGGGTTCGATACGCGTGCAACAGGCTGCGCAGTTCTTCGGGGTCGAGCTTTTCACTCAGCGCCGTCGAACCCACCAGGTCGCAGAACATCACGGTGAGCTGGCGGCGTTCGCCACCGGGCGAAACCGCATCTCCCGAAGCGGCCACCGGTGCGAACCGCGCGCGCCCGCACGCTCCCCATCCAGCTTCGCCACCGCCTGAAGCAAACGTTTGCGATCGCCCAGAGCGAGACCGAGCTCGCGAAGGTCGGCGTCGGTCAGGGAGCGAATGACGTCGAAGTCGATCTCGTTTGAGGCGAAGACGGCGTCGTAGCGTCCCAGCCCGTTTTCGGCCAACCACGTCCCGAATGGGGTCATTGGTCCTCCCCTCAAGCCGGCGGCCGGGGTTTGGATCAGCTTATGCGCGCCGCGGGCAATCTCGTAAAGAACTGCCCCCTGTCAACGACTTTGACGAATTTGGTAACCACCGGCATTCAGGCTTGGAACGAGGAGCAAACATGGAACCCGCACAGGACCCGACCGCCCGTGGACCCCGCATCTATCTGGCTGGCCCGATGGTGTTCTACCCCGACCCGGAGACAACCTTTCGCCGCATGAAGGCAATCTGCCGCCGCCACGGTCTGCTCGGCGTATCACCGCTCGACAATCAGATCGGCCTGGAAAACAAGTCGCCCGACCGAGCGTTGCTTGAACAAATCGTCAAAGCCGACATGGAACTGATGGACACGCTCGACGGCGGCCTGTTCTGCCTGGACGGCTTCCGTCGTTCGCCCGAGATGGATCCCGGAACGGCGTTCGAAATCGGCTACATGCGGGCGCTGAAAAAGCCGCTCACCGGCTGGACCAGCGACCCGAGGGATTACCCAGCCAAGGTCCGCGACTACTTCCTGGACACTTTCGGCCTAAAGCTGGTCACCGCGGAACCGGGCGCCAAAGGCGGCACATCCGGAACGATGCGTGATCCCGACGGCATCCTCGTTCATTCCCAGGGCTGCCTGCAGAACGCCATGATCGACATTGGTATCGCCACTGCCGGAGGCCACGTGTTCTGGCACTCCGACTGGGAAACCGCGTTCAGCCAGGCCGCCGCCGCCATAGCCCGGATGGTTCCGCCTGCAGCAGCCAAGCCATAAAGAGCACCCGCCTCCTACCGCGAATAGAACTCGACCACGAGGTTCGGCTCCATCTGCACCGGATATGGCACGTCCGTCAGCTTCGGCGCACGGGCAAAACGGCCCTTCATCGCCCGGTGATCCACCTCCAGATACTCCGGCACATCCCGCTCGCTGCTCTGGGTCGCGTCCAGCACCACCGCGAGTTGCTTGGATTTCTCCTTCACCTCGATGGTGTCGTTGTCTTTCACCAGGTACGACGGAATATTCACCCGCCGGCCGTTCACCAGCAGGTGCCCGTGAGACACGAACTGTCGCGCCGCGAACGGCGTCACCGCGAACTTCAGCCGGTAGGTGACCGCGTCCAGCCGCCGCTCCAGGATCTCGATCAGGTTTTCCGAGGTGTCGCCTTTCCGGCGCACTGCTTCCTCATAGTACTTCCGAAATTGCTTTTCGCTGATGTTGCCGTAATAGCCCTTCAGCTTCTGCTTCGCCATCAACTGAGTGCCGAAGTCGGTCGGCTTCTTGCGCCGCTGGCCGTGCTGGCCGGGGCCATATTCCCGCTTGTTGACAGGCGACTTCGGCCGCCCCCAGAGGTTGATACCCAGGCGGCGGTTGATCTTGTACTTGCTCTCGGCGCGCTTGGTCATCGGCGCGTTGGCCTTTTCGACTTGTTGTTGCACCGGTAGGCCCATCGGTCGCATACCAATGGGCGGGCGCGGACCACGCCAGCGTTCTGGGGGCCCGTCCACGTTCCCGGCAGTAGAGAGCGGCGCGTATAGGCGCCCTGCAAGCGGCTTGTCAAACCATCCCGTGCTGTTTAGCAACCCCCGCCATGGTCACTCGCGCCGACATCATCTGGCTTGGCGTTGCCGCCGGCGTCATCGGCAGCCTGGTCGGCGGCATGATGCTGGGCATCGGCATGGACCTGATCGTGAATGGGCAGCCGTGGGGCTGGCTGCTGATGCTGCCTGGCGCGCCGGTGTCGGCGGTGCCCGGCTGGCTGCTCGCCCGCAAGCTCAGCCGCCAACTGTAACCCTCCCGCGGTGGCCAACCGCGGAAGGATCAGCAGCTTATGGGAACAGACGTTCGCCGGTCTCCGCATCCTCCACGAAGATCGCACTGACGGGACAGTTCTCGGCGGCTTCCAGGATCTTCTCTTCGCTGTCCCCTTGGGGATCGGTTACCTCTGATTGACGGTTGTCATTGAGCCGGAACGTCTTGGTCGCGATCGTCTCGCACATCGCGTTCCCGACACAGACCTGATGGTCCACCCGGACGCGCAGTTTTCGGGCCACTGCTCGTCTCCTAATGCAACGTCACCGGCAGCGACTTCAGCGAGCGGAAGGTGATGCTCGGCTGATACTCCAACTCCTCCGATGTCGTATGTAGGTTGGGGAACCGTTCCGCCAAAGCCTTGAACACTTCCTGGCCTTCGACCCGAGCCAGGGTGGCGCCGAGGCAATGGTGGGTCCCGGAACCGAACGCGACATGCTGGTTCGGACTCCGAGTAATGTCGAACGACGTGGGATTGGCGAACGCGTCAGGATCCCGATTGGCAGAGGAAATGAACCAGCGAATGCGATCGGCCTTGCGCATGATCTTTCCGCGTATCTCGACGTCTTCCGACGCGATGCGTTGGATCGACTTCACCGGGGAGTCATAGCGCAGGCACTCCTCGGTCGCCGGCTTGGCCAGGCCGGCGGGATCCTGCTTCAACAACGCCCATTGGTCAGGATGGCGGATCAATGAAAGCGTGCCGTTGCAGATCAGATTGATGGTCGTCTCGTGACCGGCCAACAGCAGCAGCGATGTATTGACCAGCACCTCATGCCGGGTGAACACGCCTTTCTTCTCACCGCTGGCCAACACCGAGATGAAATCGTCGCCTGGATTGGCCATGCGTTCGTCGACCAGCGGCGACACATAGTCGATCATGCCCCGCATGCCCTCGGTCAGCGGCCTCATCCGGTCATACTCGCCGCGACCGATATATAGCAGCTTCTCAGCCAGTTGCCGGACGTAGTGCCGCTCTGAAGGGGGCACCCCCATCATCTGCGCGATCACCATGACCGGGAGCGGCGTCGCCAGGTCCCGCATCACATCCATCTCGCCCTTCGCCTCGGCCGCATCGAGAAGTTCCTTGACGGCGTCGCGGACAAACGGGCGCCACGCTTCCATCTGCTTGGGCGTGAAGTAGCTGTGCATCACCCGTCGCATCTCCAGATGCTCGGGGCGATCGTGCTGGATGAACTGGTCAGCCTGATAATTCTTGACGTATTCGTAAAGGTCCAGGTCCAACTCGTCGATCGGCGGATAGGCCGGCCTTGGGTCGTTCTTGAAGACCGCGGATGAAAACATTTCATGATGCCGCGTCAACCAAACTACGTCGTCATAGCGCGTCACCACCCATAACGCGTACAATTCGTTCCAATGAACAGGGTCTTCTTCCCGCAGGCGGCCATAGTAAGTATAAGGATCAGCGATGACATCGCGAGTAAACATGTCGGTGTGAATATTAGCGTCCATGTCGTTGCCTCTTTCCTGTTATTTTATTCCGCGCCCGCACTGTAGCCGGGCTTAGCTTTAACTTGGCTTAGGGTGGGTTCGCCCCGGCGGTGTCCTTCGCCGTGCCGAACCCGAGACAAAGTCGAAGCAAGGTTTACAAAAAATTTAGGCGTCACAGCCGCGATCTGTCAAATGCGCCTGCCCGACACACCAGACTTACGAGGCTGTTAGGCCGCCATCCACCTCATAGGCCGCGCCGGTGACATAGCTCGCGCGATCGGAGCAAAGCCACACCACCATCTCGGCGATTTCGCGCGGTTCGCCAAACCGGCGCATTGGCGTGCGGGCGATGACGGCTTCACTGCGGGTTTCGCGCACTGGACCGGTCATCCGGGTCACGATGTAGCCTGGACAAACGGCATTTACGCGAATGCCTTCCTCGGCGTACTCAACCGCAGCGGTCTTGGTCAGGCCGATCACCGCATGCTTCGCCGCGACATAGCCGCTGGATGTCCGCAGCCCAATCAGCCCGGCGACCGAGGCAGTGTTGACGATCGCGCCCCCGCCGGTCGCCCGCATCAGCGGGATCTCGTGCTTCATGCACAGCCAGACGCCCTTCAGATTGACCTCGATCATGCGGTCGAACGACTTTTCGGACCATTCGTGGGTCAACTGACCGGACGCTTCCACCTGATGCCCCGCGATGCCCGCGTTGTTGTAGGCGCAATCGAGCCGCCCATACGCAGCGACAGTGCCGTCCAGCATTGCTTGCACCTGCGCCGCCACTGTCACGTCACCAGAGAGAGAAATCGCCTGGCCGCCGTTGCCGTTGATCAGCGCGACAGTCTCCGCGGCGGACCCGGCTTCGTAATCCGCGACCGCGACACGGGCACCTTCCCGCGCGAAGGCCAGCGCGGTTTCGCGCCCGATGCCATTGCCGCCGCCGGTGACCAAGGCGACTTTCCCGTCCAATATGCCTGTCATTGGATTTCCTCCTTATGTGCTTTGGCCAGCATCACGCACCGTCTCCTGATTATCAATGCGCTGCCGCCCCCGAAGACATGTTCAGCAAAGATCCCGCCCGACCCCCTGGCGGACCGTTGTCGCCGTCTGCCTCAAGTGCGGTAACAACTGGCGCCGCTCACTGACATCGCTGCGCGCATTCCCGTCTGACGGACCGGTAGCAGTAACGGGGTGGCGTTGGTAAACGACAGGCAGAGAGGATCTGTCCATGCCCGATACCGCGCCGTCCGCCACTCTTCTTGACGCCATCCACGCCGTTGTCGGCGACCGGGGGATTCTGACGGATCGGTCAGACACTGCGCCATATAGTGAAGACTGGCGCCATCTCTATCAGGGCCGCACCGCCGCCGTCATCCGACCGGGTACGACCGAGGAGCTCGCCGCCGTGGTGAAGCTCTGCGCCCAGTCTCTGGTGCCGATCGTGCCGCAAGGCGGCAACACCTCTATGGTCGGGGGAGCCGTGCCGAGTGAGGACGGCTCCGAACTGGTCCTGTCCACCGCTCGGCTGAACCGCATCCGCGATCTCGATCCGACCGACATGACGTTGACGATCGAGGCGGGTGTGACACTGAAAGCGGCGCAACTTGCCGCGGCAGAACAAGGTTGCCTCTTGCCCCTGTCGATCTCGTCCGAGGGGACGGCGCAGATCGGCGGCGTGCTGGCGGTCAACGCCGGCGGGAACAACACTGTTCGCTATGGCAACGCGCGCGATTTGGTCCTCGGTCTTGAAGTGGTGCTGCCGGACGGCTCGATCTGGAACGGATTGCGCCGGCTGCGCAAGGACAACACCGGCTACTGTCTTCGGCAGATCTTCGTCGGCTCCGAGGGCACGCTCGGTATCATTACCGCCGCCGTGCTGAAACTCGCGCCGCAGCCTAAGGAAGTTGCGGTTGCCTTGTGCGGTGTCGCAACGCCGGAAGCGGCGATGGGGCTGTTTACCCGGTTCCAGGCGCACGATGCGGCGTCGATCAGCGCGTTCGAGTTGATGTCCGGGCTGGGAATGTCGTTTGTTTTGAAGCACATTCCCGGGGCGGTGATGCCGGTGGAAACGCCGGCTGAATTCTATGTGCTGGTCGAACTCGCATCGCCTCGCCCGGACGCCGGATTGCGAGCGATGCTGGAGGCGATTTTGGAAAGGGCGCTGGAGGACAGTATCGTCCAGGATGCCGCCATCGCCGAGTCGGAAGCGCAACGGGCGGCAATCTGGAAGCTGCGCGAGGAACACTCCGAAGCGCAGAAGCGCGAGGGCGCCAGCGTCAAGAACGACGTTTCTGTGCCGGTGTCGAAAGTGCCTGCATTCATCCGCGAGGCCACCGCTTCATGCGAGTCCCTGCTGCCAGGCGTGCGGGTGGTCCCGTTCGGGCACATGGGAGACGGCAATATTCATTTCAATCTCGAACAGCCGGCTGGTTCTGACCCGGCATGGTTTCTGGCGCAGGACCATGCCATCATGGACGCGGTGAACAAGGTTGTGCGCGAGTATGACGGCAGCTTTTCGGCCGAGCATGGCATCGGAAAGCTGAAGCCCTACATGATGCCGGACTGGCGCGGGGGGGCCGAATTGGCGCTGATGCAGCGGATCAAGGCGGCGATTGATCCCGCGGGGATCATGAACCCCGGAAAGGTGCTGCCGTAGGGCGAACGGGTGCCGAGCCCAGCCCCGCCCGTGAGTGACCTGCCCCCGATGCCTACGCCTCTAATCTTCGGCATCACGGACTGAGATGTCGGAACGATATCGGTCAAAGGTGCCGCGAAAGCCCTTCGGCGCGAAAGGCATTGGCCATCCCTCTCGCCGATCGCTTATAAGAAGGTCCGCTGGTATGGAAACCGCAACGAACTAAGCGAGAACGCGTCCGCCAAACCGAAGTAACTTCAATTGCAATACCAGGCGGTTACAGATCGCTCGTCTGAATGCCGCTTTCGTCGACGCACTGCCGTGCAGGGAAACGGAGGAGCGTCGCCACGTCCCGTGCCAAGGGATTGGTCGGTCGGTTGGCGATGTCATACCCTACGGCCGAAAGCAACAGCTGGGCGCCAATAACGAACGGCAATACGGCAAGCATGATTGTGCCTGTAGAGGCAAATTGCCCGCTGACGGCAGAAAGTACCCAATTACATACACCAAAAATCGTTCCGAACGTGAGCAAAATGACGCCAAATATGGTTTCGACAGAACCGATGTTAAAATCGCGAAGAATGTATATATAAAAGAAACGCTTAAGTATACAAGATAACAGCCGCCATGGGAATTGGAATAGCACCCTAGAGATTTTTAGGTTGCTAATCTCGTCCTCGTAACGTGCGGGCATCGGGACGTCTCGGACCACCGCGCGGATCGTCGCGAGGCGGAAAAGCATATCGCATTCGAAGAAATAGCGTCTATCGAGACGGTCAAGCGGCAGACGCCGCAGCGCGACATGATGGATGGCAGTGTAGCCGTTGGTGGGGTCCATGATGTCCCAATACCCGCTCGCCATTTTCACGATGAACGACAGGCTCGCATTCCCGAGGAGTCGGATCGCAGGCATCGCGCCCAATGAATAGACGTCGAAGAAGCGGTTACCCTTCGCGTAGTCGGCTTCCCCCTGCACGAGGGGGGTAATCAGCGCAGGTAAATAGGCTGGATCCATCTGGTTGTCACCATCCATCTTGACAACGATCTCATGCCCATCCTTTAGCGCCTGGCGATACCCGGCTAGCACTGCTCCGCCGACGCCCTGATTCTCGGTCAGAAATACCACACTGACATTGGCGTCCTTCCAAACCTCCTGCACGAATCGGCCGGTTTGCTCGGAGCAGCAATCATCGACAACGTAAATGTGCCGCACACGTCCGGCGAGCCCGGCTAGCACCTCCGCGATATGACGCCTTGCCTTGTAGCATGGTATAACCACTGCCACGGGGAGGGGCGTTTCGCATGGATTTCGACTCATTCTGATATTCTTAGCAGAGCCACCAAATTGATGACAACAGGAGACCGTCAGAAATGCATGGGAGGAATGGCTCGCTGCACAGTAGTCGGACGAAACGGAATTTCGGGGCGTAGCGCGATCAACACGACCAATTGAAGTGCGCGTTTCCTAACGCACCAGCCCAAATCGAGTATTCGCAGATCAGAGAGGAAGTTTATGACGAATATAGTGTGGCTATCCTTGTTCAGTATCCTGCTGGCCAGCGGGCAATTGCTGTTCAAGCGCGCAGCGCAGACCATCACCGGCTTGCCGCTTTCCCGCATGGCGGCAACTCTTGCGGTAAGCGGGCCGCTGTGGACAGCCCTTCTGCTATATGGCGGCTCCACAATACTATGGGTATGGATTTTGTCGCGGATACCGCTTAGCCAAGCATATCCGTGGGTTGCGCTCGGCGCCATTATCGTCCCTCTCGGCGCGAGGCTGCTGTTCGGCGAGATTGTGAAGCCGGTGTTTTGGCTAGGCGCCATCATGATTGCGGCAGGCATTGTCGTCACGCAGGCCGGCTCAGGTGGGTAGTGGCGAAAATGAGAGCGCTCTAGCGGAGGGAAGGACCTCCCGTTTGATTTCGATGCCGATTCGCCGGAGCTCGCCATCGTGTTGAAGGTGCAGTTCAGCTCTCTGGCCACCGCGACCGTTCGGCCGGGCATCATGGCGACGACCGGACGGTTCGTCAGAGCCTTCGACTTTCGGTTTGCGAAAAAACGAAACTCTCGCCTCGCGCTTGAGGCCCCAGCCAGTCGACATCGGGGCAAGGAGCAATACCTACGCGAATTGCGACAGTTTTCTCGCTAAGTGGCGCCCTCGCTGTCGGAACTATAGCGATGTCGAAGCCGACGGAGCCGCCAGCCAAATCCGGCAGTTCAAGACGGAAAGCGGATTTAAGGGCGTTGAGGATATGATTCCAGTCGGTGAGAAGCACACCTACAGTCATGGGGTCACGTGGGGTATCGTTCCCATCGATAACCCGCCACGCAGCAAAACAGCGATGTGCCCCTACATCAGCGAGCCTGGTGGGAGACACGAGCACGTGTAAGGGTAGATGCACTTGGAGTGATGCTGACGGCGATACGATATTCACCACATCGTCACGCAAGTTTTCAGCTACCGAAGCCGGTAGCGGTCCGCAAACGAATTAAGAGTTTGTGCGGCGCGAAGCCCACGCAGAAGCTCGGTTGGACGAACGCGGGGAGTTTGTAGTGATTGGAGCGTTATGAGGACTTCACCGAAGACCCACGGCGGAGGCGCATGATTGCGGTTGCGGCGGCCATTTTCGGCGGATCCCGCGGAAATTTCACCGCTTTGTTCTTGGTATTTCAGCGCTGATCAAGACCCATTAATCCACGTCCCACGTGTCAGCCGTGCGGAGGAGACGACGTGGCTCATTTGCTTGGTGTGATCCGCGTGATCTTGGAGCCCTCCAGGCCTATTCCGGCCATCAATCCCGATTGCCCAAACGGCACAGCGTAGACGTCCTCGGTCAGCGTCGTGCTGGTCAGACTGGCCGCCTTACCCTTATCGAGGATCACGACACTTGGGCCGCTGCCAATCGACCAACCATCACTCTTGTCGAGATATTGCAGCGACCCGTCATTCATGAAGAACAGTGCGTAGCTGAAACTCTGTCCCCCGACCTGCAATCCGAAGGAAGCCGCGCTGATGTTGTAATAGCCGACAGACTTCCCGCCTTTGCGCAAGACGCCATCGCCGCTTTGGCCACCAATAATCAGGCCAGCCTTGAATATCCGCGGAAAGATGAGGATGGCTATCGCGCGTTGCCCGAGCGCGTGCGCTTTCGGCTGCGCGTTGTAAAGCCGTTGCAGGGCTGCCGTCGCATCGCGATCCAGATCACGGGCGGAGGCTGCATTGGCGATTCCCGGTCCCATTCCCACCACATTCGAAAGGGCCAGAGCACCAAGGAGAAGAAGGCGACGATGTGTCAGCATTGTAGGTTCACCTCGCAGCAAGAAGACTTCGGTACCGCAAACGGACATCTCGCGTCACTTGCACGGCCCCCGATATGGCTGACGAGCAGTGACTTACCGTTGCTTCCCATAATACGCGGCTTGAGCGCCAACGCCAGGGCGGCCCGTCGTCCCGCCCACTCTCTCGCCGAAGGTGGTGCCGACTGCCTATCGCGCGATGGCCGTCGGCTGCCTACGAAGGGCGCGCCGATGCCGCCGGATGCGTTACTGACCGGCATCCGCCTGGAACTGGCTCGCGAGCCGTCGGGGACCACACTCTGGGGCTTGATCGTCACGACCGTCGGCATCGCCGCTGCTATGATCGGCGTATTCGTCGACTTCCTCACCTACCTCCAGGGGTTCGACGCGTCGACCGTATCGCTGTATCGCTGTCCTCGGTCACCGCCGATGGAGCATATGAACAGGATGACGTTTGCCGATCGCTACCCTGACGCGACGGTGATCGGCGGCGGAGCCGCGTAACAGAATGTAACCGACCTGACAAGTGGACAGGACGGCCGCCGCGCCAGAAAAAGCCTGCCTGCAACATGCGTCCGCCAGCAGGCCGGAATAGTGCTTGAGCGGGCATTCTTTTTTTGGTGCGCCATTCAAGAAAAACGCAGCACGAAAATCCTTGGCAGGATCGGCCAAGGAGCCATTTCATAGGAAAAGGGTCTTTGCCCAATCGGCTTGCGACGCGCAGGAGCGCCTGGTGTTGAAGGCATCTCCACCCCAATTCGGGCGACGCCCCCCTCACCACTATTTCCGCCCACCAGCCAAACCCCTTTGTCCGTCGCCGATGAGCTGGTTGTTTATTTAGGTCTATTTAGCGTCTTCTTTACTTTCAATGATGGGAGTGACGCTTAGCATCTTGATCTCCCACGTATCACCCTTCTTGATGTCGAACGAGGCCCAACGAATATGGATTGGTGAATCTAGCCCCGTAACCCTCGTCTCGCCGACCGCCCAGGCACCATTACCCATGGCCTGTGCATCGTCGACCTTGCATACATGTTTCGCGCCTTCTTTCCACCCTCCGGCAAACGTCTTGATAATCGTGTCGCGCCCCTGGAGCACGGCGCCATTGGGCGCTACAACAACCGCATCCTGTGCATAAAATTCAGCGTCACCGGCCGGTCCTTTGGCGTCGTAGGCCGCGTCATAGGCTTTGCAAAGATTTTGAATATTTTGGATTGTCGCCGTATCGTGTTGCGTTTGGCCGAATGCTGTTGGCGCGACACAGATGATTGCGGCCGTGACCGCTAACGCTAGCCTCATGGCATCCTCCTTAAAGCGGTTATTTTTCTTTGCTGACGGTGTGGGCGATGCCACCCGCGCACCTAGTCTTTAGCCAAATCGTAAACCCGTGTCGATGGAAAGTTGCTCCTATAAAATACAACGGCCCGCGCTTCACGGAGGGTGGCTCAGCGCCCCGATCCGATCGAGCGCGTGATAATCCAGTCTGCAATGAACCATGTCTGACGCACGCATGGCCAGAAATCTGGCAACGTCCAGCGCCGGAACCACAAGCAATCGGGCGCAGTGCGCCCTTGCCAGAACTGTGACGGCCGCCCGATACCGTTCATGTCCTCCAGTCCTCCACCCTTGCCTGGATGCCGAGAGCCGTGATCTTCGCGCCGCTAAGTTCGTTGAACACAGAAGCGTTCTTTGTCTAAACTCAAGAAATTCGCACCATGCAAACTACAAGTAAACTTCGATGAGATTCATAAATCGTAGAGAAACGGTCCCCACCCAGAGCGGCCTTCTTATGGGTCTTTGACGCACATGGCACAACGCTCGAACGCGATCAGCCACCTGACCATTTCTCTCCCCACCGATCGGCGAACACCACTTCTTCCAGCAGCACTGGAGCTACGGGGCCGAAATTGCCCAATGGATAACCGATCGGCAGGATTGCATAGGAGTGTGCGTCGTCCGGAAGCCCCAACATCGCTTCGGCGTCTTCTGCATATTGAAACAGCGTTGTCAGCGTCGCACCCAGTCCTAGGGCACGGGCCGCCAACAGCATATTTTGCACCGCCGGGTAAATACCTGAGCCAGCATCCCAGGTCCGAGTATGGCCCAGCTGGCACGGCACGATCCAGACCGGTGCTTCGTGTAGGTGGTCCGCTTGGTAGTCGCAGGCGTCTAGCATCTGTCGGTATCGGACGCGACTCGGCGCTGCTTTACGGAAAGCAGGTCCGCCGCCTTCATCGTACCAGAGGCGCCGGTATCTATCGGCGACAGCATTTTTGATCGTTTGATCGCGGATCACCAAGAAACGCCAGCCATACATGTTGCTGGCAGGAGGCGCGGCGGTGGCGGCTCGCAGGATTTGATTGATCAGTTCGGATGGCACCGGGTCCGGCTTCAGCCGACGCATGGCCCGAGTCGAACAGATGAGGTCGATCAGGTCAGTGTTCATGGCCCTGCCACGTCTAAAGGGACGGCTCACCTCTACTCCGTGCAATGGCGGCACGCCAAACCACGTGGACAAACGGGCGGCCGCATCGAGTAGGCTGCAGATATTAAAACTTTCGGAAACTTTCCTTGGCCCTTTCCGGCCAATGGGTTACGGTTTCCGTAACCTATGACCGGAACGAAGTTGAAAACCCAGGCCACCCGCTGAAACCCGCCGCCTCATCTCCGCCAAAATGGCAGCGGGCCGCCAGCAGACGGCATAACAATCCCTCGGCGGCCATCGCCCAGTGCCCTCCGCTATCCCCGAGATAGCGACCTCCTGTTCGGACACCGCCCCAGCGAGTCCCAGAGATTTTATTCTTGCATTCCAACGAAAATCCTCCTATCGTTCGCTGCGAACAAACATCGAACGACAGCCCAAGGCCACCCACCCCATGTCCCTCGCCAAGACGCTCCCCGGCGCCGTGCTGGAAACCATCCTCACCCGCCTCGCCGCACTCTTCCTCACCGGCGCCGCCGGTGACATGACCGCGGCCCGCGAAGCCGCGGCCCAGATGCTCAGCGCCTACCACCCCGAAACCGAGGACGAACTCCGTCTCGCCGCCAACGTCATCAGCTTCAGCTTTCAAGCGCTCGAAGCGCTCGGCCAGGCTGCCACCCCGGACATGCCGCTGACGAGAACCCTCCGCCTCCGCGGCAGCGCGGTCAGCCTCAGCCGCGAATCCCACAAAGCCCAGCGTCGCCTGGACAAACTCCAGACCGCCCGTCGCGCAGGCATCCCCGCCGAAGCCCAGCCCAACACCGCCCAACCCGAACCAAAAATCGAAAAAGCTCTCGACCTGATCGAGGACACCCGCACGATCGCCGCCGCCGCGAAAACCCGTGGCCTGACCTGGACACAGGCCTATGAGCAGCGCCAGCGCGACCTGCGCATCGCCGCCAGCCTCAAGCGAGCCGAAGCCCGTGTCGCCGCGCAAGCCAACATCGCCGCACGAGGCGCCATCTCCAACGACCGAGCCGCCGCCCCGGCCGTCTGATCCACAGTCCAACTCCGTTCAACTACGCGGCGCCCGCTGCCCACTAAAAATCACCTAGACCGGCCCGCGCCGAAGCGCCCATTTCACCCCGGCGGCGCCACCGACAGCCCCTGCACCTTGAACTGCTCGATAAACCGAGCCACCAGTCCCGACGCCTTCGCCTCTTCCACAAACGCTCGCAGCCATGCCGCCGCCGCGACATTCGCCTTCGCCGTCCCGACCGCCTGCTGCACAGCAGTAAACTGCCCGCTCAGGATCACCGCGCCCGGCATCTTCCCCACATCCGACAGCAATCTGGGCCGCAGCCCCGCCAACGCGTCCAGCTTCTCCGCCGCGAACTGCTCATACGCCGCGTCCAGGCTGTCTGATTGTATCAGCGTTGCATGAGCGATATTCCGCTCCAGCCACAAACCGTAGGCGCTGCGCGCTGTCACCGCGATGCGCACCCCTGGCTTGTCAACGTCGGCGATCGTCTTCAGCGGCGACCCCGGCGGCACCATATAGGTCGCCTGGATCTCCGCATAAGCCGCGGTAAACGCGATCTTTTCCGCCCGAGCGGGCTCCGCGCCGATCAGCCCGATGTCCCAAACGTCTCGGCCGGCTTGGTCCGCCAGCTCGCCGGGCTTCGGAAACGGCACATACTTCACCGGCACCCCCAGCCGATCCGCGATCGCGCGCGCCATGCTCGGTGACACCCCCTCGGGGTCGCCCGACTCGCTCTGCCCGGTGACCAACAGGAAGTTCGACAGATTGATGCCGGCGCGGAGCACGCCATGCGGTGCAAGCTGCGCCTTGATTTCAGCGGTCATTTGAACGGTTCCATTCCCGGTTTCTCGGCTCATGCTAGGCGGGGCCGCCGGCTTCGAGCAACCCGGACACGGCGGTGGTCGCGAAGACGCCATCCCGGTCAACACCAGAAGCGCCACCACGCCCCAACGCATCAGAAACGGACCGCGTCCACCGTGGCGATGTCGAGCATGCGCTCGATCACTTCAGGCTCCTGCGCGCCGGCAATCGCATGCGCGCCATCGACGACGAAGCAGGGCACGCCGTTGATCCCCAGCCGGTGCGCCCGCAGATTGTCGGTATGGACGCCCTCGGCCTCCGCATCGGACGTCAGGAAGCGCCGCACCCCGACAGGATCCATCCCGCACGCCGAGGCCACCGCGATCAGCACTCCATGGTCGCCGATATCGTGGCCATCAGTGAAATGCGCGGCAAATAGCGCCTCCACCATACTGTCCGCCCGGCCGTAGCCCGAGGCATAGCGGACCAGCCGATGGGCATCGACCGAGGACGGCGTCCGCTTGATGCGTTCGAAACGAAACTCCAGCCCCTCATGCCGGCCGACTTCACCGATCGCCGCATAGAGTCTACGAGCCCGGTCCTCGCCGCCGAATTTGCGCACCACGTAGTCCGGGCGCGGCATGCCGACCTTCGGCATATCCGGGTTGAGCAGGAAAGGGCGCCAAATCAACTCGAACGTGATGTCGGGACGGCGGCGCAATGTCCGCAGCAGACGCCGGACGCCCAGGTAGCACCATGGGCATATCAGATCATGCACGATCTCGATCTGCAGCCGGGCTCTGGGGGGCGAGAGGACATTCACCGAGAAACTCTGACGCTTTTGCGGTGCAATGTCACGCGGCTATCACCGGAAAAGGGCAACAGGTTCACTCGGTCTTTCTAAATCAGGCGAGATCCATACGCTTCACAGCGGCAGAACTGATCGGCGGTCAGCTGGTCACGCCGGCGCATTCATCAGATCAGGCCAGAACCGTGCCAGCGGCGACGCGGCCACGATCGCTCGTACTGCCGCCTGATCGGCCAGCGACATCGTCTTCTGCCAAGCCTCCGCCGCGACGGAGGCATCGCGGAAAATGCCGTAGTAGTCGGCATTTGCCTGATGGAGGATGCTTCGGGCCACGAAATTCTCGGTCTGTGCATTCCATTCTAGGCCGGCGAATGTCAGGATGCGGCGCGCCTGGGTTTGCGGCCGAGCGCAAAGGGCTTCGTACAAGACGACGTGGACATTCGGCTGAGCGGCGAGCGCCGCGTAGGCAGGTTCGTTGAATGCGCGCCAGCTCCAGGCATATTTCGCTGCTTCGGGCAGGGCTGGGAACGATCGGTCACTGATGCCGTGGGCGGCGGCGAAGGGACGTGTGGCGGCCTCGTCGAACGGCATGTTGGTGCCCTCGGTCTTCAACTCGAACCGAGCTTGGCGATTGCCGCGCATCACCGACGCCACCTGGCCGCAGGGATGCCGCAGAATGAAGATCGTGCGGCTGGCCGGCAGGGTGCGAGCGAGGATAGCCGCGCCCTCGGCCCACCGGACCGACTTGATCGCCACGCGGGGCGCCGGCCGGCGCATCAGGTCGGGGATATCCACTCGCGCGAGCCGGTTCAGCGGCGGCGGCAGACGGGCGGCCGCACTAACGGCTCCGGCGAACAGGGTCCGAAGCACCAGCGCCCAGGCCGGCTGCCAGGATTTGGGAAAGAACGGTCGCTTGCTGGCCGAGCGGGCGCCGCGATCGGCGACCCAGTCCGCCAGCAACCCCTGCAACGTCGTCCCGGTCAGCGAGGCCGAACCGGGCAACGTCTCGTCGGGTTCATGGCGATAAAGGACGTCGGGGTGGCTATCAATGATTTTGGCCAGCCAGGTCGTGCCGGACCGCGGCGCCCCCACGACAAGGATGAGGGAGGCCAGGGCGTCTGGTGCAACACCAGCCGGCGGCCACGCTGACCGATCGCGAACGGACTGTGTCATGGCCGCGCGCACCGCATTTACGCCGCTCTCCGAGTCATGGTCAGACGACCCCTGACCGTTCTCGAACAGGAGCGGCCGACCGGCGAAACGCACGACGAGACAAGATCTCCGCACGGCGATGCTTCAGTCCGCGACCGAGCCATGGCCGTTTATTTCCTTCTGATGAGATCAGCCTCCACGAGCCCTGGTGCTTGCTGGATCGGCGCTCGAGACGCTTCTGCCCGTTCCGCCCTCACATCACGTTCCTCCCGCTGCAAACCCATCATTGCGCGATCCGGTCGCTCGGCGCTACTCCCGTGCGCATGAGCAAAGGATCGCAGCAGAGCAATTCTTCCGTCAGGGGCAGAAATTTCTGTAGCGGGGCGACCGGCGCCAGCTGAGCAGACCTATCGCAAGGTGGTTGCGGCGACGCCGAGGCAGGGCCGCGGCTGAGAATGGGGCTGCGGCAAGCTGGTCGGTTGGCTGAGGCGGAACAGCTTTGCCACCCCCACGAGAAAGAGGGGATGCATCAATCAGGCGATCATCGTTTCGTGGGGTCCGCCATGGTAGAGTGAAGACAATATTCGGCTTATTGATAGCGCATGAGCAATTCAATCTCGGACAATCTGCGCCGCGTCCAGGACCGCATTGCCAGCGCCGCCATCGCCGCTGGCCGCAAGCCCGAGGACATTACACTTGTCGCGGTGTCAAAGACCAAACCGGTCGAGGCAATCGTTGCCGCTTTGGCCGCTGGGCAAATGGTCTTTGGCGAGAACCGCGTACAGGAGGCGGCCGGCAAATTTCCGGCCTTGCGGCCGGACTACAATCTTAGCCTGCACATCATCGGCGGCCTGCAGACGAACAAGGCGCGCGAGGCGGTGCGGATTGCCGACGTGATCGAGTCGCTCGACCGGCCAAAATTGGCCGACGCGATCGAGGCCGCCATCTCCCGGGAAGGACGGACACCGTCGCTGCTGATCGAGGTCAACACGGGGTCGGAACCGCAAAAGTCCGGCATCGACCGGGATCGGGCAGACGAGTTCATTGGTGCCTGCCAGGCGCGGTTCGGTACCGCTCTGGTTGGCCTGATGTGTGTGCCCCCGCTTGATGAGGATCCTGGGCCGCATTTTACCTGGTTGGCCGAACGGGCGGCACGGCATGGGCTGAAGACGGTTTCGATGGGGATGTCAGCGGATTTCGAGATCGCGATTGCGTGCGGGGCGACTTGGGTGCGCGTTGGCAGTGCTATCTTTGGGTCGAGGTAACGGCCTTGCAGGCGGGAACGGGTGTCCTCGCACCGGGCTTAGCGGCTGGCCGGGAACCGTAGCGGGTGGCCGGGACGACCAGGCGAAGCGAATGAATACTTACTGTTTCTTCTACGTATCGTCATCACTGCTTTGGGCAGCGGAGAGGAACCTCGGTGTTCAAAACGGGGGAATGCTGCCCAGGTGGCTGAGTACAACTTCTACCAGCGCCTCGCAGCACGCCTGATCCTGGGCATCGAAGCGCGCCTCGAACGGACTGTCCAAGTCGAGTACGCCAATCAGGATCTGGTCGCGGACCATGGGCACCACGAGTTCGGACCTGGAGGCTACGTCGCAAGCAATATGACCGGGAAATGCATGGACGTCCGGCACCAGTATAGACTCTTTTCGGACCGCCGCCGTGCCGCACACGCCGTGGCCAAGAGGAATTCGTCCACAGGCCGGCTTGCCCTGGAACGGGCCCAAAACCAATTCCGCGCCACGGGCGAGATAGAACCCTGCCCAGTTCACCGACGGCAGAATGTGGAAGATTGCCGCCGCGGTGTTGGCCAAGTTAGCGATAACATCGACTTCGCCCAACAGTAAACTATCTACTTGAGCGGATAGTTCTGAATATAGGGCAATCTTATCAAGGTCCGCGGAGCAGATTCCAGGACCAATCGGGGCATTGCGCATCACCGCACCTCATTGCTTAGCGAGGACGAAAGCGTCCGGGCCAACACGAAGCCATCAGGGGCGGCCGGGCCGCGAACTGCCGCGGCCCGGGATTTAGTGGGTCGCTCTCACGGGCTCGTTTCCGCGCGCGCGTGCTTGCGCCGGCTCTGCCGTGATCCGTAGGGTCGAAGCGGCATCGCGAAGGATTGTCCGCATCTCACGCAAGAACGCCATACCCGTGGCGGTGCGCTGTACCAGCACGCTGCGCCGATCCAACGGATCGGTCTTCCGGCGCACCAGGTCGAACTCGGACAGCCGATCAAGCGCGCGCGTAATTGCCGGTTTGGACACACCCAACTTCGCGGCCAATCCACGAACCGTCTGTGCCTCGGTTTCCAGATAGCACGTCAGGAACACGCCGAGTTGGCGAGCCGACAAATCGGGACCGTCACGCCGGACGAGTTCCACGATAGCGGTTCGCAGAATGCCGGCCAGACCGTCGCTGACCTCGTTAGTGATCATACTCCTATACCTTTCACTGTGGATGAGCGGCCGTCTCCGAACCGAAGCGACGACTGCCATCAGATATTGATCATGCGAGCGAATTCGTGTCGCGTAACGAGATGGTGTACCAACCCGATTTGTTCCGGTCCTTATATTACAAAATCAGAACCATACCGATTGACGATATAGTGTGAGTACGCATCGGTTCGATCTCCAGCCATGATCCGGCCCGAGTTCCGGCGGATGCCGCAACAGCTTCGCTCGGGAGACGGCTTCCAACAGTTCGGCAAGAAGTTGCCATTATTGGAGTATTTTAGCGGCCCTGGACCGCTTCGCCGAGGTCGTCGCTTCGCATTCGTGACGGGATATCACAGAGTAAACAACCGAATGCCAAGTTCAGGCGATAACATGACGTGACTATTGCCATTCCGTATCCCAGGAATGAACGGAAATTTACCAATTAAAACACATGTTAAGGCTGCTTTCCTCGTTCAAGGGTTCATACCTTCGAACCAGATTTGGCGAAAAACGGCAGAAAATCGGTCGGTAAATCGTTTCGGTGGCGCCAAAACGGTGAGCGGAACGGTCATTCAGCGCAGCGAACGGCCACGCGCGATAGCAGCTTCTCCGAACCGCCCGCGCAACGCGTCGATCGCAGCCTGCGCCGCCGCCCGCCTCGGCGTGATCGTGTCAGCCAAATCACCTTGATCGGCATCGGAACCCGCGAGCAACGGGTTCGCGCCGATCCCGACCAGACGAAACGCCGTGCCGGTCGCCTCTTTGACCAGCAACGCGCGTGCCAGGTCGAACAAACGGTCAGGCAGCACCGTCGGGCTGGATAAGCGACCCGCTCTGGTTCGTGAGGCGAAGCGGGAGGTTTTTAGCTTCAGGACCACGCCCCCAGCCGCCAAATTTTGTTCCTTCAACCGGCGCGCAAGCTTTTCGCAGAGACGCCAGAGCGGGCGTTCCAGCTCCGCGACCGTGGACAGGTCATGTTCGAACGTGGTTTCAGCGCTGACTGATTTCGCTTCGCGTGCCGGGTTGACGAGGCGTGTGTCTTGTCCCCGAGCGCGACGGATCAGGGCGGGCCCATCGTCGCCGAGTTTTCGTATGGCGTCTCGATCCTGCAGAGCTTGCAACTGTCCCAGCCGGGTGATCCCGATGGTCTCCAGCTTGCGTGCCAGGGCGGCTCCGACGCCGGGCAACAGCCGGACGCTTTCCGGCGCCAGCAGGGATGCGGCTTCCTCGGCATCGATTACCGTGAAGCCGCGCGGCTTGCCCCGGCCGGCCGCGATCTTCGCCATCAACCGGTTCGCCGCGAGGCCGATCGAGACGGTGATACCGACCTGCCGTTCCACCGCGCTGGCGAAACGGGCCAGAACGACGGCCGGGGGCCGCGCCATGCAAGGCCTCGGTTCCTGACAGGTCCAGCACGGCTTCGTCGATCGACAGCGGCTGCACCAGCGGTGTCAGTTCGTTCATCAAGGTGCGCACTTGGCGGGAGGCAGCCGTGTACTTCGAGAAGTCCGGTTTGATGACGATCGCGTCGGGGCAGACTTTCAACGCCTTGAACATCGGCATCGCACTCTTCACGCCGTAGATACGGGCGACGTAACAGGCGGCCGTAACGACCCCGCGTGTACCGCCGCCGACGATCACTGGACGTGATTGGAGCTCCGGCCGATCGCGTTTCTCGACGCTGGCATAGAACGCATCACAGTCGATATGGGCGACGGTCAGCCGCAGCAGGGAGCGATGATGCACGAGCCGGCCGCCTCGGCAATTCGGGCAGTGGGATGCGCTAGGGATCGTGTCGGTGACGCCGGGTGTGATCGTGTTGGCGGCGCGGAGTGGGGTGTCCGCGATGAGATAGCAATCGCGGCACAAGGACGGCACGTCAGTTTGGCCAAAGCCAGGCAGCGCCGCGCACGCCGGACGAGTCGCCGTGCTTGTTGCGCAAAATCGGTGTCGCGATGGTATCGCTGAACACATAAGTCGGGATGCGACGCGGCAGTTCAGTATAAAGATGGCTCATATTCGACAAGCCGCCACCCAACACGATGACGTCCGGGTCGAGTATGTTGATCACCACGGCCAGCCCGCGAGCCAGGCGGTCGGCGTGGCGGTCCATCGCCGCAAGCGCGGCCTTGTCGCCCGAAGCAGCGCGGGCCGGCAGCGCTCCAGCGTCGTGGGCGCCGGGTCCGTCGCAGTCACGCGCGAGGGACGGACCGGCGACGTAGGTTTCCAGACAGCCGTGCTTGCCACACCAGCAAAGGTTGCCGGGGATCTCCACGCCGGTCGGCCAGGGCAAGGGTATATGGCCCCACTCTCCGGCGATCCGGTGCGGGCCGCGGTGGACCTTGCCTTGCATGATGACTCCACCGCCGCATCCGGTGCCCAGAATGACCCCGAACACGACGCCGAAGCCGACCCCGGCACCATCGGTCGCTTCACTCAGGGCGAAGCAGTTGGCGTCGTTCTCGACGCGCACCTCGCGGTCGAGCGCTTCGCTGACGTCGTAGTCGAGGCGGCGGCCGTTCAGGGCGATGGAATTGGCACCCTTTACCAGGCCGGTAGCCGGGCTGATCACGCCCGGGATGCCGATCCCGACCGTCGCGTTAATGCCTAGGTTGGCTTCAGACTGGCGCACCAGAGCGGCGATGGCGTCCACCGTGTCGTTGTAGGCATGCGGGGTGGAGATCCGCTGCCGCAGTACCTCGGAGCCGTCGGGGTCTAGAATCGCGATCTCGATTTTGGTGCCGCCCAGGTCGATGCCAATTCGATGGTGCGTCATGGGTCCACCCTCAGCTAGCCGCTTCAATTCGCGGGGCGACATCATATCAGCATGCGCACGGTTATCGCTATCGCCGTCTGGAGCAAGTGATCACTACTGGATGGCGTGCCCACTTCAGCATTGCCGTTAGGGTTCGCCGACGGATAACCCTAAATCGTTTTCAAGCGCCCTTCCAGAAATGGGCTCCGGATTGGCCTGGCGAAGGCTAGTTCGGAAAGGGACGGATATCGTTCTTAACCATGGGCGACACACCTTAAGGAAGGCCATTACTTCCCACGCAGATCAGGACGGCGATCGGCAAGACGTCCAAGGCATCGGCCTAATAGCGGGATGTTTTGGCCCGGCGAGCCGCGAGCAGTTGAAAAACCTCCCCGACTTGCTTGCTTGCTCAATCGCTCGGTCGCACGCATCTTACCGGCATGAGCGAGACTCTGCTCGACGTCAAAGGCATGAGCTGCCCGCTGCCGGTATTGAAGGCCAACCGGGCACTGCGCGGCATGGCGGCCGGCGAGCGGCTGCGGGTGTTGGCGACGGATCGAGCGGCAGTTGCTGATTTTCAGGCATTCTGCCGCGAAACTGGTCACGCCCTGCTGGCGTGGAGCGATGAGGCCGGCGTATTTAGCTTCGTGATCCGCCGCCGCGCGGAAGATCCTGAGAAGAAGGGCAGCTGACGTGACCACCGCGTTGATCACCCATCCGGCATGCCTGGAACACGATACCGGGCCCTACCACCCTGAAACCGCCGAACGCCTACGAGCCGTGCTTGCCGCGCTGGAAGCACCGGAATTTTCCCATCTGCTGCGCGAAGTGGCTCCGATGGCCACGGTCGAGCAACTAAGCCGGGTGCATCCCCAGACCTATGTGGAGGGGATCCTCTCGATCCGTCCCGACCTGGGCGAACCGGTGCAACTCGATAGCGACACGGTGATGAGCCATGGCAGTGCCGAGGCCGCTGCCCGCGCCGCCGGTGGCGCCTGCATGGCGGTCGATGCGGTCATGGAGGGGTGGGCCCGAGCGGCTTTCGCCGCGGTGCGGCCGCCGGGGCATCATGCCGAACCTAGCCGGCCGATGGGCTTTTGCTTGTTCAACAATGCTGCCGTTGCAGCGATGCACGCGCGCGCGCGGTGGGGAATTCAGCGGATCGCGGTGGTCGACTTCGACGTGCACCACGGCAATGGCACGCAGGCCATGTTCGCCGCCGATCGAGACCTGTTTTATGGCTCCACGCACCAGAGCCCGTGCTATCCTGGCACCGGGGAGCCCTGGGAACGCGGCGTTGCCGATAACATCATCAACGCGCCGCTTCGTCCGCGCGATGGCGGTGTTGCATTTCGCAACGCGTGGTCGAACATCGTTCTGCCCGCGCTGGACGCGTTCGCCCCAGGGTTCCTGATTATCTCCGCAGGCTTTGACGCCCATGCCGCGGACCCGCTGGCGCAGTTGCGTCTCGAAACCAGCGACTACGCCTGGATCACCGATCAACTGATCGCCGTTGCCGAGAAGCACTGCGGTGACAGGCTGGTTTCGGTCTTGGAGGGTGGCTATGATCTCGATGCGCTGGCGGCCTCGGTTGCCGTGCACGTTCGGCGACTTATGCGGATGTGAGGGAAGGCGAGGGCTCCGCCCTCGACCCGCAAAGGGCCGGCGGCCCTTTGATCCCATTTAATTAAGGGGCTGGAGGGGGCGACGCAGTGGTTGCAACCGCCTCGGTGGCCCCCTCCTTCCCAGCCCCTTATAAAGCGGTTCCAAGGGGCGTCGCCCCTTGGTGGGGTCGGGGGCAAAGCCCCTCGTCTTGCTTCTCTATCCGAACAAAGGCCACCGACCATGCCGGAAGACGATATCAGCCAGTTGTCGTTCGAGGATGCGTTGGCGGAGCTAGACCAGATCGTACGCGGCCTGGAAGGAGGCACGCTGAAGTTGGATGCGGCGGTGCAGGCGTTCGAACGGGGTGTCAAGCTGCGCCGCCACTGCGAAGCCAAGCTCGCGGAAGTCGAGGCACGCGTCGAGGCGCTGGTGCAGCGCTCGGATGGGTCGTTGGGCACTCGGCCGCTCGAATAATGAAGTCCCGGGCCGACCAGTTGCTGGTGGCTCGCGGCTTGGTGGAAAGCCGCACGCGGGCTCAGGCGCTGATTTTGGCGGGGAAGGTGTTCTCCGGGGAGCGGCGGGTCGCCAAGGCGGGGGATCTGCTGTTGGAGGATGCAGCTCTGGAGGTCAGGGGGCAGGATCACCCGTGGGTCTCGCGCGGCGGGCTGAAGTTGGCGCATGGATTGGCGAGTTTTGGATTCCCCGCGGAGGGGCGGATCTGTCTGGATGTAGGAGCCTCGACCGGGGGATTCACCGATGTGCTGCTGGCGCATGGGGCGGCGAAGGTGCACGCGGTGGATGTAGGGCACGGGCAACTTGCCTGGAAGCTTCGCTGCGACCCGCGCGTGGTGGTGCATGAGAGGACGAACGCACGTTATCTGACCCGACAAGCGGTGCCAGATCCAATCGGCGCCTTGGTGTGTGATGCCAGCTTCATCGGGTTGGCAACCCTGCTGCCGGCGCCATTGGCGCTATGTGTAATGGGCGCCTGGGCGATCGTGCTGATCAAGCCGCAGTTCGAGGCCGGAGCGGCATCGGTCGGCGGCAAAGGGGTCGTGCGCGAACCCGCTGTTCATCGTGCGGTTTGCGAGCGGGTGACAGAGTGGTGGTCCCGCGTGCCCGGTTGGACGATCGCGGGCGTGGTCGAGAGCCCGATCACCGGACCCGAAGGAAACAAGGAATTCCTGCTGGGCGCGCGCTTTGCGTGCGACTCGTAGATCTGCGCGCAGGATTCGGCTACTTGGCGGGGAGCTGATTTCAGCAGCCGGAGCGTTTCAGCGATCCGGCGTGTTCCCAGCGATGCCGCCTCGATCAGACCGACTTCTTCAACACCGGAGAGGCTTTGAAGCGAACGGTCTTGCCGGCCTTGACCTTGATCGATTCTCCAGTGCGCGGATTGAGTGCCTTGCGCGCCTTGGTCTTGCGAACCGTGAACGTGCCGAAGCTGGGGAGGGTGAATTTCCCGGACTTCTTCATTTCCCTGACGATGGAGTCGATCAGATCGTTGGTCGCCCGGTTCGCAGCGGCGCCGGTCACCTCCGTTGATTGCTGAAGGACTTTCGAGATAAACGCTTTGGACATCTACTTTCCTTGTGACTACGAGATCAATCGGCGCATTGCCAGCTCTCAGCTTTAGATTATGCAACATTTATACGCGATTCGTCAACAAACTAACGCATCACGCAATGAATTATTTAGCGCGAGGGAATGGACTTTATCCTGATATACACGTCTTTGTCGCTATGCCATGAGACGAATGTGACCGAGTTCCAGCGATTTTGAGCGTCGAACGACTGCTGATGTGTCGAAAAAATTATACCCTGGCCACCAACGATTACCCGAGCCAGCAAAGATCCGGTGTGAAACTATTTCGTCGAGGCTTGTTTCGAAGTCGTTCTGGTGCCGAATTTTGCCGGAGGAACACGGATCACGCCGGCACGGCAGGGGCTGAACATTGCCGGATCTCCGCCATGTTCACCAAAGCGGCTGAATATGGTTTATCTCTTTGTGGGTCGCAAATTTTGCACTCCAGCTCCGCCCCGCTCACCGTGTTGAAGCCCTATTGATCCGCCGCCGACGTAACAGGTGGCTGGATTTTCGAAGTTACTTCGGGGAGAGAAACGTCCGCGAGCAACGACCAGATGCGGTCGGGTTGCATGGGAACATCCGGGTCATTCAACAACCGGTCGAGTTCTTCAAGTTTGCGGCGATATTCCGCAGTCGACATGCTAACCTCTCAAATCGCGACCGGCGTATCGAGCCATGCAAAAATGGCAGCGCTGCGGCCTGATCGTGAATATGCGTTGACCGATGGATTCCGGTATCGCTTGAGCGATCACAGTGACGACAGGACGGCCGGTGCAAGAGCCGCGGATCCGGCGGCCGGGTGGCTTGGGTTGCGGAAGCGGAGTTCGCCGCCCGACGCGGCATCGGGTTCCGCCACGCCGAACAATTCGAACCGGGACGCGAAGCTGACCGCCACCACCGGGCGAGCCTCTGGACCGGTCATGAACTGACGTGCCTCGCCTTCGAGTTCGAGGCGGTCGCGCAGGCCGCGCCACTCGAGGCGATCGGTATCTTCCACGAATATCGATAGGATACCGGGGCGCTCGCCGGTGAGACGGGTTGGTGCGAGCTCCGCGAGGCGGCGTCGAAGGGCCATGGCAACCTCATTTTCCTGGCCCGCTCGGGCGGCCATGACGAAGATGCCGTTGCCGGCTGTGGTCACCGACAAATGGGCCTCCGGGCCAAATTCCCGCCTTAAGGAGGAAATCAGCCCGATGTCCTCGGCCTGGGCACCGGCCAGCAACAGGGGGTCGAGGCGCAGAACGATCGCTTCGTCGTGATCATGCCGCGTGCTGGTCTGCAGCATCGTGGTTATGCGCTGGTGCAGGTGGGACAGCGTCTCGTGATCGGGGCCCGATCCGTCCAGCCCGCCCCGCAAGCCTTTGGGCAAGGTCATTTTCAGCAGGTAACGTCCGGGATGAGCGGCGAGCCAAATTTGCAGGGCCGGATCGATGCGGTCGGCCAAGTGGAACCATGCCCCACGATGCACGCCACGGCCTTCCTCGGCGGTGATGACGTCGCAGGCCACTTCAGCTTCAGTCTCATTACGTGTGAGCAGCAGATCGTGCGGGGTTGTCTTTTCGAGGCCGGGAAAGGTGACGGTGAACCCTCGGGCGCGTTGTAGAAGGGCGCTGCGAATCAGATGAAACACCGGAATCAGGGTGTTCTGGCCGCTAAGACCGAGCCGGATGCGTTGGATCAGGCGGTCGCGGCCGAGTTGAGTCAGTTCGGCTGCGATCAATGGAATTTCGGCGGCGATTTGCCCCAGCAACGCCTCCGTTACGGAGAGCCTCGCCCCGGAGCTGTGGCGAAGCTTGTCCAGGCTGAGTTCTACGCAATGACGCTGGCGAAGCGCCTGTCCGGCGCGTGGACCCGAGGAGACCAGGTCGCGGATTTCCGCCAGCCGTTCCTTCCAATATCGCACGCCGATGAGCGTGATCAGGGGGGCGAGTCCGGCCGAACTCAGATTTGCTGACGACGAGGGCACCGAAGATTGCATCATGCCATTAAGATGGACATTGATGCCGGGTTATTCCCGAACGTCAAGCACGCTTATTGCGCAGTGCGGCATCACGGATCCGTGGGAAGCTACGTTTGTAGTGTCTACCAGTGGATATAATCCGACGGATTGTGCCGCCAGGTTGGGTGGGCCGGTTCACCCGACCGCACGGATGCTTCTGTCGGGATCGGACCACTAGTTCCTTGGCAGCCGCGTGTTGGTCGGCGCATTGGGGTTCTGCGCGCGATGGCGCAGCATGTGATCGGCCAGGACACAGGCCATCATTGCCTCGCCCACCGGCACAGCCCGGATTCCCACGCACGGATCGTGGCGGCCTTTGGTGGTCACTTCGACATCGTGGCCGGAGCGGTCGACCGAATGGCGCGGCGACAGGATCGAACTGGTGGGCTTGACCGCGAAGCGCGCGACAATGGGCTGGCCGGTCGAGATACCGCCGAGAATACCGCCGGCGTGGTTGGCGTCGAACTCCGCCATCCCATCGCGCATTCGGATTTCGTCAGCATTTGCCTCTCCGGACAGGGCGGCGGCGGCAAAGCCTTCGCCGATCTCGACACCCTTGACGGCGTTGATCGACATCAGCGCGCCGGCCAGATCGGCATCCAGTTTGCCGTAGATCGGTGCGCCAAGACCGGTGGGCACGCCCTCCGCCACAATTTCGATCACGGCACCGGCCGAGGAGCCTGACTTACGGACGTCCAATAGGTAAGTCTCCCAGGCTTGCGCCGCGACCGGGTCGGGGCAGAAGAACGGGTTTTCGTCTATTTGTTTCCAGTCCCAGCGATCGCGGTCGATGCGATGGGGCCCGATCTGGATCAGGGCGCCGCGGATGCGGACAGCGCTCCCCAATACCAGACGCGCGATGGCGCCCGCCGCCACACGCATCGCGGTTTCACGGGCGGAGGAACGGCCACCGCCACGATAGTCGCGGATGCCGTATTTCAGGTCGTAAGTCAGGTCGGCGTGGCCGGGACGGTATTGCGTTGCGATTGCAGCGTAGTCGCGCGACCGAGAGTCCTGGTTCTCGATCAGGAGGCTGATCGGCGTGCCGGTGGTCTGGCCCTCGAATACGCCGGATAGGATTCGCACCTGGTCGGGTTCCTGCCGCTGGGTGGTGAATTTCGACTGGCCCGGCCGGCGTTTGTCCAGCCACGGCTGGATATCGGCCTCGGTGAGCGGCAACAGAGGCGGGCAGCCATCTACCACGCCGCCGATCGCCGGGCCGTGGCTTTCGCCCCAGGTCGTGACGCGGAACAAATGTCCAAAACTGTTGTGCGACATGCGGTCACCCGTCAGCCTTCCACGGTGGCGATGTCGGGCGCGTCCGGATGCTTCATGCCGACGGTGTGGTAGCCGCAATCGACGTGATGCACCTCTCCGGTCACGCCGGAGGCCAGGTCAGAGAGCAGATACAGGCCGGCCCCCCCGACCTCGTCAATCGTCACGTTGCGCCGCATCGGAGAATTGAGCTGGTTCCAGCGCAGGATATAGCGAAAATCGCCGATGCCGGAGGCGGCAAGGGTCTTGATCGGGCCGGCGCTGATCGCGTTGCAGCGTATCCCGGCGGACCCCAGGTCGGCGGCAATATAGCGGACCGAGGCCTCCAGCGCCGCCTTGGCCAGGCCCATGACGTTATAATGCGGCACCCAGCGTTCGGCGCCGAGATAGGTCAAGGTCAGAAGGCTGCCGCCCGGCTTCATCATCGGCACCGCGCGCTGGCAGACTGCAGTGAACGAGTAGCAGGAGATGTCCATCGCCTGGACGAAGGCGGCCCGCGGGGTGTCCAGATAGCGGCCGCGCAAATATTGCTTATCAGCGTACCCAATGGCGTGAACGAGGAAGTCGAGGCCGTCCCAGCGTTCGGCCAACGCCGCGAATGCAGCGTCAATACTTGGCTCGTCTGCGACGTCGCAGGGTATAACCAGATCGGAGCCGGTCTGGGCGGCCAGGGGGCGGACGCGCCGCTCCAGCGCCTCGCCCTGGAAGGTGAACGCCAGCTTGGCGCCTTGCGCGGCGCAGGCCGACGCGATGCCCCAAGCCAGCGAACGATCGTTAGCGACGCCCATGACGATGCCACGCTTGCCTTGCATCAGGTTGCCCGGGACGGGAAGGTGTGCCGAAGCACTTTCGGTCATGATATTCCTCTCGGTCGCATGCATCGTGCCATGCGTCGTCCGGCGGTGGTGGCACAAGGCGGCCGGACGGAGCAAGGGGCGCTCGAAAATTTGTCAAATACCAATTGCACTTGGTTGGGGATTGGGACGCTCGCATGCGGGGATGCGTGATCTGAGCGGACGCACCCGGTAGCGCGCCGATTGCCAAGACGCTAGACGATCCGCCCGCCACCCGCCGGATCGCCGTATGACCCTTGCCGCATTTCTCCGACACTTGGGCTTCGCCGCCGTGCTGGTGCTGTTGTCCGCCGCCACCGTCCGCATGATGATCGCGGTTCGGGTCATGGATACGCCCGAGGCGCGCAAGGCGCACGACCAGCCAATCCCCAAAGGCGGCGGCGTGGGCATTGTCCTGACCTTCCTCGTTGGCATCGCGGTGCTGTACCGCTTCGCCGAGTTTACTCGCCTGGCGGACCCCTATTTCCGCGGCGTGATCGAGGCATCCGTCGCCATAGCGCTGGTCGCCTTCCTCGACGACCTGTTCGACTGGCCGTTCATCGTCAAATTGGGCGCCCAGCTGCTCGCGGCCTTGGTGGCGATTGGCAGCGGCCTCTACGTGACCGATTTCCGGATTCCCTATCTCGGCCCCTTGCCGGCCGCTTGGGTCGGCATCGCGGCCACGATGATCTGGCTGCTGTTCACCACCAACGCGATGAATTTCATCGATGGGCTGAACGGCCTCGCCAGCGGAGTGGCACTCATCGCCTGCCTGTTTATCGTCGACATCGCCGAGCACCATGGCGGCTGGTTCGCTTATGCGGCGGCTGGGCTTCTGGCGACAGGACTCGCGGGATTTCTACCGTTCAACTTTCCCAGAGCCCGCATCTTCATGGGTGACGTCGGAAGCCAGTTCTGCGGCTTCATGCTGGCTGTGCTTGCGATCGTTGCTAGCCGATTCGATGGCGTGGAGCTGTCTTTCCTGCTGATGCCGATGCTGTTGTCCGGCGTTCTGTTCGACGTGGCGTTCACCTTGGCGCGCCGCTCGCTGGCCGGCGAGCCGGTCACCCAGCCACACCGGGGACACCTGTATCAGGTCGCGCAGCGGTCCGGTGTGTCTCCGGTGGCGGTCACGCTGGTGCATTGGGGTTTTGCGACGTTCGGCGGTGCCTGCTGCCTGCTGTTTATCGCCGCGCCGTCCACCTACAAGCCGGAGGTGCCGTTCATTACCGTGGTCCCGCAGGTGGTATGGCTCTGGTTCGTCGTGCGTAGAGCGCGCCTCGCGGGGGTCAGCCGTTGGGGGTAGCGCCCGGCGTCCAGCCTTGGACCGAGCAATAGGTCAAACGGTGTTGGCTGCGCGCGCCAGCCATTGTGGTCATCTTACTCGGGAACTCTAGACCGACCTCGTCGTTAGATCCCCGCCCCGAAAAGCGTGGCAAAACATTCGGAGGAATTGAAAATGGGTCGTGGTATTCTACTTTGGCTGCTTGGCGTTCCGATTCCGATCATCATTCTACTCGCCTTGATCTGGCATTGATCATGGCTCTTGCATCATCAACGCTTGGCGAACGTCCCTCGGTTTCCAGCAGTGCATCCTCGGTTTCTAGCAATGAATCCTCGGCATCGGCAGTAAGTTGGGCAGCAGTTGTCGCCGGTGCTGTCGCTGCTATCGCAATTGGGGTTGTCCTGACATCGCTGGGTGCTGGCCTTGGCCTGACCACGGTGTCCGCATGGCCTAACGCGGGTGCCTCGGCAACCACGTTTACAATCAGCGCTGGAATCGGGCTGATTGTGGTCCAGTGGTTGTCCGCGGCACTCGGGGGCTTTGTCTCCGGACGACTGCGGACCAAATGGACCGGCCTGCATACCCATGAAGTCTTCTTCCGCGACACTGCTCATGGCTTCCTGTCATGGGCGCTTGCTACGATAATCGGTACCGTTCTTGTCGCGGCCGCGGCATCTTCGGTAGTCGGAGGCGGGGTGCATGCCGCATCGACGGTAGCCGGCGGGGCCGCCCAGGCGGCAACGTCCGGCGCTTCGAACTACGCGGTCGATGCTCTTTTTCGCCCTGACCATATCGACAATGCGGTCAGTACACAGGATGCAGCCACTCAGGCCAGTCGCATCCTGGCCAACGGCATCCGGAACGGCGACGTCCCGCCTGCCGATCGAGCCTATCTCGCGCAACTTGTCGCGGCGAAGACCGGCATTTCGCAGGCGGATGCCGAAAAACGGGTGAATGATACCATCGCCAGCGCCAAGGACGCGGAAACCAAAGCGCGTGAGACGGCGGACGCTGCACGCAAGGCTACGGCGAATTTTGCTATATTTGCGGCGTTGTCGTTACTGATCGGTGCCTTTGTCGCGAGCGCTGCCGCAGCCTTTGGCGGCAGTGTACGCGACGAATACTGATCTGCTATAAGGTGGAGCAGCAAACCGGTGGTTTGCTGCACCATCACCCGGCGGATGGTGACGGAGCGGCGACGACGAGTGGCCTGTTTCCGACCTGAAATTCCAAACGGTAGGTTTGCCAGGTCTGATTGTAGTCTTGCGGTACTGGGATCACGGCGGAACCGATATACTGATCGCTGACATGGGTCGGTCTCGGGCTGCCGAGAGGTAGGCCAACACCGAGGCCTGACCCGAAGCCGCTGCAGCATCCGGTGAATCCGAATCCACCGATACCAAGTCCGATAGAAGGAGGCGGGCTGTAATCGACATGAGGCCCGCTTACCAACGTGACCGCGCTAGCCGCAAAGCGTTTGCCGTCCGGTCCCAGCAGATCAGCAGTCGAGAGGGGCTGAAGATCGCTCACCACCAGCCTCACCGCGGCAGCGCGAGGATCGAAGCTGGCCTTCACACTGTTCGGAGGCGGTAGCGGATTCGAAGCGCACCCAGCTAGAGCGGAAGCCGCCAGTACTATTACTACCTTTCTCACCAACACCTCCTTCACCCGCGCCGTAACGCAAAAAGTGCTTGTCGGTTGGTAAAGGAGTTGGTGCTATCACTGTTACGTGCGGCCAGGCAGGCTGATGCGTCTGGCCACTGATTTCGCTCCGAGCCTTTGCAATCAGCAGGGCGTGATACGGGGATCGCCCGTTTGATGCGGAGCCACGCACGGATTTTGCGTGTAAAGGCGAGCGACAGGGAATTGATCTGGCGCGCACCCACTTTCGAAAGGACTGCCAATGGAATTTTCGGTGCAGGCAAAGCTGGGCTACCGCGTGCAGCAGGAGACGCCGTTCGTGTTCAATGTGCAGGCGCAAAGCTTCACCGGGCAAACGATCCAATCTGAATCTTTGCGTATTGAGCCTGAGCTACAGACCGAGAGCTGGACCATGCCGGAAAGCGGTAATCGGTATTTTCGTCTTATCGCACCGCCTGGCGCTTTCAAAATCAGCTATCAGACGAAGGTGGATCTTGGTCATCCGGCGGAAGATCCCACCGCCGTTTTCGAAGTGCCGCCGGGCGAGTTGCCGCTCAGCGTGCTGACCCATCTATATCCCAGCCGCTATTGCCAGTCCGACCGTATCGATCGCTTTGCGCAGCGGACCTTCGGCAATTTGCCGATGGGGTATCAACGCGTTGTCGACGTCTGCAACTGGATCCACGACAACGTCGATTATGTCAGCGGGGCCTCGGATGCTCTCACCTCAGCCTATGACATTGTCTCGCAACGGGCCGGCGTGTGTCGCGACTTTGCTCATCTCGGCATTGCACTCTGCCGCGCGCTTGGCGTGCCGGCACGTTATATCAGCGCTTACGCATGGCGCCTCGAGCCGCCCGACTTTCATGGCGTCTTCGAAGCGTTTCTGCGCGGCCCATCCGGTTTCGGCTGGTATATGTTCGATCCGACCCGCATGGCGGATCCCAATGGGATTGTGCGAATTGGTGTAGGCCGGGATGCGGCTGAGGTCGCGTTCTGCACACAGTTTGGCGAAATGGATTACGACAAGCCCGAGGTCAGCATTACCGGTCCCATAGATGCGCCGCCCGCCACAACCCAGGCGGTGCGCTCCCAGAACGCCTAAACGACCAGAGCCACGGATGAGCTGATTAGGGTCCAGCCGGTGAGAGTCCGGGCCGGGTAAGGGCTAGCACCTGCCCGGCAGCGAGTTTTGCGTAGGCCCGGGACGGTGAGCACGAAGCGAACACAGCAATCAGAGATAGCCATCCCCTTTGATCGCAAGCCGCGGTGGCTGCCGCAGGCGGACGATCACGATCGCGTTTTGACGATAGCGCCGCGCCAAACGTCGTAGCGGTCGGGGATCGCCAAACACCAGTAAATGCGCTTCGGACCAACGCCCAAGCAATCCTCTCGCCGGTAAGATCCGATGCCGGCGCAGGGCCTGAAGTAATCGCGCTTGCATCCGGTGGTTCCAAGCAAGCGGCATCAGACGGGAAAACGGATTGTAGGCGGTAATCAGAACGCCCGTTCGCGCCCCGTACGTGAGTAGCAACCGGTCGGTGGCCGCGCTGCGTGTACCGACGCGGATTTGGATGCCGTCAGCCTCGTAGCAGGTATTTCGGTAAGCCCTCAGCAACGCTTGGCGCAAGTCTTCCTCGTCGCTCGGGGTTCAAAATTCACGTCACATAGAGGCCTGCCACCACCGTGACCACAGCCGGTCGGCCGCGCCAGACCGGGCGGATGTTTAGTTGACACGCTTAGTGACGGATGCTCTACTAAACATTGTCGCTGGAATTCGAAAGCTATAAGCGCTCACGGCGAGATCCTGGCGAAACACAGGCAACGATAAACCGCGGCCCGCGATCGGGGCCGCTCAGGGAGGGACGGAACGAATGGTAGGTCGTATCTCTACTGCTCTCGTGGCCGCTGGCGCGGCTATCGGCGTAGTATTCGCGTCGGCTTCTCCGGCGCTCGCGCAAGGCAAATCGCTTACACTGTGCTGGGCCGCCTGGGATCCGGCCAACGCGCTGGTGGAACTCGGCAAAGATTTCACCGCCAAAACCGGCATCGAAATGAAATATGAATTTGTGCCGTGGACCAGCTACGCCGACCGATTTCTCAACGAGCTTAACTCCAAAAGCAAACTCTGCGACCTGATCATCGGCGACAGCCAATGGATCGGCGGCGCCGCGGAAAACGGCCACTACGTCAAGCTGAACGACTTCTTCGCCAAAGAAGGCATCAGCATGGACGACTTCATGCCGGCCACCGTGCTCGGTTATTCCGAATGGCCGAAGAATACCCCCAATTACTGGGCGCTACCGGCGATGGCCGATGCCGTGGGTTGGACATATCGCAAAGACTGGTTTGCGCGCCCCGAGTTGCAATCTGCGTTCAAGTCCAAATACGGACGCGAACTGGCGCCCCCCAAGACGTACGATGAACTGAAAGACATCGCCCAGTTCTTCGAGGGCCGCGAAATCGACGGCAAGAAAGTCTACGGAGCGTATATCTTCACCGAGCGGGGCTCCGAAGGCATCACTATGGGCGTGACGAACGTGCTATACGACTGGGGCTTCAAATACGAGGACCCCAAGAAGCCCTATGCCATGCAGGGTTTTGTCAACTCACCGGAGGCGGTCAAAGGGCTTGAGTTCTACAAGGCACTGTACAAGTGCTGCACCGCGCCCGGCATGACCAATGCCTACATGCAGGAAGGCCTCGACGCGTTTAAGTCGGGCCAGGTGGCGATGCAGATGAACTGGTTCGCCTTCTTCCCAGGCCTGTACAAGGATCCCAACGTAGGCGGCGACAAGATCGGTTTCTTCGTCAACCCCGCGGAGAAATACCACGCCACGCAACTTGGCGGCCAGGGTATCTCTGTCGTTTCCTACTCGAACAAGCGCGCTGACTCTCTGCAGTACATCAAGTGGTTCGCGCAGCCGGCCGTGCAACAGAAGTGGTGGGAACTAGGCGGCTATTCAGCGGCCAAGTCCGTCGTCAACGCACCAGGCTTCGTCAAAAGCGCGCCGTTCGCGCCGCAATTCCTGGAGTCGATGTCGATCGTCGTCGATTTCTGGGCCGAACCGGCCTACGCGGAACTCCTTCTCGATATGCAGAAGCGCATTCACGACTACGTTGTTGCCGACAAAGGCACGGCGAAGGAAGCGCTCGATCTGCTCGTCGTCGATTGGACCAAGGTCTTCAAGGAAGAAGGCAAGATCGACTGAGACGCGTGCCTCTTCTGCCGGTGCCCCGCCGCGCAATCCACGGGACACCGGCCGGCATGACGAGAGTCGAGAAACGATGGACGAAGTGACCGAAACCTCGTTGGCGGCCCGTGTGGCGCGCGCGACCCCGATCGCCATCGCGCGTCCTGTGCGCGGTCTGTCCGATCGCGCGGTGGCGTGGCTGTTCATCACGCCGACCATCCTGGTGCTGTTGGCCATCAACATCTTTCCGTTGATCTGGACAATCAGGCTCTCGTTCACCGGATACCGGGCAAACCGTCCTAACGTGCCGCTGCGTTGGCTAGGTTTCGATCAGTATATCGACATCCTCCACGACCCCGATATCTGGCAGGCAATGCAGGTCACGGCACGCTTCGTCGTCGCGACCATCGTGATCGAGACGTGCCTGGGATTCGCGCTCGCCTATCTGATCGATCGCAAATTTCGTGGACATGCGTTCTGGACCACGGTGATTCTGATCCCGATGATGCTCTCCCCCGCGGTGGTCGGTAATTTCTGGACTTTTCTGTACCAACCGCAGACCGGGCTGTTCAACGCGGTGATCTCGTTGTTCACCGGCATACCGCCGTCGTCTTTCTCGATGATCGGCGATGTCACTCTGGCCCCTTGGTCTATCGTCATCGTCGATGTCTGGATGTGGACGCCGTACGTCATGCTGATCTGCCTGGCCGGCCTGCGGTCGATCCCGGGCTATATCTATGAGGCAGCCGAAGTCGATCGCGCGTCCCCTTGGCGCCAGTTTTGGACCATTACGCTGCCGATGGCACTGCCATTTATCATGCTCGCGGTGCTGTTTCGTGGCATCGAGAACTTCAAGATGTTCGATATGGTGAACCTGCTCACCAACGGCGGCCCCGGCTCGACCACGGAACTCGCCTCGATCACGCTGAAACGCGAAGCCTTCGAGAAATGGCGAACCGGCTATTCATCCGCCTTCGCCGTCATTCTGTTCGTGACGATCTTCGGTCTCGCCAACATCTACGTGAAAGCGCTCAACCGGGTAAAGCAGCGATGAACACCGGCATCACCACGGCGCATTCCGTCGTCGAGCCAACGCCGCGCGCGAAACGGATCGCCGGCACGCTGATCATCCTGTACGCGCTTGTAACGATGGTGCCGCTGGTCTGGATCATTGCCACCAGCATCAAGTCGCCGCCTGACTCGATCAGCTATCCCCCGAAGATCCTGTTCCAGCCTACGGTCGAGGGTTACTGCAACTTGTTCACCGAGCAATCGCGCCAGACAGCGGAATACATGGCGCAACTGCCGCCAGCGTCCGGCGTCTGCGAAAAAATCGCGCGGTCGCGTAACATGGTGGTGGCCGGCCCATCGAACTATGTCCCGCGTTTCGTCAATTCTATCATCATCGGATTCGGATCAACGTTTTGCGCGGTTGCGCTGGGCACCCTCGCGGCCTACGCGTTCTCCCGCTTCCGCATCCCGCTTGCCGACGACCTGATGTTCTTCATCCTGTCCACCCGCATGATGCCACCGATCGCCGTCGCCATCCCGATCTACCTGATGTTCCGCCAACTCGGCTTGTCGGACACCAAGCTCGGTATGATCCTGCTGTACACAGCGGTAAACGTTTCTCTGGCGGTCTGGTTGCTCAAGGGCTTCATCGACGAAATCCCGCGTGAATACGAGGAAGCCGCGATGATCGACGGCTACACCCGGCTTCAAGCGTTTCGAAAAATCGTGCTTCCGCAGGCGGCGACGGGCATTGCCGCGACCGCGATCTTCTGCATGATCTTCGCATGGAACGAATACGCCTTCGCGGTGCTGCTAACCTCCGGTGAAGCGCAGACCGCTCCGCCGTTCATCCCGATCATCATCGGCGAGGGCGGCCAGGACTGGCCCGCGGTCGCCGCCGGCACCACGATCTTCCTCGTGCCGATCCTGGTTTTCACCGTGCTGCTGCGCAAGCATCTGCTCCGTGGCATCACCTTCGGCGCGGTGCGGAAATGAGCGACCGTTCGCGTTCGCGCCGCATATTCCGCCGCGCGCCGTGGGAGTGGGGCGCGATCAGCATGATCTGCGCCGGCGTGGTGATGTTGATGCAGCCCTTTGCCCTGGTGCTCTACACTTGGTCGTTCCTCGTCACGCTCGGCGGCGTCGTGTTGTACACTATCGTCTCGAAGTTCCCGGACTGACCCCGATGGCGGAAATCCAGGTTGAACATCTGCAGAAATCCTTCGGTGACTTCGTTGCGGTGAAAGATTCGAGCTTCACCGTCGCCAACGGCACCTTCTTCTGCCTGCTAGGCCCGTCCGGCTGCGGCAAGACCACGACCTTACGGATGATCGCCGGCCTGGAACTGCCGACTGCCGGGCGTGTCTTGCTAGGCGGCGAGGACGTCACATATCGTCGTGCCTCGGCACGCGACATTGCCTTTGTTTTCCAGCTCTTTGCCCTCTACCCGCACATGAACGTGCGTCAGAACATCGGCTATCCGCTGGCCTCGCAAGGCGTGCCGAGAAAAGAAATCAGGGCGCGGGTTGAACAAACCGCTTCCATCCTCCGCATCACCAAGCTGCTGGATCAGCCGGTATCGCGCCTGTCCGGCGGCGACCGGCAGCGCGTGGCGCTAGGGCGCGCCATCGTTCGCGAGCCGATGGCCTTCATGATGGACGAACCGCTCGGCGCGCTCGATTCCGAATTCCGTCACCTGATGTGCGGCGAATTGCGCGCGCTGCACGACAGGCTCCATGCCACAACGGTCTACGTCACGCACGACCAGACAGAGGCGATGTCGCTTGGCGACACCATCGCGGTCATGAACCACGGCATCATCGAGCAGCTTGCGCCGCCGCGCGAAATATACGACCGCCCCGCATCGATGTTCGTCGCCGACTTCATCGGCTCGCCGCCGATGAATTTTCTGCGTTTCCACGGTGCGCTACAGCCCGGTGTGCCAAAGATCGAGATCGATGGAGCAACCATCGCCATCCCATCACCGCGAGAGGCGCAGGCCCCGGGCGAACTCGTGCTCGGTGTGCGCCCCGAACACCTACGGTTCAGCAACGACTCGCGCCTGCGCGGCGAGGTGTTCGGCGCCGAATACATGGGGACAACGCAGATCGTTACGGTTCGAACCAACCATGGTTCGGTGAAGGCGCGCATGTCTTCCGAGATCCGCGTCGCGCCGGGCGAGCAGGTCGGCCTAACAATGCGCGGCGACAAGCTGTCCGTGTTCGAAGCATCCTCCGGCCGAGCCATCCTGACAGCCCTCCACGACACCGCCTACGCAGCCTCCAGGCATCCAGGAGGGCCGCATGGCTGAAGTCCGGCTGGAACGCATCTCCAAGCGTTTCCTCGACGTGACGGCGGTTCACGACCTGTCGCTCACTATCGGCGACGGTGAATTCGTCGTGCTGCTCGGCCCCACGGGCGCCGGAAAAACCACGACATTGCGCCTGATCGCGGGCCTGGAGCAGCCGGATGCCGGCGCTGTGCTGATCGGCGGCCGAGACATGGCGCGGACACCATCCGCGGCGCGCGATGTCGCCTTCGTCTTCCAGCAGTTTTCGCTCTATCCGCATATGTCGGTGTTCGAGAACCTTGCCTTCCCGCTCCGCGCGCCGATCCGCGCCGTGCCGCAAGCGCAGCATCGATGCGCGGGTTCGCGAGGTCGCGCGGCTGCTGCGCATCGAGGACAAGTTGTCGTCCCGCGTCACCGCGCTGTCCGGCGGTCAGATGCAGCGCGTCGCGATCGGCCGCGCGCTGGTTCGCTCGCCCACGATCTATCTCATGGATGAGCCGCTCTCCTCGCTGGATGCGAAACTTCGGGCCGATCTGCGAGTTGAGATCAAGCGCATTCAGCAGGACCTCGGCGCCACGATCCTCTTCGTCACGCACGATCAGACCGAGGCAATGACGCTGGCCGATCGCGTCGGCGTAATGGAGCACGGCAGATTGGTGCAGATCGGCTCACCGCGGGAGATCTATGGCGATCCGATGAACACCTACGTCGCCACGCGCCTAGGCAGCCCCACGATCAACCTCTTGCCGCGCCGGCTGGTCCCCGAACTCGCGGCGCCGCCGACGGTGGAAACAGTCGGCGCGCGCACCGAGCATGTACGGATCAGCAAGGCCAATGGTTCGGGCGGGATGGGTTCGGTCACCTGGGTCGAGCATCTTGGTGACCAGGACCACCTGCACATCCGTCTCGCGGATCATGACTTCGTTACGCTCAGCGATCCTGACTCTGGGCTGTCACCGGGCGACCAGGTCGACATCGACTTCGTCAGCCCGTTGTTCTTCGACCAAGCCGGCACAAGGGTCAGACTATGAACGAAACCATTGATGCCGCGACATTGCATCGCCTGATCGAAACGGTCGCGACCGTGGTGATTGACCATGCCGACGAACTCACCGCGCTGGACCAGGCAATCGGCGATGGCGACCACGGACTGAACATGAAGCGCGGGTTCGAAGCCGTCCGCGCCGAGGCCGCCACGCTCGCGGACAAACCTCTGCCGGACGCACTACGCGCGATTGGGACGCAGCTTGTGATGAAGGTGGGGGGCGCCTCCGGCCCCCTGTACGGCACGCTGTTCATGGCGCTCGGCAAGGAGATCGCGGCCGCGCCGGATTTCGCAACTGCCTTTGCGCGCGCTGTGGAGGCGGTCAAGGCCAGGGGAAAATCCCAGCCGGGGCAGAAGACGATGCTGGACGTTCTGGTGCCGGTTCAACTCGCGATGCAAGCGGGCGGACCCGATCTGCTTGTCCGTCTGCCAGTGGTCGCCACTGAGGCGGCGGATGCGACTGTTCCGATGCTGGCGGTTCGCGGCCGAGCGTCGTTCCTCGGCGAGCGCTCGATCGGTCACATGGACCCAGGCGCGCGTTCGGCGGAATTGATGGTCGCGGCGGTCTGCCGCGGGCTGAAAGGCTGAAGCAGTGGCACCCGCAACGGTAGGCATCGTTATCGTCTCGCACTCGCCGAAGGTTGCGGAGGGAGCCGCCGACATGGTGCGCCAGATGGTCGGCGACAGCGTGAAACTCGCGTACGCCGGGGGCGATCCGGACGGCAATCTCGGCACTGACGTGGCGAAGATCCTGGCGGCGATCGACCAGGCGTGGTCGGAGGCCGGCGTTGCGATCTTCGTCGATCTTGGCGGCGCCGAGACCAACAGTGAGATGGCGATCGAAATGCTCGATGCAGACCGTCGCGACCGCGTCGTGGTCTGCAACGCGCCGATCGTGGAAGGGGCGGTGGTCGCCGCAACGGAAGCATCTGGCGGCTCATCGCTCGATGTGGTGCGCCGCACGGCGGAAGAATTGTCGCCGCAGTAGGCTACGAAAGGATAACGATGACTGATGTCATGACATCGGTAATACTGAAGAATGCCACCGGGTTGCACGCCAGGCCCGCGGTTAAGCTAACGCAGCTCGCGAAAACCTTTTCCGGCGCGGTGGAGATCGCTGTTTCGCCCGATGGCCCCTGGGTCGATGCCAAAAGCCCGGTGAAGGTCATGCGCGTGCGGGTGCCGCGCGATGCGGTGCTGCACGTCCGAGCCTCGGGGGTTGACGCGGCGGCGGCGGCCGAGGCGGTGGTCGCGCTGGTCGAAAGCCGGTTCCACGAAGAGCACCCCGAACCCTCTTCCGGTGATGACTGAACGACGCGTCCTTGGGCGGCCAGCCTCTCCCGGCTACGCAGCGGGGCGCGTGGTGTATCTGCGTCTGTCGGAGGCGCCGAAGCGACGGCCCAGCGGCGATCCGAGGATTGAGGCAACTGCTTTGCGTGAGGCGGTCGCCGGTGCGCTGGCCGACACCCGATCGCTGCAGGCGCGGGTGGATGCCGAGGCCGCGGAGATAATCGCCTTCCAGGTTGCGATGCTGGAGGACGACGAGTTGGTGGCGCCGGCCGGCGTCGCGATCGCCGGCGGTGCGCCCGCGGACACTGCCTGGGAAGCCGCGGTGGACGCGGAAATCGCTGGCTATGCGGCGGCCGATGATCCCTATTTCCGCGCCCGTACCGCCGACCTTCAAGACATCCGCGACCGGGTCTTGACGAAGCTCCGGCCCGGCGTTGCTGGTGTAACCGCGCCGCGGGGCGCCATCGTTGCGGCAAACGATCTGCCGCCCTCGAGATTCCTGTCGATTGACTGGCATCGTGGTGCCGCGGTCCTGCTGACCGAGGGCAGCCCCACCAGCCATGTCGCCATGCTCGCGCGGGCCCGTGCGGTGCCGATGATCGTCGGCCTGGGTGGGTCGGCGGCGGCGCTGGACGGCAAGGACGTGCTTGTTGATGCCGAAGCCGGGGAGCTGGTGATCGACCCGCTGCCGGCGTCACGCGACCGCTTTAGTGCCCTCGAGCAGCAAGCGGAAAACGCCAGTGTCGAAGCCGAGGCCCACCTCTCCGCGCCGGCTCGTTCGGCTGACGGAACACGCATCGCGATGCACCTCAACATCATCGGCGCCGAGGAACTGGCGCACCTCGACCCGGCGATCTGCGACGGCATCGGCCTGTTCCGCACCGAGTTCCTGTTTCACGGCGCCGGAGGCTTGCCCAGCGAAGACGCGCAATACGCGGTGTATCGCGCTGCGGCCGAGTGGGCGCGGGGGCGGCCGGTGACGATCCGGACGCTGGACGCCGGGGGCGACAAGCCGATTCCCGGCGTTACCGAAGCATACGAAAGCAATCCGTTCCTGGGGCTCCGCGGCCTGCGCCTTTCGCTGCGTCATCCCGATCTGTTCCGAGTGCAACTGCGTGCATTACTGCGCGCGGCGCGGCACGGCGCGGTGCGCATCATGCTGCCGATGGTCACCGTGCCCGATGAACTGGAAGCCGCGCGTGCCCTGCTGGATGCGGAGATCGCTGCCTTTGCGCGCACCGGCGAACCCGTGCCGACGGCCGGAGTTGGGCATCATGGTGGAGGTGCCCGCGGCCGCGATCACCATCGAGCACTTCGATGCGGCATTTTTCTCGATCGGCTCGAATGACCTGACCCAGTATGTCACCGCCGCGGGTCGCGATATCGCTTCGGTCGCGGACCTCGCCGATCCGCTCAACCCGGCGGTGCTGCGGCTGATCGAGGCTGTGGTGGCGCACGGGCGACGGATCGGGCGCGATGTCAGCCTGTGTGGCGACGCGGGCGGCAACCCGGCCGTGCTGCCGGCGCTTCTGGCGACGGGCTTGCGCTCGCTGTCCGTCTCGCCCGGCCTGCTCGCGCGCGCAAAACGGGCGGTGGCCGGGACCACTCTTGCGGCGGCGGGACAATGAGCGGGGCAAGCGCGCCGCCGGCCGCAACGTCGCCGGTTGCCGGCTACAAGCGGGTGCTGCAATGCGTGCTGGAGAATCGTCCCTCCGGCACGCGCCAGCGCCTTGCCACGGCGTTGGGCACCAACCGGTCTTTCGTCTCACAGATGGCCAATCCCGCCTACGCGATGCCGATCCCGTCGCAGCATCTCGACGTGGTGTTCGAGCTCTGTCATTTTTCCCAGGCGGAGCGAGACGCTTTTCTCGAAGCCTATGCGCTGGCACATCCGGATCGCCGTGATAGCGGCCACGCGACGTCACGGACGCGCAGTATTACCGTGACCGTCGCCGATCTCGGCGACGCGGTAAAAAATCGGGCCTTGGATGAGATGGTCGTGCGGTTCGCGCGCCAGATCGGCCGTTTCGCCGAGAGCCTCGAGTCCTGAAAACGGGGGATCGCCATGAAGAAGCTTATAAACGCCGTCGATGATGTTCTCGCCGAAAGCCTCGACGGCTTCGCGGCGGCGCACGCCGATCTCGTCACGCTTGGCGAGGGCCGCAAGTATGTCCGCCGCCGTCAATTGACGCCGGGCAAGGTCGCTTTGATCTCCGGCGGGGGATCGGGCCATGAGCCGCTGCACGCCGGCTTCGTGGGGACCGGAATGCTGGACGCGGCGTGTCCTGGGCAGGTGTTCACCTCGCCGACGCCGGATCAGGTGACGGAGGCTATGGCGGCGGTGGATGGCGGGGCCGGCTGCCTGCTGATCGTCAAGAACTACGAAGGCGACGTCATGAACTTCGACATGGCGGCGGAAATGGCCAGCGGCCAGGTCGCCAGGATCGTCACCGACGACGACGTGGCCGTCGAGGCCTCGACATGGTCCACCGGGCGGCGCGGTGTCGCCGGCACATTGGTGGTCGAGAAGATCGTCGGCGCTGCGGCTGAACGGGGCGGGGACCTCGCCGCGCTGCAGGCGCTGGGAACACGGGTCAACAGCCGGACGCGCTCGATGGGCGTCGCATTGACGTCCTGCACCGTTCCGGCCGCCGGCAAGCCAACTTTCGTCCTCGGCGAGGACGAGATGGAAATGGGCGTCGGCATCCATGGCGAGCCCGGACGCAGGCGCGTGAAACTCGCTACGGCGGACGCGATCGCCGAGGAGATGCTGAGCGCCATCATACGCGATCTCGCACCGGCCGCGAATGCGGATTGTCTGCTGTTGGTCAACGGCTTTGGCGGCACGCCGGCCATGGAGCTGTATTTGATGGTCAATGCCGCCCGGCGTGTTCTGGCGGGGAAAGGCGTGCGCCCCATACGCTTCTTGACTGGGTCCTACGTGACCTCGCTCGATATGGCGGGATGTTCGCTGACCGTGACCCTGCTGGACGCGGAGATGGAGCAACTCTGGGACGCGCCCGTCCACACCAGCGCGCTGCGCTGGTAGCCCTTGCAGGGTGGGGGGCTCCGCCATCGCGAGTTTCGATTTGAAGGAGCTTACGCGTAAGCGTTCTGCAGCAACGCCTGATAGCGTTCGTCTACTTGACCGGACCCTAACACGACATCGTCCACCCGCTGTATTGCGATGCCGAGACTTAGCGCCCAATCCATCGCCGCGGGACCGACAGCCGTCCCGCCAACATACGCCAGGCGCAGCCTGTTCAGGCCGAATTCCCGCCGCACCGCACGGAGTACGAGAAGGTCTGCCAATCGTCCTATCGATCCGCCAGCCCGGCCGGCCCGCAAGGCCCATTCGTAGACCAAACGCTGCGTAGCGGTGGCCGCCTTCACCCGCACCGTGGCGAGCGCCTGCAGATGCGCCCAAACCTCGGCGTCCGCGCCCAGGATCGTCGGTTGAAGTTCCCGCAGGTTCTCGATGATGGTGTCGGGGCCCTCCGGATAGTTGCTGATGCAGCCTGTCTCCAGCGCCAGATAAAGGCCCCAAACCCGCTCAGTGATGTCGGACAGCCGCAGCACCACCAGACGTTCATCACTCTGCCGTATCGGCAGCCGAGCACGGGCGGCACTCATCATGTGCACCAGATCGCCGTGCGTCAGGGTCCGTCCCAGGCTGTCGCCGCGCGGAAACTGAATCACCGCGGGCTGATCCGGTTGGATCGCCTGAACCGCGGCGGACCAATCGGCCGATGTCTCGGGTTGGATAAAGTTCTGACAGGCTGACGCAGCCGGCATCGACGAAATCGCGCAGTCCCTTCATGTCGAACACGACGATCCGAGACAGCGCCGGACAGCGATCGCGGACCGTCAGGACTTTGTCGAGCTGCTCTTCATTCTCCACGAAAGCCAGCCTGGCTCCGCTGGACGACAGCAGATGGCGAACGCGATCCGGCTCCTCGTCGGGGTCGATGGCAACACTGGCCGCGCCGCAACCCAGGACCGCCAGGTCGGCGTAGACCGCCTCCGGCCGCGTTTCCGACAGGATCGCCACCACGTCGCCACGCGCGAAATCCGCCAACAGCAGTGCCAACCCGATCTCGCGGACCTTGGCGTCTAGCTGAGCCCAGGTAACGGTCCTCCAGATGCCGCGGTCCTTGATCCGTAGGATCGTTGCCCCGCCATCGGACGCGGCGCGCTGCGACAAAAGCGCCGGAATGGAGGTGCTAGACTGGCTCATCGTCAGTTCCAAACTCGTTTCTTCTTCCAGCGCCGCGTTCCGCGTGCACCGGTTTCTTTCTGGCCCAGATAGAACTCCTTGATATCGGCCCGCTGCATCAGCGCCGAGCACGCATCGGCTGCGACGATTCGGCCGACTTCGAGCACGTAGCCGAAATCCGCCGTCTGCAACGCGGTATGAGCGTTTTGCTCCACCAGCAGGATGGAAACGTTCTGTTCGTGATTGATACGACGGATGATGCCGAAAATCTGCTGCACCAGCAGCGGCGACAAACCGAGCGAAGGTTCGTCAAGCAACAACAACTTTGGGCGCCCCATCAGCGCTCGGCTGATTGCCAGCATCTGCTGCTCGCCGCCGGAGAGCAGACCGGCGCGTTGCGATTCCCGTTCTTTCAGCCGGGGGAAGTAGTCGAAACAAAGTCCGATGTCGTTCGCAACCCCGGCTGCATCGCGCCGGGTGTATGCGCCCATGTTGAGGTTTTCCCGCACCGTCAGGAACGGAAAGATCTCCCGCCCTTCCGGCACATGGCAAATGCCCAGACGCATGACCTGATCGGGCGGCTTGCGGGCGATGTCACGGCCCTCGAACATGACCTGACCGCGTTCCGGGTCCAGAATGCCCGAAATCGTCCGCAGGATACTGGTTTTTCCAGCACCGTTCGCACCCAGGACGGTAACGATCTGGCCCTGATCCACATCCAGCGACACGCCGCGGATCGCCTGGATAGGCCCATAGAACGTTTCAATAGAGTTCACTCGCAGCAGCGCTTTGCTCATGCTGCGACCTCCCCACCCAGATAGGCCTTGACCACTTCCGGATGGGACTGCACTTCCCGGGGTGTGCCCATCGCTATGACCTTGCCATAGTTCAGCGCCATTACTCGATCCGACACCTGGTTCACTAGCGACATGTCATGCTCGACCATGATCACGGTAATGCCGAGGTCCTTCTTGATGTCCTCGATCCAGAATCCCATGCCCTCGGTCTCTTCGACATTCAGCCCGGAGGAGGGTTCATCCAGCAACAGCAGCTTCGGTTCGATGCACAAGGCGCGGCCCAGTTCCACGACCTTCCGCACGCCATAAGGCAGGTTGGCGATCAGCGCACCGCGGTAGCGCTGCAGCCCGAGGAACGCGATGACATCCTCCACCTTCTCCCGATGCGCCAGTTCGGCCTTGCGGACTGACGGCAGGAACGCCAGTTGCGAAACGAAGCCGACGCGGGAGTGGCAGTGGCGGCCGATAAGAAGGTTCTGCAGCAGCGTCGCGTTGGGAAACAGTTCGATGTTCTGGAAAGTGCGGGCGATGCCCAGACCGGCAATCTGCCAGGACGGCGTGTGGGTGAACTCCTTGTCCTCGAAAATCAGCCTTCCAGAGGTCGAACTGTAGATACGGCTGATCAAGTTGAAGATCGTGGTCTTGCCGGCGCCGTTCGGACCGATGATGGAGAAGACCTCGCCTTCGCGCACGTCGAAGCTTACGGAGTCCACCGCCCGGATGCCGCCGAACCGAACCGAGATATCCTGTGCCTGGAACAGGATCATCGCAGACGCTCCGACTTCGCATAGGACTTCTGGCGGCGAAATCCGGTCTGGCGCTTGAACGGGAAGGCCTGAAACCACGTCTTGGCCTTCAACCACATGCCGTTCAGGCCGTCCGGTTGGAACAGGATGACCAGCACCAGCACAAGGCCGAACAGGGACGGCTCCAGCCCTGGCAGCCGGCCGATGCCGAACGGCAGATCGTCACGCACTATAGCAATGAACTGCGGCAGCAACCGGACGAACATCGCCCCCAGAATCGCACCGCGCAACGATCCCAGGCCGCCGACAAACACGATCGTGACGAATTGCACCGACAGTAAAACGTCGAACGCGTCGGGCGCGAGATAGCGGACATAGTGCGCGAACAGCGCTCCGGCCAACCCGGTCATGCCCGCACTGATCGCGAACGCCATCGTCTTATACCGAGCCAAGTGGATGCCCATGCTTTGCGCGGAGACCTCGCTGTCTCGGATCGCGACCATGGCTCGGCCAATCGGTGACCGCAGCAAATTCGCCGCGACCCAAAGCACAAATACCAGCACGACCAGTGAGACGTAATAGATGCCGGTCGCACCCTCGATCGGGAAACCGAAAATTGTCGGGGTCGGCACCGCGAAGCCGTCGAAGCCGCCTGTGACGGCGGTCCATTTCTGGAACACCGTGCCGACGATGCTGCCGAACGCCAGGGTCGCGATCGCCAGATACAGCCCGCTCATGCGCAAGGTTGGCCGGCCGATCGCGGCACCGCACAACGCGGTGAACAGCCCGGCGACCGGCAGGGTGACCAGGAACGGCACGCCCTTGTCCAGCAGGACTGCGTTGACGTAGGCGCCGATCCCGAGGAACGCCGCGTGCCCCAGGCTGATCAGACCGGTGTAGCCGACCAGCAGCATCAGCCCGACACCGGCGATGGCGAAGATGTAAACCGCGCCAAGCTCACCGATATAGAATTCGCCCAACACCAGCGGGGCGATCAGCACGAGCACCGCCAGCAGGCCGTACCAGAAGCGGTCCCCGTTATGCCGCCACAGCGCGATGTCCTGGCGATACTGGGTTCTGAACAAATAGCGCACCGATCAGACCCGCTTTCCCATGCGCTCGGCGAACAGGCCCTGCGGCCGGATGAATAGCATCAGCAGCAGCACGACGTTGGACGTGACCTCCTGGAAACCCGCGGGCAGGTCGTAACCGGCGAACTGCTCGACAATGCCCACAATGACGCCGCCGATCAGCGATCCGGGGATGCTGCCGAAGCCGCCGATCACTGCCGCGGCGAATGCCTTGATGCCGAGGAACCCCATGTTCACGTCGATCATCGATACCGGCGACAGCAGGATGCCGGCCAGGCAAGCAACGCCCGCGCTGATGGCCCAGATCAGCGAGAAGATCGTGCGGACCGGAATACCCATGTAATATGCGGCAAGCTGATTTTGCGACGCGGCCTGCATCGCGACGCCGACACGTGTCTTGCTGAAGAATAGATACAGAACGCCACACAGCAGGACCGTGCCGACGATGATCGACAGGTTGTCCTCGCCCAGAATCAGGCCGCCGATATCGGCCCTCTTATTGGTAAACGGCGTGTTAAATCCGACCGAGTCATAGCCCCAGGTGATCCCGGCTACGGCGCGGAAAATAAAGCCGAGTCCGAGGGTTAGCATTACCACGGCGAATTGTGGCTGACCGATGACTCGTCGGATGACAAGAGCATCGAGTGCATAACCGAAGGCGGCGGTGATCAGGATTGCCAGCAACCCGCCGACCCAGTAGGGCAGGTGGAACTGCGCGATCAACGTGAAGGCAACGAAGCCACCGAGCATCATGACATCGCCTTGGGCGAAGTTCACCATCTCGGTCGCTTTGTAGATCAGCACGAAGCCAAGCGCGATCAGCCCGTAGATACAACCCGATGCCGCACCGTTGACGACAAGCTGCAAAATGCGCGCAGCGTCCTGCACTGCCAAAAGGCCTCCCTGCCCATGGGCCAGCGGGCCCTCTTTATTAGCCAGGAAGGATAGGGTGGGCTTCCGCGCGGCGTCAATCGCCGCTTCAGCCCGTCCCGGAGGCAGCGATCAGAATAGCGACATCTGGCTGGACGGTGTCTCCGCGGCGTCGGCGGGGACGGTGAAGCGATCGCAATCGAGCTGGGTTCGTACCTCGCCGAAGCCGAATTGCCGGGCTGCTCGGGTGAACCGTCGCGTCAGCAAATCGGCATACACGCCCTGGCCGGTAAAGCGGTGATGGAAGCGGGGATCGTTCAGCTTCCCGTCGCGCGTCTGCCGGATCAGGCTGAGCACATGCCGGGCCCGATCGGGGAAATGGGTGTGTAACCATTCCTCGAACATCTGCCGCAGTTCCAAAGGCAGGCGCAGCAGGACATAGCCGGCATGGCGGGCGCCGGCGCGGGCGGATGCCTCCATTATTTTCTCCATCTCGGCATCGTTCAGCCCGGGGATCATCGGTGCGGCCAAGACGCCCGCCGGCACCCCGGCCCTGGTGAGTTCGGCGATCGCATGCAGACGCCGAGCGGGCGTCGCGGCGCGAGGCTCCATCACCCGGGCGAGGCGTGCATCCAAAGTGGTGACGGAGATATGGACACGCGCCAGGTTCCGCTTTGCCATCGACGACAGGATGTCGAGATCGCGCAATACACCGGATGACTTGGTCACTATCCCGACCGGGTGGTTGTAGCGGTCCAACACCTCGAGCACCGAGCGGGTCAGCTTCAGGGTACGTTCCACCGGCTGATAGGGATCGGTATTGGACCCGAGCGCCAGGGTCTTGGCGACATACCCCGGCTTGCGCAGTTCCTTTTCCAGCAGCTCGGCCACCTCGGGCTTGAATATCAGCTTGGTTTCGAAATCCAGGCCCGGCGAGTAACCAAGATACGCGTGCGTCGGGCGCGCGTAGCAATAGATGCAGCCGTGCTCGCAGCCGCGGTATGGATTGACTGCCCGGTCGAAGCCGATGTCCGGCGACGCATTCCAGCTAATTGCTGCCCGGGACGAGTCGCGGGTCAGGGTGGTGTCGAGCCGGGGCAGGTCGCCGAAATCCTGCGTCAGTGTGTCCCAACCATCATCGAACGGCGATGCGCCGCAGCTGTCGAATCGGACGTGCGGGTTGCTGACGGCACCCCGGCCCGCGGCTTGGCGGGACGGAAATCGCTCGGCCGGCCAGGCGTCAGGCAGGCTCGCGTTTTCCATTGCGGCGATGGCATCCCTGTCGATCTGCGCTTCCATGTGTCCCACCATCCGGTCGAGTTCGCACTCTGTTCGCGAGATTTGATCTCACAGGAACCCGCTGATGTCAAGAACATGATAGGAACAACAACTCTACTCAGAACCGAGATTCTGGACCCGGTGGGGATAGCAGCCATAATTGCTTGACAACGCGACGCGCGCATCCTTTCTACCGCCTTCGCTGCGTCCGATCCCATGGGCTGATTGTCCGTGGCTCAAGCGCTGGCCCGAAGTAGGGGTGTAGCTCAATTGGCTAGAGCGCCGGTCTCCAAAACCGGAGGTTGAGAGTTCGAGACCCTCCACCCCTGCCAGCTTGCGGGCCATACCATAGGGACCCGGCGGGCGATCTTAGAGGGATTTACGAACGTGGCTTTCCAACCGGCAAAATTCGTGCGTGAAGTAAGAGCGGAAATCGGCAAGGTGACCTGGCCGAGCCGCAAGGAGACGATGGTGACGACAGGCCTGGTGTTCGCTATGGCCGCTGCCGCCGCGATCTTCTTCTTCGTCGTCGATCAGGTGATCGGCCTTGGGGTGCGCGCGTTGTTCAATGTGGGCATCTGAAGGGTTCCGGGAATGGCCAAGAATTGGTACGTCGTCCACGTCTATTCAGGGTTCGAGAAAAAGATCGCCCAACAGATCACTGAGCAGGCCGCCCAAAAAGGTCTCGCGGATCAGTTCGAGGCCGTGCTGGTACCGTCCGAGAACGTTATCGAGGTCAAGCGCGGGCGGAAGATCAACAGCGAACATAAGTTCTTTCCCGGCTATGTCCTGGTAAAGATGGACCTGACGGACGACGCTTGGCATCTGGTGAAGAACACGCCGAAGGTGACCGGATTCCTGGGCAGCAGGACGAAACCGAGCCCGATCAGCGAAGCCGAGGCCGACCGGATCCTGAAGCAGAGCCAGGAAGGCGTCGATCGTCCAAGGCCAGCCGTGCTGTTCGAAATTGGCGAGCAGGTCCGGGTGGCCGACGGGCCGTTCACCAGCTTCAACGGCACGGTTGAGGAGGTGGACGAGGAAAAGGGGCGCCTGAAGGTCAGCGTCTCGATCTTCGGCCGATCAACACCGGTCGAGTTGGAATACTCGCAGGTGGAGAAGCTGTAGGGCAGGGCACGGATCGGCGATCATTCGCCCGAACGGCGGGAGAGGAATATCTGGCGGTTGCGGAACGACAGCCAGACGCGGCGGCCTTGCAGGAACTGCTCCCCGAGCAGAGCATCACCGATCCCGAAATCCGATGGTAGAACCGCGATCTCGGGCGATGCCTCCACGACCGGGCCGACTCGCAAGCGGTTGAATACATGCCGGCGAGACATGATCACGCCTCCGGTCCCGTCATTGCGCACCGCGAGATCGCTGGCCAGCACCTGTTCGGACAGTCCCATCCGGCGTGCCATTCCCACGCCAAGAACATTCCCCTGCGCCCCGGTGTCCAACAACGCCATGCCCTCCGCACCGTCCAACTCGAACGGCACCAGCAGCCGGTCCTTGCGCGTGCGGACGCCGGTAATCTCGATCCAGGGTTCCCGCCACGGCGGCTGCATGTTTGGGCACAGGCGGCTACGATAAAGCGTAAGCAAACCGGCCGGCACGTCGATATCCATGTCGTAGGCCAACAGTATATCGGCACCGAGCAGCCCGTCGGCGTTCAAGCCCGATGCGTTGTGCAGATCGAAGGCACCGGTCGCGACCCGCCCGATCGGGAAATGCACGCCCCCCAGCACCAGCCGGTCGATCGTCACATCGGTGGAGGTGGTGGTCCCGCCGATCCCGATGGACTGCATTTTGTAACGGGGATCATGCGCCAATCCCAAGCGAGCCGCCGCGGCCGCGCTGATCGTGGTGCGCTCCGCTCCGCTATCGACCACCAGATGGACCCATGTTCCGTTGATTCCGGCTGGCACAACGAGCAGACGATCCTGCACACGCAACGGGACTTGGGCGATCATCGTGAGCCTGCAATCGATCGCGGTCGTCCCCGCGCAACCGGCCAGAGAAATCAGCAATAACAGACCGAACAAAAGACGACGCGGCGCCATCGGGGACCTTTGGCACACTAAAAGCCTGGTTCGCTACCGTATTGATGATCCGAGGACCAATCTTGCGCCGCACTTGCGCCGCAACGTCATGGTCGGCGGCCGGCCGGCCATCCACGTCTTACGGTGTCGGTTCAAGCAAGTCCGTGGATGGTAGGCCTTCGCCCGCGACGACGGCGGGAGGCAACCGAGCAACGATCAGAATATTGCCCTATGGAAGACTGCGGCTGCAAAGACTACGGCGCAGCCACCGCATCTCAGGAACCGCTGGTGGTACGCGCACCTGGATGGAAATGGGCGTAGACTCGCAGAGCGATTTCATGGCTGATGCCGGGCGCTGCCTCCAGGTCAGTCAGACCGGCCATCTTCACCCCCCGGGCCGATCCGAAATGATTGAGCAAAGCTCGCTTCCTGGAAGGACCGATACCCTCGATCTCGTCCAACTCGCTTTTGGTGATCGCCTTGGACCGGCCCGCCCGATGAGTTGTGATGGCGAAGCGATGCGCCTCATCGCGTAAGCGTTGCAGGAAATACAGCACCGGATCCTGCGGTGGCAATTGGAACGGCTCCATGCCATCCACATGCAACCATTCGCGGCCGGCGTTTCTGTCCGGCCCCTTCGCGATCGCCACCACCTTGACGTCGAACACCCCGAGATCGGCCAAAGTCTCTCGGGCCGCCGAAAGCTGGCCGGCGCCGCCGTCGATCAGAAGCAGATCAGGCCAATCCGTCGGCGGCTCTCCCTCCGCTTGCGCTTTCAATGCTCGGGAGAAACGACGCTGCAACATCTCCCGCATCATGCCGAAGTCGTCACCAGGAGCAATCGGCCCGCGAATCCCGAACTTTCGATACGCCGCCTTGGTAAAGCCCTCAGTCCCGGCAACGATCATCACGCCATACGGGTTGGTGCCCATGATGTGTGAGTTGTCGTACACCTCAATGCGCTCCGGCGTGCCCGGTAATTTGAAAAGCTCCGCCACACCCTGCAATAGTTTTGCCTGGCCCGCGGTCTCGGCTAGCTTGCGCTCCAGCGCCTCGCGGGCATTGGTCTCCGCATGCAGCACCACCGCGCGCTTTTCGCCACGCTGCGGCAGGCTGATCTCCACCTTGCGCCCGGCCTTCAGCGACAGCGCCTCCGCGATGAGCGCCTGCTCGGAAAGTTCCTGATTGACCAGCAGCAACGGCGGCGGCGGTTTATCATCATAGAACTGTCCAATAAAGGCGCTGAGAACCTCCGGTGCTTCCTCCGCCTTGGTGTGCGAGGGGAAAAAAGCGCGGTTGCCGTTGTTGCGACCACCTCGAACGAAGAAGACCTGCACGCACGTCTGTCCGGCGGTCTGCCACGCGGCGATGACGTCGGCGTCGGTTAGGCTGGCCGGATTGATCACGCTGCTGCCCTGCACGAAGGTCAGGCCGCGCAACCGGTCGCGCACCGCCGCGGCCCGCTCGAACTCCAGCGATTCGGCCGCCTGCTCCATTTCGGCAGCGAGTTCCTTTTGCACGCTATTGGCCTTGCCCCCAAGGAAGGACTTCGCCTGCGCGACCAGTTTCGCGTAATCGTCCGCCTCGATCCGGCCGACACATGGCGCCGAGCAGCGCTTGATCTGGAACAGCAGACAGGGCCGCGTCCGCGTCGAGAAGACAGTATCGGCACAGGAACGCAGCAGAAAGACGCGCTGCATGGCGGTGACGGTCTGATTGACCGCCCAGGCCGATGCGAACGGCCCCCAGTAACTGCCTTTCCGTAGTTGTGCGCCACGATGCTTGACGATCTGCGGATAGGGATGGTCCTCGGCCAGCATCAGCCAAGGATAGGATTTGTCGTCCCGAAGAACGATATTGAAACGAGGCTTTAGCCGCTTGATGAGGTTCGCTTCTAATAGCAGCGCCTCGGCTTCTGTGTGGGTCGTCACGGTTTCTATCGTGACCGTTTCCGACACCATCCGCCGTAAACGTTCCGGCAGGCGCCCAACCTGAGTGTAGGAGTGAACCCGGCGCTTCAGGCTGCGCGCTTTGCCGACGTAAAGCGCGTCGCCTTTCGCATCCAGCATGCGATACACGCCCGGACTCGGCGACATGGTCTCCAGAGCAGCCTCGATTACCGCGACGCCTTTTTCGCTCGTCATGGTGCTTATTCCGCCTGGGCGGTCGCCTCGTCAGTCAGATCGATGCCGGCGTAGAATTCAGCCATCGGCACTTCGACGTCGATCTCCGGCATGCGCAGCGTTTCGTCCGCCGTCAGCGTTTCCACGACCAGGTCCGTGCCCTTGCGGACGTATACCGTGGCTGCGATCGCGTCCTGCTCGAGAATGACGTAGCGCTGGATAGAGGGTGTCGCGCCGTATTCGCGTAATTTCTCGATGCGATCGGTGCGGGACGTGCTTTCGCTTAGGACCTCGAAGACTACGACGGGATCGCGGATTACGGTCGACTTCATAGGAGGATGGGTGCAGACCACGAACGCATCCGGGTAGCGGATCCGGCCGGCGACCTCGATCTTCAAGGTTGGGCCACGAACTCGGCATGGCCCACCCCCGAGGCGCGAGCGGAGAGCAAAGCGGATGTTGTCCCCGATTATCTCGTGCGCCAGGGTCCCCCCGGTCATCGCAACCGGTTGGAACCCGTCGAACTCCCACCGCAATTCCTGCCTTTCTTCCCAGGCAAGAAATTCCGCGACAGACATCGGCTGACGAGCCGCAACACTCATGACCAACGCTTTAGCATACCCACCGGCAGTTGTCGCTGGTTCGCGCGCGGAAGAGAGAAACCGCCCTTCAGCTATGCGGCCGCGCCGTTCCGGTGAGAGAAAGCGGTTTCCGCACTGGTTACAAACTCGAGCAAACAGGTGCGCCCGTCCTCGGTCGCCCGCTTGGCGCGCAGGATCGCAGCGGCCACATCTTCGGGATCGGCAACCCGCTCGGTCCACGCGCCCAGCGACCGCGCGGTGTCGGCGAAATTACCGCCCAGATCGCGCGACTTGTACATCTCGTGCGATAGCTTCATGTGCGGGATCTCAATTGCCATCGTATTGTTGTTCAGCACGATGGTCAGCGAAGGGATCCCCGCGCGAACCGCGGTTTCGATATCAAGGCCGGTCATGCCAAACGCCGCGTCACCCATGAAGTTGACGCAGAACTTGTCCGGCGCGGCGACCTTGGCGCCAATCGCCAGACCGAGACCGGTGCCCAACTGATGCGACTTGCCCCACCCGAGGTACCCGCGCGGCCGCGTCGCGCAGTAGAACGGCAGCAATTGATCGCGCGGGCTGCCGAAGTCGTGGGTCACGATCGCACCCGCCGGATCAACCACGCGGATGAACTCCGACATCACGTGGTACGGCGTGATCGGGCTTTCCCTCGACCGCAGCTTTGCTTCCCATCGCGTCAGCCACGCAGCGCGTTCCGCGGCGATCTCGGCGGCGGGAGACGCATTCGGCAGCTTTCCGCCGAGCCGGTCCTTCACCGCCTCCACGAGTTGGGTGAGAACGAGTTTGGCATCGCCCAGCAGCGCCACCTCGGTCTGGTGCTGCTTGTGCAGATCGCGGGTGTCGTTGGTGGCATGAATGATCGGCACGCCCTTGGGCAGCGGCGGCGTGGTCAGCGGATGGCGGTTCAGGCCGGTACCGATGCCCAAGATCAGATCCGCTTTGGTATACAGGAACAGCCGGCCATGTCCGGTGAATGTGTTGCCGCCGGAGCCCAGTGACAGGGCATGGTTCTCGGGGAAGGCGCTCTTGCCGTCCACGGTGGTCATGACCGGGGCCTGAAGCAGCTCCGCCAGTTTCACCAACTCATCCGACGCTTCGGCATACAGGACGCCCTGACCGGCCAGGATCACCGGGCATCGGGCCTGGATCAGCAGCTTCGCTGCGGCCTCAACGTCGTGCGGATCAGCCGCCGAAATGGTGGGCCGGATCGGCGTGTAGGTAACGGAATCGAAGCCGGTCTCTTCGTTGACCAGGTCGCGGGGGACCTCCACCATCACCGGTCCTAGCCGTCCGTTCTTCAGCGCCGCATACGCCCGGCGCATCACATCCGTGACCGATCCGGGCGTACGAATTTCCTCAACCTGCTTGATGACCGAGGCATAGGTGATGGCGGACCGGAAGGTAGGGAAGATCTGCGACTGGTCCCGTGCCTGGGCCAGAGGAAGAAACAGTACCAGGCACCGAGTCGGAGAAGGTGGTGGCGATACCGGCGAAGGCGTTTTCTGAGCCCGGGCCGTACTGCATGGCAAAGACGCCCGGCGGCTTTCCGTTCGTGACACGGGCGTAGCCGTCGGCCATATCGACGCCAACGCGTTCCTGCCGGCAAATGACCGGGCGAATGCCGGCGGCTACGGCATTCTCGATGATCGGGGTGGTGGGGAAACAGAACAGTGTGGTCGTGCCCTCGCGCTTGAGGATTTCGACGATGGCATCGGCGGTCCGCATGATGAGTTTCCCCCGGTTGGTTGGTATTGGACGGACGGCGCCCCACCGGGGCGCGACATCACACTCGTCCAGCGCGTGCAATTACGCGGTGATATACTCGCACTTGAACCCATCGCCCCAACGCTTGACGTATCCGCGCGACGGAGACGGGAAATGCGCAAAGCAGCACTGCGTGTTGGTGTCGCAAACCAATTCCAGGAACTTCCACCGCGTCGCGGAACTCTGCAGCGGGTCGTAGTCGATACGCATCGCCTGATCCGGCCACTTGGCCTGCAGCGGCGAGTGGATCAAGTCCCCGGTGATCACTGCATCCTTGCCGGTCCGGCCCAAAGTGACCGCGTAATGATCGATCGTGTGGCCGGGCGTTGGAATCAGCCGCACCAGATCGCTCACCGCATGATCGCTGGTGATGAGGTCATGGCGTTTCGCTTCGACGATCGGGATGACACTGTCGGCGATCGGCGGCACCGTCGTCTTGTCGTTCTCCGCCAGCCAGAAATCCAGCTCGGTTTTCGAAAACAGATACCGCGCCTTTGGAAAGGTCGGGACCCATCGGCCATTCTCCAAACGCGTGTTCCAGCCGACGTGATCGACATGAAGATGCGTGCAAAGAACAAAATCGATGTCATTCACTGTAAGCCCGACCTCGGCGAGGCCTTGCATGAATACGTTGTCCGTCTTCAGGTGCCAGACTGGCCGTGCTGGACGGTCTTTATTGTTGCCGACGCAACTATCGACCAGGATAACGTGTTTGCCGGTGCGCACGATATAAGACTGGAAGCACAGCACCAGGCGATCCTGATCGTCCAGCGCCTTCGGATTTTTCATCCAGGATCGGCTCTCGTCCAGCATCTGCGGCGTCAGTTTCGGTAGAAACTCAAGCGCGGGAGTGAAGCCGCACTCCATCTCGATGATCCGGTGAACGATCATGTCCCCGAGTTTGAATGTCGTCGTCGCCATCGCGGCTGCCCTCCCATATCTGCTGGTGGATGTTAACCGCGTCTCGGCGACCCGACAAACCGGCTCACTCCGCAGGCATCAGCTTGCGCAAATCCGTTACGGGCCTGGCGCCGTAGTGGCTGATGATCTCGGCGGCGGCGATGCTGGCCATACGGCCGCACAGGTTCAGGCTTTTGCCCGAGGTCAGGCCGGCCAGGAACCCAGCGGCATAAGCATCCCCGGCGCCAGTCGAGTCTACCAGCGTGGTGGGCTCGGCCTTGATCGTCACTGTCTCAGAACCATGCAGGATCTACGCTGCCGGCCTCACTTCGGGTCAGCGCGGCCAGTGCAACGTCTTTCCGAGCAGCCTCGGCGGCCTCCTCGAAACTGTTGCGTTCGTACAGGGCGGTGATTTCGGTCTCGTTCGCGAACAGGATATCCACATGATTGGCCACCAGGTCCAGGAATGCCGCCCGGTGACGGTTCACGCAGAACGCGTCCGACAGTGACAGCGCGACCCGCCGGCCGGCGGCGTGAGCAGCATTGGCGGCCTTGCGGAATGCGGCCTGAGCTTCGGGCGGGTCGAACAGATATCCCTCCAGATAGGTGATGGCCGAAGCGGCGACGAGCGCTGGATCGACATCTGCCTCGGTCAGCGAGACACAGGCGCCCAGGAAGGTGTTCATCGTGCGCTGCCCGTCCGGCGTGACCAGAATGAGGCAGCGAGCGGTCGGCGCTCCGCCGGACAGCGCAGCGGTTGGGAAATGCACGCCCACGGCGTTGATGTCATGGCGAAAAACACCGCCCAGCTGATCGTCCGCGACCTTGCCGATGTAGGCGACCCGGGACCCAAGGCCGGCGGCGACAGCGCAAGTGTTGGCGGCTGATCCGCCGCTGCTTTCCTGCCCCGGCGGCATCGCGGCATAGATTTGATCCGCCGCCGCGGCGTCGATAAGGATCATCGCCCCCTTGTGCATGTCGTGCCGCGACAAGAAGCTATCCTCAGCCCTGGCCACGACATCCACGATCGCGTTTCCGATGCCGAGAATATCGTATGTCGGAAGAACCATAATTATCCTTTCGGTATGCGCTCTAAATTCGGCGAGCGAAGACGTTGTTGCCGGGCCGCGGCGATCCGGGCCATCAGCGGGATGTTCTCTACCACCGAGGCGCCGATGAAAAGCTTATCCTGCGAGATTAGCGCCCCTGCTCGGCCAGAACCGCTGCCTCGACGCCGTCTGGCCGATCAAGGATCGCCCTCGCCCTTTGGCAAATCCAACATCCCTTCCCACCAGGCGACAAAGATCGTCGCCACGGCATTGCCGAAGAGGTTTGTGATGGCCCGAGCCTCACTCATGAACCGGTCGATTCCCAACACCAGGACCATGCCGGCGACCGGCATTCCCGTTCATCGTCGCAAGCGTCGCGGCCAGCGTGATAAATCCGCCGCTGGTTACGGTGGCCGCGCCGTTCTACGCCAACAGCAGGACTGACAGAATGAGCAGATAATCACTCCAGCTGAGCGGGATATTCAGCGCCTGAGCGATGAAGGCGATGGCCATGGTGAAATAGATCGACGACCCGTCCAGGTTGAACGCGTACCCCAGCGGCACGGTCAGGCCGACGAGTGACTTGCCGCAGCCCAGCAGCTCCAGCTTTTCCATCAGCGTGGGCATTGCCGCCTCGGACGAGGAAGTGCCCAGCACGATGAGAAACTCCTCCTTCACGAACCGGAGGATTTTCAGAATGTGCAATCCCATAAGGGCCGCCACTGCGCCTATCGCCAGGAATATGAACAGCCCGCGGGTGAGGTAGAAGCACAGCATCAGGAATCCAAGCTGCGCCAGTGCGCCAATTCCGTAGCGTCCGATAGTGAACGCCATCGCGCCGAACGCACCGAGCGGAGCGGCCCGCATGATGATGGCGATCACCCCGAACAGAGCTCCTCCGGTCTCGTCAAGGAAATGCACGACGGCCTTGCCGTGGTCTTCCATGCGAGACAGGCCCAGGCCAAACACCACGGCAAACAGCAGCACCTGCAAGATCGCCCTTGGCAAATGCATCAACCACGGTATTGGGAATGATGTTGAGCAGGAAGCTGACAACATCGAGGTGTGGAGCGTTGACGTAGGTTGCGATCGCCTTGCTGTCCAAGGTGGCCGGATCGACGTTAAGGCCGGCGCCCGGCTGAATGACATGCGCGACGACCAGGCCGATAAACATGGCAATCGTGGTCATCACCCCAAATACACGATAGCCTTGATGCCGATCCGCCCGACCTCTTTGGCGTCGGAAAGTTTCGCGATCCCGACCACCACGGTCACGAACACGATCGGGGCGACGATCATCCGCACTAGCTTGATAAAAGCATCTCCGAACGGCTGCATCCGCACCGCGAGCGCCGGCCAGAAATACCCGAGCGCCGCGCCGCGCACGACACCGAGCAGAACCTGGATGTACAGTCCCTTCGCTGAGCGTGCGCTGCTGCCTGCCATTGCCTGAGATCCCTCTTTCGCTTATGTCCGGCCGGCTCTTTAGGTCCCGATGGTCTTGTCCGCTTGCCCGGCCTTGATCCACTACAAGGTGTCGCGAATGGCTGATTACGTCATCTCCCCGCCTCCGATTGTTGCCGTTCCCGTCGTGGATGGCGGCCGTTTTCCGGTTAGGCGTGTCTTTTGCGTGGGACGCAACTACGCCGAACATGCTCGGGAGATGGGCAGCGATCCGGACCGGGAGCCGCCGTTCTTCTTTATGAAGCCCGCCGATGCCCTGCTGCTGAACGATGCCGACATGCCCTACCCGCCGCGCAGCACGCAACTGCACCACGAGATGGAACTGGTGGTCGCGATCGGCGAGGGCGGGGCGAACATCAATGAGGCCGACGCACTACGGCATGTCTGGGGCTACGCCGCCGGCCTGGACATGACCCGACGCGATCTGCAGAACGCCGCCAAGAAGGAGGGGAAGCCCTGGGATATGGGCAAGGGCTTCGACCACTCCGCGCCGATCGGCTTGATGGTGCCTGCCTCCAGGATTGGCCATCCCGCGACCGGCCTGATCGAGTTGAAGGTCAACGGCCGGGTCCGTCAGACCTCCGACCTGTCGAAGATGATCTGGAGCGTCCCGGAGACCATCGCCTACCTGTCCGGGCTGGTAACTCTGGCGCCCGGTGACCTGATCTACACCGGCACGCCGGAGAACGTCGCGGCGGTCGAGCGCGGCGATCTGCTGGAGGGCGTGGTCGAGGGTGTTGGCACGGTGACGACCCGCATCGCGTGATCGCCCAAGGACACAGGCCAGAGGGCGTGAATCACGCGATCATGCAAGAGGTGGGATCGCCCGAGGTCGCAGGCCAGAAGGCGTAAGTCACGCGACGATACAAAAGGTCTTCTGATGGCTTCGCTGCGCGTTGCGACCTGGAACATCAACTCGTTGCGGCTGCGTGTCGGGTTGCTGGACAGACTGGTCGAGGCTCTCCGGCCGGATGTCATCTGCCTGCAGGAGACCAAGGTTCCGGACCTGTTGTTTCCCGCCGAGGCGCTCGAGGCGCTGGCGTATCCGCACACCGTGTTTCGCGGCATGAAGGGCTACAACGGCGTCGCGATCCTGTCGCGGGTCCCGCTGGAGTTGCACGACGTCGCGCCCGACTGGTGCGGCAAGGGCGACTGCCGGCACTTGGCGGCCGCGTTGCAAACTCCAGGCGGCCCGGTCGAACTCCACAACTTTTACGTCCCGGCAGGGGGCGACATCCCGGATCGCACTGAGAACCCAAAATACGGTCATAAACTCGACTTCATTGCCGAGGCCAGGCTGTGGTTCGCCGCCAGAATCGGATTGAAACGATCGATCCTTGTGGGTGATCTAAACATTGCGCCGCTGGAACAGGACGTCTGGAGCCACAAGCAGTTGCTGGGCGTGGTCAGCCATACACCCCCGGAGACCGAGGGCCTGGACGCCTGGATGAATGCCGGCTTCATCGACGCAGTGCGGCATTTCGTTCCGGCGGACCAGAAGCTCTACTCGTGGTGGTCATACCGAAACCAGGACTGGCGCGCCTCCGACAGGGGACGGCGATTGGACCATATCTGGGTCACGCCCGACCTGACGCCCAGCCTGCGAAGCCAAACGATACTGCGTGATGCGCGTGATTGGCCCCGCGGCTCCGATCACGTGCCGGTCTGCGTAGAGATCGAGGTTTAACGCGGCTTTTTCGGATGCCATTCCGGCCCAACTATTTGACGGGCAACGATTTATCTGTTCGAAGCGCCGAAATCGTGGCACTTAGACGCCAACTGGCGGCAAGACTTCTGGGATGAGAACGACGAGCATGGCCATTCTGCCCGGTCCCGAGCCAAAACGGCATTGGCTCCGTATTCTTTTCGTGCTGCCGTTCATCGCCATGCTGTGGGTCTCGTCATACAACCGCCTGACGCCGGAATTGTTTGGTTTCCCATTCTTCTACTGGTATCAACTTATGTGGGTGGTCATCTCGGCAGCGATCGCCGCCATCGTCTACAGAGCCGAACGTTAGGCGGGTCGCCATGAACTGGCCCTCCCTCACCGTCTTTATCGCCCTCTTTCTCTTCGTCACCGCTCTCGGCTTCTGGGCCGCGCGGTGGCGCGCCGGCGACCTGACCGAACTGCACGAATGGGGCCTCGGTGGCCGCCGCTTCGGAACCTTCGTCACCTGGTTCCTGCTCGGTGGCGATCTCTATACCGCCTACACCTTCATAGCTGTGCCAGCCCTTGTTTACGGTGCCGGGGCAATCGGTTTTTTCGCCGTGCCCTACACAGTCCTGATCTATCCGTTGCTCTACCTGATCTTCCCGAGGCTGTGGTCGCTGGCGCACAAACACGGCTACGTCACGTCCTCCGACGTCGTTCTGGGGCGCTATGGCAACAAGTGGTTGGCGCTGGCGGTCGGCGTCACCGGCATCGTGGCGACTATGCCATACATCGCCCTGCAATTGGTCGGCATGCAGGTCGTGATCGGTGCGATGGGCGTCTCGGGCGAGGGAGTTATTGGCGACCTGCCCCTGATCATCGCCTTCGTCATCCTCGCCGCCTTCACCTACACATCCGGCCTCCGCGCTCCGGCTATGATCGCGGTGGTGAAAGACCTCCTGATCTACCTGGTGGTTATCGCTGTAGCCATCTTCGTGCCGCTAAAGCTCGGCGGATTCGGGCCGGTCTTTGCCGGGGTCCCTGCGGCGAAGCTGACCCTGGCGGCGCCGGTCGGCGACACCTACGGCCCATACAGTACCTATGCGACCTTGGCCCTGGGATCGGCGCTGGCGCTGTTTCTCTACCCTCACTCGCTGACTGCTATCTTGAGCAGCTCCAGCCCGGGCGCCATCCGCCGTAACGCCGCCTTGCTGCCGGCCTACTCGCTGGTGCTTGGGCCTGCTGGCACTTTTGGGCTTCATGGCGTAGCAATGCATGTAGGCACAGCGCCCGAGTTCGCAGATGGGTTCAAGCGCTACGGCAACAACTTCGCCGTGCCGGCTTTGATCCTCACCATCTTCCCCGGATGGTTCGCCGGCGTGGCGTTCGCCGCTATCGCCATCGGCGCGCTGGTGCCGTCCGCAATCATGTCGATAGCCTGCGCCAACATCGTCAGCCGCACCATCTACCGAGGCTTCCTCGCCCCCCACGCGACTAATGCGCAGGAGTCATCGGTGGCGAAAATCGCCTCCCTCCTGGTGAAAACCGGTGCTCTGGTATTCATCATCTTTGTGCCGGTGCCCTATGCGCTGCAGTTCCAGTTGTTGGGCGGTCTATGGATCATCCAGGTGCTGCCGTCGGTGATCCTGGGCCTTTATCTGCGGTGGCTGAATGGCTGGGCACTCCTGGGCGGCTGGGCCGTGGGAACCGCGGTCGGCACTTGGATGGCTTCCACGACGGGGTTCAAGGCTGCGGTTTTCACAGTCTCGCTTGGCGGAACCACCTTCCCGGGCTACATCGCGCTGTGGGCGCTGGTTACCAATGTCGTGGTGTCGATCGCCCTCTCTATCGTGCTTAAGCCGTTTGTGGCCCCGGCGCCCGTGCTGGCTGAGTAGTATGGCCAGGCTCGCCATGGACGGTGCGGCTGCCGCGCACGCCCACAGCGCGATATCGGATCAGACCGAGTGGGATGCCGCTGGCAACAAATCAGCAGGGTAACCCTCGCGCCTCATGGTTTCGAGGTTCAACTTGACCGGGGTACCAAGCCACAGGGCGTAGACAGTGTGGTCATCCACCATATCGTCGGTTAGCGGATGAACAAGAATATCGAGGCCCTCACGATTAAACATCAGCCAAGGCACGATATGCTGGAAGGCCTCAATCCCGAACATGACGTTGAACTGCGATATTGGATGCGGACCTCTAGGCTCGTCGCTGAAGGCGCCGGGTTCGACAGCAAACCTGCTGACGATCGCGTCTCGCAGGCGTTCGGCGGCCGGCCGGGTGGCTGCGTCGAAGTAGACATGGGCGTGATAACCAACAGTCACTGTCATTGGATATCCTCCTGTTTGCGAACCTCTGTTCCCAAAACCGCCGTTGAGCAAACCACACGCCAGGGCACACGATAAGAAGAAACCGCCTGCACACGCCTTGTTGCACCGGCCGCGGCGACGCCATATTCACTCAACTGACATTCTGGAAGAGAACCCGCGACCATGGACGAACCGATCCAACTGACCTGCCTGCCGTCTGGCCTGACGGTTGTCACCGAACGCATGGATCGGGTTGAGACGATCTCGATCGGCGCCTATGTCGCCTCTGGCTCGCGCAACGAAGCCGAGGTAGAGAACGGCGTCTCCCACTTCCTGGAGCACATGGCGTTCAAGGGCACGACAACGCGCAGCGCCGCGGCGATCGCCGAGGAGGTCGAGGCTGTCGGCGGCCACATCAACGCCTACACCGCGCGCGAGCAGACCGCCTATTACGTCAAGATGTTGAAGGAAGACACCGCCCTCGGGTTCGACATCATCGGCGACATCCTGACCCACTCGGTGTTCGAGCCCGAGGAACTCGAGCGTGAGCGTGGCGTCATCCTGCAGGAGATCGGGCAAGCGAACGACACGCCCGACGATATTATCTTCGACCATTTCCAGACCACGGCCTATCCCGACCAGGCGCTTGGACGGGCGGTTCTGGGATCGGAGGGGGCGATCCGAGGGATGCCTCGGTCGGTGCTGACCGGTTACATGGCGCGCAACTATACCAACGGTAACGTGGTGGTGGCGGCGACCGGCAAGCTGCGGCACGAGGAAGTCCTCGATCTGGTGCAACGGCACTTCGGCGATTTGCCGGGCAGCGCGCCTCCGCCGGTCGACGATGCGATCTATCAGGGCGGGGAGTTCCGGGAGGAGCGGGACCTGGATCAGGTGCACGTGGTTCTGGGGTTTCCCTCGGTCGGATATAGTGATGCGGACTATTATCCGACTGTGCTGCTGTCGACGTTACTGGGCGGCGGCATGTCGTCACGGCTGTTTCAGGAAATTCGGGAGAAGCGGGGGCTGGTCTATTCGATCTACTCGTTCGCGGCGCCGTTCAAGGATGGCGGCCTGTTCGGCATCTATGCCGGCACCGGCGAAAGCGAGGCGGCGGAACTGATGCCGGTCGTGCTGGCGGAGCTGGGCAAGGTGCAGGCTGCGATCACGGAGCCCGAACTGAACCGGGCGCGGGCGCAGTTGAAGGCGAGTTTGCTGATGTCGCAGGAAAGCACCGGCAGCCGGTGCGAGCAGTTGGCTCGGCAGATCCAGACGTTCGGACGGGTGATCCCGACCTCGGAGGTGCTGGGGAAGATCAACGCCGTGACCCAAGCCGATATCCGCCGAGCGGCGGCGCGGCATTTCCGGGCTGCTCCGACGCTGGCTACGGTCGGGCCGTCGGCTCAGGTGCCGACGCTGGCAAATATCGTGGAAACACTGGGGACGTAGGCCGTCACGCCGTATTCGAGCCCGCGGCAAGGTCAGGCTGGGTGGAAATCCGGGCGAAAGAGGAGATCGTAGCGGACGCGCGCGACGACGGCCAACCAGTTTTACGGACGCTCCTGTCCGCATATTCGGACGGTAGGGGCTGTCGTCGCAGAGACGCCCTTAGGCTTCATCCCGTGATCTTGCCCGCACGACCTGTACCCCTACCCGAGGAGGAGGCCTCGGAACCTCTCGAAGCGTCCACGCGTATTTAGACCAGTGCCACCGGAGATGGCCATGACCGAAAAGCCGAATTTCGTCCTGATCCCCGACGATGCACCGCCGCCGGCGCCGGTCCGAACCGACGGCCTGTTGGCCCGGCTAAAGACGCTTGCGACGACCGCGGTAACCGCCGCGGCGGCCGCCCTCCCGGCATCGAGCCACGCCGAACCGCCGGTAGAGGCCGGCGCACCACGGGGGCCGCGCCTGATTTTTGCGGTGGACGCCACGGCATCGCGTGAGCCAGCTTGGACGGCCGCACGGCGGGTGACAGACGCATTGGTGAAGGCACTGCCCGGCGAACTCGACGTGGCGCTTGCCGTGCATGGCGGCTCGCGCGTGCACACCTTCACACCTTTCACTAAAGACGCCGCCACACTTCGTGACCGTGCCGCTGGGGTCGCATGTGAGGCCGGCTTGACCCGGCTGCTTCCAATCCTCTCATCCAGCCTGAAGCATCAGGCGGTGCGCGTGGTGGTCTATATCGGCGACGTCTTCGAAGAGAGTCTGAACCAGGGCCGCCAGATAGCGGACGCCATGGGCGCGCAAGGCACCAAGCTGATTGTGCTGCACGACACGGCGGACCCAGCATCACGCAGGGACGCCGAGGTGTTCTGGGATCTCGCGAAGCGCACCGGCGGCTGCGTGCTGCCGTTCAACGCCGAAGCCTCCGGGAGGCTGCGCGACATTCTGTCGGCTGTTGCCGTCTATGCCGTCGGCGGCGAGAAGTTGCTGCGGGAGCGGCGGCACGAGTTACCCGGCGCGGTGGCGTTGCTCGAACATTTGGACAAGCGGGGCTGAACTTGAGAAGCGCCGTGTCCCCTGCGTGCGTGGATTCGCTGCTCGCTCGAAGAGGATAAGTGTTGAGCCCCGGGCATTGGCGCATCTGCGCCATCCTTGTACCATCCAGCACATGGTCTGGTCCCGCGCCTTTTTCATTATCCCCGCCCTGGTCGGTTTCAGCGCGTGCGCTTCCTATGATCCGCCGATCCGTGGCGATCACACGTCGGACCACTATAAAGCAGACCTGGAGGCGTGCCGCACGTCTTCTTCCCACACGGTTTATCTCAAGAACGCGGATAACCTCTGGAGCTGGATCATCTCCCCGTTCACCGGGCCTCGGATGGTCCGTGCTGAGATCCGGACCTGCATGCTTGGCAAAGGCTACGTGCTGGAAAGCACGCCGGGATGACCCGCGGCGCTTGACGCGACGTCGGGAAAGGGGCCGGCCGAGGAAGGACCGTTGGGTCCGGCCCTTCCTGTCTAATCAGATCGCTACTCTGCCGCTACCTTCTGCGCCGGAATGTCTGTCGAGTAGCGTAGATGCACCGGGGCGTTTGCCTCCCACGGGTCCTTCAGACCCAAACTGGCGCCGTATTCCTTGATCGCCGGGAATACCTCCCCACACAAAAGCTGAATGCACCGACGACGGTCCTCCTTGCTGACCGTCCCGTCATTTCCCCAGACGCCCATGATGCCCGGCCGGGTCTCCCGCACCAGATACTTCAGGCGCTCGATCACCTGGTCCGGCGTGCCGGCGATGATCATCGTGTCCGCCACCTGCTCTTCGAACGTTGGGTTGCCACGCGGGTTTTTCGCTCGGCCGACGGCGAATTCGACAAAACCACGACGGCCGGACGGCGAGAAATATCCCGCCGGGTTCGCCCACACCGGATTGGCCAGACCAGTGAATTCGCCCTGCATCCACATGAACTGGCGTGCGTTCTGCAGCGCCTTTTCTTCGGTGTCTTGCACATGCACGCGGATGAGATAACCAAAATCCTGAGGACCGGCAGTGTAACCGGCTTCGGCCGCCGCCGCGTCATACGTCGCATGGATCTGTTTCGTCGCTTCAATCGACGTGTTCAGAGCAATATACGGATAGCGTTGCCGCGCCGACCAGATAACCGTTTCCTTTGAAAGCACACCCGGAATCCACACCCTCGGATACGGCTTCTGCATCGGAATCGCCCAAGGGTTGACCACACGCTGTTGGTAGTGAGTGCCCTCCCAGCGAAATGGTCCGATCTCCGTCCAGGTCTTCTGCACGAGGTCATGCGCCTCGATGAACCGCTCCCGGTTGAATGCCGGATTGACCCCATTCGCCAACTGTTCTTGCCCGCCGCCGCGCACGAAACCCGACACCAACCGGCCTTTCGAGACCATATCGATCATCGCCAGTTCTTCCGCGAGCTGCACGGGATTTTCCGTCAGCGGCAACGGATTCCCCAACATAACGATCTTCACCCGGTTGGTCACCGCGGCGAGGATCGCGGCGAACATGTTGGCGCGAGCCTGCATGCAGAACGGAGCGTTGTGGTGCTCGTTTAGCATGATACCATCGGCGCCGGATTCCTCGGCCAGGATGTACTCTTCCAGATACTCGTTGTACAGCCGGCTGCCTTCATTCGGATCGAAGTATTTGTTGGAAAACGTCAGCGCGGTCGCGCCATAGTCAAGGCCGGCCTTGGCGTCGTAGGCCGCCATCGGCTGTTCGGTGAAATACATCATATGCATGAGACAAGCCTCCTTCAGTTCTTCGACAGGAAGTCGATCGCCAACTTGGCGACAGCGTCGGGTTTCTCCATTTCGGCGAAGTGTCCACAGTCCGGAATGGTGGTCAGGGTTGCCTCGTGCAGCGCGCGTGCGTAGGCATGACCGGCGCTCAGAGGAACGATCTGGTCGTCGTCGCCCCAGATGATCAGCGCCGGGGTGCGAACTCCGCCGAGCAGATGCGGCAATGTTTGTGAGTACATGTAAGGTTTCCAGGCGGTGCGGAAACTCATTTCGCGGGCGATATCCCACGCTTCCAACTGATCGGTGGTGACATCGCCATAGATCGCTTCGAAGGCGGCCTGGTCATGAAACCCGGCACGCGGATAATCGATATACGAAACGATCGCCTGGTCGGCAATGTCGCCCTCGGGTGGCTTGATCCCCATAGCGCCGACCAAGATCAACCGCTTGAAAGCTTGAGGCGCCTGGCTTGCCATTTCGGCGGCGATCCAGCCGCCAAAACCGAGGCCCACCAATGACACGCCGGTAACGTTGAGATCCGCCAGTAGCCAAGCATACATCGCGGCGATGTCGCGGGGATGGCGCATCCATTGCGGCCGCTCGGACTTGCCCCAGCCGGGATGGTGCGGAACCACCACATCGAACTTCGCCGCGAGCGCGTCGTAAAAGAGTAGCCGGTCGACCGTCCCGATATCATGATGCAGCACCAGCACCGTCGGGCCGCTCCCGGATCGGGCGACGTGGAGTTTGATGCCGGCGATCTCTCTGTCCGCCTCGGTCCAAGTGACGCTCATTCTTGGTTTCCTCTTTGGGATGTCGCCGGGCAGGATACTCACCAGTAGCGCGATCTGTCCAATGCGCCGCGCGTTGTGCGATGTGCGGTTTCGAATTGATGCTTGCTGCGCTGCGGTGCCGGCTTTCGGGTGAGCGGAGGCGACGCGCCTCTGGGACGCGACGAAGCTGCTCGACGCCTCGCGTATCCAACTCTTTCATTACGGTCCGCTGTTCGGTTCGGTGCGGCCAAATGGGCGCCGGGGCTTCGCCTCATCCGGGATGGGTGCGATGTATCCGCGCTTCGAAGAACCCGCGATAATTGATGACGATGTATCCGCTGAACGATTGAGCAGACATGACGCCTGAGCCATTAGAGATCGAGGAACTTGAAAGCACCGCGGAATGGCGCTTGCGGCGGGTCGATGCCGATGCCGGCGATACCGCCAGTGCCGCAGCCGCAACGATGTTGCTGCGACTGGCCGAGGATCTGCGCCGCAACGACTATGCACAACTTTGGGCAGAGCTGCAGTCCATCGGCAACTGGCTGGGAGAGTCGGATGCGATCTCGGATTACGCCGGGCTCGCCGCGGAATATCGGCTGCGGATCGGTGTCTTCGACCATCCGGCGAACGGGTCGGATTACCTGCGCGGCTTGCTGGCTATCGCGAGGGGCCTGATCTAACCCGATCCGCTTAGACGATGGCGGTGCAGGCGCGGCCACGAATCCTCTATGCTGTCGCATCGAATCGGCCGGAGCCTTTTATGGACATTATACAAGCCCTCGTGATCGCCATCCTCCAGGGGGCAACAGAGCTGTTTCCTGTCAGCAGCCTGGGACATGCCGTGGTGTTGCCGGCTTTGTTGCATTGGGGAATCGACCAGAAGCTCGCCTGAGTTCCTGCCGTTCCTGGTGATGTTGCACCTGGGGACCGCGACCGCACTGCTCGGGTATTTCTGGCAGGACTGGTGGGCAATCCTTACCGGCTTGCTCGGTATCAGCGGGGCTCACCAGGCCAAGGAAAGCCGCCGCGTGTTCCTGCTCGTGGTGATTGCCACGATCCCTGCCGTCGTGCTCGGCTTCGTGGCGGAGAAGTTTGTCCGCGGCCTGTTCGGTTCGCCGGTCATCGCGGCCTTGTTCCTGATCGTGAACGGGTTGTTGTTGTTGTTCGGGGAGCGGCTGAGGGGAGGAGGTGGCGCTCGGAGGCACCTCTCGACGCTCTCGCGCATGGATGCGTTCACCATTGGCTGCTGGCAATGCACCGCGTTGATCCCGGGCATCTCTCGGTCCGGTGCCACGATCGTCGGCGGCCTGTTGCGCGGCATCAATCACGAGGGTGCAGCGCATTTCTCCTTCTTAATCGCGACGCCGATCATCTTGGGGGCGACGGTACTCGAAGTGCCAAAGCTGATGCACGAGCACGTGCCGCAGGGCGTGCTGACAATGTCGTTGGTCGCCGCGGTGGTCGCGGGTATCACGGCTTTGTTGAGTACCTGGTTCCTGATGCGATATTTCAGGCAGCACGATTCGTGGGCGCTGAACCCATTTGCCTATTACTGCATCGCCGCAGGCGTGCTCAGCCTGGCCGTGCTATTCCTGTTGTGAAGAAAGGAAGCCTCGTGGCTGCGACCCGTTATAACAACACGGCCAGAAGCCTGCACTGGCTCATCCTCGTTCTACTGGTGATTCAGTTCACCGTCGCATGGACGATGCCGGATATCCATCGCGACACCAAGCCTCTCGGCCTGATCGCGTGGCATCTGTCGATTGGGGTAGTCATTCTTCTGGTGATGCTGGTTCGTCTGGGATGGCGCGCGGTCAGCGTCGTGCCTCCGCCGCCGGCTGATCTGCCGCCTTCCCTCAGGCTGCTGTCACGGATGACGCATTTTCTGCTCTATGCGATTCTGATTGTCCTGCCGCTGCTTGGCTGGATCAATGCGAATGCGCGAGGATGGACGGTGTGGTTTCTCGGTGTTCTTCCGCTACCCACATTGGTGGCGCCAGAATCGTCGTGGGGCGCCGAAATGGGCGATGTCCATCAGATCGTTGCTTATTTGTTACTCGGCGCCGCGGGGCTGCACGTTCTGGGTGCGTTGTACCATCAGTTCGTTTTACGAGACGCCCTATTGAGTCGAATGCTGCCTATGCGCCGCTGAATCGGTTCAGTCAGGCCGGGAGGTCACCTTTCATGCCGGGAGTCACCTTTCATTTCGCGAAGACCGCGTTGTAGGCGGCTAATAATTTGGGTGCCTCATACTGCCAGGCAAGTTCTTCTTCCACGCGCAAACGACCTTGCCTTCCCATCTCTTCGCGCAGGTCCGGGCGTTCCAACAAATACACCACCGCATCAGCCATGGCTTTCGCGTCGTTGGCTTTGGCATAGAGCGAAGCGGGCCCGGCGGAAAAGCGGCCCTCGGTCACGTCAAACTGTACAATCGGCTTACCCAGCGCCATATATTCCATGATTTTATTCATGGTGGACTTGTCGTTCATCGGATTGACTTCATCCGGATTAATACAGATATCGGCCGTGTTGAGCACTTCCAGTAGCAACTGATCCGGGGCCCGGCCGGTGAAGGTCATATAATCACCGACGCCCTTTTCTTCGGCAAGTTTTCGCAACTGCTCGAATGATGGTCCCCCGCCGACCAGCGCGAAATGTACATCGGTCCGGTTCATGTCGTTCACCAGGATACGCGCAACCTCGATGAGGTATTCTATGCCTTCCTGTCTGCCCATCACCCCGACGTAGCCTATAAGGTAACGTCGCCCTTTCTTTAGTTCGTCGACAGGAGGTATAACCTTCATGCGCTCCAGGCTTGGCCCCGACCGGACGACGAACACTTTGTCCGGGTCCATTTTGCCGCGGGTTAGGGCGATTTCGCGATAGCTATTGTTGGTGGCGATGGACACATCGGCCGCCATGAAGGTAAGTCGCTCCCACCACAGCATAAGTTTATGGAAAATATCGCGGCGGCCAAATTTCGCCTCGTAGAGCTCAGGATTTATGTCGTGGTGATCGAACAAGAACTTTTTGCCGAATAACTTGAAAAAGCCACCGATGAGGAAAATGTTGTCGGGCGGATTGCAGGCGTGAATCACGTCGAATCCCCGTGTGCAAAGAACCTTTACCGCCAACAAAAATTCAAAAAACAAGCTAAGCGAATATTCGATCAGGTAGCCGAGGGCGCCGCGTGCCTCGAAGGGAAGCGGGTGGCGGTAGATATGCACGTTGTTCACGCATTCGTACGACCGCTCATAGCCCACACCTTTAGGACAGATCACTGACACGGTGTAACCGTTCGTTACCAATTCAGTCGCTTCCTGCCAGACACGGCGGTCAAACGGCAAGGGAAGGTTTTGGACGATTATCAAAACCCGCCGCCGCCGTTCAACTCGGGCCGCTGGTATGCTGCGAGCAGATTGGGCGGTTATTTGCATGAGCTGTCCGGTTAGCTGCGGATGATGCGGTCTAGTCAGATTGATCTTGGATGAAAGCCGGGGCCAACCGGTGCCCGGCCTCGGGTCAGGCCGGGTTGCCCGCGTGATTGCCGGGGAACAACGGACTCGAAAAGCTTGAGGTAGGCCGAGGCGCAGGCGTCTGTGCTGAACGCGGAAGCTCGACCTTTGAGCAGCGGTGCTGGCCATATATTTGGAAATTCAGACACCCTGATCATCGCGTCGGCAAGTGCTTGTGCATTTCGTGGCTCTACGAGCACGCCATAACGCCCGTCGTCAAGAATCTCGGCCGGCCCATGCTCGCAATTCGTCGCGATCACGGGGGTTCCACAACCCATCGCTTCGACGAGGACATTGCCGAAACCTTCAGCATAGGAACTCAGCACAAATGCGCTCGCAAGGCGGAAAAAAGGCAAAGGATTTTCCTGAAAGCCCAAGAAATCGACAGCGTCATGCAGACCTAGTCCAGTAGCCAAATCGCCCAGGCTGTCGCGAAGCGGTCCTGATCCCAGAATCAGCAAGCGGCCGTTGTCGCGCTGACGATAGATTGCGAGGGCGCGCAGCAGCGTTGCGTGGTCCTTGATGTCAACCAACCGGCCGGCGGTGACGAACAGCGGCCGGCCGGGTTCGTTTAGCCATGGGTGCTCGGCCGATTGGCCGGAACGAAGCTCGAAATCCGGTCCGATCACCGGATTGTGGATCACCGTGATCTTGCGCTCTGGGATATGCGAGATCGTGCGAAACTCCCGGGCGATCCCACCGGAGACGGCGACGGCTCGTTCGAACCCCTGGGAGATGAGCCGGTAGGCTACGGGTGTCACGCGATGCGACCAACCCTTGGTCCGCAAGTAGTCGGCTGACAACACGCTGTGTTGGCAGATGATGACCTTGGCCGGCATTCCAGCCAGTGTATTGGCCAGGACGGCGGCAATGTTGTTGTGGTTGAGATTGGCCAGCAGGACGTCCGGCCGCTCCCGCCGGAGGAAACTGGCCAACGTCGGGATAGCCCTCGACGTGCGCCGACGCTGAAGGTCAACTAACCGTATCGTCGTGGGAACGCTATCGAGCAGTTCACCAGCGGCCTCATTGACCAAAAGGGTGACCGCAACGCCTCGTTCCTGTAGCTCACGGGCGAGGGTCAGGGTCTGGCGTTCCACGCCCCCGCCAGTAAGGTCCTGCATGGTGATGGCGAGGGAGAGGCGCCCTGCTCCGTCCAGGGGTATTCGTGTTTCGGTCACCGATCAAGGCCTCCAGCATCGCAAGAGATCACGTGCTCAAGATGGAGGATTGGTGGGCGGCACCAAGCTATCATGAATGCGTAGGCCGCCGCGCGGATTCGCCAGGATCCAGAGGGTTGTGCATTTTGAGACATGGCACTGGTGGGACATGACAACATCTGCTCCGCGCTCCGGCTACAATCAGGTGGATGCATCGTGACACGAGCGCTGCACCAGACGGTCCGCGTGATCTACATAACGCCGGGCGGAGCCGACGGTCGCGGCGGTATGGGCCGCATGGCACGTTATCTTCTCGCCGCTTTCCGCTGCCTGCCGGACATCGAAGTGCGCGTTCTCGATCCTTATGGGCCGGGGACGTTCTGGAAAATGCCGTTCTACTTCCTTGGTAGTCTGGTTTCGTTGTCCGTCGCGTGCGCGCGCGGCCGCGTGGACGTTACGCACATCCATATGTCTTTCGGTGGAAGCGCCGCGAGGAAGCTGGTTTTGATGCGGGTGGCCGGTATTTTCGGCGTCCCAACAATTCTGCACGTTCATGGTTCCGAGTTCGCTGTCTTCGGCGATCGGTTGAGTCCACGCCTGCGCGGAATACTGGCTAGGGAAATGGCACGCGCCACGCGAATTATCGTGATCGGCCGATTTTGGCGGCGGTATCTGGTGGAGCGCCTGGAAATCGAAGATCGCAAGGTGATCGTCGTGGCCAATGGGGTCCCGCTCCCGGCCGCGACGCCCCAGAACCACGGAGATGGCTCCTGCCGCATCGCATATCTCGGCCTACTAGGCTCGAGAAAAGGAACGTCCGACCTGTTGCGAGCCCTGGCCTCGCCGCGCCTTCGTGAGTTGCATTGGGATGCCGTGATCGCTGGCAACGGGGACCTAGACGCGTTTCGCGCTGAAGCAGCTGCCTTGGGGATCGATGGCCGCGTCGCGCTCCCTGGCTGGATTGGGCCGGAGGAAGCGCAGGCGCTGCTGGCTTCGGCCGGGGTGTTCGTCCTGCCCTCATACAACGAAGGTCTTCCAGTGGCTGTCCTGGAAGCTATGGCGGCCGGTATTCCCGTGGTCACCACGCGCGTCGGGGCCATACCCGACCTCGGCATCGATAACGCGGCGGGTTTTTTGGTTGATCCAGGTTCCATCGAAGATTTGGCTGATCGACTTGCTACCCTGGTGGACGATCCGATTCTGCGCAAACAATTTGGAGCCAACGGACGCCGCCGTGTAGAGAGCGATTTCACCATCGATTCCACTGCTCAGCGCCTGGCTGATCTCTATCGGGAGACTTGTCGTCGATCCCGGGTCAGTGAGCAACCAAGAGATTTGTCAAAACAAAGTCATCCGGAATAACTTCGTAGGCAAAACACTCGACAACTTTCGATTGTGCATCTTCGACATTTGCCCGCATAAGATGCACGTTACAGTTGAAACTGCTGCTGTCCGTAGCGGGCCGAGGTTGCTAAAATTGCCGCGGCCCGGCGATCGGAGTAATTCAGTCCGAGATTGACGCAGGAGAACCGATGTACGCGATCACCGAACACGTCGCGCGCACACAGCGCCATACCACGTTCTACCTTGCTTGCGGCGCCGTCGACGCGACACCTGTTATCTTTGTCCACGGCTGGCCGGAGCTCTCGACCAGTTGGCGTCATCAACTCCCGGTCTTCGCCGCGCTTGGTTTCCGCTGTGTCGCCCCTGACATGCGCGGCTATGGCCGCTCCGGAATTTATCCCCGCCATGAGGATTACGCACTGGAACACACTGTCGACGACATGATTGAATTACTGGAGGCACTTGGCCGCGACAAAGCCGTATGGGTCGGTCACGATTGGGGCAGCCCGGTGGTTTGGAGCCTGGGCAGCCAGCATCCCGATCGTTGTTTAGGCATTGTGAACCTCTGCGTCCCTTACGTGCCGAGTGGCTTCGCGCCGGCCCACATCATCCCGTTGGTCGACCGCTCGGTTTATCCGGCGGCGGAGTTCCCCGCGGGCCAATGGGAATACCAACTTTTCTACGAAGAGAATTTTGACAAAGCACGCTCGGCCTTCGAGATAAGCGTGCCCGACACGGTCAAGGCGCTGTTCCGCAAGGGCAGTCCGGCCCAAAAGGGCCAACCATCCCGCACCGCGATGGTTCGTCGCGATGGCGGTTGGTTTGGCGGGGCCGGACGGGCGCCGGCGGTGCCGCGGGATGCCGATGTACTGACCGAGGCCGATCTGAACAGCTATGTCGCTTCGCTCGAGCGCAACGGTTTCTTTGGTCCCGATTCCTGGTACATGAATAGTTCGCGCAATATTGCCTACGCGGCGAAGGCGCGGGACAACGGCCGGCTCTCGATGCCCGTACTGTTCCTGCACGGCGCCTTTGATTACACCTGCGAGACCATTGACTCGAGGCTCGCTGAACCGATGCGCGAAAATTGCGCCGATCTGACGGAGGTCGTGGTCCAGTCCGGGCATTGGATGGCGCAGGAGAATCCCGTCGCGGTTAACGCGGCGTTGGCACGGTTCCTGGCCACAAAACTCCCGTTGGTGTGGCGGGGTTGACGGTTCAACATTGTCAGTCGAGCGTCTAACCCCAGGCAGGGAGTCAGATCGTGCCGCCTCGAAAGGGAAATATACGGATCGGTGTCGGCGGATGGACCTACGAGCCTTGGCGCAAGACCTTCTATCCGGAAGACCTCACGCAAAAGCGGGAACTGGAATTTGCCAGCCGCAAGCTGACATCCATCGAGATCAACGGCACCTACTACGGATCACAAAAGCCGGCCAGCTTCGCCAAGTGGCACGACGAAACCCCCGACGATTTTATATTTGCGGTCAAGGGTCCGCGGTTCACCACGAACCGGCGGGTGCTTTCCGAAGCGGCCGAATCTATCGAGCGCTTTTTCACCAGCGGGGTGATGCAACTCCGGGATAAGCTTGGGCCGATCAACTGGCAGTTCATGCAGACCAAAAAATTCGATCCCGAGGATTTCGCGGGCTTCCTGAAGCTGTTACCAAAAAGCGTCGAAGGGAGAGCAATCCGCCACGCGGTCGAAGTTCGCCACGACAGCTTCCGTACGCCGGATTTTGTGGCATTGGCTCGGGAGCACGAGGTTGCGATCGTAACGGCAGGCGATGCGGATTACCCCCAGATCGCAGATCCAACTGCCGCGTTCGTCTATGCCCGAATTATGGGGACAACCGAGGCCGAATCCTGCGGCTATACCGGCGAGACCCTCGATCTATGGGCACATCGAACACGGCAGTGGGCGTCGGGTGGCCTGGCCGATGGACTTGACACTTTTGGTGGGGTTCAACCGAAGGTAACCGGCCGCGACGTTTTTATCTACGTGATCAGTGGCTTCAAGAAACTGAACCCAGCGGCCGCCATGGCGCTGATCGACCGGCTCGGAAACAGGTAGCCTCTGCTACACCACGGTCGCGGCGAACATCCGGGTCGGTGTCACGAATTCATCCTGGGCCGCGACTGTCAGGATCTCCCTGGACCCCGCCTCCGCCGTTCGCCGCAGCAGACCGTAAATCGAGGACCCTGCCGCCTCGAGCGCGGCAACCGCGCTACCGGTCCGGATGAGATGGAACAGGAACAACGCTGCGATCGCATCCCCCGCGCCGTTGACGTTCAGCCGCAGCCGAGGCGTTCGCAACAAGTGAAACGCCCCGTCCGAGAACGTCATCATGTCGATGCAATCCGCCGGCGTGCTGTCCGTCTCCAGACTTGTCAGCAGCACGGACGCCGGTCCGTCCCCGTGCAGCATCGACCGCAGCCGTAGCACCGCCCGCTTGGCACCATGCAAGGTCGAGCAATCGAGCCCAGTCAGCCGCTCGATCTCGAACCGGTTCGGCGTCGCGATATGGGCGGCCGGCAGAGCCTGCGTGCGCAGAAATGCCTCGATACCGGGCCGGACATACACCCCGGTATCGAAGTCTCCAATCACCGGATCGCAGCAATACATCGCCTCGGGCTTGGCTCGTCGAACCGTCGTTACCGCGTGCATGATCGCGTCGCCGATGTCGGCCCCACCGACATACCCCGTTAGTACCGCATCGCACCGTTCCAACGCGCCCCGTGCCGCGATTCCGTCCACCAGCTCCCGGACCGACTGCCCTGAGTAGACCGCGCCCGTCCAATCGCCATAACCGGTGTGGTTGGAGAACTGGACAGTGTTGATTGCCCAGACCTCAGCCCCGAGCCGCTGCAGCGGAAATATCGCGCTGGCGTTGCCCACATGTCCGTAGGATACCCAGGACTGAATCGATAGTATATTCATGACATCAGCTCTCCCGCGACGTCTGATTTGAGGACAGATTGCTCGCCCTGAGCAGACAACTGTATGCCGCTTGCTCTTACTCGTGGCTGCAAGCGAAACCAACGCAACTCTTGCGTTGACATTGCTATATCGCAACTATAAATGATGGGAGTCCCATCTGGAGTGAGGCCGATGCCAGACAGAGCAATCCCGCACGACATTGCTGAAAGCCTGAGGTGGCGCAGCATCATGTCAATGCAGTCTGTGTGGCTGTGGACTGGGCAGGCCGAAAGGTCCGCGGATTTCATCGAAGAGATGGCGGCCGACAATATCGAATACAAACACGCGCTAGAGGCCATTGCGCGTGGTGACGGAGAACCAAAGGACATTGCCCGCAATGTGCTGCGGGACGTCGCTGACGGCGAGCGTCTGCGGGCGGAACGTGCGGGTGTGGGTGAGGCTGGACAGGTTCAGGATAACGCGGCGGGAGTCGGCTTAGGTGCTTGGTGGGAATTTGTCGGGCGCCCGTTTCGGAAGGCGAGGGAGAACGCTTAGAGCAACACAGCCTGACTAAGACAGTCGGGTGATAAAGTTGCTCGTGAAAACAATGAGCTGGACCGTGCTGACCATTTACGGTCAGCCTGAACGCGCCTTAGCCTAGAATGTTGGCTCAATCCCAGAGCTCGGTCAGTGGCCCGGTAACGGCCAGTCCACGCAACCATCGAACCAACCGCGCCTTCGATAAAAACGACAGCTTGCCTCGGGCCCGTTGCGCCGGAAGCGCGGCGCAATGTCGCCATTCGCTCGGCCGGGGGCTCCTAGGGCTGGTGAGGCGGCCTTCCTGACAAGCGTTTATACGCTTATCAACACAAACGCCCAGCGGACCCCATAATCCTGGCCTGGCTCCGGTTTCAACACCCGAATATCACGCTATATCGACTTCGCCACTTTCCGGTGAGGACACTTCGCATGCCGACACCATTGCTTTTTCAGCCAATCAGCTTTCGGTCGGTCACTGCCCGCAACCGCATAGTTGTGTCGCCGATGTGCCAATACAGCGCCCGTGACGGGCTGGGCAGCGACTGGCACGTCCAGCACCTCGGTGCCCGAGCGGCAGGTGGTGCCGGCATCGTTTTCACCGAGGCGACGCATGTATCCGCCGTGGGCCGCATCACCCACGGTTGCCTGGGTCTCTACAACGCCGAACATCAGGCGTTGCTGACACGTCTGGCCGCCGTCATCACTCTGTGCGGGTCGGTGCCCGGGATTCAGATCGCCCACGCCGGCCGCAAAGCCTCGTCTATGGTCCCCTGGGAGGGCGGCAAGCCGATCCCGATCGACCAAGGTGGCTGGGTCCCCCTCGCTCCGAGTGCACAGGCTGCGGTTCCGGGCGCCACCGTCCCGCACGCCCTCTCCACGTCGGAGATCGGTGACATCATTGGCCAGTTCGCCGCTTCCGCCCGGATGGCCCGCCAGGCCGGCTTTAAGATCGTGGAGATCCATGGCGCACACGGTTACCTCGCACACTCCTTCCTGTCGCCGGTGTCCAACCAGCGCAACGACTCGTATGGCGGCGAACTGAACGGCCGCGCCCGCTTTCTGATGGAAACCGTCGAGGCGATTCGCGGCGAATGGCCCGCGGACCTGCCGCTGTGGGTGCGCCTGTCTTGTAGCGACTGGGTGCCGGGCGGCCTGACAATTGAAGATACCGTCGCCGTCGCTCGCAAACTGGCAGCGACGGGACAGGTCGATCTGATCGATTGCTCCTCGGGCGGCGTTTCGCACGAGCAGAAAATCCCCTTGCATCCCGGTTATCAGGTCCCGTTCGCGGACGCGATCCGCAACCAGGCGGGTATCGCCACCGGAGCGGTCGGCATGATCACCGAGCCCACTCATGCCGCCGAAATCCTCGCCAACGGCCGCGCCGATGTGGTCGTGCTTGCGCGGGCAATGCTGGCCGATCCCGCGTGGCCCATTCGGGCCGCGAAGACGCTGGGGGTAAAGCCTGAGCTTCCGCCTCAATACCTGCGTGCCGCCCTGTAGGATGTTTTAGCCCGCGAGCGGCGCCGCGGACCCCGCAGAAATCTTAAGTCCTAATACGAACGCTTGGACGATCCGATGGTCAGCGCGAAAGTGCGCCAACCATTGATTGCCCATCCCATTGACGGGCGGCACAATGACCGGCCTTCAAAGGCGATTGCCGGGCGATTTCTCGGCCTCGCGGAGTTATCAATGTTCTCTCGTTTGCGCTCGGCCGTTCATTTGTTTGTCCCGGTGCTGCTGTTGCCGCTGATTGGTTGCGGTCCGGGCCGCAACCAATTTGCCCCCGTATGTCCAACCGCTCGCCTAGTCCCCACGCTGGCGGATCTCACGCGATATGCGGGTCTCGGTCCGACGCATGATCTGAGGGACCTGATCTTGCAAGCGCGGGTGGTTTCAGTGCAAGGCAGATGCCAGGCCGGCGATGACAAGTCGTTACTTCCCGCCGTGGTCCAAATTTCGATTTCGGTTCAGCGGGGACCGGCGATGCAGGGTCGCGACGCCGATGTGTCGGTGTTCCTGGCGGTGGCCGAGGGCGAAACCGTGCGCGACAAGAAGGTGTATCCGGTGCACGTCCAATTTCCGCCAAATGTGGACCGGCTGCTCATCAGCAGCGGTGATATTAATCTCGACCTCCCGGTTTCGAAGCAGAAGTCTGGCGCCTCCTATGGTATCATCGCTGGCTTTCAACTATCGCCGGACGAACTGGCGGTGAACCGTCAGGCGGGGGGTGGTTGATAAGGGTTCATTTACAGCCCGCGGCATTGTCGGCCGCGCGGAAAAGTCCGATATAACCTCGCCATGACCGATACGCCACCGAAGGGCCGACCAAACCAGGGAAGACGTCGAGGCATGAAGAAGGAAGAGTGGGAAATTCCCTCCAATCTGCAGCCCGACCCCAGCGACTACTCGTTCGACCTCGAGCGGGCGCTAAAAGGTGTCGTCAATCTCAAATCCTACGTTCCAGCGGACGCCTCCACCGCAAACTCGTTGGGAACCGAGCGCGCAGGCAGCGGCGTGATGATCAAAAGCGCGGGGCTGATCGTTACGATCGGCTATCTGATTACGGAAGCGGAGACCCTCTGGATTACGTCGAACGACGGTCAGGCCGTGCCTGGGCACGCTTTGGCGCAGGACCAGGAGAGTGGCTTCGGCTTGGTGCAGGCGCTGGGCAAGCTAGATGTGCCGACGCTCGACCTGGGAGATTCGGATCGTCTGAAGGTCGGCGATCAAGCTGTATTCGCGGCTGGCGGTGGACGCCACCATGCGATCGAGACCCGCATCGTCGGCCGGCAGGAATTCGCCGGTTACTGGGAATATGTGCTGGACGATGCGCTGTTCACCGCGCCGGCGCATCCACTGTGGGGCGGCTGCGGTCTGATCGGCACGGACGGCAAACTCATGGGTATCGGCTCGTTGATCCTGCAGCAGGGCGACGGCAAGGGGCGGCGGCTTGACATGAACATGGTCGTGCCGATCGGCTTGCTGGCGCCGATCCTCGAGGATCTGCTCAGTTACGGCCGGGTGAATCGGCCCGCCCGTCCCTGGCTCGGCATCTATGCCACCGAGTTCGGACGAAACCCTCGTCGTCGGCGGCCTCGCGGACAACGGTCCGGCCGAGCAGGCAGGTGTGCGCCCAGGCGACAAGATCCTGACGGTGAATGACGAGGAAATCCCGGACCTTGCCGGTCTATGGCGTCGCGTCTGGTCGTCCGGCAGCGCAGGCGCCGAAGTGCGGTTGCGGCTCGAACGCGACGGCTCACCAAAGCGGGTGGCGGTGCGGTCGGCCGACCGGGCAAGCTTCCTGAAGTCGCCGAAACTGCACTGAGCATGAGCGGTCAGACCCGCCTGCGCGGCGCCATCGTACCGGTGACGCCCTTCCAGCAGAACTGCGCGATCCTGTGGGATGAGGCGAGCAAGGCCGGCATGGTGGTCGATCCAGGTGGCGATGTGGATCGTATCCTGGCCGCGGTCGACCAGACCGGCGCAGTGATCGAGAAGATCGTGCTGACCCATGGCCACCTTGACCACGCCGGCGGGGCGTCAGCTTTGCAGAATGCGCTCCAGGCCAAACGCGGCACCCCGGTCCCGATCGAGGGGCCCGACCGGCGCGACGAATTTCTCCTGAACGGCATCGCCGAGCAGGCTGCCTCTTTTGGTTTCGAGGCCTCGAATGTCACGCCGGATCGTTGGATGACTGAGGGCGAGGAGCTGACACTCGGGCCACATCGCTTCGATGTGCTGCACTGTCCCGGTCACACGCCGGGCTCGCTGGTCTTCGTGAATAAAGCGGCACGGTTTGCCTTGGTGGGCGATGTGCTGTTCCAGGGCTCGGTCGGACGCACGGATTTTCCCTATGGCGACCCCGCTGCCTTGATCACCGCCATCAAGACCAAGCTTCTGCCGCTCGGCGACGACATTTCGTTCCTGTGCGGTCACGGTCCCGGCTCGACCATCGGAGCTGAGAAGGCAAGCAACCCATTCCTGCGCTGAGCCGCAGCGGGGCCTTGGCTGACCTGTCGTCCGCAGCCCATTACCCGAACACCCGCTTCCCACGTTTCCAGGTCCCGAGTACCACGCCTTCCAGAGCACGCCCGTCGAACGGTGTATTCTGCGCCTTGCCGGGAAGCTTCCCAGCCTCGACCTTCCAGATGCGCTCCGGCTCGAACAGGCACAGATCCGCAACCGCGCCCTTGGCGATTCGACCGGCGTCCACCCTAAGCACCGTCGCCGGTCGCGTGGTCAGCAAGTCGATGGCGGCGGGCAGGCCGAGCGACCCATTTTGAACATGCGCCAGCGTCACCGCCAGCAGCGTCGCCAGACCAGACCCTCCCGCCGAGGCAAGGGCGAACGGTAGCCGTTTGTCGTCGGCATCGCGTGGCTGGTGATCGGAAGCAATGGCATCGATCGTGCCATCGGCCAGCGCCGCGATGACGGCACGACGGTCATGTTCTTTCCGCAGCGGCGGCGACAGCTTTGCGTAGGTTCGAAAATCGCCGATCGAGGTTTCGTTCAGGTCGAAGTAAGGCGGCGCGGTGTCGCATGTGACGGCGAGACCCGCTGACTTGGCTTGCCGGATCAGTTCCAGGGCATCCCCAGTCGAGATATGCGCGAAATGGATCGCCCCGCCTGTCAGCTCGACCAGCCGAATGTCCCGCGCCACCATGATCGCCTCCGCAGCGGCGGGAATGCCGGGCAGACCCAGGCGCGTGGCCTGCTCACTTTCGGTCGCAGATCCGCCGCCGAGCGACGGCTCCTCGGGATGCTGAACAATCCGGGCGCCGAAGCCACGCGCGTAGGACAGAGCCAGCCGCATCAGCCGGGCCGGCCCGATGGCGCGCGACCCGTCGGTGAAAGCCACGGCGCCAGCCTCGCGCAGCAACCCAATTTCGGACAACTCTTCACCGCGGCAGCCGCGGGTGACGGCGCCGTAGGGAAGGATGGTCAGGCTACCGGTCTCCTCGCCCTTGGTACGCAGCAACTGCACCAAGGCCGGGTCATCGATGGCGGGCTGGGTATCGGGCAAGGCGGCCAGCGTTGTGATCCCGCCAGCCGCCGCGGCGATCGCGGCGGAGACAATGGTCTCACGATACTCGAAACCCGGCTCGCCGACCGAGGCTCGCATGTCAACCAGTCCGGGGCAAAGGACCGCGCCGTCCGCCTCGATCATCGTAACGCCGTCGGGACGGCTCAGCGACGGGCCAAAATCCTGGATCAGCCCATCCCGCACCAGCAGATCACCCAGCACGTCAACACCGTTGCCGAGGATGCGAACGCCGGTGAAAAACGTGTCAGGGCTCATTCCGTCGATGGCCCCGCGACAGCTCGTCCAGGACCGCCATACGAACCGCGACCCCCATCTCCACCTGATCCTTGATCACGCTGCGCACCGGATCGTCGGCGATCGCACTGTCAATTTCCACGCCGCGATTCATCGGACCCGGATGCATGACGATGGCATCGGCCTTGGCGAAGGCTAGCTTTTCGGCGTCGAGGCCCCAGAACCGAAAGAATTCCCGAGCGCTGGGCACTTGCCCGCGCGACATTCTCTCGCGCTGCAGGCGTAGCATCATCACCACGTCCGCACCTGCCAGGCCGGCCGCCATGTCGTGGAACACAGTTACCCCGAGGTCGGCCACTTCGACGGGGATCAGCGTGGGCGGACCTATAACGCGGACCTGACACCCCATCGTCGTCAACAGATGGATGTTGGACCGGGCAACCCTCGAATGGGCTATGTCGCCGCAAATCGCCGCTATCAGACCGCCGATGCGGCCCTTGCGCCGCTTGATGGTCAAGGCGTCCAGCAGCGCCTGAGTGGGATGCTCATGCGTGCCGTCGCCGGCGTTGATCACTGCGGCATCGACGATCTGCGCCAGAAGGTTCGGGGCGCCCGACTGGTCATGCCGGACCACGAGCAGATCGCAGTGCATCGCATTCAGGGTAGCCGCAGTGTCGATCAGTGTCTCGCCCTTGTTTACCGACGACGTGGAGACGGACATGTTGATCACGTCCGCGCCCAGCCGCTTGCCGGCCAGCTCGAAACTGGTGCGGGTGCGGGTGCTGTCCTCGAAAAACAGATTGATCAGTGTGCGCCCACGAAGCAGGTCACGCTGGGTTTTGCCGGACCGGTTGAGCAGCACGTAGCTTTCCGCCAGATCGAGCAGTCGGCTGATCGCCGGTGGCTCCAGCCCTTCGATCGCTAGGAGATGTTTCTGCCGGTAGAACACGGCGCTTCGTTGCCGCAACATGTTCGAGACGTCAACAGTGGAGGCGAACGCCCGGACAGCGACAGGGAAATCGAAAGGGGACGTCCCGCGGAACAACCCCTCCGCCGCGTGACGTCAGCCCGGCTGGGGTGCCGGAGCTGCCCCACCGGAGGGAGGAGGCGCCGCAGCCGGCCGGCCCGACGTCGGAACTGACGCGCGGCGTGACTCCGGGGCCGGCTCATCCACCACTTTGCGGATCACCGGCTCACCACGCAGCACCGTGCGGATTTCGTCGCCAGACAGCGTCTCGTGCTCAAGCAGCCCGCGGGCCAAACGGTGCAGCTCCTCAACATTCTCGGTGAGCAGCCGCCGTGCCTTCGCGTAGGCGCGATCAATAATGTCCTTGATCTCGCTATCGATCTCGCGCGCGGTAGCTTCCGACACGTTTTTGTTCTGCGTCACCGAATGACCGAGGAAGACCTCCTGGCTGTTGTCGCCATAGGCGATCATGCCGAGCTTATCGGACATGCCCCATTCGGTGATCATTCGTCGGGCCTGGTCGGTGGCCATCTTGATGTCGCCGGATGCGCCATTGGACACCTTATCCGGTCCGAAGATGATTTCCTCGGCGGCCCGTCCACCCATCGCCATGGTAAGCTCGGACAGCAGCTTGGACTTGGATTTCGAGTAGCGGTCGCCCTCCGGCAGGCTCATCACAAGACCCAAAGCGCGGCCCCGCGGGATGATCGTCGCCTTATGGACCGGGTCGCATTCCGGCTCGTGCATCGCGCACAGAGCATGGCCGAACTCGTGGTAGGCGGTCATGCGCTTCTCAGCCTCGGACATAACCAGGGACCGGCGCTCGGTGCCCATCATCACTTTGTCTTTGGCAGCTTCAAACTCTGCCATCGCTACGACCCGTTTGCCCAAACGAGCGGCCAATAGCGCCCCCTCGTTCACCAGGTTCGCCAGATCGGCACCCGAAAAACCCGGAGTCCCACGCGCGATCACTTTCGGATCAACGTCGGAAGCCAGCGGCACTTTCCGCATATGCACACGCAGAATCTTCTCCCGCCCGTTCACGTCAGGGTTCGGCACGACGACCTGACGGTCGAAGCGGCCGGGACGCAGCAAGGCGGGATCCAGAACGTCGGGACGGTTGGTCGCGGCGATCAGGATGACACCCTCGTTGGACTCGAACCCGTCCATCTCGACCAGCATCTGGTTCAGCGTCTGCTCGCGTTCGTCGTTGCCGCCACCCAGGCCAGCCCCGCGATGCCGCCCGACAGCGTCGATTTCGTCGATGAAGATGATGCAAGGGGCGTTCTTCTTGCCTTGTTCGAACATGTCCCGGACGCGGGACGCGCCGACGCCGACAAACATCTCCACGAAGTCGGAACCCGAAATGGTAAAGAACGGCACATTCGCTTCGCCCGCGATGGCGCGCGCGAGCAGCGTTTTGCCGGTGCCGGGCGGTCCGACCAACAGTACGCCTTTCGGGATCTTGCCGCCGAGTCGCTGGAACTTCTGCGGGTCCTTCAAGAATTCGACGATTTCCTGGAGCTCACCCTTGGCCTCATCGATGCCGGCGACATCCTCAAACGTCACGCGGCCCTGCTTTTCCGTGAGCATCCGCGCGCGCGATTTGCCAAAGCCCATCGCTCGGCCGCCGCCCGATTGCATCTGGCGCATGAAGAAGACCCAAACGCCGATCAGCAGCAGCATCGGGAACCATGACAGCAGATAATGCAGCAACGGATTGACATCGCTGTCTTCGGGCTTGGCGATCACCCGCACATTCTTGTCGGTGAGCGTCTTCACCAGCGCCGGGTCTTCCGGCGTATAGGTCTGGAAGGTCCGCCCGTCGTTGAGTTGACCGGACACGGTCCGCCCCTGGATCACAACATCACGAACCCGGCCGCCATTCACCTCGGTGATGAAATCCGAATAGGCTATCTGGGTCGAGTTGGTATGATTTACCCCGGGCTGGAACAGGTTGAAAAGCACCACGAGCAACAGGGCGATAATCACCCATAGCGCGAGGTTGCGGCCGAAATTGCTCATGTGACTTTGCTCACGTTCTCAGTCCTAAGGGGACGCCGGGCATCCGTAGCCGATAATCTACCCAGCGAAACAGCACTTACATAGTGTGTGGGAGCAGTCCCTACATCCCGCATTCTAGCGATCGTCCACCAAATAAGCGGCGATAACAAGCCACAAGACCGAGTTTTGATGCGCGGGCTCACGCTGCCGGGACAAAACTGGGGCCGGCGGCGGGTCTATCCGGGGCGAACAAAAGTGTCATCAGCGATTCGCTGCCCCGGCGCGCATAGCCCAAATGCGGCACCGAGGCGACTACTTCACCCAGCCTCAGCGCCGGCATCGTCCGCAGAACCGCCGATGGCAGGTTCGAACAGCCCCTGAACCGAGTTGCGTCAGCTCCCAGCTTACCGATTGAAGTGCCGGAGGGGACGTCGCCGTGGGCGATCTGACGGAAGCGGCCGTCCCAGATCGCCCCGTGACAGGCCGGAACTGCTGCGCCGATCGCGGCTTCCTCACGCACGATCAGCATGCCATCCCCCAACCGCCCCGCTGGAAGAATGCGCACGCCGGCTACGGTCGCCGGTCCCGGTCGCGCCGCCAGCTCGCTGATTTGCGTGTCGCTAGGTGAATAGCGTGCGCCTCCGATGGTCCGCACAAGAGCACGAAAGGCGGCTACGCTGATCCGGCCGGGAGACAGCAGCGCAAAGCCCTCCGGCCGGATCGCTGCGCGTTGGGCCAATTCGGCCCCGGCCTCCTCCTCTTCCCGCCGCCTTAGCTTGCCGACCGACGATAACGCGTCGGCAAGACCGCTTTCACCAAGAGGCGCGGAGGCGAGCGCGTGCCGCAACCTGGGGCGCAGTGCTCGTAAGTCGTGGTTCGACGGATCTTCGACCCAGCCGATGCCGCACGTGATCAAGAGGTGCCGTAGCACCAATGGCTCGACCCCCAGCAGCGGCCGGATCAGCCTAACCCCGGCGGTTTCGCGAAGCGCCGGCATTCCGGCGAGACCATGAGTCTGGCTGCCGCGCAGCACCCGCATCGCCAGCGTTTCCACCTGATCCGCCGCGTGGTGGCCAAGCAACAAATGAAGCACGCCGGCCTCGGCGCAGGCGTTCGCAAGGACCTGGTAGCGCATGATCCGGGATCGTTCGGCGAGCGCGGAACCTGGTGTCAGGCCCGAGAGACGTAGAATCCGCGCTGCTATGCCAAGACGCTCCAAACGCTCCACGGTGACCTGAGCTTCATTCGGCGATGCGGCTCGCAATCCGTGATCGACCACCAGAGCTCGCACTGACCCACCGAGGCGTCCCACCCAATCGCGGGCCAAAACGGCGAGCCCGATGCTGTCAGCGCCGCCAGACACCGCAACCGCGAGGAAAGGGTTTGGTTCAAACGGACCCAGCCGATCCATCGCAGCAGCGAAATAGTCCGACAAAGGGGTTTGCGTTCCGCACAAAGCGACCTCTGCGCATCTACCCGGCTAGTGACAACCCGCCCGCTGAGAAGTGGCTGCCATGCCAGCGCTGACGTCGGCCCGCAGGTGCGGAAATTCGTCTGGCATTCGGCTTAGCACATCGCAGGCTGCCTTCTTCTCATTGATCGAGGTCAACGCCGAGGCCAGCCCAAGGCGGGCGTCCTCTGCATGCGCCCCGGTACGGGAGCGGTTATAGACATCATCGTAAGCAACCGCCGCCTGTGGAAATTGTCGTTCCCCAGCAAGCGCCTGGGCGAGCAAAAACTGCGCATCATAGGCACGCGGCGAGGTGCGATTTGCCAACACCTCTCGCGCCGCGGCCTCTGCCGCCGGATAGTCGCGACGGGCGAGAGCAGCGTTCCCTTCCTGCAAAGCCAGCTCCGGCGGCCGCGGCCCCGGCGCGGCAGCAGGACGCGGCGGAGGCGGAGGAACCGGCGCCAGGGCCAGTCCTTGGCCTGCCGAGGGCGGCAGCAGCGTTGTAGGCCCTCCGCCTTGACGTCCCGCCTGAGGATTGAGCTGAAACGCCAGATCGTCGATCCTCTTGCTCAGCTCGTCGTTCTGGCGCTGAACCTGGTTTTGGGTCTCGTCGATCCGTCCCCGGAGCTGGCGCACTTGTTCCTGCAGCGCATCTACACGGGTCAGCAACTGAGCGACCAACTCGCTGCCACCCGCTTGTGTCGGCGGCGTGCTGGGAGCCTGCCGAGAGCCGCCTCCACCGCCACGGGCCGTCTGGTCCTGGAGCGTTTTAAGCTCTTGCCGAAGCTGATAGATTTCATTTTGCAGCGCGATGCCTTCGCGACTGTCCACCTGGGCACGCACCGCGCCTGCCCCCACCAGCAGCAATGCCGCCATGACTAACAGGGCAACGACGAACCGCATGGAGGCTTCCTCAACAGTGACCGTGTAACATCCGTGCACCCGCGTCGCGCCCGATCGCGGTGTTCCCCCCGCCAGCGTCCCGCTGGTCCTTATCTTCCGCCGCGACATCGTGCCGATAGGTTAGCTCCGAGGAGCAGGCCATGACGGGATGGGTATGTTCCACAATTCGATGCTATTACGCCACCGGCAGATGTTGCGCGATATACGGCGGCAGGTTGAACGCCCCAGAGTGGATCTCCGGCGTCCAATACCGTGTCGTCCCCAGTATCCCAGCCTCCCCAGCGCGGTCGCGAATGGTTTCTACTGGTGTTGCCGCCAGCGAGGCATCCTTCGCCGCCCACCCCAGGGTCATAAACCCACCTACATAAGTCGGCACCGCGGCCACGTATGCCGTAACGTGAGAGAAAAACTTCCTGCGCCGCAGACTCGTCTCGCGCAACTCGTCAGCCTGCATGAATGGCACGCCGCACTGATTCACCACCAATCCACGCGAAGTCAGGATGCGGGCGCAATGGTCATAGAAATCGTCGGAGAAAAGCACCTCGCCAACCCCGATCGGATCAGTGGAGTCGACGATTACGGCATCGAATGAGGCGCTAGCGGCCCGCTTCACGTAGTCAATGCCGTCACCGACGACGACATTTGCCCGCTTATCGTCCCAGGCCTCTCCAGCTATTTTGGGCAGGAAAGCTCTCGACAGGCGAATCACCTCGGCGTCGATCTCCACCATAACAGCACGCCTCACATTCCCGTGTTGCAGCACGCGCCGTAGCACACCTCCGTCACCTGCACCAATGATGAGCACGCTTTCCGCTGAACCGTGCGCCAGCAAAGGTACATGGGTCAGCATCTCCTGGTAGACGAACTCATCGGCCTCGGTGATCTGGACGACGCCGTCCAGCACCATCACTCGGCCATGTGACGGGCTTTCGAAGACCACGATGTCCTGGAACTCACTCTTCAACCGCGCCAACTCCCGTGTCACCAGGAACCGCTGGCCCCAATCCGGGTAGAGCGTTTCGTTGATCCAGCTATCGGTAGCCATAGCACATGCTCCAATCGCGCTTGATCCTGACACCAGCGGCCCAACGCCTGCGCGCCCGGGTCGCCGGTGTACGATCGATCGGCTCTAGCCGTTACGCGATCAGGCCGCGCCGCTGTTCGTCAAGATTGACTTCCCGCGGCTTGAACGCTGTCTCCAGCGCGGGAACCCCATCGTACGGGTTGCACGAACCGCACATAAAGATGTCGATCGCGGCGAAATCTCGCTCCGGCCACGTGTGAATGGAGATGTGACTTCTCCGCCAGCACAAGCACCCCGCTGACCCCGCCATTCGGCGAAAAGTGGTGAAAATGCCCGTGCAAAATGGTAGCCCCGGCAGCCTCCGCCGCATCACGTAGCGCATGATCGATATGGTCCGGATCGCAAAGGTTGGACGCGCCCCACAGGTCGACCAGCAAATGCATACCGGCGAACTTCACGCCATCCTTCTCAACGAAATAGTCCTTCTGGACTTCCGCGCATCGACTATCCACAACTGTCCGCTCAGCGTCGGACTGCATCTGGTTGCTGCTCGGAAGTTCCGAGACCATCCCCAGTGGGCTGAGTGCGTTCATCGCGTACCCCTTCCTACCAGTAGACGGCCTGTTGGACTGTACACGCGAAAACGCGCCCACTGTCCCCTGGGGCCAAGGCAGCGGAACATGATCATTAGGGGGGTAGGGTGCAAGCCTCTATTTCGCTCGAAGCCGCCACAAAGATGCATAGCCCTCAGGCGAGAATGTCAGCGCGTCGCGCCGCCAGCCTGCAGTGCCTTGAGGTCGGCCGGCAATGAGGCCGCCAGAACTCATCTCTCGTTGCGAGCGTTCGATATCGGTCGACGTGCGGATCGGTTCAGCGGTTAGCAGCCGGAACATGTCGCCCAGCGGGCCGGCGCCGATGCGTGTACCGTAGGTGTCTCGCAGCATGCCCAGCCTCGCGTCGTGACCTGCTCTGGCAGCGGCCGTGGCGAGGCGAAGCATCGTGCGGGTCTGGGGTTCGTCCAGCATGCCGGTGTCGGGCAGCGTTATCTCCACGCAGTCTGACCACGCCTGCTCCGCGCCTGCCCAATCCGACGCGGTTTCCAGAATCTGGGCACGAGCTTCTGTCGCCCGAGCAGTTCGCGTGGGCGCCAGCATCCTAGCGGCGCCGGCCGAATCTCCCTGACGCGCGATTGACCCGGCCCTAAGGATCAGCCTTTGCTCGCTCAGATCTGACGGCAGATCCGAACCTTGGGACGCATCCAGCGCGGAGATGGCGCCGGCATCGTCACCCTCCCGCGAGTCCAGCGTCGCCAGGCTGGCACCAAACCTAGCTTTCGCGACCGGCGATTTCGCCTGATTCATCAACTTCTCGAAGACCGGTTTGGCTCTACCGGGCAGATCGAGCGCGAGAAGCCGATCGGCTAAGGGTTGTTCAACCGCCTCGTTATCGCTGGAATCGCGCACCAGGTCGGTGTTTTCCTCTAGCATCGCGACGAACTCAATCGGAGGCGTCGCCCGCGTGTCCTGGTCGCGGATCATGGCCGCGAAAGTGTCCTTCAGCCGATCGCTGATCGGCGCGGCCTGGTCGGGAAAGTCGGTTGCCGCTTGTCGGAGTGTGGCAAGCGCGACGCGCCAACCGCCGGTTTGACCGCGCAATTCTGCCACCCGCTCGCGCAGAGCCAGTTCGCGCGCGTCGCCACGCCAGGCGTAGAGTAGCTTGTCCAAGGCGTCCGCCGCCTGGGTCTTATTAAGCACCCCGGCCGCCAATCGTAGCTCCACTGCGCGGACCGCCGCGCGTGCCCGATCAAACTGGTCGTGGCCGTTGGCGAGCGTGTCGAGCATAGTCAACGCTTGGTCACTTTTGCCCTCGGCGTTGTTCAGCAACGCTCGCGCATAGGCCAGTTTTGGATCATCCTTACGTTCTGATAACAAGAGCGCGGCCGGTTCGATCTCGCCACCCAGAATCATCGTCTCGGCGATCAGCGGCAGGATGTGCTCACGGATCGGGTTCGGATACCGAAATACCAGTGGCGCCGCCGTCGCGAAGACAGCCGCAGCGCGGGGTGAGCCCTCATCCTGCATCGCTTGCCGCACCGCCCGCCACAATTCGATCTCGTCGGTGCCGTTCAGTTTCGGATCCATCAATCCGGCGGACTCGTCGGGCCGTCCAGCCAACAGTGCTGCAATAGCGGACAGCGCTTCCGTGTCCGCCGAGGCCGCCTCTTTTGGGTCCTGATCGGACGCCATGCGCAGCAGGCTTTCGGCCTCGGCCGAGAGACCGAGCGCCAGAAAAGTTTCGGCGGCCGCACGATGCTTGGGACCCCGGTTTAGCGGGGGACTGTTGGCTGCATCGTCGAACTGCGCGATCGCAAGCCGCCGCAGCGCGTCCGCTGGCATGGTTGAGAAATTCAGCCGCTGTGTCAGGTGCGCAGCGTCAATCAGCTCCGCGGTGGCGCTAGTCGGCGGAGACAGCGCGAGGCCAGCCGCGGGACCCGACAGAGTGAACCCGGCGGGAGTAGGCTTAAGCGCGATTGTGTCCGAAAGTGCTTCGACTACGACCCCTTGTGACGTTGGCCGCAGAATGAATTCCGAACTGTGCCGGCCCAATCGTACTCCTTGCCCGGGGCGGTGCTGGGTACCCACCAATAGGGTGGCTCCAGTGTCCGGATCGGCCATGTTCACTACATCGCCGGGTTGCTCCGCCGCCAAGTTGATGCGGCCATCACCGACCGAGGTAACGATAGGCTCCTGCTTGGGCGTGCTCGCCAGGGCTGCAATCCTCCAGCCCTGTTGCAATTGGGTCAGGGCGATGGATAGCTCGGCAGGGTGGGGGATCCGCAGCAGAGTGCCGGTCGGCAATAGCTGCACAGACGCCGGGCCAAACACCGGATCGGCGTTTAGAGCGGCCATGTCCACCGGCCGGCGCTCATCAAACACGACATACGTGCTGTCGCCGCTTTGGAACGCGGCGGCGCCGGTGGTGCTGTCGAACGGCACGAGAAAGGCGGTTCCGTCCATCTCCTTCGGCAGCCTTGTTCGGCGAGCCCTCAGCCCGACCGGACCTTCGTTTTCTGGTAGCACGTCTCGTCCGGGCGGCGTTGGCTCGGTCAACTCTCCCGCACCGGGCGGCGGGGCCTGTGGCGCTGCCGGGGGCGGGGACAGCGGCCGCGCCTCGACAGGCACCGGTGCGGCGGGTGTCGGTGCAGCTGGTACGGGGGCGGAAACGACGGTCGATCGGCCGCCAAGTTCCGGTGACGATGCCATCGAGAGCGAAGGATGCGGGCGCGGGTCCCGCAGCGGCTTGCTTGGGCCGGGTGTCGCCGTTGCACCGCCATCATCGACCATGTCCAGAATGACCCGACCACCCACGCGAGAGGAGCGTAGCCGCGCGCCGGGCCGCAGCTTCAGGTCAATGGTCGAACCCTCGATGGTGATCCCAACAACGTTCCGCGGCCGCGGAGGGGGTGCGCCAAGAGTGATATTGTTCTGGAGGTGCACGACTACATGGTCGCCCTCCTGCTCCAGAGTGTATTCGGTTGTTGCATTAGTGTCGATTACGATGCGTCCGAAGCCGGGATGGTCAGCGGATCGAACGGCAGTTCCGGTGGCTGGTGTTGCAGCACCGGCAGGCGGTCCGCCTCCGCCTAACGTCGCCAGGACAGCGATGGCTGCGAATGCCCGCGATGCCCTCGTAAAACTCATTCGAAACTTGCCAGCAGCTTATCGATATCCGACTGATCCATCGCATGTGCGGGAAGTTGCGGGCCATTCAGCAGGTCGGCGTCGCTGGCGACGTGGGTTCCGGCTTGCGCCACAGGTCCGATTTTTGGGCCAAAGGTGCCGATAATGTGCGCCACCTTTTCCTCAATCACTTTCAATGTCGTGACAACCTTGGTGATCCGTTGGCCAGTGATGTCTTGAAAGCTGCAGGCCTCGTAGATCCGTGTGACGGCGTCCTGAAGTTTCGTTGCCGCATCGCCGCTGACCGACGCAGACACCTCATCCAGCATCTCGCAACTCTCCAGGATGGCGTGCGTGGCGTGCGCGGTGTGCTCAACGATTGCATCCAGTTCGTCAGTCGCAAATGGAATATCGTGATCGGTGATATCATCCACTCGCAACGCGGCGATTTCTGATTTGGCAATCGCGATCGTCCGCCCGAGCTCTTCAACCTCACGTAGAAGCGTGGCTTCTTTGGTGGTCAGGTCATCGCTTATTGTTGTCAGCACAGCACGGACTACCTCTGTTATCATTTCGTGTTCGAATTCCGGTTGTTGCCCCCGAATTGCCGCCAATTTCAATTTGAGCGCCGCAATGCCCGAGCGTGGGGCCTCATCAGGAACTTCACGCATGAGCCAGCACTTTCTCGATTTTATCCTTGAGGGTTTCGGCGTTGAACGGCTTGACGATATAGTTCGACACACCGGCCGCCTTGGCCGCAATGACGTTTTCTGTCTTGCTCTCGGCCGTGATCATGATGAACGGCATGGTCTTCAAGCGATTATCGGCCCGTACTTCCTGCAACAGCTGTAGACCAGTCATCGGTGCCATGTTCCAGTCGCTGATCACCAACCCGAAATTGCCGCCGCGCAGTTTCGTCAAGGCTTCGGTACCGTCCGAGGCCTCCTCGACATTATTGAATTCGATCTGCTTCAGCAGGTTGCGGATGATCCGCAACATCGTCTTGTAGTCGTCCACGATCAGCACATTCATGGACTTGTCGATCGTCATATTAAATTCTCCATCGAATTGAACATCAGTTGCGATTCGAATTTACTTGCGACACAGCCGGTGGCGACTGAGCCGCGTCCTTGCCGGTCCGCATCTGCGCCAGTTCCGCCGTTACGTCGCGGGCCCTATCGGGGTTCATAGCGGCCATAACCACCGCCGTCTTTGCGTCCTTCATACGGTCAAGCACCTGCAATAACACCGGCATCTGAAGGTCGTTAAATATATTGGCCGCGTCCTTCGGTTTCATGGCCTCGTATACTTTAACCAGCCCTTGCCAGCCCGCTTCTACTTTCTGTTTCTGTGCCGCATCCAGACCTTCCAGCTTCTTTTGCAACGTCTGCAACTCGGCCATGCGGGTCGCCAGCTTCTGTTCGGCCGCCGCCATCACCGACTCTCGCGCCGCCACCGATGCGGCTAGAGCGTCAAGTTCTTGTCGGCGCTGTCGAAGGTCTTGCAGCAGTGCTCGCTCGGTCTCGCTGACCGGTGGTGGGCTCTCAGATCCCGGGGACGAAACGGTAGGCTTCTGTGCGGGAGCAGGCGTCGCGCTTTCAGCGGCCGGTTTGGCACGTGGTAGGAGGCGCCGCAGGTGTCTCCGGCGATCGTTCCGTGCTCGCGGCGTTTGCCGCCGCGACTATGGCGCTGTCCGGCCTGCCCTCATGCGTCACGACGGCTTGCAAGAGGATGCCGCATTTCAGACTCAACAACGCGGCCAGCGTCGCGATAGTCGTCGGCAGCAGCCTTGGGAGATCGATCTTCCGCATCAGCGTGCCATCCGCAGCGCCTGTAACAGGTCGCGCTCAACCTGGCTGGCGCCTCTCTCCTTGGCCGTCTCGGAATTCTTGTCCGCCCGAGCCTTCCCGGGCTGGCCCTGGACGGTCTGCTCCTCGGCGAGCGGACGAGCGGAACGCACCAGCAATTCAAGTCGGTCGGCGAGGCGGTCGCCGCGCTCCGTCAGGAACGCCAGATCATCCTTCAAAGACACCGATTTTGACAGTTGGGTCTCGATCTGCCGTCCAGTGCCGTCCGCAGCGGCTCGCAGCCGCTGGATGCTGCTTTCGGCCTGATGCGTGCTGGCATTGAAATCAACGACGAGCGCTTCGAGCGAGGCCCGGTCACGCTTCAAAACGCCTAGGGCGCGCTCCAGCCTGACGGCGCGCAACAAGGTCGCGCCCAGCAGCATGACGAGAACAATTTGGAGGATCCATTCCATGATGGCCATCGTGCCGATCAAACATTAACAAAAGATTGATTGCGGCTAAAAACGATCATTGGTCGGGGGCCGAATGAGTTCACGTTCGATCTTGACCACGACGTTGTTGTTCTTTTGTCCCATGCGGCCTTCAAACAGCGCCACCGGGCCGCAGCGGACGGAAACCACGCCCCCCGGTGCTGTATTTAACAACAGCTGATGACCTGGCTTGAGGTTGATCACATCCGATAGGCGCATGACCTGTTCATCAAGCACGACCGACAATTCCACGTCGGTGTTCCAGAGCTGTTCAGCCAGATGGGTTTCCCAGATCGAGTCACGGCCGAACTTTTCACCCATGAATTGTTGCAGCAGCAGTTCACGCACAGGTTCCAGCGTGGCGTAGGGCAGCAGCAGTTCGACGCGCCCCCCGCGATCTTCCATATCAATTCTCAGCCGTGCCAGAATGGCGGCGTTGGACAGCCGGCTGATGGTGGCGAAGCGCGGGTTGACCTCCAGCCGTTCGAACCGGAATGTAACCGGACAGAGCGGGTCGAAGCTGGTGGACAGGTCTGCCAGCACGACCTGGATGAGGCGTTCGACCAAAGTGCGCTCAATGGTGGTGTAGGGACGACCCTCGATCCGCATCGCGGCGGTGCCGCGCCGGCCGCCCAGCAGCACATCGACGATCGAGTAGATCATCGCCGAATCGATCACCATCAGGCCCTGATTGTCCCATTCCTCAGCCTTGAACACGGCCAGCATGGCAGGCAACGGGATCGAATTCAGGTAGTCGCCGAACCGCAGCGACAGGATGTTGTCGATGCCGACCTCGACGTTGTCGGAGGTGAAATTGCGCAGGCTGGTAGACATGATCCGCACCAGCCGGTCGAAGACGATCTCCAGCATCGGTAGGCGCTCGTAGGACACGAGGCCGGAGCTGATGATCTTCTGCATGCCCGTGCGGGCTTCGCCATCCGCCGGTCCCTTGTCGAAGCCTAGCAGGTTGTCGATTTCCGATTGATTCAGCTCCCGCGCCGGCTGCACATTGGTCGGCCGGCGTCTCGGCATCGGTTTCCGCGCCCCAGGCGGCGGCGAGATCCTCGTCGGATTGCTCGGTCGTCTCGCTCACTGAACGAGCAACTGGGTGAACAGCACGTCGCTGACCTTCGCTGGCGCCACCGCTGCGTTTGCCCGCACCAGCAGTTCCTCTCGCAGCCGATATGTCCCCGCTGACCCCCGCAGTTCCTCCGGCCGCATTTCGCGGAGGTAGGTCTGCATCATGTCCTGCAGGCGTGGCAGCGCGGCCTTTACCTTTTCAACGTCTTCGGGTTTCGGTATCTCGACCCGCGCCGACAGCTTCACATAGGCGACCTTGTGCATATTGTTGTTGAGGTTGGCGATCATTTCGGGGATGTCGAGATAACTGGGAGGAACCGATTTGGCGGCTTCGCCGACCTTCTCCTCCTGCTTATCCATGCCTAGCATGTGCGGCAGAATGCCGGTAAACCAGAGCCCGGCGCCCACCAACAGCAGTACCACCGGTACGGCGATCAGGATCAGTTTGCCCTTTCCAGCCTTTTTGGCCGGTTTTTCCTCGGTCGCGTCCGTTTTGGGCGGGGACGATGAACTCATGCTGGTGATGGTGACAGACAAGGATTAAGAAAAGGTTGACGCGGCGCTTCGACAGCAGGGAACCCGGGGCCTTCAGCGCGATCTTGCAAGCCGGCACGCGTTGCCGGGCGGCAGGTACTGCCGGGCTATCTGCGCTCAATCGCCACGCTTCCGCGTGAGTTTACAGCTTCGAACGCCACTCAATGCTTGGCATGACGCTTGCTGTGATCTCGCCGGGACCTCGTGGGTGGACGCCTTATGGATATCACGATCGCACTTGCCGCGTCGCGTCTGGTCGCCCAGCAACGGGCGATGGACGTCACGGCGAACAACATCGCCAACGCCAACACGCCGGGCTATCGCACGGAGCGAGTTCAGTTCAGCGACTGGATAGACAACCAATCAGGCTCGGCCTCAACGCCGGGCGTGAAGAGCATCAGCTACACGCAGGATCGGGCCACCTACCGGGAGCCTCAATCTGGCTCGATTACCCATACCGGCAATCCATTCGATCTCGCCCTCACCGGCGATGGGTATTTCACCGTCAACACCAAAAACGGCCCGCGGCTGACCCGGGACGGGCGGTTCGGTCCGATGCCGGATGGCACACTGGCCGATAGCAGCGGCAATGCGGTGCTAGACACGAGCGGCAAGCCAATCCAGATCCCGCCGACCGATACGCGGGTCACTATCGCCGGCGACGGTTCGGTGTCGACCGAAGACGGGCCAATCGGCAAGATCGGCGTCGTCCAGCCAAGCGATGCGATGAAGCTGCGAGCGGAAGGCGCTACCAATTTCGCTTCGGACGCGGCTACCGCAGCGGTGCCATCGCCTGCAATCGTTCAGGGCGCGATCGAGGAGTCCAATGTTCAGCCGGTGCTGGAGGTGACCCGGATGATGGACAACGAGCGTCAATTCCAGTTCGTCACCCAGCTTGTCCAGGCTGAAGGAGATCGGCTGCAAAACACCATTGCGAAATTGCTGCCGACGGGATCGGGCGCATAGCACGCATCCGCCCGCTTAGTAATAAAATACCACAGGAGACCATCAGATGCGTTCGCTCGATATCGCCGGCACGGGGATGCAGGCCCAGCAGACCAACGTCGAAGTAATTTCCAACAACATGGCGAACATGACCACGACGGGATTCAAGCGCCGGCGTGCCGAGTTCCAGGACCTGATCTACCAAAATCTGCGCCGCGTCGGTGCCAACAGCTCCGACAGCGGCACGATCATACCATCCGGGGCACAGGTCGGCCTGGGCGTCAAGACGGCGGCGATCTATCGCATCAACGAGCAGGGCAACTTGCAGCAGACTTCGAACACACTGGATATGGCGATTCAAGGGAATGGATATTTCCAGGTCACCTTGCCCGACGGAGAGACCGCCTATACACGCGACGGGACATTCGCACTCGGGGCCGATGGTACCATCGTCACCGCCGATGGTTTCACCGTTCAGCCAGGCTTGCAAATCCCCTCTGCCGCGACCGGGGTGACGATCAACACCTCAGGCCAGGTGCAGGCGACGATTCAGGGCCAGACCGCGCCACAGACTATCGGGCAGCTTCAGCTCGCGGTGTTCCCAAACGAGGCGGGTCTGGATGCACAGGGCGGCAACCTGTTCTTGCAGACCGCGGCATCCGGGGCGCCGGTGACTGGCAATCCCGGAACGGCGGGTTTCGGCTCGGTGGAGCAAGGTTTCATCGAAACTTCGAACGTCAACGTGGTGACCGAGATCACCAATCTGATCACCGCCCAGCGCGCCTATGAAATGAACAGTAAAGTAATCACCTCCAGCGACGAGATGATGTCTACGCTGACCAACCTGCGGTAAATTCCATGCGTACCCTAATGTTCCTCCTCGGCTTGCTGGTCTGCGGCCAGACGCAGGCGGCCTCGTTGCGCAGTATGACGACGTTGCATGGGCCAACGGTGTATCTGCGGGATCTGTTCGACGATGCTGGGGTCGGCGCCGACCGCGTGCTGGGGCCCGGCCCTGAGCCGGGCGGCCGGATTGTCGTCGAAGCGGCGCAACTGAACGCCATCGCCCGGCAGTTCAACGTCGAATGGCGGTCCGTCTCGCGCGCCGATCGCGCGGTTTTGGAGTGGCCAGGCCGTCCGATGCGGAAAGAGGAAGCCGTCGAGGCAGTGCGTCTCGCTGTTACGGCCGGCGCTGGGTCCGAGGATTTCGACATCGACCTGGCGGGGTTCACCTCGCCGACCGTTCCGGTGGAGGCGACACCGGTCGCTACTGTCTCTCAGCTTGAATACGACAGTAACAGTGGTCGTTTCACGGCTGCCCTGACCCTGACGGGTGAAGGAATGAATCCAATCGACACGAGGATCAGCGGCAGGGTCGATCAGGTCGTGGAAGCCCCTGTAGCGCTGACGCGCTTGCTACCGGAGACTGTGTTGCGAGCCGATGACGTCCGCATAGCCCGTGTGCGGGCGGCGGTGCTGCAGAACGAGGTCGCCCGGTCGGTCGATCAGATTATCGGGATGCAACTCCGACGGCCGGTCGCGGCGGGACAACCGTTGCGCCTTGCCGACCTGACCCGTCCGCCCCTGGTGCAACGCGGTGCGACGGTCCAGATCGAGCTGTCCTCGGCTGGTCTGACGGTCAGCGGCCAAGCGGTCGCGTTGGACGCCGGTGCCGAGGGCGAGAAGGTTCGCGTGCAAAACCTGACCTCCCACGCGTTCCTGTTTGCCCAGGTTGTTGGGCCCGGAAAGGTGCGGATCACGCCCAACTCGCCTCCCGCGCTGCCCACGGCTCCTGCTCGCTTCGATCGGCGACTGGAGCAATGAAGATCCGAGCGGCCGCCTGGTTGGCGATCGCAGCGTTGCTGACCGGCTGCGGCACGCTGGACCGTCTGTCGGAGGTCGGGCGCGATCCGAACATGACGCCGACCGCGGACCCCACCAAGGATCCGAAATGGCGGCCGCTTTCGATGCCGATGCCGGGAGGCCAGCCCTCGCCGAACGAGGCGAACTCGCTCTGGCGCTCTGGGTCCCGAGCGTTCTTCAAGGACCAGCGCGCCGCCCAGGTGGGCGATATCGTCACAGTCCTGGTCAGAATGAACGATACCGCCAATCTGAAGAATGTCACCTCGACGGCCCGAACCAGCGCCGAGAGCGGTGGGATACCGAATTTCTTCGGCTTGGAGACGATACTGCCGCCAGCGATCAATCCCTCCAAACTGGTGTCCTCGAGCAGCGCGAACAACAACACCGGCACCGGACAAATCCAGCGCAACGAGGCGGTGACGTTACGCCTTGCGGGAATCGTTACTCAGGTGCTGCCAAATGGCAATCTTGTTGTGGCGGCCTCGCAGGAATTCCTGGTCAACAGCGAACTGCGTGAGCTGCGGGTCACCGGCGTGATCCGGCCCCAGGACATCGCGTCCGACAACACGGTGCTGCACGATCGCATGGCCGAAGCCCGGATCGCCTATGGCGGCAAGGGGCAACTGACTGATCTGCAACGAGCCCGGTGGGGTCAGCAGATGTTGGATATTCTGGCGCCGTTCTGAGCCTTCCGGTCGAGCATGGGAGTCCACCCAGGCGGCACTGGAGCGAGAGGCCGGCCTCATCATCTCTTTTTATCGGAGTGTGTGTCTTGAGGGATCGCCCCGATCCGCGAACCGCGGCCAGCCTGGTATCAAACAACTATTTCGGCGCCGCGGCCGGGGCCGGCGCATTCATATCCTCTGATTTCTTCTTCTTCTTGGCATGGAGGTCAACAATCTGGCCGCGAATTTCGCCACCTGGGCTGGCCGCCGTGTGCACGTTCACGTACAACTTGTTGGACCGAAGCATCTTCACCTGATCATCGGTCAAGGTGACCGTTCCGGAAATCGGGCTGGTCGGGTTTTTATCCCCAAGCGGAGCCACCACGCCAGCACTCTGCTTGCGACTCGCCGGGCCGTGGATGTGGGCCGCCGCCGCGGGACCGCTCAGATCCTCGAACGTGAGCGTATAGGTGAAAACTTTGCTTTCCGTGTCGAATGTGGCCTCGAGCTTCCCCTTGCCCTTGCTGTCGTTCTTCGGAATTTCGGCATGACCGGACAGATGGGCCGTATAGTTCACGGTGGCCGCCCCGGCAGCCGAAACGAAGGCCACGCTCAGCGCCGCGGCGAGAAGAACTCTTCGAAACATCATTATCCCCCATGGGTAAAGTTACGCTCGGACCATCGACCCGAGCGGCAGCGGCTTGTGGGAAGCCGCCACTGGGGCCACCCTATCCCACGAAATGAAGGATGCTACCATGCCCCCAATTGGGCTCTCGCCGATCGACCCGGAGATCGATACGGCTCCCGGTCCACAGCCTGCCCGCCGACGGCATCGCGCTTCGCGGACTTGCAGACTTGCGGGGTAGCATTGGAACGCGGGATGCTGGTGCATGAGTGGAACCAGCCTGTGGCCCTGGCGCCGGCCTTATCTGAACGTGGTCGTCCTGCACGGCACCATCGCAGCGCGCGTGGGCATGCTGAATGCGGACTCCGCCCGGCCGCTGATCGAGAAGGGCTTTAACTCCGCGAGACGGCGGCCAGTAATACTGGATATCGAAAGCCCCGGCGGATCGCCGGTCCAATCCGACCTGATCGCAAGCATGATCCGTGCTCATGCCGACAAAGCCGGCGTCCGCGTTCACGCCGTGATCCGGGAGGTCGGGGCGTCCGGCGGCTACTGGATCGCCTGCGCAGCCGACGAAATCCACGCCAACCCAATGAGCATCGTCGGCTCCATCGGTGTCGTCGGCGGTGGCTTCGGTTTTCCTCACCTGCTCGGGCGGCTGGGGATCGAGCGACGTATCTACACCGCAGGCACTAACAAGGCTCGCCTGGATCCCTTCAGCTCAGAGAAGCCTGAGGACGTGGCTTTCGCCAAGGACCTGATGGAGAAACTTCATGGCCGCTTCAAGGACTGGGTGCGCCTACGGCGAGGCCAGCGGCTGAAGGCGCCGGATGAGGCGATATTCGACGGCGGATACATGCTCGGCGAGCAGGGATTGGCGATGGGCCTGATCGACGGGCTGTCGACGGTCGATGAACTGGTCCAGCAACTCGGTGGCGATCGCGCCCGCCCTCGTCGTATCGCACCCAAACGGTCGCGCCTGTCCCTGCGTCTCCCTCGGCTCGCGCTTGACACCGTGCTGGATGCGCTCGAGGAAAGAGCTTGGCGGATCAATATTCGATAGCCAGTTTTCGCACTTCCGCCTCGACAACTGGGCTGCAACGAACACCGGCCGGAGGAAAACAATATGCGCGCCGCTATCTTTCGTGACGGGAAAATCATCGTCGATACGCTGCCCGACCCAGTGCTGGTAAAAGGTCAGGTGCTGGCACGCTCCGTGGCCTGCGGGATTTGCGGATCGGACCTTCATGCCGCGAAACATACTCACCAGTTCGTCAATCTTGCACAACGGGCTGGTAATCGGTGGGCCATGGACGCCGATCGCGACGTCGTCTTCGGCCATGAATTCTGCTGCGAAGTTGTCGAGTATGGTCCGGACACCCCGGCCAGGATCGCACCGGGTACGCTCGTCTGCTCGATGCCGATGACGCTGGCGGGCGAGACCGTCCAAGGCATTGGTTATTCGAACGACATCGCCGGCGGGTTCGCGCAATACATGCCCCTCGCCGACCGGATGCTGCTGCCGGTGCCGAACGGTCTGCCGGCCTCCAGCGCGGCACTGACGGAGCCGATCGCAGTGGGTTGGCACGCCGTTGAAAATGCGCGTCTGTCGCCCGAGGATGTGCCGCTCGTGGTGGGTTGCGGCCCGGTCGGCCTGGCGGTGATCGCTGGGTTGGTCATCAAGAACGTCCATCCCATCATCGCCGCCGATTTTTCGCCCGCGCGGCGGGCGTTGGCGCTGCGGATGGGCGCCGACATCGCGATTAACCCGGCTGAGGTGTCACCGTACGACACCTGGCGACAGGAGGTGACGCCCGAAGGCTTCGACGGCAGCCGCTATGCTCAGCTGTTTGGGCTGGGCCCCAAGTTGCGACCGGCCGTGATCTTTGAGTGCGTCGGCGTGCCTGGAGTCATCCAACAAATCATGGAGGGGGCACCCGCGTCCGCTCGGATCGTGATCGTTGGCGTCTGCATGGAAACCGACCGGATCGAGCCATTCTTCGGCATCGTCAAGCAATTGAACGTTCAGTTCGTGCTCGCCTATACCGCCACCGAGTTCGCTGAAAGCCTGCACTTTATCGCCGAGGGTAAGGTCGACGTGTCACCCCTGATCACCGGCACGGTGGGCCTTGAAGGCGTCAGCAACGCGTTCGCCGAGCTAGCCAATCCCGAGCGGCACGCTAAGGTATTGGTCGATCCCTGGGGGTAAGCACAATCGTTCACGCGACGCTGATTACGCCGCTTAGGGCCCGCTGCTGGGTGCCACCTCAGCGATGAACATGATATCCCCGGTAGCAACTTCGGGATCGCCCGGTCCGTCCATCACGACAATATGGCCGTTACTCTGACGAGCGATCCAAACAGGGGTCTCCTTTGCGGCGTGCTCGGCTTCGGTGATCACGTCCTTGGGGACTTGATGCCACAGGGTTTCGTCCAGGATTTTGATCCGGTCCACGCAGTCCTCCCGCTTGTTTATCGCTAGCCCAACGCCCGTCGGATGGCCCGGTTCCCCGTCAGCCGACTTCGACAGCGGGATGGACGCCGGAATCACCTTGTCTCATTACAAAATCAACTCTTGCAAAAGCAGAACGCCCACTCGCTCATCCTTCCGGTGCCTGCGGCCGCCGCACGGCAGAACCATCGGCCATCATGGTCCTCGGCTAGTTCCTGCTCACCGCCGACGTCGGCAAGTGTCAGCCCGCACGGCGTATCGGCAACGTAAACAGACAGTCGCCGATCAGCCGTCCTGAGCCGGCTTTTGATCAACCGCTCGCTCGCCCCAACTGCATTTGTCACTTTATCAAACGGAAAAAGCTGCCCAGCCTTGGGACATTGGCGTCCACAAGACACCGCACGATGGTTTTGCTCAGCTCTGGCATGCCCCGTGCCGAGAACGGCCGCCTGACTGTATTTCGGCACCACTTTAACCTTTGATTCATTGTTGCCGGCCTATTCAGAACTCCTTTTTTACGGAGAGCGAGGCAGCATGCTTCCGCCAATATCGACGGTCAAGGCGTGGCGCTAAGGGAATGACTGTGCCGCAGCCCTCGCCTCTGCCGCGAACCCTCATTTTACAGATGCCGTTCATCCTTCGCCTTGCGGTTGTGTCTATCCTCGCCGCGATTCTGCTGCTCCGGCCGGACACCGCCACCGCCGTTCCATCGTTCGCCGGGCAGACCGGACAGCCCTGTGCGGCATGCCACGTTGGCGCTTTCGGGCCGCAACTCACCAAATTCGGCCGCGATTTCAAGCTGAACGGCTACACCGCCACCGATAATAAGAACCACGGCCTACCGCTCGCCGTCACCACGCAGCTATCCTTCACCCACACCAACAACGATCAACCGGGACCGGCCGCCCCACATTTCGCCTCCAACAACAACTTCGCGATGGACCAGGCGTCCGTGTATTACGCCGGGAAAATCGCAGGGGGATTTGGGGCCTTCATTCAGCTCACCTACGACGGCGTCGCCGATCAGGGACATGTCGACAACGTCGACATCCGTTATGCGCACGACACGGACCTGTTCGACGAAGACCTCGTCTACGGTTTCACCGCCAACAACAGCCCCTCCGTGTCCGATCTGTGGAATTCGACTCCAGTCTGGGCCTTTCCGTATAACAGCTCGCCCCTCGCCCCGACACCTTTGGCGGCGACATTGATCGACGGCGGGCTAGGCCAACGTGTCGCGGGCGCCGGTGGGTACGCAATGTGGAACAGTCTGATCTACGCCGAGTTCGACCTCTATCGTGGTCTTGGCTACGACGTGCTGAACGCCACTGGGATTGTTCCGGTCGCCAACACCGACAAGACGCTGGGGGTCATTCCCTATTGGCGCCTGGCACTGCAGAAGGATCTTGGCCGTCACTACATTGAGGTCGGCACATACGGCCTGAATGGGAACGTAGCACCCGGCGGTATCGAACTCCCAGGTCAGGCGGATCAATTCACCGATCTCGCGCTGGACGCCAACTATCAGTTCTACGTCAATCCTCGCAACGTCACCAGCGACGTGGTCTCGGCACACGCCACCCTGATCCACGAGGACGGCTGGCTCGGCGCCAGCCGGACCATCAGCGGTTCGCTGCCATATCATGGCCTGAATACGTTTCGCGCCGACGTGTCATACAGCCTTGGCGCGACCGTCACGCCCTCGATCCAATATTTCCAGACCAACGGAACCGGCGACCCGGCGTATTGGGCAACGCCGAACGGCAGCCCGAACACTTCCGGCATGATCGCTGAAATCGCGTATGTTCCGTGGGGCAAGCCGGACTCCTTCATCTCGTGGGGCAATGTCCGCCTTGCCGTGCAATACGTCAGCTACTTCCGCTTCGACGGCGTCACCAACAACGCGGCCGCCAACAACGCTCTATACTTCAGCATTTGGGCCGCAGCCCGTTTCTGAACGTTATCAGTCAAGGAGTGTGAACCATGCGTGTATCAGCTATCGTGCTCGCGACAGTACTCATCGCCGGAGGCGCCGGTGTTCGCGCCGCCGCCACAAACATCTCCCAGAGCGGCCAGAAGTTTAGCGAAAAATCGGTTGATCTGAAGCCGGGTGACTCTCTGAACTTCCAGAACCAGGACGACGTAAGCCATAACATCACAGTATTGAACGACAACGACGACGCGACAGATCTCGGTCTGCAGAAACCGGGAGAGACCGTGAAATATGCCTTCGACAAGGCTGGACGTTTCAAAATCCGTTGCAGTATTCACCCGAGCATGAAGATGACCGTAACGGTTAAGTGACATTGCTGCCGGCTGCCTTTCTCGACAGGAATCCTTGATGTCCGTGCGTATGAAAATCCTGGCTGCGTGCCTCGGCTTTGTCGCCATCATCGCCCTGCTCGGCGTGCTGGCGCAGCAGCAGGCAGCGCAAATGGGACGTCTGGCGATCGGCATCTTTGATCATGCGTTCATGGGCATGTCCTACGTCAATCAAGCGCAAAACGAGTTCCTGCGACTTAACAATAGCCAACAAACGGCTGGCGGGACGGGTGATCTGCAAAAGGTGCTCAGTCTGCTCGATGTTGCACTGGACCGGGCGGCTTCCGACAATGCCCGGGATGCGGGCAAAAAAACGCGCGGACTGCTCGCCGCGTTGGCCGAAATACCTGCATCGGAATCAACCGAGCGAATGACCCAGGCTGATCGGTCATTGACAAAGCTGGTGCAGAAATTTGCCGCCGACGGCTTGGAAGCGCGCGACGACGCGGACGAGGCGGTTGGTCGCAGCACGCGTATCGTGCTGCTTCAGATCGCAGTCGCTATAGGCATCGCCCTCGGCGTTGGCTTTGTTCTGGGCCGCGACCTCTCGCGCCCCTTGGGTCAACTTTCCCGCATCATTGGCCGTCTCGCCGCGGGCGATCTGGATCTCGACGTCCCGTCCCGGCTGTCCGCGCGCCGCGATGAAATCGGGGGTGTCGCACGCGCAGCCGCCGTGTTCCGCGAGGCAATGCAACAGAACGCCCGGGCTGGCGCGGAACGTGAGCAGCAGCACCAGATGGCCGAGACCGAGAAGGTGGAGGCCTTACGCAACGCCGCGGACAGCATAGAGCGCGAGACCACAGCTGTTGCCGAACGATCCAGCCGAAGCGGCGTTCTTTTGTCGGATCGGGCAGAGGAACTCGCCGCCTCCGCGGCCCGCATGCTGGCGAGCGTCGACTCAGCGGCCGGCGCCAGCAGCGAGGCGCTGCACAGCTGCGAGATTGTCGCCGCCGCAGGGGAAAAGCTCTCGAGCTCGGCGAGCGAAATCGCCTCCCAGATCACCGCGTCCACCGCCGAAATCGCTAGCACGGCGCGGGCTGGGGAACAGGCACGCGGGATTATCGCTGCGCTTTCCGCGTCGATGGGCCAGATCGGCGCGGTCGCCCAGCTGATCCGCGACATCGCCGGACGAACCAATTTACTGGCGCTGAATGCAACGATCGAAGCCGCCAGAGCGGGTGAAGCTGGTCGCGGCTTTGCCGTCGTTGCCGGCGAGGTCAAAACTTTGGCCACTCAAACCGCATTATCTACCGAGGAGATAGCCCGAGCCGTCAGCAGTGTGCAAACCGCCACCCACGACGCGGTCAAGGTAGTTGGCGAGATGGTCGGCCGGGTCGCCGCGATCGAGCGCATCACTCAAACAATCGCGGCAGCGGCGGAACAGCAGACGGCTGCAACCGGTGAGATCGCACGCAACGTGCTCGGCACAGCTGAGGCGATGCGTATCGTTTCTTCTCAAGTAACGTCGGTTTCGCAAGAAGCACAAGGTACCGGTGCGGCAGTGAACGAAATGCGCTCGGTGGCCGGAGAGGTGGCCGAGCATATCTCGGAGCTGCGAAATGTAATGGTCCGTATCGTTCGTACGTCGTCAGACGCAGCTAACCGGCGGGAAGATGAACGCGTCTCGGTCAATCTGCCTGCCACGTTGGTCCTGAACGGCGACCCTTTGCCGGCAATTTGCCTGGATCTCAGCTTTGGCGGTGCGCGGGTGCAGTCGGACCAACCCCTTACGGCGGGAACAGCCGTTATCCTCCGTTTGGGAGGCCTGCCGGATCTGAATGGCGCGATCCTGCGGGATGGTCAGGAAGCTTCGATCCGGTTCCCGTGGGATGCCGCCGCGGCCCCACCGGCGCTCGTCGAATGGATCCGCGGAAAACGCGCTGCCTGATGCGCATCGTCCCCGTAGTGCTGGCTATACTACTCGGCGCTTCGACCGCGCGCGCGGGCGATCCGGCCAGCCCGGAGGAGGTTTTCAGCCATGACGGCGTTTTGTCAGCGACATTAGTGGCGGCGGAGGGAAAGGTTCAGGTTGGCCACCTCGAACTCGATGGCGCCACTTACAATGGTGTTTACGCGGGACCGGTGCTGCACGTCCATCCGGGCGACTTGATGCGCCTTATGCTCGTCAACCACCTGTCGCAACCGACCAACCTGCACTTCCATGGCATTCGGACATCACCGCTGGGCAACGGCGACAATGCCCATCTCGTTATTCAACCGGGTCGTACCTTCAACTACGAGGTGAAGATCCCGCTCACCCAACCACCAGGTCTATACTGGTATCATGCCCATTTACACGGCCTAGCCGAACATCAGATCATGGGCGGCCTCAGCGGAACGATCGTTGTTGAACCACCAGAACCGATATCGATCACCCAGCGGTTGTTCATATTAAAGGACATGGTGTTCGACGACGACACTGGCAATGCCGAGGTCGACGACACCATGCATGGTATCGTTCAGTCGGTGAACGGTCAGCTGACGACCAACGAAGCGATGCGGCCCGGGGAAACCCAACTATGGCGTTTCACCAACCAGAGTGCTAACAGAGCGCTTCATCTTACGCTGATCGGCCATCGCTTTCGCATCGTGGCAGAAGATGGTCAGGCAACGGTCAACGAACGTTCCACCTCCGTCCTCGACATCTCGCCTAGCGCCCGCGTCGACGTACTTGTCGATGCTGGGGAAGTTGGCCGTTACGCACTGGTAGCGAAAGGAATCATGACCGGTAAAGGACCGGAACAAACGCCGGATCGGGAGATCGGCTTACTGGATGTCGCTGGGGACGAACTACCTTCAACTGTCTCAGCGGCACCTACTGTGGCGCCCCCGGATCTACGCGCGGTCTGGATTGACGCGACGCGCGAGGTCGTTTTTTCCCAGACCAAGATAACCAAAACCGAGCCCCAACGCTTTTTTGTCAACGGCAAGTTGTTCGACGAGGGCCGGATGGATATCCGTGTACCCTTGGGCAATACTGAGGAATGGACGATACGGAACGATTCCGACGATATGCACATCTTCCACATTCACCAGATCGGCTTCCAGGTCGTTGAGATCAACGGCAAGCCGGTCCCGTTCACCGGCTATGTTGATACCGTGCTTATACCAGAACGCGGCCAGGTGAAGCTGCGGATGCCGTTTACCGACCGCCTGATCCTGGGCCGGTTCGTATTCCACTGCCATGTCCTGCGACACGAAGATGCAGGCATGATGGCTAACATCGAGGTTTATGACCCGGTCCGCCCCTCGCTGTCGGCCCGGCTCGGTCTTCTGTATAGACACGTGGTGTGGTGGTGGAATGGCGTGCCGTGGTCACTCTGCGGCCTGCAAGACACGTGAAGCTTACGCAACACCCTCGGGCCGCATACCCTTCGGCAGTGTCGTCAACGATTCCGTCGTGTCAAAATCCCGGAGCACCGCGTCGTCCGCCATTTCGACCTCGCACACGAATTCGGTGTGCTTACCGACCAAAAACCGCGCGCCCGTATCACCGCCGATCTGTAGGATCTCCGGGAAGAATCGCTTGTCCCACAACATCGGATTGCCCTGCTTGCCGCGGAACGTCGGCAGCACGATCAGCCGGCCTTCCTCAGGGTCGTACATCGACAACAACCGGTCGATCATCCGGCCCGTCACCAACGGCATGTCACCGAGGCAGACCACGGCGGCGGCGCACTCCGGCGGCACCGCGGCAATGCCGGCCTTCAGACTGGCGGACAGACCATCAGCGTAGTCAGGCGCGTGCACATACCGCACTGGCCGCCCCCCCAGCGCATGTTCCACCTGCTCGGCCTGATGGCCGGTCACAACCAGGATCGGCCGGGCATTGGAAGATAAGACGTTGTCGACGACGCGTGCGACCATGGGTTTGCCGGCCTTGTCGGTGACCAGCAGCTTGTTGTGCGGAGCCATCCGCCGCGACCGGCCTGCCCCCAGAACCACCCCGGCAATCACCGGCGCACTGCGCGGCGCGGCACCGGACCGAGGCGTCGCCGGCGCTTTTTCCCGCGGCATGGGCCGCGTCTCCATCTCCTTCAGCAGGCCGCCGACGCCCATGCGCATCATATCGCGAGGCGTAACCGGGACGCCGGCGAACAGGCGGCTCAGTACGAAGTCGATACCGTTAAGGCTGGGGCTGCGAGCGCACCCCGGCAGCACCAGCGCCGGCCTTTCTCCGATCCGGCCAAGGCAGATGAGGTTGCCCGGATCGACCGGCATGCCAAAATGCAGGATTTCCCCTCCCGCCCGTACAATTCCAGCCGGCCCGACGTCTCGCCGGTCCACCACGGCCGAGGCGCCAATGACCAGAAGCAAATCGGCCCCCCCGCCGACCAGGCCTTCCAGCGCCCGGCCGATAGCTTCCTCCTCATGCGCGCAAAGCACCGGAGGCAGCAAGGAGCCGGTCAGGGCGGAAATCCGAGCCTCGGTGATCGCAATGGTCTTGTCTGTGACGCTGTCCTTCAGGCCGGGGAGTTCGGTCACCACCAGTCCGACATTCAGGTGCCGGAACGGGTGCAGCGTCAGCGGACTGGCGCCTTGACGGACCACAGCCTCCGCCACCGACAGGACATTTCCTGGGACCGAGAACGGGATAATCTTGATCGTCGCGATCAGGTCTTTCGGCGCGACGACGGCATAATCCGGCAGCGTGCCAATCGTGAGCGCCTCGTCTATGCTGTTCAGCCGGTCGATCCGGCCGACGTCGATGCGCAGCAGTCCCGGGACCTCGGCGGACAGGTTCACCCGCCCCGTGGCCGCACGCGATCGGGCGATCAGCGGCGAGAGCAGCGGGGTCGCGAGGCGGTCGGCCGCGATGTCTTCCGGCACATCGCCGGGTTCCAGGCGGGCGCAGATCACCTCCGACCGGCCGGCCGCCCGCAACGCCTCGATCGCCTTGTCATCCAGCAGCGATCCCTTGCGGATCATCCGCTCGCCGACCTTTTGGCTATGCGCCATAATGGCACCGCGGGCCTCGTCCAGCGGAACCGGGCCAAACTTCATGGAGCGGGTTTCGGCGGCAGCGGCGCGTTGCGGCGAACGCCGACGATCTCGGCGATGATCGACAAGGCGATTTCCGGCGCGGTGACGGCTTCGATATTCAGGCCGACCGGGCCGCGGATGCGGGATAAGGCGTTGTCCTGATGGCCCAGTTCGCGAAGTCGCTTCAATCGAGCGGCATGGGTCCGGCGCGACCCAAGAGCGCCGATGTAGAACGCCTGTGACTTAAGCGCGCGATCCAACGCAGGGTCGTCCAGCTTCGGATCATGCGTCAGGGTGACGACTGCGGTGCGGCTGTCTGGGGCGAAAGCGTCCAGCGCCTCATCAGGCCAATCGGTGGAGATCTCGACATTCGGAAACCGCTCGTCCGAAGCGAACGACCGGCGCGGGTCAACGACGGTGACCGAGAACCCGCACGGCACCGCGAACGGCACCAGCGCCTGAGCGATATGCACCGCGCCAACAACGATCAGCCGGAGCGGCGGGTTGTAGGCCTGGAGAAACCAGTCCTCTTCGCCCAGCTTGACGGTGCCGCTTTCGTCGCGGTCCAGCGCTCGAGCGGCGGCCTCGTTCAGATCCGCCGGGGCGCTCGGGTCGGGCAACAAGTGTTGCTCACCGGAGGGCAAACGCGTTGCCAGCACGACCGGTCGTTTTTCCTGTTTCGCTTGCGCCACGGCGGCAAGGACTTCTGGCGTCATGGAGGTTCATCCCGCGACTGTGTTTGCGCCAGCATACCGGCATCCGCTGGAAAGGGGAGGCCTCAACTGCCAGGCTTCGCGGCAGACCCGATGCCTCCACCACCGACGCCCTGCGCTTATGAGCTGGGGGGCAACTACTCAGCTCAGTTTCTCGACAAACACCTTGACCTTGCCGCCACACGCGAGGCCGACTTCCCACGCGCGCTCGTGGCTCACGCCGAAGTCCAGCAATTGTGGGCTGCCGGTGTCGATCGTCTTCATCGCCGCGTCGGCGACCGCGCCCTCGATGCAGCCGCCGGAGACGGACCCGGCCATGCGGCCGGATCTGGTCACCGCCATCTGGCTGCCGGCGGGGCGAGGCGAACTGCCCCAGGTTTCGGTCACGGTCGCCACGGCAACCTGCTCCCCGGCGGCGCGCCATGCGGCGGCGGTGCCCAGGACATCCTCGACTTCGGTGGTGCTGCTCATCGGCTGGTTCCCTTTATCTTCGTAAGGCTTGGGGGGCGGGGCGTGACAACGAGTTCGATCAAAGAGCGCAGGCTGGCCAGATTATGTACCGGGCGGAATTCGTCGACATGCGGCAGCATCGCCTTGATGCCCTGAGATTTTGGCTCGAACCCGGTCCAGCGCAACAGCGGGTTGAGCCATACCAGCCTTGTGCAGGAGCGGTGGAGCCGGTCCATGTTCTCGGCCAGACCGTGGGCGCCGTCACGGTCCAGCCCGTCGGTGATCAGCAGCACCACGGCGCCTTGACCCAGCACTCGCTTCGCCCAGAGGCGGTTGAAGCTGGCGACGGCCTCGCCGATGCGCGTGCCGCCGGACCAGTCGGGCACAACGTGAGCGATCATCTGGAATGCCACCTCGGGATCGCGGGCCTTCAGTTGCCGGGTGACGTTGGACAGGCGAGTGCCGAACAGGAAGACATGGACGCGGTCGCGGTCGTTGGTCACCGCATGCAGGAAGTGCAGTAGAATCTGCGCGTACCGGGACATCGAGCCGGAGATGTCGCACAGCACGACCAGCGGCGGCGGCCGGACGATGCGGCGGTTGCGCGCGATGGTGAGGATCTCGCCGCCCTGACGCAGGCTGGCGCGGATGGTGCGGCGCAGGTCGGTGACGGGTCCGTTCTGGTCCGGGCGGAGACGGCGGGTGCGGCGAAGGTCCAGCGGCAGCACCAGGCGGCGGATCTCGCGCTTGGCCTCGTTGATTTCGGCGGCGCCCATCGCCTCGAAATCCATATGTTGGAGCCGCTCCTGCTCGGACACGGTCATCGACATGTCGATGGGGGGCGGTTCGTCCTTGGGCTGCGGCGGCTTGTCCTTTTTCGACGCGAACGCTTCGGCGACGCGGCGAGAGGCGGGCGGCGCGCGTTCGGGCTTGGGCTTTTTCTGTGCCTCCAGCAGGGCCATCGCGGCGGCCTGTTCGGCGGCGGAAGGGTCGCGCCAGAACAAGGCGAAGGCCTGGTCGAAGACCTCCCTGTGCTCGTGGCGATGGATCATCGCGGTGCGCAGCGCGGTGCACGCCTGTGTCTTCGCGGCGAGATCGATATGGGTCAGCGCCTCCTGCGCGGCGATCGTCTCCGCCGGGCCAACCGGCAGCCCGGCGCGGCGCAGCAGGCGCGCGAAATGCATGACGTTGGCCGCGATCTTTGGGTTCGGCTGGTTCAGCGGATCATGCGTGGTGGTCATTGGGTCAATGGAAGCCATGCCGCGTGTAGGTGCAAGAGGCGGAGGCCGTCGGCTCCGAGGTCGCGACGCGACAACGTTTCCTAGAATCCGACCCCATGTTACGGTTCACCCTCCGACGGCCGCTTCCGACCCGGGTCCGCCATAGGTCACCTGCGAGGCAATCCATGAACCAGACATTCGGCGTTGCTGCGCGCCGACCGCACTGCGCCCGTTGCGGCCGTTCAGACGAGCGGCACCGTTTCTCCGAAGCGGTCGCTCGTGGGGGCAGCGGTAAATGGCTGGGTCGGTCTTCTGACAGTCGGCTTTTGAATAAGCATAGCTGAATTCTGCCACTGAGCTCGAGTGATTCGCCGAGAGCGGAACGGCGATCGAGGCGAATTCGACACGATGAAGACGGCATACTCCTAACGAGACGGGATTTGTCTCTCACGTCGGCGTCTTGTTGGGTATACGTTAACGGCGCCGACAACGTGCGACGCGTTCTGCCAGGCTGGCAGTATAGGCTCGTTGGTCCAGTTGCGGACGCGATCGAGCAGCCCACCAGCCCCTTGCTGGACAGTTCGCGCTCACACCGCGCCGCACCGACCTCCGGCTGTGTGAGCTCATTCCACTTTCTTGTGCGCGGCAGCGGCAGCCACGGCCCACATCGAACGCATGTCTCGCAGCACCCAGGTAAGTGCTTCGTCGGGAATTAGGTAGCCGCCAATCCCATCAGTGAACAGCATGTCGTAGATGCGGCGGCTGGCCGCGTCGATATCGGCAGCATTGGGTTCGCCCACAGCCGGGGGCGCCGGCAGGACGATCGTGATCGTGTCCGGGTCCTGCGGGATGACCTCGATCCGGTAACCACCGTTGGGCACCGAACCGAAATACTCCTTCAGGGAGGCAATAGGGTCATCGATCAGCCTGCGGCGCGCGGCGGTATCACGCCGAAGGAGGCAATAGTGATCGGTGAAGAAATCGTGCTGGTCGCTCATGGGTTGTTCTTCCGAAAGCTCTGACGCATGCGCAACAGTTCCAGCTTCATTGCCTGCGGCATCATCCAGCAGAATAGCTCGCCGCTTTGCCACAGGTCCATCTGATTGGGTGACGCAATTTCAAATTGAAGCCTGCTTAACGCCTTTCGGCTCTCGCGGTTTGTATGGTCCACGCGGCTTCGGCGGTCCTTCTCGATCGTCAATCAACGCGACAATATCAGACACACTCATGGCGCTTTTGACCAATCCAGCCGCTTCGGCGGGCGTCATTCTGAGCGTCTTGTGGTCGCGGCAGAAATTATGAAAGACTACATAAAGCGCCATCATGTGATAGTGCGCTTCGGCGCTCTTGCTGAAGGCATTCGTCAGTCGAGTGAACCGGCGCATACCCATGCGAAGATTAAGGTTCTGCCGCTCCACGTAGGATGTGTTGATATGCTTAGGGTCTGGATTGCCCTCAATCCTCTCTTTCTTTGATCCTACACACGGAGATGGGCTGTATCGGCCAGGAGGCACACCAGCGTCGCCGAAGATTTTGACAAGTTGCGCGTAGTCCACATCCGCTCCAAAAACCGCTTCCACTGCCTCTAAGTAGGCCCTGTGACCATCAGTGGTGAGCTGAACCCGATCTGCAAGGCGCTCGGCCATGTCCTGCATTAATGCGTAAGCGGCGTGGCCTCCTCGGTTGCCAACGAGATAGCTGATGATCAGTTTGCTATCAGCATCCAAGCCTATCCACGTCCACAGATCGCCAGCCATTTCTGGCGCGGCTTTGGCCGTCTCGACATTTTTCTGCTTAGCGTAACAAAAACTCCAAATCTCATCGCATTGGATGCGCTTCGCATGAACATCGCGAACAGTCTCATCGTGGAACTCGATGCACGCCTTTCCGGCATCTTCCAGCAAAGCGCAAACCGTATTGTAGGAAACGTCCGCTACGCGACCTGAGGCTCGCATGGACATCCCTTCACAAAGAAGGGTGAGAACCTGGACCCGCTTGGCGTGAGAGAGCTTGTTATCGCCGAGGCGAAAGTGTGTGCAGATGGCCCCACCGAGGAAGCCGGTAACCAGGATCGCGCCGAAAACGCTAGTCGGCGGGACGGCATAGAAGATCGCGCAGACGATGGCGGTGATGCCGATCACTGGTCCCGCGCTGTCAGGGAAGCCTGTTGCCGCGAGCTGGGCATGCGCGGCGGATTTGGCAAACAGCATGGTTGCGGCGATGCCAAGCATGGCGAACACCACAAGCATGCTGAGAATACGGCCTGCCCACAGGAAGGCCGTCAGGTGTGCGGTGAACATCGGTGGCGCGTTGTTCTAGTTGCGCCGGTCGGCATAGCCGGGCGGCAATTCGTGGGGTGCGCAGGCGATAACCTCCTCGTTGTCGCGCCCGCAGTCTTCGATGAACGTGATGGTCGCGAACTCGTCCACCAGCACTATTGGGTAGGTCGGGCCAGCGTCCCGATACTGCCGCATCAGATCGAGATGCTCGTTCTGGTACCCGACGATCTTCTGCGGTTCACGCACGATCCATTGTGGAAAGAAGGTTGCGCCGTGGGTGCGCCGCTCGGCCAAGTTGACCGTGACGCTGACGTCGGTCCCAGTAGGCTCGTGCCAGGAAATCTTGAAGACATCGTTGGACAGACGGACGATGTGAGCCTCCTGGTCTTTTACCCAGCGCCCGGCGACCAGGCCGCCGTGGATCCGATAGTCGATCGTCCGATCGTTCTTGACGTAGAGCTCGTACTGCCAACCATTCTCATAGGTATAGATGTAGTGCTTGCCGACGAAGCGTGTGATCTCTGCCGGTTTGGTCGACTCGAACGAGTCAGACATCTTTGCGCTCCTTTGTTTGGCACACGATCTGTGCTTGTGCCGTTCATCGCCAAGCCTCACCCCATTAGGTGATCCGGCAGTCCTCGAATAGTGGAGGCCTGAGAGTGAGCGCATCGTCACTTGTGGTGAGGTCCGCGTCTGCACGAGGGGCTGGTGACTGCGACGGACGCCGGAATTCCTCGTGCAAAAGCTACCGTGATCTGCATCAGGCGAGCGCCGGCAGAACCGGAAGCAGCAATCGGGACGACGACCGAACGGTGTTCAGCGAGCTGGTGCCGATGCTCGCATGTCTGAACATCAGCAACGCCGGCTTGTCATCGCCCTGATCATCCGTGGTTAGGTAAAGTCTGATCTTGTGCCCCGCTCCGAACCGCCGGGCATTGGGCACCAAGGGAATTCGATACCGCACGGTCGCGCCAATCGGCACGGCTGCGAACGATCTGCAATCAAGGACAGGCGTGCCTGGCTTGCTCGCACTATCGTCGACCTCTCGCAGGCTGGCTCGCAGGTAGCCGGCTGTGACGTTGGTCGGCTGACCCGTCGCATCCACATCCTGCAGAATCGCGATGAAAGCGGTGTCAGGCGCGCTGCTCGCGACATCGACCTGCAACTCGATCGGACCGATAAGGTCGAGATCGTTGGCGAGCGGTGCGCTGTCCCATGTCAGGAACGACGGTGGGTCCGCCTCGCTCGCGCGGGCCCGGCTCAGCCCTCCGCCGAGATTCATGTAAGTGCGGGAGCCTTTCTCACCTTCATCCTCGGAGAGACCGCCATCGGCCCGAAGCGCGTAGGAACGGTACGAAATCTCCGGTGGCGGCCAAGCTTCTGCCGTGCGCCATCCCTCGGATTCAGGCAATACGTAGCGGAAATGCGGCCCCTCGAGGACGCCGGTGTCGTGACCCTTCAGCCAGTGATCGAACCAGGCGAGAGCTTCGATGTGCAGGCTTTCCCAGGGCCAGGAGAGGCCGTGCTCGCCTAGCAACGCGACCTGCACATGCGGGCTGTTCGTCAGCTTCTCAAGGGCCGTGAAGGTGTGCGGCAGGTGCAAGGGCACGTTTTGCCAGTCGCAGCCGAGATAGACAGGCACATCGACGCGATCCAGCAACGGCAGCAGATTGCGTTCGTCCCACCACTCATCGTGCAACGGATGCTCGACCGCCACCGCGCGCCACAGATCGTCCCAGGGATGAGGATCGTGGTGCAGCTTGAGCAAGAGCTTGAGCCCGGCGATCGCCGCCTCACCGTTCGCTGTCTCGAATTTCTGGTGGATCGCGGGCGTCAGCAGCAGTGCCCGGACGGCATCGATGAGCTTGCTGCGCCACAGCTTGTTGGTATGCCCGGAGGTCATGCCGATCATGGCGAGAAAGGGTGTGACGAAGCCACTGCTCGTCAGGCCGTGATGCGTGGCGGATTCATAGAGGTCGAAGGTTCCCGCGATCGGCATGATGGCCTTGAGATGGGGAGGGCGTTCGACCGCAGCTTCCATCTGCGTGCAGGCGAAGTAGCTGATGCCGACCATGCCGACATTGCCATCGGACCAGGGCTGTTGGGCGGCCCACTCGACAAGATCGTACATGTCGCGGCGTTCCTGCCCGTCGAAAAAGCCGAACGTTCCGCCGGAGCCACCGGTACCTCGGATGTTGGCAATGACGTGCACATAGCCGCGCGGAACAAAGAAATCGCTGCTCCCCGCTTCGATGAAGCCCGCCGGTGCACCGAGGTTCTGGATCTGCCGCGGATATGGCGACGCGGCTACCAGCACGGGATAGCGCCCTGGTTCGGCGGGCCGATGAACATCAACCAGAAGGTTGACGCCGTCCCGCATCGGCACAGGGACATCGTCGTCCTGTGTCATGAGGTGTGTCGGCTCCGAAAGATTGCGGTAGTCGCGGCCCGTCGTCTGTGGGCCATTGAGATGGCGCTGCCCGGGTTCGATGCCGGACGCAGGGATTCTGCTCATGGAGTTCTCCAGTTGCTCCTCATCTCGGCGCGAGATTGCCCAGTCGCAAAAGAGGCGGCGGTCCACCGCGCCTGGAGTACTCAGGGGCCAGCTGGCACGCTCGTGACTTGTGATGATCTCACCGGCCGGGCCGGGGCTGTGGCCGCCCGGTCTTCTCGCCGGGCGCGCAGGCCCTGCTCGGCAGGCCGACACTATCGGCCTGGGGCGGCGAAGTCTGAAGCGAAAAGCCGCGCTTAACCCCCCGGCCGTCGTGAGCGGAGCGGGGCTCAGGGCGTGTGCCAGGCGGTGGCGACCTCGATCAAGGACGGGCGGCCAGACTTGAGCGCGCTCGCGAAGGCAGCGGCGAGGGCGTCGTCGGTGTCGACCCGCACTGCCTCCAGTGCCGTAGCCCGTGGCGATGGCGACGAAGTCGATGCCCGGCACGTCGAGGCCCGGCACTCCCTCCGCCTTCAGTACGCCGGCGAACCAGCGCAGGGCACCGTAGGTGCCGTTGCGCATGATGACGAACACCACCGGCACGCTGTGCTGCGCCGCGGTCCACAAGGCGGTGACGCTGTAATTCGCCGAGCCGTCGCCGATGACCGCAATCACCTGCCGATCCGGCTCGGCGAGCTGGACGCCCACGGCCGCCGGCATGGCGAAGCCGAGGCCACCCGCCGCCCCGAAATAGTAGCTCCCCGGCTTCTTCCAGCGCATCCGCTCCCACATGGCCTCGATGGTGGAGGTGGATTCGTTCGACATAGATGGCATCGGGCGGAGCCAGCTCGTCCATGAGGTCCAGGACGCGCTCGGCGGTGAGGGGGGCTGCGCCGCCCGGCGCGGCCCGCGGCGGCGCCTCCCGCGGCTGCGGCGCCGGCCCGCGCCGCGTCGCCCACCGCGTCGGCGAGCGCCGCGAGGATGCGGCCCACATCGCCGACGACGGCGTCGCCCATGGGCGCGCGAGCGGCCTCATCGGGATCGCAGGTGATCTGGATCAGCTCGGCCCCGGGCGGCAGTAGTGGGCCAGGATCGTACTGGTGATAGCGGAACACCGGCGCGCCGGCCACCAGCACCAGATCGTGGCCCTCCAGCAGCCGGGAGATGTCGGCCATGCTGGCGGCAGGAGGCCGCGGAAGCTCGAATGGGTCGTGGGAAAGGGGCAGCGCGGCGCCGAGGGGGCGATCCACACCGGCGCCTTCAGCCGCTCGGCGAGACGCACCGCGTGCTGGTTCGCCCGCGCCGCGTCCACGTCCGGCCCAAGGACGATGACCGGATTGGTGCTGCGATCGAGGCGCGAGGCGAGTTCGGCGGTCGCGCTGGCGTCAAGGGCGCCGGCGGCGAAGACGGCGCGCTCCAGCAGCCGGAGCGATTCCGGTTCGGCGGGTTTGGCCCAGTCGTCATAGGGGATGGAGAGGTAGACCGGCCCGGGCGCGGGCAGGCCGGACAAGTGCAAAGCGCGGCTCATGGCGAGCGGCACGTCCTCGGCGCGCGCCGGCTCGTAGGACCATTTCACCAGCGGCTTCGGCAGGGTGGTTGCGTCGAGGTTGGTCAGCAGCGGCTCGATGCCCATCATGGCGCGGATCTGCTGGCCGGCGGTCACTACCAGCGGCGAATGGGCGTTCCAGGCATTGGCGAAACCGCCCATGCGTTGCCGGTACCGGCGGCGGAGTGGAGGTTGACGAGGGCGGTGCGGCCTGTGGCCTGGGCGTAGCCGTCGGCAATCCCGATGGCCACGCCCTCGTGCAGGGCGAGGATGTAGCGGAAGTCGGATGGGAAGTCCTGCAGGAAGGGCAGCTCGTTCGAGCCGGGATTACCGAAGATGATGGTGATGCCGTGACGGCGGAGCAGCTCGTAGGTCAGGTCGCGGATAGTCGTCATGACTGTGCCCCCGGAACGGCCCGACGGTCGCCGATGCTCCGCATGTATTCGTGGCCCTCTGCTGCCGCGTCAAGCAGATGTTCCGCTTCAGCGATCTCCGGCTGCCAATACTCGTTGCGATGCCATCGATCTCCTGTAATTGGGCGTAGTAGTGCTTTGCAGTTACGGCGGGCGGCATTTTGCCGATCGGCTCAAGGAACATGGCGCGCCAAATCGCGAGTTGCTCTCGCCGCGGCAGCTTAGCCGCGCCAATCCGGGCGGCGGTTCGGTGACCGGGCGCCGCTTCACCGACAATACGCGAGAAGGCTGTTATCACTCTAATTGCGTCGCCGACATCAACCGACGCTCATGCCCGATTGTGGAATGTGAGCTGCAGCGGAGTGACCGTGCGAAGACGCTCGTTCTGAGTCAGCGCATGACCGCTTTCAGGATTGCCCACGCGGCGGTCCGGCGACTGTGGTGGGTTGTTTGCTGCCGAAGCGCTATTTTCCATGAACGTCTGCTTTGGTCGGCCGAGCGCCCGAATGCGGACCTGCAGCTATCAGCCAAACCCTGCCGTAAGGTGAATGTCTAATTTTGACCGTCGCCGTCCGAAGCGGACCCCCCGGAAGCCACCCCAAGCGGCCATTCCATGCCTCACCCTTGATACGCCCGGTTTCATGGAAACGATGTACCAGTAATCGGCCTATTTCCCTGCACCAGCCTTAAGTGCGGCGTCGGAAAACAGCGACGTTTTCCGCTTCAGAAAGCTGCCTCTTGCATCTCCATCATCGCGCCCTTGCCAGCCTTGATCGCGACGAGCAATCCGCCGACCTGCGGTAGTACGCGCTCCATGAAGAACCGGGCCGTGGTGAGTTTGGCCTTGTAGAACGCGGCATCGGCATCCGGACGTGCCAGTTTCTCCGCGGCGATGACCGCCGCCCGGACCCACATAAAGCCCAGAGCCACGAGGCCAAACAGTCGCAGGTATTCTGTCGCGGCGGCACCGGCTTCCTCGGGGTCCGCCATCCCCTTCGCCGCGATCTCCGCGGTCGCCAGTTGCAACGCTCCAAAGGCTTTACCGAATCCCTTGATCATGTCCCCGAGTTGCTTGTGATCGCTGTTTCGCTCGATGAACTCGTTGACCGGGTGGAAGAACGTCCGCAGCATCCGCCCGGCGCCCACGGGCAACTTGCGGCCAACCAGATCCAAAGCCTGGACGCCGTTGGTGCCCTCGTAGATCATCGAAATCCGAGCATCGCGGACAAGCTGTTCCATACCGTTGGCACGGATGTAGCCGTGACCGCCGTATACCTGCATGCCGATATTGGTCGCCTCGAACCCGAGATCGGTGAACAACGCTTTCACGATCGGCGTCATCAACGCGGTGAAATCCTCTGCACGCTTGCGAGTGTCGGGATCATCCGACCGCTCCATCTCGTCGAGTTCCCGAGCGACCCAGCCGCCCAAGGCTCGGCAGCCCTCGGTGTAGGAGCGAATCGTCAGCAGCATGCGGCGTACATCGGGGTGGACAATGATCGGGTCGGCTGCTTTGTCGGTGGCCTTGACGCCGCTCAGGCTGCGGCCCTGGATGCGTTCGCGGGCGTAGGCGACGGCGCTCTGGTAGCTGGTTTCCGCCGCGCCGAGGCCTTGAATTCCAACCGACAGGCGCTCGCTGTTCATCATGGTGAACATGCAGGCGAGGCCTCTGTTCGGCTCACCGATCAGCCATCCGGTAGCGTCCTCGAACGTCAACTGACAGGTGGAGGAGGCCTTGATCCCCATCTTATGCTCCAGCGCGGTGCAGACCACGCCGTTGCGGGCGCCAGGGCGGCCGTCGGCCGTCGGGATGAATTTCGGCACCAGAAACAGGCTGATGCCGCGCGTCCCGGGTGGTGCATCGGGCAGCCGAGCCAGCACCAGATGGATGATGTTCTCCGTCAGGTCGTGCTCGCCGGCACTGATGAAGATTTTCGACCCGCTGACCCTGTGGCTGCCATCCGCCTGCGGGATCGCGCGGGTGCGCAGCATGCCGAGGTCGGTGCCGCAATGCGCCTCGGTCAGGCACATGGTGCCCGACCAGGTGCCGTCGACCATCTTGGGAAGATAGGTGTCTTTCAGCTCGTCTCGGGCGTGACTGGCGATTGCCTGACAGGCGCCATGCGTAAGTCCCGGATACAGACCAAAGGCGAGGTTGGCGGAGCACGACATCTCCTCAACCAGCTTGTTCAGGCTCTCTGGCAGACCCTGCCCGCCGTAGCGCGGATCAGCGGAAAGCGCGGTCCAGCCACCATGGCGAAACGTGTCGTAGGCTTCCTTGAAGCCCTTGGGCGTGCGGACGACACCGTTCTCCAGCACGCAGCCGGCCTCGTCGCCCGATGCGTTGATCGGCAGCAATACTTGCTCGGCAACCTTGGCGGCTTCCTCCAGGATGTGGTCCATCAGGTCGGGGGAGACGTCCTCAAGGCCGCGAAGGTGCGGTCAGAGCGGCGCTGTCGTGCAGTTCATGCAGCACGAAACGCATGTCGCGGAGGGGCGCTTTATAGGTCTGCATTGGGCTTACCTTTCGCTCTCGCTCTCTCGTCATGGTCGGCGGAGGCCGGCCATCTACGGCTTTGTTCGCATCGACGCCGCCATCCGTGGATGGTCAGCCTCCGCTGACCATGACGGTGAGGTTCCGCACCCCGAGCGCAACCACCCTCCGCCGGCGTGACGGCGGAAACACATCCTAATTCCGCAACGGCTTGCCGGTTTCCAGCGTGTATTCGATCCTTGCCAGCGTGGGCGCGGTGCGGGCCAGCCGCATGAATGCCTTACGCTCCAGGTCGAGCATCTGTTGCTCTGTCACCGTATCGATAATGTCGGTGTCGCCGCCGGACAGAACCTCGGCCAGTGCATCGGCGACGACCAAATCGTGGTCCGTCGCAATTCCCCGCCGCCGGAACCCCTCCGCCGCCGCATACAACCCCGCTCGGCCGGAGGGTCCCGGCAGCACGAACTCCGGCGGCGCCGGCGGCGTGTAACCATCAACCATCGACAAAGCCCGTTGCTTCGCGTCCGCGAGCACGCGGTCGCGGTTCATGCTGACGCCGTCGGTCTCGCGCAGGAATTTCTTTTCCATCGCCTGGTGCGCTGACTTCGAGACGTCCGCCGTGCTGATCCCCTCGAACACTTTCGCGGGTGCCGGCATCGGCCCGCGTGGCAGCTTCGGCTCCGCCCGCCAGCGCGCCAACATCTCGCCGCAGCCGCCCCAACCAGGGATCAGGCCGACGCCGCATTCAACCAGGCCGATATAGGTTTCGGCATGCGCCTGCACCGCGTCGGCGTGGAGCACGATCTCGCAGCCGCCACCCAGCGCCATGCCCGCCGGAGCCGCGACGACGGGAAAGGGAGCATATTTCAGCGCCTTGTAAGTCTTCTGGCCGGCAGCGATCGACTTGTCGATCTCTCCCCAGGCGGCAATGTTGGCGGCGAACAGCGCGAGGCCCAGATTGGCACCGAGCGAAAAATTGCTGCCCTCGTTGTAGATGACTAAAGCTTTGAATTTCTGTCCGACAACGTCGATCGACTTGCCAAGAAGCTCGATGATCTTGTCGTCGATGGCATTGGACTTTGACGAGAACTCAAAACAAGCGACCCCATCGCCGATATCCCACAGCGCCGCGGAGCTATTCCGCAGCACGGCTTTGGACCGGAGCTTGATGTCCTCGAGCAGCAGCACACCCGGCGCGCGGATGATGTCATGGTAAGCGCCATCGGTGCTTAGAAACTGACGCTTGCCAGCCTCGAAACGATAGAAGCTCTTGCCAGCCGCCTCCGCCAGCAGCCTCGGCACCATTAAGTCCGCAGCAGTCAACTGTTCGACCAGCCACGCCGACCCAAGCTTGTCGGTAAGCTCGAACGGTCCCCACTTCCAGTTGTAGCCCAGCCGCATCGCCTCATCGATGTCGGCGACTGACGACGCCGCCTCCGGAACCAACGTTGCAGCGTAAGAGATGGTCTGCGCGAGAACACGAAAGGCGTAAGCACCGACCTTTCCAGGGGCGGAGAGCAGCACGCGTAGATCCCGCGCCGCCGCCTCGACCTCGGGCAATACAGGCGTCTGTTCCGGCCGATACTCGCCCGTGTTCAGATCGATCGCCAGCTTGGCGCGGCCGCCGCCGGAGCGATCCAGGCGGTAGAAGCCGCCCTTGCCTTTGCGGCCAGTCAGCCCCTGCTCGATCATGCGAGCAATCAGTGGCTGTTCCCGATCGACGCTGTGGAACGCGTCCGACTTCGGCAGCGCCGCGCGCATCGAGGCGCTCACCTGCGGCCCCAGATCGATCCCAACCAAGTCCATCAGTCCGAACACGCCGGTTTTCGGAATCCCCATCGGGCGGCCGACGATGGCATCCGCTTCCTCGACCGTCAGGCCGAGATCAATCGCCTCGTTGACCGCCATCTGGATCCAGTAGATGCCCAGCCGGTTGGCGATGAAGCCGGGGCTGTCCTCGCATCGGACGACGCTTTTGCCCAGCGCGACATCAGCGAATTCGGCGACGCCAGCGACCGCGCCGGGATCCGTTTCGGGACCAGCAACGATCTCCAGCAAACGCATATAACGTGGCGGGTTGAAAAAATGAGTGATCAGGAAGTCGTGGCGGAACGCCTCGCTCATGCCCTCGGTCAGCACTTTCAAGCCGATGGTCGAGGTGTTGGAGCTAATTGCGCTGCCGGGCCGGCGGACGCCCTCCAGCTTACGATACAGTGCCTGCTTAATGTCAGCGCGCTCCAGCACCGCTTCGACGATCCAGTCGCAGTCACCAAGTTTTGCTAGATCGTCTTCCAGGTTGCCGGTGTCGATCAGCTTGGCGGCGCCGTCATGCATGAACGCCGCCGGTTCCGCCTTGCGCATCTTTGCGACCGCACCCTCGGCCAATGCGTTGCGGTTGTTGGCGCCGGGCGGCACGATATCAAGCAGCACCACGGGCACGCCGGCGTTGGCGACCTGGGCGGCGATTCCTGCCCCCATCGTGCCGGCGCCGATGACACCCACCTTCTTGATCGAGATCGAGCCGGCCATCACACGCGTTCCAGGATCGTGGCGATGCCCTGGCCGCCGCCGATACACTGGCTGGCCAGCGCGTAACGACCACCTGTACGGACAAGTAACGATGCGGCCTTGCCGGTGATGCGAGCGCCCGTCGCCCCCAGCGGATGACCAAGCGCGATCGCGCCGCCATCGAGGTTCAGGGTCTCGTCACGGATGCCAAGTTCGCGGGCGCACGCGATGGCCTGGCTGGCAAACGCCTCGTTGAGTTCCACCACGTCGATCGCCCCGATCTCGATGCCCGCCCGGGCCAGCGCCTTCTTCGTCGCGGCGACCGGGCCGATGCCCATGATCTCCGGCGCGCAGCCGGCGACAGCGATCGATTTGATCCGCGCGAGCGGTTGCAGCCCGTACTTGTCCGCGTAAGCCTCGCTGCACACCAGCACGGCGGCGGCCCCATCGGTCAGTGGCGAGGCCGTACCGGCTGTCACGGTGCCGTCCTTGTCGAACGCAGGCTTCAACCCGGCAAGGCCTTCTGCTGTCGTGTCGGGACGGATGCAGCCGTCCTGATCGACTGAACCGCCCTTGCTGACGATCGGCACGATCTCGTCGTTCAACTTGCCGGCGGAGACGGCTGCCGCAGCGCGTTGCTGGCTGCGCACCGCGAACGCCTCCTGCTCGGTTCGCGGGATTTGCCATTTGCGAGCGACATTCTCGGCAGTCTCACCCATGCCGATATAGGCGGCGGGCATCGACTTCATCAGCGCCGGATTGATCAGTGGATTATAGCCCATCATCGGGACGCGGCTCATGCTTTCGATACCGGCGCAGACGAAAACGTCCCCCGCGCCCAGCGCGATCTGGCCGGCGGCGATGTGGATCGACTGCATGGACGAGCCACAGAATCGGTTGACGGTGACGCCAGCGACCGACAGCGGCAGGTCTGCCAACAGGCCGATCAGGCGCGCGACGTTAAGCCCCTGTTCAGCCTCCGGGAACGCACAGCCGACGATGATGTCCTCGATATCCTCGGGCTTCACGCCGGTGCGGGTAATCAACGCCCGCACGACCTGCGCCGCCAGATCGTCGGGACGCACCCTGGCTAGGCCGCCTTTGCCGGCGAAATGGAAAGGCGAGCGAGCATAGCCGGCGATGACGGTGTTGGTCATGGTAGTCTCCCTGATTGGCCGAATATCGTCGCCAATCGCTTCACGCAACGAATATATCCTATGGTCAGCTACTAGCCGCTTGCGGCGCGTTTGGCGCGCGGAGCGGGGATTTTGAGCGCCGCCTCGGACTGCGCGGCGATGTCGGCTAATTCGGCCAGCGCCTCGTCGATTGCCTGTCGTTGCGCCAGAAGCTGGGCTCGTCGCTTTGCTACCGCGGCCAGGAGCGCGCGGAGTTGCGCATGCTGAGTGACATCGGCGTCGTATAGATCGAGATATTCCTTTATCTCACTCAATGCGAAACCCAGCCGCTTGCCACGCAGGATCAAGATCATGCGGGCACGATCCCTAGCCGAATAGACCCGCGTGGTGCCCGCCCGTTGCGGCGTTATCAGACCTTTATCCTCGTAGAACCGGACGGCGCGCGCGGTCATCCCCAGCTCCTTCGCCAGTTCCGTCACAGTGTAGAGTTGGCCTCGCGTCATGCGTCGTCCGATATCGCAGCTTTACCTATGCGTCAACTACCTCACGCAGAACTCGTCGCGATCGCCTCTTCGAGCAGTTCCTTGCGGGACAGCTTGCCGATCACCGTCTTGGGCAGGCTGGTTCTGATCTCGACCCGCACGGGCATTTCGATCGGGGAAATCTTGTCACGCAGGAAGTCTCGGAGTTCGTCCCCGGTGCGGAATTCGCCGGCGCGCAGTGTGACGAACGCCAGCGGCGCCTGACCGCGATAGGAGTCTGGGACACCAAGGACGACGGCTTCGGCGACCGCCGGGTGTTCATAAAGCGCGTCCTCGACCACCCGCGGATAGACGTTGTGGCCGCTGCAGATGATCAGATCCTTGATCCGGTCGGTGACGAACAGATACCCATCCGCATCGAGGTAACCGACATCGCCGGAGCGGAGCGCACCGTCGATGAACGCATCCCGGGTCTCCTGCTCCCGGTTCAGGTAGCCGTTCATGACCTGAGGGCCCCTTACACAGATCTCGCCACGCTCGCCGGCCGGCAGAATACGGTTGATGTCATCGAGCGACCGGATCTCGACCACCGTCCCCTGCAGAGTGATTCCCACTGAATCTGCCCGGATCTCGCCATCCGGGGGGTTCGAGGTCACCGCGGGGGAAGCCTCGGTCAGTCCGTAGCCCTCAATGATCCGGCAGCCGGTGACTTTTTGGAAACGTTCGCGGATCTCAGCCGGCAGCGGCGCACCGCCAGAGACGCAGACCCGCAGGCTCGAGAGGTCGACATGCTTCCGCTCCGCTGCCGTAGCGATTGCGTTGTAGATCGTCGGTACAGCATGCATGATGGTCGGCCTGTCGCGGACCAGCGACCTCATCATGCTGTCGATCTCGAACCGCGGGTGCAGGATCAACTCGCAGCCCATGCTGAGGCCGCCGTTCAGGATCGACGTCATTGCGAAGACATGGAAGAAGGGCAATACGGCGACCATCTTTTCCTCACCCGGCCGCATACTGGGCATGTGGTGGGTGGTCTGCTGCGCGTTGATCGACAAGTTGGCGTGCGTCAGGATAGCGCCCTTGGGGCGGCCAGTTGTTCCGCCGGTATACTGCAGCACCGCCATGTCCGACGGATTGATCGGCACCGGATCCGGCGGCGCGCTTGAGGCGACGATCTGGCTGTACGGAATGATGCGCTCGCCGTAGACCGGGCGGGCGAGCATTTTTCGCTTCGCTATGGAAAAGGCGATGCCTTTTACTGTGGGCAGGACGCGGGCGAACGGGCACACAATGAGGCGTTGTAAACTTTCGATCTCGGCGACCTTGTCATAGATCGCGGCGAGATCGGGAACCACCATTGTCGTGGTGCCGGAATCCTCTATCTGGTGGCGCAGTTCGCGCGTTACGTAGAGGGGGTTGTAGTTGACCACCACGGCGCCGGTCTTAAGCGCCGCGTAATAGAAAACGACGAAATAGGGTGTGTTAGGCAGACACAGGCCTAGCTTGTCGCCGGGCTGGAGTCCGAGGCGCTGAAGTCCAGCCGTTGCACGATCGACCAAGGCGGCGAGTTCGCCATACGTCCAACGCCGGCCCTCGAATGATAGTGCCGGCCGGTTAGTGAACGCAGCCGCGGCACGATCAAAAAGTGTCGGAACGGGCACCACTAGCAGTGGTTTGGGCGAAGCCATATCCATCTGTTCCTCCAGCAGGGCAACCAGACCCCATCCGGGCCGAATTGACTGCGCCAGAATCACGGGGAAATCGCGACCCGGTCTTGTTCAAGGAAGTCGCTGCCTCGCGAGCGTGGCAAGTTGGTCGTCCAAATCGCGTTCATCTCGTCGCCGCTATTGTCAGTTCGGGACTATGCCATTGACCCTTGCGTTTTTCAATTGACCAATACGTCAACCCTATCGCCCACACAGACTGCACTGCAAGCGAAACTGCCATATTTAGCACCCACTGAAAGGAGTCGATTTTTATCAGCGTGTTAGACCGTTTTCGCGGAGCTAGTGGCGCTACTTATCGCGTCGCGTGGGTGTAAAACGGTGGGTTTCTGGACCTCTCCTGGCCCGCATCGATGGCCAGCGCGTGATAGTCTTGCGCCAAGCCACCTTGGCGGTGGTGGCTCGATCGCCGTCTGGAACAGATCATCCTGACTGACCGACCAGGCGAAGTTTCGGTTGTGGCCGTTCGGGGGTTCGCTTCGGGCGGACGCCATCACCGAGACCGAAACGACAGCTTTCGATGGCGCAACTGCACAACGCGGCCGCTCGCTCGTCGAGCCCGCCAGAGGGCAAGTATCCGAACCCTTTGCGGTCAATTGGCGACCGAGACCCAATAACGCAACCTCGTTCGGACGATCGGGCTCGCTGGAAGGGCGGGTGCCTTCGTGCTATCCATGCCGGAACTGAATTCGTGAGGAAGCCATGATCCATCATCTTTCGATCGCCGCGCGAGACCCGAAGCACGCCGCCGGGGTGCTCGCCGAACTCATGGGCGGAACCGCGGTACCCTTCCCGCCCAACCCGGGCAGTTTCTTCGCGCTTCAACTCGACGAACACGGGTCGGGGGTTGAGGTTTATCCGGCGGGAACAGAGCTTCAGCCTGGCGGGGAGGTGGGTGGCAACTTCGTAAAGACGGAAGCACGTGGCTATGGCTCGACGCATTTCGCGCTCAGCGTCTCGACTGACGCCGATGCTGTTCAGTCGATCGCTCGGCGCGCGGGTTGGCACTGCTTTGATTGCAATCGCGGCCCGTTCCATGTGATCGAGGTCTGGGTCGAGAATGAGACGATGGTTGAGATTCTGCCACCAGAGTACGCAAAAGAATATCTCGCCTTTACCAATCCCGATAACATCAGCGCGGCCATGGCGAACGCAGGCACCGCGTCAGCACGCCAGCGTTGAGGGCGATGATGGCCGATATGCTGCCGTCTGTTCATCCGCAACTCCGGTCGGCTGCAGGTCCTCGACAGATTGCGGTCAATCGGAGGCCGATGTTACCGTCAGGCCGGTGACGACAAGGGTAATCTCGCCGATCCCCAATTGTTCGGCTGCTAATGCCGTCAGCCCGTGCATACGCAGTGCAACCGTCGCTTCTCCGATGTGCGTCGATCATACGGCATTCGACATTCCGGCAAAGAAGCTCGCGAGGCCAGCAATAAGCCGGTTGGCCCTGCACCGACCACGAGAACAGTCGTATTATCTAACATCTTGAGCCTGCTGGATATGGATCGGTGAGCTTATACGTAGATAAGACAGCGATACCACGCTACGTCCGATCCCCTACCTTTCAAACGGCCAGACCATCGGTGTGCCGTGGTAGCTGCTTCCTGTGCCGAAGCGCTGCATGCCGAACCCATCCCGCATTCTCTCCCTCAATAGGTTCCGCTTTATGGAAACGAGGTATTGATCAAGCACCCCCGCGCACAAGTTCCTGCCATTCAGCCTCGGTCATCGTCCGCACGCCAAGCTCCGCCGCCTTCCGCGCTTTCGACCCAGCATCGGCACCGACCACCACAATGTCGGTCTTTTTTGACACCGAGTCCGTAACTTTCGCCCCAAGTATTTCCGCTCGCGCCTTCGCCTCCGGCCTGGACATCGTTTCCAGCGTGCCGGTGAACACCACGATCTTGCCGGCGATCGGGCTCTCGACGGCGTCGCCCCGAGCGGCGTCCTCTACGGTCAGTTCGGCGGCGAGTTCGTTCAGCGCGTGGATATTCCGTTCTTCGCCGAAGAAATCAGTGAGTTCCTCTGCGATCGTGGGGCCGATACCGTTGATGCTGCCCAATTCCAGCCGCTCATCCGATCCGTCGGTTCTGGCGGCCAGCATTTGCCTCCGCCAGTTTTCAAAATTGCCGTAATGCCGTGCCAAAAGTTTCGCGTTGGTCGAACCGATGCGGCGAATGCCGAGAGCGTAAATGAACCGCTCCAGCGGCACCGTCCGCCGCGCGGCGATCGCTCGGGACAGGTTGCGAGCGGATAGCTTGCCCCAGCCTTCGCGGGTAGCGATCTCGGCTTCCCGGTCCGGCAGTCTGAACAGATCGGCGGGGCCGTGCAGCCAGCCTTCGTCGTAAAACTCCTGAATGGTTTTTTCGCCCAGCCCGTCGATATCGAACGCCGGACGTGAAACGAAGTGGATCAGCCGCTCCACCCGCTGCGCCGGGCAGATCAGACCACCCGTGCAGCGGCGGACGGCCTCGCCCGGCGGGCGGACGGCGTGGCTGCCACAAGCGGGGCAAACATCGGGGAAAACGAACGGGGTCGATCCATCCGGTCGACGATCCTTCACTACAGAAACGATTTGCGGGATCACATCGCCGGCGCGCTGCAGAATGACGGTGTCACCAACACGGATATCCTTGCGGGTGATTTCGTCTTCATTGTGCAACGTCGCCCGGGCGACCAGGACGCCGCCCACATTGACCGGTTCCAGTTCGGCAACCGGGGTGAGGGCGCCCGTGCGTCCCACCTGGATGCGGATTTCGCGCAGCACCGTCGTTGCCTGTTCAGCCGGAAACTTCCAGGCGGTTGCCCATCGCGGCGCGCGCCCGACGAAGCCAAGGCGGCGTTGCAGGCCGAGGTCGTTAATCTTGTAGACGACACCATCGATATCATAGCCAAGGCCGGAACGGGCGAGGCCGATCTCATTCTGAAACGCTTCCGCATCCGACTCGCTCTGCAGCAGCCGCGACAGCGGATTGACGTCGAAGCCCCAGCCTTTCAGGCGTTCCAGATACTCCCAGTGTGTCGCGGCAACCGGCTCGCTGCTTTCGCCCTGGGCATAGGCGAACAGAGACAACGGCCGACCCGCGGTGATCCGAGCATCCAACTGCCGCAAGCTGCCGGCGGCGGCGTTGCGAGGGTTAGCAAAGACCTTTGTGCCCGCCTCGGCCTGAGACTGGTTCAGCGCCAGAAAGTCAGCCTTGGTCATGAAGACTTCGCCACGAATTTCGATCAACTTGGGCGCGTGGCCGGCTAACCTGTCGGGAACCGACTTCATGGTGTGGAGGTTGGCGGTGACATCCTCGCCTTCCGTGCCGTCACCGCGGGTTGAGCCACGGACGAACCGACCGTTTTCGTAAGTCAGATTGATCGACAGGCCATCAATTTTCGGTTCCGCGACGAATACCAACGGTTCGGTTCGGCCAAGAAAACGTTTGGCGCGGGCGCAGAATTCGGCGAATTCCGAGGCGTCGAAAGCGTTGTCCAAGGACAGCATCGGGACGCGGTGACGGATTTTGGCGAACCCGGTTTCAGGTGCCCCGCCAATTCGGGTAGACGGCGAGTCGGCTCGGATTAGCCCTGGGAAGCGCGCTTCGATCTCGGCATTGCGGCGGCGGAGGGCATCGTAGTCAGCGTCGGAAATCTCCGGCGCGTCATGGGTGTGGTAGGCGGTGTCGTGGTGCGCGATCTCATGAGCCAGACGGGCAAGTTCTTCCGCGGCTTCCACCTCGGTCAAGGCACCCACTTGCGGAGGAACCACCACAGCAGTCATACCAGCAACCCCTGCGGCGGCCTCTGACCACCCAGCAGATCGTCCGCGGCCGCACGTGCTGCGTCAGAAACGACCTCTCCGGCCAACATGCGGGCGATTTCCTCGCGCCGGGCGTGCGGCGCCAGTTGATCCACGGTTGTCGCTGTCCGATCGCGGGTGGCTGCCTTCGCGACCCGAAAATGCCAGGCTCCGCGTGCGGCGACCTGCGGGCTGTGCGTCACCACCAGCACTTGCACACCCTCGGCAACCCGGACCAATCGCTCGCCAACCGCGGCAGCGGTCGCACCGCCGATCCCGGAATCGACCTCGTCGAACACCAGCGTCGGGACATCGGAACCCGCCGACAACACCACTTTCATCGCCAGCATCAACCGCGACAATTCGCCGCCCGAAGCAACGCGCGCCAACGGTCCTGGTTCCTGGCCCGGGTTGGTGGCGATCAGGAAGCGCACCTGGTCCGCGCCGTTCGGACCCCACCCAGACTCCGGCAACGGACTAACCTCGGCGAAGAAACGAGCCTTGTCCAGACGCAGCGGCGGCAACTCCTTGCCCACCGCTTTCTGCAGCTTCCCCGCGGCGGCGGTTCGTGCACCCGAAAGCGCCGTAGCTACGGCCACGTAACGGTCCTTGGTATCCCGTGCCGCCTGCTCCAGGGCCGTGATCTCGGCCGCGCCGGTCTCCAGCGCCGCCAATCGCGCGGCCAACGTATCGAGCAATTCCGGCAGATCCGGAACGGCGACACCATGCTTGCGCGCTGAGGCTCGCAGGGCGAACAGTCTCTCCTCCGACTGTTCCAGCAGACGCGGATCGACATCCGCATCGGCGATCAGACGCGTCAATAGCGTTTCCGCTTCGGCCAGCGCCTCCTCCGCACGTTCCAGCGCCGCGAGCGCCGGATCGGCCGGGTTCCCACCTGCCGCCTCAGCCTGGCCCGAGGGTGCCAGACGCTGCAGCGACCGCGACGCCGCGCGCAACGAGGCTGCCGGCCCGGCACCGCGCCGGTCACGGGGTGTCAACTCCGCTAGGGCTGCGGCAATCGCCTCTGCGCGCCGTTCGCTCTGCTGCAATCGCTGACGTTCGCGCGCCAAGGTGTCTTCTTCATCGATTCGCGGCGCCAGGGTGGCAAGTTCCTCGACCGCGTGCCGCAGCCATTCCTCGTCGCGTTCGGCAGCGGCGATGGCCGCGCGCGCGTGTTCCAGCCGGCGCAGCGCATCCCGCCACACGTGCCACGCCTCCGACACCGCGATCCGTAGCGCCGGTGTCACCCCGAACGCATCCAACAGGCCGGCGTGGCTGGCGGCATCGGCCAAACTCATTTGCTCGTGCTGGCCTTGCACTTCCACCAGCAACGCACCGACCCGCCGTAACAGGCCGACGCCGACCGGATGGTCATTGATGAACGCGCGTGAGCGGCCGTCCCGCATGACAACGCGGCGCAGCACGATTTCATCGTCGGCCGTCAGTCCGTGCAGGTCCAGCATCTCAAACAAGGCGCGATGGTCAGGCAACGAAAAGCAAGCCGTCACGCTTGCCTGTTCCGCGGACGCTCGGACCAGGCCAGCTTCCGCCCGAGCCCCGAGGGCAAGGCCGAGACTATCCAGTAGAATCGACTTGCCCGCGCCGGTCTCGCCGGTCAGCACTGTCAGACCTTGGTCGAACGCCAGATCGAGCCGATCTATCAGCACGACATCGCGAATCGATAACGCGGTCAGCACGCCGCCAGACTCACATTTCTGAACAGAGCGCGATCAGAACACAGCATGCCACGCACGAGAGAAGAAGCCGGGCCGCTCCTGGCCGCCACTCGGCGTTTTGTCCCCGGGGTGGGCTACACCAACGTCCACGAGGTTAGCATAGGTAGCACTATACCACTCGCTGCCGGGATAGTTGTACCCAAGCACGGCGGCGCTTTTGCGCGCCTGATCCTTCAGGCCCAGCGCAAGGTAAACTTCAGTCAACCGAGCCAGCGCCTCAGGAGCGTGGTTGGTGGTTTGGTAATCGTCCACCACGCGCTGAAAGCGCCCGATCGCTGCTTCGTAGAGGTGTTGCTTCTGGTAGAATCGGCCTATCTCCATCTCTTTGCCGGCAAGATGGTCAAAGCACAGGTCGATCTTCAACTGCGCGTCGCGGGCGTAGGCGGTGTCCGGAAATCTGGTTGCCACCTCCCGCAGCGCGTTCATCGCCTCCGCGGTGCCCCTCTGGTCTCGCTGAATATCGGCGATCTGCTCGTAGTAACACAGCGCACGCAGGTAATATGCATAGGCTATGTCACGATGCGCCGGATGCAACTGGATGAAGCGATCGAGTGTGCCGAGGGCCTCGGTGTATTTGTTCTGCAAATAAAGCGAGTAAGCCGACATCAACTGCGCGTTCACCGCCCAGGTGGAGTACGGATAATTCTGTTCCACAGCGGCGAATTGATCCCCGGCGCTGCTGAATCGGCGAGCGTTTAGGGCATCTACGCCATTGTTATACAACTCCTCTACCGGGCCGGTCGGGACTTGCTTGGAATTCTCGTCCGACGATCCGCAACCCGACAACAGCGACAAAAGCGCGACGGCCCCGAGGAAAAGGCTGCGCAAAGAGCTGTTGGATATGGGTGAGCTCGTGTTCATCGCGGGGCTTATATCATGCCCACGCGATCCGCAAATACGGGAGTTCTACCTGCTTACGCCGCGGCGGTAAGAGGTTCGGGCGTGACCTTTCGCACGGCGGCAGCATCGGCGAACAGCGCCCGCAGCAAGCGATTGTTCAACCCGTGGCCGGACCGGTGCGCGGCGAAATGCCCGTGCAACCGCACGCCAGCCAGCGCCAAATCGCCCACGGCGTCCAACAGCTTGTGGCTGGCAAATTCGTTCGCCATGCGTAAGCCGCCGCTATTGAGGATGTTCGACCCGTCAACGACGATCGCATTGTCGAGACTGCCGCCGCGCGCCAGACCGGCAGCGTGAAGCTCCTCCACCTCAGAAGCTTGGGTGAAGGTGCGAGCGGCGGCGATCTCATTGCGGAAGTTGTCGGGCGTCAGCCGCAAGGATACCGATTGGCGGCCGATCGCGCTGGCGGCGAAATCGATCGACAAGTCCATTTCCAGAACCGGCAGCGTCGCCCGCATAACCGAACCAAGCGGCCGGAGTTCGGCCCAGGATTCGCCGGAGGTGACACGGACTGGGCGGCAGATTTCGAAGACGCGCCGCGGGGCGTCCAGTTCGACCGATCCGGCGCAATCGAGCAGGAATACGAACGGCGCGGCGGACCCATCCAGGATCGGGATTTCCGGCCCGTCTACCTCGATCAGGGCGTTGTCGATCGCCAGACCGGACAGAGCAGCCATCAGATGCTCGACAGTGCCGATTCGGGCCGACGCCATGGCGGGATCGGCTAACACAGTGCACAGCCGCGTATCAGCAACGTTATCGACGTGTGCCGCGATCACACGGTTCAGGTCGGTGCGATGGAAAACAATACCGTGATCAGCATCAGCGGGCCGGATGGTGAGGGTGACACGCCGGCCGGAATGAACGCCGACACCGACGCAATTGATCGCCGCTTTGAGCGTGCGCTGCCGGCAGCCGGACGAAATATCGCCCGGGGTGGCGTCCTTTTGGTCAATCGGCAGTCTGACGAAGCCATCCATCCAAGGCATCCAGTTCGGTACGAGCGTAATCGCTAACTCTACTAACGCCCCTAGCGCGTTTCGTTCCCCGCGCCGAGTCAATCATTGTTGCCCGGTGTTACGCGACAATGCATTGCTTTTATTGTTTTTGTTGCAGTGCGTTACGTTTGCCTCTCATGGTATGCCGGACAGCGTTGAGCCGCCGGTTTGCCGACGGGCGTGTGCCTCTCGAACGAATCGGAACCCCGGCCCTCAGCCGTCAGATCGGGAGCGTTCTGGATTTCCCCGGCCACATTCCCGGCCCTATCGAAGGCCGCAAGGCAGAGCGCCGGAACTTCCGGGCGGGAACGATGGCTGAAAGCTCGCAGCAGATGGTCATACTGGCTGCGGTCCAGCCCATAGCGACGCGCCACAACGGCATCGATTTCAGCACGCAACGCCGATCCCTGCGGTTCCTGCGCCGCACCAGCCTGATCGCGCCACAGTTCATCATACCCCGAGTGATTGCAGGACAGACGTAGCGCCGCGCCGGCCAGGAAGCGGCTCTCGCTATCGCTGAAGGCTGGGACGGGCAGCCCTCGGAGCATATATAGACTGAGGTGCGTCGCCGCCTTCTGCCGCACCAGCCAGTCGAACGGGAACGAGTTGAACAGCGCACACAGTGCCAGGGCGGAAGCTATCGGGCGCCCCCAGGGCGTCTTCTCGACGGTAGCGGTGTGGCCAAACACCGTACCGGGCGGCGCGATGCAGGCGATCATCGTTCGCTCGTCGTTGGATCGGGCGATGTCGCGGAACACGAGACGGTAGTGCCAAGCGGCAATCGAGTTGCTGGCGGTGGATGCAACGCTGTAGCGCGGTTTGGTGTCCCAGACATCGGTATACTGATGAAACGTCTTTCCCTCATACAGCGTCAGGTCGGCGATTCCGGCGGGCTGGAAGCAACCGGCGTCCGCCGTCATATGCAGATCGTTACCGAATCGGATATGCCGCTCCGCACACCACTTCCCCAGCCGGCCAGGCTGTGCAAACAGAGCTTCGGCGATTCGCAAGTCCGCGGCGCCTCGCAGTTCCAGTGGCGTGCCGCCTGTTTCCTCCAGGAATTGCATCGTGTAGGTCATGATCTTCGTCGGGTCGGCTGCGTCCTCGATACGATCGAGGTAGAAGCCGCAGCGCAGTTCCTTCGTCGGACCGGGCCGGTGTGCGACGATCAGATCAAATTTGAATCGACTGTCGATATCGAAGATCCGGCGACGATTTTCGAACGACAGGCACCAGCCCAGGGAAGCTTCCTGAAGATAAAGGCGGCGAATGCCGGTGGTGCCCTCGTTGGCATGGAAGGCAGAGGGCATCAGCACGCCAATGGCACCATCCGCACTGCTTAAATCCATATTGCGCTCGGCAAACAAACGAAACAAGTCGAGGTTTCCCGCTGTCGTCTGGCTTCCGGCGCGGACGCGCTGATGGCGGTACAGTCGAACGGCGATTCGTTTCAATTGATCAAAGCCTCGGCGGTATGCGTCGAACGCCGCGGCAACGCCGGGACGCGCTAGCACCGCCTGTTCGATCGCTGCCCGCTGCGGCCGCGTTCGGGCGTCCAAAATGGCTGGATCGTAGTCCGCGACGAAATCCTTGGTATTCGGCAGAACCACGTCCCAAGGCGGATTGCCGAGAACGACCGAGAAGCCACCGGGAAATACTTCCGGGAATACCAGGTCCCAGGCGACCGCATCGGCCCCGGTCGACAGAAGCTTCGCCTGGCGGTCAGTCAACGTGTCCGGCCAAAGACCAATCTCGGCGACCCCGCTGGCCAACGTGAGCCAGACGTCGTCGCCGTCCCTCTCGCGCAACATCGCCGCCCCCGCCCAAGCCCGCGCGAGTTGCCGAAGAGGATGCAGCACCCGGTCCAAACGATCTTTGGCCGCCTGTTTCGTCGTCAGATCAGTAATGTCCCGGTCGATCGAAGCATTCAACGTCACGACCAGCCGCCGGGCCTGCTGCAAGCTGGTGTCCAGCCGGTCGGCAACACTGCCCGCCAGGAGCGGATCGAGGGCGCCACCCGTTACCGGCAGCGTAGAAAGCGATGCGAAAAACGGCCCGGTCAGCGCGTCGCCATGCACCAACCGGTGATCCAGGAACGTCAGTGGCAATCCCTCGGCGTAGGACTCCAGCCACAGCGAGAGTTTCGCCAGTTCGATGGCCAGTTTGTTACGATCGCAGCCATACAGGCAATGCACCGCGACCAGTCGACGGCAGATCGCCCGCGCTCGGGGTTCAGAAAAGCCTCGGCTGGGGAGATAGGCCGCGATCGTCTCGTCGGGGTCAGGCAACGCGGCGATACGGTCGTGCAAGCCGCGTTCATCGCAACGGCGGCAGGCGGTTAGCAGAGCCTCACCCAAATGCCGGCAGGCCTCGACCAGAAAGTGGCCGCTGCCCGTCGCGGGATCGACGATTTTCAGCGTCAACAGGCGGGCAGGGTGGGGGTCGTCGAGTGGACTGAGAGCGGCGATCTTGGGGTCCAAGGTCTCCCGCACCAGAAAGCGAACGAATTCGTGCGGCGTGTAGAACGAACCCGAGGCCTTGCGGCCCATCCCGCTGCGCAAATAAAACTGGCCGGGTGGATGTCGCCTGGCTGGTCCTTTGCCGCGACGACCGCCTCCATCTTGCCGCGGCGGATACGGACCAGTGATTCCGTTGCGATGCCGGGTTCCTGTTCCAGCAATCCCTCGTAGATGCTGCCGAGGTCTTCCACATCCAGCGAACCGTAATGTACCCGTGTCCGTTCGCCGCGAGCCGAAACGATCCAAACCAGTCGATCGAGCAGGATCGCTACCGCGCGCTCTCCCCAGTCGATCCGGTCCAGCAAGCCGGTTGCGTCCGTGCCAAAGAGTGCGCCGCCGAGTGGGACAATGTGCAATTCGCTACAATGCAGACCGCCGCGAAAGATCTCGAACAGTCGCCGAAGGCCACTTTCCAGCATCCGCCCGGTGTCATGGCCCTGATCCAGATGTCTTCGTACCAACGGTCCCAGCGCTCGATTCGGCGACAAAGACTCCCGCCACAGTCGTGTGGAAGAAAAGCTGAAGCCGGTTCCCGCCTCTGCGGGACTTTCCAGCTTGAGGATAAAGAGCAGCCGGTAGACGAGGATCAGACCCTCGTGCCACAGCGCAGCCGGATCCATCCCGGTTCGGTCGGGCAGCGCATTGATGAAGCCGACGATCGCTTCACGAGCCTGCCGGCGCAAGTTCGTGGTGACCCGGACCTGATGCAGCCTTGCGGCCTCGAGAACGGCAGATAGCCGGGTCAGGCATTCTGCCCCGGCCAGTGCCTTCAGAATACGAAACGAATCCGGAGGCAGTTTCTCCTGCCTCCACCCATTTATGCCCACCGACAGGTGACTGTCCGAGCGGGAGGGGTCGCACAGCAATAGGCGCACGATCTCGCCATTGGTCAGTAATCCGGCGCGCTCGCCGCTGGCCAGCAACACCCGCTGAGCGATACGGGTGGGGCTGGAGCGAAACGCCCGGCCAGAGCGGTCAGGACCATCGAGATCAACGTCGCTGGAGATCGACCAGGCGCGTAGCCGCTCACCATTGGCGGCCCGAAACAGCCAGCCGCCGTCCTCTTGTCCCTCTCGCGTGGACACGGAGTGCTGATGCAATGGCCGGCCGTATCCAAAGGTCGATGCCAGCTTCGTCAAGACATGTTGATGGACGCGCTGCGCTCCACCAATCCGCAGCGATGCGCGCAAACCATCCCATCCGGTTTCGACACCATTCGACACGTTCGCCACCTGAGCGAGACCGTCGCGCAGGAAGGTTTCGGTCATTGCTGAACCAACGAGCACGCAGTCGTCGAGATCGAGCGTCACGGCACCAGCATCAGCATGCCCAAAGTCCGCACCGCCGGACTCGGGAACGGCGGCGGTCCCGCTGTTGATCGTTCCAGGGCGTCGGCCGCTTGGCGGCGTCGTGCGATCGGTACCGTCGGATCAGCCGCAAACTCGGCCATCCGCTGTTCCAGTACTTCGCAGGATCTCCAATCACCTTCTGACGGTCCGGGGGAAAACAAATCTCCCGTCCGAACCTCTATCGGTCCACAAAGTTCGTTTGCACGCCGCACCAGCCAGGCACGCACGACGGCATCATCCCGGGCGAGACGGTTCTGATGGGCGGCAGCGGCGACGGAAGCGATCCGTTCTCCGAGAACGACCGCGCGCACACCAGCCGCCGCGAGCGCTTTTGGCGCCCAGGACGCAAACTTCTTTTGCCACAACCCATCCGCAAGCACCGGATCATTCGCGCATGAAAGAAAGTCAGCTTGTTCTTTAACCGCACCATCCGACGACACCAGAAGCGCAAACACCGTGCGGAGAAGCGATCCGGCTTCCACTGCATAGGTTATCAGCAACGATCGCTTCCGCCCGCGTGCCGCGCTGACCCGCCCTGTCCTCACCGAGGCGATCGCCCGCTGGGTCAGCGGGTGCGACCGCCCGGGATACATCAGCGGCCGCCCGCTCGAATCCCGCATTCGCTCGGGATCGTCCGTCAGCCGCACGACCCCGCTTTCCTGGTCGAAGCCGGGCAGTCCGTGCAGGTCCTGCCCCCAGGCGGGCGGCACGCGGTAACCGTCCGCTTCGGGAACCAAAACAGATCGAACGAATGCGGTCAGATCAATGCCGCGCTGGCTCTCCTGCGGCGCCGGTTCAAGCCCCTCGCCACCGGACAACCAGGCGTGACGCACCGCCAGTTGGTCGAAGCTTTGAAAAGCCCGATCGATTTCCCGCAGCAGGTCGCGGTAGCTCTCGCTGTCGGTATCCTCCGCGGCCAGATCAAGCGAGTGGACCAGTCGCGGGGTGGCACTGAACAAGTCCTCGGAGAAGCCCGCGAATAACGGTTCGTGCAGGCTGGCCGGATCGGCATCGACGTTCAAAGTATTCGGCATGAACGACAGACACGCGCGCGCCTTCTCGTATTTCGCGATCAGCCGCAGCAGCAAGCGTTCCTCGAATGTGCCCGCGAGAAACAAGTATCGAATCTCCGGATCGTTGCGTTGCCCATAGCGGTCGATCCGGCCGTTGCGCTGTTCCAGGCGGTTCGGGTTGTACGGCAAATCGAGGTGGATCAGGTGAAAGCAGCGTTGGTGCAGGTTCAGGCCTTCTGCCAGGGAGTCCGTGCTGACCAGCACGATCCCGTCCTCTTCGGCGCAGCGTTCGGCCGCCGCTGTGCGGTCGGCTTCGGAATCTGAGCCGCTGATGGTCAGAACGGAACCGCCGATATCCGTCAGCGCTGCCACCGCGGCGCGCTGGCTGTCGGCATATTCCGTATAGACGAGGATATTGGCGCCCGGATGGCGTAAGCGGATCAGCCGAACTTCCAGCACCAGCGCCGCTAGCTTCGGATCGTTTGCCGCCGCCGCGTCGCCCAGACGTATCAGTTCATGCAGTTCAGCAGTCGTGCCTTCCAGACTGGCGGCCATCTCCTCGGCTTCCAGGTCGGCGATCTCCGCCTCCTCGGCCGCTCCCAGCACACCGAAACGAGCCATTCGCCGGCGATAGGCGCTCAATGCTCTCTGACGTTCTCGCAGCTGTTTCGTGCCATACCGATCGTCCACCACCCGCAAGGTCGCGAGGCACGCGGCAATGGTGGACATCGATCGTTTCAACAAACTGACGAACGCCAGAGCATCGGTCAGCCCCTTTCGATCATGCGACCGTTGCAGCCGGGGCGCCACCAACGCTGACAGAGCTCTATGGAAGTCCCGTACTGGCGCCATGTCGGTCACATCGACCCGAACCGGGATAACAATTCGTTCCCGGAACAGCGGCGCCCCCGATGGCGTGCGAATATGCGATTTCATCCGGCGCACGACATGCCGGCGATAAGCGGTTCCCACCAACCGGCCAGCGCCGTCCACCAGGCTGGGGTCGAGCAATGCCATCAAGGCAGCGAAATGCGGATCATATCCGTCATGCGGCGTCGCAGTCAGCAGCAGCAACCCATCGGCCTTGGCAGCCAGCACCTCAGCGAGCCGGCGACGCTGATTTTCCTCCCCAACGCAATGATGCGCCTCATCGATGATCACCAGATCCCAGGCGACGCGTTCCAACTCCGCCAGCACGCGATCCTGTTTGGCGAAATCGATCGAGGTCAGACACAGCGCGGTCGCATCGAACGGGTTGCCGCCGAGTTCCAGACCTCGCCGAGCGCTCCGCAGTCCGGCACTGTCGGCGATGGAGGTGAAGCGGAGGCCGAAGCGGACGCGCATCTCCTGCTCCCACTGGCGCAACAGCGGACCGGGCGGACAAACGATCAGGATCCGATGCGCCCGGCGCCGGACCAGCAGTTCGGCTGCGATCAGGCCGGCCTGGATGGTCTTTCCCAAGCCGACGCCGTCGGCAAGCAGCAGCCTCGGGCGCGCCATGTCGAGCGCCCGCAACAGGGGGACGCGCTGATAGGCCTCGATCGCCACGCGGCCCGGCGGCACCGGAGCGCCGGGTATCTGTTCCAGCAGCCGGGCGATGTGATAGCGGCGCCAGGCTTCCAGGGAGCCGGCCTCGTCAGCGCACGGTTCGGTGCGCAGAACCGACAGGGGTTCGGCCGGAAAGAGCATGTCCCATTCCAGGCCGGCCAGATCGCCTCCGGAGCAGGCCAGCCGCACGCGCTGCTGGGCGCCGAGACCTTCTACCTCGGTCACATCCCATTCCAGACCGCGGGCGGCGACCTTGATCCCGACCGATACTTCCATGCAGGCTTCCCATCGGACCCGGACACGGAAGCACGGCAATAGTTGCCAAAACCTTAACACCGGGCGGGAGAATGCAGATGATCGCATTCAAAGACCGGTTCGCCGGCAAAGTGGCAGTGGTAACCGGTGCCGCTTCGGGTATCGGACTGGCCATCACGAAACGCCTGCTGGCCGAGGGTGCGAAGGTCGTCGGGTCCGATTTGAACCCTGTCGCTGACCTAGGCGACGCGTTCATAGGGATCGAGGGTGACGTCACCAAGGAGTCCGCGGCAGAGGAACTTGTTGCGACTGCGGTAGACCGCTTCGGAGGTGTTCACGCTGCGTTCAACGTCGCCGGCGGGTCTCGCGGCGGCTACATAGTCGATCTGGCGGAGGCCGATTGGGACTTCACCGTCGATTTGTGCCTCAAGGGGGTGTTTCTCGGCATGAAGCACCAGGCGCGGCAGATGATGCGCCAGGGCAGCGGCGCTATCGTCAACATCGCCTCGCTGAACGCCCACGTGCCGATGCACGCAGGGTCGGCCTATGTCGCCGCCAAAGCCGGCGTCGAGATGCTGTCGCGCAACGGCGCACTGGAATTCGCGGAATTTGGAATACGCGTAAACGCAATTTTGCCCGGTTTGGTGCAGACCAATCTGACCCGCCGGCACTTCGACAATCCCGACGCCCTTGCCGCCTTCGAACAGCGCATCCCGATGGGCCGCCCGGCGCAGCCCGAGGAAATTGCCGCGCCCGCGCTATACCTCGCCAGCGACGACGCCAGCTACGTCAACGGCGCCAGCCTGCTGGTCGACGGCGCCTGGGCGGTCAGCGGATATCCAGACATGAGACCATTCCGCGGCCCCATCGGCTGGAACCAGAGGACACAGTCATGACCATCCGCATCCGTCGCGACCGTGACGGCGCCGTTGCTACCATTTCGATCGACAATACCGCGCGCCTGAACTGCCTGGGCCATGTGCAGATCACCTCGTTTATCGAGGCTGTGACCACCCTGGCGGATGACTCCAGCCTGCGTGTGCTGATCGTCACCGGCGAGGGTGATCGTGCCTTCATCGGCGGCGCCAACCTGCACGAACTTGGCGCGCTTGACCCACCCAAGGCACGAGACTTCCTCATTCTGATCCATCGCATGTGCAAGGTGTTGCGCGACCTGCCGGTGCCGGTCATAGCCAGGGTCAACGGCTTCTGCCTGGGTGCCGGCCTCGAGGTCATGGCCGCGTGCGACATGCACATCGCCAGCGACAACGCGGTGTTCGGCATGCCGGAGGTCAAGATCGGCCTGCCCTCCGTCGTCGAGGCCGCTCTGCTGCCGCAATTGATCGGGTGGGGGCGGACGAAACTGCTGCTCTACACCGGCGACAACATCGACGCCCGCACCGCCCTTGACTGGGGTCTAGTCGAGAAAGTCGTTCCTGCCGCTGATCTGGACGCCGCCCTTGGCAAATGGGTGACATCCATCGTCGAATCCGGACCCAAAGCGGTCCGGCTGCAGAAGGAACTGATCCGGGAGTGGGAAGCGATGCCGGTCAACGACGCGATCGAAGCCGGCATACGCTGTATATCGCGCGCCTATCAGACCGATGAACCAACCCGGATGGTCTCCGAGGCGATCCAGCGGCTGAAGGCGCGCCGAACTCAGTGAATCTCGCCGGACTTGCGCAGGGCCTCGCGCAGCTTAGCCGGCGAGAAATCGGGCGCCCGGCAAACCTCCAGGATCACGGCTTCCCGGCGGGAGACAAGATCGATGGCAGCGGGCAGCTTCCGCACCGCATCGGCGGGGACCACAACCGCGCCGTGGAAGTCGGCGTGGATCACATCGTCATGTGCCACGTGCATGCCAAAAATATTCACCGGCTTGCCGAAATCGACCATGTGCACATGCGCGTGGCTTGGGCCGACCCGTCCGCCGATCATCTGGAACCCCGGCGCCCACATGTCGAGATCGCGGAACGATCCATTGGTAACGCATCCACTGACGCCTAACGACTTGTGAATCGTCGACTGGACCTCGCCCCAGTAAGCGCCATAGCCGACCCGCCCGTCGATATCCTGGATTACCGCGATGGTAGGAAAATCGCCCCGAGCAACATAGTCATACCAATCTGCACGGTCCGCGACCTTGGAGCGTGGCGGCTCGGTGGCTCGGATCATGCCGACTCGCGCCAATCCGACAATGGGCTTCGCCTTCGGGTCGATGCAGATCATCTGTTCCACGGTAAAGCCGAAGGCGCGCCGCTCCGGTACCACGATCTCCAGCCCGTTGCAGATAGTGGGAGTATCCCACTGAGCCAGCACGTCCAGGTCAGCCTGGGTGAAGGGGCGTTCGGCCATGATCGGTTTCCTCTCTTGGTGAGCTCGAAGCGAGCATATTCGCTCTCGCGGAGCCTTTGCGGCAAGGTGGCGTCATGTCACCAATCGCCATCGGTCTCAAAAAAGCACTCCGCCGCCCGACCGCTCGGCACCTGATCCCGGCGTCCGCTTCGCGGCCTTCACCCAACGGAGTCAGTTTGCATTGGCAGTGAAAATCAGTGCATCTAAGCCGATCAGCCACCCTGGAGGCGGATCTGAATGGCCCTGACACGCACGCGCATCCTCGTCACTGGCGGCGCCGGATTCCTTGGTTCTCACCTGTGCGAGCGACTGCTGGCGGAAGGCAACGACGTTCTTTGCGTCGATAACTATTTTACCGGCCGCAAAGACAATATCGCCCATTTGCTGGCCAATCCGCATTTCGAGGCGATGCGCCACGACGTAACATTTCCGCTGTATGTGGAGGTCGACCAAATCTACAACTTGGCCTGCCCGGCGTCGCCTGTGCACTACCAGTTCGATCCCGTGCAGACCACCAAGACCAGCGTCATCGGCGCCATCAACATGCTGGGCCTCGCCAAGCGAATCGGCGCCAAGATCCTCCAGGCTTCAACCAGCGAGGTTTACGGCGATCCCACCGTGCATCCGCAGACCGAAGCCTACCGCGGCAACGTCAACCCGATGGGTCCGAGGGCCTGCTACGATGAGGGCAAGCGCTGCGCCGAAACGTTGTTCTTCGATTATCACCGTCAGCATCGCACCAAGATCAAGGTGGTTCGGATCTTCAACACCTACGGCCCCCGCATGCACCCGAACGACGGCCGGGTGGTATCGAATTTCATCCTCCAGGCACTCCGGAACGAGGACATCACGCTCTACGGCGACGGAAACCAGACACGCGCGTTCTGCTTCGTGGACGATTTGATCGAAGGCTTCGTCCGCCTGATGGCAACCGGCCCCGACATCACTGGTCCGATTAACATCGGCAATCCCCACGAAATCCCCGTGCGCGAACTTGCGGAACGAATAATCCGTCTGACTGGTGCGTCCTCTCGCATCGTCCATCGCCCACTGCCCGAAGACGATCCACTCCAGCGCTGCCCGGACATCACAATGGCGCAAAATGTGCTCGGTTGGCAGCCAACCATCGAGCTGGATGCCGGCTTGGCCAGGACGGTGGCCTATTTCAAGCAAATGCTGGCGGAATCCAAAGACAGCGATCCGCACGCGATCGGCGGATAGCACTGCCCGGCCCACCCCGGCCGATAAGTTATTCTGCGGCGGCCGGCAGAACCTGACCGCCGGGGACCTCGTCCAGGTGACACGCCGCAGAGATGCCCATCGCGCACCGGCCGCAAAACCGGCTCCTCCGATCGGCAGCGGTCGAAAACGAACGGGCAGCGGGTATGAAACCGACAACCCGAAGGCGGGTTGATCGGGCTCGGAACATCACCCTTCAGAATAATCCGCTGCCGCCGCGCTAGTGGATCGGTCACCGGCACGGCCGACAACAGCGCCTTCGTATAGGGATGGTGCGACTCCGCGAACAGCGACCGGCGGTCCGCGAGTTCCACAATTTTGCCCAGATACATGACCGCGACGCGATGGGTCAGGTGCTCCACCGTCGCCAGATCATGACTGATGAACAGCAACGCCAAACCGAGCTCGTCCTGCAAATCGACAAGAAGATTGATGATCTGTGCCTTGACCGAAACATCCAAAGCCGACACCGCTTCATCGCAAATGATCAGATCCGCGCCAGGCGCCAGCGCCCGAGCGATGCCGATCCGCTGCCGCTGGCCACCGGAGAATTCGTGCGGGAACCGGTTGATGGCGTCCCGCGGAAGACGGACCTTGTCCATCAGGGCCGCGACCTTTTCGGTCAGGTCCTTGCGGCCGTGCGCCATCCCAAAATTAATCAACGGCTCAGCCAGAATGTCGCGCACCTTCATCCGCGGATTGAGGCTGCTAAATGGGTCCTGGAACACCACCTGCACCCGTTGGCGCATCATACGCAGCTTGCGCGCCGGCATGTTGTCGATGCGCTCGCCGTCCAGATAGACCTCGCCGTCCGTCAGCCTGAACAGCCGCAGGATCGCCTTGCCAACGGTCGATTTGCCGCAGCCGGATTCGCCGACCAGCGACAGTGTCTCGCCTCGGTTGATGGAAAACGTTACTCCATCGACGGCATAGACCTTTCCAGTCACTCGTCCAAGCAAGCCGCCACGAATTGGAAAATGCTTCTTGAGAACATTGACCTCAAGCAACGGACGCTCGGCGGTCATATCGCCGCCTTCGGTCCGGCATAGTGACAAGCGACGCTGTGATCCGCCGCTTTGGGCTCGATCGCGGGCGCCACATCGCGGCACAGATCTGTCACCATTGGGCATCGCCCCGCGAAGGCGCAGCCCACGATCGGCTTGCGCAAACTCGGCACTAGCCCGGCGATTTCAGCCAGCTTGGTGCGTCCGCCTTCGTCCAGCGATGATCCTAATTTCGGCACCGCACCGAGCAAGCCGCGAGTATAAGGGTGCAGCGGGCGCGCGAAGATTTCGTTGACCGGCGCTTCCTCGACCTTCCGCCCCGCGTACATGACCACCACCCGCTGCGCCATTTCCGCCACCACGCCCAGATCGTGGGTGATCAGCATGATCGCCGATCCCAATCGCGTTTTCAGGTCGCGCATCAGGTCGAGGATCTGCGCCTGGATGGTTACGTCCAGCGCAGTGGTTGGCTCATCGGCGATCAGCAGCCGGGGTTGCAGGCCAGCGCCATTGCGATCATCACCCGCTGCCGCATGCCGCCAGACAACTGATGCGGATACTCGCGGACGCGACGCGCGGGAGCGGGAATCCCCACCAGCGTCAACATCTCGACCGCTTTCGCCTCGGCATCGCGCGCGTTCATGCCCTGGTGCAGTCTCACCGTCTCACCGATCTGCTTGCCGACGGTCAACACTGGATTGAGGCTGGTCATCGGTTCCTGGAAGATCATGGAAATCGCGTTGCCTCGAATCCCGCGCATCTCCTGCTCGCTGACATTCAGCAGGTCACGGCCTTCGAACCGGATGCTGCCGGCGATTTTGCCGGGAGGCTCCGGAATCAGCCGGAGGATCGACATCGACGTGACAGACTTCCCGCAGCCGGATTCACCGACAATCCCCAGCGTCTCCCCCGCATCGATATGAAACGAAAGCCCTTCAACCGCGCGGACAACTCCGTCCGGCGTACCGAAATGAGTTTGCAGGTTTTCGACTTCCAGCAGCGGTCGTCCGCCCGGCGGACTGGGCAGTGGCGCCATCGATTACAACCGCTTCGCCAACCGCGGATCGAGTGCGTCTCGCAACCCGTCACCCAGCAGATTCACCGCCAGCACTGTAATGGAAAGGAAAATCGCCGGAAAAAACACGATGTACGGCTTCACCTGCCACAGCGCGCGTCCCTCGGCCATGATGTTCCCCCAGCTCGGGATGATCGGCGGCGTGCCCGCACCAATGAAGGAAAGCGTCGCCTCGGTGATCATCGCGGAGGCACAGATGAACGTTGCCTGCACCATCAGCGGCGCAAGCGTATTGGGAAGAATGTGCTTCCAAATGATAACAGGCACCCGCGTGCCCGAGGCGACCGCGGCCTCGACATAGGGCTGTTCGCGCAATGACAGCACTACGCCGCGCACCAGGCGTGACACCCGGGGAAATTCGGCGATGGTGATTGCGACGATCACGTTCTGCACCGACGCGCGGGTCAGCGCCATCAGCGCGATCGCCAGCAAGATAGGCGGGATCGACATCAGACCGTCCATCACCCGCATCACCACGGCATCCAGAATACGGATAAAGCCTGCGAGCAGACCGATGAAGGTGCCTATTACAGAAGCGAAAAACGCCACCGAGAACCCGACGATCAGCGATACCCGCGAGCCGTACATGACGCGCGAATAGACGTCTCGCCCGAGCATGTCGGTGCCGAACCAGTACAACGCGGAAGGTTCCCGGGTGCGGCGCGCGGGTGCCAGCGCGGTCGGGTCCTTGGTGCCCAGATACGGCGCGAAAATGGCGATGAAGATCATCAACCCGATCAGTAAGCCACCCACGAAGATTGTCGGATGCCGGTAAATGAAGCCGGCGATCCGCCCGCGTTCCTTTGGCACGGGGAGAATTCCGGGCAGGTCCGGGGCGGCTGCGTGAGTTGTGGCGCTCAATAGCGGATCCTCGGGTCAAACAGCGTGTAGAGCAGGTCCACCCCGAGGTTGATCAGCACGTACACGAAGCTGAACAGAAGCACGACACCCTGGATCACCGGATAGTCGCGCCGCAGGATGGCATCGACAGTCAAGCGTCCCAGGCCTGGAATGGCGAAGACGCTCTCGGTCACCACGGCGCCACCGATGAGCGCAGCGAAGCCGATCCCGATCACCGTGACGATCGGAACCGCCGCGTTCTTCAGTGCGTGGACGAACAGCACGCCGCGTTGTCCGACGCCCTTCGCCTTCGCCGTTCGCACATAGTCCTGCGATAGCACGTCGAGCATCGTCGCACGGGTGATCCGCGCGATCAGCGCCATGTAGATCAGGCCGAGCGCCACCGACGGCAGGATCAGGTTGCGCAGGAACGGCCATAGACCCTGCTCGATGGAGGTGAATCCCTGCACCGGCAGCCAGTCCAGCCGCAGCGCAAAGATATAGGCCAGCACATACCCGATGACGAAAACCGGCGTCGAGAACCCCAGCACCGCAAGCGCCATCACCGCTCGGTCGATCCACGTCCCGTGCTTCCACGCCGCGATCACCCCCATCGGAATGGCGGTGCTGAGCGACAGGATCAAGGTCAGGACCATCAGCGAGACCGTCGGCTCGATGCGCTGCGCGATCATATGGCTGACCGGCAGGTTGGTGAAGATCGAGGTGCCCAGATCGCCCTGCAGGACGTGCCAGAACCAGTCGAAGAATCGCACCAGAAATGGCCGGTCAAGGCCGAGCGAGGCGCGTATGCGCTCCACATCGGCGGGTGTGGCCTGGTCGCCGGCGATGATGGCGGCGGGATCGCCCGGGGCGATGTAGAGAAGACTGAAGACGAATAGAGCCACCATTAAGACGACTGGTATCGTCGCGAGGATACGGCGGACGATGTAGGACAGCATCAGAAGGCCAGGGCTCCGCCCTGGACCCGCAAAGGGGCCGTCGGCCCCTTTGATCCCACTAATGGGTGGGTGAACAGGAGGGGGCAACTAAGACCTGACAACCGCTGTAGTCGCCCCCTCCTGTTCACCCACCCAATACCGGGGTTCCAAGGGCCGTCGGCCCTTGGCGGGGTTCGGGGCAGAGCCCTGACCTTCCTCCCGCTCACGCCTTGGTAACGTCCCAGAACACCGGAAAGGGCGCCTTAACCACTCCCGACACATTCTTCCGCCAGGCCTGATACCCCTTGAAGAAACCCGTGGGCACGTAGACCACGTGTTCCATAGCCGCCTTGTTGAGATCCGCGATCACCGCCTTTTCTGCCGCCAGATCGGGCGCAGCGTACCAGTCCGCGATTTTCTGCTGGACTAGCTCCGATTTCGGCCATCCGAACCAGGCGGTGTCGCCGCTGCAGTCCAGGGCAATATAAGGCGCCGGATTCACGCAGTCCGCGCCAGCATGCCAGGTGTGGAAGATGTTCCAGCCGCCTTTGTCCGGCGGCTCCTTGCTCGCGCGCCGCTGGCCGACGGTGCCCCAGTCCAGCGCCTGATATTGCACGTTCATCCCGATCCGCTTCAGCAAATCGGCCGTCACGTCGCCCTGCGCCTTGGTGATCGCCACGTCGGTCGCGACCAGCAGGATGATCGGCTCGTTCTTGTAGCCGGCCTCGGCCAGAAGCTTCTTCGCCAAGTCGTAGTCGCGCTTGCCCTTCAGCACCTCACCGCCGTTTTCGGTATAGAGCGGCGTGTCAGGCGGGAAAAAGCTCGGTAGCGTCTTCCACAGCGTTTCGTCGTCGCCGACGACCGCCCCCATGTAATCTTCCTGGCTAAGCGCGACCTGCACCGCGCGCCTCGCCCGCACGTCGTTGAACGGCGGATACAGGTGGTTGATGCGGAAGGAGCCGATGTTGCCGAGCGGATCAGCAATGTCGACCGCAACGCTGCTGCTCTTCCGCAACAGCGGGACCAGATCCGACAGCGGCGTTTCCAGCCAGTCGACCTCGCCGTTCTGCAACGCGGCCGCGGCAGTGGCACCGTCGGGGACAATCTGCCACTCGATCCGGTCGAAGTGGATGCGCTTGCCGCCCGACAACCAAACGGCCTTTTCATCGCGAGGCACATAGCCATCGAATTTCTCGAAAACCGCTCTGGCGCCGGGGACCCATTCGCTCTTCTTGAAGCGCATCGGCCCGGAGCCGACGTACTCGGTGATTTGCTTATAAGGATCGGTCGCCGCGATCCGTTCGGGCATGATGAACAGCGACGGCGTACTGCTCTTGCCCAAAGCGAACAGCATCCTCGGGTACGGCTGATTGAGGCGGAAGCGGAAGGTGTTGTCGTCGACGGTCTCCAGCGCATCCGTCCGTTTCTTGATCGGCCCACCCATCGACGCATCACGCACCATCCAGCGCTTGATACTCGCCACTACATCCTTTGACAGCACCGGCTCGCCATCGTGAAATTTCAGACCGGGCCGGAGCTTGAACGTCCAGGTCTTGAAGTCACTGCTGTTTTCAAACGCTTCGACCATTTGCGGCTTCGGCTGCAGTTGGTCGTCCACGCCCATCAACATGTCCCAAATCAGCAGCGAGCCGTTCCGGACAACGTATTGCGTGGTCCAGATCGGATCCAGATTGGCGAGGTTGGCCTGCGGCACGAAGCGCAGAATCTTGTTGTCGGCGGCCAGAGACAGCCGGGGAGCCGCCAACGCACTTGCCACTACGGCTGTAGTCTTCAGGAAGCCCCGGCGATTGACCCCTTTTGTCATTTTAGCCATCCCTGCTCCTTGGCGGTCGCGCACTATCGCAGCCTGCCTCACCATGGAGTGGAACGCCATAGAGGTTGGTGTTTATGTTTTCCGTGACAGCGAGAAGGGACAGCCTCTTCTGCTTTCCGTCTCCATCGTCAGACGCAGCCGAAGACTTCCACTCAGCAAGCTGCTGACGGCGCGCACATCGGGACACTGCGGCCAAAGAGAGGCCGCGTGCGCTATTCGACTGTCTGGATGACTTCGAAGCCCTCGAACTCCGGGTGACCCAGATACAAGGGCTTGTTGCCGCCGGCACTACGGTGCGCCTGGCGGAAAGCCTCGGACGTTGTCCACGCCTCGAACGCCTCCTTGTCACGCCACATGGTGTGAGACGAATACAGCACGTGATCCTCTCGCGTTGGTCCACGCAGCAGATGGAACGATCCGAAACCCGGAACGCCGCGCAGATGAGTGTCGCGAGAGGTCCAAACCTCCTCGAAGGCCGCCTCGGCGCCGAGAAGGACCTTGAAGCGATTCATGGCGATGAACATCGATGGGTCTCCTGCGTCGGATTCAGTGAAAGCGCGGTCCGCGTATCGCGACGGGAAGCCAGCGTCAAACCAACCGTCCGCGGTCGAACCCCAGCAGGTCAAAAATCGCAGCGACGGCTCCGTCGGCCGCTTGCGAAGCTCTTCTTGTCGTCGATCATGACGTGGCTCGCATAGCGATCACCCTGTCGAGGAATTGATCGATTTGCTCCGGTTCCCGCCACGACAGGCGGACCCCGATAACTGTGACCTGAGACCGGAAGCCAGACGGCAGACGCACCGAGTCCTTCGGTGTAGTAACCAGGATCGCCTGCCGGTCGCGCGCCTCACGCGACAGTTCGCGCAATTCCCGCGGGGTATAGGCATGATGGTCAGGGAACGGCCGAGCCGCGACCAGTCTGGCGCCGGCGTCACGCAAAGGCGTGAAGAATTTCTCAGGCATAGCGATCCCGGCGAATGCAACCACCGCCCGTCCGGCAAGCGCTGCGACAGATTTGTCCTGGACCAGATCTGCTCGGAACACTGGCAGGTCAGGCGGCAAACGCATGGTGGCTTGCGTCGCGTCCGGCCCGATTAGCACCGCCGCCTGACACCGGGAAGCAGCGGCTCCGACCGTCTCGCGCAGCGGGCCGGCCGGCAGCACGCGGCCGTTGCCGAACCCGGTGCGGCCGTCGATCACCAGTAGCGAAGTGGTTTTCTCCAGAGTGGGATTTTGCAGCCCGTCATCCATGAGCAGGACTCTCGCGCCGGCCCGAACCGCCGCCCTCGCGCTGGTTGCCCGGTTGGCGCCGATCCAGGTCGGCGCCACTTGCGCCAGCAACAACGCCTCATCCCCAACCAAAGTGGCAGGATCGTCCGGTTCTACACGACGTAACCCCCGCGCCGAGCCGCCGTAGCCGCGCAGCAAGCAGTGGACGCCTCGGCCGGACAGTCGATGTGCAAGCTCCAGGACCACGGTCGTCTTGCCCGCCCCACCCACACTTGCGTTGCCACAGCAGATCACCGGCACCGGCGCCCGCCATCCCCGTTGCGCCACGCGCCGTGCCGTCAGCGCAGATCCAATGATCGACAGCGGCGACAGCGCCTTGGCCAGCAACCCGTCACGCAACCAGAACCCCGGCGCTGCCGGCATCTTCAGGCCCCAGGCAGCAGGGAGAGCAGCGCCTCTGCCGAACGCGCGGGAAGGTCCGAGTAGCGACGAATAGACTCCGCCGCACGCTGACCCAGAAGCCGCCGCTGCTCGGCATTGTCGAGCATCGTCGACACGAACCGAGCCAGCCCAGCCGCGTCCGCCACATCAACCAAGCCGCCGGCATCGCGTAACAACGCCACGTGGTCGATAAAATTGCCGGTGTATGGCCCGACGGCGATGCAGCAGCCAAGACGCGCCGGCTCAAGCGGGTTCTGACCCCCACCGGACCGGATCAAACTCCGTCCCACGAAGGCGATCGGCGCCAGGCGATACCACAGACCCAGTTCACCCATCGTGTCGGCGATCCATATACCGGCATCCTGTGGCGGGTCCTGCCCAGCCGCCCGCCGAGGTGCGTTCAATTCCGCCGACAAGGCCGGTCCACGCTCGGGGTGCCGGGGCGCGATGATGGTCAGCAAGCCAGGATGGGTTTCCGTTACACTGCGATGGACACGGGCGATCAGGGATTCCTCCCCCGGATGAGTGCTCGCCGCGAGCCAGACAGGGCGGTCGCCCAAAATGCCTTTCAGACGATCCAATTCAACCGCATCCATCGGCAGCGGCGGGGCGGCAAACTTCAAATCCCCTGGGCTGTCGACGTGGGTCGCACCGAGCGCGCGCAGCCGCTCTGCGTCCTGGTCTCCACGGGCCTGGATAAGGGAGAACCCATCCAGGACACGGCACGCAAACCTGGGCGCCAGCCGCCAACGGACGAAGCTGCGATCCGACATGCGGGCGTTGAGCAACATCAGCTTGATGCCCCTCGAGTGGCAGGCCGCCAGCTGATTGGGCCACAACTCGCTTTCCACGAAGCAGCCGGCATCGGGCTGCCAGTGCGACAAGAACCGCCCGACCCAGGACGGCACATCCAGTGGCGCGAAACGATGCAGCACGTGGCCGCTAAGCCCGTGCTCCGGGATACGCTGGTCCAGCAATGCCTGGGACGTCGCGGTCCCGGTCGTCAACAGCACCTTCGCTCGGTGACGCAACGCGTCCAGAACCGGGAGGATCGACGTCGTCTCTCCCACACTGGCCGCATGCATCCATAACAGTAAACCCGATGGTCGGGGCGTTGGATCGATGCCGAAGCGCTCCGGCAGGCGTTCGGCGATTTCGCGGCCGGTCCTTACCCGGCGGTGCAAATTCGCTCGAATCGCCGGAGCCAGCAACGTGGTCGCGACAGTCCAGCCGGTCGCCAGGAAACTGGCGTTCATGCCGGACACAACTGGTCCGCTCGCGCGGCCGCTTCATTCAGCGCCTCGGTGATCGCCGGGATCGCATTCTTCCAGTCATGCCGAGGCACATGGATCGCCGGGCCGCATACCATAACGCCTCGGCCGAACGGCAGGGGCACCGGCATCCTGTCCCAGGTATCGAGGTGGACACGCCGGGTGGTCCGCGCCGCGAGGGGCACCACCGGCACACCTGACAGCGCCGCCAATTGCGCAACGCCAAAAGCGGCCTGACGCCGCGGGCCCCTTGGGCCGTCCGGCGTTATACCAATCAGCTCTCCCTTCCTGAGCACGCCCAGCAAATTCCGCATGCCGGTCGCGCCACCTCGTGTGGAAGAGCCCAAAATCGGCAAGATGCCAAAGCGCCGCACCACCGCCCCGATGAACTGTCCATCACGATGCTGGCTGACCAGAGTGTGGATCGGGGTAGGTCGATAGAACGGCAGCTTGCGGGCGATCAGCGACAAGGCCGGCATCAGCGGCAGGAACTCGTGCCAGAAGGCGAACACCGCCGGAGCGCCGGCACCGTGCGGGCGAAAATGCTCCTGCCCGTCCAGCGTCCACCGCGTGGTGCGGAGCGCGAAGGTCAGATAGAAGCTCAGCAGGCTCGCGAGTATGGCCTGGGCTTGAGGTGTGCGAAGCAAAGACTTCATTGCGCCGCCGGGTAGCACGCGGCCCAATGTTACGGAAGTGTTGGGCTGGTCGGCGTGCGGATGCCGCCGCGGCGAGTGCGCCGCGTGCAGGAATGCGCCGGGATCAAGTCCTAGGAAAATCCTGATGCCGCCATACAGAATTTGATGACAGGAACCAGACCACAGAGGCCACCTTGCCAACGCACACAGGTAAGAAAGTCCAGTTGAGCGGTGAGGTTCAGCCCACAACCTGAGGGGTTGTGGCCCTCCCGACTCGCATGGTGTAGCACCCATGCTGCACTCGCGAAGCCCGCTCGCAGGATCAGTCCGTCAGGAGAGTCCTGGATGACGAAAATCAGACCCGTAGCCGTCTTTGACTGCATTGTTTTCGGCGCCACCGGCGACCTCACCCTGCGAAAATTGCTGCCTGCGCTGTACTACCGCTTCCACGACGGACAAATGCCCGCCAACTCACGCATCATCGGCGCCGCCCGATCGCAATTGTCCGACGACGACTATCGGCAACGCGCCGCCAAGACCCTTGCACAAGCACCTCCCGAAAGCCGATCAGGATGCTGAAATCGATCAGCCAGTTCCTGGCGCAACTGCACTACGTCTCGATCGACGCCACGTCGCCCGACGCCGACTGGAGCCGCTTCGGCCCCGTGCTGGACGACGACGCGCGTCCGGGTCTTCTACCTCGCCACCTCGCCCGACCTCTACGGTCCGATCTGCCACGCGCTCGGCGCCAACGGTATGATCACCGAACAGTCCCGCGTCGTGCTGGAAAAGCCGATCGGCCACGATGCGCCATCAGCCCACGCGATCATCGATGAGGTCGGAAAGGTCTTTTCCGAGGCGCACACCTTCCGCATCGACCACTACCTGGGCAAGGAGACGGTGCAGAACCTGATGGCGCTGCGGTTCGCCAACACGATCTTCGAGCGTCTGTGGACCGCCGACGTGATCGACCACGTGCAGATCACGGTCGCCGAAACGGTCGGGCTGGAAGGTCGCGGCGGCTACTACGACAAATCCGGCGCGCTGCGTGACATGCTGCAGAATCACATGCTGCAGCTGCTGTGCCTGATCGCGATGGACCCGCCGGTCTCGCTCGATGCCGACCGCGTGCGCGACGAGAAACTGAAGGTGCTGCGCGCCCTGAAGCCGATGGAACCGCATGAGGTCCCGGCCCTGACGGTGCGCGGCCAGTACACCCACGGGGCGATCGACGGCAAGCCGGTCCCCGGCTACTCGGAGGATCTGGGCACGGACGAGGTGTCCAACACCGAGAGTTTCGTCGCATTGAAAGCCGAGGTCCGCTCGTGGCGCTGGGCCGGCGTGCCGTTCTATCTGCGCACCGGCAAGCGGCTGCCCGCGAAAGTGTCCGAGATTGTCATCCAGTTCCGATCCCCGCCGTTCACCATCTTCCCGCCCGACGCGGCGCAATGGCGCCCCAACACCCTGATCATCCGCCTGCAGCCCGAGGAGGGCATGCGGCTGGAAATGATGACCAAGGACCCCGGCCCCGGCGGCCTGCGGCTTTCACCCACCGGCCTCGACATCAACTTCGAGAAGACCTTCGGAAGGCGCTTCCCCGATGCCTATGAACGGCTGCTGATGGATATCGTCCGCGGCGACCCGACGCTCTTCATGCGCCGCGACGAGGTCGAGGCTGCCTGGGCCTGGGTCGAGCCGATCCTGGAGGGATGGGCGGCCAGGCCCGACCACCCGCGTCCCTATCCGGCGGGAAGCTGGGGTCCAACCGCGGCGATCGCGCTGATCGAGCGCGACGGCCGCACCTGGCATGAGGAGATCGAGTAGCGCCCCCCGACCACCCACCGCCCCCCGCGCTATTCCGCCCAGCCACCCCGGTGCTATGAAACCCCATGTCCGAGACCGAAATAAGAGCCGGCACAAGGGGCTCCCCCTTGGCATTGTTGCAGACCCGCGGCTTCCTCCGCCTACTCGCCACGGTTCCGAACGCGGGCCCCAGCCGGGAAGTCATCATTGCGACCACCGGCGACGCCGTGCAGGACCGCTCATTGGCCGACATCGGCGGCAAGGGCCTGTTCGCCAAGGAAATCCACGAAGCCCTGCTCGACCACCGCATCGACTGCGCCGTCCACAGCCTCAAAGACCTCGAAACCGACCTTCCCCCCGGAATCCTGCTCGGTTGCGTGCTGGCGCGGGAGGATGCCCGCGACGTACTCATCCTCGGCGAGGCCTGCGGTCCGCCTACGCCCGCCGACCCGTTAGCCGCACTGCCGCACGGCGCCGTGATCGGAACCTCCTCGGTTCGACGCCAGGCGCAGTTGCTGCACGCTCGGTCGGACCTGCGCGTCGTCCCGATCCGCGGCAACGTCCAGACCCGACTGCGAAAGCTGCGCGACGGCGAGTGCCAGGCAACCACGCTGGCCCTGGCCGGCCTGCGCCGCTTGGGCATGGACATTTCGGGTGCCATCATCCTCGACCCTGAAACGATGCTGCCCGCCGCGACCCAGGGGATCGTCGGCATCACGATCCGCGCCGGTGACACCGCGCTGCACGACCTATTCGGCAAGATCGAGGACCCAACGTCTCGCGCCGTCGCCACCGCCGAGCGTGCCCTGCTGGCGGCACTGGATGGCTCCTGTCGCACGCCGATCGGTGCTCACGCCCGTTTGCTGGCGGATGGAAGCCTTACCCTGACCGGCCTCATTGCCAGGGTCGACGGCTCGTTCCTACTGCGGCGCTCAGAAACCGGGCCCGCAGCGGATGCCACCCGGATCGGCGCAGGCCTCGGTGCTAGCCTCCGCGCTCAAGCTCCCGCCGATATGTTCGGTTGAGCCGCAACCGGCCCCGCGACCTCGGCGTTGCATCTCCAAGCAACGAAGGAGAGCTTCCTATGAAGTTAATGATCTTGCCCGCCGCCTTAGCCCTGGCCCTGGTAGCTGGCGCTTCAGGCTCGGCCCACGCGAAGGGCTGCATAACGGGCGCCGTGGTCGGCGGCGCGGCCGGTCACATGGCGAACCACGGCGTCCTTGGCGCAGCGGGAGGCTGTGCGGTTGGCCACCACATGGCATCCGAGAAGGAAAAACAGACTGAGCAGAAGCAGGTCCAGCAACAGGACATGCAGCGGACGCCGGAACACTGAGCGTGATCGCTTGAGGCCGGTCTGTCGGAAGGCGTGCGTCACTCGGTCAGACAATAGCTTAAACCAGGATCGAACGCCGAGTTGTGGATAAACCCCGAACGATCATTGTCTAAGCCACCGCCAGACGTCCTTTCAGACGCGATGAGCCCGTCCCCGAGCTTATAAGGGCGGGCTCATCTCCGGTCCAGGTAGTTATCCGTGCGCCAACACCCAGTCATTGATGAAACTGGCCAGGCCGTTGGCATGAAAATCCCGCTGTAGCGCGGCCGCGTCGTAGTCGTCTCTCACCCAGTCCAGAAACGATTTGTGGCCTTCACCGTCTCGCTGATAGCGCAAGAAGAATGCGTCCAGCACGCCTGTCTTCGCCTGCTTAATATGTCCGAAGCGCCATGATAGATGCCGCAGCGCATCGGCCGAGGTGCCGCCAGCGAACAGTATCATCAGCCCGGCGGCGAGGCCCGCCCGATCGGCCCCGGACTTACAATGTATAATCGCCGGCGTCTGCATGGACGTGTAAATATCATGCAGACGCATGATCCGATCCGGCTGCGGCGCCCCCCGGCTCTCGAACGCGATGTCGTAAAACGTCAGCTCCAGTTCACGCGCCGCCTCCCGCGACAGGGCGTCTGAACCGCTCTGCGTCCGGCCGCGCAGATTGATGAGCGTCCGCAGCCCAAGTCGCCGCGCCATCCGGCGCAAACGACGTGGTGTCGGATGATTGCAACGATAGATCTTGCCGGGGACAACCGGCTCCAGGTTGCTCCACGCGAGGCGAAACACTGCGTGATCAACGAACAGCGAGTCGATCCAGGCCACTGTACGGCCTGTTGCCGTGCTGAGATCACCTTTGAAGATGGAATCCATGCGTGAATTCGGCCAAACCTTTGGATAGTGGCCGGATATGGGCATGAGCGGCCAAAATACGCAACGTCGCCACACGATGGCAATCAGCGCTGCATGTGCACCGGGCTCATGCGATATATGCCCGGCGGAGGGGCCGCGACAGCGCCCGTGCAGGCCACGCGCCTGGCGTTACCGTTCGGCCGCGCCTAGTGGTGATGTGCATGCCCGCCTCCCGAAGCGACGGAGAGAGGATGAGTGACGATGTCGCGGATAACCGCCAGCAGCTTCTGCGGATCGTTCCAGTCGTCGGGATCGCCTGGCCGCCACCTGCTGCGCAGCCAACCGTTCTGATCGGCCAGCGCTTGCGTCTCCGGTAGCGCTTCGGGTGCGACACCCAATAGGATGGAGAAAGCCTTGTAGGCCGCCGGGTCGACGGTCACACACGCTGTACCAACCGGCTTTACCTTGCGATCGAGCGATAGAACGATGGTGACGATGTCGAAGCCGTCCAGCGCCGGGGGAGGCGGCGGCAGACCCTCAGGGTCGGCAATAATGTGCAAAACGCGACCATGAAGATCATCAAGATCGATGGCCGAGCCGTTCGCACAGATCGCGTCAAACTGCGGCAAGGGGGCCGGCGGGTTCCAGCGCCCAGTCGTACGAACGCTCTCTCCCGCGTTGTGTGCCTTTAGAAAATCGATTAACGCCCAACGATCGTCGCTGGGCAGAACATCACCAAATGCCGGCATCGCCAATGCGCCGGGCTTCGCATTTATGCCATGCGAGATGAACCAAAACAGGTCGCCCTCAGTGTGCGCCCAGAAATGTGCCGCGGTCAGATCGGCCGGTCGGATTGGCAGCGACTTCGCCGCTGGACCGTCGCCTCGCGCATCGGTGCCATGGCACACGGCACAGTTTGCCGCGAACAGAGCCGCACCGCGTACGATCGAACTATCGGCAAACTCGGTGGGCGAAGTGGCAAACGTCGTTGGATAAGCATCGATCGTGAGCAGCGGCACCAGTGTCGGACTCGCCAACAGCAGAACGACGACACATCCTGCCAGTGACAGCCAAAGAGCTCGGAATCTGAGCACGCCGAGCGTCGTCAATGCTCCAACGAATGCGCCTAATAGCGAAACGATCAGGATCTGGCGGCGGCCATAGGGGTCAGACAAAGCGGCTAGGCTCGGTCGCCAAGAGAATGGCCAGATCGGCGTCTCGTGCGTCGCCGGCGTGCCCGAGGCAAGGAACGCGGCGGCCAGAATAACCAAAACACCCAGAATCGCTTCGACCGCAATGGCGACGCGTAGAAGCCGGCGAGAAGCCGCGTCACCGGTAGCGCGCAGCCGTTCGGTCAGGGCAAAGCGATTGACAGCCGCAAGCGCCAACAGCGTGAAGAACGATCCCAGCTTCAACAGCGCCATCTGGCCGTATCGAGTGCCGAACAGTCCGCCCAGGTTGCCGATCCACTGCCAGGACTGCACCAGCGCGGTGCCAGCGATCAGCAACACAGCGATCAGCCCGACCGTGGAGAAGCTCTGACAGGCGACGGAAGCTGGTTGCGGGGGCAATGACCCGACAAGCAGGAACAACGGCAAAAGCCCGCCCAACCAGGCGCCGGCCCCCAGCAGGTGAAATGCCTCAAGAAGCAGCAGACTGGCTCCCGCCATACCGCCGGTCGCGCCGGCGTGGCCCATGCCGCCCTGCATCGCCAGCGCGATCCCCGCCAGCGTCAGTGCCGCGGCCAACCGCCAGTCTCGCCCACCTAGCAGCGGAAAGGCGGTGAGCAACAGTCCGAAGCGAAGCAACACGAGATGGCCGAACCGGGTGTTGCTCAGCACCGTCACCAGGGCTGAGAGCGTGTCCCCGAACGATGTCGCGCTGGCGATCGCCGCCGCCTGCAGCACCACCCAGATAAGGCCGATGAGCAGGGCAGCGCCATCGGACTGCCTGGCAAGGCGGACGAGGCGGTTCCTCGCCGAGGCCGCCGTCGCGCCAGCCTCATTCAGCCCAGCCGGCGCAACCAGCGCCAGTGAGACCAAGGTGCCGAACAACGACGCCAGCGCCAGCAGGTGGCACCAGCGTAGCAACACCAAAATAGCGAGCCACCGATCCATGGCTCAGGGTGAAACAATGAAGTCGAAGCGGCCCTCGGTCTTGTGGGTATCAATCGAGGTGACATGCCAGATTACAGTGTATTTGCCCGCGGGCAGCTTTGGCAGGCTGACCGACAGCTGCCTGCCAGTGCGGCCCACCGGGTGCAGGTCGGAATTGTCGACGCGAAGGTCGTGCGAGTCCCGTACCTCGATCATACTGAAGCCAGGCTCCACGCCTTCAGTGAAGGTGATCGTCACCGCGGCCGGCGCGTTCAGCAGGGTGCTGTTGGCGGCTGGGCTGGCGCGTTGCACGAAGGCGTGGCCGAAGGCCGCCTGGCTTATCAGGCACGCAGCCGTCAGAGCGAAGATCCGGATCATGTCTTGAACCAGTCTACGATCGGCGTGCCCAGGCTGTGCGAGAACAGGTCATCGAAATAGAGATGGAATTGGGCGATTACGCCCGGATGGTTGCCGGTCGCACGATTGCCGGGGAGCAGCGCCTCCATGCCAACGGCCCATGTGGTCGTGGTGTAGTTCACGCCCAGCCCCCAGAGATACTGCGTCTGCGTCCCATTGTTCGGCTGGCTGGCGGGGGACGACCAGGCCAGTTCCACCACCGGCGTCAGCTTGTTGACGAAGGAGGGTAGGCCGTAATCCTTCACCTGCGACGACAGGTAGCGGATGCTGTATTGCAAGGACAGGCCGCCGCTCCAGGTGTTCGGATTGCCATTGTTCAGCGGGTTGCCGAAGCTGTCGACCTTCAGGTTCTTGTCTGCGATCGTATAGGTCAGTTCGCCGGTCAGAAACAGCGGACGGATAACGCCGACCGGAAGATCGCCGAAGCCCTTGCCAAAATACAGCGTCGGCCCGGTTGAACCGCTGTCGTCGTTGCCGAGCACCGCACCGTTCGACCCGTTGGCGCCGGAGCGGGCGAATTCCCGCTGGACTCCGACCGAGACGATGAACTCGTGTTCGGCGTTGACGTATGGCTTGTATTTCAGCGTGACGACGATGTTGTTCCAGCCATTCGCGGTCTTGGTGCCCGGCTGGGCGAGCCAGTTGTAGCCGTCGTTGATGGCGAAGCCGAAGTTCTCGGTGATGCGTTTGTCTAACTCGAAGCCGAGGTTGTAATTGTACGACGTCATGCCGCCGCCAGCATCCTGAGGCAGGAACTGGAACGTCGGTAGGCTGGCTTCATCGGCGACGTTGGGATCGTCGATCAGCAAGGTACTGATGAACATGTGGTCGCCGGCGAAGCCGTGGGCGCAGGCGTGGTTGGCCAATGCCATCGTGCCGATGGTCATCGTGGCGAGCAAATAGCGCGGTTTCATGGAGAAGCTCCTGAAGCAAAGAAAATCGGCCCGTTCGGACGCGGGCCGGGGACGTGCTCAGGAAATGCTGGGGGGTGCGCGGGGCTGGCTGGGTGCTTGGTGGCCTGAAGGCGGCGCGGTGGACGGCGGCGGAAGTTCGGAGCGAGGCACCACAATCGCGGCGGAAGGTATGGGGATCGCCGCGTCGGATATCGGGATTATTGACGGCGCGTGTATGGCGACGCAGAGCGGGCAAACCAGACAGTCGAGCGGATGCAAGGGCGCTGGAGCGGGCGTGTCGCCGGCGCCGTCCGACGCGTGACAGAGGATCTCCGCACCGATAATCTGGGCAAGTGGGTCGAGCCGCGGCACTGTGGCGCTGATGCCAAGCTGCGCCATCAACGCCAGCAGCACGGCCAACAGCCCATGGACGGGAACGCGGGGGTTAAACATCGCCGAGTATCTTAGACTACGATAGGGTTAGGTTGAACAGGGTCAGAACCATCTCGGTCCATCATGCACAGTCGCGAACTAGCGGTGCGCTCGACGAAGAACCTGCAACCATCATCCATTGCGATAAGACGTAGCGCAAGCAGTATCGTTACTCGGATGGCCGTTCTGTCCGTCGCGTCCATAAATCCGGTGTTTGCACCGAGCGAAGGCCCTGATCGAAAGACCCGATTATCAGCCTCTGACGTGACTCTGCAACAAAAGAGCTATTCCGCGGCTTGCCTCACCCCGATAATGCCATCATCGCTCCCCATCCGAAGCGGTGTCACGTCCCGCGCCACCACCCATTCCGGCCGAGCGTTTTGACGGACGGGCGGACGGTTCGCGACCGGATTGTAGACCGTGTAGATGTGCCAGCGCGAGTAACGCGACATGTTGTGTCCAGACCCATGCACCAGGTTCGGATGAAACAGCACCACGGTCCCAGGCTTTCCGGTAATCGCCACCGGATCACCAAAGCGCTCCATTGCACCGACCACATCCAGCTTCTTCACCGTCCACAGCCGATACGATGTCGTCTCGCTATCCAGTTCCGCCTCGAACCGGCCGAGCGTATGACTGCCGGGGATGAAATACAGGCAGCCGCCGATCTCGCTCGCCTCGTCGAGCATCAGCAGCGCCGTCGTCATATTCGGCGTCGGCACACCGTCGTTCCGCCAAGAGCCGTAATCCTGATGCCACTGCCAGATTTCGCCCTTAATCGCTTCCTTCATGTTGCACTTCGAGTGATAAACATACAGCGCGTCATCCCGCAGTAACTGTTGCGCCGGCCCCAGGATACGCGGAAGCCGGGCCAGTGCCTCGAACGGCGCCGAGGCGGTTGGGCTTTTCGGGTCATGTACCCGGAAAATCGTGCGCACGACCCCACTTTTCTCCCGGGTCACTTCCTCGGCTTTTAGCCCGGCGACGCGGCCGAGGTCGGCGCGAAGGATCTCGATTTCGTGCGGGTCAACCAGGTTCGGGAACACCAGGAAGCCGCGTTCCTCATACTCCGCGAGTTGCCCATCCGTCAGCTTCATCGTTGCGTTCCTCATTACATCGCGAGTGCAGGCGCGTGTCGCATGCCTCCCGGTGCAAGTCTAGCAGCGACACCGGCGGAGCGTCATCTGATGCATCAATAGGTGCCACCGAGGATGGCACGGTCGTTCCCGCGGGTGATCAGACGGTGTAAGAACGGCGGGCCGGAAACGAATGCAGCGAGGGGGGACAGACCGGATGGTAACGCTCGGGGTTTGTAGGGCCGGCCGGTTCATGCGGGCTCTGGCGAGCAGCCTGATGCTCCACGCGACTTTCCCGCTCGACCTATTGGCCCAGACCCCGCCTTCGCCGACAGCAGTGCCCGCAACTCAACCGATGACAGCCCAGCCGACTCAGGCGACGCCGCCGACTGCGCTGCCTTCATCGGCGGCAATTGCACCCTCAGCTCCGCCGGCGACCCCCATGCCCGCCGAGACCAGCATGGCCGCAGCAGACCGGCGGCAGGTCCAGGAAGCGCTGCATCGCTTGGATTACTATCAAGGTCCCATAGACGGCCTTTTTGGTCCATCGACACGTGCGGCGATCCGCGGCTTCCAGCACGACATCGGCGCCGCGAGCACCGGTTACCTGACTGAGGAGGAGGCTAATCGCTTGGTCGCGACACCGGCGGCGGTCGCCCAGCCGACCACTGCCCAGGCGTTCAACGACGAACAGCTCGACGCGTTGGTGGCCTCGATCGCGCTTTACCCGGACGACCTACTGACCCAACTCCTGATGGCCTCGACCGTCCCGCTGGAGGTCGTGGCAGCTTCACGCTGGGTGGAGGACCCGGCACACAAGTCACTGTCCGGCGACGCGTTGGTGAAGGCACTGGAGGCCGAGTCGTGGGACCCTAGCGTGAAGTCCCTGGTGCCGTTCCCGGTTGTCCTGGCGACCATGAACAGCAATCTGACCTGGCTGCAGCAACTCGGATATGCGTTCGCAACCCAGCAGGCGGACGTGTTCGCGGCGGTGCAGCGTCTTCGCCGCCTGGCGCAGGCGAACGACAAGCTGCAGTCGTCGCCCGAGCAGGTCGTGAGCACGCAGCAGGTGACGGTCGAGCCACCTGCGGGCAGCAGCCAGCCCCCGACTCAGCAGGAGGTGATCGTCATCCAGCCGGCGCAGTCGAACACCGTTTACGTGCCGAGCTACAATCCGGCGGCGGTGTACGGGTCGTCGTGGCCCTATCCGTCGTATCCACCATACTACGCGGCGCCGCCGGCCGGCTACTACTTCGGCACCGTGCTGGCCACCGGGTTGGCATTCGCGGCCGGCGCTGCGGTCGTGGGCGGGCTATGGGGTTGGGCAAGTCCCGGGTGGGGCGGCGGTTACGCGAACGTCAACGTCAACCGCTACAACAACATCAACGTCAATCGATCGCAGATCACTTCGAACCGTTGGGGCGGGGGCGCCGGGAGTGCGCGGCCCGGCAATTTCGCCCGCGCGCCCGGCGGGCCGGCGGGCCTTCCCGGCCGTTCGCAAGTCTCCGTGCCCGGCAATGCGGTGCAGCCTCCGACGCGCGCGGGCGGTCCCGGAGGCGTGGGCGGTGTCGGCGGCGCTGGTCGGCCGGGCGGTGTGGGCGGCGTCGGCGGTGTCGGCGGTCCTGGTCGGCCTGGTGGCGTGGGCGGTGTCGGCGGTGTCGGCGGTGCTGGCCGACCGGGCGGTGTGGGCGGCGTCGGCGGCGCTGGTCGGCCCGGTGGCGTTGGCGGTGTCGGCGGTGCTGGCCGACCGGGCGGTGCCGGCGGTGTCGGGGGCGTGAGCAGCCCCGCCCAGCGGCCGGCTGCCGGAGGCCAACGTGTCAGCAGTACGCAACGTCAGGGCGGAGCGTTCGGTGATATGAGCAGCGGACGCCAGGCTGGGCAATTTGGACAGCGTGGCGCGCAGAGTCGGTCACTTGGTCAGCAGCGCTCGTTCGGCGGGGGCGCGCGCGGTGGTGGCGGCGGCGCGCGCGGTGGCGGCGCACGCGGCGGACGGCGTTAGGAGGTCATCAATGCGAATGCCGAAGAGCTGGCCGTGGTTGATCGTGGCGGCGATTCTCCGGGTCGGGATCGCACAGGCGGTGCCCGCGAACGCGCCGGAACCTCAGCGCAGCTTCGCTTCCGCCGAGGAAGCGGTGGGCGCGTTCGTGGCAGCCATGCGCAACAACCAGGAGGCCGACTTGCGCGCCATTCTGGGCCCGGGGGCCGACCGCGTCCTTGATTCCGGTGATCAGTATGCCGACCGGGAACTCCATCAGCGATTCGTTGATCTCTACGATGAGAAGCACAAGATCGACAAAACGAGCCCCGAGCGCGCCGAGTTGGATGTCGGCATAAACGATTGGCCGATGCCGATCCCGCTGGTCGAGAACGACGGGCACTGGACTTTCGACACCAACGCAGGTGCGCAGACGATTGTCGACCGTCGCGTCGGCCGTAACGAGCTGTCGGCGATCCGAACGCTGCTTGCCTGCGTCGACGCGCAACGCGGTTATTTCGATCGCGTCAAGCAGGCAAACGGCCGCGGAGAGTATGCCGCGCGGGTGCTCAGCACCCCTGGGCACCGCGACGGGCTTTACTGGCCCGTGGCCGAGGGCGAGCCCGAAAGCCCTCTGGGGCCGCTGATCGATGCGGCACAGGACATGGGTTATCCCGGCGAAATGGTTGGCGGTAAGCCGATCCCTTATGAGGGCTACTTTTTCCGCATCCTCAAGGCGCAAGGTCCCAACGCGGATGGTGGTGCCAAGAGCTATGTGCAGTCCGGCCGGATGGTGGGCGGCTTTGCGTTGATAGCGTGGCCGGCAGTGTTCGAGTCCAGCGGAATTATGACGTTCATCGTTGGGCCCGACGGCGATGTGTATCAAAAGGACCTGGGACCCGAGACGGCGCGCATCGCCGCGGGCGTCACAACATTTGACCCGGACCTTACCTGGTCACGTGTTGCGATGACAAACGACTGACAGCTTCGGCCGTGCCGTGAGCCGGGTAGAAATAGCCTGTATACAAAGGTCGCGGGAGATCGTCATCGAGGGCCGATGTCCGACCGCGGAGGTTTCGCCAAGCCAGAGGCCGCTCAACTTAACGGTGCTCAGGCGGTATCCTAAGGCGTTAGAAGGTTTAGGCGATCATGGGATAAACACGCTGATCGCATGGCCTCGGACGCGGAAGTGCGCCGGCGTCCGCGTGACGATTTCGCCATCGGTATTGACCGAGCGGGGACGACGAGGCGTGCGGACTTCGATTTCCTCGCCTTCCAGCGAGCGAATCTCTTTCCAGGCGTCGTGGCGACCGCTGCGAAGGGCTGGAAGCAGCCGAAGCAGACGCCATAACGAGTCCACTTCGAGGCTGTAGATGTGCAAACAGCCGTCGTCGATGCGTGCGTGTTCCGATACCGTCATGCCGCCACCGTAATGGCGGCCGTTGCCAACGGCGACGTGGATGGTGCGGGAGAGGTGGATGGTATGGCCGTGCATGATCTCGGCACGGAACGGCCGCAGCCGTGACACAGCCCGCAGAGCGGCGATAGCATAGCCGATAGGACCCGAAGCGGCGCTTGGAGTTGCTGGTGAGTGCGCGGGTGAGGTCCACGCCGAACCCGATGCTGGCGACGTTGAAGAACGGATGACCGTTGACCTCGCCGACATCCACACTTTGCACCTTTCCGCACGCGATGATGCGTGCTGCCGCCGCAAGGTCGGTCGGGATCCCGAGCGTACGAGCAAGATCGTTGGCAGTGCCGAGCGGAATGATCCCGAGTGGCAGGCCGGTCTCAAGCAGCCCCGGCAACGCCGCGTTCAAAGTGCCATCGCCCCCGCCGATGATCATGCTTTCGATCTCACCCTTCGTGGCACTTATCAGGGCTGAAAGATCACTGGCTCGTTCGCAGTCCCGGGCAATGATCGGCACGCCAGACTCTCTCAGAACCCGTGTGACAGTCTCTGCTGCTCCCGCGCCGCGGCGGCTGCGACCATTGACGATCAGCAGGGCGGGGCGATGGCTCATGGATCAGGCCTCGCGGCTACGGTGGATGTCGCCCCCGGTGACGGCGTCGGGCGGCAAACTGGTTAAGCACTTCGACCGCTGGGGAGCAATTCGAATGAGACAACATTTGTCAGACATCACTCGCATGCCAGGACCACTGGCCTCAGCCGATTTTGCAGAAGCCGCACACTGCCGGATGGATTTTATCCCTGGTGCTGCGCCCTGGAGGGTGCGCCACCCCATCGCGCGGGTCGGGGCGGGAGACCACTGACAACGAATTGGCGCAATGCTTCTGGATCCCGCCCGAGTGCCACGGCCGCACGAGCGATTGTGACAGCGCTTGTGGCCAGAGTCGTGACGATGGGCTGCACGCCGCTCCCTCTCCCTAGAGAAAATCGACGACACCCTTATCAAGGTCATAGCGCGCGTACACGACCTTCACCTTGCCCTCATGTTCAAGGTGCTCGACGATCTTGCTGCGCGTCGAAATCTTCTGCGCGCCTAGCCTGGCATTTTCACGCACTGCGTTGTCAACGAAATCCCCCGGCTTGCCGTACACAGCCCTGGCCGCGGGAACGATCGCGTCGACCATGGGCGCGATGAAGCCTGGCAGTTTCGTATGCTTCGCGACAACCTCGCAGGCCGCCTCAACCGCACCGCAACGCTGGTGCCCGAGAACGACGACCAGCGGCGATCCCAAATGCTCGGCACCATATTCGATCGTGCCCATGGATGCCGTGTCGGCCACATTGCCGGCATTTCGCACGACAAACAACTCGCCCAACCCGACGCCGCCGAAGATCAGCTCAGGTGAAACCCGGCTATCCGAGCAGGTGAGGATCGTTGCCCAGGGAGACTGACCCTTTGCCGCATCGGCGCGCTGCTTCGCCATATCCGCGGCACACAGCTCCGGGCGCGGTGAGAAACTTCTGATTGCCGGCCTTCAGTTTCGCGAGCGCTTCATCGGCCGTCACCGTTGTGGCGCCGGCGGCAAGGCTGCGCGGCGCGCCCGCACCCAGCAGACCGGCCACGGCAGCGCCCGTTGCCAGAAACGATAGAACCCTGCGGCGGCTTTGCTTGTCACACGATCGGCACATGGGCGGTGCGTCCTCCATTGCAACGATAGCAGCCTGCGCCGCAGTGTGAGGTCGCGCAAGCGGCAGCGTGGTGCATGGACCGGCCTGTAGCGCCGCGAACAAGCGCAGCGTAGGAGAGTAGCCGGCACCGTCAAGTTGAGCGGCCTCTGGCTTGGAGAAACCTCCGCGGTCGGATATCGGCCCTCGATGACGATCTCCCGCGACCCGTCTCGCAATTCCGTCGACGACAAGTTGGCCGTGCCCAATCGGCGGAAGCCCGGGGACGTCCTCGGGCTTCGCGGTCATTCTCCTCTCTCGTTTTGCCGCCAGTTCGCTCCGTTATAGGGCGTGCGCCAGAGGCTGCTTGCCGAACAAGCCGTGACGTGGAACCATTACGGCAATGCCAGGGAAAAACCATGATCGAAACAACCAGCGATCTCCAAACCCGGTCCGGCGCCATGGAGACCTTCATCGTCCATCCCGAACGCAACGGCCCACACCCCGTGGTGATCATGCTGATGGACGCCCCCGGCATCCGTGAGGAACTTTGCGACATGGCCCGCCGCCTCGGCACCGTCGGCTACTATGTCGTGCTACCCAACCTTTACTATCGAGCCGGCAAAGACACGAAATACGGCCCCGACGTCACCACCAAGGGCAGCGCCGAGCAGGCCCGAATGCGCGCGGTCCGCACCAAGATGACAATACCGCCGGTCATGGAGGATTTCGTCGACATCCTGACCTTCGTCGATACCCAGCCGGCGGCTAAAAAAGGCCCTGTCGGCACCCACGGCTACTGCATGAGCGGCCCCTACGCGCTCGCCGCGGCCGCCCGCTACGCCGAACGCGTCGCCGCCGCCGCATCGTTCTACGGCACCTGGCTGGTTAGCGAAAACGAAGAAAGCCCGCACCTGAATCTCGGCAAAGCCAAAGGCGAGCTCTACATCGCCTGCGCCGAACACGATGAACTCGCCCCGCTGCCGATGGTCGCCGAGCTGAAAGAATTATTCGAAAAATCTGGCAACCCCGGCGAGCTGGAGATGTATCCCGCGGTCCATCACGGCTTCGCCTTCCCGCAGCGCTGGTGCTACGATAAGCCGGCCGCCGAACGCCACTGGGAACGCCTGATCGCTCTGTACCGCCGCCGGCTGGGCTGATCCGGCCCCAGTCCCGCACAATCAGCCCGGCACGATTAACCCCGACGCCGTCATCCGCTCCCGCGCCGCTCGCATGCTCTGCGCAACTGCCAGAGCCGCTTCCAGGGCCCGCCGTCCCACTGCGGCGTCCACCAGCACGGGCGCTCCATCCAGCACCGAGGCGGCGAATGCCGCCTGCTCAGCCGCCAGCGAGTCATGTTCCTCCCACGACACATCCGCGATGCCGAACCCGGCGACGCCAGGCACCGGCTGCTGGCCCGGCGGCAAGCCGCCATCCCCGCTCGGTGTTCGCGAGATCACGGTCAGCGTCCGAGCCGCGAAATCCGCGGCCATATAAGCGTTCTGCGCGAAGATCCGCATCCGCCGCTCGGTTCGCGGCGAAATCCGGCTGGCAGTGATCGTAGCCACAGCGCCGTTCCGGAATCTGAGGCGGGCGCTGGCGATATCTTCATGCGGACTGGCGACCGGGGCGCCAACCGCATCGACGCTCTCGATCCCGCTGTCCACCAGGGCAAGGACAAGATCGAGATCGTGGATCATCAGATCTAGGATCACCGAAACATCCGTTCCGCGCAGCTTGAACGGCGCGATCCGCGTAGCCTCGATATACAGCGGCGCCCCAATTCTGCCCGCCATCGCCTGATAGGCAGCGGAGAACCGCTCAAGATGCCCGACCTGCAGCACCAGCCCGCCTTGCCTCGCCAGCGCCCCCAACTCATCCGCCTGCGCCAACGTGGAGGCAATCGGTTTTTCCACCAGCACGTGCTTACCCGCCCGCAGCGCCCGCGACGCCAGGTCGTGATGGGCTCGGGCCGGCGCGGCGACGATCAGCGCGTCGGACGCCGCCAGCAAAGCCTCGAAATCCATTTCCTTGGCGCCGGCTTCCCACCCAAGGGTCTTGGCGCGCTCCAGGTGCGTGTCATAAATTCCGGACAGCCGTGTCCGGCTCGACGCCGCCACCTTCAGCGCATGATAGCGGCCAAAATGGCCAGCGCCCGCGACCCCAACCCGAAGCTTTCCATCCGTCATCGATAACCCTCAGGCCCGATCCCGGCGACGACACATCCGACCCACCGACGTCCTGTCAAGGGGCCGCGTCCGGATCGCAACGTGACCGGCATCCGTAAATGGTAGGATTCCGCCACCACCTTGTGCTAAATCATCGCATCAGTCTCGCAAGGGGGTAAAACACGTGCGTATTACGATGATCGGTGGCGGCTACGTCGGCCTGGTATCGGGCGCCTGCTTCGCTGAATTCGGAACCGAGGTCACGGTGGTCGAGGCCGATCCGCGAAAGCTCGCCTCCCTTCGCGATGGCAAAATGCCGATCTACGAACCGGGCCTGGAGCAACTGGTGACCGACAACGTCAAGGCCGGCCGCCTCGCCTTCACCGGCGACCTGACCGCGGCGGTCGATGGGACAGAGGCCGTCTTCATCGCGGTCGGCACACCGACAAGACGCGGCGACGGTCACGCCGACCTGAGCTACGTCTACGCGGCGGCGGAGCAAGTCGCCAAATCCCTCACCAGCTATGCCGTGATCGTCACCAAATCGACGGTCCCCGTCGGCACCGGCCGCCGCATCCAGGAAATCGTCCACATGACACGCCCGGACCTGGAGTTCGACGTCGCCTCCAATCCCGAATTTCTGCGTGAGGGCAACGCCATCGGCGACTTCATGCGGCCGGACCGCGTCGTCATCGGCGCCGAATCCGACCGCGCCAGGGAAGTCATGCACCGGCTGTATCGCCCGCTGTATCTGATCGAAGCGCCGATCGTCTTCACCGCGATCGAGACCGCCGAACTGACCAAATACGCCGCCAACGCCTTCCTCGCCATGAAGGTCACCTTCGTCAACGAGATGGCCGATCTGTGTGAGCGGGTCGGCGCCGACATACACGACGTGGCGCGGGGCATCGGCCTGGATGGCCGCATCGGCCGGAAGTTCCTGCATCCCGGCCCCGGTTACGGCGGCTCCTGCTTCCCTAAGGATACCCTGGCACTGGTCCGCACCGCACAGGACTACGGGGCACCATCCCGCCTGGTTGAAACGACCGTCGCCGTCAATGACGCCCGCAAATCCAGCATGGCGATGCGCGTGATCAGCGCCTGCGGCGGATCGGTTCGCGGCAAGACCATCGCCGTCCTCGGCCTCACCTTCAAGCCCGAGACCGACGACATGCGGGATTCGCCGTCGCTGTCGATCCTCTCCCGTCTCGCCGGCGACGGCGCGATCATCCGCGCTTACGACCCCGAGGGCATGGAGCAGGCCCGCCCGCTGTTGCCGGACGCAATCAACTACTGCGCCGACGCCATGGATGCCGTGGCCGGAGCCGATGCCTTGGTGCTGATCACCGAGTGGAACGAATTTCGTGCCCTGGCACCTACTCGTCTGGCCGATGCGATGCGCGGCCGGATCTTGATCGATCTACGAAACGTCTATGATCCCATCGCCATGCGGCAAGCCGGCTTCGAATACCATGGCATCGGTAGAGCGACGCTGCCGGTCTGATGGCTGATCCAACCCGAGAATCGGCGTTCGACCTGCTGACCGCGGTCCTGGAAAAACATCGTCCCCTGGAAGAAGCCCTCGACGCGTTGCCCGCACAGGATGCCAGGGACCGCGCCGCCGCGCATCGGCTCGCCGCCGCTGTTCTGCGCAGGATGGGCACGTTGGACGCGGTGCTGGAACCCTTCCTGCGCAAGGAACCGCCGGAGCCGGTCCGCAACGTCCTGCGGATTGGCGCAGCCGGCCTGCTGCTGCTGGACACACCCAGCCATGCGGCGGTCGCCACTGCCGTTTCCCTGGCCAAGCGTCGCGGCCTGACACCGTTCGCCGGCCTGGTGAACGCAGTCCTGCGTAAGGTCGCCACCGCCGGCCCGGACGCCCTGGGAGACTTGAATTCAGCGCGCCTCGATACGCCGGCCTGGCTGTGGACGTCCTGGGGGCAGGGCGCCCGTTCAATCGCCTCGGCACATCAGTCCGAGGCGCCACTGGATGTCACCCTGAAGCCCGGCGTCCCTCTGCCCGAGGGTGGGACCCTGTTGCCTACCGGATCAGTCCGCTTCCCGGCCGGCACCCGGGTGTCCGACATTGCCGGTTTCGAATCCGGCGACCTTTGGGTGCAGGACGCCGCCGCGGCCCTGCCGGCTCGTCTGCTGGCAGCACAGCCAGGCGAACGCATCGCTGATCTGTGTGCCGCGCCAGGTGGGAAAACCGCGCAACTTGCCACTGCTGGCGCGATTGTGACCGCGATCGAGCGCGACGCCGATCGCATCGAACGCCTGACCGACAACCTGGGCCGATGGCATTTGCACGCGGATGTGATCAACGCCGACGCGACCACCTGGCGGCCCGCTGAGCCCTTCGACGCTGTGTTGCTGGATGCTCCATGCAGCGCGACCGGCACCATCCGCCGCCATCCGGATGTCGCTCGCATCAAGCGGCCGAGGGATGTGCAGACGGTCGTCCAGGCGCAGGACAAACTGCTGGAAGCCGCCGCTGAGATGCTCCGCCCCGGCGGGCGCCTGATCTACGCCGTTTGCTCGCTGCAGCCCGAGGAAGGTGCCCCACGCATCATCGCCGCGGCAAGGCTCGGGCTTCGGCACGACCCGTTCCAGCCGGCGGAACTAGCCGCCCTTCCGGAAGCCCTGACGCCGGACGGCTACTTGCGCACCCATCCCGGCCTCTGGAGGGACCGCGGCGGCATGGACGGTTTCTTCGCCGCCCGGCTGATCAAGACTTGATCTCACCCGATGGCTGATGTTGCCCACAGGATGATGTTGCCAACAGGCCGTCCGAAGGCTCATTCACCTTGTATCACGTCGGCCCCGGTGTCTAGAAACATGCCATGACTGCTCCCGAGTCTCGGCACGTCACAATTGCCCCTAGCCTGCTCGCGGCCGATTTTGGCCGGCTGCGAGAAGAAGTCAGCGCTGTCGAAGCCGCCGGCGCCGATTGGCTTCATCTGGACGTCATGGACGGCCACTTCGTCCCGAATATCAGCTTCGGCCCGACGGTGTTGGCGGCACTGCGCAAGCACACGAAACTGCCGTTCGACGTGCACCTCATGATCGCGCCAGTCGATCTCTATCTGGACGCCTTCATCGACGCCGGCGCCGACCACATCAGCCTGCATCCGGAAGCGGGACCGCATCTACATCGGTCGCTGCAGCACATCCGCGCCGCCGGCAAGAAGGCGGGTGTCGTCCTGAACCCGGCGACCGCCCCCGAGGCCATCGTCTGGGCGCTCGACCTGATCGACATCGTCCTGGTGATGTCGGTGAACCCCGGCTTCGGCGGCCAAACTTTTCTCACCTCGCAATTGCCCAAGATCGCCCGCCTCCGCCAAATGATAGATGCCGCCGATCACCCCATCGCACTGGCCGTCGATGGTGGCGTCACGGCCAAAACCGCCCCGGACATCCTGCAAGCCGGCGCCGACACGCTGATCGCCGGCACCTCGGTGTTCCACGCCACCGACTACGCCCGAGCAATCGCCGGACTGCGGGGAGGCAGGTGAGCGTGGCAACCCCAAGAAGCTGGATGCGCGAGGCGAGACGGGCGATGGCACGCCTCCCCAGCCTGCGGATGGGACGCATCCCCGACGCTCCCTCCCTGTCCGTCCGCGATCCCTGGCCTGGCGACCCCACCCGCGGTGCGCAATTGATCAAGGGCGAGATAGAAATCGGCGGCGCCACCCAGCCCCTGAAACAAAACGGCTGGAACCAGCTCGGCGGGTCCGCTGTCCTGCGCACCGGCGCACACAGCTTCACCTGGCTGCGCGATCTGCGCGCCCTCGGCACCGATGCCGCCCGGTTGCGTGCCCGCGCCCTGGTTTCGGAGTGGATCGCCAGCCCGCCCTCCGACCCCATCGCCCACCGCCCCGACGTCGTCGGCGCCCGTATCACCGCCTGGCTCGGACATTACGACTTCTTCGCCGCGACCGCCGACGACGTGTTCCGCCAGCGCCTCATGGGCCGGCTGGTGATCGAGGCGCGCAGCCTGTCCGCCGCCCTGCCGGCCGAGGAACTCGACGCCAGAGCACTGACCGCGCTGAAAGGTCTGGTCGCCGCCGCCGTCGCATTGCGCGAACACTCGGGCTTCCTGACGCGAGCACTGCGCTTCCTGCCGCAGGAGATCAGCCGTCAGATCCTGCCCGACGGCTGCCACGCCGAACGCAGCCCGGCTGCGCAGTTGGCGGCGTTGCAGGACCTGACGGAAATCCGCGCGCTGTTCCAGACCTCACAAACCCAGCCGCCACCGATGCTCGCCCACGCGATCGAGCGCATGGCCCCGGCCCTGCGCATGATGCGGCACGGCGACGGCGCCCTGGCGCTGTTCAACGGCAGCAAGGAAGAGACCGCGACGCTGGTCGATCTGGTTCTGACCCAGGCCGGACGCGGGGGTCGTGGCCCTTCAGCGCTGACCGAGGGCGGCTTCAGCCGCATGCAGGCCGGCCGCAGCGTGCTGATCGTCGACTGCGGCGCCCCGGCTCCCCCTGGGTTGGACCGGTTCGCCCATGCCGGCACCTTGTCGATGGAACTCTCCATCGGCCGCGACCGGTTGATCGTGAACTGCGGTGCGTTCCCGGCCGGTCCGCCGGAGTGGCATGACGCGGCCCGCGCCACCGCCGCGCATTCCACGCTGGTGATCGGTGACCTGAACAGCAGCGAACTGAAGCCCGAGGGCCTCGGCCGCCGTCCGGTGACCGTCGAGGTCAACCGCCAGGAAGCCGCGGGCGCCCACTGGCTGGACGTGTCGCACGACGGTTGGAAGAAGCCGTTCAACGCGGTGCACCGCCGCCGCTTCTACATGGCGGAAAGCGGCGAGGACATCCGTGGCGAGGATCTGATCGAGTCGCCCGACCCTCAGCCGTTCACCCTGCGGTTTCACCTGCACCCCGACGTCCAGGCCAACGTGCAGCAGGATGGCGGCGCGGTGTTGCTGCGGTTGAAGTCCGGCATGTTCTGGCGCCTGCGGGCCGACGGCGCTCGGCTGACCCTGGAGGAAACCATCTACCTGGGTGGTGCCGAACCACGGCGAGGCGAGCAGGTCGTTCTGACCGGCTTCGCCGATGGCGCGCAACACGTCAAATGGGCACTTAGCAAGGTCGAACGCGCCGGGTGACGGTCCTTCCGCTGACGCCTGAGCGTCGGCTTCCAACAGGTCTTTGAGCAAGACGCCTTCTATCGACCTGCTTCGCCAAATACAAATCCAGCCGTTTCGTCAGCCCCTTATGCGCTTCGCCGCCACGAAGGCCGCATGGCAGGACATCAGCTTTTCCGTAACGTAGCCATCGATATAAGGCGGATCGTCCGAGTTGACGGTCACGTGCAAGCCGGCCGCCATCATGGTTTTCAGCCTGCATGCAAGGAACAACCCGGAGCCGCAGGTTCAACAAGGGGCAGACGGTCAAGGGAATCCGTCGCGCAGCCAAGTCGCGACCCGGACGGGGATTGGACAAACAGGTATTCCCATAGTCGATCCGATCGACACGGATGCCGTCGAGCGCCTCGCGCACGTAGGCGGCCGGCCCTTCTTTTCTGGCATGGACCGTCGTGCGGAACCCTCTCTTTCGAGCGGCGGCAAAGAACCGTGCGAACTTCGACGGTGGGTTCCCGAGCTCTGCGCTCGGCCGATGGCGATGATGTCCTGGTGCCATGGCATTATCTGGTCCAAGACACAGATGGCCTCGGCTTCGCTCCGGTGGTGATGGACGCTGATCATCAACCCGACGCTCATGCCATGATCGCGGCGCGCTTCCTCCATGGCGTCGAGCACGCCGGACATCAGATCCATGATGGCAACGCCATGCTCGATGAAGCTCTGCGGACCGATGAAGAGTTCCGCACGGATCACGCCATCCTCGTCGGCCCGACGCAGGTAGGCGCGGGTCACGTCGTAAAATCCCGTCCCGTCTGGTTAGCAGCCCTCGAAATAAAGATCGAGGAATGACTGGAGATTATCGAAAAGGCAGGCGGCGCGCAGGGCGTCAGCGGTCTGCCACCGTAGCGGAACGCCATTTGCGGGCGGCCAGATACAGCATGAGCTGCGGCTCAATGCTGCCCTCGATGTGGACGTGCAGGTCCGTCTTGGGCAGTCCGCGAATAAAGGATCCGATGTCCATCATTTTGAACTCTGCGGGTTCGGGTCGCGGACGCCGACCCGCCTTCAAAACGGCGAAGGCCGCGTGCTTCGACCGATGCGACGCCGTCGCCTAAGTTCTTCAGCCAGCGCCGGCGCCAGTTTCGCCTCCCAGTCCCGCACCGCCTCATGCCGAACACGATGCCGCGAGCCAGCAACATCTCCGCAACATCACGCAGGCTGAGCTCGTAACGGCGGCGCCAGAGAACCACCAGCGCGAGGATGTCACTGGGGTTCACGGCGCCCGGTCCGCAGATTGTTGCTGCCCTCATTGAGTGCTTCCCGAAATCTCGGCAGCGGAATTGGCGGTAACCCCGAGCGGTGCGTTCCGTCCCGGTCCGCTGTCTTCAACTTGGCAATGCCGTCGGACGGTAACGGAAACTTCTTTTCAAAATGCTTCGGCGAGGGATTATGGTCGGCTATAGAGGGGCAAGATCGACGTCCGGTTGGGGTTGCCGGAACGCGAAGTCGCCGCAACGGCCCGATCGGATTTTCGGTCAAGTCAACGGGTGGGGTCATGGGCACACGCAAGAACCAAGCGTTCCTGTCGGACACCGAGCGGCAGGCGTTCATTAACGCTGTAAAAACTCTCAAGAGAACTGGCGTTTACGACGCGTTCGTCCTCCAACACCGAGATGTTGTCCTCGGAACGCACTCAGCCGCCCATATGGGACCCGGTTTCCTGCCGTGGCATCGCGAATTTCTTCTCCGGTTCGAGCTCAAATTGCAAGAAGTGGATTCGAGTGTAACCCTGCCGTATTGGGACTGGACCGACACCGTCGCTGACCACTCACCGAGAACTTTCTGGGGGGCAATGGTGACTTCAATAAGAACTACAAAGTGGTGGATGGACCGTTCGCCTACGACAAGGGGGACTGGAATCTGAATGTTTTTGATGATTGGCCGCCTCTCAATGCGAAGCCTCCTTATCCGCCCCGGCCACCGGGCGACGATCCCTTCCTGAAGCGCTCGTTCGGGCTCGACGACAAGAAGTTGCCTACCTCGAACGATGTTGACGACATACTGCAGCACTGTGTTTTTTATGATTCGCCGGTATGGAACGAAACACCCCCTTGCGACCCGGCGTCGCCCACCACCGTGGGCCTCCGAAAGAGCATGGAATCCCGTCTTCATAACAGAGCGCACGACTGGGTCGGTGGATCGATGCTCAGCCTCAGCTCGCCCAACGATCCAGCTTTCTGGCTGCATCACTGCAACGTCGACCGGCTTTGGGCACTATGGCAAAGCAAATTCTTTGGCTTGCCATACCTTCCGCCGAGCGGGACCTCCGGCGTTTGGCCAGGACATTGCCTCGACGACCCCATGCCGCCATGGGACGGCGGATCATCTCCACCAACACCGCACAGCGTTCTCGATCACCGCGCTCTCGGTTACCAATTTGATACCGACGTGACCAATCCACCAAACGCCGCAGTCTCGTGGCAAATGGGAGCCCATTGTCGTGCCTATGAATGCCGAGCGAATACAGTCTATGAACAACGATTAGACGACGGAGTCGTCCGGGACTGGCAACCCATCGTGTCTGGACAGCGTACAGTGTCTGGGCAACGTGTCGCGGCGGTCACTTGGCCGCGCGTTAATCCAGCGGATCAACCTGTCCTCATTTATGTATTGGATGGCGCGATAATTAGAGAATTGTATTGGCCCGGCAACGTGACCCCGAGTTGGGACCAGTACATGACCTTTGATATGACGGGATCGGCAATAGCTTCGCTTGCCGCAGTCTCGTGGAATGGTGGACATCGTAGGTGTGTCTACATTGGCATTGGAGGAATGACTGCCCAGTATTACTTCGACGCCGACGCGTGGACGCCTCGCACAGTCGCCATCCCAGATCAAGTTATGGTCTCGGCGATCAGCTGGGTAGACAGCAATGGATTCCTACGCATCCGTCTGCATGCACTGGGGAATAGCGGGAAAATCAGTGTATGGACCTCCTCGGATGGCCGGAGCTATAACATGGAGCAATTCCCCTGACCGAGTACGCCGCCGGTGTAACGCGCGGAACACGCGTTCGGCGTAAATAAACCGAGCAAGGCTTCCGCAGCCCTGACGAAATGCTCGGGCGGTAAATGCGACCACGCCATGGGGCTTCCAACCGTCCGTTTCCGTTGGCCCACGCGGCGATCACCGTCTTGTGCGTCCCACAGCCCAGCCTGGCGCAGAGCTCCGGCCCGACGCCGCAACCGGAAGGGGTCACGGTCACACCCGAGCAGGCCGAGCAGGTGACCACCGAGTAGTGGGCGATCCATGGTCAGTCCACCTTTACGTGGGCCCTGCAGCCGGCCTTTCGCTCACTTTTGCCCGACCACAGAGCTTGCCGGCGGACGCGAACGGGCGCGAAACATTCGACGCCACCCGCTATCTTGCTTCCGTCCCTGGCAGGGCGCGGAAATCTGGCTCAACCTCGGGGCCGACCAGGGCTGCGGGCTCGACAACAGTCTCGGCGTCGCCGGCTACCTCAGCGGAGAGGCCTATAAGCTCGGCCGGAACGGCCCTACCGCATGGCGCCCGCCTTCTTCCGCCAGACCATCGATCTTGGCGGCGAGACCGAAAAATTGATCCGGATCTGAACCTGCTCGGCGGCACGCAGACGGCAAACCGCATCGTTTTTACCATCGGCAAGCTCTCGGTCGTCGACATCTTCGACACCAACAAATACATCCACAACCCACGCAACGACTTCCTGAACTGGTCGATCCTCGACGCTGGCAGCTTCGATTACGCGGCGGACGGCTGACCTTGGAGGAAACGATCTACCTGGGTGGTGCCGAACCACGGCGAGGCGAGCAGGTCGTCCTGACCGGCTTCGCCGATGGCGCGCAACACGTAAAATGGGCGCTCAGCAAGGTCGAACGCGCCGGGTGAAGTCGCCTCGCTAGTCCAGCGTCCGGGCCGCGGTTCCCCCGGGCCGGCGCCCCCCACCGCGACCCCTCCTCCCGAGTCACGGCCGAGCCCGCGGCACCTCGAAGCGGTCGTTACCGAAAATCAAGAGTTGCGGTCATGCTCCCTATCTGGGTTCCGGCGCAGCACGGATTCAATCCGTGTCGAGGCTTGAGTGGGGACAGCGATTGTCGCTAGCTAGTCAACCTGTCCGGTTTTTGTAGCTAGTGATCTGTCCGCTTCGTTCTTGTTCTACCCCTGGCGCATGCGTTAGGGTAAATGCCGCGATGGAAGCGTGTCATCCGGCACGGGACCCGTCCTGCAGAAGACACTATTGCCCTTCCTTCTGCTGATGATGCGCCTGTGGAGTTGTGGACAACCGGGTTTGACGCACTGTCGGCGCAAGCAGCCCCGGAAGGGGTTGTCCACAAATCCACAGGTGTCATGCCCGGCATAGCGTTACGTAACGGAATGCAACGGGGTCGGCTGCGAGATGCGCCGTGTCACAGCCTCACTCGGCGTGGTGCCCGCAACAAGGCCAGATGCCGGCTGAACCAAAACGCCGTCCATGCCATAGTCGGCCAGCCGGTGCGGTCCCCAATAAACCGCCAATGCGCCGTCCGGATACTCATGCACCCGCACCGTCGCCTTGACGAAGTGAGCGCGCAGCCGGCTCGGCGGCAGTTGAAGGCTCAGCCGCTGCCACTTCACCGTGTTGTCGTTGCCCACCGTTCGATCCTCCTGAACGCACAGGATCTCCCGCCAGGCACCCATCGCATCGGCGACGAACGCTGAACCTTGCTGCTCGGGGTCGATCGCGAACTGCTTGTTGTGCGCCGCCATGTAAGTTTCGCTCAGCCAGCGGTTGGCCGCCTCGATCGTGCCGATCCCGGCTAGCTTCAGCTCCTTCGGCAGCCGGTCCTGCAGGGTCGAGAACGCACGCTCCGAACGCCCGCGTGCCTGCGGCGAGTAGGCCGCTATGTGCTCGATGCCGAGTTGCTTCAGGGCCCGCCCGACCTGCGTCAGAACCGTCTTCGATACCCGACCGCCTGCCTCAGGCGTCAGGAAGTAGTGGCTGCCCCTGTCAGTATAGAGTGAACAGAACAGGCCGTGCTTCGCTACCACCTCACGCACCCCACGCAGGCTCGACGCCGTCCCCTCCTCATCCACCAGGAACATCGAGTAGATCGCACTCGTTGCGTCGTCCATAGTAACAACGAGATCGTGCTTGCCCGCGTCACCCGCCAGCCAGGCATGGGTCGAGGCGTCTTGATGCAGCATCATCCCCACCATCGGACGACGCGGCCGCTTCTTGCGATGCGCCGATCGCTTGGTCGCTGCCTGCACCAGGCCAGCACGATGCAGATGCAGCTTGGTCACCGTATAGCCCAGTGTATAGCCGTGGCGTTTGCCCAACTGCTCGTGGAAATGCTTCACCGTGAAGCCGCGGTAGAGGTCGCGATACAACCCCAGCATCCGCTCGATCTCGGCCATCGGAGCTCGGCGCAGCGAAGGCGCCAGACGACGATCCGCCAAGCCCGCAACCCCCGCTTCGCGGTGGCGATCACGCCAGCGGCGGAATGTGCGTTCGCTGATCCCAAGCAACTCTGCCGCCTCCATCTGACTCAGTTCCGACCGCTCCGAGCGGCCGAGAACGTCCGTGAACCGCATCCGGCGTATCCCTTCGTGAATGCGCGCCCGGTCCATGCAAACCCCCATTGCTGGAGGTCAACCTGACCGGACACTTCACGAGCTACGAAACCCGGACAAACCACGAGCTAGCCACAGAGTGGGGACAGCGATTTGCCTTCCGCGCAGCGATAGAGATACGCTTGCCTGTCGGTCCCGCGTGAGCGGGTGAAAAGAGAACGCCGTGCGTCCTGGCTGGACCTCTGGTCCGGGGACAAGTCGGCGGCTGCCCCCGCAACTGTCAGCGGCTAGCCGCTGGCCCGTCTGCCCTCCCTCGATCCGGAGGGCAGGTCACTGAGCCCCTGAGGGTTCGGGAAGGCAGGGCCTGGAGGTGTTGACCCGCGAGCCAGGAGACCTGCCGTCGTCGCGCCAACGAACTACCGGGGCGGGGTGCCTCTGGGAGTGGAGATGACCATGACTGTCATCCTGGCCGGCGAACATCGCCGTGCGCCCGCCCCGACAGGAAGCATTTTCCGCGCCGATACGATCAGCCGAACGTTGCCGGGGGCCTGCGCTTCGCTTGTGGTTCCATTCGTCTGTTGGTCTCTCGCAGCCGCCGCGGACGATGCAGCGCCGCAGCCTCCGGCGACCACGGGTGACTCCAGCCCCGAACAATGGGCGATCCACGGTCAAGCCACCTATACGCAGCAGTTGCAGCCGGGTTTCCGCTCACCCTTTGCAGGCCCGCAAAGCCTGCCGGCGGACGCAAACGGACGGGAAACATTCGACGCCACGGTCTATCTGGGATACCGTCCCTGGCAGGGCGCCGAGATCTGGCTCAACCCAGAGGCCGATCAGGGCTTTGGGCTGGGCAACAGCTTCGGCGTCGCCGGGTATCTCAGCGGCGAAGCCTACAAGCTTGGGCAGAATGATCCGTACTACCGCATGGCCCGGGCATTCTTCCGGCAGACGATCGATCTGGGCGGTGAGCCTCAAAAACTCGATCCCGACCTCAATCAGCTCGGCGGCACGCAGACCGCGAACCGCATCGTCCTTACCATCGGCAAGCTGTCGGTCGTCGACATCTTCGACACCAACAAATACGCGCACGACCCGAGGGAAGACTTCCTGAACTGGGCGATTCTCGACGTCGGCGCCTTCGACTACGCCGCGGACGCCTGGGGCACGACCTACGGCGCGGCGGCGGAGTGGTATCAGGACCGGTACGCCGCCAGGGTCGGCTTGTTCGACCTGTCCAACGTACCGAACAGCATCTCCCTCAGCCTGCCGTTGTTGCATCAGACCCAGTTCGTTGCTGAACTGGAGGAACGCCACATGCTGGGGGGCGAGCCGGGCAAGATCAAGGTGCTGTACTGGCTGTCGCGCGGCAACCTCGGCACCTACTCGGATGCGCTCGCGCTGGGGGCGGCAACCGGCACGACGCCATCGACCCAGGCAGTCGCCAACTACCGAAGCAAATATGGCATGGCCTTCAACCTGGAGCAGCAGATTGCCGCCGACCTTGGCATGTTCGTTAAGGGCGGCTGGTCGCAGGGCGGCGTGCAAGAAGACGACTTCACCGACATCAACGCGTCCGTCGCGGTCGGCCTGTCGCTAGCCGGGATGCGCTGGGGGCGTCCTGACGACACGGTCGGACTAGCAGCGGTCGTCAATGAGATTTCCACCATCGGTAGTCAGTATCTGGCGGCTGGCGGCCTCGGCGGCATCATCGGCGATGGTGCGTTGTTCAAGTCCGGTCCCGAGTCGATCGTGGAGACCTATTACAGCTTCGCCGCCTTCAGCTTCGCTAAGGTCACCGGGGATTACCAGTTCGTCATCAACCCGGCCTACAACCAACAACGTGGCCCGGTCTCGGTCTTCGCGTTTCGTCTGCGTGCTGAATTTTGAGCGGGCACCTTATTCCGCCAGAGCAACATCTGCCTGACTGGAACAGTGCTGATCAAGTTGCTCGTGAAAACAATGAAAGCTGGAGCGCGCTGACCGTTTACGGTCAACCTGAACGCGCTCTAGTGCAAGCTTGTTTGCAGGCGATGTTTTGCCGGGAAATAGCTCGATGCCATGGCCCGTTCCGTCAGAGCGCCGAACACCAGGCCAATGGCGGCCCACATGAGCAACTGCATGCCGAAGGACGCGACCCTGAACTGCCGTAAAACCACAGCCGGGAACGCGTCTGGCACTCGACGTTGCGCCGCTATGTCGAGTTCGCCTTCGCGGCAATTCCGGCCGCTGGACCCTTTCGTCTATTGGGCGCTCGGCGCTGTAGTGCGAACGTCAACGCATGCAACACCTTGACCGCCGATGAAAATCATCGAAATCACCAACGTTGATTTTTCCCTCCGTCACTTCCTCCTCCCGCTGATGCGCGCGATCCGCGCTCGCGGCCACGAAGTCGTCGGCGCCTGTGCCGAAGGTCCCCTGCTCGACGACGTCCGCGCGGAGGGCTTCCGCGTCATCCCGATCCCCTTCGTTCGCCGCCTTTCCCTCCTCGCTCACCTGCGCGCCTTCCAGTCTCTGGTCGCCATCCTGCGCGCCGAAAAGCCCGACCTGGTCCACGCCCATATGCCGATCAGCGGCTTCCTCGCGCGCCTCGCCGCCTGGATCGCCGGAGTTCCGAAGGTCGCCTATACCTGCCACGGCTTCCTGTTCAACCACACCGCCTCGTCCCCGCCGCGCCGAGCCCTCTCCCTCGCCATGGAATGGATCGCCGCGCGCGTAACCGACGTCTTCCTGACCGTCTCCGAAGCCGAGGCCCAGGATGCGCGGCGCCTCCACATCGCCGCCAACGCCGAACCGGTCCACAACGGTCGAAACCCCACCATCTTCCATCCCGACCCAACCGCCCGTGCCCGCATCAGAACCGAACTCGGCGTGCCACAGGACCGCGTCGTCATCATCGCGGTCTCCCGCCTGGTCTGGCACAAAGGCTACCCCGAACTCGCCGCCGCCATGCGCTCGGTGCCCGAGGCCGAACTCTGGGTGGTCGGCGAACGTCTGGACAGCGACCGAGGCGCCGACATGGCCGCCCTCCTGCGCGCCGCCGGCCTCGACGACCGTCTCCGCATGCTCGGCTACCGCACCGACATCGCCGCGCTCCTCGCCGCCGCCGACATCTTCACCTTGCCCAGCCGCTTCGAGGGCCTGCCCATGTCGGTGATCGAGGCAATGCTGACCGGCCTGCCGGTCGTCGCCACCAACGTCCGTGGCCCCGCCGAACAGGTCATCGACGGCGAAACCGGCTTCTCCGTGCCGCCCGGCGACGCGGCGGCGCTCGGTTCGGCCCTGGCCAAACTGGCGCGCGATCCGGACCTGCGGGCCCGCATGGGCAACGCCGGCCGCCAGCGGGCGCTCGACCGCTACGACGAGACCAAAGTCCTGTCGCGAACCCTGGACCTGCTCGGTCTGTAGGTCTATCCCGCCGCCCGAGCAGCATCTCGGGACCCCGCCGCCATGACCGACATCGTTCCCATCCGACGGGCGTTGATCTCCGTTTCCGACAAGTCCGGTCTGCTGCCGTTCGCCCAGGCGCTGGCGGCGCAAGGCGTCGAAATCCTGTCCACCGGCGGATCAGCCAAGGCCTTGCGAGACGCAGGCGTGCCGGTCAAGGACGTGTCCGACCACACCGGCTTCCCCGAGATCATGGACGGCCGCGTCAAAACCCTGGTGCCGCAGATCCACGGCGGCATCCTCGCGCGCCGGGACCTCCCCGAACACATCGACCAGATGCGCACCCACAACATCGCCCCGATCGATCTGGTGGCGGTCAACCTCTACCCGTTCGAGGCAACTGTCGCGGCAGGTGCATCTTACGACGACTGCGTCGAGAACATCGACATCGGCGGCCCCGCCCTGATCCGCGCCGCCGCCAAAAACCACGATTTCGTCGTGGTGCTGACCGACCCGGATCAATACCCCGGCGCGCTCGCCGAAATAACGGCCTCCGGTGGCACCTCGTCGCTGTTCCGGCGCCGCCTGGCGGCTGAGGCCTACGCCCGAACCGCCGCCTACGACGCTGCCATCGCGGCCTGGTTCGCGCGACAAACCGAAACCGAGTTCCCCACGCGCATGACCATCGCCGGCAGCCTGAAACAGACGCTCCGCTACGGCGAGAATCCCCACCAGTCGGCGGCGTTCTACATCTCCGGCGACCGACCCGGCGTGGCCACCGCGCGTCAGGTCCAGGGCAAGGAACTGTCCTACAACAACCTCAACGATACCGACGCCGCGTTCGAGTGCGTCGCCGAATTCGAGGCCCCGACGATCGCGATCATCAAGCACGCCAATCCGTGCGGCGTGGCCTCCGCGGATCGACTAGCCGATGCCTGGGACGCGGCGTTCCGCTGCGATCCCGTCTCGCCCTATGGCGGCATCGTCGCGGTCAACCGCACGCTCGACGCGGCGGCGGCCGAGAAGATCGCCGCGATCTTCACCGAGGTGATCATCGCCCCCGACGCCGACGAAGCCGCCAAGGCGGTCCTGTCGCGAAAGAAGAACCTCCGCTTGCTGCTGACCGGCGGCATGCCCGATCCATCGGCCGGCGGCCTGACGTTCCGCAGCGTCTCGGGCGGCTTTCTGGCGCAGACCCGCGATGCCGGGCGGGTCGGGGCAGGGGACGTGAAAGTCGTCACGCAGCGAGCGCCGACCGCAGCCGAAATGACCGACCTGCTGTTCGCGTTCCGGGTCTGCAAGCATGTAAAGTCAAATGCCATCGTCTACGCCAAGGGCGGCGCCACCGTCGGCATTGGCTGCGGTCAGCCGAACCGCGTCGACTCCGCGCGCATCGCCGCCTGGAAAGCCGAGGAAGCCGCCAAGGCGGCAGGCCTGCCCGAGCGCTTGACGCTAGGCAGCGTGGTAGCCTCGGACGCGTTCTTCCCGTTCGCCGACGGGCTGGAAGCAGCGGTCGCCGCCGGCGCCACCGCGGTGATCCAGCCAGGCGGCTCGATCCGGGATGCCGAGGTGATCGCCGCGGCCGACGCGGCCGGGATTGCGATGGTGTTCACCGGGATGCGGCACTTCCGGCATTAAGCTCAACCTGAGTCTTTCGCGTCGGTCATACGACCAAGGTCCAGCGCAGTCATGCCGGAGCGGAGCTTAGCCTCTGCCCTTGTCTGCTCGGATGAAGCGGAACTGGGGAACTTTCCTTCACTAGGGTAAAGAACGCCTTCTCGCCAATACGACCGGCCCTGTGTTCTCCTAGCGTGTGCACAAGCACGACCAGCAGAATCGCCCCAATGACCGAGATCGGTAGCACAGCGAGGCCGCCGCCAGCGGCAAGTCCCACAATGCCAATAAGTATCAGAGCGACGTTCGGCCGGTTGTTTGAGCGCTTTAGGGTTTTGCTGCCCGCTCTGTAGCGGCCACCACGATGCCGCCGCTTGCGAAACGCTGGTCGCCCGACAGTCTGGGGGCAGGCAACCGAACGTATCTGGGCCGACGCGGAGCACCGCCGAAAGCAACTACAGGACGCCGGGGCTCACAGCGGTCATGCACTACGCTCGCGCATTTGACGAATCCACGCCAACACGCCAGTAGAGCGGCCGTGATTCAGGTGCCTTCCCGACCTTAAACCGCGACTCTATTAAAGGATTAGCCAGCATGAAGCATTTTGGTGCGGCGAGCGTTCTCGCCCTCGGGCTCCTTATTGGGTCAGGGTCCCCATCCGACGCCGAAGGGGCGATGGTCGCCGCGGAGATCCAAGAGAAGGCGGTGGTCGAAAGCATCGATATGGCGACCCGACATGTCCTGCTGCGCACCGAGGACGGCAAGCTGGAAACTGTCACCGTCGGCCCGGAAGCGCGCAATCTCGGGCAAGTCAAGCCGGGCGACCAGATCGAGTTGACCATCCGACTGGGGGTCGCCGCCGAAATGGCGCCGAGTGACGGATCCGGACCGCCCATCGCCGCCCTTGACGTCTCATCGCGGGCACGACCCGGGGAGAAACCCGGCGCCCTCGTCGGGCAGGCGGTCCGGGTCCGGGTGTCCTTCATCGCCTACGACCCCAAGACGAAGACGGCCAGCTTCACGCTGCCAACCGGGGAGCAGCGGAGCAAGGTGCTGCAGACCAAGCAGATGCAGGAGTTTGCAGCGGGTTTGAAGCCGGGGGACAAGGTTGATGTGACTTTTGCCCGCTCTCTCGCGATAGCTGTGCGCCCGGCGAGGTAACGCCCACAACCGGCAAAACCAATCATCCGCTTCGAGCCGGCGGGAATCGCGCTTGAGTCAACTCATCTGCCGCATGAGTGCGAAGGCTCCGCCCTCACCCAGTATCGGCCGAAATCCACCCCCGGATAATTCCCAACGTGGTATCCGGATGCTGGTCCACCAAACTGACCACCTTACGGACCGACGACGCCCGCATCTGTCCCCGGATGTTGCTCAACGTCAAACCGTCGTCCTCATCGCCTTCCGGATGCACACCCTCTCCAGGGCTGTGTCCGATACCAAGCACAGTCCCCGGCTGACCACTAGCCGCGATTGAACCAGCCGATCCCACCGCCGCTCCCGGGATCTGGCCCGGCGCCGCGCCCGCTAGGCTAAGCCCCACCACCGGCTTGTTCAGCGCGGTGAAAATCGAGCGAGCCGTCAGAATGATGATCCCGAACCCGACAACCCCGAAGGCGACCATCTGAATAAACGTAACCAGGTCGGCGTTCGCCTTGCCCGGCCGTGCCGGGGGCGCCGCATCGACCGCCTCCATCACGTCAACGAACGGCATGCTGACAACATCCAGCCGGTCGCCGCGTTTCTCGTCGAAGCCCACAACGCTTTTCACCAACTTCTCGATCTGGTCCAGATCATTCTGCTCGCGGGCCTTCCAACTGTGCTTTCCGTCCGCCCCGACCGTGTCGATCCCATCCACCATCACCGCCAGAGTGACCCGCTCGACCTGAGGCTGATCATGCACGATCGCCCGCACCGTCTTGCCGATCTCATAATTCGTCGTCTCTTCCTGACGTCCTTCCTGGTTCCCGGTCGCAGTTGCGCCCGCATCGGCATTCGGAAGATTGTTCTGTATCGAAACCGGCGCGGCCTTGTCCGTCGACTTGGAATTCGAGGTCACGTTCTGCGTGCTGCGAACCACCGATCCGTCCGGATCGTATTTCTCCTGCGTCTCGTTCACCTTGTCGAAATTCATCCGGATCGAGGCTTCAGCATGCACGTGCCCCGGACCAAGGCTGCGCTCCAGCATCAACTCGACCGCCTCCGCCAGCCGCGCCTCGGTCTTCTGGCGGATACTTTCCCCCATCGCCGACTGCGCCCTGGGATCATTGCCGTCGCCCGCCTGAACCAGCAGATGCAGGTTCGAATCCACCACCGTGACATCCTGCGGACGCAACCCAGGCACCCCCGCAGCCACCAGATCGACCACCGATTGGACCGCCTCTGGTGACAGCGTCTGCCTCCCGGCGAGCGTCAGCATCACGCTGGCCTGCGCGTGCAATCGATCATGCGCGAACGGCTCCCGCCGGGGCAGCACCAAATGCACCCGCGCATGGGTGATCCCATGCACCGACACGATCGTGCGGGCAAGCTCACCCTCCAGTGCCCGGGTAAGCTTCACCTGCTGGTCAAAGTCGGTCACCGCCAGGTCGTTGCCGCGGTCGAAGATCTCGTACCCGGTGGTTCCCTGGTTGGACAGGCCGTTCGTCGCCAGCAGCGCTCGGGCGGCCGCCAAATCGCTGTCCGGGACGAAAATATGCCCGCCCTCCAGCCGATAAGGGATCTTGTGTCCGGTCAGATCGGTGGCGATCTGCTGTGCCGTCTGCGCATCGAGGTCCGACGCCAGTTCCGCCATCCGTCCTCGACCGGGCCCCTGCAGCTCCAGCCAAACAAAAGCCCCGATGATGCCAAGGGTCACGCCCGCGAGCATGGCGACGCGCACCATGCCAAGTTTCCGGATGCTCTCGATTAGGCCTTTCATACCAGCCAGCTCTGCTCAGGCTCCAACGCCGGCGAATACATAGCTGATAAAGCTTACCTTTCCATTAACGGCCGCCCGCCGTCTCGCGTCCCGCAGGCCGCCACGGAGACCCGCCCTCTAAGCGTAATTCAGCTTCAACCCCGCCGAGGGCCACCGCATCGTCCCAAGGCGCCCCGTATCCGACAGCGTGATGTGCGCAGTGCACATGTCCGCGCCGCCGAAGCAAATGTTTGTCGGGTAAATATCCGGCATCTTCACCGCCCGGACGATCTCGCCGCCCGGCGATATTTCCGTTACGTATCCCGTATTGAGCGTCGCCACGGCGATGTTGCCATTAGCGAGCACCGCCAGGCTGTCAAACCGGGCACTACCCGGTAGGCCGGCGATAATACGCCCGCTGTGATGCGCATGCGGTGCCGGCTTGCGCAACACCCCGGGTGCCTCGATGTCGAACGCCCACAGCCGGGCCCCCTCGGTATCCGCGGCATAAAGCGTCTTCCCATCCGGGGACAGACCACAGCCATTCGGGGTGAGCATCGGGTAGGCGATTTCAACCACTTTCGATCCATCCGGCAGAGCGTAATAAAGCCCGCCATGATCGCGATGCCGGGCATACCGCTTGCCAAGATCGGTGAAGTAGAACCCGCCGTGTGTATCGAACACGATGTCGTTCGGAGCTGACAACTTGTGGCCGCCGGCCTCGGTGTAGAGCGTCTTCGCCTCGCCGGTTTTGGCGTCGATGCGTTGGATATAGCCGAATTTGTAGTCGGGGTGCGGCGCAACGCCCATCGAGGAACCCTCGACATATTTGCTGCCGCCGTTGTTGCACAGATACAGGGCCCCATCCGGCCCAAATGCCAGCCCGTTCGGGCCGCCGCCGCAGCGCGAAAATACGCTCGTCTTCCCGTCAGGTTCGACCTTCGAAAGCTGGTTGTTGCGGATTTCGGTCAGGATCACCGATCCGTCCGGACTTACGACCGGTCCCTCTGGAAAGCCGAAACCGGTCGCCAGGATCGTGACATCGCTCATCTCGTGTTTCCCCTCTTGTCGCGGTTGCGGCAGTGTCGCCGGAACGCCACCGGCGTCAAGCGGCTCAACCACCAGGGGTTGCGGTGGGAGAACCGGGCCCGGTCGTGCTGCCGCCACGTGGATGAAGCATCCAACCGTGGCCTCTCGTCATCTCGGCGATCCGAGGTTCACCAAACCGTCGCGCGGGCGCCTTCCTGCTTGGACGGTGCATCTTTGATCGACCATTCTTGTACAGACATGAACCTCGGAGCTAGGAAAAAATAGGTTCGCTCCACCACTTTCCAAAGGAAATCGTCGAAGTGCCGCGGAGCGTTGGCCCAATCGGCGAACACCGCACCCCATGCGTGGTTCGTCCGGAACAGCCAATTCCGTTGGTCCCGCAGCGACGCGATAGCCGGCGGCGGGTCCCGCAAGATCGCCAGAATATCGTCCAGGCCTGCATCGACTGCGTCAAACCGGAGAGCGATCTCCCCAAGGCCACGCCGTCCCAATGTCTGAACGTGGTGGACGGTATCCTTCCGGCTGCTAGGGATCGAGCCAAGGTCGATGCGCAGAAGCTTGTCGCACAGCCCCGAAATGCCGAGAAACAGGATGCGGCGCATACATTCGATGTAGGCCATCTCTTCACTCAAGGTCCCCACTCGCGTGGTGATCTCCTCCTCATTGGTCCCCTCGATCAGGCTCGCCGCCCCGGCAATCGCCTTTTTCAGCAATGTCCGGTTGCTCGGCTCCTCTTCCCAGCCCGGAGCGTCGGCGCCCTTGATCGTGGCGGTGTCGCCCATCCGCGCCAGGACGCATCGAACGAGGTTTTGCCGCACGCGGCTGTCTGCGTTTCGTTGGTCCAGCCGGGTAGGCTCCCAACTCGCCTGTCCGCCATAGAGTTCAGACGGCAGCTTGTCGCCGAACTTCAAGACAGCAACATATTGCAATGCCTGTTCGATCAGCTTCAACATCTGCCCATCGGGGCTTTCCGGATCGAGACCGAACTCACGCGCTATCGACCGCAGCGGCAGTACCGCTTCCTGGTTCTCAAGCTGAACGACCATCGAGGGAACCTTCGTCCCCGCGCTAAGGCGGAAGAAGGGTTCGCCGAGCATGCGAAAGCCTGGATGCGACAATTGGCATACCTGAGGAGCGGTCTGACTCATGCGCACGGTCCTGCGTCTGGGAAAAGCGGGTCCAACCCGCACACAAAACCCTTAACAAATCGTGAAACCTTCGGCGATTTCGCCGGATCCGCGGGTCGAATCGTCGCAGCGGCGTTTTCTACCCAACGACGTCCGATTCTGCTCAGACCGCTACCCGCATAAGCGGTTGCCCGGCGCGGATCGTCATACCCTCCCGCACCTCGTGACACAGCGCAAACGCTTCGGGTGCGAATACGATAATAGTCGATCCGTGCTCGAACCAGCCCATCTCGTCGCCTTTGCGCAGCGACGCGTCGCACGCGAATGTCCGCCGCCCCGCTTCAGCGCCGCGCAACATCTCGTCGAGAAATGTCAGGCGGATGCCCGCCACCAGGATCGCCGCCACGGGGACCAGCGTCATTGCCGCGCCACTGCCGGACAGCCGGGTCCTGATCACGGCGCGCTCATTTTTGCAGAACAACCGTTCGACCCGCTTCAGCGCGATCGGGTTGACATTCCAGGTGTCGCCGGAGATATGCGTGACCAACTCGACGCGGCAGTCGTAGGGAGCGTGAAATCGATGATACATGCTCGATGTCAGCCGCAGCGTCGCGTAACACCCGTCGCGGAACGATTGCGCATGGTCATTGTCAACCAGCAGATCCGACAGCGCGTAGGGAAACCCCTTGATCTGAAATACCTGCCCGTCGCTCACCCTCCCCGACGCACCGACGATCGCATCGCATGGGCTGACGAGAACGGCCGGATCCATGTCGATCGGCCGCGCGCCGTCTTTCAACTCCCGGGTAAAGCAGTCATGCATACTGCGGAACTTCGTCTCCTTGGCCTCGCCAAGATCAAGATCTGAAAAAAAACGCCAAGTGCCGATTGAGAGATTCTCGGATCAGCGGCTGTTCGATCTTGCTGAACCATCCGATAAACCGTGTAACCAGGCGCCGCGGAATCCGATTGGTGAGCAGGAAGTTCAGATCTTCCTGATGTACAAATTTCACTATCGCCTGCCGGATTCTCATGGGATCAGCGTCGCTCCACAGAAGGCAAAACGATGTCCGCGCAACTCTATCTCGCCGCGACCGGTGGCGCTATCATCTTGAGCGCGGCGGTCGCCAAGGCAAAGACCCGTCTCGACCTCTCGCGAGCGAAACATCGTTCCATCGCCGGTCACGCTCGGATGGCGCGCCGGATCGCCTCTCTGATCCCGTTCTACGAGTATGACGAACGACAGTTCTTTCGCTCCGACGGGGCGCCCGAGGAAGTCGCGGCACGACGTCAGGACGGCTTTATGCGATTGTCCGATCTCTACCGCGAACGCTTTGCAAAGACCAGCGCCCGTACCGCGGAAGCCGCGGCGAGCATTTCCGACCTCCAGTTCATCAGCGCCTATCGCGTGCCCTTCCAATACAGCCGCTATCGTCCGTGAACATCTGTCCGCGGGATCCTTTCTGGAATCGTCATCCGGCGTAACGGTGACCGACCTCGACGGCAACGTTCTCTACGACCTGACCGGATCGTACGGCGTCAATCTGTTCGGCCATGACTTCTACAAATCGTGCATCGCCCAAGGCGCGGAACGCGTGCGCGACCTCGGCCCGGTGCTCGGCGCTTATCACCCGACGGTCGCCTATAACGTCCGCCGCCTGCGCGAAATTTCCGGTCTGGACGAAGTATCCTTCCACATGTCCGGCACCGAGGCCGTGATGCAGGCGGTTCGTCTGGCCCGCTATCACACCAAACGCTCTCACCTCGTTCGTTTCTGCGGCGCCTATCACGGCTGGTGGGGCGACGTTCAGCCGGGCGTGGGAAATCCGTCGCCGGCTCGCGACACCTATACGCTGGCCGAGATGTCCGAGCGCACGCTTCAGGTTCTGCGTCGGCGACGGGACATCGCCTGCGTCCTCGTCAACCCGCTTCAGGCGCTTCACCCGAACGCGCCCGCACCGGCGGACTCCTCTCTGGTCGATAGTTCGCGCCAGGCCGAGTTCAATCGAGATGCCTACGCAAACTGGTTGCGACAGCTTCGCGCAGTGTGCGACCAACGCAAGATCGTTTTGATCTTCGATGAAGTCTTCGTAGGCTTTCGGCTCGCGGTCGGCGGGGCCAAGGAATACTTCGGCGTCCAACCCGACCTCATCACCTACGGCAAAACGCTCGGCGGCGGCCTTCCGGTCGGCGTGCTTTGTGGCCGAGGCGAATTGATGAAACGGTATCGCGCCGATCATCCGGCGGACATTTGCTTTGCTCGGGGGACATTCAATTCGCATCCGTATGTGATGGGCGCGATGACGGAGTTCCTGCACCGCCTCGATTCCGAGGAAATGCGCGCGCTGTATCAGCATCTCGACCAGACGTGGAACGATCGCGCCGAGCAACTCAACGGCTGGCTCCGGCAGGAAGATCTCCCGGTCAAAATAGCCAACCTCTCGTCGATCTGGACGATCAGCTATACAAGGCCGTCACGCTACAATTGGATGCTGCAATACTATCTTCGCGCCGAAGGGCTCGCGCTGAGCTGGGTCGGAACGGGCCGCCTGATTTTCAGTTTGAACTATACCGATGCCGATTTTGCCGCGGTCGCGGATCGTTTCCGCGCCGCATGCCGGGCCATGCAGTCGGATGGCTGGTGGTGGACCGATGATCCAACCACCAACCGATCGATCAAACGCGGTATCTTGTGGGAAATGTTCACGCTACGCCGTTCTCGAATCTTGCCGCGAGGGCGGGTCGTTTCCCGCCGCGGTTAGACTTATCGATCCTCACGTGTTCCCTTTGCATAGACACCCACGGGAACCGGGTTTCTCCCGCCACCCGCTGCCGAGCTAGCCGGTAGAAGCGAAATCGGTGCCCGTCGTGAAGCGGCACGCAGTGGGACACCTCTCCAAAGTGGCAATGAACTCCTCCTTGAGATCGATCCGCAGGCTTCCGACGCGCAAAAATCACCCCACCGATCCCCGTGATCGCCGGCTGCCTCCTCGACAGGTCGAGGCTGATGGAGCCATGCTTTACACACGGCCCGACCGGAGGAGCGGCAATGAACGTCGCGGACTGGCTACGAGCGCACGGCCTCGAACAATACGAGGCGGCATTTCGCGAGAATGACGTCGATGTCGAGGTCTTGCCCACGCTGACCGCCGACGAGCTCAAGGACATAGGCGTTAGTTCAATTCGCCATCGCCGGCGTTTGCTAGAGGCGATTGCCGTGCTGCGCTCCAAATCCATGGGGCCTGAGGCTCCCGCGCTGGCTCCGCTCTTTCCGCCAAGCGATACACGTGGTCAGCCCGGCGCGTCGGAGACCACGCCCGAGCGCCGCCCGCTCAGCGTGATGTTCTGCGATCTTGTGGGCTCCACCGCCCTCTCCTCGCAGCTCGATCCCGAGGATCTGCGGGAGATCATCCGAAACTATCAGGGCTGCGTCGCCACGACCATTCAGCACTTCGACGGCTTCATCGCGCGCTACGTCGGTGACGGCGTGTTGATCTATTTCGGCTGGCCGGAAGCGCGTGAAACCGACGCCGAACGCGCCGTGCGTGCTGGTCTCGCCGTTGCATCCGCGGTCAGCGCGGAACGGCCGGGTGGCCAACCGCTACAGGTCCGCATTGGCATCGCAACGGGATTGGTGGTTATCGGCGAGCCGATTGGCTCGGGCGACTCGCGCCAGCAAACGGCGGTGGGCGAAACGCCGAACCTCGCGGCGCGCCTGCAATCCCTCGCCAGACCCGGTCAGGTGGTGATCGACGCCGCCACCCGTCGGCAGATCGGCGGCCTGTTCGAGTGCCAGGATCTCGGCACAGTCGAACTCAAAGGTCTGCCGGTGGCGGTTCCGGCATGGCAAGTATTGGCGGAGAATCGCACGCTCGGCCAGTTCGAGGCGCTGCGTTCCGGCGCCACCCCGCTGGTCGGGCGCGATGAGGAGATGGAGCTACTGCTGCGCCGCTGGGGACAGGCCAAGGCCGGCAACGGACGGGTGGTGCTAATTTCCGCCGAACCGGGCGTCGGCAAGTCCCGCCTCGCCGAGGCTCTGGCAGAGCGGATCACCGGCGAACCGCATACTCGGCTGCGCTACTTTTGCTCGCCGCATCATCAGGACAGCGCGTCTCTATCCGGTGATTGCGCAAATGGAGCGGGCGGCAGGCTTCGCACTCGAGGACGCGACCGATCGCCAAGATCGCCAAACTGCAAGCGTTGCTTGCGGCCACTACGCGCATCGATGGAGGAGGTCGCGCTGATCGCAGAGCTACACTCACTACCGTCAGGGGATCTCGCACCGTCGCTCGACGTCACGCCGCAGCGCAAGAAGGACAAGACGTTCGAAGCGATACTGCGGCAGATTGAGGGTCTTTCGCGGCACCAGTCGGTGCTGATGCTGTTCGACGACATTCACTGGATAGACCCAAGTTCGCGAGAACTGCTCGACCGCGTGAGCGAGCGGGTCGCCGGGTGGCCGGTCCTGTTGCTGGTTATGTTCCGGCCCGAGTTTCAGCCGCCGTGGACCGGGCAGCCGCATGTGACGATGCAGACGCTGGCAAGGCTCGATCGGCGCGACACAGCGGCGATCGTCGCGAATGTCGCCCGGAATGCGGGGCTGCCATCCGAGATCGTGGAGGAGATCACCGAGCGAGCCGACGGCGTGCCGTTGTTCGTCGAGGAACTGACCAAGGCGGTTCTGGAATCCGGGGTGCAGGCGTCCGCGGCCCTGTCCGCCATGGGGCACCCGGCGCTGTCGGTCCCAGCGACCTTGCACGCCTCGCTGATGGCACGACTGGACCGACTGGGACCGGCCGCCAAGGACATTGCGCAAACCGGCGCGGCGATCGGCCGCGAGTTCGGCTTCGGGCTTCTGGCGTCCGTGAGCGATCTGTCTGAGCCGCAGCTTCACGAGGCACTCGATCGGCTAACGAACGCCGGCCTATTGTTCGTCCGCGGCACGCCGCCTCAATCTAGTTACATCTTCAAGCACGCGCTGGTGCAGGATGCAGCCTACGGCACCTTGCTGCGCGGTCGGCGTCAGATTCTACACGGCGCATCGTCGCGACGCTGGAAGACCGCTTCGCGGATATCGTTCTGGCGCAACCAGCGCTGTTGGCGCAGCACTGCGAGGCGGCCGGGCAGGCGGAAAAGGCGCTCGCTTATCGTCTGACGGCTGGCCAGCAGGCGCTGGCGCGCTCAACGATGGCGGAGGCGGTAGCCCATTTGCGCAAGGGGTTGGACGTGCTGGCCGATCTGCCGGACGGCCCGTGGCGGCGGCAACACGAATTGGACCTGCAAATCGTGCTTAGACCGGCACTGGCTGCCACGAAAGGTTTTTCGGCGACTGCTGTCGGCGAGACCCTCACCCGAGCGCGCGCGCTAGCCGAGCAGATCGATCGACCCGAGTACCTCGTGCCGCTGAGCTTGGGCCAATGGCAGTTTTATTGGGTCCGAGCCGAGCACAAGCTGGCGCTGTCGCTTGCCGAGCAAATCGAGATAATCGGCGAGGCACGGAACGATGTCACGGCGCAATTGCTGGGTCGCTGCCTGCACGGGGTGACCCACGGCTTCCTTGGGGAGTTCGTTGCCGCCCGCGCGCTTCTGGAGCAGTATCTTGGTGATCCGGCGCATCGCGCCGTTGGTGGAAGACTGTCCGAAGACCCCGTACGCTACGATGCTCGCTTCGGCGCCGTTGACCATGCCAATCGCGGCCGGCGCACGCGATGACTTCCATCCTGAGCTGTCCGGCGAACATCGGCGGGCGCCGAAAGGTACGCTAACGGATTCCAATGGACCTGTGCCATTAGGGCCGTTGAGGTCTTTGCCACATCGTCACACACCCGCCGGAGAGCCCTGGGAGGTCACCTCCGGAAAAGGCCGGATTTACCTTGCAGTGACTTTGGCGTACCTGGGTTACCTCGATCAGGCACGGTCACGGCTGTACGAGGCCTTGTCAGAGGCCCGCCGGCTTGAGCACGCCCACACGCTAGCTACCGTGCTCGTCGTTGCGAATTGGGTGGAGTCGATTACCGGCTCACCTGAGCTGCAACAGCACGCCGAGGAACTTCTGGCTCTGTCGACCGAGCACGGTTTTCCATTTCATCGGGCTTCTGCATTAGTATACCGCGGACGGCTGTTGATTGCGTTCGGGCAAGCGCGGGAAGGCCTCGCGCTGCTCGCGCAGGGGCTGGCAGCAGCACGTGCTACCGGAACTGTTCCACATACGCCGACACGGCTCATGTGGCTCGCCGAGGCCTACGCTATGCTCGGACAGCTGGCCGAAGGACTGCAATGCCTCGCCGAGGCTGCGGCGATTATCGAGACCACCGAGGAGCGTTACGCCCAGGCTGAGTTGCATCGAGTGCACGGCGATTTGCTGAATTCCGCCGGCGATCGATCGGCCGCCGAGCAGCATTATCACCAAGCCATCGCCGTTGCCGAGCGGCAGAGCGCAAAGCTCTTGCAATTACGGGCATCGACCAGCCTCGCCCGACTCTGGCGCGAGCAGGGCAAGCGCGAGGAAGCTCGTGAGCTGCTCGGTCCGATCTACAGTTGGTTTACCGAAGGTTTCGACGCGCCGGACCTGAAGGAGGCGAAGGCGCTGCTGGATGAGCTAGCATAAGAGCGGTGCTGCGGAATCAGGTTGACGGGCTCCAACAGTGCCAGAGGCATGGGCGTGCGGTAATGTCGGGCTGAGCGCTTCGCCGAGGCAACTCAGATTAAGTAGGTCCAGGCTGAAATCCGTCGGCGGAGCTGCGATCTGTTGTTGGCGAGTAGGAATGATCATGCGGTTGCTGAACAATTCTGCACGCGATCGATCGCGCTCGCGCGGCAGCACGGGGTTAAGTTCAAGTTGCGCTCTGCAACGAGCTTCGGCCGGCTCCTGTGCGGCCAAGGCAAACGAGCAGAACCTGATCTGCGCGGTTCGATTACCATTGGTTCAAAGAAAGGTTCGATACGCTCGATCTCCAGGAGGCAAAGACATTGCCCGATGAATTGGCATAAATTGCGGGATCATCCTCGCTAGGCTCGTCGTCATCGAAGACGGTACCTACGAGTAGCGCTAGCAGCAGCACAACGCCAGCGACAACAAAAGTCATGACCGTCTTCTCCTTGAACTATGTCTCGCTCGCGCTGGAGCATGATTGCGTTGAGCGGAATGCCACGAGTGTCTATACGATCGAACCAAGAAACGGATCATTGTTCGCCTGTAGGGCTGGGAATGAACTAGCCCCAGCCGAAACCAGCCGGCGCCGGCGCGTCCAATGACCGCGGCGACGAGGCGGCCGCCGGCGATGCGGGCTGCTGCGTGGCGGCTGCCGCGGGCTGGGCGTGATCGACCGCTGTCGCGGCGAGTGGATCGGCAAAGGCGGGGTGTGCGATCGCGATAAGGCCGGCAAGAGCAACTGCGGAAAGGATAGAGCGGAGCATGTGATTTCTCCCGTGCGGGCAGATCAGGCCGGCCAATCGATGGACCCAACCTAGGCCGGGCGGGTGCGCCACCCCTATGAAACCCTTCATACGTTGAAATGCAGGCCGGAGCCGCTGGCGGCCGATATGGCGAAGCGAATGATTAACGGTTCTGAACCTGGACAGACCGGGATTGATGGAGCAATCCTGTCCGGCGGCCCAGGTTAGCCGAGGAGGGGCAATGGACGTCGCGGACTGGCTGCGAGCGCTCGGTTTTGAACGCTATCAGGCGGCATTCCGCGAGAATGACGTTGATGCTGAACTATTGCTCGGTCTGACGGACGCCGACCTCAAGGATATCGGTGTTAACTCGCTCGGCCACCGCCGCCGTCTGCTGGAAGCGATCGCAGGCTTGCGCCCTGAAGGGGCGCCCGACCAGTGATCCCCGGCCGGTGACCTATGCGACCGGCGACATGGGTCTGTCAGAAACCTCGGCCGAACGCCGCCCGCTCAGCGTGATGTTCTGCGATCTCATCGGCTCTACCGCCCTTTCGGCACGGCTCGATCCCGAGGATCTGCGTGAGGTCATCCGCACTTACCAGGCGTGCGTCGCCACCACGATCCAGCGGTTCGACGGCTTCATCGCACGCTATGTCGGCGACGGGGTGCTGATCTATTTCGGCTGGCCGGAAGCCCGGGAGACCGATGCCGAACGCGCCGTGCGCGCCGGTCTCGCCGTCGCCGCGGCGGTCAGCGCGACACCAATGAGCGGCGAACCACTCCACGTCCGCATCGGCATCGCGACAGGCCTCGTCGTCATAGGTGAGCCGATCGGCTCCGGCGACTCCCGCCAGCACACCGCGGTCGGCGAGACGCCGAACCTCGCCGCCCGTCTGCAGGGCCTCGCCGGGCCTGATCAGGTGGTGATCGACGCAGCGACCCGCCGGCAGATCGGCGGGCTGTTCGAGTGCCGCGACCTCGGCACCGTCGAACTCAAGGGCCTGCCGGCGCCGGTGCCGGCATGGCACGTCATGTCTGAAAACCGCACGCTCGGCCAGTTCGAGGCACTGCGCTCGGGCGCCACGCCGCTGGTCGGCCGCGACGAGGAGATGGAGCTGCTGCTCCGCCGCTGGGCGCAGGCGAAGGCCGGCAGCGGCCGGGTGGTGCTGATTTCCGCCGAACCGGGCGTGGGCAAGTCCCGCCTCGCCGAGGCGCTGGCCGAGCGGATCGCCGCCGAACCGCACGTTCGGCTGCGCTATTTCTGCTCGCCGCACCATCAGGACAGCGCGCTCTATCCGGTGATCGCGCAGATGGAGCGAGCGGCCGGTTTCGAGCACGCGGACGAGCCGGCGGCCAGGCTCGCCAAACTGCAAGCGCTGCTCGCCGCCACCGCGCCGCCGATGGAAGACGTGGCGCTGATCGCGGAGTTGCACTCGCTGCCGTCAGCCGATCTCGCCCCGCCGCTCGATGTCACGCCGCAGCGCAAGAAGGAGAAGACGTTCGAGGCGCTGCTGCGGCAGGTTGAAGGTCTTGCGCGGCAGCAGCCGGTGCTGATGATGTTCGATGACATTCACTGGATCGACCCGAGTTCGCGCGAACTGCTGGACCGCATGATCGAGCGGGTCGCGGACTGGCCGGTGCTGCTGCTGGCGATGTTCCGCCCCGAGTTTCAGCCGCCGTGGACCGGGCAGCCGCATGTGACGATGCTGACGCTGGCACGGCTCGACCGGCGCGACACGGCGGCGATGGTCGCGAACGTCGCCGGGAATGCGGCGCTGCCACCCGAGATCATGGAGGAGATCGCCGAGCGCACCGACGGCGTGCCGCTGTTCGTCGAGGAACTGACCAAGGCGGTGCTCGAATCCGGCGCGCAAGCGTCCGGCGGCGCTGTCCGCCGTGCCACATCCGGCGTTGTCGGTGCCGGCGACCTTGCACGCCTCGCTGATGGCGCGGCTGGATCGGCTGGGACCGGCCGCCAAGGAGGTTGCGCAAACCGGCGCGGCGATCGGCCGCGAGTTCGGGTACGGGCTGCTGGCGTCCGTCACCGATCTGCCGGAGCCGCAACTTCGCGAGGCGCTCGATCGGCTGACGAACGCCGGCCTGTTGTTCGTCCGCGGCACGCCGCCGCAATCCAGCTACATCTTCAAGCACGCGCTGGTGCAGGATGCGGCCTACGGCACATTGCTGCGCAGCCGGCGCCAGCGGCTGCACGCCCGAATTGCCGCGACCCTCGAAGACCGCTTTCCGGAGATCGTGCTGGCGCAACCCGCGCTGTTGGCCCAGCACTGCGCGGAAGCCGGGCTCGCGGAAAAGGCGGTCGGTTATTGGCTGAAGGCCGGTCAGCAGGCGCTGGCGCGCTCGGCGATGACGGAAGCGGTCGCCCAGTTGCGGAAGGGGTTGGACGTGCTGGCCGGTCTGCCGGACGGCCCGTGGCGCCAGCAACAGGAGCTGGATCTGCAAATCGCGCTCGGATCGGCACTGACTGCCACGACAGGCTGGTCGGCGGCGGAGGTGGACGAGACCCTCGCCCGGGCGCGCGCGCTGGCTGAGCAGCTCGATCGGCCCGAGTACCTGGTGCCGCTGATCGCGGGCCAATGGACGTTTCATCTCGTGCGAGCCGAGCACAGGCTGGCGCTCGCGCTAGGCGAGCAGCTCGAACAAATCGGCGAGACGCGGAACGATGCCGGGGCGCAATTGCTAGGTCGCTATATGCAGGGAGCTACCCGCTTCTGTCTCGGGGAGTTCGTTGCCGCCCGCGCCCTCCTGGAGCGGAGTATGGGCCTTGCTGATCCAGCGCATCGCACCTCGGGGGACTGTCCGTCGATCCCTACGCCGCGATGCTCGCTTACCTCGCCCTGACCCTGGCGTATCTGGGTTACATCGATCAGGCACGGTCACGGATGGACGAAGCGTTGTCGGAGGCCCGCCGACTCGGACACGTCCATACGCTGGTTCACGTGCTCAGTCTGGCGCATTGGTTCGACTGGCTCACTCGCTCGCCTATGGTGCACCTGGAGGAATTTCTGGCTCTATCGACCGAGCACGGTTTTCCGTATTATTCTGGGTTGGGCACTGGCATTCCGCGGACGGTCGTTAATTGCGCTCGGGCAAGCACAGGAAGGCCTCGCGCTGCTCACGCAGGGGCTGGCGGAATTGCGTGCTACCGGAGGCGTCGTCAGTACGCCGATGCTGTTCACGTGGCTTGCCGAGGCCCACGCCATGCTCGGGCAGCCTGCTGAAGCACTGAACTGCCTCGCCGAGGCTGCGCGGATCGTCGAGGCCACCGACGAGCGGGTCGGCGAAGCCGAGTTGCTGCATCGGGTGCCGGGCGATCTGCTGAACGCCGCCGGCGATCGATCCGGGGCCGAGCAGCACTATCGTCAGGCCATCGCCGTTGCCGAGCGGCAGAGCGCAAAGCTCTTGCAGTTGCGGGCATCGACCAGCCTCGCCCGGCTCTGGCGCGACCAGGGCAAGCGCGCGGAAGCCCGTGATCTGCTCGGTCCGATCTACAATTGGTTCACCGAAGGTTTCGATGCGCCGGACCTGAAGGATGCGAAGGCGCTGCTGGATGAGCTGGCATGAAGGTGGCGACAGCAAACCGCCCCTTGTGCACGACCAAAGTATTTATGTGCTTTGTCTTGCCCAACTTTTACTGATTTTCTCCATGCAACGGCCGTCGGGGCGGATGTCGGGAAAAACTGCCATGAAGAAAACGGGTCCGACCACAAATTGCAGTCAGTGACACACCACAGGTGCCAGCCAACTAGTGCCGGCGTCGGGAAGCCTCGCGTGTGGCTGACCCAACGCCGTTTCTGGCAGTCAAATGTCCTCAGTGATGCAGATCGATCGCCTCTTGCGGCATATCATCCAGCAGCGACCCTTCGAGGTCGATCTCAAGATTCTCGAGGTCGATCCCGTGCCTTTTCAGAAGCTGTACCGGCGCCTTATAGTACAGTTTGATATCGTGGAACGGGTCAGTGATGATCTTGGTCGCCCACACCAGCCCGGTCTGCACATCCTTGATCACAAACAGCTGCAAGGTCCGGAACGCCAGGCCGCCCAGTCCGACCGCAAGCCACAAATAGCCGACATGCCGGGCAAAGTCGATCCCCGACGTATAGGGCGTGAATAACCCCATCAGACCAGGATCGAGGAGAAGAATCAGCGGAGAAAGCGCCCAAATCGACATCAGAACAACCTTGCGGCGGAGATTGTAGCCGACCTTGATCTCCTCCTTGTACTCATGCGTGGCCTGATTGACGACGTCGTAGTCCTTCGGCTCGAAGAAGAAATGGCCGACCTGCCGGCTGGTCATCGAAATCAGCCACCCGATCAGCGCCGCCATCGCCGGATCGTTGAACATCACCGCATACGAGCAGACGAAGCTGATCGCGCTGAGCAAATGCAGCGACTGATTGACCCGGCTGTGATGATAGTAGCGATGATCATCCCACCGTTGCACTCGTAGAAGCTCAAAAAAACCGACCATCGCTGTTCCTTTTGAATTTCAGACCATCTGCAGTCAGGCACGCGCCCAATCTGGCTACGCCGCTATGTCATGCGTGTCAGCCGGATCGGAGAAGAAATTGGCCTCGCTGTTGTTCAGTCTTGCGAATCGTATGAGCCAGAAATGACCCATCGGCGGCAGTTCACGACGTTCCAGTAAGCGAACCGGTGATTTCCTGGCCCACTGTTCGTAGCGTGCCCATGGGAACTCGGTGCGCCAACCGAGCCGGCTGGTGACCGGCATCAGCCATTTCTCCATAGTGCCGCGGAGGCCTGTCTCGGCACCAATGCGGCTTGTGAGGATAATCTCCCCACCCGGCCGAACAACGCGAACGAATTCGTCGAGCGCCTTTTCCGGATTGGGAACAGCGGTAACCACATACTGTGCCACGACCACGTCGAAGGAGGCATCGGGGAATGTAAGCTGCTCCGCGTCCATCACCGCGATTCGCTCGACATTGTTCAGCCGCAACCGTTTGATCCGCTCGCGCGCCTTGTCGAGCATCGGCTCCGAGATATCGACCCCGACGATGTGGTTGCTCTTGGCATAGTGGTCGAGCGACAGGCCAGTCCCGACGCCAACCTCCAGGATACGGCCGCCCACGCGTTCGGCCGCGTTAACCGCTGCGCGACGGCCCCGGTTAAAGACTGGGCCAAATACGATATCGTAGACAGGCGCCCATCGACCATAGACCTCCGCAACCTGATGTCGTTCCAGTTCTCTCGCTAGTCCCAAGCTCGTCGCTCCTGTGCAGGGCGGCCTACCTACACTGATTCGCGGAGGCCAATCCAGCGAGACGGAACTGACTGGGACCCGGCCGCATGCCGCCGCCCGAACACAATCCCAAGTAATAAACAAACATATCTTCAAAGTTACGAAAACTCAAGCATTCTTCCCGCTGTACCGCCGTACCCGCAGGTCAGCCTGCTCCTTGTGTCCGGCGAAGTTCTCGATCGCGCATAGTCGAGAGCAGTATTCGCCGATCATTGCCGTAGCCTCGGGGCTGACCTGTTGGTATGTTACCGTTCTGAGAAATTTGCCGACCCAGAGGCCGCCGGTGTAACGAGCAGCCCGTTTCGTCGGCAGAGTGTGGTTCGTCCCGATAACCTTATCACCATAGGCGACATTGGTTTCCTTGCCCAGGAACAGCGCGCCGTAGTTGGTCATCCGATCCAAAAACCACCGCGGCTCCCGCGTCAGCACCTGCACGTGCTCGGAGGCGATCCGGTCGGCCTCGGACACCAGTTCGTCGTCGGTGTCGCACAGGATCACCTGCCCATGGTCGCGCCAGGCTACGGAGGCGATGTCCGCGGTCGGCAGCACGGCCAACTGCCGGTCGATCTCAGCCTGGATCCCCTCGGCGATCTTCCGCGACGTGGTCAGCAATATGGCCGGCGAGGTCGGCCCATGTTCCGCCTGCCCGAGCAGGTCGGTCGCGCACATCTCCACGTCGGCGGTGTCGTCGGCGATGATCAGCGTCTCGGTCGGACCCGCCAGCAGATCGATCCCGACGCGCCCGAACAACTGCCGCTTGGCTTCGGCCACGAACGCGTTGCCGGGCCCGACCAGCATATCCACCTGCGCGATCGTCTCGGTGCCGAGCCCCATCGCCGCGACGGCCTGGATGCCGCCCAGCAGGTAGATCTCGTCCGCGCCGCCCAGAGCCATGGCGGCGACCGTGGCGGCAGGGGGGACGCCGTTCAGCGGCGGAGTGCACGCGGCGACCCGCTTCACCCCCGCCACCTTCGCCGTCAGCACCGACATGTGGGCCGAGGCGACCATCGGATACCGCCCGCCGGGCACGTAGCAGCCGACACTGTTGACCGGGATGTTCTTGTGACCCAGGCGGATGCCGGGAAGCGTTTCGACCTCGATATCCCGCAGCGCGTCCTTCTGCGCCTGGGCGAACCGGCGGATCTGGGTCTGCGCGAACTTGATGTCGGTGATCACCTGGTCCGGAAGACTGTCCATCAGCGACCGGATCTCATCGGGCCGCAGCCGGAATGCCGCTGGTTCCCACTTGTCGAACTTCGCCGACAGCTCCCGGACCGCCGCTTCGCCCCGAGCCGCAACATCTTCCAAGATGGCTTCGACGGTCTGGCGGACCTTGCGATCGGCCTCGACCTTCTCGGCCTCGGTGGCGCCTTGCTTCAGAACCCGGATCATCTGCTCGTCCTCCTGATCAGTCAGCGCGATAGGCGGCCTCCGGGGATTTCGCAAGTTCGAACCACCCACTTTCCGCACCTGCGACCCTCCGCCTTGCCGCTTCACTTGATCTTCGTTAATTGCATTTGCGTTGCGGCCACGTCGCCTCTTCGGCGCGGTGCAACCAACGAAGGGGCGGCAGGAGGTGATGCTGCAACAACCTTCCGGAAGCTGCCGTCAGTCGATGTGCAGACAATAAAGTGGAGGAAACACAATGCGCAAAATGGTTCTCTCAGTCCTCGCGTTCGGTGCGTTAGCCGTTCCGGCATTTGCCCAGGCGCCGCAACATGGCGAAAAGGCCGGCTACATCGCCACCACCTACACCGGCGAGGTTCTCCCAGGCCAGACGGACAAGTTCAAGCAGGTCGCCGCCGAGGTTGTCGCGGCCGTGGCCAAGGAACCTGGCACTTTGATGTATGAATGGAACATGCGGGCGGACGGGAAGACGTTCGATGTCGTCGAGCTTTACCAAAGCTCCGATGCGATGATCGCGCACGTCAATCATGTCGTTGCCGAGCATGGCAAGGCCCTCGGGGAAGTGCAAAAGACGGTCAGCTTCACCATCTACGGCACCCCGAACGAGGCGGCGAAAAAGGCCATCGCCGGGTTCAACCCGACCTACACGACCCCGATCGACGGCTTCACTCGGTAGCTGGACACATCGCATCTACCCGTCGCTCAGGGACCGTGCGCGGCTCTCTGAGCGACTCTTGGCCGTGTCATTGGGACAGTGACCGAGCCGCGGCACCAGCGCGTCCCGTTCGCTGCACCGGTTTGGTGGAGCGGATCAGGCAGGCAGCGGCGGCGGATGCCGCGACCATCAGGCCAGATCCCAGCAGGAACGCCGGATGGATTGGCAGGGCGCCGAACAGAGCGACACCAATAGCGCCGCCAGCCTGGCGAATGGCGTTCAGGGTACCGGACGCGACCCCCGCCTGGGAGCGCGGCACACTGCCCAGCAGGCTGGAGGTCATGACGGGCACCGCTATTCCGGCGCCGGCCGGGATCAGCACCAAGCCGACGAGCATCTCGCCATAGGCCGTTTGGGCGCCAAGGCTGCTGAGCACGGCGCAACCGCTCGCGGCGATCAGCAAACCCGCGGACATGCAGCCGCTGGGCCCCAGCCGGTCCGCGATTCGGCTGGCCAGGATGTTGGCGATTCCCAGCACCGCTGGCAGCGGCAGAAAGGCGATGCCGCTCACCCATGCCGGCCAATGTCTGGTCACCTGGAAATAGAGGCCCAGCACGAATAGGGCTCCATAGAGGGTCATGTTGATCAGGAAGCCGACGAGGGTTGCGCCCAAGAACCTGCGATCGCAGAAGAACCTCAGCGGCAGCATCGGATGCTTGCAGCGGTGCTCCTGAGTGAGGAAGGCGGCTGTGGCCATGATGGCGACGGTTAGTCCGGCGCAGACAGGGAACGACGACCAGCCGAACCGAGGGGCCTCGATCACGGTGCCGGTCAGGCATAGGAGAGCGAGGATCGCCAGCGTTTGTCCGATCCAGTCCAGGCGGGTCTCGCTCGGAGTGGATGCGGCCACAAAGTACGGCTGGAGAAGCTTGCAACGGCCCGCGCAACGATAGAGGCACGGGCGAAGGAACGGTTCGACCGGGAGCAGGCCGAGCATCAGGCAAAGATCGAGACGCGGGAAGCGAAGATTGAAGCCGCCGGCAAAAAGCCGGGCGGCAAGCCGCCCCAACCGCCGGTGGAGGGTCCGTTGCCGACCGACCAGGTCAATCTGACCGACGAAGAATCCCGCATCATGCCTGTGGCGGGTGGCGGGTTCGAGCAGTGCTACAACGCCCAGGCGGTGGTGGCCGAGGGCAGCCTGCTGGTGGTGGCGACCGATGTGGTGCAGGCCGCCAATGACAAGCAGCAGCTTCAGCCAATGCTGAACCAGGTCATTGCTCTGCCGGATACGTTGGGCAAGGCAGAAACACTGCTTGCCGACAACGGATACTTCAGCGCGGCCAATGTTGCCGCCTGCGAGGCGGCGGCGGTGCAGCCGCTGATCGCCATGGGACGCGCGGTTTCGCTCCAGGCCAGGCCGCACGCGACCGATGCGCCGGTGAACAGCGCCAAACCCAGGATGAACACGCGGCGATGGCCGAGCCGGTCGCCCAGTGCTCCGGTGGACAGCAGCAACGAGGCGAACGCCAAAGCGTAGGAGTCCACCACCCACTGCAGGCCCAACACGCCGACCTGCCATCGGGCGCCGATCGCGGCGAGGGAGACATTGATGATCGAGACATCGAGCTGGACCAGGAGGAAGGCCAGGCTCGTTGCGAAAACGGTGAGACCGATCTGTTTGTTTGCCATGCCCTCGACGATGGGCATCGGGTGGTCGAAAGTCGCGTCGGATCAGTTCGTTACAGACCGAACCACCAAGGGAGCCTCGGGTCTTGACGCCGGTCGCAGGGCCAACCAGGCGGCTCCGAGCATCAGGGTCATGCCGGAGGCGTCGCCCCAGTCGAGCTTCTCGCCGAAGAGGCTGCAACCGATCACCACGGCGATCACCGGGGAGATGAAGGCGTAGGTTCCCGGCCGGCTGGCGCCCCAGTCGCGGACCAGCAGGAAATACATCGTCGTGGACATCAATGCGCCGGGGACCAGCAGATACAGCCATGCCAGGAACGCCGGCCATCCCCAGTGAAGATGCATCGATGCCCAGGCGCCGGGCTCGACGGCGAGTGCCGAGACCAGCAACACCAGGCCGCCGATCAGGTCGGTCAGGCCGGCGAGTTGCACCGGCTCCAACGTTCGCATGATCGGGCGGGTCATGACGGAGCCAGCGGTGTAGCAGAGGACGCCGATGGTGACGCCGGCCGCGCCAATGACCTCCCAGACGTCCAGGGTTCCGGCGGCGGCGCCTGGTCCGAACAGCAGCACGACGCCGATCACGCCCACGGCCATGGCGCTGAGTTGTCTCGGGCTGAACCGCTCCTGCCCGGCGGTGACGGAGAACACCAGCAGCGCGATCGGGGTCAGTGCCGAGCTGATGACCGCTGCGAGGCCTGCGGTGATATATTTGAGGCCGTAGAGCTGGATGACCTGGTTCAGCGTGATCAGTACGACCGAGACGAATATCAGGCGCGGGATCAGCCGGGGTGGCGGCATGACCCGCTGGCCTCGGAAGCGGCGGAAGGCCAGGATGAGGGCGCCGGCGATGCTCCAACGCAGGCCGGCGAAGACGCCGGGGGAGACCGTGGTGATGCCGATCTTCATTGCCAGCCAGGTGGTGCCCCAAACGAAGCAAATGAAGACAAACATCGCGCGCTGCGATGGGGTCGCTGAGGCATTCATAGATAGATCCGCGCGCGTGCTCCTGGTGAGCCAGAGCGGTAGCGCATCCGGGCGGGTTGGTGCCGCGCCGAATCGGAATGGCGCGTATGCGTTGGGACGGGTTGGGGGCCGGGCTGCCGATTTCGTTGAAGAAACGGGTTCGGTGTGTCCCTTGCATCTATTTAAGGGCGGGGCCTTTTGGTGATCGCCAACCGGCCGGCCATCTCCTGGATGAACTGCCAGGCTACGCGGCCGGAGCGGGCGCCTCGGGTGACCGACCATTCGACGGCTTCGGCGTGGAGTTCCTCGGGGCCGATCGGCAGGCCGATATCGGCGGCATAGCCGTCGATCATGGCCAGGAAGGTTGGCTGATCGCAGTTGTGGAAGCCAAGCCATAGGCCGAAGCGGTCTGAGAGGGACACCTTCTCCTCGGTGGATTCGTTGGGGTTGATCGCGGTGGCCCGTTCGTTCTCGATCATGTCGCGGGGCATCAGGTGCCGGCGGTTCGAGGTGGCGTAGAACAGCACGTTGTCGGGGCGACCCTCGATGCCGCCGTCCAGCACCGACTTCAGGGCCTTGTAGTCGGCATCTTCCTTCTCAAACGATAGATCGTCGCACAGGATGAGAAATCGTCTCTCCTGGTCGCGCAACAGGTTCAGCAGCTCGGGGAGCGTCCGGATATCCTCGCGGTGGATCTCGATCAGCGCCAGACAGCCGGGGGTCTGTTCGTTCGCCACGGCGTGGGTTGCTTTCACCAGCGATGACTTGCCCATCCCTCGGGCGCCCCAGAGCATGGCGTTGTTCGCGGGCAATCCTCTGGCGAAGCGCAGGGTGTTCTCGACCAGGATGGATTTTTGGCGATCGACCCCCTTCAGCAAGCCGATCTCGACACGCGATACAACCGGGACGGGAGCCAGGGAGGCCGGCACGGGGTGCCAGACGAACGCATCCGCCAGCGAAAGATCCAAAGCGGCCGGCGGGGGCGGGGCCAAACGCTCCAGGGCTCCGGCGATACGCGTCAAAAGGTCGAACGTGGTCTGTTCCATACGAGCGAGGGTCCCCGGAGCGGATTGGGCGAAGGTGCCGGAAAAGGCGGCAGCTTGACGAAAGAGGGGCGGAAACTATGGTCCGGCCCGCCGTATCGCAAGGACCTCGCGCCGTCATGAACCCGTTTACGCTGATTACCCCGGCCTATGCGCAGGACGTTTCCGGGATGCTGGGCAGCGCGACCCAGTTCGCTCCGTTGGTGCTGATCTTCGCCGTGTTTTATTTCCTGCTGATCCGTCCGCAGCAGCAGAAACAGAAGGAAATGAAAGCGATGCTGCAGACCTTGAAGCGCGGCGACCGCGTTGTGACCGGCGGTGGCATCCTGGGCACGGTGCAACGGGTGCCGATGGTGCAGGACAAGGACGGCAAGCAGGTCGCGTCCGCCGAGGTGGAGGTCGAGATCGCCCCCAACCTGAGGGTTACCGTGCTGCGGGACACCATCACGAGCGTGATCAAGCCGGTTGCCGCCAATGACACCAAGCCGGTGAAGGACAAGGTTTCCTGACCGGGGGTCCGGTCAGCGGGGGGTTTTCGGGCTGACTGTGCGGGCTGACAGTGGTCTATCTGGTTGTTTGATCGGGTGATTGACGCGCCTGGGGCGTTTCGCCCGGCGCGATAATGGTTGCGCTATGGAGAGGGTTGGACCGGAGCGGCGGGCTGCTGCAGCGAGTTCCAGCATCGCGCTGGCGCAAAGGTGGGCGTCCCACGTCTGGTCCGGCGCGAGATGTGGGGCGGCGGCGGAGTGAGTGTGGGGGCGCTGGGCGTTGACCTTCGCTTTGTGCTGCTGGATGGCGGCCATGATCTCGGCCTGTCGCATGTCGTCTATGGGCTCCGGCATCGCGGCGGGGTCGGGTGGGAGTTCGCGGGCAAGACGCTCGTCCAGCGCCTTTTCGGTCTGCAGGGTTGAGCGATTGAGGCTGTTGGCGCACCCGCGGTAGCGGAGGCGCATGGATTGTGACATTTCGGCGGTTTTGGCCTCGGCGAGGACGTCGAGGGTGGTCATGCCGAAGGCGATGATGTGTGCTGCCTGCAGCATTTCCGCTCTGGTGCGGGTTTCGTAGGAGTCCAGAGTGTCGATGATCTCGGACCGGGCTTCGTGCTTGTCCCTGGAGGCGTCGATGAAGTACGGCAGCAGGAAAGCGATGATCGTTTCAAGAAACGAGTTGGGTCGAGCCATGGGTTCGGTCCGGTGTGCAGTTGCGCATTTGTTCTAGCGTCGGCTGAGCGAGATGTCAAGAACATAACGTGAATTCTGACGTGGTTCGTATTCGTGGTTCGTATTCGCGGCAGTGGGGACAGTTAGCCACTGGTGTCAGTTTGTGGGACGTTGGCGGCGACACGTCATTAATCAAGAGTTTCGGAAAGTTTCCTTGACCCTTTCCGATCAATGGACTACGATTTCCGTAACATATGATCGGAACGAACCTGAAAACCAAGGCCAAACCACCCCCCGAAACCCGCCACCTCGGCTATGCGCGCGTCAGCACCTACGGGCAAACGCTCGACGCTCAGCTTGCGCAGTTGCGCGCCGAGGGATGCGCCAGGATTTACCGCGAGAAGGCAAGCGCTGCGCGCCCAGACCGGCGGGAGTTGCTGAAGCTCCTGAAGGCACTGTCCCCCGGCGACGTGGTGACGGTGACGCGGATCGACCGCTTGGCTCGCTCAACCATTGACCTGTTTGCCATCGTCAAGGAGATCGTAGATGCGGGCGGACAATTCCGGTCACTGGCGGAACCGTGGGCGGACACCTCCACCAGCACCGGACGGCTCATGATTGCCGTCCTCGGCGGGCTGGCCGACGTGGAGCGTGACCTCATCCGCACTCGCACGGCGGAAGGCAGGAGCCGGGCGATAGCTCGCGGGCAGCACATGGGCCGGCCCTCGAAACTCACCGACGCGCAGAAGGAAGAAGCGCGCCGACGCCGCGCCGAAGGTGCGACACTCAAGGAATTGGCGCAGAGCTACGATGTGGGATTGGCGACGATTTCGAGGCTCCGGGCATAGCGGCGTCCGGTCAGTGACGTGCAGCCCAAAGCTAAACAGGGGAAAAGTGTGACGCTCGAAGGCCGGTTGGGTTGGGCCGACAGGGCATATTTTATAGCGGCGACCATTGCTGCACTTGCCACAATGATGACTGTAATGGTGGGTTTTACGCAACACAGCTTGCGCTACGAATTTGACCCTACCTAAAGACCGATTAATAAGGGCGAGACTGGCAACGACCCGCTAAAAGCAAGCCCCTTGACGGACGTCCCCAGCATCGTCCACCATGCGCTATCTCGATAACGATCTAGTTCACGAGCACGCTTCGGGTCGTGGAAATTCAAGTGGCTTAACATAGGCAGCGAGTGTAACTAATGAATGCGGTAAAAGAGCCGGGGAGGGTTCGCGTGCAACGGTGGCCGTATTGCTTCATCCAGGGTCTGTTTCTCGTTTTTCTGGTTACTACTCTACTGGCGTTTGGGTTTTTGGGCAGCGGCGAAGTCGCGGTGGCGCAGCAGGCCCCGCCGTTGGTAATCAGCCGTTCTCCACCCACCGAGTTGAATGGAGCCGGAGGTGGACCCTCCCAAGCGACCCTACAGCAGGCGGCAGAATTTGCTTGGGAAGAGTTCTTTGCTCTGAACTGGCCTGCTGGACCACAGAGCGCGCAACTGGGGCAGCGCGATACGCCCTCACCGACTTGCGCCTTCGGGGCTCAGTCCTCGAGTTGCGACGGACCTTTGGTCTGGGAGACATTCCGCGGCAAGGTCGAGATATTTCCTGGCGACGGTAATCCTCCTCCAGGTTACGCCTCGAGCGATCCTTCATTTGGGTACGACGCGCTTCCGCAATACGACTACGGCGTTAATATACAAACGTTTCAACCGCCCATGGCTTGTCCGAATACGCAGTCTTCGTCGACGCCGCCTTCGCCGGCGGCATGGGTGAATCTGGACGAGACCGATCAAATTACGCTCGATTCAATGTACGCCGGCGTGGTCTCCGCCAAACCGTCTGCTAGCAACAGTGCACCACAGTTGATCCGTTTTCTGGCCAAAGCCAATCGCGTGGAATACAACTATATCGCCAAGCATGGATGGTGGGGTGGGGGGCCCGGCCATAGCGCGCCGGTCGGCGCTACCGCCACGTACGTGACAGACCATAAACAAGACCCAACGGATCCGGACAAGTATGTGGTGCTGCCCAGCGGCTCGATCGAGGTAAAGGCGGGGTGGCGTGTGCTCAATGCGAGCGAAATTACGAAGGGGCGATTTCATACCGCGACGGTGCGGTATTACGAACTCAACGCGCAAGTTGGCACCTGCTATCAGCAGGCAACTTTCGGGCTCGTTTCGCTACATATCATCCAAAAAACACCGATGGCTCCGTACTTCATTTACGCTACCTTCGAGCAGGCCGACAACATCCTCAACGCCAGTGGTCTACCTGTGGAAGACGTTGACGGCTCTCTGCTGTCGACTGCGCAGCCCCCCCCGACCACGCCTTCAGTAATGCTCAATGACACGGCGACCGTAAGCCCCACGAACGTCCCTCCGCAGGTCGTCCTGGTGCCGCCGAACGCTAAATATTGCACATCGGACACAAGCACGACGCCGCCGAACCAGTTATTTTATCTCAACGCAAAAGATAAACCTGCACTGCCTATCGGGGGCTACGTTTGTATCAACAATCGCGCTAACAGCATTCCGGCCAGCGTCATCGACACGAACAAATCAGCCCACGCCCTGATACAAAGTTATAGTGCTGCGAATGGGGTGACGAATTCCGTCTGGCAATATTACAAACTCATCAATGTACAGTACCAACCGATCAACAAAGATCACGCCGGCCTTTACGGCACCCAACCGGGAGAGACCAACTTCCTCAACGCCAATAATCCGAGCACTTACTATCTCTCCAACATCGGCGTCGAAACCAACCGCCCCCTGCAACTTTTTAGTGGAGGCTTGGTCCAGGCGGGCGCCACCGGCTCGAATAGTGACTATGACACCCAGTACGGCGGCACAGGCATCATCCACTCAGATATGTTTTACCAGGGCTCGGGTTACAATATGGGCGGGTGTATGGGATGCCATGGCCTCCAGGGCCAGGTGCAAGGCGGCGATTTCAGCGTCATCGTGGCACGCGGAACGGTCTCCGCTCCGGAATACCCTGCCCCGATTACCTCCAGCGGCGCCGCCGTGATACAACGCAACAGATCCTTGAAGTAGCCCCAACGTACACCGCAGGGTCTCACCCGCAACATCAAAGAAGCGAAAGGAGAAAGGCTGTGAGCACAAGTTTTGCCGGCACGATCAAACCATATTTTACCGCCTACTTCCGTGCCCATATGTTGAACTTTAATGCGAATTTCGATCTCTGGGACCCGAAGGTGGTGGAGGCAGCATGGCCCGCTATTTACAATCAAATCAGTGGCGGAAGTATGCCGACGCCGCTGACGCCGCCGGCGAGCTACGCGGGTACCTGGGACAATCTTACACAAGCACAGTTCCTGGTCGATTTTCAGGCCTGGAAAACCGACGGGTATCCTCCGTGAATGTCCGGTCTCCGGCCTGTCTCGATCCATGCGGTCGCCGGTCGGCTTGGCGTACGACTTTGAACAAATCGTCTGGTGACCCCTTCTCGTAGAAGTTTGGCTCGCGCGTCCGTCAGCAAAACCGCATGATCATCGATTCTGGTAATTCCCACGGGCGACACGGCTAACGCGTGTGGAGGGCAACCGAGGCGAGCAGCAGAAGAGCAAGAATTGCAGCCACCGTCTGCCAGAACCGCAATGGATCGCGCTCGATCATCGATCGCCGCCGGGGCTGGCGGGGTGTCGCGTGCAATGCGCCGTGCTCAAGGGCAAAGGTGAATTCGATCGCGTCGGCAAACCGATCATCGGGCTTTGCCGCGATCATTCGCGTGAGGACATGATCGAGCCACGACGGAAGGTCAGGCCGGAGGTCTGAAATGGAAGCGGGGGTCCGGGTGAAACGCGGTTTGCTGAACGGCTCGATCTCGCCGTAGGGATACTGGCCGGTGAACATCCGGAATAACGTAACCCCGAGCGCGAACAAATCGGATTGAGCGTCGCCGAGCGCGCCGGCGTGAAGTTCCGGCGCCGTGTAGCTTGGCGTCCCCGGCGCGGCGCTGACCGGGAAGTCGTCGATATTCGGCAATCGCGCAACGCCCAAGTCGATCAGCTTCAGCCCGCCATCCGGTTGCAGCACGACATTGTCCGGCTTGATGTCACGCTGCACCACGCCGGCGCGGTGCAGCGCGGCGACACCCTTGGCCAGCTTCATGGCGATGTCGAGCCCCTCCGCTCGTCCCACGCGTGCGCGGCGCAATCGTTGCTCCAGCGTTTCGCCGCGGTAGAATGGCATTACGGTATAGAGACAGCTTCGCATTGCGAGCGGTGTCTCGATCACCTCGCCGACCCATGGACTGCCGATGCGGGCGGCGATCCAGAACTCCCGGAGGAAGGCGAGGCGGAGCGCCGGTTCGGAGCCGGCCACCGGCTTGGGGAACTTGACGACGACGTCGAGGCCGTCCGCAACGCGCACGGCGCCGAAGACCCGGCTGTAGCGGCCGTCCGATAGAATGGTGCCGAGCGTCAGGCCATCGATTGTGGCTCCGTTGCGCGGGACTGGGACTATTGGCAGCGAGTCGATCTCCGCTTCGAGCTCCAAGAGGCGGGAATTCAATATCGACCCCGCGATGGGCATGAAATTGGGCTAGTGCAAAACATCTTTCGTGCGGCCGCGCAGGCATTGCTCCGCAGTCTCGCACAGGTCGTGCAAGACGTCCGCCGCCGGTCGGACCGCATGAATGGAATCGGCCGAGTAGCCGAACAGCAACGGATAAATATCGCGGTCGCCGCTTTTCAGGGCCTCGGCATAGACCGGCACCACCTCGTCGAGGCGGGCGCGCAGCTTATCTTCATGCCCATGCCATGACTGGATGAAGGCGTTATTGTGGACACGCGCGACGATGCCCGGTGGCCAAGCGCGAGTATTGCGCGCTCTGGTTTGCACGATATCGAAAACCTCGGTCAGGACCGTGTCGTCACCCCCGAACCGCACGATGTGCGATTTATGGATTTCCGGTACTTCCGTGTTTTCATCGGTGGCAACGAAGGCCGTTCCAACCCAGGCGCCCTCGCCCCCCGCGGCAAGTACCGCGGCGAGCGAACGGCCATTTGCGATCCCGCCCGCGGCGACGACCGGGACGTCGGGGAATTCCTCAACCAGACGAACCAGGAAGGGCAACAAGGGCTGCCTGCCGGTATGCCCACCCGAACTCATTTCCTTGCGCGGCCAGAACGTCGGCACCCGCCGCGACCGCGATGCGTGCCGCCTCCATCGATTGCACCTGGCAGACGACTTTCGCCCCCGCTTCCCTTGCGCGCAGCAGCCACGGCGTTGGGTCCGCGAACGAAAATAGCACCACAGGGACTTTTTCCTCCAGGACTATCTCGAAGTTCAGCGGCACCGCGTCGAGCGCTTGCGTGATAAATCCAACACCAAATGGTTGGTCCGTCGTGGATCGGATGAGCCCAATCTGCTCGCGGATATAGAGCGGGTCCGCGAGGGCCGGAACCGGCGCCGCCCCACCGATGGTTCCCAAACCACCAGCTGCAGAGATCGCACTCGCAAGCCGACCGCCACTCATGCGCACCATTGGCGCCGAGATGATCGGATAACGAATTCCCAGCAAGTCAGTCAGACGCGTCTTTAGCATGGATGTGATCCTTCCACCCGACCCGGGGACGAAGTGACGGCAGTAGTGCTACGCTGGGGCGGCCGCCTAATGATCAGTTTGTCTCTCTGGTCACGCCACGGCGACCCGCGACCTATGTCCTCCAGACAGAAAGGATAACGATCAAACTACCCCTCCGAGAACGGTCAGCCGTTAAGCTTGCCATAGACTTCGTAACCGAAGCGCACATCCTTCAATGTCTCACCCCCAACTGTCTTAGGGGAAGGTTAACACCTGCTTTTGGACAAGACCATCGTATGCGATGCCGAGGCAAGCCGTAACAAACAGGACTAGGAGGGAGCAGAAGCCGCGGTGAGCGCCGGTATACATGGCGAGGTTCTCCCTGGAAGCTGTGAAAGCCTTTCTTCTTGGTCAACTTCTTATTTAACGCGGCACGGTAGACGCCTTCTCTTGCGTAGAAGCACGGATAAGCCAAACGAAGACGGCGCCCCCGCAACGCCGCCATTCCATCACACGCATCAGGGACCTAAGCGACGTGGAGGACCTCCGTAACGTCAAACGATTTGCTAGGTAGCACGACAGGATGGTCCTTGTTGAACAAGTCTCGAATGGCACCGACTGATCCGCCGAAATTGATCAGATAATCGCCCTTTGGAACGTCCGTGAGCATTGCCCATCGTCCAGCTACATCAGAATACGGCAGGTCGGGGATCCCCAGCTGCCCAACATAGCTTGAAGCGCTTAGGCCATCAATTGCGAAAACACCCGAATCTTCTGCATAGGCGTCGCTGATTGGCCATTTGAGGCTCAGGATTGAGTGCGTTGGGTCACTCGCCTTCGCAAGTGATAGATGCGCCTCGGTTACGGCGATATTGCCATAAGTCGTTATGTAGCGCGCTTCGTCCGCGTAAGACCTGCCAGTCTCGCTTCTCCAGTTCGAGATTGTGGATATCGCTGGATCACCACTATTTTCGACGTCTATCGTGTTGATGAGCGGAACCAAGATGTCCTTTCCCGCCGTAACCTTTATCGCAGGCTCGGCGCTCACCGCCGCAGCTGAGGTCGGGTTGGGAATTCCCCAATTGCCGCCTGCAAGGAAGAATATCTTGTCGCTGGTCTGATACCCGCCATTGACCCACAACCCGGCGTTGTTCGGCAACAGACCAAATGGGTCAGCGACTGGCTTGTCTGCAGGAGCGTTGACAACCCACTTCAGCCAATCCTGCGACCATTGCCCGATAGTTTTGCCATCAACGACAGCCGTTGGTGCGGCAATTTTTGCGGTCATTCCGCGGACTCCTCCATTACTAGACAGAAGGTTTCTTGCGCTCCGGAGAGAGGCAATAGATTACATTGTGTTACACGACAAGCTGCTTTGTCGGCGGAAGATAGAAATATCACCCGGCAGGCAAAGTAGAGGTGACACCCGTTGGCCTTCGGGTACAGCTTTGTGAAACGGCGTCATTGCCGCAAGCGTGACGCAGGCGAGGGGGTCAGGGGCCGAAGCCGGCTGGCCGGTGCGCCAGCGCAGCCCTGAGGCCCTCACCTGCATCCCGCATCATGAAGCTTCCGGGCGTCCGCCGGTCTTTAAGGAAATATGCACAGTGCCGCAGCCGGCCTTTCGTCGACACTCCTGGCGCCTCGAGATTGTTTGGCGGCCGCTGCTGTGTCGGCTAGATCTTGTAGGACACTAGGAACGGCAGCGGCGGCGCAGAACTGAACTGTGAGCCGACCGCGCTTGGCGCCCCCGACGCAATTTGCGATCGCCGCGGCGAAATACGTGGGGTTTGACGGGCTGGCGGGGCCGAGCGTGCATCCGGCGTAGTCTTCGTTGGTGTCTCGGGTGCCGCGCTCGGTTGCAATTGCGACCTGGACGGCGAGGGTTTTGGTTACGATGCGGTCGGGTGAGGGATATCGAGGCAGAAGGCCAGGGAGACTGCGCCGACCAGGACGAGGCTGACGGCCCAGGTGGCATCCAGATTGAACCAGCTGCGGGCGATGAATTTCAGGCCGAGATAGCGGTAGACCAGCCACGCGGTGAGGCCGCCGGCGGCGATCATTGCCGCGGAGTGGACGGCGGAGACCAGGACCGCCATGGCGAGGTCGGCGCTGACGAGGACTCCGGCTGCGGCGTGGGCTTGGCCGAGATCGGCGGTTCGGCAGAGCCCGAGGTAGATCGGCACAAGCATCAGTCCGGCGCCGTGAGCGATGGCGACGGCGAACGACCAGAGCCCGAGCTGGGTGGGCCGGATGCGCGCCAGGGCTCGGGGATGGCGCTGGTGGAGGAGGCGGAAGACACCGAACGCTATTACCAGGAGGCTGGCGCCGACCTGGATCTGGCGTTGCCAGTAGACCAGGGTGATTAAAAGCGAGAAGGGCAGGATTACCAGCAGCATCGCGAGCAGGTGGCCGACAGAGAGCGGCCCGAACGTCGTGATCAGGGCTCGGGGGTTTTTATCCATCAGGCCGGCGGAGACGGCGAGCGGCCATCCCATGCCGGGGTTGACGCCGTGGTAGATGCCGCTCGCGATGATCGCCAGCCATAGGCCGGCAGGTGCCCAATCTGCGCCGGTTTCGTTCACGCCGATGGATAGCAGAACGAATCCGTCGAACAGTCGCCGCCCTCGAGGCGGATTTGGTGCGCGCGGTAGCCGTCGGGGAAGTCTACCCAGAAGTCTTTCGCCAGTGTTAGGCCGCCGTTGGGGGAGGCGATCGCCATGACCTCGGCGCCTGGCACGCCGTTGGGGTAGAATTGATTGTCCCAGGTGGAATAGAGCGAGTTGGTCCAGTAGACGCGTTTGCCGTCGCGGCTGATCTCGACCATCTGCGGGCCGCCGGCGAGCAGCTTGCCGTTGGGGTGGGGGGTGCGGCGGGTGATGCCGCCGGCGTGGACTGAGCCGGAGAGTTTGGGTTTTCTTGGGTCGGTTACGTCGTATTGGCGCATCTCGCCGGTTCCCCAGCAGGCGACGTAGAGGAACTTGTCATCCATCGAGAGGTCGATGTCGGTCACCAGCGGCGGGACTGCGCCGAAGCCCTGCAGGAGCGGCGGCAACTGGTCCTTCGGCGTCGGCTCCGGGGGGATCGTGGCGGTCTTCTCGATGTGGAATTTGCCGCCCTCGCGCCACCAGGTCCAGATCGAGCCTTCCAGGTTCGTCGTGTCGACCACGACGCCAAGGAAGCCGTATTCGCGGGCGGGATCATGTGCTGGCCGGACTTCCAGCGCCATCTGGTGATTGGCACCGAGATCGATGGTCTGCACGTTGCGCCGGGCCCGCAGATCCCAGAAGTGGATGTGGTGGCCATATTTGTTTGAGAGCAAGTCTTCTGGGACGATTCCGTTCTCGAACTGCGGCGGCAGGCCCCATTCACTGGTGACCATATAGTCACGTGGCAGGTTCCACCAGAAATCATAGTGCAAGGTCTGGGGACCACGGTCGATTTCCCAGCGGCCGAGGATGTTGAAGGTCTCGCAGTCCATTATGAAGACGCCGGGGGGGCCGTCGGTGCCGTCCTTGCCGCCGCCGCCGAGCGTGCTGATGTAGATTCCCTCGGGGCCGCAGTGGACGGTGTGGGGGCGGGAGTAGCCGGTTTTCCTGAAGATTTCGTCTGGCTCGATGATCTTGTGGATTTTGGCCTGGGTGGGGTCCGGTTTGGTGTCGATAACGTAGATGCGCGATGAGCGGATGCCGGGGATGATCAGGTAACGGCGTTCCTGGAACGCGTGACCGGTGAGTGGCGACAAGGAGGACGAGCAGGCATTCCAGCCGAAGTGGTGGAACTCGTCGCCCTTGTAGGGCATCGTTACGGTGTGGACGATCTTGCTGTAGGTGGGTGAACCGGGCTTCACGTCGATCACCGCGAGCGCGTCGGGCTTCGAGAAGTCCGGGCTGAGCAGCGCGGTGTAGGCGAAGTTCTCCGCCGGCGCTTCCATTGCCAGCTTGGGCGATGGGTAAAAGGTGGGATCCGGCCGCATTGTCATGGGAGAGCCGCCTTTCTGTTTGTGCCGCGTCTCAAGGGGAAGTCATTGCGCCGGGGGCGCTGGATGCCGGGCAATCCAGTGACGCGCGATTTCGATGCGCCGGCAGATCCACACGCGTTCATGGTTCTGCACGTAATCGATGAACCGAGCCAGTGCCTCGGCGCGGGCGGGGCGCCCGGTCAATCGGCAATGCAGCCCTACCGACATCATCTTCGGCTCTGTCTCGCCTTCGCGGTAGAGATAATCGAATGCGGCCTTCAGATAGGTGAAAAAGTCATCTCCCGAGGTCCAACCTGGACATAGCGCAAACTTGAAGTCGTTGGTGTCCAGCGCATAGGGCACGATTAGCCGCGGCTTGCCGGCGACGTGCGTCCAGTAGGGCAAGTCGTCGTTGTAGCTGTCGGAGTCATACAGCGTCTCGGTCTCTTCCATGACCAGCCGGCGCGTGTTGGGACTGAAGCGGCCGGTATACCATCCGAGCGGCGGACTTCCTGTGGTCTCACGGATTGTCTGTACAGTTTTTCGGATGTCCTCGCGTTCCTGGTCTTCGGGCATGTCGGCGTAGTCGATCCAGCGCCAGGAATGGCTGGCGACCTCGTGTCCGGCTTCGGCCATGGCGATGGCGGCTTCGGGGTTGCGTTGCAGAGCCAGCCCGACCGCCCAGGAGGTGAACGGAACGCCGCGATCGGCGAATATTTTCAGCAAGCGCCAGAAACCGGAGCGGCTGCCATATTCGAACATCTCCTCACTTGAGAAGTTGCGTCGTTTGACCGGCAGCATGCCGGTCATCTCCGGCGTCACGTAGATCTCGGCGTGGGGATCGCCGTCCATGACGTTGTGCTCGCCGCCTTCCTCGTAGTTCAGCACGAAGCTTAGCGCGATGCGGGCTTTGTGAGGCCAGTCCGCCTGCGGGCGGCGCCGGCCATAGCCGATCAGATCGCGTGGTCGTGAGTCATCCATGGATCGGGGTACCTTTAGCGTTCAAGCGCCGGACTGATCGCGTTGCCGCGCGGGGCTTTTGCTGGGTCTGTGATTCAGGTAATATCGGGGTTTGTAGCCGTCGCGATACCATACGGCCAATCGCGCTCCAGCAAAGGGACAACATCGATGCCCGTTTGCCGTTGGGGTGATTTCGACGACGCATCTGGACCGCGACGATGTCAATTAGGATGATCCGGCAGACAGATGTTAAGGATCTTTCATGAACACACTTCTTTTCGGTCGGCGGGGCATCATGGCGGCGACGGCGGCTATGCTCGTCGATGTACCGCGAGCAATGGCGGACAACCCGGTCCTGGCGCCGGTCAATCAACTGATTGACGGTTTGCTTCGGGTGATGAAGGCGGGGCACGCCGTGTCGTTCTCCGATCGCTTCAATATGCTGGCGCCGGTGATTGATAAAACCTTCGACCTGACGACGATTCTGAGAGAATCGGTGGGTTTAACGTGGCAGTCGATGCCGCCTGATCAGCAGGCGGCACTGGAGCAGGCGTTTCGCCGTTATACTGTAGCGTCCTATGTCAACAGCTTCGACGAGTTCAACGGCCAGCGCTTCCAGGTAAATCCGGAAACGCGGTCCGTGGGTGATGATGAAGTCGTCCGGACCCGGATCATTCCAACCTCTGGGGAGGGGCATACCCTGGATTATGTCATGCACCAGGGTCCACAGGGTTGGCGTATCGTCGATGTACTCGCGGACGGGGCGATCAGCCGGGTCGCGGTGCAACGGTCGGATTTCCGCGGACTCATTCGGAAGGGGGGAGCGCCTGCTTTGGCCGAGAGCCTATCAACCAAGTCGGCTTCTCTGTCGGGATAAGGTTTGGTCCGGGAGTGGGGGTTGCGCTGGCGGGCGTTGATCGGCTCAAGGCGATTTGTACTCGGCCGTGTTGCCACCGGCCTCGACAATGTGCTGGAGCTTGGGTGGCGATCACTCGGTTTTCTTGGGGGCGACGAATGGTGCGGGCTAGCGGATCTATCTTTATCGTCGCCATGGCGACCGCGCTGACGGCTTGGTCCGCGCCAACTCGCACAGTGCCTGTTGAGGGGACGTGGAAAATTCACGACCTGGTGCTGGATGTGTTCAATTGCCAGGAAGCGGTCTGCGGAAAGGTCGTGTGGACGAAGAGCCCTCAGCGGCGGGAGGCCGATTGTGGCCGAACGATTGTTTGGGGCTTGTCTCCGGACGGCCCGCAAACCTGGTCGGGCGGCTCGATCTACGACACGACCGATGGCAACACGTATCGACTGTCGGCGACGCTTGAGCCGGACGGTACGTTGCACGCGCGGATCTATCGCGGCGTGCCGCTGCTCGGGAAAACCGAGGTGTTGACAAGGGTGCCGCCGCGATCGCTGGACGGCTGGTGCGTTTGACGGGTCCTTTCTGGGTCGGCTGAGCGCTGGCAATCGCGCCGACCGCGGGTTAGCCTCCTCCTGGAAGACCTTCGGAGGCAATCATGACCCCGTCGCCGGAACTCGATTTCGATCCTGATGCGCTGCGCGCCAAATATCGCCATGAGCGCGACACGCGCGTCCGGCCGGATGGGAACGATCAGTATCTCGAGGTCAAGGGCGATTTCGGGCGCTATGTCGATGATCCCTATGTCGAGCCCGGCTTCAGCCGCGAACCGCTGAGTGACGAAGTCGATGCCCTGATCATCGGCGGCGGGTTCGGCGGGCTGATGGCGGGCGCTCGGCTGCGGGGCGCGGGGGTCAAGCGCATCCGCATCATCGAGAAGGGCGGGGACTTTGGCGGCACTTGGTACTGGAATCGCTATCCCGGCGCGCAATGCGATATCGAGAGCTACATCTATCTGCCACTGCTCGAGGAGACGGGCTATATTCCCCGGGAGAAGTATTCGTTCGCGCCGGAAATCCGAGCGCACGCGTGGCGCATTGCGGAGACTTTCGATCTTTATGGGCTGGCGTGTTTTCAGACCGAAATTCGTGATCTGCGCTGGCTGGAAGATGAAAACAAGTGGCTGATCACGACCAATCGCGACGATCGGATGAAGGCGCGGTATGTGGTTATGTCGAACGGGCCGCTCAACCGGCCGAAGCTGCCCGGTATTCCCGGCATCGACAGTTATAGGGGCCATAGCTTCCACACCAGCCGCTGGGATTATGACTATACTGGAGGCGATACGAACGGCAATCTGCACAAGCTGGCTGACAAGCGCGTCGCGGTCATCGGCACTGGCGCGACAGCGATCCAGTGCGTGCCGCATCTCGGCCGGCATGCAAAGCAGCTTTATGTCTTTCAGAGGACGCCGTCGTCGGTCGACGTGCGCGGCAATTCGCCGACCGATCCCGCCTGGGTGGAGACGCTGACGCCCGGGTGGCAGAAGCGGCGCATGGACAATTTCAACATTCTCGTCGCGGGGGGATTTCAGGACGAGGATCTGGTGAGCGATGGCTGGACCGATATCATCCGTAATCTGGGCGCCAGGCGGGTGCGTGATCCGTCCGATGGGAGCTCGGCCGAGGAGGTCGGGAAACGGCTGGAACTGGCTGATTTCAAGAAGATGAATCAGATCCGGGCGCGGGTGGACGCGGTGGTCGAGGACAAGGCAACGGCGGAGGCGCTAAAGCCTTGGTATCGCCAGTTCTGCAAGCGGCCTACTTTTAATGATGAATACTTGCCGACTTTCAACCGGCCGAATGTCAGGTTGGTTGACACCAGGGGCCGCGGGGTGGATCGGGTAACCGAGGCGGGGTTGGTTTTCGACGGCGTCGAGTATGAAGTGGACTGCATTGTCTTCGCGACCGGGTTCGAGGTCGGGACGGCTTATACGCGGCGTGCGGGATATGAGATTTATGGCCGCGCGGGTCAGACGCTGACGGAGTATTGGAAGCATGGGACGAGGACGCTACATGGGTTTTACAGTCATGGGTTTCCGAACTGCTTTCATCTGGGGATTTTGCAGAACGCGCTGACGCCGAATTTTCCTCATATGCTGGACGAGCAGGTGCGCCATATCGCGGAGGTCATCCAGCAGGCGGAGCAGCGTCAGGCGCAGGTGATCGAACCGACGGCGGAAGCGGAGGCGGAGTGGGTGCAGACGGTCCGGGATACGCCGAACGCCGGGACTCGGTTCTACATGGAATGCACGCCGGGTTACTATAACGGGGAGGGGCGGCGGGGTGGTCTTGGGCTGTTCAGTGAGCTGTATGGGGCGGGGCCGGTGGTGTTCTTTGATCTTGTGCGGGATTGGCGTGGCAGCGGGGGGATGAAGGGGTTGCAGTTTGGGTGAGCGTGGTTGGTGATTTTGGGTACGTTGACAGTTTCGG